>CAVQEH010000001.1:0-167565 GCA_963711455.1 uncultured Ignavibacteria bacterium
TGCAGGTCTTTTAATAGAGTTCTGTGTTTACGTTAGTTATTATAATTTAGAGTGCTAGATGAAAATTATATTATTTCTTGCTTTACTATTTGTAATTGTACAGGCTGATATAATCATACCTCAGAATATTGCCGGAAACCTTGAAGGAAGAATAGCCGATACAACTGGAACTCCATTATCAGGGGTAAATATTTCTGTGATGAGTGAGAATCTGCAAGGGATAAAGGGGACTATTTCTAACGATAAAGGTAACTTTAATATATTCTTCCTTCCCGTCGGTAATTACACCGTCAAAATAAGTTCTGTCGGTTACCGGAAGGTAATTATAAATGACGTAAATATTCGTTTAGGAAAAACAACTTACCTCAATGAAATTAAATTACAGCAGGAAGCTATTAATCTTCCCGAGATTAATATCTCAGGTAAAAAGCAAATTATTGATCCTACGATAACAACCTATGGCGGGGAACTTCAGGCAAAGGATTTTGATCAATTACCCATCAGCAGAGATTATAAAGATATGGTGACATTGCTGCCTCAGGCGAATCTAAGTTATTTTGGAGATGGAGCGAACATTGGTGGAGCAACAGGATTTGAAAATAAATACTTTGTCGATGGTGTGGAAGTAACAGATCCGTTATTTGGAACAAATGCTATGAACCTTCCCTATAATTTTATTCAGGAAGTCGAAGTAAAAGCCGGCGGATATGAAGCAGAATATCTTAGCTCACTTGGTGGAGTGGTTAATGTTGTAACTTATTCAGGAACGAATGATTTTCATGGATCTGCATTTGGATACTTTACAAACAATAATCTTACCCGGAATCCGCGGTTAGGATTACTTGACCCGTCACAAGGAGATTTTTCTAAATATGATTTTGGTTTCAGTCTAAGAGGCCCAGTTCTAAAAGATGCCATCTGGTTCAACATAGCATACAATCCAATTTTTAATAATCACGATGTTGAAATTCCAGGTTTTGGAAATTATGTAGATAAAACGATAACGCATAGTTTCGCGTCAAAGTTAACTTGGAGTGTATCACCTAAAATACAGGTTATTCTTTCAGCTGATGGGGACCCATTTAAAGAAGACGGAGTCGAATATGCAAATCCCACATATTCAGTAACTAATCCGGACCCTTATCTCCATAATTACACAGGAGGGATGTATAGTATTTCAGCCAAAGGCATTTACACAGTTAGTTCTGATTTAGTATTAAACGGATCTATTGCCAGAGTAATTAGACATGACACCGGGAATCCGGCTACCGAGACCGGTAATGGTGTATTTTATTATGATGACATAACACATACTCAATCCGGGGGAACAGGTAACTGGTATGATTCGTACCGTTACAATTCGATTGCAAAATTATCAGCAACCCATTCATTTTATACACACATTCTAAGTGCAGGAATAGAATACAAAGTTAGTGGAACTGATAACAGGTATTTCTACAATAATATTTATCATTATTATAATAGTGATTTTGGTAATAATGTATATGAGGAAGATATAGGGTCGGGATTTCAAACTGTGCAGCAGAGGATTCCATCACTCTTTATACAGGACAACTGGAAGGTTTTTCCAAAGTTTCGTTTTAACGTTGGATTACGCTGGGATTGGCAGTTTGTGATTGGTTCAAATAGAAGGCCAGCACAAACAATCGATGTCCCGTTACAACCTCGCCTTGGGCTTATATTTTTGCCCAGAGATGATGGTTCTGAAAAAGTTTATTGTTCGTATGGGAGGTATTCACAGGAACTTAATCTTGGTACAAGAATGGCATATTCCGATCAGGGATATGATTCTGTTTTTTTCTATCCTCAAGATCCAGGAATTTCTCACGGTGGTGAATTCGTTGCCCCCTGGAGCGTTCATCATTCTATTGCTCCTGAAGTAGAAAACTTGCAGGCTCAGTACTATGATGAATTCAGCCTGGGTTATGAAAGATTAATATTTAATAACTTCAAGGTTAGTGTACAAGGTTTATACAGGACACTTGGTCAGGCTATTGATGATGGCTACATACCATCCGAGTCGAGGTTCGGTTTTGGTAATCCCGGCAAATATCCATTTTATGACAGACCAAAAGCAACGAGAGATTATACTGCATTAATAATTAGTATTGAAAGGCATGGCGACGAACATTTTAATTTCCTTGCGTCTTACGTACTCTCAAGAGAATACGGAAATTATGAAGGATTATTCGATGCATTTTATCACAGCACATTTCCGAATCAAAATTATAGTTTCGACAATCCTTTTGAACAAGCCAATATTAGTGGTCTTCTTCCAAATGACAGAACTCATGTTTTTAAATTTTTCGGATCGTATAGATTTCTTTTCGGTTTAAGTGCCGGAGCATATTTAATTTGGGCGAGCGGTACACCTTTAAGTGAATATATGATTGGAAGCTATAATAGCGGGATTAGATTTCTTACTCAGCGAGGTACTGCCGGCAGAACCCCTTCTATCTGGGATCTGGCTTTTCGTTTTACATATGAAATGCCTCAAATGAATTTATTCAGACCACGGCTTATAGTTGATTTATATGACATTACAGGTAAACAGGAACCGGTTGATATAGATCAGCTTCATTATAAAGCGTATGATAACGAAGGAAATCCTATAAATCCTAATCCGACTTTTGGTCAGGCATTACGGTATCAGCCGTCAATGTCAATGCGGTTGGGAATGGAAATAAATTTTTAAAATGAAAACTTTAATCAAATTATTATTGTTCATTTTATTCTTTTTTGGGTTCCGGCAGTCATACTCCCAGAGATTAAATATTTCATTTGAACATTTTCAGCTAGAACAAGACATACCACCTATCGTTCCCTGCATCTTACAGGATCGAACCGGCTATATCTGGTTTGGAACATACTATGGAATTTACCGATATGACGGGTATTCTATAGTTTCTTATAAACCCGATGAAAATGATACTAACAGCATTACAAATGCTGTCGTTGAAGCTCTATGTGATGACAAAGAAGGAAACATTTGGGTTGGTCACGCGCAAGGAGTAGATAAATTTAATCCATCTACAGGAAGATTTACGCATTACATACTTAATAAAAATGCCTCGTTGAGTGACTGGAGTAATCATGTACTTTCTATACTTGTAGACAGAAATGAAAACTTGTGGGTTGGAACAGGCGATGGATTATATCTTTTCGATAAAAATAAAGAAAACTTTAAACGATTTGTTCACGACAGCACAGACTCAGGCAGTCTTATACAAAATTCAGTAAATGCAATTTATGAAGATAGATCTGGAAATTTATGGTTTGGTACAGGCAGAGGTTTAGACAAGCTCGACAGCTCAGGTAAGAAATTCATTCACTATTGGACAGATCCGGAGATTCCTGATACTTGGGGATCTACATATTGGGTAGGTAGTATTTTTGAAGACAAGGATGGAATAATCTGGTTAGGAACTCAGAATGGTTTGGTAGAATTTGATAAGACGAAACGTTCATTCATCACTTATAAAAATATTCCAAACGACTCTAAAAGTCTCGGTAATAATAGTATAAATTCCATTTGCCAGGATAAAAATGGTTTTATTTGGATATCTACAGATGAAGGGCTAGACATTTTCGATAATGAAACTAAAAAGTTTGCTCATTATAGGCCTGATGAATCGGATCCTTCTAGTATAAGTAACTATATTGCTCAAATTTTGGTGGTTAAAGCCAGGGTGTTACACCTCTTCCAATTTCGAACAGAGAAGTTAAGCCCCTGTACGCCGATGGTACTACATGCGCAGGTGTGTGGGAGAGTAGGTAGCTGCCAAATTTATTTTACAAACCCCGGTTATTTTTTAATCGGGTTTTTTTTGTTTTATTATAAAACTCACTATTGCTTTTAAATAAAAATTAATTGATTTTATTTTCGTTCATTTCATCTACACCTATTAGGAAAAAAAATTCTTCCCATCTATTGACGAATTTCTATTTTAAGCTCAATCCCTAAAGGTGTGAAGTTAATTCATTCAGACTAGTTCTATGTCTGCAATCAATATGTCCTAATTTATAAAACAGTATGAAGAAGTTCGCCATTTTCTTATTTATTACTATTGAAGTATTTGCCCAAAGAGAACAAATAAATTTCGAACGCTTAACTGTAGAACAGGGTCTATCTTTTAATGGTGTAACTGATATCATTAAGGATAAAGAGGGATTTATGTGGTTTGCTACCGCCGATGGTTTAAATCGTTTTGATGGCTACGATTTTAAAGTCTTCAAACTAAATCCCAATAACACAAACTCATTAGCCTCGCCCTATGTTAATAATCTTTTTGTCGATAGTTACGGTACAATTTGGATTAATGCTGTTGGATTTCTTCATTGTTACGATGAAATTGAAGGAACTTTACATCGTCTTCTTCCTGGGATGTGGCTAACAGGAATGTGCGAAGATACTTACAACAATACCCGACCAGGAATGTGGTTTACCACTTTAGACGGCGGTTTATATTGGTGGAATAGAATGGAGAATAAATTTATACATTACAATTATGATAAACACAATTCAAATTCATTAAAAAGTGATTCTTTGCTCTGTGTATCAGTTGATAAATCGGGCACTGTATGGATCGGAGGTTTTGATGGTTTGAATTCAATGGACTTTTTAAGAAAACATTTTAAACGTTATTTAAATGGGCCAAGTTGCCCTATTTATGATATATGTTTTGATCCTTCTTCTGATAAAGATGTTGTTTGGATTGCAACGGGAAATGGTTTGTTTATGTATAATAAAAAGTCGAATGTATTTGAAAAATTTGAAAATCCATTTATGAATCATAAGAATCAATATGATAATGACGTGCGAAATCTTTATTTTGATAGCAAAGGGACTTTATGGGTAGGAATGATTGGCGGAATTGCAGGGTTTGATGTAAACGCAAAAAAATATTTTACTTATTACAATAAAATTCAAACTTTTCCCTGGGGGCATATTACTAAGACTTGGTTAATTCAAGAAGATGCAAAAGGTACAATCTGGGCTCTATCACATGGATCGGGTCCCGCTTCACATCCTCTTTTAAGATTCGATAATGTGAAGAAGGAGTTTAAACCATTTTCAAAATCCTCAGGATCGCCACTGTACGCTTACTCAATGTTTATTGATACATCAGGAACTATGTGGTTAGGAACGGAAAATAATGGGATTATAAAAATTGACGAAAATCGTAAACCTTTCTATAATTATCTATTTAACACTGCCGAAGATAATGAAGAAACGATAATCTCTGGAATTACTGAGGACAAATCAGGTGATATTTGGTTAGGATCAAATAACGGACTATATAGGTTTAATTCACAAACAGAATCATTCAAACATTTTAAAAACAACCCTGATGATCCCACCAGTCTAAGTGCCAATAGTATTGGTCCTGTCCTATCAGATCATAACGGTAATATCTGGATAGGTACAAATGGTTTAGATTTATATGACAAGAAAAGAAATATCTTTAAGCATTTTAGACACAATCCTGCTGACTCTAACACTATTAGCTCCAATTATATTACCTCAATTTTAGAATCTAGTAATGGAACTATTTGGATTGGCACTTATGATGGTGTATTAGAAGAGTATCATGCAGGGCAAGATTTTTTTAAACATCATTATCCAGATTATTCAAAAACCTTTGATCATATTGCTTTATCCGGTTTAGTTGAAAATAGAGATGGAACTATTTGGTTCACGGTAAGGGGAGCGGGATTATTGTCTTACAATATACGTGATAATGTTTTCAATCGATTTCAAGATGCACCAAAACCATTTTCTCCACCAACTACCTTAAGTTCGCTCGATCTTTTTACTCTTTACGCAGATAGGGAAGGAAATTTCTGGATAGGTGCTGATGCTTGTGTAGTAAAGTATGATAAACATTCAGGTCATTTTTTAGCAATAACGGAACAGGATGGATTGGCCAATCAACATGTAAGTTGTATTCTTGAAGATAATGAAGCCTATATGTGGTTTGGAACTGCCAAAGGACTATCCAAATATTCTCCCTTTTCAAAAGAGATTTGGAATTTTGATGTGAATGATGGGATTAAAATTAGAGACGTATCGATGTCTGCAGGATGTAAAACAAGGAGTGGAGAATTATATTTTGGTGGGGGTGGTGGATTTGTACGTTTTTTCCCTGAAAGAATTAGAACAAATTCTTTTGTTCCCCCGATTGTGATTACATCTTTCAAAAAGTTTAATGAAGATGTTGTGCTAGACACCTCTATATCGGAAAAGAAATTAATTTGTCTTCCTTATTACGAAGATAATCTTTCTTTTGAATTTGCAGCGCTGAATTTTACTTCTCCTGAAAAAAATCAATACGCATATAAAATGGAAGGGATAGACAAAGATTGGATTTATTCGGGGACAAGACGCTACGCTTCATACTCTAACCTAGATCCAGGGGCATATATTTTCAGAGTCAAAGGTTCAAATAATGATGGTGTTTGGAATGAAGTGGGAACTTCAATTGCAATTATAATTTCACCGCCTTGGTGGAAAACCTGGTGGGCTTACAGCTCTTATGCACTGATTTTTATTTTCACTCTCTACGGTGTCAGAAGATATGAATTGAACAGACTGAGTTTAAAAGATAAAGTTGAAATGGATGAGGCTGTATTAAAGGAAAGAGAAGAGACTGATAAAATGAAATCCAGATTCTTTGCAAATATTTCCCATGAATTCAGAACACCGCTTACATTAATTCTCGGTCCTGCAGAAAAAATAAGTTCTAAGACTTCCGACGATGTTATAAAGGATGCGAAAATTATTAAAAGGAACTCCAGGAGACTGCTTCAGTTAATAAATCAGTTATTGGATCTTTCAAAACTTGAAGCAGGAAAACTTAAGCTTGAAGCATCCAAAGGAAATATTGTTTCTTTTGTAAAGGGTGCTGCGCTTTCATTTGAATCATTAGCCGAATCAAAAGATATAAACCTGAAGATAAATTCTGGGAAAGACTTTATTGAGTTGTATTTCGATAAAGAGAAGATGATGAAGATTCTTACAAACATTTTATCAAATGCATTTAAGTTTACTCCTGAGGAAGGAACAATAACAGTATCTGTTAAAGAATGTTATGCTGAACCTGACCATACGGCAGGCGGGCTTGTTTCTCAGGAAGGAGTTCTTCAGAAAGCATCTTCTTACAATGTGGATATCCAGAAACAAGTTCGGGATGCCAACATTAAAGAATTTGTAGAAATAAAAATAAGAGACTCGGGTATCGGAATAGCTCAGGAAGAAATACCGAAACTGTTTGACAGGTTTTACCAGATCGACGCTTCACAGACCAGGGAATATGAGGGAACTGGCATTGGTCTTGCTTTAACAAAAGAATTAATTGAACTGCATCACGGCAGCATTAAAGTGGAAAGTGAAAAAAACAGTTGGACTGAATTCATATTAAGATTTCCTTTGGGGAAAGATCATTTACAGGAAAATGAAATTGTAATCGATGAAAAATTAATTGACGTAAAAATTCCAATTGATCTGAAATTGGATACCTCAAAAAAAGATGAAAAAGAATTGCATAAACAAATTTTCCCCACTGAAAACGACGAAACGAAAGAAGAAAAAATAATCATTCTAATCGTAGAAGATAACTATGATATGAGACAATACATCAGAGAATCTCTCGAAGGTAAGTACTTAGTTGAAGAAGCAGTAAATGGAGAGCAGGGAGTTAGAAAAGCGGAAAAGGTTATTCCCGATTTAATCATTAGTGATATGATGATGCCTAAAATTGATGGAAATGAATTAGTGAGAATATTAAAGAAAGATGAAAAGACAAGCCATATTCCAATAATTCTGCTTACAGCCAAAGCCGGACAGGAAAACAAACTGGAAGGTCTCGAATTAGGTGCCGATGATTATCTTACAAAGCCATTTGATTTAAAAGAACTACAAGTAAGAATAAGGAACCTAATAAGTATAAGAAAAAAATTACAGGAAAAATTTGGTAGAACTGAATTTAAACTGGAAAAGGAAAGCAAAACAAGCAATCCTGATGAAAAATTTTTAATCAAGGTTCACGAAATTATTGAAAAACATATAGGAGAAGAAGAATTTGATATGGAAGAGTTTAGTGAAGAATTAAATATGAGCAGAATGCAGGTCCACAGAAAACTAAAAGCGTTAACCGGAAAATCCGCAAACCGGTATATAAAATCGTATAAGCTTCTCAAAGCAAAAAATATGATTGAGGAAAAACAGGGGAACATTTCTGAAATTGCTTATTCATTGGGCTTCGGAAGTCCGGCTTACTTTACCAAATGTTTTAAAGATCAATTTGGCTTCTCCCCAAGTGAAATTGTAGAATAACCTCCTTTACAATTTATTCAATTTCACTATTAATATTTCGAATGTTACAAATTCGAAAGTTTTTGTTACAAATTTTATATGTATCCCCATATCCCATTTTGTTAATTGCATCCGGAAATTTTATAAAAAAAATCGGAGGTAATTATGAAAAAATTAACGATTTACTACATCATTTATTTTCTTGTATTCTTATCTGCTGTCTGTAAAGCACAAATCCAGTGGGATACTCAAACCGCACAGGGATTAACAGTATTCTCTGATCCTATAATGATTTTCTCGGCCGTTGACCATAATATTTGCTGGGGCATAGAAAATTTCGAACTTGGGCATGGCATAATAAATCCTAAATTCGCGATAACTACAGACGGCGGCAGCAATTGGAGTGTGGATTCAGCTCAAATTCCATCCGGAAGCGGGGTTGAAGCTATTTATGCAAGAGATGCCGAGACAGCATGGCTTGCAGTGTATAATCAAGGTAATAATGCAAACAGTGGTATTTATAAAACGATCAACGGCGGTACTAGCTGGCAGAAACAGGGGAATGCATTTACCGGCGGAGGTCATCCGACAGTTATATACTTTTATAATAAGAGTGATACAGGTATTTGCATCGGTAATCCCAGAAACAATCATTTTGAAATATATACTACAAAAGATGGAGGAGCTAACTGGGATACTGTTACAAATATTCCGCCGGCAGATGGAGATATTTTTCCTACAGCAAACACAGGATCTGGTAATACTTTCCTTTTTAGTACCGCACTTAGAAAAATTTATAAAAGCACAGATAGGGGTATGACCTGGACTAAGATCAATTATAATCTATCAAGCGGTACAGGTGTTGACATTCAATTCAAAGATAGTCTCAATGGTTTAGCCTGTACTTATTTCGGGGATCACGTTAACAGGGTAAGCAAAACTACGGATGGTGGAATGATATGGAATTTACAGCCGCCTCCGCCATCACAACCATCATTTTACTTTCTAAGTTACGTACCGGGAACATCGGGAATGTATATGGTAACATCACATCATAATTACAGTTGGAACGATGAAGTTACAACTCCCGGTTCTATATTTACGAAGGATGGTGGAAATACCTGGATTTCAATTGACAACAACCCTCACGGACCCGCTTCATTTTCAGATGACGGCTGGGGATGGTCAAGTGGAATTGGAGATACAATCTACAGGGTTTTCAGAGATGATCTTCTGGTTACTGCTGTAGAAGGAGACGCAAATATTAATCCAGCGCATTTTTATCTTGATCAAAACTATCCTAATCCATTCAATCCATCAACTGCTATAAAATATTCAATTCCAAATTCAGAGTTTGTAACACTTAAAGTTTATGATGTGCTGGGTAAAGAAGTGGCAACTCTTGTTAATGAAGAGAAACCGGCAGGAAGTTATAAAGTAGAATTTAAAACGGCTGACATTCCGAGTGGTGTTTATTTCTACAGAATGCAAACACAAAATTTCAGTGTGACTAAGAAGATGATTCTGCTTCGATAGGGCTATACAGAAATTATATTCTATTAAAAGATAAATTTTAAGACTCTTGTATTTGCAGTAATTAATAAACAACAAAATAAAAATGGTGTTTTTATGATTAATTTATGTAAGAAATTGTTATCAGGCAAAAAGATTTCAATCGTTGTTTTAACTTTTCTATTTACAACCGTTTCGTTTTCTCAAATACCAATGAATGGACTGCAGCTTTGGCTAAAGTCCGACGCAGGAGTAATATTTGATGATGATAAAGTCAGCTGCTGGCAGGATCAAAGCGGTAATGGTTATAATGCTATACAATCCAATGCAGACCGGCAGCCATATTTTCTGTTTGATGAATTAATTGGTAAACCAGTGCTGGCATTTGATGGGACCAATGATAAATTGGGATTTACAGGTTCTGTAACTATGACTCAGTTAAGTTTTTTTATTGTTATGAAACAATACCGGGAGCCACAACTCCTGATGAGGAAGTCCCCATTACTTTTGGTGGAATAGATATGAATTTGGGAAAACAGTATTTCTTTGTAACGCGTGATCCTATTGTGAGCGACCCCGATAATCATATTAGTGCCGGGTTTAGCCCGGATTACTCAGCCCTGGCTTCATCTGATTATATTGCTGAATATGGTGAATGGAAGTACTATAGCATAGTTACAGATCAAACTATCTGGAATACAAAAATCCGATGGGATAGTAATAATGCTACTATTACAAATATAGGATCAAATGCATCTCTTTCAGTAACGTTAGGTGATAGTTTGGGAAGAGGAGGTGGTATAGGGGGAGCTGATAATGTCCCGGAAGGAACTCTTGCTGCCAAATGTGATGTGGCTGAATTGATTGTATATAACAGAGTGGTTTCGGATTCTGAAGGATTGGAAATAGAAGGCTATCTTTCACAAAAATATAATTTTATTACTATACTGAATAATTTGGCACAAAATATTGTACCGAATAAATTTATACTTTCTCAAAATTTTCCCAACCCTTTCAATCCAGCAACAGCAATTAAATATTCAATCCCAACTTCAGGTCTTGTAATGCTTAAAGTATATGATGTGTTAGGAAGAGAAGTTGCAACTTTGGTGAATGAAGATAAACCTGCCGGCAATTATCAAGTTGAATTTAATGCGGCCAATCTCGCTTCGGGAGTATATTTCTATACCTTACAAGTCGTGCCTATCGGCAGGCAAGCAGGAAGTTTTACACAAACTAAAAAATTAATTTTAATGAAGTAATAATGCCGCTAATTAATTTAACCCCGTTCATTTTTTGTCCGGGGTTTTTTGTTTGAATAAAATTAAATTGAATTGAATGTTTTATATTCTTAATCCTAATCTTGATATCAACATAAATTTAGTTTTTCTTTCTGCAGCCATGCCAAAACAATTCGCAGCTTTCCATAACTGATTTCAGAAGGTGCTTTTTCTTTGACAGGGCTTAATTGAACATCAGATAGTTCGTCTGGAAAATATTCTGCTATCTTTTTGACTTCATCTATTGGAATTACTTCTTCAATCTCAATCAAATTCTGCCCTATTGCTTTTGCAATATGTCCCTCAATGGTACTTTGAGTTAGATTCCTGAACTCAGCTACCAGTTGTATACTTTTTGTCTCGCGCAGTAACCTCACAGTTTCTGCAACTGTATTCTTTTTTTGTGCAGAAGATTTTGAATAGGAGCTTCGGATATCTTTAACCTTTATTTTGACTATTTTTCCGTTTTTTAAATAATCATCGAGAAGGAACCCATTTTTGCAAAAATTAATTTTATGCAGAATTTCTTCAAGTATATCTGCTATTTCGATCAAAAGGTTGTCAATCTTTACAGCTACTTTTTTTATTCCGAGAGTAAATGGATGTTCCGTGAAATGTTCATTCCATTTCATTATTTCATTATGAAAATAAATTGCTCCGTCTTTTATTCTTTGCTGCAGCATCTCATTCTCCTCTATTAAAGAATTTCTTCTGCTGAGCTTAGCGATTGTCTGCTTGAATTTTTCAGAAACTTCATAAAGCTCTTTTTGTTTCATCATTAAATCGGTTAACCACAGGTTTGATTCAACATTTATTTTATCCTGGTTTTCAACAAGTAATTCCTTTAATTCGACAAGATTATAATACCAGTTTTGCCAGGTAAAAATATCCTGAAGTTCTTCAAGCATAAATTCCTGCCGGGATTCGATAAATCTTTGAGAAAGATTATCATTTATATTTTCCTTTTGCCATTCTTTAAAATCTTTATGAGCTCCTAAAAAATTTCTGTAAACAGGAGATTTAAGGATTAATCCTTCTAAGGAAGTACCGCGGCTTAGTGCAACATAAACCTGTCCTTTAGCAAAAGCTCTTTCTGCATCTACAATTAATTTATTAAAAGTTAATCCCTGGCTTTTATGAATAGTAATCGACCAGGCAAGCCGCAATGGATATTGAATAAAGCTTCCCATTACTTCTTCTGTAATTTCTTTTGTGTCGGGATTGATTTTATACCTTATATTCTGCCATTCGCTTTTCTTTACTTCGATTTCATTATAATTATCTTTGCATTTAACTTTTATATAATCTAGATCAAGTTCCGTGATAGTACCGATTTTTCCGTTAAAGTATTGTCTGCCTTCCGTATCATTTTTAAGAAACATTACCTGCGAACCGACTTTAAGTTTAAGTTCTTTTTCAGCGGGAAACGAATTTTCCGGAAATTCATCAATTACTTCTGCATAAAAAACATGTTTATAACCGGGAAGCGTATCCAGTCTTCTCCGGTTTATTTCATCTGATTGAAAATTATGTGTTGTGAGAGTTATGTACTCTTCATTATCCTTAGGAATAAAATTACTTATTAACCGTGAATTCAATATCCCGAAGTTTTCCTCTGAAATATTATTATTACGTATTCCATTCAGGATATCAATGAACTTACTATCCTCCTGTCTGAAGATTTCTTTTAATTCAATTATAACCGGGATGTTATCGCGCAATACATAACTATCAAAGAAAAAAACCGAATTATAAAACTCATCCAGAATTTCCCATTCTTCTCTTTTAACCACAGGAGGAAGCTGGTAAAGGTCCCCGATAAATAATACCTGGACACCTCCAAAGGAATAATGAGGTTTTCTTCTGATGTTTCGTAAAATTGTATCAATTGCATCTACTGTATATGAAGCAACCATGCTTGCTTCATCAATGATTAATAATTCAAGATTTCGAAGCAAATCAAGCTTGTCCCTATTGTAATGTATCTTTGAGAGAAGAGGATGATTTCTTACTATACCTTCTCCAAATAAACCCGGATCTGAATCAGGTAATATTATCCCGAATGGAAGCTGAAACAAAGAATGAAGTGTTACACCTCGTGCATTTATAGCCGCAACCCCGGTTGGAGCAGTTACAACACAATTCTTTGAAGTGTTTTCCCTGAGATATTTTAAAAAGGTTGTTTTCCCTGTACCTGCTTTACCGGTTAAAAATATATTCTGGTTAGTTTCAGAAACAAAACGGTAAGCAAGATCAAATTCCCCGGTATGTTTAATCATCATAACAACTAAATTTTTATTGCATATAAGTTAAGAAAAAATAAAATACTATCTAATCCGGATCGATTGACTTCGCCGGGTGATTTCTAAAAGAAGTATTTCATGTTACTATTTTAATAATATTTATGAGAAATATTAGAACAGGGAGGTTAATTTGATGCCCCGGGAAAAAGACCAAATTTAGTTGAAGAGCGGGCTTATAAAATATCATTAGAAACTTTTAGGAATACCGCCAACCACGCTATGTCCTAAAATTAATGTTCCGGGAATTATGAAAACGAATTATTTTTTTTCATTCTTTATCAAGTAATCCTTGTGAGATTATTTTTTCCAACCAATAATCTGAGATGCACCGTGAGAGGTTTCATTTCTCTTTATATTAATCAAACCTGCATCAACTAACCAGGAAGAAATTTCCTTCTGAGTATATGTATCTCCTTCCTGAGTATTTACCAGCATGTTTAAGGCGAAAAAGGTTCCAAACGCCGGTGAGGTTCTATCTTCATCCATAACAAAATCTTGGATGACGACCTGTCCTTTTTTATTTAGAGCATCGGCGCATTTTTGAATAAGTTCTTTATTTTCTTCAAAAGAATTGCTGTGTACAATAGCTGACAAAAAAATCAAATCATAACCTGATCCGATACTATCTCTCAAATAATTCCCTTTTATGGTTTTTATTTTATCAGATAGTCCTGCATCTGAAATATATTTATGAGTTAATGGTATAACGTCAGTAAGATCAAAAACAACGGCATTTATTTCTTTATTTGCTTTCACAAATTCAATTGCATAAGCTCCGGAGCCACCTCCGAGATCAAGCACATTTTTCACATTTTTAAGATCAAGTATGTTTATATCTTCTTTAGACTGTCTTGATGCCCTGTAATGCATTGCAGAAATAAAATGTTCAACCCGTTCCTCCTGTTTTTTTTCATAAAATTTTCCTTTTGGTTTTCCTTCATAAATTATCTCAGTAAGATTGCTCCATGATCTCCATAAATCTATTGAATGAAATAAATTTGAGATATAATCCGGTTTTCCTTTTACAAGAAACCGGGAAGAAAATTCTGAGTTTGAAAATTTACCATTTATCTTCTGCAGAAGATTTAAGGCACATAGAGAATTCATTAACCTGTCTGTAGCTTTTTCATTAGTTGAAAGCTGCTTTGAAACTTCTTTGGAATTCTTTTCTCCTTGCTCAAGTATATCATATAGTTTTAGTTCTATAGAAGTTAGAACTATCCTACTGGTTCGAAAACCATAAACAATTTCCTGTAATTCCTGCGGTGACATAATTTCTACCTAAATTATAATGAATCCTAACTTTTATTAAAAGCAAATTTAAACATCTTCAAAAAATAAAATTGCATCATAGCTCATATATGGATCTGATATAACTTTATTTCAGGCAGCTTCCTTTATCAGACCACCATGGATGAATTTCATAAGATAATCTGCCGGACTGAATTGCGGGATCATTTTTTAATAACCCTTTTACTTCTTCTTCAGACTTTACATCAAAAATAAAAATACCTCTCCAGTCACCATCGTCTCCAAATGGTCCGGCAATCTGAAGTTTTCCGGTTTCAGCCATCTTATGAATATTTGCCATATGACAGGCTTTAATTTTTTCGAGTTCATGTGAATTTATTTTACTGCTGTTTGGTCCTCTGGTTAAAATTACGAAGTAATACTGTTTAATATTAGGATATTTATTTTCTTTCTGCTGGGTAAAATAGGAAAGAGAAAAAGTTATAAATAACAGTAAGATTAAATTAATTCTTTGCATAAAAATCCTAAGACGTTTTTGACAGTTAATTTATTTCTTATTCTTAATTGTATCAGCCAGGGCATTCCGGATATCCGGAAATTTAAAATTGAATCCTGATCTTTGCAACTTCTCAGGTATAACTCTTAAACTGGCAGTTATAAAATCAGCAGCTTCGCCGGCTATTAACTTCAGTGCAATTTTTGGGACTTTAAAAAAAGCCGGTCGGTTTAAGGCCTTTCCAAATTGCCTCGCGAATTCCTCCATTCTAACAGGGTTTGGTGAAGTAGCGTTTATTGTTCCGGTCATTGAATCATTTTCAAGCAGGTAAATGTATGTTTGCACAATATCATCGGGATGTATCCATGGGAGCCATTGTTTTCCATTTCCGAGAGATGCTCCAAGATAATTTTTGAAGAATGGCAATAGTCTCTTTAACAATCCGCTGTTAATACTTAAAACAGGGCTGGTTCTTAAGCTGACCCATCGTATTCCAAGTGCTGCTGATTTGGATGCTTCCTCTTCCCACTCTTTACAAAAGTTTGCAAGAAAGTCATTCCCATGAGAAGAAGTTTCAGTTAAAATATCATTCCCGCTGTCGCCGTAAAAATTAACTCCTGAGGCACAAAGAAAAACCTTAGGTTTATTGGAAACAGAAGACATTGCTTTAATAATATTTTTAGTGCTGTTAATTTTACTGTCGATAATTATTTCCTTGTATTTTTTATTAACTCTTGCTCCTCCTATGCTTGCACCGGAAAGATGAATAACACCATAACAACCATCAAACTGGTTACTCCAGTTTTCCAGTTTATGATAATCCCATTCAACATAATTTGATGCAGAAGGAACAACAATTTTTCCTTTTTGTACATCTCTTGTAAAAACCACGATTTCATATCCATTAGATACAAGTGATGCTGATAATCGTTTGCCAATCAATCCCGTTGCACCGGTAATTATAATTCTTTTTTTCATATTTTTTCTTCTAAAATACAAATAGCTTATGATAAGATTGTTAACCAGCTATTAAATCACAAATAAAAAGTAGCTGACATTCTGAAAAGATTTTAAAAATGTCACTTATACCATAATTTTCGTACTATTCTGGAATAAAAATTCTATCACATATTAATTGAAGTTAAAAACTGATAAATAAAAATATGTTCATATTAATTTCATGTTAAAAATAGAAAAACTGGTTGCAGACAACATTATTAAAATGTAACTTTCAGTCTCTGATTTTTGAAACCAATTTAAGTTCGTTTAATAAAATTAAAGAGGAGCTATTATGAAAAAAATTATACTTCCAATCATTTTGTCTTTGCTTTTAATCAGGTTTGTCTCTGCTGCAACTATAAATGTTGATGTAGCAAGTTATGCATTCACGCCATCTTCTTTTGATGTTGCAGTGGGTGATACCATAATATGGACTCTATCATCGGGTTCACATACTACAACTTCTACCTCAGTTCCGGCAGGAGCTGCAACCTGGGATTATACTTTTACGGGTATCGGAGACAGTTATACATACATCGTAGCTGTTGAAGGAATTTATGAGTACCACTGTGCAATCCATCCTACTCTTATGAAAGCCTCTTTCGAAACACAGGTCCCACTTCCTTTAGTTGAGAACTTTGATTTTCCGGCGGATGACTTGTTAAGTGAACACGGCTGGACTGCTCACAGCGGAATAGGAACCCAATCAATTACAGTAAATAACGGCGGATTAACATTCCCTGGTTATCCTTCATCTGGTATAGGAAATGCAGCATTGCTTGATAACAATGGGGAAGATGTTCATAGATTATTTGATGCGGTATCGACAGGCGCAGTTTATATGTCATTTATGGTAGATGTCATAAACAACCCTGGGGGATATTTTATCCATTTTGCTCCTAATCCTCACAATACATTCGATTTCAGAGGTCGCATTTGGGTAAAAGGAACTGCTCCGAATACCGAATTTGGTTTAAGCTATGCAAGCAGCGATACTATTTTTACTGCTCCGGTATATAATTTAGGTGACACTTACTTACTTGTAGTAAAATATGAAGTTGTTGCGGGTGATTTTAATGATATTGTAAGCTTGTTTGTTTTTAGTACTTCAGATCCTTTACCAATTACTGAGCCCACACCAACTGTTGGTCCGATTACAAATGCGACTACAAGTGCTGACATAAATCCGGGATCAGTTAACCTTAGACAATATAATGCATCCCAGGATATTATCGTGGATGGAATCAGAATTGGAACAGGTTGGAGTGATGTAGTTCCTGTAGAATTTACTTCATTTACGGCTTCAGCAAATACAAATTCAGTTACTTTAAATTGGAGAACAGCTACTGAAACAAATAACAAGGGATTTGAAATTCAGAGAAAAACTGCTAATTCTGATTGGACAAAAATTTCTTTTGTTAATGGAAACGGAACTTCTACACAACCTCACGAGTATTCTTACACGGATCAGAATCTTGGAGCAAATAATTATTCTTACAGATTAAAACAGACCGATTTTGACGGTACCTTTGCTTACTCAAACATTGTTGATGCAAGCATTTCTGCTCCTGCTAAATTTGAATTGTCGCAGAATTATCCTAATCCATTTAACCCAACGACAAAAATTAATTTTGCTGTTCCATCAAATGGAAATGTAAAGTTGACAGTTTATAATGTTTTAGGTCAGGAAATAACAACCCTGGTGAACCAATTTATGAAAGCAGGAAATCATACTGCTGATTTCAATGCTTCTAATTTAAATAGTGGTCTTTATTTTTATAAATTGGAATCTAATGGTTTAACACAGGTTAAAAAAATGATGCTTCTAAAATAGTTTTTGTCTTAGTTTAATTTATGCCCGGTTTTTGCCGGGCTTTTTTTTGTCACATTCTTTGTCAGATCCTTTCCGGAGTATTTCTTTTCAACTTGATTGATCTGCTTATAAATTCATAAATTATATCCTCAATAAAATTAAGTTTAGAATGTTTGGATTCGTGAAATCAGATAAGAATCGCCCCCATTTGGGCGGAGAAATTTATAAAGCTAAACTAATAAAAAAGAGGATTTTTTTAATCGTATTTGCTATTATCGGATTTATATTACTTAACATCGTTTTTTATTATCTCACACATTTTTAATTATCCTCAAATTGACTTACTATTATATTGAACTCCTGTCACTTTAGTTTTATATTTAAATTTTATTTTCCTTATAAGAATGAAGAATAATAACGTATACATAGAGACATATGGCTGTCAGATGAACCTGGCTGATACCGAAATTGTTATGGGTATTTTACAGAAATGCGGCTATAGTATTACCAAGTCTGTTGATGATGCTGATGTGGTTTTATTAAATACTTGTAGTATCCGTGAAAATGCAGAGCAGCGGATTTATGGGCGGCTGGGAAATTTTAAGATGATAAAAAATTCAAAACCTGATTTGGTGGTTGGAATATTAGGCTGCATGGCTGAAAGACTCAGGAAAGATCTCATAGAAGAAAAAAAGATTGTAGATATTATTGTTGGACCCGATGAATACCGCAGACTTCCCGGATTAATTGATGTTGCTTTCCATGGAGAAAAAGGTATTGGAGTTCGTTTATCAAAGACAGAAACTTATGATGATATAATTCCTTATCGTGAAGATGGATTACAGGCATGGATTTCAGTTATGCGTGGCTGCGATAAATTCTGCACTTTTTGTGTAGTGCCTTTTACCAGGGGAAGAGAAAGAAGCAGAGCCTTAAACTCCATAGTTAATGAAATTGAAAAATTATCAGAAAGAGGATTTAAAGAAGTAACCTTGCTCGGTCAAAATGTTAATTCTTACCGGGATGAAAAAAATGATTTTGCCGATCTTCTTGCCGCATCTGCAGCAGTCGACAGAAACATAAGAATCAGGTTTACAACTTCTCATCCACTGGATTTATCAGACAAGCTGTTATATACAATTGCTGAACATCCTAACCTGTGCAATTACATTCATCTTCCGGTTCAATCCGGCTCCAATAGAATCCTTAATTTGATGAACCGTACTTATACTATTGAACATTATCTCAACCTGATTGAAAGAGCAAAAAAAATTATTCCAGGAGTAAGTTTCTCTACCGATATAATCACGGGATTTCCAACTGAATCCTGGGAAGACCACCTGATGACTTTGGACATAATGAAACTGGTAAGATACGACGGTGCGTATATGTTTAAATATTCTGCCCGTGAAGGAACAAAGGCATTTAAAATGAATGATGATGTTGCTGATGAAGTAAAAACCAAAAGACTGCAGGAGATAATTGAGCTTCAGCAGCAAATTAGTTTTGAGATAAATCAGGAACTAATCGGAAAAGAGGAAGTTGTTTTGGTAGAAGGATTCAGCAGAAAATCTAACCAATTTCTTGCTGGACGAACCGATAACAACAAAGTTTTAATTGTTCCTTTAGATGAAAAAATAAAGGAAGGAACTTACATCAAGGCAAAAGTTACCAGGGCAACTCATGCAACACTTTTTGGAGAGTTTACCGGTTTTCTTAATTCGCTGGATGAAGATCTTGGAATGACAGGGTAGTGCTCAGGCTAAAGTGTCATTAGAATGGGAAAATAAATGAAAAAATCTTCCGGACACAATTTTTTTCTTTTTATACTTCTTTTATTGTTGACTAATCAGCTATTCCCGCAGGAGAAAAATATTGTCCCATATCTCAAACTGATTGAATCTGGACAAAAAGATTCGGTTCAGAAAATTTTACCCGGATTGAAAAAGACCAATCCTGACGACCCTTCTGTTTTGTTTCTTGAAGCAGTATTAACCGAAAACGGACAGGATGCAATACCTGTGTTTAACAGAATTATAACAGACTTTCCGCACAGCAAATATGCTGACGCTTCAATGTACCGGTTGTACTCATATTATTATTCTTTAGGTTTATATAATTCCGCATCTTCTTTTTTAGACAAGCTGAAGAAGGAATATCCGAAATCTCCGTATATAAAAATTGCGCAGAGGGAAATTCCTTCGGAAAATGAAATATCAGGTACAATGCAAACACCTGCACTGAAAGACAGCTCTGAAAATTATAATTTCACTATTCAGGCTGGCGCTTTCACTAACGATTCAAATGCCGGTGCATTAAAAAAACAATTTGAAGATTCCGGTTATTATTCGTTTGTAAAGAAAAAATCAGTGGGAGGAAGTGATTTTAATGTGGTCTACGTAGGCCAATTTAAAAACCGTGATGAGGCTGAAAGTTTTTTGCTAACGGTTAATAAGCAATTCAAACTTAATGGTAATATTGTTCCAATAAATTAATTATAAAAATTGGAAATAAAATTTATCGGAACCGGCTCGGGGAAAACCTCACTGAAAAGATTTCATTCTTCATTAATGATTTCAGATTCGGATTATAATTTATTGGTTGATGCAGGAGATGGAATATCAAGAGCACTTCTAGCTCAGAAAATTTCTTATGATTCTATTAATGGAATTTTGTTCAGTCATCTCCATCCCGATCATTTTAGTGGATTTGCAAGTTTGGTTGTTCAAATGAAAATGAATAAAAGAAAGGAATCTCTTTCTGTTTTTGTTCACCATACTTTGATTGAAACTTTAAAGAATTTTCTGCGGTCATCTTATATATTTATGGAAAGTTCGGATTTTTCCATTAACTACTCCGGGTTCGATTTTAATGAAGAAATTTCTGTATCTCCCAAACTATCTTTTGATTACCGTCAGAATAGTCATCTCCGGGAATATGAAAAGTTTGATTCTTCCTTAAGCTATGCATGCGGGAGTTTTCTTTTAAAGCTGACGGTAAAAATATTTATTACTCCGGTGATGTCGGTTCAGTTGATGATCTGCTTTTATTCAAAGATTCTAAAATACATCTGCTGATTACTGAGGCTGCACACATTAGCTTTGATGATATAATCAATGTCTCTGAAACATTTAAACCAGGGAAAATAATTCTAACTCATTTAAATGAAAAAGATATTCCGGGATTAAAAAATAAAATGGAAAGCACTAAGGATGATTTTTTAATAATTGCCGAAGACGGTTTATTACTCGGTGTTTAATGTTACAGAAACTATTCAATTCTTTAATTATGGATTAAAAAATGATATATTTACTGTCTAATTAAATCTACATTTATCTTAAATGACCACAGAAGAATTCAAAAATAAATTTGGAATTATAAGTTCAACTAAGGAAGTAAATGACCTGGTCGATATCACAATGCAGGTGGCTAAATCGGATATCTCAGTATTAATTTACGGTGAGAGCGGTGTAGGGAAAGAAGTTTTTGCCAGGGCAATTCATGGATACAGCAACAGGGCAAATAACCAAATGGTTAGTGTTAATTGTGGTGCTATTCCTGAAGGCATACTTGAGAGCGAATTATTCGGGCATAAAAAAGGATCATTTACCGGTGCAGTTGAAAGCAGGAAAGGCTATTTCGAAATTGCAGATAAGGGAACTCTTTTTCTTGATGAAATTGCTGAAATGCCTCTTCATACACAGGTTAAACTTCTAAGGGCTATTGAAACAAATGAGTTTATGAAAATTGGTGCTGAAACTATAACTAAAGTTGATGTAAGAATTATAGCCGCAACAAATAAAGATTTACAAAGGGAGGTTGATGCAAGACATTTCAGGGAAGATTTATACTTTAGGTTGAAGGCAGTCTCATTAAATATTCCTCCTTTGAGAAAAAGAAAAAGAGATATAGAAGAGCTTGCAAAATATTTTATAAGAATGTACGCTGAACAAACCGGAATAAAACCGCGACCCATTACAGATGAGGCAATGGAATTATTAAAAAATTATCCCTGGCCAGGAAATGTACGTGAGCTGAAGAATACAATTGAAACTGCAATTACATTAAACAGGAACGGTATTCTTGATTCTTCTTCTTTCATATCGCTTATACATCCGCCTCTTGAAGAGGAACCCTCATCGAGGAACCTGCCTATTTTTGTGAAAAGAACCCCGGAAGAAGTTGACAGGGAGCTGCTTTACCGTGCTTTATTCGAAATCAAAAAAGATCTTATTGAACTGAAGGATCTTGTTCATCAGAGACAGGATGAAGTTTTCACTCAGAATAACCATTCCGGCGAGATAATTCCTCTGGACGAAATGGAAAAGGAAGCAATAAGAAATGCACTTGATAAAACACGGGGAAACAAAAGAAATGCTGCCAAATTGTTGAAAATAAGCGAAAGAACTCTTTACAGGAAAATAAAAGAATATGACCTTTAATTTGCTTAAAAATAAGCACTTTCCATCACTTGTGAAGAGCACATCATCTGTAATAATTTTTTTGTTTATTATCACCGCCCTGATTAATTTTACAGGGTGCTGTGTATATTCTTTTACAGGTGCTTCAGTACCGCAGCACATAAAAACTATTGCAATACCAATAGCAGAAGACAGAAGCGGTTCGGGTGAACCGGGTTTGAAAGAGCTATTAACGGATCAGTTAATTCAAAAATTTATAAACGATAATACTTTACAGGTAACGGAAAAAGTTAATGCCGATGCTCTGCTTGAATGTGTGATTCTACCTTTAAGTGATGCTCCCGCCATCGTTTCGGCAGGTGAGAATGTTCAGGCAAGAAGAATTACTATTAATGTGCAGGTAACTTATAAAGATCTTATAAAGCGAAAAACGATTTTTGATAAAAAGTTTTCAAATTATGGTGATTATCCTTCTGCAGGAAATATTAGTCAGAGAAAAGATGCGATACAAACGGCAATAGATAAAATAACGGAAGATATCCTGTTGGATACGGTTTCAGGTTGGTAATTTTTATAAGAGGTTTAAAATGGACAATGTAGTTCTGATTAGTTATTTCGTTTCTTTGAGTATTCTATTCGTTTTTGGTTGTCATGGATTTATTATGATTTATTATCATAATAAATACCGCAATGTAAAGCACACTTCAAAAACAGTCGACAACTTCACTCCCAAAGTCACTATTCAGCTTCCTCTCTATAATGAATTATATGTTGTTGAAAGATTAATTAATGCAGTCTGTGAAATTGATTATCCGCAAAGTATGCTGGAAATACAGTTGCTTGATGATTCAACAGATGAAACAACTTCTATTACAAGGAGAATTGTTGAAGAAAAACAAAGTGAAGGATTTGATATAGTTCACATACGAAGAGGAACGAGAGAGGGATTTAAGGCAGGTGCTTTAAAGGAAGGATTAAAGATGGCAAAGGGAGAATACATAGCTATCTTTGATGCTGACTTTATTCCTCACAAAAATTTTCTTAAAAAAACGCTTTCTTTCTTTTCAGATGAAAAAGTCGGAATGGTTCAAACACGATGGGAACATATTAATGGCGATTATTCCATTCTTACAAAAGCGCAGGCACTTGCTCTCGATGGTCATTTTGTAATTGAACAAACAGTAAGAAATAAAGCAGGCTTCTTTATTAATTTTAACGGAACCGGCGGTATCTGGAAAAGAGAATGTATTGAAGATGCCGGTAACTGGAATGGCGATACATTAACTGAAGATCTTGATTTAAGCTACCGTGCACAATTAAATGGCTGGCGTTTTGTTTTCCTGAAAGATTTCACTTCTCCTGCAGAACTTCCGTCAGAAATAAACGCTTTAAAGACGCAACAGTTCAGATGGACAAAAGGAGCAATTGAAACGGCGAAAAAGATTTTGCCTCTTGTGTGGAGATCTAAAATTCCACTGAGAGTTAAATTACAAGCTACATTTCATCTCACAAATAATCTTGTATTTCCTTTTATACTTTTAACTGCAATTCTGAATGTTCCATTAATATTTATTAAGAACAGTGGTTCTCACCAGGCTTACTTTGCAATTCTTTCGCTGTTTGTACTTGCATTTGTAAGTTCATTTCTCTTTTATTTATATTCACAAAAAGATATAAGATCCGACTGGAGAAAAAAAATTGTTTTATTCCCCTTGTTTATGGCGGGTAGTATGGGATTTGCTGTAAACAATTCACGTGCAGTTATTGAAGGATTGCTAAACAGGAAGAGCGAATTTATTCGTACACCTAAGTTTAAAGTGGTTTCCGAACGCGACACATGGATGGGTAAAAAGTATCTCTCAAAAAAACTCGAATTTTCTGTATATGTTGAAGCAATTATGGCCGTTTATTGTCTGGTAGGAATTGCTTCTTCAGTTTATTTCCTTGAAATAGCTGCATTGCCGTTCCAGATTTTATTCTTTTTAGGTTTCTTCTTTGTTTCATTTACATCTATTAAACACGCATTAACAAAAGCATAATTTATATTGAGCAAGTCGACCTCGCAAACATTTAACGAAAAAGTAAATCTTATTTACGAGTACAACAAACTTTCGCCTTTGTTTGTCCGAGTCGCAAATATTGAGATTGAAAAAAATAACCCTGAAAGAGCAATCGAAATTCTGAACGATGGATTATCCAATTATCCGGATTACCCGGTTGCTCATGTTCTATTCGGAAAAGCCCTCTTGATGATAGGAAAATATAAGGAAGCTCTCGATTCATTCCGAAAGGGAAGTGAGCTGGTGAGTTCTCATAAGCTCTATGAATACTATCTTCACAAAGTCGAGATCATGAAAAAGCAAAGCATATTTTTTGAAAGATCAGATAAACCCGGGTTTGTTTCGGAAGAAAAAAACGAAAAGACTTCTGATGTTAAAAAGGTTAATCTTGAAAACGAATTATCTTCCTTTAATTCAATGGACGGGCAAAAAATTAAATCTACTTCATTAAAACCCGGTAATGAATCTATTGTTTCGGAGACGCTTGCAAATATTTATATAACACAGGGAGAGTTCAGGGAAGCATTATCTATTTATGAAAAACTGTTAAATAAAAACCCTCAGAAAAAAGATTATTATTTGCAAAAAATTATCGAGATAAAAGCTGAACTCGAATAGAATTTTTATTTTCCCTGTTTAATTTCCTTCTTATGAATTTATCAAACCTGACTAAGCTTAAACGTTCATTTTATAAAAGAGAATTATTAACGGTAGCCAAAGAACTTCTTGGGAAAATTTTTGTTAAGTCGGATACTGAAAATCTTTTGGCAGGGAAAATAGTTGAGGTTGAGGCTTATGATGGAAGAGTTGACGAGGCTGCTCACACCTTTATTGGTAAAACAAAAAGAAATGAAATTATGTTTAAGGAAGGCGGATATTTGTATGTTTATTTCACTTATGGAGCTCATTTCTGTAGCAATGTTGTAACGGGTAAAGAAGGACATGGAACCGCAGTTCTAATTCGTGCCGTGGAACCTGTTGAAGGAATAGACCAAATGTCTCTAAACCGGTTCGGACGAAATTTGGTTAATGAAAAAGAAAAATATAACTTGACGAGCGGACCGGGAAAAGTTTGTCAGGCTTTCGGAATTACCAGAGAATATTACGGAGAAAATCTGGTTAGCGGCAGGATATATCTCCTGAACCAGAAAAAAATTCCGGAGGATAAAATAATTCAAACAACAAGAATCGGTATAAGGAAATCTACAGAACTGAACTGGCGGTTTTATATTAAAGATAACCCGTTCGTCTCAAGAAAATGATTGAACCAAAAAATTTATTAATCGTTAGAACAGACCGTATCGGCGATGTCATTCTTTCACTCCCTCTTGCTTCGATTATTAAAAAGCATCTCCCTAATTGTAAAATTACTTTTCTCGTTCGGCAGTATACAAAAGCACTCGTTGAAAATCATCCTTTCATCGACAATATTATACTGCTCGAAGAAAAGAACGGGAAGATTCCCTTAACTTCAAATATCAAAAAAATTTCCAGGTATAAATTTGATTCGGCGGTTATAGTTTACCCAACTTTTATAACTGCTTTAATTATTTTTCTCAGCAGGATAAACAACAGGATAGGTACCGGTTACCGGTGGTACTCGTTTCTTTTTAATCAAAAAATTTATGAGCACAGGAAATATGCTGAAAAACATGAATTGGAATACAATGTAAACCTGCTTACAAAATTCGGAATTAAAGAAGATGTTAATCCGGATAACATCAGTTTTAATTTAAAGCCAAATTCTGAAAGCCTGAAAAATATAGAGAAGATACTTTCCGAATCTGAAATAAATACTAACGAACCTATTATAATTATTCATCCGGGCAGCGGCGGGAGTTCGGTTGATCTTCCACTGGAAAAATTTAAATTATTGACGGAAAAAATTGCAGATGAATTAACAGGGAATATTATTCTTACCGGCAGTTCTTCTGAAAAAGAATTATGTGAAAATTTAAGAGTTAAACCGGGAATTTTAAATCTTGCAGGAAAATTAAATTTATCTGGAGTTATTGCTTTAATAAGTAGATGCTCAATTTTTATTGCCAATTCTACCGGCCCGATTCATATTGCTGCCGCACTTGACAAGTATACAATCGGGTTTTACCCCCGTATTCCGGCATGTTCAGAGCAAAGATGGGGTCCCTACACAAATAAAAAAGTAATTTTTTCGCCTAAAATCGAATGTTCAAATTGTACGAGGGAACAGTGTAACAGTCTGAATTGTATGAACAGCATAGAAGTGAATGATATCTTTTTTGAAACAGAAAAAATTTATAAGTTTATTCAGGCAGATTGGAGAAAATAGATGCTTAGAAAATATTTGTTGTTGCTCTTCTTATTAATACCTGCAATATCATTTGCTATTAATCCAGATTCAACAGGTAATGATCCTGAATTCAGAACTATTGAAAACAATGCTTTCCAGGTTGGGGAAAAATTAACTTTTGATGTTAAGTATGGTTTTGTGACTGCAGGAGTTGCAACGATGCAGATTCCTGAGATGAGACGAATTTCCGGCAGGGAGGTATATCATATAACTTTTGAAGTTAATTCCGTTCCAAGCTTTGATTGGATTTATAAAGTTAGAGACCACTATGATACTTTTCTCGATGTAAAAGGTCTGTTTCCATGGAGATTTGAGCAGCATATCAGAGAAGGCGGATACAGCAGAGACTTTTCAGCTTTCTTTGATCAGAGGAGAGGGAAGGCAAAAACAAGCGAAGGAACTTATGAAATTCCTAAATATGTAAATGACATCGTCTCAGCATTTTATCTTGCAAGAACATTTGATTATTCTAATCTGAAAGTGAATGATAAATTTCATCTTAAAAATTTTTATAAGGATAAAGTTTATGACCTGGATGTTAGATATTTAGGCAAAGAAACAATTGATGTTACTGCCGGTAAATTCGACTGTATCGTTGTAGAGCCTCTTGTTCAGGAAGGCGGATTATTTAAAAGTGAGGGCAGCATTGTTGTCTGGCTTACAGATGACGCATTGAAAATTCCTGTTAAAGTTAAAACCAAAGTTGTGATCGGTTCTATTGATGCAGAGTTAACCGCCTACTCGGGATTGAAGGGAAAACTTACTTCTAAACGATGAGATTCCTTCATATAAAGAAACTTTAATTCCGGGGAACCCTTTAAAATTATTCAACTGTTCTTACTTTACTCTTGGATCCAAAGGAATATTCACCGGATCAGAAAAAATTATTTTTGAATAATCGGGATGAGCAGTATTTAGAATAAAATTTGTTTCAGTCGGCAGAACAGCACTAAAGACTTTTAAAAAAGGGGTTTTACCTGCAGTGAACCAATCGCTTCCGTAACCCTGCGTTAATTCTCTTTTCAACGTCCAGTTATATTTATAGAAGGATGGAAGCATCTCAGTAATTTTAAAGGTTTTCGGATTTATATCAATACTTGTATAATGATATTCTTTTCTTATTGCAGTAAATGAAATGGAATTAGCTTTTAGCTCAAGGATACACATAGCGAAGGAAGAACAAAAATACAAAACGCCCTGGTTTAAGGTATGCCAGCGGCCCGCCGTTCGGATTGCTCCTTCAGGATCATTAGGTTCGTATAGATTTCTACAAATTCTAAAAAGGCGGAGCAATTAATAAACCCCGAATTCGATTTGATGTAAAACTTCCTCAACACGCCGGCGCCCGGTTTCGGTTTTGATAAGATCAATAGGTTTATTGCCATCAAGAGCGAAGACCTTACTATGCAGCCATTGATTAAGTTCTTCATCTGAACCTAAGTACTTTTTTACCAAGTTTTAACAAAGATTCCAGAATATCTAATCTATCTTTTTTTTGTTCTGATATCACTTTGTTTCCTTTTTCGCTTTTTGCCCATCTTGTTAATGTTTTTGTTGAAACATCAAGTACATCTGCAATATCGCCGACTGTCAGGGCATATTTTTCATTTAGCTCTTTAATTTTTACAACTCGTACGTTTGAAGAATATATCTCGTCTTGTTTTTGTGCCATTAGTCAAATGTCCTTTCATAATGGACAAATGTACAAAAGTTAAACGTAATTAATCAATCAAAATTCTAAAAAAGCTGCTTTAAGACGTTCTTCAAAACAACTCATCATTCTCGTAATTAGTTATTTTTGCGTAAGCTAAGTTATTTAATTATTTTCACTTTGATGAATGACTTTAATTCGCAGCAAAATCCTTTGAATGAAGATCCTGAGAATCAGGAGCATAAAGATGATTTACCTGAACTTTCGGGCGGCGGCGGAATACAGCCGCGAATCTCGCCTATAGCTGCTGCTTTTATCGGGTTAATTGGTGGATTTATTCTTTACCAGATTGTCGGCGGTGTCATTACGCTACTTATTTTCGGGATGAATTTTGAGAATGCCCCTGTAAACTCTGTAAGATTAATGACAATGGCAGGGCAAATTTTGTTTATACTTTTACCAGCACTGTTATTTTCAAAATGGTTTTATGTTGATGTATCTTCTGTTATCCGGACAAGAATTCCCTCGTGGAAGGAATTTGTTCTATTTGGAATAGGTATAATAATCCTTACTCCGTTGTTGCAGTATTTTATAACTGTGCAGAATTATTTTATAGATATTTGGGCTGCAAATTCTCATCTTATTAATTCAGTAAAATCTGCATTAGATTCTTTAAATGATCTTGTTGAAAAAACATATGGAAACTTACTTTCTGCACATAACTTTGGTGAAGCACTTCTTGTAATTACAGTAGTTGCCATTGTTCCTGCAATTTGCGAGGAAACTATGTTCAGAGGTTTTATTCAAAAAAGCTTTGAGTTTCGGATGAAGCCAATCTGGGCGGCGCTGATTACCGCAATTTTCTTCGGAATTTATCATTTTAATCCCTATGGAATGATTCCGCTGATTATTCTTGGGTTTTATTTTGGTTTTTCTGCTTATATGAGCAATTCAATCCTGGTTCCGATGAGTCTTCATTTTACCAACAATTTTATTGCTATAATGGCGTATTTTATGCTTGGTAATGAAGACCTCATAAATTCGGTTCCAAGTACTACTGTAGATTTGAATTCCGATATACTTATGATAATATTACTGGTTATTCTTATGATAGGTTTGGTTATTACCATTAAGAAATATTATTCAAAAATGATTTTAACATAAGGAGGATTTATGCCTGTTTGCCCGAATTGTGAATATGAATATGTTGAAGGAATAACTATTTGTCCGGATTGCGGTACCAGGCTTGTGGATGATGAATATTTCATTCCACCCGAAGAATGGACTGAAAAAAACTGGCAAGTGGTTTATACATCAGGTCAGGAGTATGATGTTGAAATGCTCCGGGATAACCTTGAAAGTGCCGGAATAAAGACAGCAATATTATCACAGAAAGACAGAAATTTTCCGGCACCTGGGGATTTTTCCCTTATCAAGCTTTATGTTAGAAATGAAGATGTTCAGGCTGCCTTGAATTTTATTGAAGAAACAAAAGGTAAACAGGGTACTGAAGAAAGCAATGAGGAAGAATAATCCCTGATGGCTATAGGTAATACAACACAACGAGTGATTGTTTCCCTTGTAGCTATTCCGGTTATAATTGCAGCAAGTTATTTAGGCGGAATATATTTTTTCCTGTTTGCTGCTTTTATCGCTGTCGTTTCTTTTTATGAATTCAGCAGGTTCGTAAAGAATAAAGAAATTTATACAAATTTATGGCTTGGAATAATCTTTATCCTGGTGCTGCTGACTAATGAATTCTTTCATTATTTCGATATTTATTTTTTAATTCTGCTGTTAACTGTTTTGCTTACCTTATTCGAACTATTTCATAACAAAGGTTCTGCAATTGTTAATATTGGAACAACACTTCTCGGGATTTTATACATAGGTTTTTTCACCGATGCCTTGCTCGGGATACGTGAGTTATATCCCCGGATTGAATATTTATATATTCGCGGCGGCTATCTTATCATCTCAATTCTTGCAACAATTTGGATATGCGATTCCGCTGCATTTTTCGGCGGTCTAAGTTTAGGCAAACATAAATTATTTCCAAGAGTGAGTCCTAAAAAAAGCTGGGAGGGAGCCATATTCGGATTTGTTTTTGCTATCCTGGCTATGCTTCTTGCTAAAGTAATTATTTTGGACTTCCTAAGCTGGTCATCGATTATTATTTTAGGTGTAATTATTGGAACTATAGGACAAATTGGAGATCTGGTTGAATCTTTATTCAAACGCGATGCAGGTGTTAAAGATTCCTCTTCGCTTATTCCCGGTCATGGCGGTATTTTTGACAGATTCGATTCTTTGCTTTACACCGCTCCTGTAATTCTTCTATATCTCAAAAATTTTGCCCACTGAAATTAAATTTTTATGAGTGAAAAATTTAAAAACACCGTAAGTGTAATTACGTTAGGTTGTTCGAAGAATACAGTCGATTCGGAAAGATTAATGAATCAATTGAAATTAAATAAAATTACCTTATCGGAAGATTCTGAAAACGCGGATACAGTTATAATAAATACCTGTGGTTTTATTGAAGCTGCAAAGCAGGAGTCTATTGACACAATATTGAAAGCTGTTTCTTTAAAGGAAAAAGGAAAAATAAAAAAAGTTATTGTAGCCGGTTGTCTTTCAGAAAGATATATGGATGATCTTCGTAAAGAAATTCCTGAAGTGGATGCTTATTTTGGAACTGAGAAATATGAGGAAATAGTTAAAGAGTTAGGCGGTGAGTTGAAATATGAATTGTTAGGGGAAAGACTTTTAACTGCTCCATCACATACTGCTTATTTAAAAATTTCCGAAGGCTGCGATCATCCTTGTTCCTTTTGCGCTATTCCTTTGATGCGTGGTAAACATAAATCAAAACCAATAGAAGAATTAATAAAAGAAACTGAATTTCTTGCAAAGAATAATACGAAGGAACTTATTTTGATTGCTCAGGATTCTACTGATTACGGAAAAGATATATACGGCAAAAAGATGATTGCCGGACTGATTAACAAGTTAAGTGAAGTTAAGGGAATAGAATGGATACGTTTAATGTATTCCTATCCTTCACAATTTCCTGAGGAACTTATTAATGAAATTGCAGATAATCCTAAGGTTTGTAAATATGTTGATATCCCTTTGCAGCATATTTCTGACAGCGTTCTAAAATCTATGAGAAGAGGAGTTACCGGAAAAAGAACCAGGGAACTTCTTTGGAAACTTAAAGACAGAATTCCCGGTATCACACTGAGAACAACTTTTATTGTTGGTTACCCCAATGAGGGTGAGAAAGAGTTTGCAGAACTTTGTAAATTTGTGAAAGAAATTGAATTTGACAGGATCGGAACTTTCACATTTTCGATGGAGGAAAATACAAGCAGTTTTATTCTCGGCGATCCTGTTCCAGAAAAGGTTAAGCTGAAAAGAAAAGAAATTCTGATGGAAATTCAGAAGGAAATTTCATTGAAGAAAAATGAAAAATTTATTGACAAAAAGCTTAAGGTTTTAGTAGAAGGAAAAGAAGGAGATTATTATATCGGGAGATCATACCGCGATGCACCCGAAGTGGATGGTGAAATTCTTATCCCGGTAAATGGGCAAGTAGTTAAGCCCGGTGAGTTTTACAATGTCGAAATTTTTGATTACAATGAATATGATTTATACGCAAACATTTCCCTGAACGGGAGTCTATTATGAAAACTTTAATAAAAATATTTTTACTAATGATGATTTTTCAATCTGTTTGGGCGCAGGTTGAAATTGCTGATAAACCGGATGAGACAAGATCTCTTCCTAAGTTTTATCATAACTACTTAAATTTTTATTCCCCGGACAGCGGGAAGACAAGGGTAGATGCTTTTATTCAGGTCCCTTATAACCAGATACAATTTGTAAAATCAGATAAAGGATTTACAGCAAGCTATACCGTAACTGTTTCTATTTTTAATGAAGACCGGGATAAGTTGATTGTTGAAAAAGTCTGGAATGAAGAAGTAAACGAAAAAGATTTTGAACAAACTAACAGCAAAAATAATTACAATCTTAGTTTTAAATCATTTTTCCTTGCGCCGGGTAAATATACAATCCGAAGTGCAGTTGAGGATAAAGAATCTAAAAAGGAATATTCAATCGAGGATCCTTTTACCGTCAGAACATTGGACGGGAATATATCATTAAGCGATATAATATTGATCTCTAAAGTTTCCAATACAGGAGATGCAAAAAAAATTCTCCCTAATGTTTCCGGTAATGTTGCTACACAAAAAGACGGAGTGCCAATATTTTTTGAAGCTTATTCAAAAGCGCCAGAAGATGTAAAACTGCAGTATATTATTTCGGATCCGAAGCACGACATTATTTTTCAAAGTAGTGAATCAAAACATCTGGACTCAGGTAAAACTCAAATCTTTAATACTATCAAAGACAGTTCCATCAGTCTTGGTGATTATTTGCTTACAGTTACTGTTTTGGGCAAGGATGATTCAGTTATTGCTTCAAGCAATAAGCTATTCTTTTCCCGGTGGGCTGGGGTCCCTTCAAATGTTAAAGATCTTGATGAAGCTGTTGATCAGCTTGTCTATATAGCTTCAACAAAAGAGCTTGATTATATAAAAGATGCTAAGACAAAGGATGAAGAAACCAAACGATATATTGAATTCTGGAAAAAGAAAGATCCTTCTCCTTCAACAGATGAGAATGAAGTCTTCAATGAATATTATCGCAGAATTAACTATGCCAACGAGCATTTTTCACATTATGTTAAAGGATGGAAGACGGATCGTGGAATGGTATTTATTCTTTTAGGTGCACCGAATAATGTGGACCGGCATCCGTTTGAATATGATTCCAAGCCTTATGAAATATGGCAGTATTACCAGATGAATAAGCAATTTATTTTTATGGATGAAACAGGATTCGGAGATTACAGGTTAATTACTCCGCTCTATGGAGATGATTATCGTTTTAGATTATGATAGTTACAGTAACTTTAAATCCTTTACTCGAAAGACGTTATTCCTTTCAGAATGTTCGTTATCCCGGGGTTAATCGTGATGGGAAACTAAATCTAATAGCAGGCGGAAAGGGAATAAATGTCAGCCGGCAATTAAATCAGCTTCAAACTCCAAATCTGGCTTTTACATTTTTGGGAGGTTCAAACGGAAAGTTATTCCGCAGTTTATTAAAAAATGAAGATATAAATTTTACTTCTGTTAATATTAAATCGGAATCCCGTGATGGTGTCATAATCATCGATGAAGGTAATGAAAAAGTCACCAGCTTATTTGGAACGAATCCTGGTATTACCGAAGAAGAAGTAAATGAATTTAAGGAGAAACTCGAAAAGATAATTCAGAATTGTGAGATAGTGGTTTTTTCCGGAAGCTCTCCCTGCAGAAATACAGATTCGATAATTCCATTTGGTATCGAAACTGCAAACAGGTTTGATAAAATTTCGGTTTGCGATACTTATGGTAATCATCTTTCTGACTGCATCAAAGCAGGTCCAACTATTCTTCACAATAACCTGGATGAAATAAAAAAATCATATACTGAAATACAAAATTCCGAAGAGAGTATTTTATCTTTCCTTGATTATCTCTATTCCAACGGTATAAAGCAGAGTTATATTACAAATGAAGGGGGAATTTTTTATGCATCTAATTTTGATTTTCATTTTAAGATTTCCCCGCCTTCAGTTAAAGCAATTAGTTCGACAGGAAGCGGTGACAGCTTTACTGCTGGTATTGTTTACGGCTGGCACAAGGATTTGACTTTTGAAGAATCCTTAAAATTAGGAACTTCGCTTGGTGCCTTAAATGCCGCCCGGTTTGATGTCAGTAATATTACCTTAAATGAAGCTGATGAACTATTATCCCGGGTTGATGTGCAAACAATAGGAAAAAAAATGAAAATATTAGATGTTACTCCGCGTTAAATACATACCATTTTTTCTTTTTTTTATTTCATCACTTTTTGCCCAGGTTGTTCATGAAATTAATATTACGGGGAACAGTGCATTTGAAAAAGACGATTATTCTAAATGGAGCGGGATAAATACCGGGGAAAAAATTTCTTCGGGTATGCTCGATTCAGCCAAAATAAGGATAGCTTCCGAGCTTGCTGACAGGGGTTATCTTAACAGCGGGTTCGATAGTTCGGGAGTTATACTTTCGCTTGATTCACAAAGCGTTACAATTAATCTTGCCATTACTGAAGGTGACCCGACCTATATTAATCATTTTGTTTATTCTGGAGCCGATTCTCTCGATACTTTGGAAATACTGCCTCTGTTTGATTTTCTTGAAGGAGAAATCCTCAATAAAAATGATATTGAAGAATCAGTTAGAAATTCTCTAAACTATTACGAAAATTCAGGAAATCCTTTTGCGAAAATAATAATTAATTCCGTTTATGTTTACTATGATTCATTGAAAGATGAAAGTCTTGCAGATGTACACATTGATTTTGAAAAAGGAAAAAAAAGAACAATTGATGAAATAGAAGTTCGGGGGAATACTTCAACAAAAGACTATGTTATTACACGCGAACTTAGAATAAATAAGGGGGAGGATTATTCGCAGACAAAAATTGATGAGCTGCCTAAAAAATTAAACCGACTTCGTTTTTTTGATCCTGTAGATGCGCCCCAGTTTTATGTAAATGAAAAAGGTGAAGGAGTTCTTTCCATAAAAGTAAAAGAAAAACAAACTAATAATTTCGATGGGATAATAGGATATATTCCCGGAACAAAGCAAAATGAAAAAGGATATCTTACCGGGCTTGTAAATATAAGCTTGATAAATCTTTTTGGAACCGGCAGAGCTGCGGCTGTAAGATGGCAGCAGTTTGACAGGTATTCACAGGAAATGGAATTAAAGTATCTTGAACCATGGCTTTTTGGTTATCCGTTTAATATCAATGGGGACTTTTATCAGAAGAAGCAGGATTCTTCTTACGTGCAGAGAAAGCTTGAAGGTGACCTTGAATACCTTGCAACAGAAAATATTTCAGCTTCGGTTACTGTTGCAACTGAGCAGGTGATTCCAACAATTAAAACAATACCGGTATTTACAGTCTTTAACAGCAGCGCATTAACAACAGGATTGAACCTGAAATATGACAACCGTGATGATCCATACTCGCCTACAGAGGGTCTGTACTTTTTAACTTCTTATTCTTTCAGCAGAAAAAAAATATTCGGTCCGCAGCAATTTATTACACCTGCTATACAAACCAACGTAAATCTTCAGAGGTTTACATTAGATCTGATCGGCTTTTACCAGTTATTCAGCAGGCAGGTTGTTGCTTTAGGTTTGCACGGTAAAGAATTAAGAGGATCATTTTTTGAGGACAGCGATCTTTTCCAGCTTGGCGGAACAAACACTTTAAGAGGATACAGGGAAAACCAGTTTTTAGGTTCAAGGATTGGCTGGACTAATCTTGAATATCGTCTCCTTCTTACAAGGCGAACTTTTGCCTTTCTCTTTTTCGATACGGGATATTATTACAGAAAACCGGAACCGGACAGGAATATTCTTAAACAGGAAGGATTTAAAACAGGATATGGCATCGGAATGAATATAGAAACCGGTGTTGGAGTTTTAAGTGTTAGTTTTGCCCTTGCCCAGGGCGATTCTTTCGCTGACGGAAAAATCCATTTTGGCATTGTAAATGAATTTTAATTCCCTTTGTTTGATTTTGATCCATCTTTATTTCTAACTTCCCTTTAAATTTTTATTGATATAATGAATTATATTCCCAAATTATATGCATTAGTATCTCTTACAAGATTATTAAATGTTTTAATAACATTTTGTTCTGTAATTGTTGCAATCATTATCTGTTCTCCTGTTTTTTATTTTTCAGAAAAATATTTGATAGCTGCATTAGCTGCATCCCTGTCTGCGGCTGCAGGAAATGTTATCAATGATGTTTTTGATTTGGCTGCAGACTCAATTAACAAACCGGAAAGACACCTGCCCTCAGGAAAAATATCCAAAACATCAGCAGTTAATTTTTATCTTGTGCTTCTATTATTTTCTTTGATAGCAGGTTATTCAGTTAGTCTGATAAGTTTTGCAATTGTATTTTTTTCTTCTATTCTGTTGTTTTTATATTCATTCGGATTAAAAAGAATTCCTTTTCTCGGAAACTTTGTCATTTCATTTCTTACAGGGTTTGTATTTATATACGGAGGTATCATTGCTGGAAATGTTCCTGCGGCAATTATTCCCGCGGGATTTGCATTTCTTATAAACTTAGCGCGTGAAGGAATTAAATCAATGGAAGATATTCCCGGTGATAAGAAATCCGGTATAATTACTTTTCCCCAGAAATATGGAATTAATTTTTCCAGAAAGCTTATATCAGCCTTTTTATTTTTGCTGTTACTGTTTACCTTTGTTCCGTTCGTTAATGGCTTATATGGAATTAATTATTTTATAATTGTAATGGTAACAGTAAACCCGTTAATCATTTATGTAATTAAATCACTACTTGCAGTAAACCAGCAAATGAACCTGAACAAATTAAGTTTAATCTTAAAGTTAAATATGATTTTCGGTTTAACAGCAATTTATTTTGGACGATGAGAAGTTTCGACAATTCCTTTCGTACCGGGACTATTGAACTCATCGCAGGCGTTGATGAAGTCGGCAGAGGACCATTAGCTGGACCAGTTGTTGCTGCTTCAGTTATTTTCCCGAAAAAAATTTTTATAAAGGGTATAAGAGATTCAAAAATACTTACTGAGGCTGAAAGAGAAAAAGTTCTTCCCAAAATTCTTAGTAAGTCTCTTGCATGTTCGATTGCTGTCATTTCTCATGCCCAGATCGACAGAATAAATATTCTTCAGGCTTCTCTTCTTGCAATGTACAATTCGCTTCAGCGCCTGAAGGTTAAACCTCATTTAGTATTAGTCGACGGCAATAAAGGTTTTGATTTTTCCGTTCCCGTTATACCTGTTATTAAAGGTGATGCACAGTCATTTTCAATTGCAGCCGCTTCCATTGTAGCAAAAGTTGCCCGCGACAGAATTATGAAAAGACTTTGTCCGAAATTTCCCCAGTATCTGTGGTCAAAAAATAAAGGTTATGCTACACCTGAACACATTGATGCAATAAAGAGTCTTTGGAACCTCCGCCGCTGCACAGGAAAACTTTTTTAAGAAGAATCCTGGAAGAAAGTAATGAACCCGAATTTGAATTCGAAATGGAAGAACCATTGGAATAAAAATGAGTTTAACATCTAAAGAATTAGGGAAATTAGGTGAAGAAGCTGCTCTGCAATTCTTAAAAGAAAAAAGTTATAAAATAATTGAACTGAATTACAGGTACGGGAAAGGGGAAATTGATATAATTGCAAAGGACGGTGAAGAGACAGTATTCATTGAGGTTAAAGCAAGACAAAACCTGGAAATGGGTGATCCTGTTTATGGGGTTACTCCCGGCAAGGTTAAACAGCTTAAAAAAATAGCTGAACTTTACCTGGTTGATAAGGAGATAGATGAAATAGATTGCCGCTTCGACGTGGTTACAGTGCTATTCAGGGGAAAGAGAAAACCTCTGATTGAACATTATATAAATGCTTTTGATTAAACTATTTATTGGTAAAAATTTCCCGCTGTTTTTTTTGTTTCTCTTTAACCAAATCCATAAAGGTGTAATCGAACCAACTGCAAATGATACTGCATCCAAATTAAATTATAATAAATAATCATTGAGAATTTGTGCTCATTTAAATAATTTGAATTATATCTTTTATTCTTTTTCGATTGATGATGAAATTATACTTTCCCGTTTTTACTCCCGTCTGCTTGTTTTTATTTTGGTGATTAGTTTCCTTCCCCGAAATTCAAATCTATATGCTCAGGAGAAAAATTATTTCTATACAAATAAGCCTTACGGAAGTGAAGCATTATTTAACCCGGTTACACTTTTTATAAACGGCAGTTATGATGTAACTCAACTACAATCCGTTTCAAACAGAATCGGCGATCAGGATTACAGCAAAACTTTTCATGTAGTTATGAGAAGCCTTGGTCATCCTTTCGAGAGCATTGACCATTATGGCTGGAATCTTTTTTTAAGAACTGAATTTCTACCACTAAGCTTTAAAAAAACCGAATTGCAGTGGATACCAAATTACCAGCAGCACCTGATCGGCGGAGGCATGCTTTATACTGCAATGAAAGAATGGTACAGGGATCATAATTTTCCTGTTCCTTGGTTACTATCTTCAGTTACTTTAATGACACATCATATTCTGAATGAAATGCTCGAATCGGGTCCAAATGAAGTATGGAGTGTCGATGAAATTTCCGATATCTACATATTCGATCTTGGCGGAATTGTTCTTTTTAGTTTTGATTCAATAAATGAATTTTTCAGCAAAAAATTAAATTTGTCCGACTGGTCATCTGCAGGCGACGATCACTTTTCCTTACGGAAGGGTTAATGCGGGTCAGTATTTCTCTATGAAATGGAAACTTCCTTTTTCAGATACATATTCTCTGTTTTACAGATATGGAATGGGAGGTGTGGCAGGTATTTCCAAAAAGCTTGAGTCTGGAGACAACCTATCTTTCGGAATTGGGATTTCGCTCAAAGCATCTTGTTGATGTTACTACAGTTGCAAGACAAAGAACTATTGAAACAAGCTGGCAGGCGGGCGTTTATTATGATAGAAAAAATTCTTTAATGGCTGCTATTACTTTAAGCGGAGTAAGAGAATATTTTTGTTCGATTGATATTTATCCAGGCATTATCGATATCGGCGGCTTTTCACCGGGTTTATGGACTGTGATCGGAAGAAACGGGGATTCTGTTTTCGGAATTACAACGAAATATGTGCTTAGCCTCGGATACGAAGTTAACTATTAGTTATTAACCTGGCCTTTTGATTTATTTTGATAATTTGCCTCAACTCACTTTTTAACATATTGTTAAACACTGTACGCTTTTTTTCAGAAGCATTTTTTAGTATTTTCTTTGGCATAATCTAAAATTCTTTTATCAACAAAAAACTATTAAGTGGAAAGCCTCAAAAAAGATAACCCGGTGCAATTCAGCGAATCTTTAACAAATTTTTTCCTGACGATTGCCGGCTTGTCAACATTCACCTTTAAACTTTTTAAAAATGTCTTTATCCCTCCTTATGAATTTGGAGAGATAAAAAAACATATGGATGAGCTCGGAATTAAGACTATGCCGATAGTAACTGTTGCCGGGTTCATTATTGGGTTGGTGCTTGCTATGCAGAGCCAGCCGGTTATGCAGCGCTTTGGTGCAGAATCTTATCTGCCGAGCATGGTTTCTCTCTCCGTAGTACGCGAACTTGGTCCTGTGCTTACAGCGTTGCTTTTTGCAGGAAGAGTTAGTTCAGGAATAGGAGCAGAACTTGGTTCAATGCGGGTTACAGAACAAATCGATGCAATGGAAGTCTCTGCTGTTAACCCTTATAAATTTCTTGTCGTAACAAGAATTCTTGCCTGTACTTTTATTCTTCCGCTGCTCACTTTATATGTTGATTTCCTGGCGATAATGGGCGGGTTCCTTGCAATAAAACTTTCAACCGGATCAACCTTTCAATTATATATCAATGCCATTTTCAAATCATTGGAATTTTCAGATTTGATTCCCGGCATTATGAAGACTTTTGTGTTTGGTTTCATAGTTGGAGCAGTTGGATCATATAAAGGATACAACGCAGATAACGGAACTGCTGGAGTTGGACAGGCTTCAACCAGTGCTGTTGTGATGTCATCTTTATTAATTCTTTTAGTTGATATGGTTCTTGTAAAGATTACGGTATGGATGTGGGCAAGTTAATGGTGGAAGTGAAGAATGTGTCCAAATCATTTGGGGATAATATAGTCCTTGATGATATTTCATTTAATGTTGAAGAGGGAGAAAATTTTGTCGTTTTTGGAAGAAGCGGAACAGGTAAAAGTGTTCTTCTGAAATGTATGGTAGGTCTACTGGAACCTGATTCGGGTGAAATAAAAATTAATGGCAAAAGCGTTCTTAATATACCTATCAATGAAATGAATGAAATCAGAAAACATATTGGTTTTCTTTTTCAGGGTTCAGCTTTGTATGATTCGATGACTGTTCGGGAGAATCTTGAGTTCCCTTTGATAAGAAATTTTGATTTTTCTGAAGAAGAAAGACTTAATAAAGTGAATAATGTTCTTCTGCAGGTCGGGCTTGAAAAAGCAATTGATAAAAAACCTTCGGAACTTTCCGGAGGAATGAAAAAAAGAATCGGGCTTGCAAGAACAATTATAACCGAACCAATGTTAATTTTATATGATGAACCGACAACAGGACTCGATCCCATTACAACGAAGGAAATTAGTCAACTTATAGTGGAATTACAGAAGGATCTTAATAGCACTTCAATAGTTGTTACACACGACCTCATTTGTGCTAAAATTGTTGCAAATTCTGCTGTAGTGATAAAAGATGCAAAAATAAAATTCGAAGGTGATATTAAAGAACTGGAATCTTCGGATGACAAATTTCTTAAAAACTTTTTCAGCGGGGAAATAGTCGATGCAAACAGTGGAGAATAACAATGGCTAAAAAAACTTCTACTGTAAAACTTGGAATATTTATCTTTCTTGGAGTTACCATCCTTGTTATAGCTATATTTATGCTTGGCGGGAAGGAACAGTTATTCAGTTCAACTTTCAATGTGAAAGCTTACTTCAAAACTGTGCAGGGATTAAAAAGCGGTGCAACTGTTAGACTGAGCGGTATTGATGTAGGCACTGTAAAAAATGTGACAATTGTTGACGATACAACCGGCCGTGTTGAAGTAACTATGAGCATTAAAGAGGATGTTGCCCGTTTTATCAGAACTGATACAAGAGCAACAATTGAAACAGAAGGACTTGTTGGTAATAAAGTAGTTGTATTGGAAATAGGCAGCGCTTCTGCTGAAAGAGTGCGGGATGGAGGTACTATCAGGACAAAAGAGCCGATGAGCTTTTCTGCTGTTATTGAAGAAACACAGGGAGTAATGCAGTATACAAAGCAGATGACAAAAGATCTTTCCGAAATTATCGGAAGGGTTAACAGGGGGGAAGGATCTATAGGAAAGCTGCTGGTTAATGATGAACTTTATACGGATGCAACAAATTTAACCAAACAGGCTGACCAGAGTCTTCAATCGATTACTGGTGAGTTTGATAAAGTGACAAAACTTTTCGACAGGCTCGGGGAAGGCGTAAAAAATGTAGTGACCAGGGTCGACTCTACTGTAGCAGACCTGGATTCAATTATTATAGGCGTACAGCAGGGACACGGTATTATAGGTGAAATGCTTGTTAATGGGAGTGCTTTTGATACAACATTCAGACAAACAATGGCGAACATTGAAAAAACTACTGCTGATGCAAGATTAGCTGCTTCACGGCTTGCTGAAAATATGGAAGCTTTAAAACATAACTGGTTATTTAAAAGCTATTTCGAGAATAGAGGATACTGGGATAAAGCTGAATATGAAGATGATATTGATTCAAAGCTGAAGGAACTGGATGAAAAAATAAAATTAATTGACAGCAAAATAAATGAATTGAAATCGCTGGAGGGAAAGTCTAAATAAAATATTCTTCTAAAGCCCCCGACTAAATTACCTGAAACCTCTGTTATATAATTAAATTATTGTATAGCCGATGGTTAATCCTAAAAATGTCTGAAACCGCTCACTATAATTTGAATAGTAAAGAAATGAAGCATCAAAAAAAAGTTTGTCTGTAACATTTGTCCTTATACCAATTCCTAAAGAATGAATCAGGGTTGTTTTTGTCGGAGAGCTGATTTCATTTGTTGTAGAATTTTCTTCCCCCTGAAATCCGAATTTTGTTGTCACGGTTCCTATATTTTCTATAAGCAGACCAACGCCTGTGAGTATAAAAAATCTAACTCTACTCTGATGAAAAGGAAAATACTTAACTTCTGCCGATATTCTCCAGAACTCTGAATTTGCACCATCACCGGATATAAAATGTATTTCAGGAACTCTTATTGAATTGGCTGCATAATAATCAAACTTATATTTTGTGTATTGAATAAGATAAGTAATAAGAAATTTATCCGTGAGAGAATATTCACTATTTATCCCGAATGCAGATCCCGTTTTCCAATAAGCATTATCACTCTCGGTTCCGGTATTATCATATAATGATAAACCTTTTGTATCAATCCCTCCGGAAACAGTGATAGATAATTGAGCGAAGGACGTACTCATTATACTCAGGAAGAAGAAAATGGTTATAGTTTTCATATATTTCCCCAAAATATTATTCAACCTGTTTATTTGATCAGAGCCAAATGGTTTTATGACACAGAATTAGTTTTCAGTATTATGTGGAATTCTTTTTATAACCACATTAAAAATACAATTAATTTCTCCCAAATTTAACTTCGTTAAGATTTATAAAACAAAGCCTTTTAATTTTAATATACTTGAATAATGCTACCAGATTAAAAATAAACTCCTGCTCCTACTCTTATTCCTTTTAGTTCGTAACCCCATAAATCCTCTTTGTAATTTGAAGAATAATAATTAGGAGGCGGAGAATAATTTTTTCTGTTATACCAGCCTTTACTTAAGGAAGCCTCGTATTCGGTAAAAAGCCTTATATTTTTATAAACTATGAATTCAAATCCTACCAGGACGGAAATCCCTAAGTCCCAAGTATCTTCCTTCACTTCATCATAAAATCTATCCCGTAAAATATTTTCATTATTGTATTCATCTGACCAGTTTCGACGAAAACCATAAACATAATTAACAAAAGGACCGCCTCCAAAATATAAATTTGCAATTTGATGGAGATTGATTTGATATAAATAATGAATGTTTATTTCAAAAAAATGATTTGAGACTGCATTATGAGTTTTGTAATAATTATTTCCGATACCACGAATATAATCTGAATTTTCATTATTAAATGATCCCTTAATATTTATCCTCAACCGTAAAGCTGAAGTTTCTGAAAGATTATATTTATACGCAGCACTTAATTGATCTACAAAATAAAATTGAATTTCATTTTTGAATTCGTTTGCTGACGAATCATTTTCTTTCGCAGTTTGCGCAAAACAAAATAATGGAAATATTAAGAAAAGAATGGACATATTTCTTAACAACATATTATACCTCAATAGAATTAAAGTTTTTAACTAATTATTTATCTTTTATCTTTATGGAGTTGATGAAATAAGGAAAATTTTTGGAATGCTTATAATTATCTATATATTGAAAAATAAGTTGAAATGTCACCATATACTGTATCCCAATCTCTCTCCCTCGTTTTTCTAAGGTAAACTTATATTTTCTACGTTATTTAATCAATCGAAAACTCAGAAATATTTTTTTTATTTTCATAATTCAATTCATTGATTATGCTCTTATTTTTACCACCACTCATAACATTTCTTTTTGTAAATTTATTGTTCTCAAATTCTCAGAGTAAATTTATCATCAACGTAACCGATGACAGGAAAAGAAAAGAAAATAATTATTAAAGGTGCAAGAGAGCACAACCTGAAAAATCTCAGTTTCGAGATTCCGCGGAATAAGCTTATAGTTTTTACCGGTGTCAGCGGAAGCGGAAAATCATCCCTTGTTTTCGATACGATTTACGCAGAAGGTCAGAGAAGATACGTGGAAAGTCTTTCAGCTTATGCGCGGCAGTTTCTTGAGAGAATGAATAAACCTGATGTTGATTTTATCCAGGGAATAAGTCCTGCCGTTGCTATAGAACAGAAAACAGGAGCGAGAAATACGAGATCAACAGTAGGGACAACTACAGAAGTATATGATTATCTTCGTTTGCTGTTCGCAAGAATTGGCAAGACTATTTGCTTTGAATGCGGTAAGGAAGTTAAAAAAGCAACCACAACTACAGTCACACAATGGCTTGATAAACAGCCCGAAGGAACAAAATTCTATCTGACTTTTCCATTGCACATTCACGAAGGTACAACAGTAAAACAGGAAATTGATCTCCTCCGGAAGCGTGGTTTCTTCAGATTGTTTTTCAATAATAAGTTGGTTGATTTAAGCGAGGAAGAAATTCTTCCTAAAAGAAAGGATGATATACGCGTTGTTATTGAAAGATTTAAAATTACTTCCGGTGAGGTTAGAGAAAAACTCGCAGATTCAATTGAAGTAACTTTTAAAGAAGGTGAAAACCGCCTGATCATTATAAATGCGGAAACGGGGGAAGAAAAAGAGTTTAATAAGTTTTATGAATGCTGCGGAATACGATACGAAGAACCCGAACCAAGATTTTTTTCATTCAATAATCCTTTTGGTGCATGTCCTGTTTGCCAGGGTTTCAGCAGGACGATAGGGATTGATATGAACCTCGTCATTCCTAATCCGAATTTAAGCATAGTTGATGGGGCAATTGCTCCTTTCCGTTCTGCAAAGTACAGTGTTCATCTCCGCGATCTTATACAGAATGCAAAACAGTACATTCTTCCTATAAACATTCCTTTCAAAGAATTAAAACCTTCACAGGTTGATATGGTGCGGAACGGGTTCGGCGATTATATAGGTATTGATCATTTCTTTGAAAAGCTTGAAAGCAAAACCTATAAAATGCACGTCCGTGTTTTGCTAAGCCGATACCGCGGTTATTCAACATGTACTGCATGTAAAGGTTCTAGATTAAGAAGAGAAGCCCTTCAGGTAAAGATTGATGGAAAATCTATTTATGACTGTGTGAAAATTCCTATAGAAAAATCACTTAATTTCTTTTCCGATCTTCAGCTTTCTGAATACGATGCTTTAGTTGGTGAAAGAATATTAAAAGAAATAATAAAGCGGTTAACTTTTTTAAATAATGTAGGCATAGGTTACCTTACTCTCGATCGTCTCAGCAGTTCTCTTTCGGGCGGAGAAACACAGAGAATAAATCTTGCAACTTCATTAGGCTCATCTTTAGTGGGAACTCTTTACGTACTTGATGAACCGAGCATCGGGCTTCATCCGAGAGATAATGAACGGCTCATAAACATTCTGAAAAACCTTAGGGACATTGGTAATACAGTACTTGTAGTTGAACATGATCCTGATATGATGAGGGCATCTGATATCCTTATTGATATGGGACCCGGAGCCGGTGAATCAGGCGGTGAAATTGTTGCACGCGGAACTTACGAGGATGTTATAAATACAAAAGAATCATTAACAGGTAAATATCTTTCCGGCAAAATTAAAATTCCTGTTCCATCAAAAAGGAGGACCAGGAAAACAAAAGAAATAACAATAACCGGGGCGAAAGAACATAACCTGAAGAATTTAAATGTTTCAGTTCCGTTAAATAAATTTGTGGTTGTAACTGGCGTCAGCGGTTCCGGCAAGAGCACATTAATTCATGAAATTCTGTATGGAGGCATTGCAAAATATCTCGGTTTCAATCCCCCGAAAATAGGTAACTTTGATGATATTCAGGGAATCGAATTTATAGATGAAATTGAAATTGTAGATCAATCTCCCATAGGAAAAACACCGAGATCTAACCCTATTAGTTATATTAAAGCATTTGAACTTATCCGGGAACTTTATGCATCGACGCACCAGGCAAGAGCGAGAGGATATAAACCAGGATATTTTTCATTCAATGTTCCCGGCGGAAGATGTGAAACCTGTGCGGGCGACGGATTTATAAAAGTTGAAATGCAGTTCCTCGCTGATCTTTATCTTCAGTGTGAAGACTGCAGCGGTACAAGGTATAAAAAGGAAATAAGAGAGATAACTTACCGCGGAAAAAATCTTGTAGAGGTTCTTGATATGACAGTGGATGATGCTGTTAAATTCTTTACAGGAAATGACAAAATTGTAAAATATCTTAAGGTGCTTTCCGATGTAGGTCTTGGATATATTAAGCTTGGTCAGCCTTCTAATACGCTGTCAGGCGGTGAAGCACAGCGGATAAAACTTGCTTCACATCTTACTTCCCAGAGAGACAGGAAGCATACTCTTTTCATTTTCGATGAACCAACTACAGGTCTTCATTTTGATGATATCTCAAAGCTTTTGAACTGCTTTAATCTTTTGCTTGAAAGAGACAATTCAGTTGTAATAATTGAACATAACCTTGAAATTATTAAGTGCGCAGATTATATAATTGATATGGGACCTGAAGCCGGGGAAATGGGAGGGGAAATAATAGCATCGGGAACACCCGAAGAAATTGCAGATAATAAAAATTCCTGGACAGGTAAGTATCTCAAGTCTCACCTGAATTAATAAGATGGCTAAACCATTTTAATTTATTCTTCTTTCCATTAATTAGTTATAAACTTTTAAATCATTCTTCAATTATTATTAATTTTTAAAGTTATTTTATCAGATTTATCCGCGGAAGTTTTATGACTATTAAACGCCCTAAAGCAATTACTTATCTTACAATATTACTATCGTTGTTTCTTGCGGTTGTTTCGTTTGAAGGTATCTTTATCCCATCAACGTATGAAAGAGAAACAGTATCATTAGCAGATCAGGGAATCGGGCAGGATATTTTTGATTTATTCTTTGTCGTTCCTTTGCTTTTAATCTCACTGCACTTCACATTAAAAAAAAGAAGGACTGCAATTTATATGCTAACCGGAACAGTTTTATATATCCTTTATTCATTTTTCATTTATAGTTTTGGAATACATTTTAACAGGTTGTTCCTGCTCTACTGCTTTACATTAGGTTTATCATTCTATTTATTTATTATGTTAATCATTGAATTTAATAAACAAAAAATTAAAGATTGGTTTGAAGATCGTGTTCCATTAAAATCCACAGCATTATTTTTTATAATTATTGCTGTAATGTTTTATTTACTCTGGTTCAGTGATATTATCCCTGCAATAGTAAACAATTCGGTTTCCAAAAGTGTAAGTGATTATAACCTGCTTGTGAATCCCGTTCATGTAATGGATATCGCATTTATGCTGCCCGGTTTAATCATCATTTCGATACTTTTAATCAAACGACATTCGTTCGGGTATATCTTTGCTCCTGTATTTCTTGTCTTCATAATTTTACTTTCTTTTTCTTTGATTGCTATGGCTATAATGCTGAATGTAAAAAATGTAAGTGAAGATTTATCCCTTGTAGGAATATTCGGAATTCTTGCAGCGATAAGTTTTGTTTATTTAATTATTTTTATGAAACGAATTAAGAATTCTACTTTAATAAAGACCTGAAAAACTGGTATCATTCAGTGTAGTAAATGATAATAAAATTTTTCCAAATAACGATTACAATATTTCTTTTCTTTATTTCATTAAATTGTTACAGGGATGAACCATCTTCTTATAATTTCAATAAAACGGAATCTATTAGGCTTATTAATCCGCAGGGAGGTGAACGTTTTACAGCAAACCAGATTATTAATGTTCAATGGTTATCCGTTAATCTAACCGGTTACCTTAGGTTAGAATTAATTGACAGCACAATTGAAGTTTATTCAGTTAGAAACATCCCCGATTCAGGAAGCTATGAATTCAGGATCCCTGCATCTGTTGCTCCTTCGAAAAATTATAAATTAAAAATTGAATCGATGACACAACCTGAAATCTTTGATGTAAATAAATATTATTTTGAAATAGCTCCTGATATTGACGGAGACTGGTTTTATTCAAATGTAAACGAAGGTGCTGGACTGGAAATAAATCTTAATTTATCAGCTTATGTTGGTGAATCATTTATAGGAGACGGTACATTTTATTTTAAATATCAGGCGCCGGGCGGACTTAAAGGTTATGAAAGTGATATCACCGCAAATGGAATTCTTTCATTTCCACAAATTGGCATACAGATAAAAGGGAGCGACAACAGGGAATTTGATTTTACGGGACAGATGATTACTAATAGCGAAATAAAAGGGAAAATAATGGGTGTTATTGATTCCACTTACGGAAGCATAAATGATTCGCTGACACTGATCAGGCAATGAATAAACTAAATAACGTCTAATTACCTTTCCTTTGCATATCCATTATCCAGATAGTTTTCCATGTTTTACCTTCATCATTTGAAATTGCCAGATCCCAATGAACAGAATTTTCCTTTATATCTGCAAATGTTATTCGTGAAATCTGTTTCCTTCCAGGTGTTTCCATTTCAGCATAAAATTCTCCTTTACCATTAGAAAAATTACCAGTATAAGCTTCTCCCAAACTTAAGCTTCTTGTATCCATCCAATAGATATTCCATTTCCCCGAAGTAGTATCAAAGTACCTCAGGCTGAATCCTTTTAACGGCTCAGGGTTTTTCATTCCCTGCCAGAAAAATTTTACATCTCCGCTCCAATGTTCCTCAAGAGCGCAGCCATTTAATAATGGTCTTACAGAAGTGTATGGTGAACCCCTTCAGCTAGACAGGTTTTTCCTTAATTTAAGGTGGATGAATTAAGTACTCACCATGTTATTTTAAGAATACTTCAGCCGGAGTTTTATAGCCTAATGACTGATGTGTTCTTTTATTATTATAAAAATAGAAATAATTATTTAATCCCTCAAATAATTCATGATAATTTCGATATTCCTTTAAATAAATATCTTCATACTTCAAACTTCTCCATAAACGTTCAATGAAAATATTATCTAAAGCTCTGCCTTTGGAATCCATACTTAGTCTTACATTATTGTCCAGGACTTTATTGACAAAACTAAGACTGGTAAACTGACTGCCCTGGTCGGTATTAAATATTTCCGGCTTACCTGAACGCAATGCTTTATCCAGAGCGCTAAGACAGAAATGGACATCAAGGCTGTTAGATATTTCCCAGGACAGAACATATTTACTAAACCAGTCCATTACTGCAACAAGATAGGCAAAGCTTCTGTAGAGCGGGATATATGTTATATCTGTACTCCATACCTGATTGGTTTTTGTTATGCTTACATTTCTTAGCAGATACGGAAATATCAGGTGATCCTTGTTTGGTTTGCTAAGATTCATTTTCGGTGTAAGTGCTTGTATTCCCATTATTTGCATTAACCTGAGTATCCGCTTATGATTAAAGACTTCACCATTTTTACTTAACTCCCGTGTTATTTTCCTGTAACCGTAAAAAGGCCAGGTCGTGTATATTTTATCCATCCGTTTCATTATTTCGAGATCTTCGTCCGTTACGCCTAACGGCTCAAAGTAATAACTCGAACGTGGTAATTCTATCAAAGAACACTGCTCAGTTATGCTAAGAAAACCATGCTCAGGCTCTATGAGTCCTTTGAGAGTTTCAATTGAATGGCTCGTACTTTTTTTTTAACCATTCAACCTCTACCTGAAGTTTTCCTATCTGCCGGTAGAGCTGGTCAATCAACTCTGAGCTTCCATCAGTTTTTGGTCCCCTCGGATTATCAAACACAGAAGGAAGTATTTCTAGTAACTGTTTCTTCCATAGACTTATCTGATTTGGGTGGACTCTGTATTCTTTTGCAATTTCGTTTATACTGGTGAATCCCTTGATTGCCTCTAGTGCGATTTTTGCTTTCAGTTCGCTACTGTAATTTTTTCTTTTGGTGGACATTTTAGCCTCCTTTGGCTTATATAAATTTAAGATTTTTCCACCTTAAATTTTTGTCCAGTATTTGGGGTTCACTATAGTGTTTGCCTTAAGCTCTATATACGAACCATCTTTTTGAAGGATCTTTTGATTGATATTCCACTCCCCGATCCAGAAGTCAAACTGGTGAGACTCAGGGACATCACAGGTAGTAGAATCGACATGAGAATATGCAAAAGAAACAGAAACACAAATAAAAAATATTATTGAGAAATATTTCATAAAATCCTCTAAAAATTAATTAAGATGATTAGATATTTGTGGAGATGTTTTGCTAAGTTAATTCAGTTTGTCCGGATGATTTTAAAACCTTTTAAAGGTAATTTAAATTTATAAATTTTCAATTGAATTTATTTAACCGGTAATAAAAAGTTATAATTGGTTTACATATTATGCTGTTAATTCTTATGAAAAAAGTTAATTGAAGTTTTAATAAATTAGAACGAATTAATTATTATATAAACTTTGCTCAATACTTTAATGAAAGATAATTTTTCAAACCAATCTGATCTATATGCGAAGTTCAGACCATCTTATCCCGAAGATATTTATAATTTTATTTATCATTATATAAAAGACTTTGAGTTTGCCTGGGATTGTGCAACAGGCAACGGACAGGTAGCTGTAGAATTATCAAAAAGATTTAATAACGTGATTGGAACTGATATCAGCCGAAAGCAGTTATCGCATGCGCATCGATCAGGAAATATTCACTACATAATTGAAAAAGCGGAGCAAACCTCTTTTAGAAATAATACTTTTAATCTTATAACAATTGCTCAGGCAATTCATTGGTTCGATTTCAGGAAATTTTATTTTGAAGTAAACAGGGTACTTAAACCCGGTGGAATAATTGCTGCGATAAGTTATCATTTGATAAGAATTAACAAGAACATAGATCCAATAATTGATTTCTTTTATACTGATCTTGTTGGCTCTTACTGGGATGATGAAAGAAAATACATTGATGAGTACTATAAAACAATTCCATTTCCATTTGAGGAGATTAATACACCCGGTTTTCATTCGGAATTTATGTGGAACTTTAATCATTTAACAGGATTCTTAAATACTTGGTCGGCTGTTCAACATTATATTAAAAAGAATAATCGCAATCCACTGGATGAAATACTAAATGATCTTCATAAGGCATGGGGAGATAACGAATTGAGAAAAGTGACTTTCCCGGTTTTTATGCGGTTGGGAATTAAAAACTAAAATTGAAAATAAAATTCTTCAATTTTGAAATTTGGTACTGTGCTGATTTACTTATGGAGGAAATTAAAAATTATGTTCCTGCATAACAACAAAAGAAAATATTCTATTATAAAGGCAGGCACTTTTAAATGATATATATTTGTGATCATACCAATTGTTATATATTTGAATAGACATCCTTTTTTATTATTATAAAATATGAAGTCAATTTGAATTCCTTAAACTCAGGAAAGAATGAAAAAAGTAAAACTTGATTTCCGTTATTCAAATGATCCCGAACCTCATAAAGAGAGAACAAAAGCTATATTAAAGGCTCATCCTGAAGTGAGAAAATTTATTGGCAGATCACCTGTTAGTTCGTTTCTTATTTTATTGGCAGTAGGTATGCAGGTAGCCATTGCATATTTTCTCAAAGATCAGGTCTGGTGGCTTACTATTATTGTTGCTTTTTTTATCGGTGCATTTGCCAATCACGCCTGCTTTGTTCTTATTCACGAAGCTGCGCATAACCTTATTTTTAAGAACCGGAATTTAAATTATGTAGCAGGAATAATTGCAGACATCCCGAATGTCCTTCCGAGCTCTGTATCATTTAAAAGCTATCATCTTCAGCATCATTCGCACCAGGGTGATTATTTTATGGATGCAGACCTTGCAAGTAAATGGGAAGCAAGGCTAATAGGAAATACAACATTGGGAAAATCTTTTTGGGAGTTGATGTTTCCTTTTTTCCAGGCTTTCCGGACCCCGCGGTTAAAGGCAATTAAGTTTATGAATTTCTGGACAGCAGTAAACTGGGTTGTGGTTTTCGGATTTGATGCAATCGTTGTTATTTTCTTTGGTCCGACTGCATTTCTTTATTTCGTTTTTTCTTTCTTCTTTTCAATCGGGTTTCACCCGCTTGGGGCAAGATGGATACAGGAACATTTTCTTGTTGCACCGCCCCAGGAAACATACAGCTATTATGGACCGTTAAATATTCCCGCACTTAATGTGGGGTACCATAATGAACATCATGATTTTCCTTCCGTTCCTTGGAATAATCTGCCCAAGCTAAAAGCAGCAGCGCCGGAGTTTTATGAAACTCTTGTTTATCATAAATCGTGGGTAAAATTGTGGTTAACTTTTCTTACTGATCCGGGGCTATCTTTATATTCAAGGATGTTAAGAAAAAGTTGAGTTCTTAATCCGTCTATAGTTGTAGGACTTCATTGATGAAGTTCAAAGCGACATATAAAAATTATTAATAATAATTAAGAATTTGTTAAACCTGTCTACCGCAGGTAGATCAAATTCCTACATTCACCCTGTTTGCTTCATTTCAAGTGAATCTGATTCAAACGGAACTTCACCAAGTTCAACATCAGGATATTTTCCTTTGAAATATCCCATTGAATATTCACTCGTAAAAAGTGCAACACGGTTTTCATCTTTATCAATTGCAATTGAGGCTCCGGCGGGAAGAACGAGTTGATTTAATTCTTCATCTAAAATTTCACTTGAAAACCATCTCAGTACTTTCCAATTAGTTTGTTCCAATCTTGATTTTGCACCATACTCACTTTCCAGTCTGTATTGTACAACTTCAAACTGAAGCGGTCCGACAGCACCTAACAAAGGAATTTTTTGTGCAGCGTTCTTTATATAAAAAGCCTGGATTACACCTTCCTGTAAGAGCTGATCGAGTCCATCACGGAATTTTTTATAGTCTGAAGGATTAGGGTTATGAATGAAAACAAAATATTCGGGAGCAAAATGAGGAATCTCTTTAAACAAAATTGTTTGATCATCAGAAATTGTATCGCCAATTCCGAAATTAGAGTTCCCCACAAAACCAACTATATCACCTGCATAAGCTTCATTAACGGTTTCACGTTCCTGTCCGAAAAGCTTTTGTGAATTGGATAACCTGATTTTCTTTCCGCTGTTCGAATGGAAAGCCTGCATATCCCTTTCAAACTTACCTGAACAGACACGCATAAAGGCAATTCTGTCACGGTGTTTAGGATCCATGTTCGCCTGAATTTTAAATATGAATCCTGAGAAAGTATCATCTTCAGGTTTAATAACACGGTCCATACTTTTTCTCGGGGCAGGAGGTACAGCATAATCAAGAAAACTGTCAAGGAGAAGCTGAACTCCAAAGTTGTTCATTGCACTTCCAAAAAATACCGGGGTTAATTTCCCATCAATAACAGCATCATGATTAAAATCTTCACCTGCAATATTCAGCATCTCAAGCTCTTCAACGAACTTTGCATAATTATCATCATTTAGCTTTTCCTTGAAGAGTGGATTATTTAAATCGAATACTTCCACAGGTGCTTTGTATGAACCACCGGTCGTTCTTTCAAAAAGATGAACCTGTTTAGTGATTCTGTCGTAAACTCCCCGGAAATCTATTCCTGTTCCAAGGGGATAGTTCATTGGAAAAGCACCAATACCAAGTATACTTTCCAGCTCATCAATTAATTCAAGAGGATCGCGTGTAGGTCTGTCAAGCTTATTCATAAAAGTAAATATCGGAATTTGTCTTCTTCGGCAGACTTCAAATAATTTTCTTGTTTGCGTCTCAATACCCTTTGCGGCATCTATTACCATTACGACTGCATCTACGGCAGTTAATACCCTGTAAGTATCTTCTGAGAAATCCTCGTGACCGGGAGTATCCAGTAGATTAATCTTAAATCCTTTATAATCAAATTGAAGAACCGTTGAGCTGATAGAAATCCCGCGTTTCTTTTCAAGTTCCATCCAGTCGGAAGTTGAGCTGCGCTGGTTTTTTCTTGCCGTAACCGAGCCCGCAAGATGAACAGCTCCACCGTATAAAAGGAATTTTTCTGTTAAGGTAGTTTTACCTGCATCAGGATGTGATATAATTGCAAATGTTCGTCTTTTATTTATTTCTTTAATATTGCTCATTAGGTTTCTAAAAATAATTGGTTATTAAAAATTTGAAAAGGATATTATGGCTGGAGCTTCTAATAAAAGAAGTGAATTTCTGCAAAGTTAAATTTCCTGCAGAAGTCATAAGGTGATATTTTTTTGCCGTATTTCAACAAAGTTATTTCCAAAAATACTAAATGTAAAATTAAGTAAAATTTTACAAAATACATACTTATTGTTTATTACGGGTATAATATGCTTTCCGGCATTAATTTGGACAGCAATGTTAAAAACAATGATTGATTAATTTTGTCGAAATTCCTGAGTATCACTGCGCTCCTGCCTGATAATTGCTTCTCACCAATTTCTTCTCTAATTTGTAGCTGGTTAAACTATCGGGGATTTAACAATGGACAAAACAATAAATTTTCCTGCCATTAACCGGAGTATGATATGAAAAGAATTATACTCTTTTCTTTAGTCTTTTTACTTTTATCTTTTTCCTTTAGCACAGCCACCATCCGCTATGTTTCACACACCGGCACTTCCACTCCCCCCTATACTTCCTGGTTTACCGCAGCCGACAGCATCCAGAAGTGTATAGACTACTCTGTTGCAGGTGATACAATAATAGTTGCCAACGGAACTTATTATGAATCTCTTGTTATAGACAAATACTTGTCTCTGATAGGTAGCAGTATGGATTCTACTATTATTGATGGGACTGGACTTGCAAATACTACGATAGATGTACAATATGATGGACTTATTAAATTTTTTAGTATAAATGGCAAAGGCATTGGCACAATTAATACAAGATGTATCCGGGCATACTTAGCAAATGAAAATATCGAATTTTGCAAAATTTTACACGCCGATAATGGCGTTTCTTTTATTTGGTCTTCATCAATCGTAAATAATTGTTTTATTTCAAACGTGAGATATGGTTATAGCACATATTGTGATATAGATACATGCAATCCACAAATTAAAAAATCAATAATAAATGTAAATAACTCCGATAATGCTATTAATATAGGCACTGGTTCAATTACTATTTTAAAGAATTGTATCTTCGGAAATTCTAATTCCTCAAGAGGTGTTGGAGTTGTATTTGGCGTATCTTCAAATGTCATAATAAATAATAACATCTCAGAATTTAATCAAAACATAGATGGTTTTGCCTCAGACACAGCAATAGTATATAATAACATTTCGACTTATGCCAATCAAAGAGGATATACCATAAATTCAAAAACAGGTATGCGGAATAATATTTCTGCATATAATGCTACAGGAGTTAATGGTCCAACAAGTACAAACTCTGATTATAATCTTTACTGGCAGAATAACACAAACACCACAGATAGTTTAGCTCAGCACGATGTAGCTGCAAACCCAATGTTTGTGAATGATACCATACCTGTTTATGGAGGAACCTATGATTTTCATCTTCAGAAATACTCTCCTGCAATAGATGCAGGAGACCCGAATATTCTTGATGTCGACGGAACAAGAAGCGACATTGGGGTGTTTGGTGGTTCTCTTGGTGAGGAATACACTTACCAGGATTTAGCTCCAAGACCCCCGGTTAATGTTACAGCAGTATTAGACTCAAACCAGGTGCTGCTAAGCTGGAATAAAAACACAGAAGCAGATTTCAGCAGCTACAGGATATACAGGGATACAACAGAAGGATTTATAATAGATTCAACAAAGCTGATCTCAGAGCAGAGTGACACATTCTTTGTCCAGATAGTACCAAAGGAAGAGATAAACTTATATTACAAGCTGACAGCAGTAGACAGCCAGGGAAATGAATCGGGACCATCAGAAGAAGTACACGTGCTGATTACCGGGATAATTAAAAATGAAAAATTAACAATTAACAATTATAAACTTTACCAGAACTATCCCAATCCGTTTAATCCAACAACAAGAATAGGTTACAGGTTAAAGGAAAGAGGATATGTTAAGCTGATGGTGTATGATATAAAAGGAGAAATGATAGGGGTACTTGTAAACAAGGTACAGGAAGCAGGATATTACGAAGTGGAGTTCGGAGGTCAGAGGTCAGAAGTCAGAGGTCAGTTGGCTAGCGGAATATATTTATACAGGATAGAAGTAATAGGAGAAGGAAGAATACCAAGATTTTCTGATATGAAAAAAATGATATTGCTGAAGTAAGGACAGGTTGTTCGATTGTCTGATTGAGTGACCTGCCTCGCCGGACGGCGGGCTGGATGATTGATGGACTTCTCAAATTGAAGGAGAAAAACCCGGTAAGGGATACCGGGAGAATAAAAAAAATAAAACAGGAGGAAGAATGAAAAGAATTATTACTTGCATTATAACAAGTAAATTTTTGCTTTTCATAACACTGCTTACAATCTTATCTTTTCAGGATGTAAAGCCGCAGCAGGATCCAATTGATCTTTATCCTGGGATACCTTTTATAGCATATCCGGATAGGCGTGTCCCGGATATTCTTTCAGTAAATTATGATCAGATGATGCAAATGGGCTTATATGGTATCGTAGCATCTGATTTATTCGATTCAGCTTCATATATAGATAAATTTACACAGCATAACCTGAAAGTTTTCCCGATGTATAATTGGGGAGATAGTTCCAGTAATCAATATGTGATTGAAACATATACCAACTCGCATTACACTGTTTGGGAAGCAGAAGGAACAGAATCATCAAAGGGCAATGCTACCTTATATCATAGTCTACATACTACAGTAGAAACTGATTCTGTAACCTATGTGAAGACTCTTTCAACGGTACAAAACGGAGAAGAAATTATTAATGGTCCGGGTTATCCGCAAAATAAAACCTATAATTTTCCTGAAGCAGACGACAAAGTACAATACACAGCAGAATACAGAATGAAAATAGAGCAAATTATACCAAATTTACCACAGGATTTTATGGATAACGTTGTATGCACTATAATGGTAACTAATTCTAACAGTGATGGTTCAAACGATACAACTATAGCTGAAAGGAATATAGAGGTCTCTGATTTTTATAACGGCTGGGATGAATGGGATACATTAAAAATAAACTATGAATTTGAACTTAGCCCTACAGATGAAGAGTTATTGCTTCAAGGCAGCAGACTGCTTCCGAGGGAAATCTCTCAGTGTGTGCAATTTAAGGTTGTCTGGAGAGGGTTAACTTACCTTAATCTTTATGTTGATAGGGTTAGGGCGTATGATGAAAGAGGGAAACAATTAATTGAACAGGATGATCCTAAATTTTCTATTGCAACTTTGGTCCAAAACAACATTAACAATCACACAATCGTTGGCTGGTATGGAACAGACGAACCATTCAGCATAGATAATTATGAACCATATAGAGTTGTGGATAGTATAATATCAGCCGTTTCAAGTCCTCCTCAAAATAATTATCCTATCCGATTGCAGGCGGGAATGACAGGAGCAAAATATGGCGGCTTAGATGTGCCAGGAACAAATTATGTTATGGCTCAGGATTTATATGTGCTTGATGAATTCTGGAAAAGGGCAAAACCAAAGAAAATCCAGATAAACTGCTATCATTATTATTTCCCTTGGGACTCTGATAATGACCCCAATTATGTAGAAACAGATATAGATTATGCCATTAATACTTATTTAGACAGAGTTAACGATTACGATTCAAGTTTTGAATTCTCTGTTCAAACAGGAGCTTGGTATAAATATGATGATACCACACAACCTTGTGTCAGACAAAATACTTTTCTTGTTTATCCATATAGCTCGCAAATAAATTACGATGTAAATCTTGGTCTTCTATATGGCGCCAGAGAATTAAGAGGTGACCCTTACTATTCGGCACCTGTATGGAACTGTGATAACGAATTTGTGACCGCCGGATTGATTGATAAAAATAATGAGACAACAGGAAATTATGACTTATTCAAAAACATAATCATCCCACGACTAAACGGTTGGTTTGGAAAGACTCTAAAAAGACTCCATCAGATGGAGCAATTTCCCGGTATAAATGCCCGTGTTTATCCTGATAATATAATTTCGCAGAACTACATTGATCATATTGAGGCTCCCGGATTTCCTCCCAGCACCTGCATCATAGATCTGGGATTTTTTCAAAATCAGATAAACACAGCAGAAAAATATTTTATGATTGTTAATCGATATTACAGTACTTTAAATCATTTTAATATTGGTCTTCGTTTACTGGCTGGGTATAATAACTGGAATGTTACTGATTTTATCGATACTACAAATTTTACAATAACGCCTTCGAATGGAGCAGCAGAATTTGGTTACGATATTTATCCTGGCGATGCCCGTCTGTTCAAAGTCTATCCTGTTGTTAAAGACGGAGGCAGTCTTCTTGCCAACGAAACAATTTCCTCTGCAACAATACTCACCAATGATATGATGATAGAAAATGGTGTAACTCTTACAGTTAATAATAACTATACCTGCTTCGGTAATATTTATCTTAAGCCAATGCAAAAATAAGAACAACCGGAAGTGGCAGCATTCAGTTTACCGCAGGGAAATCCCTTATAATTCAGGGTAATGCAACTCTTGAGGGAACTCAGGCTCACCATTTAACCATAACCCAACTCGGTGATACAAATATTGTGGTCGTCAATAGCACAGGCGGACATAATGCAATTTATTATTGTTTCTCATATTTTTCTTCTCTAATTTAGACCAAGTGAAAATTTCCGGGGAGCTAAAATGAGTAACACTTCATATTTCATAAGTCTTCAGAAGAGGAACGTATGAGAAGATTACAACCAGCCGGTATTAACTGGAATCAGAGTAAGATTAAGACAGGGCGCATAATAATGTTATGGGGTATTCTATTTATTTTAAGCAATTTGTCCTTTGCCACCATCCGCTATGTCTCCCACACTGGCAATTCCACACCCCCCTATACTTCCTGGACCACAGCCGCCGATTCAATCCAGAAATGTATAGATTACTCATTTGATGGGGATACAATTATTGTTGCAAATGGCACTTACTACGAATCTCTTGTTGTAGATAAATATTTGTCTCTGATTGGCAGCAGTATGGATTCAACGATTATTGATGGGACAGGATTGGCTAATAGTACCGTTTATTTTGAAGCAAATGGATATTTTACAAATTTTTTTATAAAAGGTAAGGGACAAGGTATTAGTCAATCATCCTGTTTATTAAATAATTTATGTGATGTATATGTAAAAAACTGTAAATTAATAAATGCTCTCGAAGGAGTTGCCCTTGCATGGTCATCATCTACTATTAATCAATGTTTTATTATGGGAGTAGCCCAGGGATATTCAACCTATTGCAGTATAGATACATGCAATCCAAAAATTGAAAATTCAATAATTTTGATTAATAATTCACTTTATGCTGGTATTAATATAGGAACTGGAAAAAATATTACAAATAAGAATAATATCCTGAGTGGAAGTAATTCCTATTATGGAGTGGGGGTATCATTTAGTTCATCTAAAAATATAATTAAGAGTAATATTATATCAGGTTTTAACAGGAATTTAGATGGTTTCGCAGATGACACTGCAATAGTTTATAACAATACATCAACTTATGCAACACATAGAGGATATACCATTAATTCAAAAACAGATATGCGGAATAATATTTCTGCTCATAATAATACCGGAGTAGTTGGACCCACAGGCACAAACTCAGATTATAATCTATACTGGCAGAATAATACCAATACGACGGATAGTCTGGCAGAACACGATATTGTAGCAGACCCAATGTTTGTAAATGATACTATCCCTGCTTATGGGGGAAGTTATGATTATCATCTTCAGGCATATTCACCTGCGATAGATGCAGGTGACCCGAATATTCTTGATGTTGATGGGACAAGAAGCGACATTGGTGTGTTTGGCGGTCCTCTTGGTGAAGAATATACTTACCAGGATTTAGCTCCCAGACCTCCTGTTAATGTTACAGCAGTATTAGATTCCAACCAGCTAATGCTAAGCTGGAATAAAAACACAGAAGCAGATTTCAGCATCTACAGAATATACAGGGATACAACAGAAGGATTTATAATAGACTCAACAAAATTAATCTCAGAACAGAGCGATACATTCATTGTACAGATAGTACCTAAAGAAGAAATAAACTTATACTACAAGCTTACAGCAGTAGACAGCCAGGGAAATGAATCAAGACCATCAGAGGAAGTACACGTGCTGATTACCGGGATAATTAAAAATGAAAAATTAACAATTAACAATTATAAACTTTACCAGAACTATCCCAATCCGTTTAATCCAACAACAAGAATAGGTTACAGGTTAAAGGAAAGAGGATATGTTAAGCTGATGGTGTATGATATAAAAGGAGAAATGATAGAAGTTCTGGTAAACAAAGAACAGGAAGCAGGATATTACGAAGTGGAGTTCGGAAGTCAGCCAGAGTTCAGAGGTCAGTTGGCGAGTGGAATATATCTATATAGAATAGAAGTAATTGGTAATGGAAATATCCCAAGATTTTCTGATATGAAGAAAATGATTCTCTTGAAGTGAAATTCGGACAACCTTCGGGGTTAGCACATTGTTTAATCACAATAACCCCGAAGGTTCGGCTTCAGCAGCCTGCCGGCAAAGCAGGTTAAAATCCAGAACAAAAACCCGGTAGGGGATACCGGGAGAATAAAAAAAATAAAACAGGAGGAAGAATGAAAAGAATCATTACTTGCATTATAACAAGTAAATTTTTGCTTTTCATAATACTGCTTACAATCTTATCTTTTCAGGATGTAAAGCCACAGCAGGATCCAATTGATCTTTATCCTGGGATACCTTTTATAGCATATCCGGATAGGCGCGTCCCGGATATTCTACCCGAAAATTATGATCAAATGATGCAAATGGGACTATATGGCATTGTAGCATCTGATTTATTTGATGATTCTACTTTTGTAGATTCATTTGCAGTGCATAACGTGAATGTTTTCCCGATGTATAATTGGGGAGATAGTTCCAGTAATCAATATGTGATTGAAACATATACCAACTCGCATTACACTGTTTGGGAAGCAGAAGGGACAGAATCATCAAAGGGCAATGCTACCTTATATCATAGTCTACATACTACAGTAGAAACTGATTCTGTAACCTATGTGAAGACTCTTTCAACGGTAGAAAACGGAGAAGAAATTATTAATGGTCCGGGTTACCCGCAAAATAAAACCTATAATTTTCCTGAAGCAGACGACAAAGTACAATACACAGCAGAATACCGAATGAAAATAGAGCAAATTATACCAAATTTACCACAGGATTTTATGGATAACCTTGTATGCACTATAATGGTAACTAATTCTAACAGTGATGGTTCAAACGATACAACTATAGCTGAAAGGAATATAGAGGTTTCTGATTTTGATAACGGCTGGGATGAATGGGATACTTTGGATATGAACTATGAATTTGAACTTAGCCCTACTGATGAGGAGTTATTGTTTCAAGGTAGCAGACTCCTTCCAAAAGAAATCTCACAGTGTGTGCAATTTAAGGTTGTCTGGAGAGGATTAACTTATCTTAATCTTTATGTTGATAAAATTACGGTTTTTGATTTTAGAGGACGACAACTAATTAATACTTCAGGTCCAAGTCTCGATATTGCTAATTTAGTACAAAGTCATATAAATGATCAAACCATTGTCGGTTGGTATGGAACAGATGAACCATTCAGCATAGACAATTATGAACCATACAGGGTGGTGGATAGTATTATAGCTTCTGTTTCCGAACAGCATAATTATCCTATCCGTTTGCAAGCAGGAATGACAGGAGCAAAATATGGCGGCTTAGATGTGCCGGGAACAAATTATGTTATGGCTCAGGATTTATATGTGCTTGATGAATTCTGGAAAAGAGCAAAACCAAAGAAAACCCAGATAAACTGCTATCATTATTATTATCCTTGGGACTCTGATAATGATCCCAATTACGTAGAAACAGATATAGATTATGCCATTAATACTTATTTAGACAGAGTTAATGATTACGATACAAGTTTTGAATTCTCTGTTCAAACAGGAGCTTGGTATAAATATGATGATACCACACAACCTTGTGTCAGACAAAATACTTTTCTTGTTTATCCATCTAGCTCGCAAATAAATTACGATGTAAATCTTGGTCTTCTATATGGCGCCAGAGAATTAAGAGGAGATCCATATTTTTCTCAACCTGTAGACCCCGATAGTTGTCCCGGACAGTTTAACACAAAAGGATTGATTGATTCAGCGAATGAAACGACAGAGAATTATAATCTCTTCAGATACACAATTATCCCCCGTCTTAACGGTTGGTTCGGAAAAACTCTAAAACGAATTCATCAAACAGTCCAACTTCCTAATTTGGAATTACCCACAACTGCCTCATACAATCAGTATATATCATACATTGATTATCACGATTACGAACCACCACCTAAATATGTAGACCTGGGTTTCTTCACAAGGGGAGATGAAGATTATTTTATGATTGTGTCAAGATATTATAATAGTGGAGCAATTGGAGACTCATTGGTAATCGGAATTGATAAAACTAATCAAGGTTATAATAACTGGAATATAACTAATTTTTGTAATGGTTCAAGTGAAAAATGACTTTTGAAAAAAATAACTTTGTAAATCAGATCGAGATAATAGCACATAAAGAAACCTGCTGCACTTAACTTCGCTACGACATTTTTTGGGATGTCTTCGCTTCGTTCGTTCCGCCAGGATTTGTAACTTATACCAGGTTACCAATATTAATAGTTTGTAATTATGCAGCATTTTTACTCCAGTAAAGTTCTCTTTGTTCGGCTGCTTTAGAAAGCTTTTCTTCTCTTAATGCTATTTTTTCTTTTTCTTTTCCAAGAAGAAAATCTTCCGGGGAAAGATAAGATATAGCACTGTGCAAACGGACCCGGTTATAATATTCAATATATTTGGCTATAATTTTCCTTGCATCTTCAATAGTAATAAAACTTTTTGTACGAAGACACTCAATCCCAATTGTGCGATGGAATCTTTCCAGTTTACCATTGCTTTGAGGATAAGCAACAGAAGTTTTAATATGAGTAAGTTCAAGAAATTTTATAAACTGCTGAAAATCTTTGGAAATAAACTGCCCGCCGTTATCAGAAATAATTCTTGGCCTTTGATCAGGAAATTTTTCCTTTGCTCTTTGAACAGTGATCTGAACATCATATTCAGTCATATTGGCTCTTACTTCGTGATGAACTATGTAACGGGAATACCCATCTAAGATCGAAATAAGAAAAAGAAATGTTCCGAGAAAGTTGATATACTTAATATCAATATGCCAGTGTTGATGAGGATGACCAGGCTGCTTAAAACCATTGCCTTTTGAGCTTGTTTTTACAGTACTCCATTGATTAAGAAGTCCTTCATCCTTAAGTATACGATAAACACTACTGGGGGAGACTGCAACTATATCTTCATCAAGCATACGATAAGTTAAACGTCTATAACCATCACGAAGGAAAAAATCATTCTCAGAATAATGATTCTTCGCATAATTGATAACTGCTTGTCTTTCCCAGGGTAGCAGCCAATTGCACTTAGGCAGATTACAGTTATGCCGGTTTTCTTTCCCAAGACGTTTCTTCCAGTGAAAATATTTGCCTTTAGTTATCCCAATCATTCTTAACAACTGCTTTAGTTTTATCTCTGATTTTTCAATTATATGATCAACATAAATTACTATCGCATCTCTTATGTCAACTTCTACCCAGATCTTATTTACTCGTCCCCATTCATACTTTTTTTTAAACGTATATTATCTTCCAGGATTTCACTGATCAGATCGTTTCTAACTTTAAGCTTGGCTTCCAGACGGGTTATTTTTTCTTCAGACTTACTGCTGGATTTTTCCCGCTTTTCTCCAAACAAAGCATCTCCTTTTTCGAATAAGATTTTCTTCCAGTTGTATATTACATTCGGATGTATATGATATTTTTCGGCTAACTCTCCTATCGGTACCTTGTTTTCAAGAAGTTCCCGAAGAATTATCATTTTTTCTTTTCCGCTTAAATGTTTTCTTTGTTCCATCTTTGACTCCTATTAAATAATTTATTACACATATTTTAATTTAATAAAAGTCCTTTTTCAAGTTAAGCATTACATGGATACTAATGAAACTATTAGTTCAGCCACATTAATGAATGATATGACAATTGAGAACGGAGTTACACTTACAGTAAATGGAACTTATGACTGTTATGCAAACATTTATCTGAAAGGTACTGCACACATTGTTACTTCAAATGGAGGGACAATCAATTTCTTTAACAATAAAGGAATAATAGCAGAAGGATATCCTCAGATCCTGGGAACCGCATCTCATAAGTTAATCCTTGATTTTGGTTCAGCATCAACAGGAACAGGGATTCAAATATTGCAAGGTGCTCAATTTATTATGAATTACTGTATTCTGAAGAATGCCGACAATTTGGTATCCTGCAATGCACCGCAATTTCAGACATCTATAAATTATTGCGATTTCCAAAACACAAGTGGTTATGCAATAAGCTTTTCAGGTACATCAACCCGTGTCCCTGGAATAAATTACTGCACATTTACAAATACTGATTACGGAATATTTGCAGCAGGTCAAAGCAGCATTACTATCTATGATAATACTTTTACCGATAATAAAATAGCAATAAGCTTAAGCCAGGTTCCTAATGTTCAGATAATATTCAATGATATTTCCTCTGATCTGGAATCAGATCCTGGTATTTTCTTAAGTAGTTGCGGCGGTAATATAAGAGACAACTCTATCTCCGGTCATTCAATTGGCATCTCTCTTGGTAACTCATCGCTGGTAATAGGGGCAAATACTATTATGCATAATAAAAGAAATGGTATTTTTGTCGGCTCGGGCTCTTCCCCAGATTTAAGGGCAGCATTAATTGGTCATCCACCAAATCCATATCCAATCTCAGGGTATAACCTTATTTTTGAAAATGGAGGTTATTGCTCTGGAATTTGCGATGTGGGGGATGATGGTTCTGAAATATATTTAAATAGAGCTAATATACTTTTGGATAATGGCTGCAATTACATCGCTGACAACAGGAGAGTATCACCACCCCTGGTAACAACACTATACCTGATGAGTGGCTCTGTATTCAGAGAACCACTTTATGTAACAAACAATGCCTGGGGAGACACAGTTTATTCAGGCAGATTTGGTAATATTGATGTGGTCTTTAGTCCATATAATGATACTGTTTGTCCTCTCCCGATTGATGGAAAGTCCCTGGTAATAGAGGATAATGATGGGGAAGTAATAGACACAGTTTATTCAAACGGTCAGATTAATTATACTGTAAGCTCACTAGATTTATCTTATTCAGAAGCAGCAGAAGATATGATAAATAGGGATTATTCTGCGGCAGATGCAATCTTCAATTCTATAATCTCATCAGCACCGGGAGATACATCTAGTCAGGCTGCATACTTGGGATTGTATAAATCTGCAAGACTACAGCATTCAGATAGTACTCGACTTACCAATCTCCGGGATTTATTCAGCACTAACATTCCGGCGATTAATGATTCAGTTATGATGAAAATAGTAAGTCAACTTTCACTGCTTACATTAGTTGATGAGAATCAATATAATGAAGCAATGTACGGTTTCTCTGATATCATAAATCAAAATCCTGAATCAGATGAAGCAATGTTTGCTGAAATTGATGCAATGACTACTTCACTTCTTGCAAATAATGGTAACGATACTACGCTGCATAAGAGTATGTTGAAGAATCTACTGGTAAAAAGCACAAAAGATATGCAGGACAAAATGAATGAACTAATTAAACAACGGTTTGGTGTTGAAGAAAACGAAACAGCTAAAGAAACAATGCCGACTGAATACTCATTATACAGCAATTTCCCTAATCCCTTCAACCCGACAACAACTATTATGTTCGGTATTCCAGAGAAAACTTCAGTAGAACTATCTGTCTACAATATTTTGGGGCAAAGAGTAAAGACATTGATAAGCAATGAAGTTCGAAATCCTGGAAGGTATGAGGTAAACTTCAATGGAAGTTCACTGGCAAGCGGAGTGTACATATACAGGCTAATTACAAAAAATTATTCTCAGGCAAAAAAAATGCTTCTGGTTAAGTAAAAATTCTGCACAGCCTTCGGGGCCTGCCTATCTGCTCGCCTCGCTGAGCTGTGGCGAAGCGGGCAGACAGGGTTAGCACGTTATTAACCTGCTGTAACCCCGAAGGTTCTCATTTTTTGTGCGGATATCCAAATAAAAAAAATGTAATTGGCACCAGGATTATAATTATATAATGCAGCAGTTTAACATTAAAACAGTTTACTGTCTCCCGTTTTACTTCTTTCCAGCCTCCTAAAAACCTGCGAATGCGTTAAGAATGCGTTCTAATTAGGGTCTAATTACTTATTAATTCTTATTATATCAAGTTCAAAACAAGAGAATAAATAATGGTGGTGGTTAAAAAACAGATTCCTGGCGAACTGAGGTATGGTAATTTTCTTTAGGTCGGTGGATACATCAACAGGTTGGTTCCCGAAAATTATTCTGATTCAAAAAAACCTTAAAAGAGCTTCAAAGTATGCGTTAGATTTTATATTTGATTATTTTCCCACTCAAATTAAACTTTTACCATATTAAAAATTGTAATTCATTTGATATTTTAAACTTACCCTTTAATTTTCGCCTTCGATAGAGTCTAAGGAACTCTCCCGGGAAGCGAGAGATTTATTGGAGGAAACGTCATTTTAATTTTAATTCTGACACCGAAGATACCGAATGACATATAGTATAGACATAGCATATAATTCTGCAATAAGTTTTGCTAAAGCTCATTATGAGAACTTTCCTGTTGTTTCTTTTTTAATTAAAAAGGAATTAAGAAAACACGTTGCGATTATTTACTGGTTTGCACGAACAGCAGATGATTTTGCCGATGAAGGAAATCTGATGTCAGAGGAAAGACTGGGAAGATTAAATGAATTTGAAGAAGACTTTAATAACCTGATGAAAGCTATTTACAAATCTGAATATGAGTATGCGTTACATCAGACTATTACTGAGAAGGACTTAAACCCGCAACATTTCCTTAATCTCCTTAAAGCATTCAAACAGGATGTAATTAAAAAGCACTATAAAAATTTTGAAGAACTTCTCGATTATTGTAGTAACTCGGCAAATCCTGTCGGCAGGTTGATTCTTGAACTTCATAATATCCGGAATGAAGAAGCAAATATCTATTCGGATAAAATTTGTACCGCTTTACAAATAACAAATTTCCTGCAAGATGTAAAAATGGATTTTGAAAAAGGGAGGATCTATTTGCCTGAAGATGATTTGAATCACTATGGAGTAAGTAAAATTATGTTTGAGGAGAGGAAAATAAACCTTAATTTTAAACGGCTAATTGAGTTCAATGTTAACAGAACTCAATTGTTGTTTGATGAAGGTAAGAATTTAGTTAAATTCTTGCATGGAAGATTAAAGTATGAAATTAAATGGACGATTCTTGGCGGTGAGGCAATTTTGCAGAAGTTAAGATATAACAATTACAATGTGTTCATTCGTCCTTCATTAAGCATAACGGATTTTACAAAACTTTTATTAAAGTCATTCAGGTAATGCCGGAAGCAAAAGAAATAGCGAAGAAAAGTAAAAGCAGTTTTTATTATGCATTCAATCTGCTGCCTGCAGCAAAACGCGATGCAATGAATACTGTATATGCTTTCTGCCGTGAAACTGACGATATTATAGACGAAGGTCCTGAACCTGATGAGCTTAAATTTGCGAACCTGCGAAAGTGGAGAATCGAACTCGAAAAATCCATTACCGGCAATTCTGACTATGTATTGCTCAATAAGCTTGGTAAAACTATTTCAGGATTTAATATTCCTCTTGAACCATTCTTCGAATTAATCAAAGGAATGGAAATGGACCTTCAAAAGAAAAGATATAATTCTTTTGAAGATTTGATGATATACTGTTACCGTGTTGCATCTACAGTTGGTTTAATTTGTATAGAAATTTTTGGTTACAAAGATAAAGAGCACGCAAAGGATTTTGCAGTTAACCTTGGTATTGCACTGCAGCTTACAAATATATTAAGAGATATAAAAAAAGATTCTGAAAAAGGAAGAATATATCTTCCGCAGCAGGACCTTGAGATGTTTCGTTATTCAGATGACGATATTTTACAAAGAAATTACAATCCTGAATTTAAAGAGCTTATGGCTTATGAGGTTGAACGTGCTAAAATGTATTTTGAAAAAGCCACGCTGAGCCTTAATCTTGATGATAAAGCCGCAATGTTTGCAGCAAGAGCTATGCAGCATATCTACCATAAAATGCTTCAGAAAATTGTTGAAGCCGATTATGACGTTTACAATCAAAATATTAAAGTATCAAAATTTGAAAAAGTGGGGATCTCACTCGGAGTTTGGGCAAAGTATAACCTGGTTTATTAATGCCTGACCACATTATTATCGGCGGTGGTTTTGCCGGTTTATCAGCCGCTGTTCATCTTACAAACAAAAGCAAAAAAATTGAATTAATAGAAGCTTCTCAGAAGCTTGGCGGCAGGGCATATTCATTAACAGATAAATCAACAAATACAATTATCGATAACGGACAGCACATAATGATGGGGTGCTACAGGGAAACTCTTAATTTTTTTGAAATGATTGGTGCAACAGAAAATTTAATCTTCCAGGAAAAACTGAAAGTTGATTTCCTGCAATCTTATTTCAGACTAGTGCCTCTTGAAGTTTCTTCAAAGATATATCCAATTAATTTATTAACTGGGTTGCTCAGGTATAAAGCTATTTCACTAAAGGAAAGAATGATCCTCTTAAAATTTTTTTTAATGCTTCTCCTTTCTTCTGACCGTGATTTGAGCAAAATGACAATCTTTGATTGGCTGAACCAGGAAAAACAAAATGAAAAAATAAGGAAATCTTTTTGGGAAATTCTCGCGGTCGGTGCACTTAATACCAGCGTTTATAAAGCTTCCGCAAAGGTATTTAAAGATATCCTGGAAGAAATATTTTTTAGAGGGAATAAAGCAGCTACTATTATTTTGCCAAAAGCAGGACTTACCGAAACATATTGTAATGCTGCTGCAAGATATATTCAAGACAGGAGGAGCGAAATTAGTTTAGGAGAACAGGTTAATAAATTAATTTCAGAAGGAAACAGAATTAAAGTAATCGAAACGAATAAAAGAGTCATTAAAGATTTTAAATATGTAATTTCTGCAATTCCTTATTATAACCTGAAAAAAATTTTACCATCAGGAAAAATTATTCCTGATCCCGGGTTAGAATATTCTTCAATACTTACTGTCCATATATGGCTTAAAGAAAACAAGCTTGATAATACATTTTACGGATTAATTGATTCTGATATTCACTGGATATTTAATCACGGGACTCATTTAACTCTTGTAAGAAGTGATGCAAATGAATTAATTGAAAAAAGCAAAGAAGAGATATTTGAAATTGTAAAAAAAGAATTATACAAATATTGTTTTATCGAAAAAGAAAATATTATTGACTACAGAATCATAAAAGAAAAGAGATCGACTTTTATTCCTTCAAATGAAATTTTGTACAAACGTCCCGGAACAGAAACAAAATTCAGTAACCTTTTATTAGCAGGAGACTGGATTAACACAGGACTACCTTCAACAATTGAAAGTGCAGTTAAAAGCGGCAGAATGGCTGCAGAATTTATTGACTGATATTTTTAATTCCAAAGATGAATTTTTTTTATTAAAATTTTACTTCAGCAATAACATCTTTTTTACTGATGTAAAATTGCCCGCATTAATTTTGTAAATATAAATTCCGCTTGGCAGGTTACTCCCGTTAAAATTAACTTTATATTCTCCGGGTTGTTTTTGTTCATTAACCAATGTGCTTATTTCTGTTCCCAGTACATCATAAACTTTTAAAGTAACAAATGATGATTTACTAACAGCATATATCAAAGTAGTTGTCGGGTTGAAAGGATTCGGATAATTCTGAGATAGCGAAAACTCTTTTGGAAATCCGGCATCAATTTCTATTACAGGGGAGTAATTGAAACTTCCATTAAAATCAATTTGCTTTAACCTGTATCGATATTTTCCGCAGATAATTTTAGAATCAATGAATGAGTATGAATGTTTCTCAGTAGTTGTTCCGTAACCTTCAACAAAACCAATGCTTTCCCATCGGTCGCCTGCTGCCAATTGCATATCGCCCGACTGCTTCTCCACTTCAAATCCTTTGTTGTTTTTTTCTGTTACTGTCTGCCAGTACAGATTTATTTTCCCATTATCAAGATTAGCATTAAAATTAATTAGCTCGACAGGAATTACAGTCATTACAGTTGCGTAATTACTAAAAGTTGAGAGCCATTGATTAAAAGAAGCGACTTTATAAGTATATATTGTTGTATCAATCACAGTCGTGTCTCTATAGAATGTTGTATTTGCTGAAACATTGTGGATGTTAACCCACTGGTTTGTACTTGAAGTATCCCCCAGTTTGCGAAAAACAGAAAAACCATCTTCATCATCAGAATTATCCTGCCAGGTTAAATCAACCTTATGAGGCAGCTGACAAATTGCTGTTAAATTAGACGGGGGAAATGGAGGACATTCCAGACAAATTTCAATCTCCAGATAAGGCGGATTTGGCTGCGACCAACCATCGAAGTTAATAAAATAAGGAGTATAAAAATCCCATTCGACAAAACCAATGGCAAACCATCCCTGATAAGAATTCACAGCCGCCTGAAGATCAGCTATTGCTCCAAAGGACATTTGATAACTATGCCATCCGGTGGTGAATAAAGAATCTTCAGTTGAAAATACATAAGCTGTATCTTCAGCGTAACCTGACAATGCATCATCATATATTGTTGAAGCGTCGCTGGTTACCGGATTATCAGGCATTGATGTAATGCTCCAGTATGGCCAGTAAGTTGCATTTACGTAACCATGAAAAGTCAAAGAATAAACATGCCCGTATGAAATGGAACTAATATCGAATACCGACCAGCCTACGTTAGGGTAAAATGTATTAATTTCTCCATCAATTTTAACTGTGCCTTCCGTGCTGCCTGTCCAATAAGGTGCACTTTGCGGATAGTAATTAAATAGTAAACTGTGAGAATTTAAGTTTGACTTTACATCCTGGTTTGAATTATTTGTATTCCCATTTGAACTTGTACCGGTTTGTTTGAGAATTAATTGTTTTGATAGATGCGTATTGTTAGATTTTATTTCAGGCTTATTTTGTGGAATTCCCAATAATGTAAAGGATAGAACTAATGTTATGATAAGGAGAATATGATTTTTCATTTAAATCTCCCTTAGATTACTTTAAAAGTAACATCTTCTAAACAGATTTACAATCTACCCGGTAAAATAATTACATTGAATTTTGCTTTATAATCTCCAGGTTAATTTATCTATTAGCAAGTTGTTATTTGTTCAATCTATTTTTTAAACTGATGCTCTTTCCTTTAAAGTCCTTCCTCACTAATCAAATAAGCCAGTACAGCAATTGCAGCAGAACCAAGCTCGAGCTCTCTTGGATTTACTGCGTCCAATACATCATTATCTGAATGATGGTAATCGAAGTAACGCTGGCTGTCAGGGTGATATCCAATTAAGGCTCTTGCATTTTTTATGTCATTTACATCCGCACCGCTACCGCCTTTAGTTACTTCTTCTATATTACAGGTTTTTAACACAGGAAGCCAGCTTTGTATTTTTGTTAATACAGAAGAATCTGCTGAAACTGTAAATCCTCTTGGAGTAAATCCTCCTGCATCAGATTCAATAGCGGCAATATGTTTTTCATAAGTTGTGTTAGCATATTTGCCATAAGCTTCTGCACCGCGTGAACCATTCTCTTCATTTATAAAAAGAACACACCGTATGGTTCTCTTCGGTTTTAAATTCAAACGCTTCATCAAATCAAGAACTTCCATTGATTGGACACAACCTGCACCATCATCCTGTGCGCCAACTCCTTTATCCCAGCTATCTATATGTCCCCCCACAACAACTACCTCATCGGGAAACTCTGATCCTTTTATTTCCCCGATTACATTATATGATTGAGCATCAGGCAAAGTTTTACATTTTAATTTTATATTCATTTTCAAATCAGGATTATCTTTTAATGCTCTGCTTAAAAAATCGGAATCAGAATAACCCGCCGCCAAACCTGGAATTTTAGGAATAGTGTCGTTGTAATACATAATACCGGTATGTGGAACATTGTCATACTTTGTTGTAATAGATCTTATAATCACAGCAACAGCTCCATATAGTGCTGCTCTTACTGCTCCAAAGACCCTTTTACCAACAGCCTTTCCATAAGCGGGAAATGTATTAATTAAACTTTCGTCCATTGCCTCGTTTATGTATACAATTTTATCTTTTACTTGTTCTTTTATTGAATCAATTTCATTCAGGTTTTTTACTTCAATGACTTGAGCAGTAATCCCGTTATTGTTCGTTCCTATACTTCCGCCCAAAGCACAAACCTTTATTTTTCTTCCCGTAAATCTCCCAGTAACCAGGCTTGCTTCCTCAACACCTCCTCTTACCCAGTGAGGTACCATTACAGGCTGAAGCCAGACATTATCAAACCCAAGTGCTTTCATTTTATTTTCCGCCCAATGAATTGCTTTTATTGAATTTTCAGAACCGCTTAGCCTGGGACCGATTTCACAAAGTTTTTTCAGCATTGAATATGCATTTCTGTTTACCAGTGCGGAATCAACAATTTTATGTGCAGTCTGTTCGTAATTAATTAATTTATCGGAAGTACTATTTTGAGCTTGCAGATTGATTGTTAAAATCACTAATTCTGCAACAAGAAAAAAAACGAAAGTTTTCAATTTGCAATCCTTAATTATTCTTAAAGAATTAAAAATAATTTTAATAATAATTCACAAACTTTACAAAAATATTATTAGATTCGTTTATCAAATATTACCGGGGATTAAATTGAAAAAAAATCTTTTACTTTTTGCATTATTAACTTTCGGCATCCAGTTTGTTACTGTTGCTCAGGATCTTCCTCACAGAATGACTTCTGAAGAGCATCAATTATGGAGTAGCTATAATCCTACTGTTAATCCCTTATTTACCAATCCTCCTGCCGGTCCTGTAAGAACGATGGCAGAATGGGAAGAACTTCAGGGAATTATGATTACCTGGACTTCCTACACTTCAATCTTAAGACAGATTGTCGATTATGCCCAGGAGGAGGGTCTGGTTTATATTGTGTGTAGTGATTCAAACTCTGTTAAAAGTTATCTTACTTCAGGCGGCGTGCCGTTAATAAACTTAAAATTTCTTTTAACGAATTATAATTCTGTCTGGTGCAGAGATTACGGACCATGGACTGTTTACAGAAACGATGTCGACAGTTTAAAAATAATCGATTGGATCTATAACAGACCAAGACCTCAGGATGATGTTATTCCTGTTTTCTTTTCAAATTATATTAATGTTCCTATTCATCAGACTACTATGTCTCCTTATGATCTGGTTGCAACAGGAGGAAACTTTATGACCGACGGACACGGAACAGGATTTTCAAGCAAGCTTATTTTAAATGAAAATCCCTCGCACACTGAAGCACAAATCGATACTATTATGAAATTATATATGGGATTGAACAGGTACATTAAAATGACCACGCTTCCTTATGATGATATTCATCATATAGATATGCATATGAAACTTCTCGATGAAGAAACTCTTTTAGTCGGGAAGTACCCGCCCGGAGTTGCTGATGGTCCCCAGATAGAAGCAAATCTCCAGTATATTCTTGATAATTTTAAAGACTGTTATGGAAGGGACTATAAAGTTGTAAGAATCCCAATGCCGCCTGATGCAAACGGGCATTACCCTGACCAGGGAGGAGATTACAGAACTTATACAAATTCTGTAATAATAAATAAAACAGTAATCATTCCAACCTACGAATATCAATACGATACTACTGCCTACAGAATATACAGGGAAGCAATGCCCGGATATAATGTGGTTGGGATAAACTCAAATCAGATTATTCCTGCTTTGGGTGCAATTCATTGTATTACAAAAGAAGTCGGGGTATTAAATCCTGTATGGATTTCTCATCCTAAAATCGATGGGACAGTTACTGAAACAGAACCATATGAAATTGATGCAAACATTAAAAGTGCTGCAGGAATTTCCGAGGCTGAGGTTTACTGGACAACAGATACTACAGCCGGATATTCATCTATTCCTATGGTTGAGGTTTCACCCGATTCTTTTATAGCATCTATTCCCGAACAGTCGAATGGCACTGATGTGTTTTATTATTTGAATGCAACTTCAAATGACGGGAGGAATGTAAGTAAACCTATAACAGCACCTGCGGGTTATTATCATTTCAGGATTGATGTTGTTCCGGTCGAGCTTGTTTCATTTAATGCTGTGAAAGATGACGATGGAATAAGACTTAACTGGACAACTGCTACCGAAACAAATAATAAAGGATTTGAAATTCAAAGAAACGAACTTAATCCCCTTCCTGGAGAGGAACGGAATGTGTGGGTTAATATTGTTTTTATTAATGGAAATGGAACTACTGTCAAAGAGCATTCATATTCTTTTGTTGATAAGAATATCGATCCTATAATTTACAGCTACAGGTTGAAACAAATAGACTTTGATGGCAGCTTCAAATACAGCAAAGAATTTGAAATTAATGTAATTGCGCCAACGGAATTTTCCCTTGAGCAAAATTATCCGAATCCGTTTAATCCTGTTACAACAATAAAATATACTATCCCAGGTGTAGGCAATTCAATTATAAAGTTCGTTACTTTAAAAGTCTTTAACACATTGGGAGAAGAAATAACAACATTAGTTAATGAAGAAAAGCCTGCAGGAAATTACGAAGTTAAATTCGATGGAAGCAATTTGCCAAGCGGAGTGTATATATACAGGTTAACGACAGGTAATAATTCGGCATCAAAAAAATTAGTATTATTAAAATGATGAATCCCGAAGCAAAAAAATATATTGATAAACTTCATCTTGAGCTACATCCCGAAGGCGGATACTTTAAGGAAATTTATCGTTCGGGAGAAATAATTTTACCTGAAGGGCTTCCTTCAAGATTCCGTATAGGAAGAAATTTTTCGACAGCTATTTATTTTCTTCTTGAGGGAAAACAGGTATCGCGTTTTCATAGATTAAAATCAGATGAAATATGGCATTTTTATGATGGCGGGGGTGTAAAAATTTTTGCAATTGATAATACCGGAAAACTTTCCGAATATAGACTTGGGAAAAATTTTGAAAAAAGAGAAGAACTACAGGTGGTTATCAAAAACAATCATTGGTTTTGTGCAGAGCTTTTAGATAGAAAATCTTTTTCTCTTGTTGGATGCACAGTTTCTCCCGGCTTCGATTTTGACGATTTTGAAATAGCAAAAAGGGTAGAGTTGTTAAGAGAATTTCCTCAGCATAAGGATATAATTGTAAGGTTTACTAATCCGTAAGTTTAATAATTCTTTTATAATCAGCGAAAAAAAATTACCTTAACAGGAATTGATTAAAACTTTACATTAAACAACGTAATTTTTGGTAGTTTTGATAGGGCGAAATATTGAACTTAAAACCTAATTTACATAACTTTTTTGCTCAAATTTAATTAATTAATCCGGAGGATTTATAGAGTATTTTTCTACAGTATTTTTTGAAATATTTCTTTCGGGTTCTAAATTAAAAATAAAATTCCACATCTGATTCGGGAGATCATAGGAGTTGCTGCAGTTTCAGCAGTAATCTTTTTTAGTTTTATTAATCTTGGATTTTCTCCTGACAAGGCACAGATTGATGATAATATCTGGATTGATGCCCTATTCAAATATTACCATCAGTTGGCAAATCAATCTCAATCTATTCCTTTAAATAATGATGAGATAAAGGAACAGAACCACATCCCGAATGATCTATCTGCTGACTCTTCAACTTCCGCTCAAAAATTAGATTCAATTAAAGTTTTTGATGTTCCCCAAATAAGTTCCCTAAAAAAACAGCAGGAAAGTTATGCTTCTCTTGCTGCTACTCAGGCAGAAATATTTTCTGCGGTTACCGGGTTCTTTCCTTCCGACTCTACAGGTAATCCTGATTCAACCGGAAATCCTGATTCGACGGGTAATCTAAAATTATTAGGTAAAGACTCTTCTAAGGTTGATACAAATAAAATTGCTGTCGATACCGTGAAGGTTGATTCAATGGCTCTGGATTCAACAGCAAGATTAAAATACTTTCATTACGAACGAAGAGATCTTCCTTATGTTACATTACAGCAGCACAAGCATTCTCCTTTTTTTGCACAGCCGACCGCAAGAAAAAGGACTGTTCGCATTGATTCAACAGGAAAGTTTGTAATCATTGAACAAAAAACCGCTGGACAGGAGACTAAAATTTTGCTAAGGGTTCCTATAGAAGATTATGTAAATGCCGAACTGGATTTACATCGAAGGGAGCTGTGGGAAGATCTTGGTTATCAATATGAATTAAAGTCTTCCAAAAAGGAACTTGGGGAGTTAATAAAAAATATTACCGATTTTGAAATTCCACTTCCTAAAGTTGGTGTTCTTAGTATTTTTGGTGAACCAAAAATCAGTCTGAAGATTGGAGGTGCTGTGGATATTCACGGTGCCTGGCGAAATGAAAATACCCAGGGTGTTACCGCATCGAGATATGGTAATACGAGGAATGAACCCGATTTCAAACAGCAGGTTCAGATTACTGTAAACGGAACTATTGGAGATAAGCTTCATATCGATGCCGACTGGAATACTGAAAGAACTTTCCAGTATGAAAACCAGCTAAAAATTAAATACCAGGGTTACGAGGATGAAATAATCCAGAGTATTGAAGCAGGAAATGTATCTCTTCAAACCTCTCCCCTTGTAGGAGGAAGCGAAGCACTGTTCGGATTAAAAGCTCAATTTAAAATGGGACCTTTAACTTTAACCACGCTTGCAAGCCAGAAGAAAGGTGAAACAGAAGAAGTTTCGGTGAACAGCGGAACAACATCGCAGGAATTTAACCTGAGGGCTTATGATTATTCAACAAATCATTATTTTATTGATACTCTTTATGCAAGTCAGGATCCTTCATTAAATCTTTTTGAAAAATATTATAACCATTCTCCATCCATTATAATACCTAATTATCGTGTAATAAATATTGAAGTTTGGAAATCAATACAGGTGATAACATTTGACCGGACAAAGCAAAGACAGGCAAATGCATTTATGGATTTGCCTCCTGCAAATCCTGGGGATACATATCCCGAATCATTTAAAAAAGATACCACGGCAGTTCCCCCAGGTAAAGTAGAAACAGGCTGGTTCGAACTTCTTCAGCAGGATGTCGATTATGTGCTCCATCCAGAGACAGGTTACATTACATTTAAAACCAGTTTGCAGGATAATGACATTATTGCTGTGGCTTATCAGCAGCAAGGTCAGGGTGGGAATACGGGTAATGTATATGGCGAATTTCTGGCAAATGCGCCCGACACTTCAGAGCATATAGTCTTAAAGCTTGTGAAACCTTCAAATCTACAGCCGGATTATAAGGAAGCCTGGATGCTTCAGTTAAAAAATATTTATCCGCTTGGAGGCAGGAATATAAAACAAGAAGGCTTTGAGTTTAATATTAAATTTGAGAAAGAAGGACAGGATCCCGTAACTGACCTTGCAACTCCTTCCGGTACAGTTCGTTTACTCACTGCATTTGATCTTGATTTACTGGATGCCAGCGGACAACCTCATTCCGATAATAAATTTGATTACCAACCTAGCCTGACAATTTTTCCCGAGACCGGCGAAGTAATTTTTCCCACATTGCAGCCATTTGGAAGAAATCTTCCCCAGGGAATACCTGATTCTCTCAGATACCAGGATGTTTATGATACTACGAAAACTTTTGCACAACAAAACAAAGTGAGGGATAAGTGGCTGCTTACAGGTAAATATTCCGGTGAAGCGTCTTCTGTTTACCAGTTAGGATTTAATATTGTTGAAAATTCCGTTCGTGTGTTACTTAATGGAAGAGAGCTTACTCCCGGAACCGATTATGTTGTTGATTATAATATAGGTCAGTTAACAATACGTAATGATGCCGCACTTGTACCCGGAGCGGATTTAAAGATTACTTATGAAAAAAATGATCTTTTTCAATTAGCATCTAAAACCTTATTAGGTGCAAGGGGTGTGTTTGATTTTTCTGACAGAACAAAATTGGGCTTCTCTATTTTAAATTTAAACCAGCAGTCTCTCAGCGATAAAGTAAGAATAGGAGAAGAGCCGTTAAGCAATACTATTTACGGTGCGGATTTAACCACTGGCTTTGATCTTCCCATTGTTACGAAAGCGTTGGATAATATAATTTCAACACGTGAAATGTCTTCTGTTAATGTCAGCGGCGAATATGCGTATATGAATCCTGATCCTAATACTATTAAAAGTACCATTGCTTCCGACCAGGGACAGAGCATTGCATATATTGATGATTTCGAAGGAGCAAAAAAGACAATACCTGTCGGTGTTGAATATACTGGCTGGAAAGATGAGAGTCCCCCCGATTCTATACCAGGTCTTTCAAATCTTTCCTACAGGCAGATGATGGACTATAAAGGAAAGAGCATCTGGTACACGGTTACTCCTTCCGATGTAAATGTTAAGCAAATCTGGCCGAACAAATCTGTTGCCCAGGAAGACCAGCAGGCGAATGTAATGGACTATGTATTTGTTCCCGATACTCCCGGTACCTATAACTATTACTCTCATCTTGGAGATCGTCAGAAGAACTGGGGTGGTATTATGAAGCTGCTCTCATCCACTGCAAACAACCTGGTAGATCAAAATATTGAGTTTGTTGAATTTTGGGCTGAAGTCCAGGACGCTCCCGAAGGTGCTAAAATTTATCTTGACCTGGGAAAAATAAGTGAGGATGTAATTCCGAATGGTATTCTTAATACAGAAGATAAACCACCATATAATGATCTTATAGATGAAGGAGAGGATGTCGGTCTTGATGGTATGACAGATGCACAGGAAAGAGATACATCTGGTAGTACTAAATCAGATCCCAGCGGTGATAATTTCTCTTTTAGTAAAACCGGATCTCATAACTGGCAGGATTATTTTAATATAAATGGAACGCAGGGGAATGCTGTTCTTACGGATATTGGCAGATTTCCAGATACCGAAGATCTTAATAAAAACGGAGTTCTTGACCGGGCAAATAGTTATTTCAGGTATGAAATCCCGATTGATACAAATAAAGATACCAATCCCTATATTAAGGGTGGTGGCAATACAGAGCAGCACTGGCATCTTTTTCGTATTCCGTTGAAAAATTTTGCTAAAGAAATAGGCAATCCTTCTTTAACAGATATTGAAACAATCAGATTCTCTATTTCAGGAGCGAGCAGCATAGTGCATTTGAGGATAGCAGAATTTAACCTTACAGGAAGTCAGTGGCAGAAAGTAATCCCTCCGAATGATTCAGTAATGTCTATCTCCGTAGTAAATCTTGAAGATAATCCTGATTATACTTTGCCGCCGGGAGTTTATCAGGAGAGAGACAGAACACGACCTGATCAGCAGATTTATCGCAACGAACAGTCCTTAGATCTTATAATTCATGATTTACGTGATGGTCAGTCAAGAGAAGCAGTTAAATATCTGTACCAGCCGCTTGATGTTTTTAATTATAAACAAATGAAATTATTTGTTCATGGGGATACAAATGTTGGTCCAGGATCAGTTACGGATACTACAGGAGGCACTTATGCTTCGGATATTTATTTCAGGTTCGGTGGTGACACTAACAACTTCTATGAATACCGGCAGCCTGTAACTGCAGGGTGGAATGAAATATCAATTAATTTTAGCGAGCTTACGGCAATTAAAGAGGCAAGGAGCGATTCTTCAATTAACAAACTTGTAGAAGTTCCTGTAAGCGGCAAAGAAGGACATCTTTATGGCATAAAAGGCAGTCCGACGCTTACTGCAGTAAAATTCCTGTTGATAGGAATTCATAACCCAAAAGGTGTTCCTCATGGTATATCACAATATCTTTACCCGGTATCCGGGGAAGTCTGGGTTGATGAATTAAGAGTTGTGGGGGCAGATGATTCGCCTGGATGGGCATATAATTTATCGACGCAGATAAAACTTGCCGATTTAATGACTGTGAATTTAAACTTGAGTCAGACGAATCCTTATTTTCATAGGCTGTCTGACAGGTTTGGGTCAAGAGTTGAATCTAAAAATTGGGGAATGTCAGCGGATGTAAACATTTTAAAATTGCTCCCCATCAGTCTTCCTGAAAGTAACCTCAGGCTAAATTATTCTCATAATGAAAGTATTGGTAAACCTCTCTATCTTCCGGGAACAGATATCAAAGTAGATCAGGCAGCTAAGCAGTCAGAATCATCAGGTACTGATACTACATCAGTTGTGGCAAAAACGGCTGCTCAAATAATTTCCGAATCACAGACTATTAATACTTCCGATTCCTGGTCAACTTCAGGAGTAAAAATTAAAATACCAACTTCCGCATGGTATATAAGAGATACATTTAATGATTTGACATTCGGGTTCAATTATAATAAAACTTTCAGCAGAAGCCCGACCGTGTTGTCTAATAAAGGGTGGGTATGGAATGCCTCACTTAATTATGCTTTAAATTTTAATCCGAATTATTATTTTGAGCCTGAAAACATTCCTGTAATTGGCTCTGTAATTGCTTTGTTCTCTGATTATAGAAATTTAAAAATTTACTTTACTCCTCAAAACTTTTCATTCGATGCTACTGCAAAAAGACAAAGGAATGATAATGTATCGCGTTCTCAAAATGGCTCGACTGCTCAGGAGATTACTTCCAGGGACTTCGGAACAACCCGAGGATTTAATTTTAACTGGAAATTAACAGATGGCGGGTTGTTAAATCTTTCAACCAGCTATAATGTGGATATAACTTCTTCCCTTGCTTTTCTTGAGACTGACATTAATGATCAACAAAGACCTGAAAATGAAATCTGGCATGATATCTTTAACGGTGTCCTTTTCGGAAAGGACTACAGGTACTTACAAACCTTCGATTTAAAAACTAATCCTAAACTTCCATCAATATGGGAGATCAACCGGTATTTTCAAATCAATGCCGGTTATAATGTAAGTTATAATTGGAACTTCGATTTTCGCCAGGACACTGTAGGAAGAAGCGGCGGATTTGCAAGTCGTTTATCAACAGGATTGACTCTTCGACTGAAGGCGCTTACAGATCCCCTGTTTGCAGAGAATGCTGAAACTAATGTTAATCAGAATCAAAACCAGGGAGGCAACCGTCGTGGACGAGATCTTGAAAACAGGAGAAGAAGGCTGGAGGAAGGAGGAAATGAGAAATCCGATACTACCAAGGCTCCTATAAATAATGAGCAGGAACAACAGGATAGCTTACAGCAACAACAACCTAAGCAGCATGCACTTGCACGGGCTCTTGGTTTTTTGAAAAGTGTGATTCATACTATATTCTTCGATTATGAGACTATATCTTTTAATTATACGAATGATAACAGCGTTAGTAAATCGGGTATTTTAGGTGAGGGAACAGGTTTTAATAACTTCTGGGGATTAAACTACAATTATCAAAAAGGTCCTTCACGGGCTTTTATGCTTGGCTTAAGTAGTGATGTCGGCAGTCGGGCTCCGAATGCAAATTTGCAGGATGTATTTTCACAAAAGAATGACCTGGAATTCAGAACTTCAAGACCTTTGTGGTCAGGTGCTAAGGTGGATATCAACTGGAAAGTAGACTGGTCAACAAATAAAAGCACTACAATAAGTACAGATGCGGATGGTACACCTACAATTCAGAATATAACTGAAACTGGTACGATTGAAAGATCATTCTTATCATTCCCTCCATCTCTGTTTTTAAGTGTCTTCGGCAGCGGCATTAAAAAAGTAAATGAGTTATTTGATCCGAATTCCCCTGATCCTCAGCAGAATTTATCAGATGCATTTGTTAAAGGATTTGAATCATTTCCGATACTGTCCAAATTGAGTTTTCTTAAAGATTTTGGAAATTATATACCAAGACCAAACTGGCATTTAACCTGGGATGGACTGGAAGAGCTCCTTTTCTTTAAATCCTTTGCAAAGAAAGTTTCGCTTGAACACGAATATAGTTCAACCTATTCAGAGGGAACTAAAGTTGACCCGAATGGAGTTCAGGAAATTTTAACTCAAAGGATCGATTATGGTTTTTCCCCTTTGGCCGGCATAAACATTACCTTTAACGATATGTGGGGCGGTAATTTAATCGGAAGTATTAAATATGGTACAAAAACCATTTATGATCTTGGTTTAACTACAAAAAATATTTCTGAAACTTTTTCAAAAGATATTGGTATCACTGCTGGATTTTCTAAATCAGGTTTCGAATTGCCTTTATTCGGTATTTCACTTAAAAATGATATAGAATTCAGCTTTTCATACACAAGTTCTAAAAATTCAGTTGTAAGATATGATATGCTCAATTTTACAGATGCAGGAACACCCCAGGATGGTACATTGCGCACAACACTTGAACCAAGAATTAAATACACAATAAGTTCAAAGGTAACACTCTCTATATTTTATACCAGAACTTCAACTGAACCAGAAGGTGCTGCCAGAATACCTCCCACTACTACAAACGAAGCCGGGCTGGATGTTCATATTTCGATTCAGTGATATCCGGGTTGAATCTATATGACGGATCTGATACAATTTCTATAAGAATCTTTATTAAATTGTTGGATTAAGAATTCAGAACTATTAATCAAAGGAAAATAATGGCAAATAATAAAATATTATGGGTAGATGATGAAATTGAGCTTTTGCGTTCGCACATAATATTTCTTTCGGAAAAGGGATATGATGTAGATACAGTTACAAATGGTGAGGATGCAGTTAACTATGTAAAACAAAACGTTTATGATTTAATTTTCCTCGATGAAATGATGCCCGGTATGGGTGGGCTTGAAGTGCTTGGACAAATAAAAGAAACCAATCCTTCTATCCCTGTTGTAATGGTTACAAAAAATGAAGAAGAAACACTGATGGATGAAGCAATCGGAAGCAAGATAACCGATTACCTTACCAAGCCTGTTAATCCAAGCCAGATGTTCCTGGTCTGTAAAAAAATTCTTGAAGGTAAAAGAATTACAGGTCAGGCGGCGGCAAAAGATTATCTGCAGGATTTTAATGAAATCTCCCGTGCATTGTTAAACAACCTTGACTATGGTGAATGGATTGATATCTACAATAAAATTGTAAACTGGGATGTTGAACTTGATACTCATTCAGGTATGGGGTTGCGTCAATCCTTAAATGATCAGAAAAAAGAAGCTAATAAAGAGTTTTCACGTTTTGTAGAAAAAAATTATACAACATGGATTGATTCGCTGGGAGACAATTATACACCAACACTCACACCAGAAATCGTCGATAAATATATTCTTGATCTTTTAAGAGATGGTAAAAGTTCAGTTTTCTTCTTCGTGCTTGACTGCCTGAGACTTGATCAATGGCTCGTTATGGAAAAGCTCCTTATAGATCTTTTTAAGATAGAGAAAGAATATTATTATGCTATTCTTCCTACAGCAACTCCGTATGCAAGAAATTCGTTATTCAGCGGATTGTTTCCATCTGAAATAGAAAAATATTATCCCCAGCTCTGGCAGGGTAATGATGATGATGAAAGGAGCATGAACAAATATGAAAAGGAATTATTGCAGCTTCTTTTAGACAGGAAAAAAATCAAGCTTCGTAATGAATTAAAATATATAAAAATAATTGACCCGGAAGTTGGTAGAAATTTTGAGCAAAACATACAATCATATCAGAACAGTCATCTTACAGCAGTGGTGGTTAATTTTCTTGATATGATCGCCCACGGCAGATCTGATTCTGATTTACTTAAAGAGATTGCCCCGGATGAACCTGCTTACAGATCACTTACAAATACCTGGTTTACTCATTCATCGCTGCTTTCTACTTTCAGAACATTGGCAACTATGAAAAATGTTAAAATAGTTATTACAACTGATCACGGCAGCATCAGGTCGTTAAGAGGAGCAAAGGTTTTAGGAGACAGGGAAGCATCTACTAATCTAAGATTTAAATACGGGCGAAATTTAAAAGTCGAAGATAAAAATGCTATTTATATAAAAAATCCTCTTGATTATAAACTGCCCAAACGTGGAGTAACAATCAATTACATTATTGCAAAAGAAGATTATTATTTTGTTTATCCAACTGATTATCATAAATATCTGACTCACTATAAAGATACTTTTCAGCATGGTGGAATTTCAATGGAAGAAATGATTCTTCCGGTAATAACAATGGAACCAAAGTGACCTGAAAAAATGGAGAGCGTCGTAAAGGTAAACTCAGAAGAAGGAACGAAAAAATTTGCACTGGAGTTTGCTTCCGGTTTAAAAGATGGAGACATTATAGTACTGAACGGAAACCTCGGAGCTGGAAAAACTTTTTTTATCCGTGAAGCATGTCATTATTTTAATATTAGTGTAGTAAGCAGTCCAACCTTTGCACTTATTAATGAGTATAAAGGGAAAAAAAAGATTTATCATTTTGATTTTTACCGGATAAATAAAATTGAAGAATTATACGATATTGGTTTTGAAGATTATTTTAATGATGAAGGAGCAATTGTTTTTATCGAATGGGGAAATCTTTTCCCGGAAATTCTGCCTGATAGCCGAGTAGAAATTAATATTAAAACTGGCGAAGAAAATAACAGAACTTTTGAAATCAGTAATTACAAATAACGATTTCCCTATTCTTTCAATTGAAACTTCTTCAAGTGAATGCGGAGCGTGTGTTTATTTTAACAATGAAAGGTTTTACCAGTCTTACATCCGTTATAAAAATATTCATGCTGAAAAAATTTTTGAAACAATCGATTCTGTTATAAAAGCTGCCGGAATAAATCCTGGAGATCTGAAAGCAATTGCAGTTTCAAACGGACCGGGTTCATTTACCGGGTTGAGAATCGGAATGTCTGCTGCTAAAGGATTAGCATACGGTTATTCGGTTCCGCTTATCCCTGTCCCGACTTTTGAAGCCCTTGCATTGCAGGTATCAAAATATTTTCCCGATGACCGGGTTTTTGCCATAGCCAACAAGGTAAATATAGATGAAGTATATTTTGCCAAGTTTAAAATTAAATCTAATAGTTATATATTTGTAGAAACCCTTAAAATATTGAGTTTTGTTGAATTTATGGGCATTTCAAAAGATATTGTTACTTTTGGAAATGCATTGAGAGATAAAGACAATGATCTTTTACATAAAAATGATATATTCGCACCGGAACCAAAATATGTAGCCCAATGGGCTGCTATTTATGGAAAAGAAAATATTCTTAAAAACATTGATTATTTAGAACCAAATTATTTAAAAAATTTTACAATAAAGGTAAGAAAAAATGATTAAGCAAATTTTCACATTCATACTGGTTTTCACAACAATCAGTCTTGCTCAAATACTTCCGCCAAAAGCTTCTTCCCAGGAAATGGAATACGATTTTGGTAAGGTTGAACGCGGAGATCATGTAATGCATAATTTTGTTGTTACAAATGTCGGAGGTGATTTACTAAAAATAAGCGATGTAAGAGCCTCCTGCGGTTGTACCGCCGCCAAACCCGAAAAAGATCAGATTGCTCCGGGAGAATCAACAAACATAAAAGTTGATTTCAATTCCACTGGACGCCATGGAAAACAAACAAAGATTATCACCGTAAAAACCAATGATCCTGACAAACCCGAAATCCGGTACATGCTTACGGGTATTGTAATAGAACCCGGTACAATGGCAAATATGAATAATACACCAATAATGTTTTTCACAGAAACTCAACATGATTTCGGAACTGTTCAGGAAGGACAGGTAGTTGATTACACTTTTAATTTCGTTAATAAAGGCAATGGTCCATTAAATATAAGTAATGTAAAAACCTCTTGTGGATGTACTGCAGCTCTTGTAAGCAGCGATACTATCGATGCAGGCAAAGAAGGGACACTTAAAGTACAGCTTGATACAAAAAATCATGTTGGTAAGATGACCAGAAGTGTAACTATCTTTTCAAATGACCCGGCAAACGCAAATATGATTCTTACAATTTCTGCTGATGTAAAAAAGGGAACTGATTAATGCCATGGTTTAAACGTTCCAAAGAAAATATCTCCCCCGATTCGCAAAAGAAGGATCTACCGGATGGGATGTGGGAGAAATGTCCAAGCTGCGGGGAAATTATCCATAGAAAGCAGCTTGAGACTAATCTCTGGACGTGTATTAAATGTGGATACCATTTCAGAATCGGGAGTGATGAATACATTGAGATACTAATTGATAAAGGAACTTTCAGGGAGATGGATAAAAAAATGCGTTCGGCGGATCCGCTTGAATTTGAGGATACGAAAAAATATACAGATAGAATTGCCGAAACCATAAAAAAACTGGAAATGAATGATGCAGTAAAAACAGGAACCGGAAAATTAAATGGCCTGGAAGTCTCATTTGGATGTATGGATTTTAAATTTATCGGCGGAAGTATGGGTTCTGTTGTAGGTGAAAAAATTGCACGCTTAACAGACCGGTCATTAAAGAATAAGTTCCCATTAATTATTGTTTCAGCAAGCGGCGGTGCAAGAATGATGGAAGGTGCATTCTCTCTTATGCAAATGGCAAAAACAAGTTCAAGATTAGCCAGGCTTGCAGAAGCAAAAATCCCGTATATTTCTGTAATGACTGATCCAACTACCGGTGGAACTACTGCAAGCTATGCAATGCTGGGAGACGTTCATATTGCCGAACCGCAGGCTTTAATTGGTTTTGCCGGACCAAGAGTTATTAAGCAGACGATTGGTAAGGATCTGCCAAAAGGATTTCAGAGATCAGAATTCTTGATAGAACGGGGCTTCGTAGATATGGTATCGCCGCGAAAAGATTTGAAGCAGAACATCCATAACGTTTTAACGTTACTGAGCTGAGGATAAGATCAAAGTAATTAAAAGCGTTAAAAAAATGCAGCAGGTTTCAAAAATGCTGCATCGGGAAGGTAAAGTAATTGGTCTTGTGCCTACGATGGGGTACCTTCACCAGGGACATTCGACTTTAATCTCCCGTTCGAAAAGAAATTCCGATGTAACTGTAGTTTCTATTTTTGTTAATCCCACCCAGTTTGGTCCTAACGAAGATTTTACAAAATATCCGCGGAACCAGCAAACAGATAGAAAATTATTAGAAGAATTGAAAACAGATTATCTTTTTATTCCTCCAGTTGCAGAAATTTATCCCGATGAATTCAATACTTATGTAAGCGTAGAAAAGGTTACTCAGATTCTTGAAGGAAAATTCCGGCCTACACACTTCAGGGGAGTAACAACAATAGTCGCAATGCTCTTCAATATTGTTAAACCCGATCTGTCATTTTTTGGACAAAAAGATGCTCAGCAGGCTTTCATCATTAATAAAATGGTAAATGATCTTAAATTTGGAATTAAGATAGGAGTCATTCCAATTATACGGGAAAAAGAAGGGTTGGCATTGAGTTCAAGGAATGTTTATTTATCGGTACAGGAAAGAAAAGATGCACTTGTACTAAATAATTCTCTCGTATACGCCGGGAAGTTAATTTCAAATAAAGAAAGTAATGCTTCAAAAATTATATCTGGGATGAAAAAATTAATTGATCGTGTCGGATCTTCAAATCTCGATTATATCAGTATTGTTGATGCTTTAAATTTTTCACCTGTCAAAGAGTTAATTAAGGGGAGAAAATATTTTGTGCTTATAGCCTGTAGAATAGGGAAAACCAGGCTTATCGATAACATTCTTGTGAAAGCGTGAAACTGATTGTTGTATGGTGGAGTTATACTAATACCAGGTAAGTTATCAGGTATTCAAATCTATAATATTTTTTATTCCATAGAGAACAAGATTTTTTTCAAACACGAAATCTAATTTGATGTGGGGGATTATTTTTTCGGCATTTCCGCCTGTTAAAAATATTTTTATTTTTTTTGCCTGATATTTGTTCTGAAGAAAATTTAATATTTTTTCAATCATCCCAATAGTTGAATTCAGCAGTCCGCTCGCAACTGAGTCTTTCGTTGTAGTGCCAATCATGTCATGAAAATCCTCAGTTGTAACAACTGGCAGCTGTGCCGTATTTGAATGAAGTGATTCCGACATCAGGCTTACACCGGGTGCTATTACTCCCCCGATAAATTCTCCCGGGTATAAAATAACATTTATTGTTGTTGCAGTTCCAAAATCAATGGAAAGGAGAATCTCATCTTTTCTCATTTTTTTATTCAGGAAGAAAGCTCCTTCGGCAGAACAAATTCGGTCAATGCCAAGTGTTTCGGGAGTATTATAGGATATCTTTAAATTAAAATCAGATTTTTTGGTAATCTGATAGCAGGACAGATTATTTGATTTCAGGAATAATTTTAGCTCATCCGATTTTGCGGGAACCACAGATGATATTCCGGTTAAGGAAATTTTTCTTTCAGTATATAGTGATTTAAGCTGTTCGATATTTTCAAAAAGAAAGGTTTCAGTTATTATTTTTTCAGAAAAAAGTCCCGCTTTAATTTTTGAATTGCCAATGTCGCACGCTAAAAACATAAGGTAAAAATTTGTAGTGAAAAATTTATCTAACTGATGCTTACATCTCCAAAATAAATCTTCTCAAGTTTTCTCCCGTACTTCAGAATAAGGAAACCCTCATCATCAATATCATCAAAAATTCCATACTTTACCTTATCACCTTCGGTAACAGAAATTTTTTCACCTATCATTCTACATCTTGCTTTCCAGTCTTTAAGAATTTCATCCGGTTTATCGTCAATCCATTGCAGAATTTCTTCAAAGATATTCAGCACTTCTGCAAGCAGTATTTCACGTTCTATATTCCGGTCTATTTCATTTTTAACGGAAGTGGGTGGGATATTAAAGATACCCTGGAAAGATGCCTGGTTAACATTTATTCCAATACCTATTACAACTTTTTCAATTTTTTTCCCGGAAGAAGAAGATTCGATTAACATTCCCGCAACTTTTTTCCCATTAATTAAAACATCATTTGGCCATTTGAGCTCGATTTTTAACTGGTAAAGATTTTCAATTCCCATTGCAACTGCGAGAGAAGATGCAAAATTAATCAGGTTTATTTTTCTACCGGAGAAATCCCTGTTTTTTAATAGGATAGAAAAAGTAAGATTTAATCCCCTGCTGCTGTACCAGACTCTGTCTTTTCGCCCCCTACCTTTGTTTTGTTTCTCACTTAAAATTACAGTGCCGTCTTCATTAAATTTGTAAGATTTATCAAGTAATACCGTATTTGTTGAGTCTACCTCTTCTGCATATACGAAATTTCTACCAATTTTTTCGGTGTCAAGCTTAATATCAAAAAACTCTAAATCAAACAAGTTATTCTCTCTGATTAAATGAATAACTAAAATAAAAAAATATTTATAATGTTTTACAAAATTCTACTTAAAGAAAAGTAAATTCAATATTGACATATATAATGACATATTCATATTTGCCAAGTCAGATAGACAAGCATAATGTCATATCGGCATAATCAAATCAAAGGGCTTTATATTGGTAAGTCATTGTAATTAAAGGTGATACAAGAATAATTATTAATGGCACATTGGTTGTTATATTATACTGAAAGTTTCAATAAATTATTATTAGAATAGGAGACTATAAAATGACGTTCGTTAAATTTGAACCGTTAAGAGAATTAGATAATCTGAATAATCGTCTGCATAAATTTTTAGGAGAATTTCCGGCAAACATAGATCTGGGATTTTCATTCAGTCCAAGGATTGATGTTTCTGCTGATGATAAAACTTTCTTTGTTGAAGCCGAGCTTCCGGGAATGAAAAAAGAGGAGATAAAAATTTCCTTACAGGATAATATACTAACAATAAGCGGAGAGAAGAAAAAAGCCGGTGAGACTAATGAGAAGAAAGAGTATTTCAGAAATGAAAGAATATTTGGAAATTTTTCAAGAAGCTTTACACTTCCGGAAGATATAAATCCTGATATTACTGAAGCATCCTTTGAAGATGGAGTTTTAAAAATTTCCATAAGTAAAAAGGAAATTAAATCTGAAAAGGAAAGAAACATAGAAATTAAATAATAAATGAAAACAAATTTAAAATATATTAAACCAGACAGCAGAATTTTGCTGTTCTTTTTATTAAAGAAGGAAGGAGCTCTAGAATGGGTAAGATAATAGGAATAGATTTAGGTACCACAAATTCCTGTGTTGCTGTTATGGAAGGAAATGATCCGGTGGTTATACCCAATTCGGAAGGTGGACGCACAACCCCTTCTGTTGTTGCATTCACTAAAACAGGTGAAAGATTAGTCGGGCAGCCGGCTAAACGCCAGTCAATTACAAATCCAAAACACACTGTTTTTTCTATAAAAAGATTTATGGGAAGAAAGATAGATGAAGTAACCGATGAAAAAGGAAAAGTCCCGTACGAGGTAATTTCAGGAGACAATAATACTGCCCGCGTAAAAATTGGTGATAGGGTATATTCTCCGCCTGAAATAAGTGCAATGATTTTACAAAAAATGAAAAAGACCGCGGAAGAATACCTCGGTCAGGAAGTAACTGAAGCTGTAATTACTGTTCCTGCATATTTTAATGATTCACAGCGTCAGTCAACAAAAGATGCCGGTGAGATCGCAGGATTAAAGGTAAGAAGAATTATTAACGAGCCGACTGCTGCCGCTTTAGCTTATGGTCTTGATAAAAAAACTTCTGATCACACAGTAGCTGTGTATGATCTTGGCGGTGGTACTTTCGATATATCAATTCTACAGTTAGGTGAAGGAGTATTTGAAGTCAAATCCACAAACGGTGATGGTCACCTCGGCGGTGATGATTTCGACCAGAGAATAATTGATTTTCTTGCCGATGAATTTAAAAAGCAGGAAGGAATCGATTTAAGAAAAGATCCGATGGCGCTCCAGAGATTAAAGGAAGCTGCGGAGAAGGCTAAGATAGAATTATCTTCGTCTTCATCAACTGATGTGAACCTTCCTTTTATAACAGCTACGCAGGAAGGACCGAAACATTTAAATATTAATCTTTCGAGATCAAAATTTGAACAGTTAATTGATGATCTGGTTCAAAGAACCAAAACTCCTTGTGAGAAAGCTTTGAATGATGCGGGTATTTCTCCAAGCCAGATTAATGAAGTTATACTTGTTGGTGGTTCTACAAGAATTCCAATGGTTCAGGAACTTGTGAAAAAATTATTTAACCGCGAACCTCACAAAGGCGTTAATCCTGATGAAGTAGTTGCAATCGGTGCTGCAATTCAGGGTGGTGTTCTGGCAGGAGATGTTAAAGATGTTCTGCTTCTTGATGTAACTCCGCTTTCACTTGGAATTGAAACTCTCGGTGGAATATTCACAAGGCTTATCGAAGCTAACACAACTATTCCTACCAAGAAGAGCGAAATATTCTCAACAGCCTCTGATAATCAACCTTCTGTTGAGATAAATGTTCTCCAGGGTGAAAGACAGATGGCTTTGGATAACAGGTCGCTCGGCCGATTCCACCTTGATGGTATTCCGCCTGCACCACGCGGTGTTCCACAGGTTGAAGTAACATTTGATATTGATGCAAACGGGATTCTTCATGTCGGCGCAAAAGATAAAGCAAGCGGTAAAGAACAAAGTATTAGAATTACTTCTTCAAGCGGATTGAACAAAGAAGAGATAGAAAAAATGAAAAATGATGCTAAAGAACATGCCGCAGAAGATAAGAAGAAAAAAGAAGGTGTTGAAATTAAGAACCAGGCTGATAGTCTCGTCTTCCAGACAAAGAAACAAATAGAAGAAATGAAAGACAAAATATCTCCTGATAATAAATCAAGACTGGAAGCTGAAATAAAGAAAGTTGAAGAAGCTATTTCTTCTAACAATACCGACCAGATGAAGTCCGCAACAGATTCTTTAAGTAAAGTATGGAATGAGATTGCTTCGCAGTTGTATAGTCAGGCTGGTCCTCAGGGACAAGGAGCCCCGGGAGATCAACAGCAGCAATCGCAGCAGGGAGGCAAGACTGAAGAAGCTAAGGAAAATGTACAGGATGCATCATACGAAGTGGTTGATGAAGAAGAAGAAAAAAATAAAGACAAGAAATAATGATTTAATGATGCAGTCTTAGGGCCGCATCTGCTTAAAGTTTTTAATATAAATAAGGAGTAAAAGATGAACGATAAAAATAATGGAGTCGTAAAAGTAGAGGAAGATAAACAATCGTGGGAATCTACAATAAATACTGAATGCTGCTATGCACCATTGGTGGATATTTATGAAACCAGCGATGAATTTGTCCTTTCTGCAGATATGCCGGGAGTAAACAGGGAAGATGTTAATCTCAAACTTGAAGATGGTTCAATGCTGCTCTTTGGTAAAATAAATTACCAGGATGCATTAAACCGCAGGTATATTCTTAAGGAAAAAGAAACCGGGCATTTCTACAGGAAATTCAAAATTTCAGATTCGATTGATGAATCGAAAATTTCTGCAAAATTTGAAAACGGACAATTAATTGTTGTTCTTCCAAAACACGATCGTGTAAAACCGCGTACGATAAACATTAAGTAATTATTAATTTGCTTATGGATTAATGCCTGTCATCTTTTTGGCAGGCATTTTTTTTGTTTTTCCCGGTTGGTACAAACCACAAATTTCCCACTTCCAAAAAACTAATTGACTTTTAACGATAAACATTTCAATTTGTTATAAAAATAATTCAGGATTTTCTCAAAAATCCATTTTCATATTTTTATTATGGGGAGAAAAATGAAATTATTTATTACCGTGGTGGTCCTGATAATAGTTACATCCCTTCAGTTATTTATTTCTGCTCAAAGTTTTAGAATTTCTCACGTACCAGCAGAACATTATTCTTATGATAAATTTACTACAGATGTTTACTATGCTAACCTTTATACAGGTGAATTATGGGTAAAAAATCTGGAAGATTCTACTATTAGACCTTGCCCTTTTCCAAGCCTTCCTGAATTTGCTAATAATTCTCATAAGTGTGTATACGGTCGGAGTGATTCGCTCTTTATTTATAACTTTGATGATGGACGTACTTTTCTCGTTTATGACTCTGTAGAACATATTAATGGTTATGACTATACATTTTCTCCAAATGATGAATTCCTGTTATTCTATTTACATTATTTTTCTTTTTATGACAGTTCAGTGCACAATATGGATTTTGTCCCTTATTGGCGAAGAGGATATGTATGGTTTGATGAAACAACCCTACTTGTTCCAAGTGATGAATATCAAATATGCTCATATAATTTTGTATCAAATACTATTGATACCCTATTTGTTACAAATTCAAATTTCCCCATTTCAACATTCTCCTATAATAAAGAAAATGAGCTTCTTTATTATAGTTTGGACGAGTATGAATATCCCAGGATTTATACTTATAACCCGGGAACTCATATAGACTCAGTTGTTTTTGATACAGAAAATGATTCTGGTGACATATGCTGGCGAACATTTAATTGGTTCCAATCAATGGAATGGTCTCCTGATAATAAGCGAATGGTTTTTTTCAGTTTTGTAGTTGAACAAGGTGGAACAATCTATACTTTTTATCCTGAAGACAATAGTTTATATAGACATACATTTTGTGGAGGGGAAGGATATGAATATTATATGAGGTGGCTAAACAATGACACCATTGCATATTTTAATGCTAGCACATATTATTTAGAAGGTTTTAATTTAGATAACACTCTTGCTGTTAGAGAAGAAGTTCAAACAACTGTTCCTACGTCATTTGAAGTATCCTCATATCCAAATCCATTTAATGGCGCTGTTACAATTAGTTTAAAAGGTGTAATTAAAGAACCCGAAATAAGAATTTATAATACAAATGGTGAAGAGGTAAAACGATTTGAAAATATAGGGGGTTCAGGCAATCAATATCAACAAATATGGAATGGAAAAAACAATTCGAATGAGATTGTTTCTTCAGGTGTTTATTTCATTGTTGTAAGGGATAAAGAAAATCCATTCACAATTAAAGGGATTTCCAAAATAATATACCTTAAATAAGTTATAATCTTAAAAAAAATACCCGTGTATTATAGTATCAAAAACTCAAAGACTCATTTTCTGCTTTCATTTTTAATCTCCATTTATTTATTTTTCTTTTCTTGATTAACCAGTTATTTCCGGAATGTGAATGACACTTAGCTCCAAAAAGAACCGCATTATTTTTATAGATTTAATGCGTGCTTTTGCAGTTCTTCAAATGGTTCAGGGACACACAACAGACGTTCTCCTTGCAGGTTCATACCGCAACGCTGATTTTCCTGTTTACGCCGTATGGTTGTTTATGCGAGGAATGACCGCACCTATTTTTATGTTTTCTGCCGGAACTGTTTTTACTTATTTGTTCCGACTTGTGAAGGAACCTTTCGCAACTAATCCAAGAACTAAAAAAGGATTCAAAAGAGTTCTTTTACTTGTAGCACTTGGCTATATTCTTCGGTATCCCACGGCAACAATCTTTGATTTTTCACAAGTGACAGCCGACCAGTGGAAAATTTTTATGACTGTAGATGTTTTACAGAGTATTGGTATGGGAATTTTCTTTCTGATGATTTGTGCTTACATCGCTGAGAAATTTAATATTAATGACTATGTGGTATTTACTTTAAGTACATTATTATTTTTTGCTCTGAGCCCCATCTTCGAAAGTATTAACTGGACAAACTTTTTACCGGTACCTTTAGCCGGATATTTTTATAAAGCAACCGGGTCACATTTTCCTTTATTTCCCTGGGCTGGATATGTAATTGCAGGCGGTGTGTTTGGAAGTTATCTTGCTAAAAATCCTATGGTTTTCAAAACATCAAAATTCAGCTATAGAGTTTTTATAATTGGGGGAATTCTTTTTGCCGGAGCATTAATTGTTAATGAACTTTTACAGAACTTTTACTCGGCAGGTTTTGATAGCTGGCCGGATAGCCCTTTTTTCCCCATAATGCGACTTGGTTTTGTATTAATGCTGAATGCAGTTGTGTCTTTTATTTCTCTTAAGGTTGAAACTATACCGAGATTTCTTATCCTTGTTGGAAGAAATACTTTATTGATATATATTGTACACCTTATGATATTGTATGGCAGTGCTTGGAACCCGGGACTTATTTTATTATTTGATCAAAGCCTTGGAGTATGGAACACAATTGGAATTGCTTTAGCTATGTTAACGCTTATGTCGCTTATGGTAATTGCAATTCATAAATTGAAGATTAAAAATAAACAGCTTGTAACTCAATAAATTTTTAAGATGAGAAAATCAGATACTACTAATCCTGAAACTAATGAATCTGAAAAGAAGATTGAACAAACACTCAGACCGGGGAGACTCAAGGATTTCGGCGGGCAAACCAAAATAACTGATAACCTGAAAGTTTTTATTTCCGCCGCACGTAAAAGAAGGGAAGCTCTTGACCATACTTTATTAACCGGGCCACCCGGATTAGGCAAGACAACGCTTGCTCATATCATTGCAAATGAAATGGGAGTAAAGCTTAAGATAACCTCAGGACCTGTTCTTGAAAAACCCGGCGACCTTGCAGGAATTCTTACCAACCTTGAAGAAAAATCGGTTTTATTTATTGATGAAATACATCGGCTTAGTCCTGTGGTTGAAGAATATTTATACTCGGCAATGGAAGATTATAAGCTTGATATAATGATAGACACCGGTCCAAATGCAAGAACAGTGCAGATAAGTTTGCCTAAATATACTTTAGTTGGTGCTACAACAAGAGCGGGGATGCTTTCATCACCTTTACGTGATCGTTTTGGAATTAAATTCAGGCTGGACTATTACGATTCTGAAACTCTGCATTCAATTATTCACCGTTCGGCAAAAATACTTGATTTGGAAATTAATAAAGATGCAGCGATGGAGATTGCAAAAAGATCCAGGGGCACTCCGCGAATTGCAAACAGGCTTTTAAGAAGGACGAGAGATTTTGCAGATTTTGAGGATAAAAAAATTATTGATGTTGATATTGCAAAGAAAGCATTAAAAGCTCTTGAGGTTGATGAATACGGACTCGATGAGATGGATAAACAAATCATTCTCGCAATAATTGAAAAATATAAAGGCGGTCCGGTTGGGCTTAATACACTTGCAATTGCAGTAAATGAAGATCCCGGAACCATCGAAGAAGTTTATGAACCATTTTTAATTCAACAGGGATTTATACAACGAACACCCCGGGGCAGAGAAGTTACTTCTCTTGCATATAAAAGATTCGGTAAAGTTAAAAGTCAACCCGGTAAAACCGATTCTTTATTCGATTAGCGGTAGGAGGGAATTATGAAACTTATTTCTAAATTTTTTGTTCTTTTTTTCATTTTTTCTTTAAGTAATAATTTTTCTTTTGGTCAGCAGGAATATATTCCGCGAAATATTCGAGCAGCTTATGATAAAGGCACCCGTTCAATAGATGGTAAACCTGGACCGAACTACTGGCAGAATACTTCAGACTATGATATCAAAGCCAATTTTAATCCGGCTAAAAGATTATTAACCGGAAACGAACAAATTGTTTATCATAATAATAGTCCCGATACTCTTGATAGAATAGTGATAAGGTTATACCAGAATATAAACAGGAAAACTGCTCCGCGTAATTTTGAAATTAATCCTGAACTTATTACCAATGGAATGACAATCGAAAAAGTTATACTTAATGGCGTACAACAGGACTTAAAGGATGACAAAAAATTTGCAACTGCAGGAACCCTGTTTTTCATTCAGATAAAAGATAATCCTGTTTTACCTCATTCTAATATTACCATGAACTTTAATTGGAATTTTACCTTTCCGGAAGGCCCGAACATCCGGATGGGAATGTATGATTCAACTTCTTTCTTAATTGGTTACTGGTATCCGCAGGTTTCTGTTTATGACGACATCGATGGCTGGGATGTAATTCCTTATACAGGTTTACAGGAATTTTATAACGATTTCTCTAATTACAATATCGAAATAACTGTTCCCAATAATTTTGCTGTTTGGGGAACAGGTATTCTGCAAAATCCTGATGAGATCTTTACTCCGGCATATCTTAAGAAATACAAATCTGCTTTTACAAACGATAATATTATTCATATAATTACAAAAAATGATTTAGGCAAAAAAATATTTAATCGCAGCAATGCATTAAATACCTGGAAATACAAAGCAGAAAATGTAACTGATGTGGTTTACGGAACAAGTGATCATTATCTTTGGGATGCTACAAGCCTGCAGGTGGAACCGGGAAGACGGGTTTACATTGCGGCTGTCTACAAAAAAGAATCAAAAGACTTTTACGGGGTTGATACACTTGCAAAGCAATGCATACAATATTTTTCAGATGAAATGCCGGCAGTTCCTTTCCCGTTTCCTTCCTTTACAGTTTTTAATGGTGAAGGCGGAATGGAATTTCCAATGTTAATCAATGACGGTACAACTGATGAATACCCGGTGACAGTTACCTTAACTTCTCACGAAAATGCACATCAGTATTTTCCTTTTTATATGGGAACAAACGAGCAGAAATATGCATGGATGGATGAAGGCTGGGCAGTATTTTTGCCAACTGATCTTGAACTTAAACTTATAAATGACAGAAGAAGAATTGAACATGAAGCACAAACCTTCAGCTCTTTAGCGGGAACCGAAACAGATATTCCCCTTTTCGTTTCAACTGATGATATGACTTACAGATCTTACAGGCTTGCATCTTATACTCGTCCGGGACTTTCTTATTTATTCCTTCGTGATGCTTTGGGAAATGAAAAATTTAAGGAAGCTTTGCATTCATTTATGAATAACTGGCACGGTAAGCATCCCGGTCCTTTTGATTTTTTCTTTTCATTTAATCAGGCTGTTGGAAAAGATTTATCCTGGTTCTGGAAACCGTGGTTTTTCACCAGAGATTTTGCTGATCTTGGAATCAAGAATGTAGTCGTTACACCCGGGAAACTAAGTGTAGAAATTGAAAAGATAGGTAAAGTGCCTGTACCTGTAAATCTTATATTTTATTATTCCGATGGGACGAAAGATTCTGTTTATAAATCAACTTCTGTTTGGGAGAATAACGATAGCATTAACATAGAATTTATTCCTACTAAAATAGTAACCAGAGTTGAACTTGGTGCTTTAGATATTCCTGATAGTAATACAAAAAATAATTTTTATGAGATAGAAAGAAACCAGGAATAAAAAAACTTTTTATTCATTAATATTCATTTTATGTTTTAATCATTTCTCAAAAAGGGAGAAGCGAAGAAAAGCTTAACTATTCAATCCTCTTAAGTCTGCGTGGAATAGGTTGAAAAAAAGAGTATAAATAATAATTAGCCAATATTAGTTTATTTCATTTTTTCTTACCTGCTTTTTTCGTTTTTCTTATCCGATTCGCACTCTATTTTTAATAATTATTTAACATCAGGATTGATAATTCATATTTGATAGGAATTAAAATATTAGCATATTGTAAATCTTAAAATTAGCCAATTATGAGATCCTTGAAATATCTTCTGTACCAATCGCCGCTTATTTTATTCATTATTATTACTTCTGTACGAGAGCTGAATGAGGGTGCTCTTGGTACCCGCAGTAACCCTATAAAAATGTATTTTACTCCTTCAGTTGACGCAAAAAGAATTACGACAAATGCTAAAGAATTGACGGATTTTCTTGAAAAGGAAACCGGGTATTATTTCAGAACAGCGGTTCCGGCAAGCTTTGTTGCTGTAGTGGAAGCTTTCGGTACAGAGAAAGCAGATATCGCCAGTATTAATACTTTTTCTTATCTTATGGCTCATGCAAAATATGGTGCTGAAGCAAAATTGAGGATCGTCCGGGATAACAATGAAACATCCTATTGCGGGCAATTTATAACCAGGTACGATTCTGGAATTGACAGTCTGTCAGATATCAATGGAAGAAGCTTTGCTTATGTAGATCCTTCATCCACATCGGGGTATATTCTCCCCAAGGCTATGCTTGATAAGAGAGGAATTAAACCGAGTGAAACCGTTTTCGCAATGAGACACGATAATGTTGTAACAATGGTTTATGAGGGACAGGTAGCTGCCGGGGCAACATATTATGCGCCACCTGATCCTGAAACGCACGAAATTTTAGATGCAAGAATGAGAGTTGAAAAACAATTTCCCGACGTAGCACAAAAAGTTAAAATTATAGGTTTTACACAGAGTATCCCGAATGATCCATGGGTGTTCAGGAAAGGTATGGATGAAGGGATGAAAGAAAAAATTATAAATGCTTTATTAAAATATGTTGCCACTCCTGAAGGAGGGAAGTCAATGTATGATATTTATGACGTTCGTGGTTTAATCCCTACAAAAGATAGTGATTATGACGGGTTAAGAAAATTGCTGAAGGAACAGAATATCAATTTTGAAAACCTTATGAAAAAATAATGCTGCTTCAAGTACAAAATCTGCACAAAATATATAATAACGGAACCCATGCATTAAAAGGAGTTTCCTTTGAAGTTGAAGAAGGTGAATTTCTTATTGTAATTGGATTAAGCGGATCGGGAAAATCAACTCTTCTGAGATGCATAAATCGTTTAATTGAACCAACATCCGGTAAGGTGAAATTTTTAGGGAAAAATATTGCTCATATAAAAGGTGAAGAGCTCAGGAAGGTTAAATCTCAGATAGGAATGGTTTTTCAGCAGTTTAATTTGATTAAGCGTCGTTCAGTTCTGACAAATGTCCTTACGGGAAAGCTAGGATCGCTTGGAGTTTTTGAGTCTGTTTTCGAAAGATTTAGCTATGAAGTATTAGACGAAGCTTACAGTAATCTTGAACGAGTCGGAATAAAAGAAAAAGCCTCCATCCGGGCTGATTCATTAAGCGGTGGTCAGCAGCAAAGAGTAGCTATTGCGAGAAGTCTTATGCAGAATCCGAAGCTTCTTCTCGCAGATGAACCTGTCGCATCTCTTGATCCGGCAACTTCAAATTCCATTATGCAGTATTTTGAAAAAATTAATAAAGAAATGGGAACTACGGTTATTTGTAATCTTCACTTTCTTAGTCTTGTCAGGAGATATGCTACAAGAGTGATTGCATTAAAAGCCGGAGAAATAATCTACGAAGGTATGCCGGGTGATATTGATGAAACCTGGTTTAAAACAATCTATGGAGAAGATGCTGAAGAGGTGGAAATCAGATGATTGATCCGGAACTCGAATTACATCCGCAAGCCATTATTGATAAAGGAAAGCACAGAGAAGCTAAATTCAATTTCGTCAAGTCTGCTTTGCTCGATATCTTTTTGGTTTTTTATAGTCTCATAGTTTTACAGAGAGCAATTTATTATAAGTTTATAGTTAATCTTAGAACCATCCCTTTTAGCTGGAATACTGTTTATATTTTATTAGTAATAAGTATTGTTATCGGGTATTTATGGACATATTCCCGGACCTCACTTTCAGCAAAGTTATTTGGCATAGCGAAGGAGAATAATGTTACTAAATGGACAGTTGAAATATTCGGCTGGTTTCTTTTTAACATTACATTTATCGCCGGGTGGATTGTTACAAGGATTTCAATAGTTGATCTTTTTAGTAGTGAAGGAATTCAGGGAGCGGAAAGAATTTTCAGTGCTCTGTTTCATCCGCAGTTGGGAATATTCGATGATGCACTTTTTGCAATGATTGAAACTATTTACATTGCTTTACTTGCTACACTTATTTCAATTCCTGTTACTCTTATTCTTTCTTTCTTTACAGCACGCAACCTGATGAAAGAAAATAAAATTACTTTTGCTATTTATTATATACTGAGAATTATTTTAAACTTTGTACGTTCAATTGAACCTTTAATCTGGGCGATTATTTTTTCTGTTTGGGTAGGAATTGGACCGTTTGCCGGAATGATTGCCTTGCTTGTTCATTCCATTGCTTCAAATGCAAAACTGTATTCAGAAGCAATTGAGGGAATTGATAAAGGTCCGGTTGAAGCTATAAGTGCAACCGGTGCAAATAAAATTCAGGTTGTCTGGTATGCTGTTGTTCCTCAAATAGTTTTACCTTTTCTTTCTTTTACAATTTACCGCTGGGATATAAATGTAAGAATGGCTACTATAATTGGTCTTGTCGGCGGAGGCGGTATTGGTACTATGCTTATGCAGTACCAGGGATTGGCACGATGGCACGAGGTTGGGCTGCTTGTACTTATGATTGCTTTTGTTGTCTGGGTAATGGACTATATAAGTGCGAGAATCAGGGAAGCGATTTATTAATGATAATACCGGCAATATTTTATTATTTGTCTGCACATATTTGTGTGGGCTTTTTATATTTTTATAAATGAAAGAAACAAAAATATCCGTAAGGAATCTGAACTTATCTTATGGGAAGAAGCCGGCGCTTAAAAATATTTCAATGGATATTCCTGCAAACAGGGTAACTGCATTCATCGGTCCTTCCGGCTGCGGTAAATCTACTTTTATCAGATCCATTAACAGAATGAATGATTTAATCGATGGCGTAAATATAAACGGTGAAGTCCTGATTGATGGAAAAAATATATACGATAGAAACGTTGATGTCGTTAATCTCCGTAAAAGAATAGGAATGGTTTTTCAAAAATCAAATCTCTTCCCGATGACTATATTCGAAAACCTTGTTTATGGAGTAAAATTAAATGGTACAAGAAACAAAAAGAAACTAAATGAAATTGTTGAACATTCTTTAACTCTTGCTGCTTTAATAGATGAAGTTAAAGACCGGCTCGATTCACCCGCACTTAGTCTTTCAGGAGGGCAGCAGCAGAGACTGTGCATCGCCAGAACACTTGCTATTGAACCCGAGATTGTTTTAATGGATGAACCGGCAAGTGCACTTGATCCGATCTCAACAGCAAAAATTGAAGATCTTATTCATGATTTGAAGAAGAATTATACAATAGTAATCGTTACTCATAATATGCAGCAGGCTGCCCGGGTAAGTGATCAGACGGCTTTTTTTTATTTAGGCGAATTAATTGAATATGATAAGACTTCAAAAATGTTCACTAAACCATCGGTTAAACAAACAGAAGATTATGTTACAGGAAGATTCGGTTGAGATTTTTTAATATCAAACAGAAAAGAGGTTTAAATGGAACGGCAATTTGAAATTCAACTTGAAAAATTAAAAACCAGGCTGATAAAAATGTGCAGCCTTGTTGATGAGCAGGTGGAATTAGCCCTGAAAGCAATCGATGATGAAAATACAGAACTGGCTGATCTTGTAATTGAACGCGATAATAAAGTTGATAAGTACGACGTTAAAATTGAAAAAGTCTGCCAGAAAATATTTGCACTCAATCAACCTGTTGCCATGGATTTAAGACTCATTATGTCTTCGCTTACAATAAATACAAATCTTGAAAGAGTAGGCGATCTTGCTGTAAACCTTGCAGAAGGTGTTAAAGAATTTAAAAAGAAACCTGACTTTTTTAATAAAACACACCTTAATGAAATGGCGCTCCTTTCGAGAGAGATGATTAAGGATGCAATTGATTCTTTTATTGAGAGTGACCCGAAGCTTGCACAAAAAGTAATTGAATCGGATGATAAAGTTGATGAATTGAACGCACAAAATCATACTATCTTAAAAGGCATAATGAAAGAGAAGCCGGAAAATGTTGAACCTGGTGTGGCTCTTCTTGTAATTTCAAGGCATCTTGAAAGACTGGCAGATCATGCAACAAATATTGCCGAGGATGTTTATTTTATTGTTGAAGCACAAATGGTAAAGCATAAATATGAAAAGTTCCTTTTCAGTGAAGAGGAAGATGAAGACGAAACAAAAGCTGATTAATTAATCCGGTAAAATATTTTCTATTAAGAGATCGAGCAGCTCTTTTGAAAAAATTTGTTCTTCACAATTGGTTATCTGTTTTAATCTTGCCCCGAACAGCCATCCCCAGCTTGTTGTAACAAGCATTCCGTTCGGTATGGCTTCTTTCTTTTCAGATTTTTTACGGTATGCCGTATTTAATGCTAATTCGATTATTACTTCTTCTTTCCCGAACATCGTTTTCAGAATCCCTTTCTCCTTTTCAAAAGAATCGTCATCCATTAAAAGAAGAAATATTTCGTAAAGCAATTTATATTTCTGAATAATCCCTTCTTTGCTTCTGAAATACGCATTAAATTTTTCTTTAAGCGGGACCTCCTCATTATCAAAGATATTTTTTACTTCTTCAATAAATTGCTCGCTTTCCCATTCAATGGCTCTGTAAAAAAGAGCTTCCTTTGAATCGAAATAATGATAGATAGTTGCTTTGCCAATTCTTAAATCGCGGGCAATTTCATCCAGAGTTGTTTTCCCCAGACCGTGTTTAGCGAACCGTTTTACAGCAGCTTTAATTATTTGGGATTTTCTGTCGTTTTCCAAACATTAAGACCTAAAATTGAACCGGGTGTAAGATAACGATTATATATTTAAAAAATAATATTGATTTATATTGAAATTAAATGAAAGGGAACCATATTCCGGTTCCCTTATTTTAAAAAACAGATACTAAATATTTAATCGTAGTGAGCCTATAAAATTTCTTCCCGCTGCAGTTATTCCCGAAGAGTAAGGTCTGTAGCGTTGATCAGTAATATTTTCAATACCAAGATATAATTCAACATTGTCAAGAAGCAGGTAGCTTACTTTTAAATTGAGTGTGTACCATGATGGAGAATATATATTGCCATTGGTATCTATAGCGTATAAATAATCTTTTTCATATTCGCTTGGCGACAGATCTTTATAACTTATTTCACCATTGTAAATAATGTACAAACTGGCTCCGGTTTTGTCTTTTCTGAAACCCAGCCCTGTTTCGCCAAACCATGGCGCCGAATGTCTTAAAGGTGTAACATCTCCGGCATCATCTTCCTCTTTTCCTTTTTGATAATTAAACTGGCTTTTGAAATTAAAGTAGTCTGCAAAATTAATTTCTATTGCTGATTCTACTCCCCATATGTAGGCATACGCAGCATTCTGTATTGCCTGAACTTTGCTCATAGTTCCGTCATACATCAGGCTGTCAAGACCATTTAAAGTATAATCTCTTCTTACAAGTGCATTATCGAGATATGTATAATATCCTGCGATATCGAATTCCAAAACATTTGAGAAAACTTTCATCAATCCAAGCTCCGCACTGTATGCATATTCGGGTTTCAGATCAGGATTCGGAACTACAACAGAGCCGGGTTCCGAATCGAAGACTTTTCCAAGATCATCAACATTAGGTGCACGGAAACCAGTTGATAGGTTAAAATTAAATTGCCAATCACTCTGAGGATGCCATACCAAACCTGCATTTCCCGTTACCGCGCCGGTTTTCATTTTTGCCGTTGTAAAAGGGAAAGGGTAGTAAGTTGTATCAAATGCTGCATCAAGAGTTACATAATTGTAACGCACTCCCGTCTGTAAAATATACTGCTGACTTAATTTATTTTTATATGTCAGGTACACTCCATAAGAATTCCAGGTAGAACCATCGGGATATCTTGATGCATCCGGCAACTCGATTCCCGTATTAATATTTTCAGTAGTTCCCGAGGAAGCAACTTTGTTAAGTATTACTTCTGCACCATAGAAAAAATTTGAATTTTCATTTATCTTTTTTATTAAATCTAGATTCAACGAAAAAGCATTTACTTTTTCAATCCTGTTTGTTTTGTCTGATGAATTTAAATTTCTGTCATGCCGGCTTTCTTCAAAATTCTGATAAGCAAAAATTATTTTAGAAAGATCATAAATTGAATTAGCTGCATAATTGATTGCGGATAAAGAATTCATCATCCAATTTTGCGGGCCATAATACCATTCGGCAGATCTGAGAGTATTTCCTTTCGGCCGGACTAACCTGTCATATCTTGTTACGTCAGATGAAGTAGAATAATGGAATCCATATTCGAGCGCCCAGTTATTTTCCGGCAAGAATAATATTTTCTGCATAAAATTTATCTGGCTGTATCCCGATTTTTTTTGAACCTTCGAATCAGGATTAATAAGAACCGAATCTATACCGTTTATCCTGTCCTGGAATGTTGGTCTCAGATATTCTTCAGGACCAATTGATCCCATTGTTAAATCATCAAAATCTGAATATGTAAGGCTTGAAAGAAATCCCCAGCTTTTTAAGCCGATATTAAAATGCAGGTGTCCCGTTTTTTCAAGATCGGCAGAAGAGAAGCGGGTCATCGCCCCGGCATCGAACACAGGAGAACCGTCATACGCAAGTCGTGGTGATAGAGTGTGAAAGCTCATCACCCCGGCGATTGCATCACTGCCGTAAATAACCGAACCCGGTCCGAAAATTACCTCCGTATGATCGAGCGAATTTGCATCTAGTGAAATAACGTTCTGAAGATTACCGCTCCTGAAAATAGCCGTATTCATTCTTACACCGTCTACAACAATTAGGAGCCTGTTTGTTGAAAATCCTCTTATCATTGGACTGCCGCCTCCAAGCTGGCTTTTCTGTATAAAAACGTTGCCAGATAGGCCGAGCATATCGGCTGTTGTTTGAGGATTCTGAAAATCCACATCTCTTGGAACGACTATTTTGATAGTAGTGGGAATTTCGCTTTTGTTTTCTTCCCATCTGTTGGTGGTTACAACTACATTGTCCAAAGAAATAGTTGCTGCTTTCATGTTGACAATAAAATTATTCTTTTCGATTTCCCTATAAGTTAGTTCAAGCTTTTCAAAACCTAACAAACGAAAAACTACTGGCTTGGTTTTATCAAGATCACTGATATCAACCTTACCGTTTGAATTGGTTAATAACGATCTGTTTGGATCCGTATTATAAACGGATACAAGCTCCAACGCATTTTGATTGTCCTGGTTTTTAACTGTCACAACCTGTGAATATGTTAAGATGCTGAGTAATAATATTAATACAAAAGTTAATTTCATTTTAATTACCTGTAATTAGTTTAAATAGATGTGATACAACAAATGAAATTGTAATTTCACAATGAAAATTCTTTGATAACGGAAAGCGGGTTTAAACTTGCGGGGGAGGGGTAATTACAATGCTTTCCCCGTCAAGCAGCGTACGGGAAAAATTATCGGGGTAATTATTAAACTGGGGGTTATGATTATTTTCAGCGAACAGTGAACCTGAAAAATCCTCGTTAAAATAAATGTTGTTAATTTCTAATTCATAAGGATCATCGGGATTTTCTTCAAATATTAATCCGAGGAATTTATCCAGAATGGAATACAACTCAGATTCACTTTCATCACGCATACAGTATAAATAAACAGTGTCATTTCTGATCTCTTTTTTTATTACATCAAACATTTCATTTTCATACTTGAATTCATCATCATCTTTCCATTCAATATTTATCCCGCGATCATTAAAATCGCTCTTACTGAATTTAAAAATTATTTGTTCTGATTCAGGCACCCCTTCGGAAATTATCCCGCTGGTTTCTGCCCTGTGTTTCACCTGGAAGAATTTAAATATGGTAAACTGGATAATTCCATGTGAAATTACCAGGCAGACCATCAATACAGGTATGAGTTTTTTAAGTATCACCGCATTAAATGTTAAAGATAAAACTCAAATAAAAGATTTCAATTTCCTGTACAAAAATAACATTTTCTATCACACTAAGCATCGCTGAGTGCAAAATCTACTGCCGCCGATGCATGTATTAAAGTAGTATCAAATAGAGGGACTGAAACATCAGGCTGTTTGATGAGAATCGGTATTTCCGTACATCCTAATATAATCCCCTCTGCACCTTGCAGTATAAGTTCATTAATAATTTTAAGATATCTTTGCTTCGTTTCCTCTTTGAATATTTCTTTTGCCATCTCATCGAGAATGGAGGAATGTATAAACCTGCGTTCCTCAAATTCAGGGATGATCACAGATATTCCGTGTTTGGATAATTTATCTTTATAAAATTGCTGCTCCATCGTAATCCTTGTACCGAGCAGTCCGACTTTTTTATAATTATATTGGGAAACTGCCATTGCGGTTTCTTCGGCAATATTAATTATAGGTATGTTTATAATTTTCTGTATATCATCCGCAATAATATGGGGTGTGTTGGCACAGAAGAGGATGCAATCAGCTCCGGCAATTTGAAGCTTTTTAGAAATATCGGTGAATTTGTTTGTAATTTCTCCCCACTCTTTAGGATCAACAGGCGGATTAAATTCTGTAAAGTTAACAGAATAAAGAAGAATCTTTGCGGAGCTTAAACCACCAAGCTTTTTATTTACCTGCTGATTGATTAACCTGTAGTAATCAACAGTTGAAACCCAGGTTGTTCCACCGATTAGTCCCAATGTTTTCAATTAATTGCCTCTACAAATAAGTTGAAAGAAAAATAGAATTACTATATTGCAAATATAAAAGAATACTGACTTTTTTAGTTTCAATGCGATATATTATTCTGTATTCTCCTTCAAAAACTTCTCGAATTTCTTCTCTATTTACCTCTTGCACTTTCCTTCCTCTTTCCTGATTTTTTGATAATGGATCTACTATTTCCAAAATCAAAAATGCAGCCCGGAATGTTTTTAACACTATTCGTAATTTTCGGAATGCGATCCTGAAGCTTTTTGTATATTCTCTAAGATTTTTTACAATCCGGTTATGGATCTTAGGATTATAAGGAGTTTTGCCGTAGAATTAAAATTTTGATTTTTAAAATAAAAATAATATTATGTTTTATCACTTCACGCGAAATTAACATAATTATCTTTTGGAAAACCGTTTAATGCTATATTAATTCTAAAAGGAGAACACATGATTTCAAAGCAGGATCTTATTAAAATGTTAAGTAAAGAATTTACAACCACCTTAAAAGTGATAAAAGCTTTTCCCGGGGATAAGCTTGATTTCAGCCCGCACCAAAGATCGCAGACAGCTAAAAGATTAATTTCCACTTTTGTCTTTGAATTGTTCCTTATTAAAATATACGCTTTCAGAGAAGAGATAGGTTCAGCAATATTTAAAACTTATAACCCGGACAATCTTCAGACATTTATTTCGGATTTTGAAAAGAATTGTGGACAGGTAATTTCAAGTCTTGAAGGATTTCCTGAAAACAAAATGAATGACATAGTTGAATTCGCAGGAACTAAATTTACTAAAGCGGATTTTATTCTTATGATGCTGCATGACCAGATTCATCACCGCGGGCAAATGACTGTTTATATCCGTATGACCGGCGGTATAGTTCCATCTGTTTATGGTCCATCTGCTGATGACCCGACAACAAATCTTTAATTAGATTTCTAAATAACCGCAACCCGTTGCTTTTTTTACTCAGGAATTAAATCAAAGATTTCATTGATGAAGTAAGTAAGTAATTTACTATTTAACCGAATCTTCCGGTAACGTAATCTTCGGTTTGCTTTTTGGCGGGGTTGGTAAAAATTTTACTGGTTTTATCGTGCTCAATAAGTTCACCCATATAAAAGAATGCAGTATTATCACTCACTCTTGCCGCCTGCTGCATATTGTGTGTAACTATTACAATTGTGTAATTATGTTTCAGTTCAAATATTAATTCTTCAATCTTAGCAGTTGAAATCGGATCGAGTGCGCTTGCGGGTTCATCCATTAAAATTACTTCAGGTTCAACGGCTAATGTCCGGGCTATACAAAGACGCTGCTGCTGACCTCCTGATAAATTTGCCCCGGGATGTCTCAGCATATCTTTTACTTCGTCCCAAAGAGCCGCTTGCTTTAAACTTTTTTCAACAACATCCTTTAGTTTTTTCTTATTATGAAAACCATTTAATCTTAATCCTGCTGTAACGTTGTCTGCTACAGACATAGTTGGAAAGGGATTTGGTTTTTGAAATATCATTCCAACTTTTTTTCTCAGGGATACAGGATCAAAGTTCATAACATTATTTTCATCCAGAAGTACTTTCCCTTCAATTTTTCCGCCGACTTCTTCGTGCATCCTGTTCAGACATCTTAAAAAAGTGGATTTGCCGCATCCGGATGGTCCGATTATAGCCAGCACTTTATTTTTAGGAATTGTTAATGAAATATCTTTTAAAGCACGAACCTTATCGAAATAGGCATTTAGCTTTACCGATTCCATTCTTACTTTATGTGAAGCATAGTGTTCTTTAATTTTTTCTTCTTTAGGCATTATATCCGGTTCATTCATCATTAAAACTTTCTTTATGCATATTTTCTTCTACGTGTTACAAGCCTGAATAAAATATTAATTATCATAATAAGCACTATCAAAACAAGTGCAGCAGCCCAGGCTTGCCTGTTCCAGTCATCAAATGGTGCCTTTGCATAATCATAAATAAAAACAGTAAGTGAAGCAATAGGCTGGTCAAGCTGTGTTGACCAGAACCTGTTCCCCAGTGCAGTGAAAAGTAAAGGAGCCGTTTCTCCCGCAACTCTTGCAATTGATAAAAGTATCCCTGTAAATATTCCTTTGAATGCAGCGGGAAGAATAATGAATAAAGTTGTTTTCCACCTGGGAATTCCAAGACCCAGAGCAGCTTCCCTGTAAGAATGTGGAACAAGGTTCATCATCTCTTCAGTGGTACGTGTTATTAACGGCATCATTAAAATACCTAGTGCAAAACCACCTGCAATTGCCGAAAACCTTCTCATGGGAAGAACAACAAGTATATATGCAACAACCCCAATAACTATTGAGGGAATACCGTTCAAAACTTCTGTTAAAAATCTTACAACTTTTGCAAATAATTTTTCACTTTTATCTGAAAGATATATGCCCGATAATATACCCACAGGCAAACCGATAGCACTTGCTAATGCAATTAGGATTCCTGTACCGACCAGCGCATTTGCCATTCCTCCGCCAACTTCACCAGCCGGCTTAGGCATCTTCGTAAAAAAGCTCCAATTGATCGATGAAATCCCCTGGCTGACTGTATAAAATAAAATAATGAACAAAGGTATAATTGCGATAAGTGCGCACAAAACACTTAAGGTCATCATGACCGAACTTTTAATCTTTCGCCAGCGATAATAAGTTTGTCCTGACATTAATAGCCTTTATAATATTTTTTTGTAACACTCCAGACGATCACCCTGGCTACAGCATTAAGAATTACAGTAAGTACAAAGAGAAGTAAAGCAATTTCAATTAATGAGCTTACATACAAATCACTCGTTGCTTCTGTAAATTCATTTGCGAGAACGCTTGCCATTGTATGCCCGGGTTCGAAAAGTGAAAAAGAAATATCCGGCCTGTTTCCAATTACCATAGTGACTGCCATAGTTTCTCCAACTGCTCTGCCAAGTCCAAGTAATGTTGCTCCAAGTATTCCGGATTTTGCACCTGTCAAAACAACTTTTACCACTTCCCATTTTGTAGCGCCAAGTGCGTAAGCAGCTTCCCGCTGAGCATCAGGAATTGCCTTCATAATATCCCTGGATATTGAAGTAATTATCGGTAGTATCATTATAGTTAAAATAACAGCTGCAGCAAGCATACCCAACCCATAAGGAGGACCTTTGAATAGAAATATAAAACCTAAATGGTCCCCAAGGAAAGGTTCGATAGTTTTTCTTAACCACGGTGTTAAAACAAATATTCCGAAAAGACCGTAAACTATGCTTGGAATTGCGGCTAAAAGTTCTACCAGCAATGATACAGGCTGCTCAAGCCATTTAGGGGAAAATTCAGATAGGAAAATTGCAATTCCAACACTTAGAGGTAATGATATTAATAATGCGATTAAAGAAGAATATAATGTTCCGAAAATAAACGGCAGCGCACCAAAATTATCATGTACCGGATCCCAGCTTGTATTAGTTATAAACCCCCATCCGAATTTTTCAATTGAAGGTATGGATTTACGAGCCATCTCGTAAACCATTATTATAACGAGGGAAAGGAGAATAAAAGCAAAAAGTCTTGTGATATTCTCAAAAACAAAATCGCCTATATTCTTACCAGGCGTTCCTGCTTTAAAATAAGAAGCAGCAAGTGATGAACCTTTACTTCCATCAGCCTGCTGCATATTTTCTGAATTAGATTCTTTTTTCTTAAACGGCATTATTTAGTTGATATCTGCTCAATTTTCTTTTGATCTAATTTAACAACTTCCGGTGGAAGAGGAGCATAATATAAATCTTTTGCATATTTTTCGCCATCGGTAACAGCCCATTTTAAGAAATTTACTATTGCCTGTGCTTTCTGTTTGTCCTTCATATTTTTATAAATAAGAAGCCAGGTAAATCCTGAAATCGGCCAGGAATCTTTTCCATCTGCATTAGTTATTTCAACTCTTAAATCAGCAGGCATATTTTTAATGAAACCTGCTGCCGCGGCAGATACCGCATCGAAGGTAGGCAATACAAAATTGCCGGCTTTGTTTTTTAGTGAAGAATAAGGCAGATTATTTTTTTCGGCATAAGCAAGTTCAACATATCCAATTGAACCTTCAGTTTGTTTTACAAGTCCTGCAACGCCTTCATTTCCCTTTCCGCCAAGACCAACAGGCCAATCGACAGAAGTTCCCTGGCCAACTTTACCTTTCCAGCTATCACTTACTTTTGAAAGGTATCCTGTAAAGATATTTGTAGTCCCGCTTCCATCCGACCGATGTGCAACAAAAATAGCTTCATCAGGGAGATTTTTTCCTTGGTTAATGGATGTAATTCTTGAGTCGTTCCACTTAGTAATTTTTCCAAGATAGATATCAGCGAGAACATCAGGGGTTAGTTTTAATCCCTGTCCGACTGATGGCAAGTTATAAGTAATAACAACTGCACCCATGACAGTGGGGATATGGAGTATCTCTGTCCCTTGTTTCTCTTTAACCTGCTGCATTTGATCTTCTGACATTGGTGCGTCAGACGCTCCGAAATCTACTGTGCCCTCTATAACTTGTTTAATCCCTCCACCGCTTCCGATGGATTGATAATTAAATTCTATACCGGTTTTCTGATGATAAACATCAAACCATTTTGAATAAATTACATAAGGAAAAGTAGCTCCTGCACCATTTAATTTTAGCTGGGCAGTAGCCATTGATGATAATCCGAGTATCATCGCAATTACCAACGACCAGATTTTAATTTTCATTTATATATCCTTTACAATTAATTAATATTTACTCTTTTACCTAAAATTCCCAATAAAATGTTACCCGGGGTGTGACATCACTTTTATCCATACCTGCTGGCGCATCGGCTTGGTATGAAGTAACCTCGACATTTGGAGTTACGCTTACGTTCTTAACAGGATTAAACTGAAAACCTGCAAGGATCAGGCTTTTTCCATCTTTATCTTTATCGGTATTTGGATCAACTGTGTCGAAGCGACCAACTAATTGAACTGTTTCACTGAAATTAACAAACGCCCATACTGACACTCCGAATCCACTCTGACTTGATAATGAAGTTGTCCCTGCTTTTAAGTAATTATTTTGCTGTGATTTCAAATAACCTTCGAGACCTAAACTAAAGCTGCCTTTTTGTTTGAAATTTAAAAATGCTGCACCTACAAAAGCTGAGTTTCCTACCGACTCGTTGTTACTATTCATGACCTGTGGGTAAGATGCATAATCACCGTAAACTGTTATTAAGAAATTCGGAGAAGGATCAAACTCCAATGATCCATAAAATCTTTTATATTTATTTACTTCAGGAGAATTACCGGAATTGTTGCCAATCTTTAACCAGTATTTTACGGTTCCACCATGATCAAATTTTCCTTTTAAATCTATACCTAGATCACGTGAAGGGACAATACCGTTTAAATCCATAATTGTTTTTTCCAGGTACCGATGCCCCCATGCTCCTTCAGAAACATCAAAAGCCGGAGTTGGTGAAATACCGAATATAAAATCTGAGCCATCAAAAATGTTCTTCCATTTTAACCAGGCATCCTTTACCATTGTAGTGATTTTCCCATTGTTCGTAATTTCACCCTGGTCTGCTTCAAGACGAAAACGTGAGGAAAAATTATCAGAGATAGAATAATCCGTGGTGATATAGATCCTTCTTAATTGGAAGCCGTTAAGATCTTTATTGCCCGATCGTGAACTTGCATTATAAAAGTAATCACCGAACATCAATCCACTGAACTTTGGATTATTATCTTGTGCAGAGGAAATTCCTGCACAAAAAAGAATGGCTGTTAAAAATAATAGCACTTTTTTCATATTATCTCTCACTCTCCTGAGAATGTTATTATTAATGTTTAATTAAATTTTGTAAAATGACTGTTAAAGATATTTCTATCGATGTTACCTTATGTTAAGGGAATGTTAAGTATATATTAATAAATTGTTAACCAGGTAAACAGCCTCTTTTTTAATATGATTATACCATTACAGAAAAATTATATTTAATTTTCTATTGAGAATTTTATAATGGGGAGAAAACAATGGAAACTATTACATATTCATTGAAATTAGAGAAGTCTAATTCAGAAGATTACTATAAGGATATAAGTGCTTTTACAAATATTGTAATGGAAAAAGCAGGACAAAGTATTACTCCTTATGCAGATGATTACAAAGAATATTTAAACATATACAATCTCGAAGAAATTCGTGAAACTGAAGAGTATGTTCTTGAGCTTCTGAGTTTCGGAGTTCTGTGGAAATCATATTCAGGGCAAGCTTTATCGATTCACCAGGCTCCTTTTATAACAATGGCAAAGATGTCGGAGTGGAGGAAAAAGCATCAACGAATTAAACCCCTTATTGATTTTGCACGTGGAATATTCTTAACTCTTTTCCTGCTGAAAAATGAAAAAGAAAAACCGCAGCAGATACCTACCCTCGATCAGATAGATCATGTCTGCAAATGGTTTGAAGCAACCGGGGAATTCCGCGAGCAGGCACTTCGTTTTATAAGATGGAGAGCGTTCTGGGGTCATAAATCTGAGGATGAATTGTTTGAAATTTTTTCTGCCATAGATGAATTTACAGACTGGTTTGATAAGTCTTCCATAGAAGCTCTCGGAAAGTATACACAAAACGTTGAACGTTTCCTTGCTAAATCAAATAAACAATACCGCTGGCGTGAAGACCGGGTTTCCTGCACACGATCAAGAATAGAATATCATCTTAATATGGTAGGTGCCGAACTTATGAACAGGGCTTTCAAAAAGGAATTTGAAAAGACTGAAAAAAGGGTTGTGCTTGTTCCTGGTTGTATGCGTGGAAGATCAAATGAAGAATGTGAAGCTGTAAAAGTGAAAGAGGGATTATACTGCAGTGATTGTTTTCCCGGATGCAGAGTAAATGAGCTTAGAAAACTCGGTAAAAAATATACCGGTAAAAAAGCTTTCGATGTTTATATAATTCCACATGCATCTGATCTTTCCCTCTGGTCGCCGCAACCGGGAAAACAAAAATGTGGGGTAATCGCATCTGCCTGCGTTACTACACTTGTGGAAGGGGGATGGGAATTAAAAAGATATAACGTACCTGCACAATGTGTGCTTCTTGATTACAGCGGATGTAAAAAGCATTGGCATTCAGAAGGATTTCCTACAATGTTTAATGTTCGCGAATTAAAAAGAAGAGCATTCTCTGAAAATGAAAATTAGAAGGGAATTTTTTCTCACAAATCATGAAGAAACAAAAAGGGGCTGTTTTAAATCAGCCTCTTTCATTTTAATAAAAAAAAATTAGTTAGAGACAATCTTTTTTGCATCATCTATAATCGTATTCGCTCTTTTTTTTCCATCTTTTAATATTTCATCAACCTTTTCTTTGCCTGTTTCAACAAGATCGTTTACGTCATCTATAAGATTGTCTGTTGTTTTGGAAATCTTTTTCCGCATTTTCTTTCCTGAGACAGGAGTGTAAAGCATAGCTAATACACCGCCGATAATTCCTCCGACAAGTAAACCAGCCATGAAACCGGTTAATTTTTCCTGTTCTCTGCTCATTTAAACCTCCTATTTATTTTAAGTTACTTTATTTAATATAACAGAAGTCTGTTAATTAAAGGTTGTCATAGTCACAAATATTATTTCCCGATTGTAAAGAACTTAATTAAAATTATACCTGCGATGAACCCGCCAATGTGTGCACCATAAGCAACGCCCCCGGCGGTTCCACCTCCTAATAATCCCAGCCCACTTACTAACTGAAAAAGAAACCATATACCTATAGCCATAATTGCAGGCATATCTGTAATGAAGTAAAACACAATCACACTGACTCTTTTCCGTGGGTAAAGAAGAATATATGCACCCAGCACTCCGGATATCGCACCTGAAGCTCCTATAGTTGGAATTAAAAGATTATTTTCCAAAAGATATGTAGTATAAACATGTGCCAGCGAGGCTAATACACCACATACAAGATAGAAGATTAAATACCTGAAATGTCCTATTTTATTTTCAATATTATCTCCGAATATCCAGAGAAAAATCATGTTGCCCAAAATATGTGCAATCCCTCCATGCATAAATACTGAAGTTAGCAAAGTTATATAAACGGGAATAGGTGTAACTCCTAAACCCGGAATAGAATATCTTTCTCCTGTAGATTCATCCTCATAAATCTGGTTATTAGTTACAATGTCTTTTCCTGTTATTATTTCTTTCGGAACAGTTGAAAATTCATAAGTGAATCTTTCGTTAAGTCCGAAGTCCTGGAAAAAAATGAAGACAAGAATATTTACAAGAATAATTAAATAATTAATGTAGGGAGTTATTGTACGGTCGCGGTTATCATCACCGATAGGGAAGAGCATTTTTAAAAACTCCTCTTTACTTAAGTTGAAGTTACAAAAATTTTCCTATTAAAAAATGGATTAATCAGTAAAGCAATAATTATCAGCAAAAGACATCCGATTGCATTGTACCATAGAAAAGGAATAGTAGTAAAAAGATAGCAATACAAAACCACCAGTTCAGCAATTATTGCAGCAATAAAAGTTGAAGTTCCTTTTACTTTCTTCAGGTAAAAAGCTACAAGGAAAATTCCGAGTATAGTCCCGTAAACAAGCGATCCGAGAATATTGACTGCTTCAATTAAAGAACCAAGCCTGTTGGCAAACAATGCAAATGTTATTGCATATGCTCCCCATAATATTGTGGCAAGTTTAGATATTAGAAGATAATGTTTATCTGTAGCATCTTTACGGATCAGTCTTTTATAAATGTCTATAACCGTAGTTGAAGCAAGCGCATTTAACTCAGCGGAAGTTGAGGACATTGATGCAGAAAATATCGCGGCAAGGATTAAACCGATTAAACCAGCCGGAAGGAAATGAATAATATAATTTATGAATATATAGTTCGTATCATTGGTATCTGCTCCCGGATCAGCTTTCTGAATTAACCCAATAGCTTGATTTCTTAATATATTAGCATCATCTTGCTTTTTTCTCACTTGCTCCAATATTTGATTTGTAATATTATCCTTACCTGAATGGATGGAAGAAAGCATTTCCCTTATTTTTTCCTGCTTCTCCTCATGAATCTTTTTGTATTTGTTTTTTATATCCTGATATTGATTGGCATAATTACTTTGTTTTACAGTATTTATGGCAACTGGGTTAAAGAACAGAGGAGGAACGTTGAACTGATAAAGAACAAAAACCATTGCTCCTACAAAAAGAATAAAAAATTGCATTGGCACTTTGATAATTCCATTTGTCAAAAGCCCAAGCCTGCTCTGTGCCACCGAACTGCCTGCAAGATATCTCTGGACTTGTGATTGATCTGTTCCGAAATAGGAAAGCATTAAAAACGTGCCACCAATTATTCCTGACCAGAAAGTATAGCGGTTATTAAAGTCGAAAGAGAAATCAATCGCATTTAATCTGCCAAGTTTTCCGGCAATATAAGCTGCATCAAAGGGAGAAATATCTTTTGGCAAAAGAGAAAATATCATAATAAAAGCGGTAAACATTCCGGCAGTAATTATAATCATCTGCAGGATATGCGTCTGGTTAACGGCTTTCGTTCCACCGGTAGTTGTATAGATAACTACAAGTACACCGGTAAAAATAACAGTAAGATTTATATCCCATCCTAGAATTACAGAAAGAATAAGTGAAGGAGCAAAAATGGTAAACCCCGCAGCCAATCCTCTTTGAGATAAAAATAAAAGGCTGCCGAGCACACGATTTTTTAAATCAAATCTTTTCTCAAGATATTCATAAGCAGTATATACATTCAGTTTATGAAAAAGTGGAACCGCTGTAATCGAAAGAATTATCATTGCGATAGGAAGCCCAAGGTAAAACTGAACGAATCTCATTCCGTCAACATATGCCTGCCCGGGAGTAGAAAGGAAAGTTATTGCACTTGCTTGTGTTGCCATTATTGAAAGCGCAATTGTAAACCAGCGGGTGGTTTTGCCCGCACGGATGTAACCATCGATATCTGTTGTGCCCCGGGTTTTCCATACTCCATATATTGTTACAAACAGGAGAAATCCAACCAGGACAATCCAGTCAAGAAAGGTCACTCAAAAACCTTTGTAAAGATGTAAAAGAAAATTATAAGAATAACTAGGTTAAGAAAAACTAATAAATATAAATTATTCCATGTTTTTAGAATCGGTGGTTTTTCCTCTTCCGGTAATTTTTCATCTTCAGTTTGCATTTGGCTCATTTTGTTTTGCCGAAATCAGGTTAACAAAAATTCTGAAAGCACCGGGTACTCCCGCAGGAATCTGTCTGAACCAGGAATAGCCGGTATAAATAAAAACACCTTTACCATAATTTGCATAAAGTACTCCACCCTTCAATGGCTCTTCACCAGGATCATTTCCGGCAAGCACAGGATGATATTCAGGAGCCCAATCATCGGCAAAATACAAACCTCGTTCCTGTACCCAGCCGTCAAAATCTGCTTTTGAAATTTTGTTAGGATAATTTAATATTTGATCAGATGGATTGATAAAAGTAATTGGTGAATCTTCAACAGTAATTCTATCGTGTGAAAGCGTTAACGGGTAAGGTCCGAAATTATCTGCAACGAGATTAAAGCTGGTATTATACTGCACGACAAATGTTCCCCCATCTTTAACATACTTCATAAGTCTCGGCTGATCAATAGATAACCTGTCTCGTGTATTATATGCCCGGACACCAGTAATTAATGCGTCGAATTTATCAAAATTTATTGTATCTAATTCGTCATCTGAAATTAGTTTGACATTATAACCAAGTTGCTGGAGGAACTCAGGAATGACATCACCAGATCCCATTATGTATCCGATATTATTAATTGTTTTGTTAATATTTAAGCGTATCAACTTTGCTTCTGCAGGTGGGAAAAGTGTCTGAATAGGAATATGTGGATAATCAATGTTTATCATTCCTTGTGAAATTTCTTTTCCCTCTTCTTTAGCAGTAGCTTTCATCGTAACTTCGGATTGTCCTTCAGGAGGAGTTATGTTAAATGAAAAAGATTTTTCATCTCCTTTTTTATTTAATGAGTAATGATATTCTGTGGGTTCAACTTTCCAGCCGTCAGGGACGAGTAATGATAAATTTCCGTCCGCTCCGTTTTTATTACTGATGAGATTCAAACTTATTTTTTTACTTTGACTATCGGGGAATAAAAATAATTTATCGACAAAGTTTATTGCAACCGCCGGTGCAATTGCAATTGGTCTGTATTCTTCTCCATGTACAGGATCAGTCCAATGATAGAGAACCGGTACAGATAAAGTAAAATCGGTTTTTCCATCTGAGAGAGTAAACCTTGCAGTAAGCGGCGGATCATTTTCCGGCTTACCTATTAACTGCTGATCTTCAACATCGTAAGTTCCTTTCCCATGCGGGTTAACAAGCCAGTAAGGTTGCGTATAAGAAACATTTTTTGGCAATACAATTGCTTCTTCTGATTTGAGAAAATTATTATCAGCAAGGTTTTCATTTATAGTCTGAGGACTGTTTAAATAACTAACAGAAATTTCTTTTAAGGCTAAGGGAAAATCAGAACGGTTAACTATTCCCGTAGAAATTTTTACAGAATCCCCGGGTGAAAAGGAATAATCATTTGCTAATGCTTCAATCCAAATCCCCGCTGCCGACCGGATAACTTTAACCAGTTCATTTTTCTTTACAGGAACCCAGTAATCATCGTGTATTTTATTCAATTCGGAATAAGCTTGCAGAAGTTTTGGCAGGCTTGCAGATGGGTTATCAGGATTAAATTCTTTTTCAACTTCGCCTAAAATTTTTCCGATTGTTTCTCCTCCTTTTACACGATTCCAGCTCAGGTCAATATCATCGAATAAATTATTTTTTGCAGTATCACCTTCCATATACTGAAAATAATTTATATCATCTCCTCTACTTGCCGAAACTCCGAATCCCTGGCTTTTATGCATGCTTCTGCTTTCTGCAGCAATCTCAGTGTATGATTTTCCCAGCAGCGGATTATACGCCCCAAGATTTATCTGAATTAAATTTGATAGATCCTCTTTTCGTTTTTCCAGTATTGGACGCCAGGCATTCCAGTATAGTCTTTTAGGCTGCCAGGTTTTTACAAATTTTAATTGTTCGGGGAAACTATTCGGATCACCGGCCAACTTAAAAGCTTCTTTCGCTAAAATTGCAGATGCCGTATGATGACCGTGTCCACCTTCTCCCGTTCCGGGAAACCGGGTGATGATTACATCAGGTCGGAATTTTCTTATTATCCACACAACATCTGAAAGAACTTTTTGTTTATCCCAAATCTTAAATGTTTCTTCGGCATTTTTTGAATATCCAAAATCAATTGCACGTGTAAAAAATTGTTCCGCACCGTCTATTTTTCTGGCTGCCAGCAATTCCTGCGTTCTAATCACCCCAAGCAAATCAGCCTGTTCATTGCCAATAAGATTTTGCCCTCCACTTCCCCGGTTCATTGCGCAATAACCTGTTCTTAACAGTTTACCTGATTCGAAGTAAGCTAAGGCTGCAGTATTTTCATCATCCGGATGAGCAGCTATATATAAAACACTTCCGAGAACATTAAGTTTTTTTATCGCAAGTTCCAATTCTGCCGCATCGTAAGTTTTTTCAGGCTGGGCAACAACCCGGCTTGAAATGAATAAAATTAATATCAGCACAAAAATTATCTTGAAATGTGAGTACATATTCACATAATCCTTATTGTGATTAACAAATGTTTTAGATTTTTCTCCGATAGCGTGTGATATTACAATATATTCTTTAAAATTCCAATGAATATATGATTAACCGGAGTATTTGATGATAAGCTTTACAAGAAAGAGTTAAGGATTAGAGTAAGGGAGCCGAAGCTCCCTCATCAACTATTATTGCAGTTTATTTTAAAAGCATCATCTTTTTTGTTTCAAAAAATTTACCCGCATCTAATTTATATAGATAAACTCCACTCGGAAGATTTTCTGCATTAAACTCGACTGAGTAAGAACCTGCTTCTTTTTCTCCATTTATTAATGTTCTGACTTTTTGACCAAGAGAATTAAAGATTTCTAATCTGATAAAAGATTTTTCAGGAACTGAATAACTTATCATAGTGTTTGGGTTAAATGGGTTTGGGTAGTTTTGTACTAGTTTATATAAAAGATTATTGATTCCCGTGTTCACTTTCACGATAGGAGAATATGAATATGTTCCATCAAAATCTATTTGCTTCAAGCGATAATAATAATTATCGCTTTCGATATTTTTATCCGTAAAAGTATAAACCGACCTTTCTGTTGTAGTTCCGTTTCCTTTTACAAATCCAATATTGATAAAATTATTTTTGTCGGTGCTTTTTTCGATATTGAATCCTCTATTATTTGTTTCTGTAGCCGTACTCCAATTAAGCACGACATCATTTCCAGAAACTGTTCCGGTAAATGAAACCAACTCAACCGGAACCGTTAAGCTTAAATCACCATAGACTCCGTTGTGTCGTTCATTATATTGAAAGACCGGTAAAATATTGTTATCAGGGACAAAAGGGTAACCTGTATCCCACAGATGAATAAAAACAAATGGTGTTGTAAAACCTTGGTTTCCTGCACCAAGTAAATCAAGTACTCCATCATTGTTGATGTCTGCCAAAGCAGGCATTTCATAAAATGTATTGTCTCCTGTAACCGTAATCGGCCAGCCCGGTAAAATAGTTCCGTTAGAACTATATCCGTGATATTCATTTGATCCGTTGTCATCAAAAATCAAATCGGTTGTTCCATCGTTATCCAGATCAGCAAGAATAATCTGGCTGTTGATTGCATTCACCGGACCGATTGGAAAACCTGAAAGAGAATTTCCGTTAACATCCCATGCATATGCATAATCAACAGGAGTCCCACTTAATACCTGGTCGCCGACTGCAACATCCAGTATATTATCATTGTCTATATAACCAACTGCAGGTGGCGTATAAACCCAGTTACCTGTTGTTTTAGGCCATCCGGGGTAAACTGTTCCATCATTTTTGATTATGTGGACATAGCCCTGCCCTGAACTTGATTGCGAACCAAAAATTATTTCACGTATCCCGTCTCCATCAACGTCTGCTAAAACAGGTGAAGAGTATGAGTTAGTTACACCCGAAGGCAAATTAAAAGGGAAACCCGGGAGAACATTTCCCATATTATCCATTGCATACAAACTCAAATAAGATTCACAAACAACTTCGGGTATACCATCACCCGTTATATCACCAACTGCGGCGCTTGACGCCGGTACATGGTTTAATGGTGCAGACCATAATACTGATCCATCACCTTTATAAACCCATTCTTCGCCAAGAGGATATAATCTTTTATTTATAATAATTTCCAGTGCACCGTCACCATCAAGATCTGCAAGAACAGGAGTTCTTGTAGAATAACCATGAGTTACGGGGAACCCGGTTACCGGGCTACCATCTTTGTGCCATGCGTAAATTGTTCCCTGAGAGGTTCCGAGGATAGTAGTAACAACAATTTCGCCTTCACCATCACCGTCAATATCTCCAAAAGCCGGTGCACTTTGTGTAGGCTGCGGCAGGGTTTTCGGCCATCCGGCTACCGGCGTTCCGTCCATATTTAATGCTATTACGTTATAAGTAATACAATAAACAAATTCAAGTTCGGGGTCACTATCAAGGTTGCAGAATATTCCTCCTTCATAAGCATTTCCGGATACCTGGACCGGAAACCCGGGGAATAACGGAAATGAATCTACTTCAAACGGATTATTTACAACAGAAGGTGGAATGTAATTTATTCTTCCCATTACATCGGGAACAATCGGGGTATGGCTGAATAACTTTTTCACTTCCTGTTGGTTAGTTGTTATCCTGGCTTGCTGTGAGAAAATTGTTGAACAGAGAGCAATTAAGATGATTGAAACAGTAAAGATTTTTTTTAACATAATATCCCTCACTTTTTTAGATTTGCTGATGAAATATTTTAGAGTATTAACTCGGAATTAAAAAGAAAATTGTAGTCAGAAAGAATTCTGAAAAATTACTTTGAATAATATGAAGTTAATTTAATAATTTAAGTTGTAAATATATACGAGTTTGAAAAAATGAAAGTAGGTCTTATTCAATATGATCCCGAATGGGAAAATAAAATCCAGAATAAAGATAAATTGAGCTGGTTGTTATCTCACAATTTCGAAAAACAGCAATTGCTTGTATTTCCTGAAATGACGTTATCAGGTTTTACTATGAAAGCCTCTGAGTTTGCAGAAGAGATTAAAGGTGAAAGCTTCATGTTCTTTTCTGAAATGGCTCAAAAATATTCCATAGATATTCTGGCTGGAATAATTGAAAAAAGTGATAAGAAATATTTTAATACTCTTTTACATATTAATCCTGAAGGTAAGCTTGTAAAATCATACAGGAAAATTCATCCGTTTTCCTATTCTACTGAAGACAAGCACTATACTAAAGGTGAAGAAACAGTAATTACAAAGATTAATGATTTCTCCGTTGGTTTATCTATTTGTTATGATCTCAGGTTCCCTGAAATGTACCGTCAGTACGCGAAGAAAAAAGTTGATATAATTGTTGTTATTGCAAACTGGCCTGATACAAGAATTGAACACTGGAGGACACTGCTTAAGGCAAGGGCAATTGAAAACCAGTGTTACGTACTTGGAGTGAACAGGGTAGGAGATGATCCGAAATTGAAGTACAATGGTTTCAGCAGCATAATTGATCCTATGGGAGTTGAATTAATTTCCGTTCCTTCGGAAGAAAAAATCGTTTCCGCCGATATCTTCAAAGAAAAAGCTGATGAGGTAAAAGGCAGTCTTCCTTTCTTAAACGATATAAGATTAATCTGATTGAAATGCACACTTACAAAAAGACAATTAATTTTTTCGATTGTGATCCTGCCGGAGTACTATTCTTTGCAAGATTGTTTGATATCTGTCATTCGGCTTACGAGGATTTTATAAATTCATTTGAGCTGAAGTCAAATTACTGGAATAATGAAAAATTTGTAGTTCCTATTGTTCATTCTGAAGCTGATTATATCCTTCCGTTAAAACCTGGAGATAAAATTTTTATAGAAGTATCCGTAAGCAGGCTTAAGGAAAGTTCGTTCGAACTGAAATATGTTTGCAGAAATGAAGATGGAAAAGTAACTAATGAAGTTAAGACGGTACACATTTTTGTAAACAAAAGGGAATGGAAGAAATTTCCTATCGATCCTGAAGTGAAAAATAATTTAGCAAAGCACCTCATTTGACTTTTGGGTGAAAAATCAGGTTCCACATTGTTAATCCCGAAAGTTGTCTTCCATCATAATTTTAATTTCCTCTATAACTTTTTCTCTCAAAATCTTACCCAAAGATGATCGGGGAATTTTTTCAATAGGAAAAAATCTTTTCGGAATTTTATAAGGTGCAATTTTTTCTTTCAATAATGCAGTTAGTTCCTTAATAGATAAGCGGCTATCTAAGACAACTGCAGCAGCTACTATTTGACCCCATTCTTTGTCCTCCAAAGCAAACACACAGCATTCTTTTACCTGGGGTAAGTTGTCTAAAATGTTTTCTACTTCCAAGGGGTTTACATTTTCGCCACCAGATATAATCAAATCTGTTCTTCTTGCTTCAACAAAAAGATCTCCATCCTCATCGATATAACCAATATCGTCGGTTAAGAATTTTTCATCTTTTAATTTTTGCTTGGTAGCTTCAGTATCATTATAATAACCATGAAATAAAGCATCGCTCTCAACTACAATTTCTCCAATGGAACGGGCAGGCAGTATATTTAATTTATCATCAACGATAAAAATTTTATTTTGCCCAAGTACTTTACCGGCTGACAAAGGTTTGCTCCCTATATTTGCGAGGTTATTTGCAGTTATAAATGCAGATGTTTCAGTTGAACCATAAACATTCGAAATTCTGCAACCAGCCGAAAGCGCTTCCTTTATTAAATCTTTATCAATCAAGCCACCACCTAAGAGCAGACTCTTTAATTCTTTTCCGGGTTTCCATTTTGTATCGAGTAATCTTTTTAACTGGGTTGAAACAAGCGAAGCAAATGACGGCTTAAACCTATCAAATGCAATTTTCAGATCATCAGTTTGAAGTGATTCGGGAATTATTAAACTTGACCCAAATCTGAATGCACGGGTAATAATGGATAATCCTCCAATATGATAAAATGGAAGACTGGCAAGCCACATATCATCACTTGTTTGAGACAGAAATGATTGGCTGTTATCCGCACTGTTCAAGAGATCATTAAGTGAATGCATTACTCCTTTGGGTTTCCCGGTTACTCCTGAAGTAAACATAATTAAAGATATATCATCAGGATTGATACCAAAGGGTTCAAAATTCAATTTAGATTCTTTATTACTAAACGGAAAAACTATTTGAAGAATTTTTACTGATAAATTTCTTTTTTCATTTTTATTAATAAGAAGAAAATCGGCATCGGAGAAATTTATTAATTCTGAAAGTTCAGTGTCTGTTAATCTTATATTTAGTGGAACCACACAGGTATTCAATTCCCACAAAGCTAAAACCGAAATTAAATATTCAGAATTATTGTTACCAAGTATTGCTATTTTATTTTTTTGTCTGATACCCTGTGAATAAAAATATTCAGCGTAAGAGTGAATTTTGTTATTAAGTTGAGTATATGAAATAATTTCTTCAGATGTGATTATTGCGGGATGGTTATCTTTTATTTTTAGATTTTTTTTTCTTATCCTTTCAAGCACATTCATTTCAGCCAAGCTTTATGATTCCATTATTGACAGGGAATGGATCCTTAACAATTGTTTTCGGAAAATAATCCGATACATCAAGTCCGTGAGCCGACTGTTGTTTCAAAATTCCCGCAGCGAAAACAGCTATCGATCTCCCGATTGATGTTTCAAAAGAAGAGGAAATAACAACCTTAAAATTATTTTTTTCAGCTTCATCTATTATTTTTAGGGAAGTTGTTAACCCCCCGAGCATCATCGGCTTTAAAATTAAAACAGAAGCCAAATTATTTTTTATAATTTTTATTGCATCATCATAGCTTCTTAAAGATTCATCAGCAGCAAGCGGGATTGAAGTCCCTTTTTGTATTTCAATAAAGTCTTCAATTGAGGGAACAGGCTGCTCAACATATTCAATATCAAATCCTTCTATTTGCTTTAAGTTATTAATTGCCTCATCGACGCCCCATTTGCCGTTTACATCAACTCTTATTTTTATGTTTTTACCGATTTCATTTCTTACATTTTTTAGAACCAGGTAGTCATCTTCAAATTTTTCTCTACCCAATTTGATTTTTAATGTGCGGTAACTGTTTTTCCTAAACTCTATTGCTTTGGCTAGTGCTTCTTCGGGATTTAATAATCCTATCACGCCGTTGACGCTGATATTTCTTGAAACAGGTTTATTGAAAAGTTCACTTAAAGTTGTTTTTCTTTCAATACAAATTAAATTAAGAATTGCCTGCTCGAGACCACTTCTTAAGGCAGGAAGATGATTAAAGTCTGCGAGACTTTCTTCGATTGAAGGAACAAGATTATTTAAATCGAACTTCAACATTAGTTGAATGTTTTTTAACGCTTTCTCATCTTCTTCAAAACTTTCTGATCCGAATTCAGGCAAAGGCGATGCTTCTCCGATTCCTTCAGTTTCAGCGCTGCTCCTTAATGAAAGAATAAATCCTCTTCTTTCACTGATCTCCCCTTTAGATGTTTTAAATGATCTGGTTAGATTAAGATTGTAAGGTGAATATGTAAGCGCAAGACTTTTCACAAAGCTAATCCGGCAGAAAATAAAATCCCGAATAATGCAGAGAGCTTTGCCGTAAGTTCAAGAGTTTTATTTAAGTCGGTTCCATCGAGAGTAGTTATCATCCTTATTGCCTTTGCAGCAACCGGTACAGTTATGTATGGAAGGAAAATCCATACTGTGTAATCAAAAAATAAAAAGAGAGCCAGTGGAGTTAAAAATGAAATAATTATTAGAAAAATAAACTGGTAACGCGTAAAGGTTCTTCCCATTTTAACAGCAAGAGTAAATTTGTTTGCGGCCCGGTCCTCCTCGATGTCACGATAATTATTTACGACAAGAATATTAGTAACCAGTGAACCTACAGGAATTGAAGCAAGAAGAGAAACAAAATTTACATGATGAGAGTGAAGGTAATATGTAAAAACCGTTCCGATTACACCAAAGAATCCAAAAACAAAAATATCTCCCAGCCCGTTATAAGCAAGCGGGAAAGGACCGGCAGTGTAAGCTACTCCTGCAATAATAGAAAAAACACCCACGGCAAGAATAACCCAGCCGCCAACTGAAACGAGGTAGAGTCCAAGCAGGAATGAAATGAGAAAAGTAATTACAATTGCAAACTTCATTTCGCCTACAGTAATAAAACCGCTTGCAAGAACTCTGCGGGGACCTTTACGCTTTTCATTATCCGCACCTTTTGTGTAATCATAAAGATCATTTGTATAGTTGGTTCCGATCTGAATAAGCACCGAACAAACTAGAGCGACAAGTGAATAAAGAGGAACAAAAATCCCTTCACTTATAGCTACACCCGAACCAACACAAACAGGCACAATTGCTGCAAAAAGAGTTTTGGGTCTGCTGGCAATTATCCAGCTTTCAAGTTTGGTAGGTATATCTGATTTTGTTTCCATTCAAATCTCTTAATTATGGCAGTTTGGGAAATTTATTGAACCCAGGTTTTCTTTTTTCAAGATAAGCTTTTTTACCTTCCTGTGCTTCTTCACTCATATAATAAAGAAGTGTGGCATTTCCGGCTAATTCCTGTATTCCGGCTTGTCCGTCAAGCTCAGCATTAAACGCTGATTTAAGTAGTCGTATTGCAAGCGGGCTTTTTTCAAGAATTTTCTTTGCCCATTCAACACCGGTTTTTTCAAGTTCATCAACAGGAACAACTTTATTTACAAGACCCATATCAAATGCTTCCTGTGCATTATATTGATCGCAGAGGTACCATATTTCGCGAGCTTTTTTTTGTCCTACAATCCTTGCAAGATAACTTGAACCGAAACCGCCATCAAAGCTTCCAACTTTTGGTCCCGTTTGTCCAAATATTGCATTATCAGCAGCAATAGTTAAATCGCATACAACATGCAGGACGTGCCCGCCGCCAATTGCATAACCGGCAACAAGAGCAATAACAGGTTTCGGCATGCTTCTTATTAATTTCTGAAGATCAAGTACATTCAATCTTGGAACCCCGTCTTTTCCAACATAACCCTGGTCTCCACGTATCCTTTGATCACCGCCGGAACAGAAAGCATACTTTCCATCTTTTGCAGGACCGTAATCCTGTTATTAGTACAACACCAATCTTCTGATCTTCGCGTGCATCAGAAAATGCATCGTACATTTCTATTACGGTTTCCGGTCTGAAAGCGTTCCTTACTTCAGGTCGGTTTATTGTAACTTTTGCAATACCATCCATTTTCTCATAAATAATATCCTGATATTCATTAGCTTTTTCCCAGTTAAAAGACATCGTTACCTCGTGTTTTTAAAATTATCTATCAAAAGTATTGAAAAGTTGTGAAAGTTAGAATAAATATAATAAGAAGTAGTTTTAGTTAATAACGAAGGAAGCACAATATAATTAATATGAGTTTCCCTCCTGAGCTCAGGAGGGAAATAAAAATCATTTAATTAGAAATGATAACCCACAGAAACATTCCAGTTTCTTATCAAGGCAAAATCATTATTAATAAATAGCTGAATCTTTAATCCGGATTGATGTCTTAATTCGCAGCCAAGGTAAATTGATTTATCAGACTGCCAACCCTCGTTGATATTTTCCCCGCGGCTTGTAACTGTCTGTTCATTACTTCTTAAAGATTGGTAATTATATTCGGTATTAGAATATTCATATTTATAACGGGAATAGGTATAACTATAATTTAACCCACCATAAACAGAAAACCATTTAGCAACTGTGTAGTTTAGATAAAGAGGCAGAGTGAAAGAAGCTGCCGATGGATACGATTTGGTTTTTACAAATGCGGGTTCATTATAATCATTATATATAATACCAATATTTTCAATATGTTCTAAATTGCCAGAAAACCTTATGCCCGAAAGTATAAACAAATCAGTAAAACTTTTTGATAATGCATAACCGGTTGAAAAAGTTAATCCTAAATTACTTACATCAAATTTGTCTGAATTTAAGGTTGAAGAAGTATCACCCGAGCCGGATTGACCTGAATAGTTGGAAAATATATTATTAGAATTGCCTGCGTACGAAATCTCTCCCGTAGAAAAGAATAAGTTGAGCGAAAGAAATATATTGTCTACAGGCGTTATTAAATTAAGGAGATGCCTGAAGTAATTGTTTATATTAACAAATGAAGGCTTTTGACTGGTGTGGTTATCATTTGTAATTATATTTTGAGAGCCGCTTGTAAGCCATTGTTCCCCCGGAAAATAAGAACTGTCACTACTTGAACTGCTGTCAACAGTAAATTTCTTTTGTGAATTATCACCAAATTGATAATCTATGGAAAATAAATAATCCCAGAATTTATGATTTATAGTAAATTCCCCTCCTATTACATATCTGGAATTGTAGGCATTATTAACTTGTTCTTCATTATCGATATAAATGTGTCTGAATTTTGTACTATCATTATTATTGGTAATATGATAAGTCTCTTCATAGATTTCATCTGTTGAATTCACATTATCCCTATTAATAATTCCGAATAATCCTACTGAAAAGTTTGTTCTCCCAGATTGAAAGACTCTTGATATTTTTAAGGAGGTTGTAGTTGCGTCTTCTTTATAATCCTGAGAGTTTATATCAGTCTGCAGCTGATAATTAGTTATAGGGACATATGTATTCTCTCCGACCCCGTGCAGATTATTAGAATTATTATAATTGTTTATTCCATTTGTAAGTTCAAATAACCATTTAGCTCCACCAATATTTATCAGGGCTGCGGCAGAAAAGGTTGGATTTTTTGAGGACGAAAAACTTTCTTCATACAATGATGGAAAATTAAAGTTGTTTGCTTTCTGCAAAGAACCGGGAGGCAAAATTCTAATTATTCCCATGTTGTGCAGAGGTACTGATGTTTGTGGAGAGTTATCCGATAAATAATTCACATAGATAAAATTTGTGGTGAAGTTAAGCGCTCTTGCAGGGTTAAATAGTATTTGTGATGCAGAATCAGGAACAAACAACAAAAATTCCTGCGGTAATCCCGCTGAGTGAACAAGAAAATTTCTGTTTAATTGAAGAGGTTCGGAAGAGTTGTTTTGTGCAAATATATTTGCGGTAAGAACAAAAGATAAAAGAACGATGCTGATTAGTTTCATAAGATCCCCAATACCTAGTGAAACATTTTTTATTTCGAAAATAAAATATGTCGAAAATTAACAGGATTCAATGTTCATATGAAATATTTATCAGGGGAAAATTTATCCGTTAAAATTTAATCGCTTTAAAAAACTGTTTGCAGCATCGATAAATTTTTCAGGTTCCTCCAGGTGAATTGTGTGTCCGGCATTTTTAATTATTCTATGTTCTGCAAAGGGGAATTGTTTAACAATACTTTTATTTAAAGAGGTAAACTTTGTATCAAGCTCTCCTGTAAGCAGCAGTGTACTGATATTAAAGTTATTAAACTGGTTAAAAAGATATGGCATTTTGCCTGTACTGAATCCGTATAGTGAATTTGATAACCCTACCCGGTTGTTCTTTATTTTGTTTTTTTTGATTTCATTTCTTTTTGCTTCAGAGAAACGAAGCTGAGTAGTAAAGATTTCTTTCTCTGTCCAGATATCAATGAATTCTTCAGTTGTATGAGTGGAGATAAATTTTGAAAATTCTTCGTCGTCTTTTATTCTTTTCTCTCTTTGTGATTTGTTTTTAATTCCGGGTGAAGAACTTTCTAGTATAAGCCCAAACAGTCTTTCCGGATATGTGTAAGTGTAGCACAGTGCCAATCTTCCGCCCATTGAATAACCTACAAGTATAACTTTTTCTTCGGTGAAGTGATTAATTATTTTATTAATCTGTTCAACCTGAAGTTCCCATGAATAAAGGGAAGGGTCATTGGGGGAATCACTTTTACCGTGCCCTAGCAGATCTACTGTAATTTTGTTAAAACGATCATCAATCCCGGGCAGAATATCATTCCAGTCTTCTGAAGAACCTGTAAAACCATGAAGGAAGATTATATTTATTAAAGACTCATTAAAATTGTCCGGCTTGTTAACATTGAGAAGAATGTCTGAATATTTAATCTTCATTAAAAATTTTTACTTATAATCTTATCCGCTTCCCCGAAGTATTTTTTCCTTAGATTGACTGAAGTTTTTATCTCAGTTTTTATTTCGAGTACAGTAAATCTGTTTTCATTAAAAGCACTATTAATTGATTTCTTTAAATCATCCCAACTTTTAATCTTCCTGTATTTTCCATTAAAACTTTTTACCAATGGGGCAAAATCCAGGTTGTGCGGAGTTATAAAAAACTCTTTAAAGTTCTTTCCATATTCAGAAACAGGCAGCATATTAAAAATGCCGCCGCCATTGTTATTTATTAAGACCACCACAAGGGGAATTTTATATTTATCCGCAGCTAATAATGAATTTAAATCATGATAAAAAGCAAGATCACCTGTTATGAGGAGAGTTGGTTTATTTAATACTTTTTGAATTCCCAGAGCAGTTGAAATAATTCCATCAATGCCGCTTGCCCCGCGGTTTGTGTGAACACGGATTTTTTTTTCTGATACCGGAGCGAAGTAATCGAAATCTCTTACAGGCATACTGTTTGAAATCATCAGATGAGTTTTGTCCGGCAGTGCATTAATAATTTCAGGTACAATTTTACATTCATTAGAAAATGTAGAATTATTTATAATTATTTCTTTAACCATTCCGGATAATCGATCTGCTTTCAAAATATCATTTAACCAAATATTATCTTTATTTTTCTTTTGCAGTTTATCAGTTATTATTTTGCAGAAAAGGGAGGGGGTGCACTTGAATACTCCAGATGCAGTATTCCATGGATCAAATATATCTCCGTGATTATTAATGAGATATCTTTTAGGATTAATACTTTCCAGATAAGTTTCTATAGCTTTTGAAGAAGGTGTACTTCCAAACTGAAGAATCAGATCAGGAGAAAAATTATTTATGAAAATTTTATTCCTTAAAAATCCTTCGTAATTAATAAGTATATTTTTGTTTGATTTTTTCCCGAACCTTAGCTGCGATGAGGTATCTGCCAAAACAGGAAAGCTTAATTTATCAGATAATTTTAGTATATCGCTTTTTTCCTGGTTACTACTATGCATTGGCCCTGCAATAATCAATCCTCGTTTAGATTCATTTATTGCTTTTAAAATTTCTTTAAAAAGATTTTTATCGTATCTCCCTGTAACTTCTTGTAAGTTAGATTCTGTTGATTTATACTCTTCAATTAAATTTAAATCCTTCTCTTCAATCTCATCCGTTAAAGAACCCGGCTCGAAGGGTTTGCGAAAAGGAAAATTAATATGACCCGGACCCTGCTTACTTTTTAAAAAAGCTTCTTCGGCAGTTCTCCTTATTTTTTTTATTCCTGAAACTGATGCAGTGGGTAACCCGGCATTTTTAAAAAATCTTATGTGGTTTCTGTAAATATTTTCCTGGTTTATCGTTTGGTTAGCTCCACGACCTATCAATTCGGGTGGACGATCAGCAGTGCAGACAATCATTGGGATTCTCTGCTGGTAAGCTTCAATAATTGCAGGATATAATTCCGCAGTGGCTGTACCCGAAGTAGTTATAATTACTGCCGGCTTTCCGGTTGCTTTGGCAATACCAAGTGCAAAAAATCCGCTGCTTCGTTCATCAATATGAACAAAACATTTAAATTTTTTATTAGATGCAGCAGCGAGAGTTAGTGAAGTGCTCCTTGAACCCGGTGAAATACAGACATGCTTTATCCCGAGTTTAGCAAGCCTGTCAAAAAAATTTTCAGCCCAGAGAATATTCCGGTTAATTTTCATTATTAAAGATTGAAAGAAATGGTTTCAGTTTTAAATCAGTTTCTTTGAATTCTGTATCGGGGTTGCTGCCCTTAACTATTCCACACCCTGCAAATGCAATCAATTTATTTCCTACAGCAAGTGCCGAACGTATAGCAAGTACAAATTCGCCTTCATCCCTGAGATTAAGCCAGCCTATTAACCCCGCATATAAACCGCGTTGATGATTTTCAATTTTTTTGATCAGGTTTAAAGCTGTGTCAGCCGGGACTCCGCAAACTGCAGGTGTAGGATGAATCTTCCCTATAAGATTTATGAATGAGTTATTTTCATTTAGATTTAAGTTAATAGTAGATCTCAGATGCTGGATATTTTTTAATTTTTTTACTGAAGGTTGACTTATATCGATTGTTTCAACAGATTTCTGAAGGCTATCAATAACATAGTTGACTACAAACTTGTGTTCGTTTAATTCCTTTTCGTTCAGCAGAAGTTCATTTTCCATTTTTATGTCATTTGTCTTATCCGATCCACGTTCTGCGGAACCGGCGAGAATTTCTATTTGCATTTTGTTATTCTGGAATTTGGCTAATGTTTCCGGGGATGCCCCGACAAATGAAGATTTACCATTGTGGAAAATAAACAATGTACATTCAGGATAATTTTCAATCAGGCTTTTTAATATTGGTTCAATTAAAATATCAGCAGTAAAGATTAATTCGACTTTTCTTGATAAAACAATTTTCTGAATCTCACCGTCTTCAATTTTATCCAATGCCTGGTTTACCTGGTTCTTCCACTTCTTTTTATCTTTTGGTTCATTGCCTGATTTATTAAGTAATCTTAGTTCTTTGCTTTCTTCCCTTACCGGCAGATGAAGAAATTGTTTTAAGGCATTTTCAAATTTAGGAACTATTATTTCAGTATTTATTTTCGGGGAAACAAAAACATTATAAACCAAATAATATTCTTCTTCGTTATTCATATATAATAGTTCAGGTACAAACCAATGCGAATCATTAAAATCTTTCCAATCATTGTCCGGATGTTCAATTGCAAATTTCATGCTTCCAAGCAATAAAGGGATTTCAAAATTAAAATCTCTCTGGTTGGAAATGAACTGTTCCTTCAGGCTGGTTACTTTCTTTTCTAAAGATGGAAATCGTTTCCCCCCTTTTTCAGCAATCGTTAAAATAGAGTTAATTCCGAAGAGTATTTTTTTTCCGGAAGGTTTTTCAGAATAAAAAAATACTTCCTGGCTTTTACATAGGCTGTCCAGCTTCTTTTGTAGTTCAATTTTTTCAGCAAGGAAAACAAAACTCACCAGCGTTTGACCCTGACGGGATTTAAGAAGGTTCCTATTTTGGTTCAGGAATTCAACGAAAGAAGCTGATGAACTCTGAATATATTCTTTCATTAATTTATTCTTAACTTTTTGAACAAATATAAATTACAGAAAGGAAGTATACAATTTCAATATTGCGGTTGTGCATCATAGATTAATTAAATATAATATCATCTTCAATTGTATCAAGAATTTTTAAGTAACTATCATAACGGTGAAGCGAAATTTTGTTTTCTTCAACTGCTTCTATTACCGCACACCCAGGCTCGTGATGATGGGTGCAAGTGTTAAATCTGCATTCCTTAATATAAGGAAGAAATTCCGGAAAGTAATGGCTTACGTCTTCTTTTCTTACTCCATAAGGTTCAACTTCACGGATACCCGGTGTATCTATAATATATGTAAAAGGAGCAACTTTTATCATTTGCGAAGTAACAGTGGTATGTTTTCCTTTATCGGTAAATGTACTTATTATGCCTGTACGTAAATTCAGGGCAGGGTACATTTTATTCAGCAGGGAAGATTTACCCACGCCCGAATGTCCCCAGAGCAAATTTATTTTCTTTTCGAATAATGTTTTCAGGTTATTAATTCCCGTTTTATCTTTTGCGCTTGTAAGGTAGACGTCGTACCCGATTGACTTATACAGGTCAGCCCATTCCTTTATAAAATTATCTTCATCGAGATCAGTTTTATTTATAATAATACCGGTATTTATATGTGAACTTTCTCCTGTAACTAAAAACCGATCAACCACTTTATTATTAAAATTTGGTTCGTAGATGCTGCTTACAATAAAAAGTTCATCAATATTTGCGGCAACAACCTGTTCAAGTCTTTCTCCACGGTAACCAGCACCTTTTATTCTCGGTGCTTTTCTTGAAAGATAATTTCTTCTTTTTTCAATGTTATGTATGAATCCAGTTCCATCTTTATTTAAATCAAACTCAACAATATCACCAACGACTGCAATATCTGTAAGATATAACTTATCTTTTTTCAGGTTAAAGTCTTTTTTGAATTTTCCACGAAGGGCACTTCTTATTATTTCATCTTTCTCTTCTGAATAAATATAATAATCTTTACTTTCAACTCTTAAAACTAAGCCTTTAATAACATCTCCTATTTAAAATAAAACAGCATCTTACCATAAGATAAGATGCTTTGAAATTTCTTTCAATTATTATATCAAATATTTAAAACCTGTAAGTTGCCGATAAGATAAATTTATTATCAGTAACATCCTGGAAAGTTCTGGAAGCACCGGCAATGTTATTGCCATTCTGGTCTAAAGAATAATTATCACCAAAGTCCTGCCACCAGCCATGTGCAATACCAAGATCGATACCAATAGTTTCATCTGCAAGAAATCCTATTCCGCCGGTTACATATTTATGATCATATTTTGAAGGATCACCTTTATAAGGCGAAGGTTGGACCATGAAGCCTCCTCTTAACCTTAAACCGATCATTGGAATAGTGTACTCTGCTCCGAGATTATAATTTAAAACTGCGGTAAGCTGGTCTTTGATATTTCTGTTTATATTATCAACTGTGGTAGTTCCGAGACCAGATATGTCTTCAAATTTCATCTGGGAGTAGTCCATTAATGTTCCCTGTAAACTTAAGATTAATCCCTTAAAATTAACTGAAAATCCTGTGCCAAGTTCAAATGGAGTTGTAACATAATATTCAACCTGATCACTAAAATTAGAACTGTTAAGAGATACAAGATCGTTTGAAAATTGACTATACCCATTAACGGTAAACTTCTCTTTAATGTCGTAGGATTTTGGAAATTGAACTGTAAAGCCAAACCTGGCAAGTTCGTTGAACTGATAAAGTAATCCAAATTTTGCATCCCAACCGGAAATATCCCAATTTAAAACTCTGTTGAGATTAAATGTTTGAAAGTCAGAATGCAAGGAATCTGTGGGGTCAGCTTTTCCATATATATTTCTTGTGTCATCTTCGTAATATTCATTATCAGAATCATAATTACCTGTAATAATATTAAGATTCAAACCCAGGAATAGGTTTTTATATGCTTCAATTGCTCCGGAAAAAGTCCAGTTCTTAATTGCCCCGGAATTAAGTATAGAACCACTCTGATTCAGATTTCCATTAATTAATGTTTGGTTATTTGCCCCGGCAAGATACAATTCATAAGGAATATCGGAGGGAACCGGGGGAGCTAACAAGTCCTGGATTAATGAATTATCCCCATTATTAAATCCGTTGAATTTAACAGTACTCGTGAAATCCTTTGTTACATGATATGAAATTCCAAATACAAGGCTGCCGCGCATTGTAGGAAAAGGAAAAGCAAAACTTAATCTGTCTAACGAAGTTGAACTATTAGAATAATCAGTAGCATCGTTCATAAAAGTAGTATTGTTGCCGAAGTTTGTATATTGAAGTCCGCCTGAAAATTCCATTCTTTTTAATAATCCGAATCCTGCCGGGTTAAAAAATGCAGCGGAAGCATCATCGCTTAAGCCAATATAACTGTCGCCCATACCAAGCGCTCTTGCATTAGCTCCTAAACCTGGTAATCCCAATCTAACTGCATCATTTGTATTTTGTGAATAAACAACCGACGAACAAAAAACTATAATAGAAAATATAGTAATCCTGTAAAAACCAGAGTTTAAATTTTTCATGTTATTTCCTTCCACCGGAACTTCTTCCACCATTATTATTTCTTACAGTACCACTACCGGAGGAATTATCTTTTCCGCTTGTGTTACCGGAACCGGAAGAAGATGAATTTCGTACCGTAGAGCCTGATGATGAACTACCTGAATTACCAGAACTTTTATCACTACTACTACTTGTATCGGAAGAATTCTCACTCCGTGATGGGGGCTGGACATCAGGAATACGACCTGCAGTACCTCTGTCTCCTCCCGAATCTCTAAGTCTGCCAATGTCAGAATTGTCTTCTCTTGTTTTTGTTTCAGGTCTTGATACTACCGGAGGAGCGTAATCATACCACCATGGAGTATCATAATAAATGAAATATGGGCCATAATATGTATCTCCATAGTAAATAGTGCTGTTATCCGAGTTATCCTGTGTCGGAAATTCGGAATCAGGACTCCAGATGATTGTATAACACCCGTTTAATCCTAAAAAAATCAGTACTATAAATAATATTTTAAATAACATTTTTTTCATTTTTTCAACTCCTATCTTCTGCCACCGCCTGAGCTTCTACTTCCACCTGATGATCGGCTCCCTCCACCGGAGGACCTGCTTCCTCCACTGTTATGCGAAGGAGGATTATAGCTTCTCTGTGGCGGTGAATAGGAATGCTGTGGTGGACTGTAACTTCTTGGTGAATTATTTTTACGCGGAGAAACATAATTTCCTGATTGATGATCTTTTTGGCGGGGAGCGTATTCCCGTCTGTTGGGATTATTGTTGCGGGGTCTATAATATCTGTATTCTCTTTTACCTTCATTTCTTTTTTCGATAGAAGAAGGTGCACGATTTTTCCTTACATAAGGATTTATTCTTCCGCTGCTTCTTGTCTCTCCCTTTCTTTCAGTTCTTACTGACGACAATCTTTCTTTTCCGGTTCTTGTACTTCCAATTCGTGTATTATCCCTTACCCTTCCGCTTTCACTTCTAAGACGGGTATTTCTTCCCGAGTTTTCTGATCTTGTTGAAATTCCTGCCCTGTTACGTTCGGCAAGATTTTTACCTGCGAATCCGGTATTATCACCAGCTAAAATACTTCTTCCTCTGCCGCCTCTTGAACCACCAAGATCTCTCAATCTTGAAATATCTCTTGTTCTTTCCCGGTTCGTAAAGTAATAATGTGTATGAGAAGGATATCCGAAACCATAATAATAGTTATAACCAAAATAAAATGGTGAAGGATAATAGTAATAATACGGCAGGCAGCTCCAGCTGCCGGGGTACCACCAGCTATTCCAGTAATTGCAGTAGAAAGGATCATAGTATGAGTTGTTCCAGCCAAACCCAATTGCTATTGAAGGATGATAACCCCAGAAATATCTTCTGTAGGTAGGGAAATCATAATAAAAATTATCATAGTAATAAGGTGAATTATTACCTGTGTCATAATAGTTGTTATTATCATACCCGGAACTGTCATAAGAATTATCACCATAGTACTCAGTAGAATCATCATAGTAATATTGAGAGGAATCATCGTAGGCATCATTCTGGTTTTGGTCTGTATAGCCCTGGTTACCGCTATAAGTTTGTTGTGATCCTATGTTAGTGTTATCTCTGTCTCTGGTTGCAAATTGCGTATAACAACCGGTGAAGAAAATTCCAGATAAAATTAAAAGAGATAATATGTAGGTAAACTTTTTCATTTGTATTCCTCCGAAAAAATAACTACAGCAATATGCGCAAAAATCAAGCCTGATTAAAGGGTTTAATTCTTATATATATGACAAAATAAAAGCAGCAAAAGTTTCAAAAATAATGTGATGTACACAATAATAGATTTGTCTGTACAAAATAATCTACATGTATAAGTTAATCAGAAAATAGATTTGATATACTCTATTTTTAATGCCCTGTCGGCAATGGTAGGATTTATTTTTTTGTTATCGAGAAGATCTCTTAAGTCAAATTCAATTGTGAAACCTGTTCCAAGCGACCATCTTATTCCTGCATTCAGGTATCCCTTATCGCTTCCGTAATATTTAGTTTCATTATCATTAAAAGCAAAATTATATTCTGCAACAAACGATACGGTGCTTCCAAGAGTTTTTTCAAATCCGATATAAAAATCTACAAAATTATCTCCGTCTTTAGATTCAAGAGAATAGCTGGCTGTTGCGTGTAAACTCATGTAACCTAAAAATGCAAAATTCTTGCTTGCGGCAGCGTAAAAACCTGGAGATTTAATATCGTATCTTCCGGAAGAATCATGATAAATTCCTTTTCCCTGTGAATCAAATCCTACTGCTATGGCGGGAAAAGTAATTGCTTCATTAAATAATCTGAATCTTAAATTCACGCCAGGTAGTTTATACCAATCGATTTCACCCTGACCAATAACATTTGCTCCGCCATAAGAAATACCAAAGCTGACATTGTCAAAAGCTCCAACTTCAAGTCTTTCAATTACAACTCCGTTTGGCAGTACATCTGTCGTCGATCCCACATATCCCTTTTCAAGAACTCCTGCGGTAGGCATATCAATTAAAGTTCTGTACTCAAATTTTGCATTTTCTCCGGCAGTCCCTTGTGAGAAGCAGATATTTTGAGAAAGAAGAACAATAAAAATTAAGCATAAGGTACTTTTCATAATTCCTCAGGAATATGTTTCTTCTGATTCAAATATAGTAATTATTTCAGATTATTTCATTTACTTCATGTTTTACTTCAACAAAATTTGGATAAAACTTAATATTTATAGCGAACGGGTAAAGGTAGAATTTTGATATTGCCATAACTCTAATGATTTGTTCATCGTTTACTTATTCATTTGATAATTTATACCTGACCGCAAACCTTAGCATACTTTTGATGATTTCATCAACGATGATATCAGGTATTCCATCATAATGTTTGGATTTTATTCTCATATCACATTGATCATTTACATAATCTATAACCAGGAATTTATCATCATCAGTAAGAACAATTTCGGTTGAAAAGAAATCGAGAGAAATTAATTTTGCAATTTTTTTTGTGATTTGTTTCAAGCTTCTTAGTCTAAAATTCACGTATTCACCCGGAGTTATTGTTTCATAGAGATGTGTCTGATCATCCCACCAAACCGGGATTGGTTTTCCAAATGCCCAGAATGATCTGAACCAGGCTCTTTTCCCCTCTATAATTTTCGGATAAATTTTTTGTTGAAGAATATATTTATCATCGCAATTAATGATCCTCTCTTCAAGAATTTCTTTTAAAGTCTCTGCACCTGTAACTACTCCAACTCCTCCGCCTGTTGTATTACAGGGTTTAATTATAAATGGTCTTCCAAGTATTGCGAGATCTTCAAGTGAAATAAATATATCTTCACTTTCGCTATGCGGGGGGATTATTATAGAATGAGGAACATGAAGACCCGCAGTAATAAATTCAAGGTGCATACTTGCCTTGTCAATTGCGTGAATAACATTCTTATATGGATTAAAGAGAATGCATTTTCTACGGGTTAGAATTTTACCAAGCGATTCATATCTTGAATCAACATCCCATGCACGGTCAAGAAAAAAATTAAAGTGAAGCTTCCTGTGCAGTACTTTGTCTAGCACTTCATCAATGTTATGCTCAGTAATTATAAAAGTTGAAAAACCTGCTTCATTGAATTTCCCTTCAATTAAACTTATAAAGTCGACATCGTACTCCCATACATAAGCAAGCGCCAGATTGTAAACTTCCATATCCTTTTCAGTTTTTACAAAGATATAGTTTAGTATATTTGTACGCAAGATAATTGTGTTAAGGCATTGTTACCAATAATTAAATAAAAGCAAGTGCCTTGTAATTAATTTCAGAGAGCAATATTTTTTCTAAATTAACCCTTAATTTTATGATAAGATTTTCGTTGCTGATATCAGCATTATTTATTTTAGCAATTTCTGGATGTTCGTCTACTAGTGAAACATCCCGAAAAGATGATGAAATTCAGAATGACGAACAGATTTCTACCGAAACTTCCGATTCCATAAACGCTAAGAATAAAGCCTTGGAATATTTTATAAATGGTTCCGTTTTTGAAACCAAGGGGGACAACGCAAGTGCTATTCTTGAATTCCAGGATGCTTTAAAGTATGATACAAGTGCAGGAATTTATTATGCGCTTGCTAAAAATTATTTTTCTCTTGGGAAAATTCCCCAGGCTTTGCAGTTTTCCAAAAAAGCGGTTGCAATAAATCCTAAACAACTTGAGTATAAATCTTTACTTGCTGATATTTTTTCCTCGGCATCCCAATTTGATTCGGCAGCAGTCGTACTTGAAGAAATGATCGCGCAGGATTCGACTTCTCTGACTTCCTACTATCGTCTTGCAAGAATTTATGAAGGCTCAAAACCATTAAGCGCTATTAAAATTTATAAGAAGCTAACCAATGTTATTGGATCAGATTGGAATGTTTTAACAAGGGTTGCAGAACTCTATGAAAAATTAGGTGATATGGATGAAGCAGCGAGCACTGTAAAAGAGCTTCTTAAAATAGATCCGGGTAATAATTCCCTGTACAAACTGCTTGTGGAATATTATTCAAAAGCAAAAGAATATGATAATGCTCTTGAAGCCGTAAATGATCTTTTGGAATTAAACCCTGATGATATTGAAGCAAGGGAAGAAAAAGCCCAGATTTATCTTAGTAAAGGTGATTGGGAAACTGCTGCAAAGGAATATTCTTATATACTCGGTGAACCTGATGTTTCCCTCGATGTAAAAATAAAGGTAGGGCAGGCATATTTTATGCAGTCTTTAAAAGATTCAACCCTGACTCCTGTTGCCAAAGATTTTTTTGAAAAGATAAATCAAGATACAACCGATTGGGAAGTCAAAATGTACCTTGGTGCTATTGCAATTAATGAGCATCAGGATTCTGCGGCAATTGATTATTTTAAAGATGTAACAAAACTTGCCGGATGGAATGTTCAGGCTTGGATAAGATTAGGCGGACTTTATTTTGATAATAAAAGATATGAAGAAGCCGTTAAAGTTATGGATGAAGCCATCGGCCATTTTCCAGATGATTTTACTGTTAACCTGATTCTCGGACTTTCACTTGCACAAAGCAATAAAAGCAGTGAAGCGAAACCATACCTTGAAAAAGCCGTACAGATAAATCCTTCCAGTGTTGATGCTCTTTCAGCTTACGGTTATACTCTTAACCAGCTGAAAGAGAATGATGAGGCAATAAAATACTTAAAGAAGGCATTGGAGCTCTCTCCTGATAATGTGAACCTCCTGGGTACTCTCGGATTAATTTATGATGGACAAAAAGACTGGAAAGAATGCGACAGTACATATGAAAAAGCTCTAAGCATCGATTCGACAAATGCACTCATAAATAATAATTATTCTTACTCACTTTCAGAGAGAGGAATAAAATTGGATAAAGCCCTGAAAATGGCTGAAATAGCTATCAGTGCCGATCCGCTTAATTCATCCTATCTCGATACAATTGGCTGGGTTTATTTTAAACTTGGAGAATATCAAAAAGCAAAAGAATATGTTGAAAAGGCAATTAAATCTGGTGGAGAAAATTCAGTAATGCTTGAACATCTTGGCGATATTACTTTTATGATGGGTAATAAAGATCAGGCAAAAAAAATATGGGAGAAATCTTATAGCCTCGATTCCACAAATAACAGGCTTAAAATAAAAATAGAAAAAGGTGAAATTTGAAAAAATATTTAATCCTGATTCTGCTCTTCATTGAAATCCTTCCCTTGCTCTTTAACGGTTGTGTTCCATCAAAACCATCTGAAGAAATTGAATTGCTTCCATCCGAAAGATTAATAAACAAGCTTGAAGTAAACAGGAGACGGATACAAAGCTTTGAAGGTTCCGGTACGATAGCCGTAAAATCGTCAAAGTTAAATAACAGCGCTAATTTCAGGGTTGTTATACAAAAACCCGATTCAATTTACCTGAGCATTATGGGAGCCTTCGGAATAGAGCTTGCACAAATATTGGTTACAAAAGAAAATTTTGTTTTTTATGATGCTCTTGAAAATACTGCCTATGAAGGCATTCCTACTAATGATTTGCTGAAGGATATTTTTCATATCGATTTGCCTTTTAATGATATAATTGATGCTTTTGTCGGGGCAGTAAATCTTACACAAAATTTATATAAACTTCCCGATGATTATAAAGTGGATTACGATCAATATGTCCTTACTTATGTGGATTCCTTTATGAGTACAAAAACTCAGTACTGGGTAGACATCAGGGAGCTTGGGATTACAAAATATACTTTATGGGATAGCAACGGAGATATTGCTTTGCAGGGAAAGTACTCAAAATTTAACCTGATTCAGGGTGTTCCCGTTCCGTATAAAATAGAAATTCAGAGAGAACAGGAACATCAGCTTATCGATATTGATTATAAAAAAATGGAAGCTAATGAAAAGGATATTTATATTGATTTTTCAGTACCGAAAGATGCATCCATAATTAAGATCTGATGTTCTGTAATTTTACAAAATATTTTATCGTAGTTTTTTTAATAATTTTTTCATCGGAAAAAATATTTTCTCAGCAAGGTGAAATTGAAACCAGGAAGAGCCAGCTTTCTGATATAAAAAATGAAATTACCACACTCGAATCAGATTTAAATAAAAAAACCAAAAAAGAAAAAGAATCATTTTCAGTTATTGAAAATTACAGTAAGCAGAGTTTCCTTTTAAATAAATTGATCGGAAATTACCGGAACGAGGAAAGACAAAAAGAAAAACAGATAGGGGAAAGCCAGGATAAAATTAAGCTGCTTGAAGATGATATAAAATTGCTTGAGGATAATTATGCAAAATACATAAAAGCAATTTATAAGCATGGTCAGCCAAACGATATTGAGATGCTTGTAAATTCTGCTTCAATCCAGCAGGCTTTGCTCCGCTTTAAATATCTCGAAAAGTTTTCAGGGCAGCGTAAAAAAGATGTTGCCGAATTAAAGGACCGTCATGAAAAATTAATTACAGAAAAAGTAATTCTAAATAAAGAAAAAGAAGCAAAGGCAAAGCTTGCTGCTGAAAAGGAAAAAGAGGAATCATCCCTTTTATCAAAACTTGATGAACGAAAGAAAATCCTGGATAAAATAAAACACGATAAATCGGAAATAAAAAAAGAAATTGAAGCTAAGAAACAAGCTGAAATAAAAATCAGGAAACTCATTACAAACCTTATAGCAGAAGCTGAAAGAAAAAAACAGGAAGAAGCTGACAGGCTTGCCCGCGAAAAGCTGAAAGGGGACGTAAAACCTTCAAACTCATTGTCTGAAATAAAATCAGAAAATTCACCTGAGGAATCTTCAGTCTATGATGTGAACTTATCAACTTCAGGATTTGCATCATTCTCTTCACTTAAAGGTAAACTTAACTGGCCGATTTCCAACGGAAAAATTGTAAAGAAATACGGTGAAAATAAAAACGGTAAAACCAATACAATAATGTTGAATTATGGGGTTGATATTGCGGCTTCAAGAGATGTAAATGTTAAAGCAGTCAGTGATGGAGTGATTTCAGCAATTGATTGGATACCCGGTTATGGCAGCGTAATTATCGTAACTCATAAGGGAGATTTCCGGACAGTATACAGTCACCTTTCAGAAATTTATGTGAATGAAGGAGACAGAGTTAAGCCCGGTAATGTTATTGCAAAAGTTGGCGATAGTTTAGAAGGGAAAGTGCTGCATTTCGAAATTTGGAACTCACGTGACAATCAAAATCCTGAAGCTTGGCTCGCAAAGAAATAATTTTTTTAGTGAGATCATGCAGGTAACATTAACCACATCTTAATAAGCAATTTTACTATTTCCCTTATAACCAATTTGATTGAAATAAAATTTATATTTATGCCATTCGAAATCAGCATTTAATTTATTCAGGAGTGTATAATGAAGAGAACATTTACTATTCTATTTGTCATTCTAATTTCGGTTTTTGCCAAAGCTCAATTAAATGAATATCCTTTGCCGGACCAGGGAAAAATAGAAGGCGGACTTGGATTGAATTGGATTGATGGGCAGCTTTACTACACATTTCATTTTACTCCTGAAATATCGTTTGCAAATTTCGGTGTTGGACTTGACCTTATGCTCGACTTCGATAAAAATGGAAATATCCGTAAGGAAAACTTCAATACATTCTCAGATTATTTAAGTGTAATCCGCTATGTCAGATATGGATTTAAGAACGATCCGGTTTATGCAAAGCTCGGTGCGCTGGATTATTACACTCTTGGTCACGGCAGTATTATGTATGCTTACAATAACAGCCCGACAATTGACGCAAGAAAAACAGGTCTTGTGCTGGACATTAATTTCGGGCAGTTCGGTTTTGAATCTATTTACAGCTCATTTGCAGAAGCCGGAGTTTTGGGGTTAAGAGGTTATGTGCATCCTCTTAAATTTACTGATCTTTCTGAAATTCCTATATTAGGTAACCTTGAAGTGGGAGTTTCTTATGCCGGAGATTACAATGATAAAGCCGGGGTTATATCCGGAGATTATAATACCGCAGGGGATTTCACAGCCTCTAAAGATGAGGGTTCTGTTAATATTATTGGTGCAGATATTGGATTTCCACTCTTATCATTGCAGATGTTCAATCTTGAAGTATATACCGACTATGCAAAAATTCTAAATTTCGGAAGCGGTGTTGCGGCTGGCATTCTTGGTGAATTTAACTCTCTTGGTTTAATAACTGCACATGCAAAACTTGAAAGACGATTCAATCAGAAACATTATCTCCCATCTTATTTTAATTCTTTATATGAATTGGAACGATTTCAATTTGCAAATGGGATTGTCAGCAGTAAAATTCAAAGACTTGAACTAAATGAAAATGCAGACAACGGAATTTTCGGTGAGCTTGGAGTAAATGTTCTTGGAATTTTTGACATCATCGGAAGTTACCAGAGATTGGATAAAACACCCCGAAGTGGCTTTATGCATTTGAGCACTGAAATTGCTCCGGAAGACGCTCCTTTCCTTTTAAGAGCAGGATATGACAAAACGAACATTGGGAATGAAACCGCAATCTTTAAACTTGATGATAAATCATATTTGTTTTTTGAAGTAGGTTATAAACCAATTGAGTTTCTTGTTGTTTCACTTGTTTATGACTGGACTTTTACACCGTTGAGAGATGCCGATAAAAATATAATAGATTATATTCCGCAAAAAAGAATTGAGCCGCGGGTTTATTTTGTTTATCCATTTGATTTTAGCGGAAATAATAATTCAGGATCGGAATAAAAAATCCCCTCCCAAAATGACACATATTAATAAAGGGAGGAGACTAAGGAGTGGGTCGGAGATCAAATAACAAAAATTTTTTTAATTCCGATACGGTGTGAAACACATAATCACTGTTCATTTTTAATACGTGATGTTTAGCAAGACTATCCCATAAAACTGAAGCAACTTTTATCCCTGCAGCGTGTGCTGCTTTTATATCGGAGGGGGAGTCACCAATCATTATCACTTCATTCTTATTGAGTTTGAACTTATCCAGGAAAATTTCTATACCTTCAGGCGAAGGCTTATGTTCTTTCACTTCATCACCGGTAATAATTAAATCAAAATATTTATATATACCCAATTTCTTTAAAGTTATAGTGGCTGCTTCTCTTCCTTTACCCGTGTAAATTGATAATAATACACCTTGTGATTTTAATACATCCAGAATTTCATCCATACCGGGATAAATATCTGCCATATAATGATTATCAGAATAAAACTTATAATATTCTTTCCTTGCTTTTTCGTAATTGTCGCCGCAAAACTCTTTTAATATCACATCTTCTGTAGGACCAAACCATTTTACTATTTCTTCATTCGAAAAAGTTTTTCCCAGGTACTTTTTTGTAATGAAATTGAATGAAGCAAAAATTAAATCATTAGTTGAAGTAAGTGTTCCGTCAATATCGAAAATAATACCTTTAAACTGATTCATAAACTTTCTGTTTTTCCTTGTGATTTTGTGATAAAATTAATTTTTCAAACTTACAAATAAACATCAAATTAACTTAATATAATTATTCTCTTTATCTCCGAACATTCCGGTAATAAAATTATATACAGCAAAAAGCTCAAGTGAAAAAGGCAGATAGCCTATATAACCCAACAATGGCATCTCAAAAACATGTAAGAAATTTACCATTGGAAGATGGTAATACCATTTAGGATATGAATGATAATTCCACATCTCCCAGAAGAAAGCACAAATAAGACAACCAATAAATAAGGAAACAACAGGTTTCCAGTTTCCTTCTTTTATGAATTGAAGAAGATTCCGGTTATTTAATTTTACATTTATCGGTTCGATTAAAAAGTAAACTGTAATCCAGATGAGGGGATAAAAGATTTTTGGGAAAATAATTTCAAGTGCAAGAGTAATTATTCCCAATAAAAAAAATAACCTGATGAGATTATTATCTGGTTTTAGCTTTTTATAAGGGCTTAGGTTTTTAATCCATTTAAATGTTCCCGCTAACTCTGTAGACTCAAAAACAGCAGGTATTACAGTTGAAAAACTTATTGATGCAAGGATAAAGAATTGAAAATCAGTAAAGTATTGCTTACCATCATAAAACCAGTTTTGTGTTAGCGAATTAAATAGTTCGAAAAGCCACCATACGGGAGCTGAAATTACAAATAATAAAATATACTTTCTAATATTCCTTTTTATTAACGAAGTTCCTTTACCAACAAAGACTACTCCATCAATAGTCAAACAGAACCCAAGCCACAAGGGAAAGAATCCCCAGTCAGTTCGCAAACCTGATAAGAACCAATTTAAATACCAGAAGACAATGATTAACAGAATGCCAAACCATCCATATAAAGGGAACTTATTTTTAGCTTTAGTTTCTTCCATTTTTATTTGGCAGTAATTATCAGATGGTTTTTAATTTTTGCTGCACGCTTTTGATCTTATCATCCATTGTCTGATCTCTGTCTGTTCGAGTTCCTAATCTTAATGTTGTTGAAATTCTTGGAACTCCCATCTTATGAATTTCCTGATGACATTTTTTTATGGCAGCAAACACATCATCCCATTCACCTTCGATGTTTGTTCCGTAGGAATGAAGGATTGTTTTTAATCCGGCATCTGTTAGAATCTTCTCGCATTTCGCAATATAAGATGAAACAGAAACTCCAACTCCGATCGGAACAACGCATAAATCAACTAGTACTTTCATTAAAATCTCCTTGTAAGTTTACTTAAAAATTCCTTCGTGCCTTCGCGGCGGCAAAATTATTTTAAGTGATAACCGCAAAGACTCAAAGTCACGTAGTTAAAAACAATAATAAATTTTAATTAAGATTTATTTGCTCTATTTTACAAATCAAAATTACAAATAATAAGTAACCGGATGAACTCAAAGATATATCTTAAAAAAAATGAAGAAAGAAGAATTAAAACCGGGCACCTATGGGTTTTCAGTAATGAAATCCTTGAAACAGAAGGTGAATCTGAAAATGGAGATTTGGTTGAGCTTTATGATTCAAAAAAGAATTTTCTTGGTTCGGGATTTTATAATAAAAATTCTCTTATTGCTGTGAGAATTCTTTCAAGGGAGAAAATAGATAATTTAAAAGAACTGATAAGCAAAAGGCTAACCAATGCTTTTACTTTGAGAAGAAAATTATATCCCGGGAGAGAATCATTCAGATTTGTTTTCAGTGAAAGTGACTTTCTTCCCGGACTAATAATAGATAAATACAACAATACTTTTGTTCTGCAGGTTTATTCTTTCGGGATGGAAAAGAATATTGATTTGATAATCGAAATCCTAAAAGATAGTTTCGATGCAGAAAATATTTTCACAAAAAATGAAGAGTATTTCAGAAAACTTGAAGGATTACCAATTGAGGATAAAATATATTTGGGAGATAAGAAAAGTGAGATCATAAATGATGGTTTGGTGAAATTTAAAATTGATTTTGAAAAAGGACATAAAACCGGTTTCTATTTCGACCAGTCTGATAACAGGTATTTTATTGAAAAATTAGTCAATGGGAAGAATGTATTAGATACTTTCTGCAATTCAGGTGGATTTGGATTGCACTCAGCAAAGGCTGGTGCATCTTCAGTTACATTTGTCGAATCTTCTTCAACTGAAATAGAAAATGCAAAGCATAATTGGAAACTGAATGAATTATCTTTCGATTCAGAATTTATTGTGAGCGATGTATTCGATTATTTTCAATCTTGTATAAATGAAAAAAGATACTTTGATGTGGTGATGGTAGACCCGCCGGCATTTGCAAAAAACAGGAAATCATTCCTGTTGCAAAAAAAGGTTATGAAAAACTAAATAGGCTCGCTCTTCAATTACTAAATGGAAATGGGTTTCTTGTTACTTCATCCTGCTCGCACCATATTTCAGAAGATGAATTTTTGCAGGTTATAAACCAGGCAGCAGTTAGAACAGGAAGAAAAATACAACTGGTTTATTTTAACGGTGCTTCTATGGACCATCCTCAATTACCTGCAATGCCGGAAACAGGGTATTTGAAGTTTGGCGTGTTTGCTGTTGAATAATTCATTCATACCAAAATTTTCCCACTCACCAAACTTTTTGCAAAAGAAATGCAACATTTTTAAGTTTGGATTCGTCTAATTCAATTACCAAATGAAAGCTTATTTAAATATTTGGTAATCCCATTACTTTTCTATTAATAAACGATAACTCATAAAAATGATGAGGTAAATCTTGGATATTTCTGCACTGAATGAAAAAATCAAACAGGAGAGCGCATTTATAGATTTGCTGATGAATGAAATCGGCAAAGTGATAGTTGGTCAGAAAGCTATGGTTGAAAGATTGATTGTCGGACTTTTAGGCAATGGTCATATTCTGCTCGAAGGTGTTCCCGGTCTTGCAAAAACGCTGGCTATAAAATCTCTGGCGGCGGCAATGAAGGCAAAATTCCAGCGCATTCAGTTTACACCTGATTTGCTTCCTGCCGACCTTGTGGGTACAATGATTTACAATCAGAAAGATGGAAACTTCTTTATCCGCAAAGGTCCTCTTTTTTCTAATTTTATTTTAGCTGATGAAATTAACCGCGCCCCTGCTAAAGTGCAAAGTGCACTGCTCGAAGCAATGCAGGAACGCCAGGTTACAATTGGTGAAGAAACTTTCTTTTTGGAAGAACCGTTTCTTGTACTTGCAACTCAAAACCCGATTGAACAGGAGGGAACTTATCCCTTACCTGAAGCACAGGTTGACAGGTTTATGCTTAAGGTTGTTATATCTTATCCCTCACGCGATGAAGAACTGAAAATAATGCGACAGAATGTTAACCTTGTCGAAGATAAAATAAATCCTGTGATTTCTATTCAGGAAATTCTTAAAGCCAGAAATCTTATTCATGATGTTTACGTTGATGAAAAAATTGAAAAGTATATTCTTGATATAGTTTTTGCAACCCGTTCCCCAAAAGAATTTGGTCTTGATAAACTGACGGATCTGATTGCTTACGGAGGTTCACCGAGAGCTTCAATAAATCTTGCGCTTGGCGCAAAAGCAATGGCTTTTATTAAAAGAAGAGGATATGTTATTCCAGAAGATGTTCGTGGAATCTGCCAGGATGTTTTAAGACACAGGGTGGCAGTAACTTATGAAGCAGAAGCGGAAGAAATAACTTCTGAATATATTATCCAGGAAATTTTAAATAAGATTGAAGTCCCTTGATTCAATTAACAATGTTCAATGAACAATAGAGCAATTAAACAATTAAAGAACAGTGTTAACTAAAGAGTTATTAAAACAGGTAAGACAAATTGAGATACATACCAAAGGACTTGTGAACCAGGTCTTTTCAGGTGAATATCATTCTGTTTTCAAAGGAAGAGGAATGGAGTTTTCCGAGGTTCGCGAATACCAGTTTGGTGATGATATTAGAAATATCGATTGGAATGTTACAGCACGCTTCGGTCATCCCTTCATAAAAATATTTGAAGAGGAACGGGAACTTACTGTTGTTCTTTTAGTTGACTTAAGCGGCTCTTTGATTTTTGGTACTGTTGAAAAAACAAAGCAGCAGGTTGCGGCAGAACTTAGTGCCATTCTTGCTTTCTCAGCATTAAAAAATAATGATAAAGTTGGGTTAATTCTTTTTACAGATAAGATTGAAAAATTTGTTCCTCCAAGAAAAGGTAAAAGCCACGTTTTAAGAATAATAAGAGAAGTTCTTTCATTTGAACCGGAAGGAAAATCAACTAATATAAAAGCTGCTCTTGAGTATATGAACAGCACTATTAAAAAGAGAAGCATTGTTTTTCTTCTTTCTGATTTTATGGACTCAGGGTATGAAAAGATTTTAAGAATTATCGGGAAGAAACATGATTTGATTGGTGTGGTTTTAAATGATAAGCGTGAAATTGAAATTCCAAGAATGGGGTTGGTAAAATTAACTGATGCAGAAACCGGTGAGGAACGTTGGGTCGATACAAGTAGTACAAAAGTACAGAACCGTTTGAAAGAAGTAAGACGAAATATGATTCAGCAGAGAAAATCATTGTTTATATCCAGCAGGCTGGACAGCATTGAGGTGCAAACCGGTGATGATTACGTAAAGCCTCTTGTTCAATTCTTCAGGTTACGCGAGAGAAGATGGTAAAAAATATATTTAGTGTTCTAATCCTATTATTAGTTTTAGCTGACTTTTCACTTGCTCAGAATATTTCAGTTGAAGCATCAACAGATTCTACTGCCTACCAGGTTGGCGATTATATCCACTATACCATTCAGGTTAAAGCCGATAAAAATTTGTCCGTTACAGGTCCTGCTGTCAGTGATACTCTTGCCGGGATGGAATTAATCAGTCAGCAGAATCCACAGAAAGAAGAGAAGGATAATCAGCAGATAATAATTTACAACTATACTTTTTCAAAATATGATTCGTCAAATGTTACTATCCCCCAGGTACCTGTGTATTATGAGACAAAAGGTGATACGGCTGCAAGAACAATAAATACAAATGAAGTTTACTTCACTGTTCGTCCCGTAAAAGTTAATGTTAAGGAAGATATAAAAGATGTGAAGGAACCTTTAAGAATTCCGCTCGACTGGAAATGGATTATCTTCTGGATTTTAATCGTATTAATATTTCTCGTTGTTGCCTATTATTTCTATAGAAGATATCAAAAGCGTAAAGCAGAATTTGTTCCTGAAAAAGTGGTGATAAAAATACCACCGCATGTTACCGCTTTAAATTCATTAAGATCGTTACGTGAAAAGCAGTTGTGGCAGAAAGGAATGATAAAAGATTATCATTCTGAAATCACAGAAATAATAAGAAGATATTTTGAAGAAAGGTTTAATCTTCCTGCACTTGAAATGACATCAGGTGAAGCAATTGACGAATTACAAAAGAAACGTGGCACAGAAAATATTATTGAAGATACGCAAAACTTTTTAAGCAATGCAGACCTTGTGAAGTTTGCTAAGTATCAGCCCCTGGCTTCTGTAAATGAAGAGATGATGAAACAGGCAGAGGATATAGTACATAAAACCAAAACTGATACTAGAGAGACAGTGAGTGAGGTGACAGAAGATGTTCAGTGATGTAACGTTTGCATATCCCTGGATTTTATATTCCCTGATTATAATTCCTTTAATGATCGCCTGGTATTTCTGGAAAGGAATTAAAAGACAGCCTTCTGTTAAAGTATTCCTCTTTAGGATTTCTTAAGGGATTTTCGCCGACAATAAAGGAAAGATTAAGACATCTTCCTTTTATACTGAGGCTTTTGGCAATAACACTTTTCATTGTTGCACTCGCGCGCCCTCAAACATTTTCTTCCGGAGAAAATATTTATACTGAAGGAATTGATATTGCAATGGTTTTAGATATTTCAGGAAGTATGCTTGCAGAGGATCTAAAACCAAACCGCCTGGAAGCCGCAAAAGAAGTGATTGATAATTTCATTGCCGGAAGAACTTCCGATAGGATTGGATTGGTGGTTTTTGCGAGAGATGCATTTACACAATGTCCTCTAACTGTTGATTATTCTGTTTTAAGAGATTTACTCAAACAAGTTAAAAGCGGGATGGTTGAAGATGGGACAGCAATCGGTAATGCAATAGCAAACGGTGTAAACAGGTTAAAAGACAGCGATGCTAAAAGTAAAATAATTATTCTTTTAACAGATGGTGTAAATAATGCTGGCGAAGTTGATCCGGTATCAGCGGCAGAAATTGCAAAAACATTTGGAATAAGAATTTATACAATAGGCGTTGGAACGAGAGGCAATGCTCCTTTTCCTGTACAGACTCCTTTTGGTATACGTTACCAGATGGCGCCTGTAGAAATTGACGAAGCAGTACTTCAAAAAATTTCAAATATAACCGATGGACAGTATTTCAGAGCTACAGATAATCAGACACTGGAAGACATTTATAATAAAATAGATAAGCTTGAGAAAACAAGAATTGAAGTTACTTCATACAGGAATGCGAAGGAATTGTTCTATGGCTGGCTCGGCAGCGGCATATTCTTGTTATTCCTGGAGGTATCTTTATCACGAACAGTTTTACGTAAAATTCCCTGATGAATGGCTGCATAATTGTCTTTAAGTATTTCAGCCATTCAATAGATTCAAAAGATTTTTGAAAATCTAAATTGTTAATTGATTTATGTTTCGATTTGCACATCCTGAATATTTAAATGCACTTTATGCTATTCCTGTACTTGTTATAGTATTCTGGTACTTGAACAGGAACCGCAAAAAGCTTCTTGAAAAGTTTGCTGATAAAAAGCTGCACCGTATTCTTCTGCCTGATTTCAGCGGAATAAAAAACTGGTTTAAAATAAGTTTAATTCTTTTTTCACTTGTACTTTTAATTTTCGCTGCGGCTAATCCGCAAATAGGAACAAGAGTTCAGGAAGTAAAGCAAACAGGTATCGATGTTTTCATTGCGCTTGATGTTTCACGTAGTATGCTCGCACAGGATATTAAACCCGACAGGCTTGATAAAGCCAAGTATCAGATTTCTAACCTCATAAATAAATTAAGAGGCGACAGGATCGGGCTGATAATTTTTGCCGGTGAAGCTTTTATTCAGTTTCCGTTAACTACTGATTATTCGGCTGCAAATCTTTTCCTCTCGGCAGTGGACGTAAATTCAGTCCCCGAACAGGGAACAGCAATCGCTTCTGCAATAAATCTTGCAACAAAATCTTTTGAATATAAAACCAATACTCAAAAAGTTATAGTAATTATCACCGATGGCGAAGACCACGAAGGTGATATAATGCAGGCAGTTGAAGGAGCTAAAGACAAAGGTATTAAAATTTATACGATAGGATTGGGCTCACCTACAGGCGTTCCTATTCCTGTTTATAATGCTCAGGGGCAACAGGTAGATTATAAAAAGGATGAAAACGGAAATATCGTTCTGACCAAGCTCGATGAAAACATCTTAAAACAGATTGCTTCAGCGGGAGACGGAAAATATTTTTTAGGTTCAAATTATGAAGACTATCTTGATAAAATTTATAACGATCTTTCTTCCCTGGAGAAGTCTGAGTTTGGCGTAAGGAAAGTTACTGATTACGAGGACAGGTTTTATTATTTTTTAGCTCCGGCTATAATTTTGTTGTTGATAGAATTTTTCATTTCCGACAGACGTTCAGTTTTGTTTGATAAGCTTAACAGGAAATTGGGAATTGAAGAGAAGGTGTAATATGATTTTAAAATATTTAGTATTTGGTTGTCTTGTTTTTCTTTTAGGATTTTCGGAATTAAATGCCCAGAGTCTTCGCAGCCTCAACAATAAGGGTGTGGACAAGTATAGGAATAAAAATTTTGCTGATGCAGAGGTAAACTTCAAAAAAGGATTGGATAAAGCACCTGATAATTATATTACAAATTTTAATCTTGGCGATGCTTACTATCAGCAAAAAAGATATGATGAAGCTTTAAAGTCTTATCAAACTGCCCTTGCTGAGGCTAAAACAAAAAATGAAAAAGCTAAGGTTTACCATAACATCGGTAACTCACTCCTGAAATCAAACCAGATAAAAGAGAGTATCGATGCTTATAAAAATTCTCTGAAGATTAATCCTAATGATGATGATACAAGGTATAATTTGTCTTATGCATTATCTATGCTGAAGGATCAGAAAAATAAGCAAAAACAGAACCAGGATAAGAACAAGGACAATAAAAACCAGGATAAAGATAAAAACAAAAAACAGGATCAGGATAAAAACCAAAAGGATAAGGATCAACAGAATAAACAAAACCAGCAGCAGCAGAACCAACAGCAAAACCAGACTGCCAAGCAGGACGCAACAAAACAACAGCAGAATAAAATAACTAAAAAGGAAGCGGAAAGAATATTGCAGGCATTAAAGAATAATGAGAAAGATCTCCAGAAAAAATTAAGAAGGCAAAAAGGAACCCCAATAAAAACGGATAAGGATTGGTAAATCTTTTTTAAAAATGAAAGTATTATTTAAACAATTTTTGTTTTTTATTTTGATTGTACCGGTTGTTGTGAAAGCCCAGTCATTTCAGGCATCCGTAGATAATACTATAGTCGGATTAAACAACCGTTTCCAGGTGACGTTTACTTTTGAAGGAAATGATATTAACAGCTTAAGCGATTTCTCAGCGCCGAACTTTGCCGGGTTTATGGTTTTAAGCGGTCCTAACCAGTCTACAAGTATGCAGATAATAAACGGAGCTGTCTCTGCCTCAATTGCTTATTCATTTTATTTACAGCCAAAAAATCTCGGTAAATATACAATCGGCAGTGCTTCAATAAAATATAAAGGCACAACTTACAAATCGGATCCTATTTCTATCCAGGTTGAAAAAGGTTCTGCTCAGCCAAATAATCAACAGAATAATAATCCGAATTCTTCCGGCGTTAGTAATGATGAAATAGCAAAAAATGTTTTTGTAAGAGCAACTACGGATAAGCAAAGAGCATATATGGGTGAACAGGTTACCGTGGTTTATAAACTTTATACAAGACTTAGTATTGCTTCTCAAATGTCAATCAGTAAACTGCCTCAATATCCCGGCTTCTGGGCTGAAGAACTCGAAACTTCAAATAATATTACTTTTACAACCGAAACTTATGATGGCAGAAAATATAGAGTGGGTGTATTGAAAAAGGTCGCTCTTTTCCCCACACAAACCGGAGAATTAAATGTAACACCTTTTGAGCTTGATGTTCCTGTACAGGTTCAGAATAAAAGAAGAAGCAATAATGTTTTTGATGATTTCTTTAACGATCCGTTTTTCGGAATCGGGCAGACAGTTAACTACACTGCCAAATCAAATTCTTTGAAAATTAATGTACAGCCTCTGCCTTCAAATGATGTCCCCGAATCTTTTAATGGTGCGGTGGGTAGCTTCTCAATGAACTCGCAAATTGATAAGAAGCAGACTAAAACCAACGAACCTGTTACATTAAAATTATCTATAAATGGAACAGGAAATATAAGTCTTCTTGATATGCCGGAAATAAGTCTTCCCGCAGGTTTCGAAAAATATGAACCTAAGGTTAATGAACAAATAAACAGGAATGGCGTAATCTCAGGTAAGAAAACTGCGGAATATTTAATTGTTCCGAGAGATGCCGGAAAGAAAGAAATTCCTCCTATTAAGTTTTCTTTTTACGATATAAATAAAAAATCCTATGTTACTCTTAGCACACCTTCTTATCCAATTGATGTTGAACAGGGAACCGGCGTTAACTCAACAGAATATGCCGGCAAAGAAGATGTAAAGCTTTTGGGTACTGATATTCGCTATATTAAAACGGATACTGAATCACTGCAGCGGAAAGGAAATTTTGTTCTCAACCGGTTTGGTTTCTGGGCAGCAGTTGGATTTCCTTTGGTTCTCATGGCAGGATTGGTTATCTGGAGAAAAAGAGAAGATAAGCTTGCCGGGAATGTTCAATTGATGAAATACCAGCGAGCGCAAAAGGTTGCCAGATCCCGGTTGAAGATGGCAAAAACTCTTATGGAAGCAAATGACTATAATGCTTTTTACTCTGAGATTTCGTTGGCGCTGTTCGGTTATCTTGAGGATAAACTGCATATACCAAAATCCGAATTGAGTGTTGACAGAGCATCATCCGAGTTAAAGAAAAGCGGTTTGAAACAGGAACTGGTTACAGAGTTTGAAAGAGTTGCAAATAAATGCGAGTTCATTAGATTTGCCCCGAAAGAAAGTGAATCTGCTGCTATGAATGAAATTTATAATGAACTTTCGGAAGTAATCATCGAAATTGAAAAATCCTTATCGGTGAAAAAAAATGCTGCTTAAAAAAAATCTTTTGTTCTTTTTATTTTCATCTGTTCTGCTTCTGGCACAACCCGAAGTTTTTATGCAGCAGGGAAACCAATATTATCAGAAACAGCAGTATGATAAAGCTATACAATGGTACAATAAAGTTTTAAATGAAGGCTATGAGAGCGCTGAACTTTATTATAATCTTGGAAATGCATATTACAGGGAAGATAAGCTGGGATATGCAATATTAAATTATGAACGTGCATTAAAGCTTTCACCCGGTGATGATGATATTCAGCATAACCTGGCACTGGCAAATTCCCAAACAATCGATAAAATAAATACTCTCCCTGATTTTTTTCTGTTCCAGTGGTGGGAAAGTTTTCTTGCTGTTTTTACTTTTTCAGGATGGATATATCTCTCCTATATTTTCTATGTATTACTTCTGTTAATTATTTTATTTTATTTCTTTACAAGACGACCGGATAACCAGAGACTTGCATTCTTTTCAGGTTTAGCAGTTCTGCTTCTCCTGGTAATAGCTATTTCAATTTCTGTAATAAAATATAACCGGGAGTATAATATAAAAAGCGGTATTGTGGTTGAACAATCCGCAACGGCAAAGCTTGCTCCAGATCCCGACAGCAAAGATGCTTTTGTTATTCACGAAGGATTAAAAGTTAAGGTTGAAGATAAAGTTGACAATTATTATGAGATCAGGTTGAAGGATGGTAAGCTCGGCTGGCTTCCTGCAGATGATATCAAAATGATTTAGAAACTTTTCCCCAAAAAATTTATTTACATTATAGCCACAGACTTTAGTCCGCGAAGAATAGAGAAAAACACAATAGACATCCCCTGACTTAGATAATTTAATAAACAGGGGCCGACTAAAAAGTAATTTTCTTATACATAATTGGATCAATGACAACCCCCAACTCAGTTGATTATTGATCCAACTTTCTTAATATTATGTGCAATTGCAACCAATCCAAATTCCGCATTCACTTTTCCCAACCCCCTTAGATTAAATCTCCTGAACCCCTGATTTAGTTTTATATCCCCAAAGACTGTTTCTACATCCACACTTCGTCTTTTTCTTAGCTCTATACCCTCTGGCGAACACAAATTCTTTTTGGCTAGCCTCTTATGTCTTTCCAATTCCTTATTAAACTGTATGGTTCTACCTCCTGGTGATTTGGTGCAGAGAGAAAGAAATTTACATCCTTTGCAATTACCCCTATATTTTCTTATCTGCTGCTTGTATCCATTATCTGTTTTTGCCTCCTCTATTTCCTGAAGCAACATTTCTCTTCCCCCGGGGCAATTTATTTTATCTTCTTTCTGATTATAAATAAAATTTATTCTGTTAAAACGCTTCTTTTCTGCCTGTCCGGTTGTCTCCTGATAAAATCCCGGATATTTCAGATAACTTCCTATTTTTTCTTTCTTCAGAAAATCATAGTTCTCATCTGAGCCATAAGTTCCATCTCCTATTGCTCTGATTGGATTTCTCCCATTTGTTATCTTTTTTAATTTTTCCATATGGGGAACAAACTTATCTACCTCCGAAGCCTTTTGATGCAAACTGTAATTTACTATTATCTGTTCTTCTGTCCCTATTATTACATTATAACCAGGCAGCAATTGATCTGTTTTGTTCCGAAAAAACGTTGCATCCGTATCTGTCTTTGAAAAGCTACTCCGGGGGCCTTCTATCTTTTCCTGCTCTTCATACTTTTCGAGTTTTGGAAGATATTTATTACTTAGTTTATTTACGGCACTCTTTAGCTTTCTTTTTTTCTGCCCGCTGTTTTTATTTTTCTTTTTCCCTTCGGGTTTTTCTCCTATTTGACTGATGATCTTGTTTAGTTTTTCAACCTGCTCTTTAATTTTCTCTGAGCTTATCTCCGCATCATCTCCCAGCTCTTCAAGATCTTTTTCTCCATATTTTTTATCTTCTTCCTGATTTATCCTTCCAATTTCCTTAAGCAATTCTTTTATTTTTTCTTTCGTCATTGCCTTATATCTCCGGGTGTTTTTCGACCACACGTAACTATACCTGTTTGCGTTTGCCTCTATCTTTGTTCCATCTACAAAATAATCTTCCAGCTTTATATATCTGTTATCTGTTAAGAATATTATCATTGATGAAAATACCTGATCAATCACCCCACTCAGTCTTCCTGACCGGAAATTATTTATTGTCCTGAAATCAGGTTTCTGCATTCCACTTAACCACATAAAATTTATATCTTCTCTTAATGCTTTTGCTATTCTTCTCGAACTATATATTTTCATTACATATGCATATACCATTACCTTTAATAACATCAGAGGATCATATGAACTTCTTCCCCCTCCTTTGTATGTTTTTATCAATGCTTCTATGTTCATCGTATCTATTACATTATTTACTGTCCTGACTATATGTTTCACCGGTATCATCTCTTCTATCGATGGAGGTAGCAGCATTACCTGGTGCTGATTATATTCGATAAACTTTGGCTTACTTGCTCTCTTTTTCTTTCGTTTTCTCTTTTGAGAATCACCAAGCATATCTTCTTTAAATAGAGAATCATTCATTTAATTAGCGCCTATTTTTTGATTTATTCTCTATTATTCCCAATTATCGTTCCTTACTTTTTGGACAACCCCACAAGAGAAATAAATTAGCATCCGGCTTTAACCTTATCTAAATATTACCTCTTCCAATAAAAAACCCCGGCTGATCAACCGGGGTCTCTTAAATCAAATATCTTTCATTCTATTTAGCAAGGACAATTTTCCTGCTGTCCTTAAATAAACTGTGATTCTGCAAGTCTGAAACTTCAAGCGTATAAAAATAAACTCCCGAAGCAAAATCATTAGCGTTCCATGTTACCTGGTAATTACCCGAAGCCTGTGCCGAGTTAACAAGTTCACTTACTTTCTGTCCGATAGAATTGTAAACTATCAGTTTTACATTCGATTCATTAGGAATGGAATATTTTATTGTTGTAGACGGATTAAACGGATTCGGGAAATTTTGAGAAAGTGTAACCTGGTTTGGTATAAAATCGAAATCTGCAAAAACCTGGTTTGAATATTTATGATTACCATTAAAATCTATCTGGTTCAACCTGTATAGTACGCGTCCGTTATAATTTTCAGAAACGGTTTCATCTTTATAATTATAAGAATGAGTTTCTGTAGAAGTACCGTTTCCGTTTACAAATCCTATGGTCTGCCAGTCCTGGTTTTTAAGCTTTCTCTCTATTTCAAATCCTTTGTTATTTATTTCGGAAGCGGTTACCCAGTTAAGGAGAACGTTATTGTGCAAAACTGAAGCACTAAAAGTTGCGAGTTCAACAGGAAGATAGAAATCAATGTAAGCTTCATAAACTCCTCTTCCGTGCGTTCCGGCTCTGAGCGTATGAGTTTGAGGAGAATAATCAAGATGCATAACTAAAGTATTCGGAATGCCATCGGCTAATTCTATCCAGTTATTCCCATCATCCTGTGTTAAAAATACACCGATATCTGTAGCAACGAAATAGGTGTTGGGATGAGTGTTATCATCTGTATAAATAAATAAATCATTTACGGGAGTATCCGGAAGATTACCGTTTATATCTCTCCAGGAACTTCCGTTGTTATCAGACTCATATATTTTTGAACCGCCTAATCCAAAGAATGAAACCAAAAACTTCTGTTCATTATCCGGATGAATATAAATTGATGAAACAGTTTTGTTTGGTAATCCCGAAGTTATATTTGTCCAGTTTACGCCTCCATCGGTAGAACGGAAAACATAACGGCCCGAGGAGGCAAGCATTGTGTTCGGATTTGTTTTGCTAATTGCAAGTTCACTTACAGGATTGCTTCCATTGATATAACCCGATGAAACAGGATTCCACGTAGCACCGTTATTATCAGATTTATATAACTTCTGTCTTGCAACATAATAAGTACCTGAAATTGTCGGGTGTGCAATAATAGGAGCCACCCAAACAACATTTTCATTTTGATCGATTCCGGACAGTGCATTGTATATCCAGCTCGATCCATTGTTGGCAGTTCTCGTCAATCCGCCGTTTTGTGTTTCACCGATTATGTAATTCTGATCAAATGGATTGAATGCAACTTCACCGCCGTCACCGCCAAAGGCAGCAGCCCAGCCAAGAGATGCATACGTCTGCTGGGTTCCGTTATCCTGTGTTCCGCCTAAAATCCTGGTTGGTAAAAATGGACTTGTAGTAATCCTGTAAAACTGTGTCAGCGTAAGGTTTGTATTCATGTTTGTGAATGAATCGCCATTATTGGTAGATTTATAAATGCCGCCATCATTGCAGACAAAAAATGTATTTGCATTCTGCGGATCAAAGAAAAGATAATGCTGATCTGGATGAACCACTCCATTGTTATAGGCATTGGTAATATTTACAAATGAATTTCCGCCATCAGTTGAACGGAAAATATCAATGGTTCCTATGTAAGCATCATTGGGATTAACAGGATTTACTCTGCAATACATATCATACCACGCCTGTCCGCTGTTAAAATCCATAGATGGTGAAACCTGGGAAAATGTTACTCCATAATCTGTAGATTTAAATACTTTAAAAGCTGTTGAAGTATACATTGCAGCGTACATGTAAGCAGGGTTATCATAACAATAATCAAAATGATTTCTTTCACCAAGTGCGAGTCCTGAACTAAAAGTTGAAAATGTTACGCCGCCGTCAACAGATCTTTTAAAACCTGTACCCGATCCTAAGACGAAAACAGTATCACCGGAAGGTGAATATCTTACTTCATCACAACGCCCGCCTAAAAGAAAAATCCAGTTTTCTCCGCTGTCTGTACTTTTAAATAACCCATTATTGCCCATCGCAGCCAGGAGTTCATTATTATGGTTAGGTCGAATAACGATTCTTGAAAAATAGGTATGTACCGGAAGACCAGAAGTAATCTGAGTCCAGCTATTACCGCCATCAGTTGACTTTAATAATCCCAGTCCGGCATAAGAAGCACCGCTGTATGTAGCTTCACCTGTTCCAGCATAAACTATCTGGGGATTATCGGGATCAAGTACAATAGATCCCATAGCCATCGATGGCTGGTCATCTGTTAATGGGACCCAATTAATTCCACCATCTGTAGATTTCCATACACCGCCATAAGCTGGTCCGATATAAATTATATCATTATTCTGCGGATCATAAGTTCCTGATACGATACGGGAGGAAATTTTTCCATAATTGAAATACTCACCCGGCGTTGGTCCAAGGCTGACCCAGGTAACTCCGCCATCAGCATAATTATTTTTTATTCTTAATGCATTACGCTGTTCAATCGATTTCTGATAAGCATCAGCCGGAATAAAATTATTTGGATAAGCTCTTTGTTCGAAGAATCTCCATTCTCTGATAAAAGCTTTGGAATGTTTTATTTGATCAGGAGCATTACTATAAACAGTATTTTCAATTTGCTGATTTCTGTAGGTAACCTGAGAAAAAGCTGTCTGTAACAATATTAAAGAAAAGAGAAAAGTAAAAGTTTTCATATGCAGACCTTCTGATAAGTTGTATGGCAAAGAGGATAATTATTTATATCTTTACTAATAAGTGAGTTTACTAATATGGTCAATTTAAGAAGATTTATAATTAACGTTCCAATTTATGAAAATTATTTTTTTATTTGTAAAAATCTTTTAAATAATTTCTCCGTATATGTCCCCTTCTGAGGCTTTAAAGAAATATTTTTCGTTTGATAAATTCAGACCTGCTCAGGAAGAAATAATTTCATCCATTATGGATGGCGATAATGTTCTTGCTGTGCTGCCTACTGGTGCGGGAAAATCAATTTGTTACCAGGTTCCTGCCCTCATTTCAGAAAACTTTTCAATCGTCATTTCACCTTTAATTGCATTAATGAAAGATCAGGTTGATAGTCTTAATCACGGGGAAGTTACAGCAGCATTTATCAATAGTACAATGAGCTTTTGGGAAGCTGAAACTGTATTGCAGGATATTTCGTTCGGTAAAATTAAGTTGTTATATGTGGCACCTGAAAGACTGGAAAACATTTTATTTGCAGAAAGAATAAAAAAGCTTAGTCCGAATTATTTATTTGTAGATGAAGCCCATTGCATAAGCGAGTGGGGGCATAATTTCAGACCGAGCTACAGCAGGATAAAAGAGTTTGCTGATTTCGTTTCTATTAAAAAAGTATCTGCTTTTACAGCTACAGCTACTCCCGAAGTAGTTAAGGATATTGTTAAACAACTCGGGTTTAAAAATCCAAAGGTTTTTGTAAAAGGATTTGAGAGGGATAATCTATATCTCAACGTGATTCCCGGATCTAAAAAATTTGATAAATGTGTTGAACTTATTTCCGTTTATAAAACGCCGGCAATCATCTACACTTCATCAAGAAGAAAAGCTGAAGAGATAAATGAATATCTCTATATGCGAAAGATAAATAGTGCCTGTTATCATGCGGGAATGGCAGCCGAAGAAAGAAAAAAAATACAGGAGGCATTTATAAATGATCGTATAGATGTTATATGCGCTACAAATGCTTTCGGAATGGGTATCGATAAGAAAGATATCAGGTTGATTATTCACTTTAATACACCGGGTTCAATTGAAAACTATTACCAGGAAATAGGAAGAGCAGGAAGAGATGGAAAAGATTCACACATTTTTCTTCTTCACGATGATTCTGATTTATCAATTCAGAATTATTTTCTTTCCAATGCTTACCCGGATAAAAAATTTATACAGGATATTTATAACGCTGTATGCGATTACGGAAAAGTTGCAGTCGGAAATAAAAATGAAAATGAAATTCCGGTAAATATTGATTTTATTTCAGCATACACAAACAAGAAAGTCAGCAAAGGACTTTTATATTCGGCTTTAAAATATCTTGAGGAAAGCGGGTACATCAGGCTTCTTTCTGAATTTGATAAAAGATCGACCATACAAATCAACTTTAATAAAAATGAGCTTAGAAAATTTGTTGAAAACATTACTGATAACATATTGAAAGAAACTATACTTCTTTTACTGCGGGAATATGGGAGTAAAGCGTTTAATGAACCGGTTTCTTTTTCACTTCCTGACCTTACAGAATATCTTGAGCTTACCAATTTTGAAATAGATGAGTCTTTAATCACACTTGACAATCTTGGAGTGATTACTTACAAAAAGACTCTTTCGAACGAATCATTGATTCTGACATCTCCAAGGACCGCGACAGAAAGATTGACTATCAACTATAAAAAAATAAATGAGGGTTACCTTCACTCCCAGCACAAACTTGATCAGATGGTTGAATATGTTTTTACAAATGAATGCAGGTTCCGTTATATCCTGAATTATTTTGGTGAAAACGTCCACGACTATAATTGCGGAAAGTGCGACAGATGCATCCTTGGAGAATCTGTACCGGAATCTGTGAAGGAATACATTTCCGAGATTATACTCAGAACATTAAGACTGCTGAATGGGAAAACAACTCAAAATATTTTATTGAAAATTTTGATGGGAAAAAATACCGACATAGCGAATATGAAATTACCCACCTTCGGTTCCTGCAGGAATTATGATAACAACGATTTAAAAATTATTATACAGGAGCTTGTGTCTGAAAAGATTTTGATTAAAGAAGGTTCGGCAATAATGTTTAAAGATGAAGAATTATTATTTATGGAAGATGAGGATTTTGCTGTTAAGACCGATAGTGGATATGAAAAAGATCTTGAGCTATTCAATCTCTTAAGAGAAATAAGGACAAAGGCGTCCAAAAAATTTCTACAATCTCCATACTTAATTTGCCCCGATGAAGTCCTGAGGGAAGTAGCACAGCAAAAACCTGCCGGCAAGACAGAACTGTTATCGTTGGAAGGATTTAATAACAGGATGTTCAACAAAGTAGGTGATGATTTTTTAGAAATAATCAAAACTTTTATCGAAAAAGATACAAAAGAAAATACTGAGGTTCCCTCCAGTCTTAAAGAAACATATCTTTTGCTGAAGAAAGGATTTGAATTATCAGAAATTGCATCGATGCGAAAACTTACTGAAGCCATTATTTCCATGCAGATTGAAACTATAATTGAATATAAACCGGAAATTGAAATAAAGAATTTATTCGGTAAGATTAATTATGACGTGATTACTGATGAAATAAGAAAAGGGTTTACAGATCTGAAAACATTAAAGGGAAAATTAAAAGATGAAGTTTCATTTCCGCTATTAAGAATAGCAGTAGCAAAATATAAATCTACTTCTTCCCCTTCATCAAAGTATCAACGCGCACAATAACAGAATCATAAAAAGCATTCCAGCGTTCAGGATCTTCGTTATAATAATTGAATGTCTCGTCATATTGTTTTTCAGTTAAGCCATGTCTTTTAAATATTTCAGCTTTTAATTTCTGAATATTTGTACTGTCCTGATTTAACGTATCTTGCGCTATGCGTAAATCAATATACGCATTTATAAATTTATTACGGTCAATATTTTTATCAGAGCAGGATAAAAACAGCAAAGGAAAAATCAAAATGATGCCCGTACCTATTCGGGTTATGGTTGTATGATTGTATGCTTGTATGATTCTCAATCCCTTTATTTTAGACTTGAACTTATACCTGAACTTGAACTTACTCCTGAACTTGTTCATTGTTCATTTCATTTTCTTGCTTGCTTCAAAAAGGATTTTCTTTTCCTTATCGGTAAGATTCTGATAGCCTGATTGGCTTATCTTATCAAGTATCTTGTCGATTTGTTCCTGGGAAATTTCCTCCTTATTATCTTCGTCCTTTATCTCATAAAATTTTGCTTCCTGCACATTTTCATCTTTATGCTTGAAAGAGTCGACAATACCGCCGAAAGGATTATATGGTTTTTTAAATTTGAACGATGACTTTCGAAATACATTTCCGATTGAAATATTGGTATTCTTATCAAACAAAATATAAACAAAACCAGCCAATGCTCCGCCAAGATGTGCGAGATGGGCAACATTACCACCTTGAGGGATAGAATATAATTCCAATAAGATATACCCGATAATTAAATATTTTGCTTTTATCGGTATAAAGAAATAAAGAAAAATGTAGCGATTGGGGAAAACCATTCCAAATGCAATCAGCACACCAAATATAGCGCCCGATGCACCTATAGTAACAGCCGAGGGTTCATTAAATAATGGAGGAAAAATAAGTTGACTAATGCCGGCTGCAATTCCACACATTAAATAATAGATAAGAAATTTTTTAGATCCCCACATATTTTCAATTTCAATTCCAAACATCCACAGTGCAAACATATTGAACAATATATGCATTAGACCACCATGCATAAACTGGTAGGTAATAAGCTGCCATACCTGGAAATTATAAGATTGACCAAACTGATCAACGCTGCCTATTGGATTTAAAGCAAACCACCGATCTATAATGTACGACCCGGGAACACCATGGAAAGTCAGTCCCTGCATAATCATCTGAAATACGAAAACAACTCCATTTATTATAATAAGATTTTTTATTACAGGCGGGAAAAAGCTGAATCCGAATCCAGCCGGACGATAATTATTACTCACAGAAAATTCCTTTACTTTTCAATTAAATTTTATTTTGAATCAGTTAATGCTTCAACGCCGGGAAGAGTTTTCCCTTCCAGAAATTCAAGAGAAGCTCCGCCTCCAGTTGAAACATGCGTTACTTTATCATCAAGACCCGCCTTGCTGATTGCAGCAGCAGAATCTCCACCGCCGATTACAGTGACGGCACCCTTCTTTGTTGCTTCAGCCAAAGCATCAGCTATTGCAAATGTCCCTTTGGCAAAATTATCCATTTCAAATACACCCATAGGGCCGTTCCATACAATGGTTTTTGCTTTTAATAACTCGTTTGAAAACAATTTAATAGTTTCATCACCGATATCCAATCCCATTTTATCCGAGGGAATACCACCCGCTTTAACAGTTTCAGATGGAGAATCGTTTTTGAATTCAGACGCTACAACTACATCTACCGGCAATAAAAATTTTATTTCGATTCCCCGGCTTTCTCCAAAACTTGTTTTGCAAGATCAACTTTCTCCCCTTCCAGCAATGATTTACCAATCTCTTTTCCCTGTGCTTTAAAAGAAACACCAGAAAGCCATCCCTCCGCCGATTATAAGTGAATCTATTTTATCAAATAAATTCATAATCACATCAATCTTGCCGGATATTTTTGCGCCACAGGAGTTCCACAATATGGTCTTTTGGGTTCACCTAATGCAAAACCAAGATAATCAAGTTCCTTCTGCATCAGATATCCTGCGGCACAGGTATCAAAATAATGTGTAACTCCTTCTGTAGAAGCATGGGCACGGTGTGCAGTACCGAAAGCATCATTAA
>CAVQEH010000002.1:0-623369 GCA_963711455.1 uncultured Ignavibacteria bacterium
GTATGAACTTGATGTAATTGCTGCAGTTGTTGTCGGCGGTACAAGTCTGTTCGGCGGAAGAGGAACTATCGTAGGAACTTTTTTGGGTGCGATGCTTATTGCGGTTCTCCGGAACGGTTTAAATCTTTTAAATGTCGGAAGCTATGTTCAGCAGGTTATTGTTGGTGTTGTAATATTACTTGCAGTGCTGCTGGATCAGTTGAGAAAAAATTAATTATTCGTACTAATAAAATAAATTATTATAGTTCAGAAGAAATAACATTGATTTATCGTGACAAAGTTTGGTTTAAGGTTTAATTTAAATACGATTTTAAAGATATTTAACAAGATGAAAATCGAAAAGAATATTGATAATGTGTTATTGAATAAAAAGAAAATTATTTTATGAAAGATACACGGCTAAATACAGAATTAAAAGAGTTAGAAGGCCTTAAAAAAATATTAAATGAAAAACTAAACAAACTTGCTGATCTTGAACTGACATATTCAACTCTTCAAACACGATTAGCTTTGTTTGAAAGTGAATATTATCACAGAATTCTCTCTAAATATGTTGAAATAGATAAGCTCCAAGCCGAAATTGATAAATTTTATTTTGCTCAAAAACAATATGATAATGAGTTGAAAGAAAAAGCTTTTCAGAGTGAAGAAAAAGCCAATAATAGTGCTAAAGAATCGGAAAAATATGCTTCTTTTGGTGTTTTATATAACCAGAAATTTCAGCCCACGCCACAATTAAAAAACCTATACCGTGAATTAGTAAAATTATTACATCCTGATTTGACTAAAGATGAAAAGGAAAAAGAGAGAAGACATAAAATAATGTTGCAGGTAAATGAGGCATATGCAAACGGAGATATTGAAATGCTTGAACAGATTTTTTATAATGTCAAAAACAATATTGATACATTTGATAATAATGTTTCAAAAATTCAACAATTAAAAAATCAAATTTCTTCTATTGACAAGAAAATTATTGAATTAAAAAACTCATTGAACGAAATAAGAAATTCCGATCTATATAAGATTTACATAAAAGTTGAAGATAACCTAAAAAATGGAGTTGATATTTTATCAAAGATGGAATATTCTCTGAAAGAAAGAATTGAATTTTTAACTCAACAAAAAAACGGTTTAAAAGAAAAACATTGAGTAACAAGCTAATAAAAATAGACAAGCCTGATTTAATAAGATTTTCTAATAACCTTGTAAAAAGATCATCTAGTTTATTAAACAAGTTACAAAATGATTCTGTTATTAATTATAAAACACGAATTCTAACTGCTGTAAATGATGAAAATTTTATACGATTTTTTAAAGAGGAAATGAATTCCGCTGGGTTTTCGATACAATTGTGTAATAGTTTTGAAAAGATGATAAATATTTTTAGTAGTGAAATTTTTGATTTATCAATTATTACAAATTTGGGACTTCTGCCGAAATATATTCCAGAAGTAATTGAGAATTTGAAGTTAATAAATAGCAAAATACCAATATTGGTTATTTCAGCTTATGGTAAGCTTCGGTATAATGATGAATATATTGATGATGATGAGGCTAATTTTATAGATAAAATAACTAAGCTAGGAGCAGAGAGTTTTTATCCAGTGCCCTTTGACTTTGATGATCTTATTTGCAAAATAAATGAAATTATTTATTTCAATATTTATAGTTATTCTAAAAACTATACAAATAATAATACCTAAAAAACTAAGTAAAAATTGTTGATGTTTCTAAACTTAATCTATTACTTTAGTTTAAATAATTGTGCTTTAAATGAATTTATGTTTGGAGATTGACTGGTCAGTTAATTTAGGTTAATTAATTGTTTAGGTTAAAAATTAAATTTTTTCAGCAAACCTTCTTCGTAGTTTTTATTTATTTCTTCAAATCTTTTGAACAGTGTTTTTGGCATACTAAATATTTTAGCTATTTCGATAAATTTCGTACCTCCTTCTAAATAAATAAAACTAAAAACCTTCTCAAACCATATGCTACTATGAAAAATACTAATATTCATATCTGAAGCTTTTTCATATAATTCATTTTCCCATTTTGTTATTGCATAATTAAAATTCGGTTCAATTATTTTTATCCTTTCTCGGCTATATTTCACAATAAGCTCTTTTAAAATATTAATATCTTTGTTTCCATATAATTCAAACTTATATTTTTTTGTATTGTTTTCAGTGTTTTCTCCTATTGGTCTATCTATAAAATCAAAATTATCTTCATTTAACAGGGATAGTTCTTGATCAGCTATTTGGAATTTTTCCCCTGAGTTTAGTTGAGTATGGTTAAATAAATAATTTCCAACTTTATATTTTGTTCCTGGTGCTGTGGGTAAAATATACAAATCTTTATGATTTCCTCCTTCATCAATTTCAATTAAACTTCCAACTACCTCAGCTTTATATAAATCTTCCATATATTTTATTTTAATGTTTATCTTAATTTAATTACTTGAAGTTTCAATCTCAAGATGCAGCTGTTTTTTTAAAGTAAACAAGGTAAAATATTCAAGGATAAAAAACATAAATCCATTTGATACTGCATCTTATTAAAATTAGATTTAAAAAATAATTTCATAATTTTGTACAGAATCGGCTTTAGCTATGCAATAAAAATTGTTAAACCTTATATAACTAAATCAATTAATTATGAAACATTATAAAAGTCAAAAGAGTTATGTTGCTTATTTTGATATGTTAGGTTTTAAAGAAGCTGTTAAACGAAATCAAGAGATTGCATGGTATTGTATTTCTGAAATGCAAAGAAGTATGGAAGAAATTTTGAGGATGAAAATCAAAGACACAGGCAATAATATTATTATTGAGGATAGAGTTCGTTCTTTTATATTTTCCGATTCTCTCATATTCTTTACACTTTCAAATGAATATATCGATTTAATGTCTATACTTATTCTTTCAACCCAAATGTTTGGTCAATCATTAAAGTATTGTATCCCATTGAGAGGTGGCATTTCATATGGTGATTTTAACTTTAATTTCGAAAAGAAATTATTTTGTGGCTTACCATTGGTTAGAGCTTTTGAGTTGGGTGAGTGCATTCAATGGTCTGGTGTGAGATTAGATACAATTATTGTTCAGCATTGTGAAATTTGTAAAAAGAATAATAATGAGTTTTTTAGCTCTGATATTCAGATACCTTGGAAAGCTAAACTGAAGAATAATAAGTCGGTCGATATTCATACAATCAGTTGGCCAAAAATATTTAGGAAAAATTGGACAAAAGACCCACCAATTACAGTTAGAGAATATTATATGGCGTTTGAAAAAATGTTTGGCGATTTTGAACATCTTAAAGAAGAGATTCAACAAAAGTATATTAATACTGTAGAATTTATTAATCATTGTCTGCTTAATTAAATAAAACACCTAACCATCTTTAGGTTTCCTAAGTTAGATAATAAATATTGTTTTCTGTAAAGAGTATATTGAGTAACAGAATTTTTAATAATTATATTATTATGGCTTGCCTAATCAAGCCCTTTGTTCTGGGCGGTGGTTTAGCTGTGATGGTGTTAGATGGCAATAATATAAGAAAAAGATTATGTTATACGTAACTATTATTCTTGTTATAATCATCATAATATATTTCTTCTATTCTTCTGGCCGAAGAAACTATATTTCCTACATTAATAAGGCTGTTTCTATAGCTCATACCTCAATTGCACTTTTTTTACTTAAAGAGTATAAACAACAGTATGATGATGATACGGCAAGTGCTTATGCGTCTGCAATTACAAATATTCTTTTTTGTGACGAGCCGTCAAATGAACGCGGTCGAATATTTTTAGAACAAAACAAAAATGACATTTTTGCTAAAATGAAAGAATTGAAACAATTCAAAATAATTGTCAACATAATGAGCATAACATCATATATGCTGGGAGAAGTTCTCTTTTTAAGAAAAAGTGAAAAAAGGGCTAAATGGTTGATTAGTACCTCAGATTTGCAAAAGGATGGAATTATTTTACGTTCAGAAGAAATCACAATACCAAAATCTGGTGAAGAATTCATTAAGATTGCTGTCGATTTTAAAAAATGGGTCGAAGAATATAACTGATCTAATTGGTTAAGGGTGCCAGCTAACCCGCTCTTCGACAACAATCTCGTCTTCGAAACGAGTCAATCTTTTAAATGTCGGAAGTTATGTTCAGCAGGTTATTGTGGGAGTAGTAATTCTTGTTGGCTGTACTGCTGGATCAATTAAGGAAGAATTAAAAGGAGAAATAACAAACTTTTTTTACTATAAAGTAACTATATACTCAAATCCCAATTTTAAAATTCCTTTATTTACCTTATTAATGTATTCATAATCATAAGGATTAACATTATAACCGAAGACTTTATTATTTGGAATATAGTATGTTAAATCTAAACTAAAATGATTTGAAAATTGGTAACCTAACCCGGCACAATAGAATGTAAAGTTTTTCTTATCGCTTGTAGACAAACCGTGAGACGAACCAGACTTACTAAAAAAATCGATTCCTGCTGTTCCATAAAAACCCGCATAAAAATTAGCATTAAAAAATATTCCGCCATCATAACCGGAGAAATCCTCGAACACATAAGAATAACCATATTGAAAATAAATTCTATATGTCTCAAGAAAACTTAAGCCTGCCAATGCATGAAAATTAATTGGAGCAAAGCCGGTTTCCATAGTATTTATAACTCCAGAGTTATCACTATTTGCAACTTTAGCGAACATTAAAAACAATTCATCTCTTATCCCTATTTCAAATCTGAATTGATCAACTTCTGTTCCGGCTGTCTCATAATTAACTTTGAATATCGCAGAAGATAAGCCGGATATTTCATGTAAATCCAAAGCAGATTTTTCCTGTGCAAAAAGAAGTAAAGAAAAAGAAAGGACTGTTAAAATATATTTTGCTATCATTTCCAAACCCTCTTATTTTTACCTGAATTAATTTAAATCGAAAACGGATAACAATTATTCAAATATCTTGTATTTTTGAATCAAAGTAAATAAGTATTTTACTTTATTTATAAAATTGAATTATCGCTACTAAGGGAATGCAATGAAAAAATTATTTATACTTTATTTCACAATCATTTTCTGGATGCCTATAATTTCAGCTCAGACAAATGTAGATAAATTATCCGATGCTCTCGATTCACTTACAGCCAATACTTTTAACAACTGGAGAATAAGTCCTGATTTAGCAAAGCCAATTGAAGGTGATCCGGCTTCTCCAGATTTTGATGATTCAAGCTGGGGAATTTTGAGAGTTGATGAGAAAAACTATGAGGATTCCTGCTGGCTTAGAAAAGAAATTATCCTCCCTGAAACAATTCTCGGAAAACCTGTTGAAGGAAAAATAACTTTTCTTGTTTCTGTTGATGATTACGGGTACTTCTATGTTAATGGTGAAAACAAAGGTTACTTCCCGTGGGATGGAGAATTCACTTTAACAGAAAATGCAAAACCCGGCGATAAATTTCTAATTGCAATTAAAGCGATAAATACCGGCGGTCCTCTTCGTCTTCTTCGTGCAAGAATTGATATGGAAGGAACGAAGGATCTTAGGCAGTCAATACTTGATTTTTCTTTGAGTATGAAAGTTGGACAAAAACTTTTAAGCTTTGATACTTACCAGACCAATGCACGTGTTAAAACCGATCCGGGAATTGATAAATCAAAAATGAATAAAGAAGAAAAGACAAAATTGAACGAACTTCTCCAAAAGCTTGCAGGGGAGGTCGATCTTGATGCACTTGGAAAAGGTAATATAGAAACATTCAAAGCATCAATGGATAAAGTCCGATCACAGTTAACTCCTATAAAAGAATTTGCACATAAGTTTACTCTCTTCTTTGATTCAAATGCACACATTGATGCTGCGTGGCTGTGGAGAGAAAAAGAAACGATACAGGTTTGCAAAAATACTTTCAGTTCTGTTTTTCATATGATGGATGAAAAACCTGAGTTTCACTTATACACAAAGTGCAGCTCAATATTATAAATGGATGGAAGATTATTATCCGGATGTTTTCCAGGGAATAAAAGATAAAGTGAAAGCCGGCAGATGGGAAGCAATCGGCGGAATGTGGATTGAACCTGATTGTAATTTAATTGATGGGCCTTCGTGGATGCGCCAGATTCTTTATGCAAAAAGATATTTTAAGAAAAAGCTTGGTGTGGATATTCACATCGGTTGGAATCCCGATTCATTCGGTTACAACTGGAATATGCCAATGTTTTATCAGAACGCCGGTATCGATGCTTTTGTTACTCAGAAAATCGGCTGGAATGATACAAATGTTTTTCCTTACCGCGTTTTCTGGTGGGAATCTCCCGATGGTTCAAAAATACTTTCTTACTTTCCTTTCGATTATGTAAACACAATTACACAATCTTATGGATTGGTCGACTGGTTGAGACAATTTGAAGCAAACACCGGTTTCACAAATATGCTTGTCTTGTTTGGAGTAGGTGATCACGGCGGCGGACCTTCGATAGAAATGATTGACAGGATTCAACACTTGAGAACTCTTGATATTTATCCCAATGTAGTTTACGGGACAGCAAAAGAATATTTAAACTGGTTAAAAAATCAGGACTTAACTGATGTTCCGACCTGGGATGATGAACTTTATCTTGAATATCACCGCGGCACTTATACAACTCAGGCGAATATGAAAAAGTACAATCGTTTAAGTGAAATAAAACTTACTAATGCAGAAAAATTCTCTTCACTTTCCAATCTTTTATATAAGGGAAAATACAGAAGTGATGATCTTGAAGAAGCCTGGCAGGGAGTTATGCTGAACCAGTTTCACGATTTACTTCCCGGTTCAGGAATCAGGGAAATTTATATCGATGCTATGAAAACTTATAAGCATTCACTTGATATAGCTGACTTCACAAGTAATGAAGCGCTAAAGAATATTGCACAATAATATTAATACTTCATCTGCTAAAGACGGCAAACCAGTCGTTGTTTTTAATCCGCTTTCATGGAACAGGAAAGATGTTGTAAAGCTGGAACTTCCTGAAGGAGATTTAAATAATTATTCAGTTTACAACAGCAATGGAAAAGAAATTCCATCTCAAATGGTGAATGAAGATATATATAAAAATAAAATTCTTTTTGTTGCAGATGATGTCCCTTCGTATGGTTATAAAACTTACTACTTGAAGAAAGAAAAGAAACCATCTTTATCTGAGAATAAGTCTACTCCGAATAATATCGATTGAGAATGAATATTTCAAAATAACAGTTGATCCCGACAGCGGATGGATAAAAAGTATTTTCGATAAAAAGAATAACAAAGAAATATTAGCAGGAGAAGGAAACAGGCTTCAACTTCTTGAAGATAAACCCACAGCGTGGGATGCATGGAATATAGGATGGACAGGTGTTGAATACCCTATGAACTTTAAGAAAATTGAAGTGAAGGAAAATGGTCCGGTCAGAACTGTGTTAAGTGTTTATCACGATTTTCTGAAACCCGGAGTTGTAAAAGATTTTCCGACACCGAATTTTCCAAATTCATTTTTCAGGCAGGATATAATTTTATACAAAGGAATTGACAGGATTGATTTCCATGCCGATGGTGACTGGTGGGAAGATAAGACAATGCTCAAGGTTGAATTTCCATTAACTGTTCAGGATACAGTAGCAACTTATGAAATTCCCTACGGCTCAATTGAGCGTTCAACAAAAAGAGACACAAAATGGAATAAGGCAAGATTTGAAGTTTCAGCAATCCGCTGGGCTGATGTTTCCAACAATGGTTACGGAGTAAGTCTTTTAAATAATTCCAAATACGGTTATGATGTAAAAGATAATGTAATGAGATTATCTTTGCTTCGTTCTCCGCAATGGCCGGATCCGACTGCAGACAGGGGAGAACATCAGATTGAATATTCACTTTATCCTCATAAAGGAAACTGGAAAGAAGCGAACACAGTAAATAAAGGATATAACTTTAATTACAAACTAATTCCTATTTTAACTGATGTTCATAAAGGAACTTTCCTGCAGAATATTCTTTTGTAAAAATGAATGCACCCAATCTTATTTTAACAACTTTTAAAAAAGCTGAAGATTCAGACGCTTATATTTTTCAATGGTATGAAAGTGAAGGAAAAGATACCGAAGCAGAAATTGAATTTCCGGAAGCTCCAAAGAAAGTATTAAAATCAAACTTTATGGAAGAGGATGGTGAACCATTAAAATTTGAAGGAAAGAAATTAAAGATTAATACTCCTAAAAATTCAGTAATAACAATTAAGGTTTACTTCAAATAAAATCTTCCTTTGTCATAATTGGAGAAATCATTTTAAGGCGATTTTTCCATTTATATTTTAAAAAGTTGCCATTTATAATCTTATAAAACCATTCATATAATCTTTAAAGATTCTAAGTAACGAATCTTATTTTTTGCAGTCAAAAAGGGTAAACAGTTTATAATTTGAGATTGTGTAAATGAAAAAAGTCTTACTATTGATTTTCTGTTCAACTTTATTATTTGCTACTTCAAGTAAAAACCAGAGTAAAATAGTTTTATTGAAGGAATTTGGCACAGGGATAAAAATTGATGGTGTGATAGACCCCGAATGGAGCAAAGTGGATTCTGTAAGCGATTTTTTTCAGTTATCACCATACTATGGAAAGAAACCTTCACACAAAACCGTTGCAAAAGTTTTAACAACTAAAGATGCTCTCTACTGCCTGATGATTTGTTATGATGATAGAAAAAATATTCAGGCAGGCACAGGTTCGTTTGATAGTTTTGATGGTGACTTTGTTTCTATTATGCTCGATTCTTTTAACGATGAAAAGACAGCTTATAAATTTATTGTTTCGGCCTCCGGAGTTCAATCCGACTGCCGGCTGCTTGACGATGCGCGTAACCGTGATTATAACTGGGATGGTATCTGGTTTGGAGACGCTAAAGTTTATAGCTGGGGCTATGTTGTTGAAATGAAGATTCCATACAGGTCTTTTCAATATGATGATAAGGCAACTTCCTGGGGGCTGGATTTTGACAGATGGATTCCGAAAGATGCTGAAGATTTATACTGGTGTAATTATGAACAGAATGAAGGTCAGAGAATTTCGAAATTCGGAAAGCTGGTTTTTGAAAACTTCAGACCGTCTGTCCACGGAGTAAACCTTGAAGTTTATCCTGTCGGAATTTCTAAAGCAACATTGAATAACGATAATAAATATGATCTCGAGGGAAAAATCGGATTGGATCTTCTGTACAATCCCTCACCCAAATTAAAATTTCAGTTAACAGCAAATCCCGATTTTGCTCAGATTGAAGCTGATCCATATTCTTTTAATATATCAAGATATGAATCATACTTTTCAGAGAGAAGACCATTTTTTACAGAAGGCAACGAAATATTTATGGCTTCGGGTAAGCAATCCAATACAGGATTTTATTCGCCGCTTGAATTATTTTATTCACGCAGAATTGGGAAAAAACTTCCCGACGGGTCCGAAGTACCTTTGTATGCCGGCACAAAAGCTTTCGGAAGAATTGATGACTGGGAATATGGAGGATTTCTTGCAATGACCGGAAGTAAAAATTATAGAGATGATGATGGCAATCAACTTACAGAAGAGCAGGCCTATTTCGGTTCGGTAAGATTGAAGAAACAATTGTTCGGAAATTCCCAGGCGGGAATTTTATTTGTAGGCAAACAAACTAAAGACAGCACTTACGGTGTACTTGATATTGACGGTGCATTCCGCTCATCAGACTGGCAGTTGTCTTACCAGGTTGCCAGATCAATTAAAAACACAGAAGGTGATTTTGCGTTTTCATCAGGATTCCTTAGTAATACCAGCAACTGGCTAACATTTGCCCGCGGAAGATATATAGGAGATAAGTTTGATATAAGCCAGGTTGGTTACGTGCCATGGACAGGCACAGGTGAATTTACTTTTATTTCTGGTCCGGTATGGAATTTTGAAACCGGGTATATTAGACAAATACTCTTTTACGGAGGACCATCTTTCAATTATGAAAAAGTAGACAACTTCACCGACTATTTTGGTTTGGTAGGATTTAATATGCAGTTAAGAGATAACTGGGGATATGAGATTGATGCTCAATATGGAAAAGCAAAAGATGAAGGATTGAAATACACTTCTTATAATATAAGTTTAAGCTCCTGGTACAGCATTGATCCTAAATGGAGCGGCAATCTGTACGGTGGATATTCAAAGACATATAATTTTTCAAGAGAATATCTTGCTCCATATGGGTGGGCAGGTTTGTATATAAACTGGAAAGCATTAGATATTCTTGATCTCGGTACCTCGTACGATATGTATGTGGAAGGGAATCCTGAAGGAAACATAGAAGATATAACTTATAACGCACGCCCTTACTTTTCATTGACTCCTGTAAATAATTTAAATGTAAGAGTGTACGTTGATAACCTTTTTATTAAATCTGTAGACAGGCTTGATCACGTTATTGCAGGATTCCTTTTCTCATATAACTTTGCTCCTAAATCATGGATATATCTTGCTTTAAATGAAGTTAGGGACAGAAGCGATCAATTCGACAGCGCAGGAAATTTATTACCGAGCAGAATGCATACAACAGACAGAGCGGGAGTATTTAAAATTAAGTACCTGTATTATTTTTAGAGAACTATCCTTTAATTACTTTTGAAATTGGTATTTAATAGTGAATCCGATATTATACCCTATTGCTGAACCAACAATAAATCCTGATACTGCACCTAACAAAGCAGCTTCTGCAAAAGTTGGACTTGAGCTACCAGGATGATCTGTAGTTAATAGCTCTATTGCTGCTCCTAAAACCATACCTGCCAATATACCCGAGAAAGCTCCCGGAATCAGGCCTTTCGGATGATTTTTATAACTAACTTCTTTTATCTGAGATATAAGCAAAATTTTATTTTCATTTAAAGGATATAATAACAAACTATCGTTTACAATTTGCGCACCTTGAGATTTCAATAAATTTCCTTTGTGCAATTTTATTGTCAGATTTCTATTCAGTACTGATTCATTAAAATCTTTATACATCCGTTCTTTTGAATAGTATTTTGTTATTTTATATGTGGTTGAGCAACCTGTAAAAATTATAAAAATGAAAAAAGCTGATAAAAAAGATGATTTCATTGATTCTCCTCCTGGTTTATATATTATATTCCCCTTTTTTATTTCACATAAATTCCCGCGGCAACATAACCACACCAGTGCTTTAATGAAAACGGTGCGGTTGTCCCCATTTGAGTTCCGTAAACAGGCAGAGGTTTTTCTGTCCACGAATCCGAATAACCAAAAACTTTTCCATTAAGATTTTTTAGTTTCAAATCATTTACAATATGGTATATCGCAAGCATTCCGAACGGAACAGAATATTTACCGCACCATAAAGGAACAGGAGTTTTTATTTCAGGACTTCCCCACAATTCATCTTTTAAACCTTCAATATCTTTACGTGTTATGCCAGTATTGAGATAAGTATTCGCAATCCTTCTGTCGTTTAATGTTGCTTCTGTATGGGCTTTTTCATCTTCTCCGAAAGGTGAGTTATCAAAATCTTCACCGTAATGGTCAGCATCTGTCGATATCAAAAAGAAAATATCTTTGCCCGGTTTTAAGTTATTTGAGGTAACATAATCTTTAATTATTTCCGAAAGATCAGCAGAGATGGAATCCATCCTTGCAAACGGCATTTGAGTAACCATAATCGGGGTAATCTTTACATCACGATTATAATACTGAAGAAAGGGTACAAGTGCTTCGATTGAATGCTCAATATCCTGGGCTCTATCACTTACCATAAAATAATTTTTGTCAAGCTTTGATTTTATAATTTCTCTCAGCGGAGATATTTCAACATTTTTATAAGGACCTCTCCAGTATTTATAATCATCAAATATCAAAACATTTTTAGGATCATTCATCGCTTTTCTTACGGTACCATGAGTTACTCCGAAGATTACTACTTCTTTTGCCCGGATAAGCTGATATAAAGGATAATATACTTTACCTGCATATAAATAATCATCGTGCGGAGAAATTCCTCCGATTAATATTCCATTATTAGCCGTTATGGTTTCTGAATGCTTTGACAGATAATTCATCAAAGTATTCATTTCGGAAGCGCGCCAGCAAAAACCGACGTTATCCCTGGTTGGTCTTACATTTTCCTGTGCTAAAGTCATATTAAATAAAAGAAGAATTAAGATGATAAAAAAATATGAATAACCCGGGCTTTTCATTTTCCAAGCCTCCCTGAAAATAAATTATTGAGATAATCATTAAATAAAATTTTCTTAAGTTTCTACTTAACAAAAATATGATAAAAGATAAAAGAAAATACCTTATTTTCTACCTAAAAACAGGTGGGGGACATTTTGCTCCGGCTTCATCGCTGGCAAATTATTTAACCCGACATCATTCAAATGAAATTGTTCCTGTTCTGATTGACGGATTTAAAGAAACAAACCTCCCGCTTAAATATCTTATTGAAGAGGGCTACCGTAAGCTACAGACAAAAGCAAAGTGGGCTTATGAAACATTATATGCTTTAAATAAATTTAGTTTGTTTGGCAGGGTTTCCTGTTTCGTTGTCTCAAAATCTTCTGTAAAATTTATTAGGGAAATTATAAAAAAAGAAAAACCCGAAAAAATAATTATCCTGCATTTTTTCCTTATCGACCCGGTTTATAAAGCATTAAATAAATTGAAATTAAATCTGCCTGTTTATACATTGGTTACAGATCCTTACACGGCTCATCCTATATGGACATTTAAAAAAGATCAGAGATTTATTGTCTTCAGTGAAAGATTAAAAAATGAATTTACCAAACGGGTTCCGGCAGAAAAAATACATGTATTCCCGTTTCCCTTGGAAGAAAAATTTTCACAGCCTGTTCCGTCTTCGGCTATTCCCGGGTTAAAGATAGAAATGGGTTTTTCACTTGATAAAAAATTAATCCTGATTTTAGGCGGCGGAGATGGAATTCCGCATGGCAGAACAATACTTACAAATCTTATTAATGCAAAACCGGATGCAGAAATAGCCGTGGTGTGCGGAAAGAATAAGCCTTTTTATAGTTTGGCAATCAGGCTGAAGGAAAAACATCCCGAAGTAAAAATGAAAGTATATGAGTTCATAAATTTTGTTTATGAACTGCTTAATATTTCTGATGTGGTAATCACAAAGTGCGGTGCTTCTACTATGATGGAAATTTTGATTTTAAATAAAGTGCCCGTTGTAAATGATTATATATGGGAACAGGAAAAAGGAAATATCGAATATGTAAAGGACAATGAGCTTGGAATTTATGAAAGGGATATTTCTAAAGTACCCGAAGCTGTAATTAAATTAATAAGGGATCGTGATTTTTACGAAAAATTCAGAAAAAATATTATAAGTATGAATATCAAAAACGGAATATCCGGTGTGGCCGAATTTTTAATAAATAGTGATAACCTTAAAGGTTAGCAAGTTGTTAAATATATTAACCTTTAAGATTAACCATCCAATTTAATCTTGCCTGAAAAACAACCTTCGAATTTTCCTTGTTTACTCCCTCAATAATGCTGCTTTCTGAAGAAGCAACCTTAGATCTGTAAATTTCTACCTCATCATCATATTTACATTCTGAGACAAAATTTATCGCTATGCTTTTTAGCCGGGACTTTTCGTATTGTTCTTTGGAAAAGCTGTCCATTACAAGTTCAATGTACTTTATGTTATTCACATGCTGATTTAAATCGATGTCTGTATATCGCATCTTTTTGTTAAAAATAAATTCACTGTCATTCTGCTCTGTAATTTTGTTAGGTAATTCATTTATTGCCGATTCATTTTCCTGGTAATTTATCGGAGCAGGGAGGTCGGATGTGTCAATAATCCTTTTTGATTTCATATTGATCGGAAGCCATGCTGTCGTTGCTTTACAGACGATTTGTTCATTGTTATAAATATAAAAATCTCTCAACGAATAAAGTTTGTATTTCTTTTTAGGCCATGTTTTTATTCTGATTTCATCACCAAAATTCGGCGGGTTTTCAATCTCAACTTTAGCCCAGGATAATACCCAGGCAAAATTGTATTCGATCAATGATTTGTATCCCAGGTTTAAAATATCTGCATGTGATGCTGCTGTATCCTGTAATAATATAAAAAGCGAATCAATTTTCAGACGATTAGTGAAATCAACTTCATGAGCCTGAATTATTCTTTTTGTTTCATAGAACTCGTTCACTACTTTTTCCTTTCGTAAAAAGTGTCTACTAAAATAATAATCTCTTTCTTATTTATTAGTTCCTTGACATTTATAATTTTCTTATCGTATATTTACGATAAACGATTAAGGAAGGTTACAATGGCGTTTTCAAAAAAAGCTGAATTTACAAAAGAAGATGCCTGGCTTGCAGATATCGGCAAGGCTTTATCACATCCGGCAAGAATAAGGATACTGAAAATATTATCCGGTATGAACGTTTGTATGTGCGGAGATATTGTTGAACTGCTTCCGCTTTCGCAATCAACTGTATCCCAGCATCTGAAAGAGCTTCAGAGAGTAGGATTAATAAAAGGTGAGATTGAAGGACCGAAAGTTTGTTACTGCGTAAATGAAAAGACTCTGGCAAAAGCTAAAGTAGAGATAGAAAATCTTTTTAAGGTTGTTTGTACCTGTTAAAAATAATATGAGGAGGTTTTATGAATTCATCAGATAATGAAATTAAAAATTCAGTGAAAGAAAAGTACACAGAAATAGCTGTACTTCCTGTGAGTAATGGTTGTTGCGGCACTAACAGTAAAGTTGTTGATTATACGATAATGAAAGAGGACTACGATAAACTTGAAGGTTATGTAAAAGAAGCTGATTTAGGATTAGGATGCGGATTGCCGACTGAATTTGCAGGAATAAAAAAAGGAGATACAGTAGTGGATTTAGGCAGCGGGGCAGGGAATGATGTTTTCGTTGCAAGAGCAATTGTAGGAGAAGAAGGTAAAGTCATCGGGCTCGATTTTACCGAGGAAATGATTAATAAAGCAAATTCCAATAAGGAGAAACTCGGATTTCAGAATGTTGAATTTAAACTAGGTGAAATTGAAGATATGCCTCTTGAAGATGAAATAGCTGATGTAGTGATTTCCAATTGTGTCTTAAATCTTGTCCCGGGTAAACAGAAAGCTTTTTCGGAAATTTTCAGAATATTAAAGCCAGGGGCACACTTTTGTGTTTCCGATATTGTAATAAAGGGTGAGCTTCATCCCGAATTAAAAAAATCGGCGGAGATGTATGCAGGCTGTGTCGCCGGTGCTATTCAGCAGAATAAATATTTAAATATCATAAAAGAAACCGGGTTTACAAACGTTGAAATCAAAAAAACAAAAGTGATTGAACTTCCGGATAAACTTTTATCTAAATATCTCAAACCGGATGAGATAGAAAATTATAAACAAAAAATTGAAGGCATATACAGCATAACGGTTGTTGCTTATAAAAACTAAAAACGGAAGCAAATGAAAATCTTAATCCTTTGTACAGGTAATTCCTGCAGAAGCCAGATGGCAGCAGGCTTTCTTAAATCATTTGATGATTCATTGGAAGTATATTCAGCAGGAACAAAACCCGCTGAACGAATCAGTTCAAAAGCAGTACTGGTAATGAAAGAAAAGGGAATAGACATAAGCAGTGGCAAACCTGAGAATGTAGAAGGTTATATTAATGATTCTTTCGATTATGTAATTACAGTATGTGATAATGCAAAAGAAACCTGTCCCGTATTTTTAGGTAAGGTAAATGAAAGGCTTCATATAGGTTTTGAAGACCCCGCCGAAGCCAAAGGAACAGAAGAAGAAGTTCTAGAATTCTACAGAAGAATCCGGGATGAAATTGAAGTGGCATTTTTAAATTTCTATAAAGATAAACTAAAATCAATGGAAGCTAAAAACAGATGAAGAAGAAGCTTTCATTTATAAACCGCTATTTAACTCTCTGGATTTTTGCGACGATGTTTGCCGGAGTTTTAACCGGCTATTTCTTTCACGGAATAACTGACTTCTGGAATACATTTCAATCAGGGACTACAAATATTCCTATTGCAGTCGGCTTAATATTAATGATGTACCCGCCTCTTGCAAAAGTAAAATATGAAGAGCTCCCTTTGATTTTTAAAAATGTAAAACTGCTTTCTCTTTCTCTTATACAAAACTGGATAATTGGTCCGTTCCTCATGTTCTTTCTTGCAATTATTTTCCTTCATAATTATCCGGAATACATGGCAGGATTAATATTGATTGGTCTTGCAAGGTGTATTGCAATGGTAATTGTGTGGAATGAACTTGCCGATGGAGATACGGAATACGCTGCAGGACTTGTGGCATTCAATTCAATTTTCCAGGTGCTTTTCTTTTCTTTATATGCTTACCTGTTTATTACGATATTTCCCCGCTGGTTCGGGTTAAGCAGTTTTGCTGTAAATATTTCAATCGGGCAGATAGCTGAAAGTGTACTTATCTATCTCGGAATACCTTTCTTCGCGGGAATGTTAACCCGTTTTGTTTTAATCAAATTAAAAGACAGGAAATGGTACGGACAGAAATTCATCCCAAAAATAAGTCCGATTACACTTATTGCATTATTGTTTACAATTTTTGTAATGTTCTCTTTAAAAGGAGAGTACATAGTTAAAATCCCATTTGATGTTTTAAGAATTGCTGTCCCCCTGGTAATTTACTTTGTAATTATGTTTTTCATTTCTTTTTATATGGGAAAAAAAATTGGTGCAGACTATTCAAAAACAACAACTCTTTCTTTCACTGCTGCGAGCAATAATTTTGAATTAGCTATTGCCGTTTCGGTTGCCGTATTCGGTATAAATTCAGGTGAATCGTTTGCCGCTGTGATAGGACCTCTTGTTGAAGTGCCTGTGTTGATTTCGCTTGTTAGTGTTGCCCTTTGGTTTAAAAGAAAATATTTTAATGAAATGCTGCCGTCCACGGATTCCTGATATTCATTTGAAAAAAATCCTTTATTATTGGGAATAAATAATTATATAAACTCCCACCTAATTTTAAACCTATTCTATATATTAAGATGTCTAATCGAATCGTCTGAAATTTTTACCATTTTTCAATGGAGAAAAATAATCTAAATTTGCCAGTACATTTTTGAAATATTTCTCTTATGCATAAAAGATCAAAACTCCTCATAGCCATCGGTGTTATTGCTGCAATTTTTATTGTAATTGCTTTTAGAATTATTAACAGCGACTCAGTTAAAAAACAGGGAAGAACAAATGTAGTTTTCGTTCAATCTGAAAAGCCCGTTCGTAAAACTCTTGATGAAAGTCTGCAGTACAATGGTAATATACTCCCTATTCAGCAGGCAAATATATTTTCGAAAGTCGGCGGAAACCTTGAAAACGTATTTGTGGATATCGGTACATTTGTAAAAACAAATCAACTTCTTGCTGTTATAGATTCTACAGAACTTTACCAGGATTACCAGCAGACTTTTGCCACTTATTATAACAGCAAACTGACTTACCAGAGAACGAAAGATTTGTTTGAACAAAATCTTGTTGCAAAACAGGACCTCGATAATAATGAAGCCGCTATGAAAATTGCACAGGCAAATTATTTAAATGCGTCCACCAAACTATCTTATGCAAAAATAAGAGCACCTTTCTCAGGATTTATTACTGCTAAATTTCTTGACAGAGGTTCGCTTGTTCAGGCAAATAATTCAACTCTTTTCACTCTGATGAAAATGGATAGCATAAAAGTTCTCGTTAATATTCTTGAAAAAGATATTCCATTAATCGGTAAAAGTTATAAGTCTATAATTAAAGTTGATGCATATCCCGACCTTGAATTTGAAGGAAGAATTGCAAGGAACAGCCATTCAATAGATCTGGATACAAGAACTATAACCTATGAAATTGATGTCCCGAACAATAAAAATATTTTGAAACCCGGTATGTACGCTGCAATTAATTTCCTTATTGAAAAGCACGATAACGCATTAACATTACCGTCTGATGCTATATTGAAAGATGTGAGCGGTAACTATCTTTTTATCGTGGTAAACGGGAAAGCCAAAAGGGTTAATGTTAAACCAGGTCTGTCACAAAATAACTTTGTTGAAATTACACAGGGCCTGAATGATTCGGATAATGTAATTACAACCGGTCAGGAGTTTGTGAAGGACGACGTTTCTGTAAAAGTTCAGGGCAAGTAATATATGTGGTTAACAAGGCTGGCTCTTCGGTATCCTATTTCAACATTCCTTTTCGCTGTTACTGTTCTGGTTTTCGGAATAGTTTCTTTTAAACAGCTTCCGATTGATTTACTGCCTGATATTTCAATTCCGGTAGTTACAACTATAACATATTATTCCGGTGCAAGCCCGATAGATATGGAGCAATCGGTAACCACACAGATTGAAAGAACAGTAAGTTCGGTTAATGATGTTGACTATGTGCAATCTTCAACCCGCGAGGGAATATCACAGGTAAGAATAAATTTCAACTGGGATGCAAATACTGATGTGGGAATGATCGATGTAGTCCAGAGGATTAATAGGGTTCTTAATCAATTACCAACCGGGGTATCTCAACCTGTTGTATTAAAATTTGATCTTACAAATCTTCCTGTCTGTAATGTTGTGGTTTCAGGGGATATTGATGAACGTGATTTATATGATTTAGCTTCTAATGTAATTGAACCGCAGCTTGAACACCTTCCGGGAGTTGCATTTGCCCAGGTGTCCGGAGGGAGAATTCGTGAAATACATATTACCCTTGACCGGAACAGGCTTGAAGCACTTCAGCTTCCGGTACAATCAGTTTTAAATGCCGTAGCTAATTCTAATATTACAATGCCATCCGGAGATCTAAAATCCGGTAAATATGATTACGCTTTAAAAACCGAAAGCCGCTTTAATGTTGTAAAGCCTATGGAAGACATTGTTGTAAAAGTGGTAAATGGCGTTCCTATTAAAATAAAAGATATTGCCGCGGTTGAAGACAGCTACCAGGAAGAGACAGAGCTTATAAGGATAAACGGCAAACCCGGATTATCCCTTCGTGTCCAGAAGCTGGCAAAAGCAAATACAGTTGAAGTAGTAGATAACGTTTTAAAAGCATTACCTCATCTTACCGGTGTACCTCAAAATGTAAAGCTTTCATTTTCATTTGATCAATCGCTTTATATTAAACAGACTATTTCCGGTTTACAGAGAGAAGCTCTTTTAGGTGCATTGCTGGCAATGATAATTATTCTTCTCTTTTTAAGAAATGTCAGAGGCACATTAATAATCATCGTTGCAATTCCGCTTTCAATACTTATTACATTCATCTGGTTCAGGTTTGGAAATGCAACACTTAACATAATGACTTTCGGCGGTTTAGCGCTTGCTGTGGGCAGACTTGTAGATGATTCTATTGTAGAGCTCGAGGCAATATCGCGGCATTATAATCAAAGAACAGAAGGCATCTCAAGGCTGCAGGCCACTCTTGATGCTGCTAAGGAAGTAGCAGCACCAATTTTTGTTTCAACTTTAACAACAGTTATCGTTTTTCTTCCGATAGTTTTTTTAACCGGTATTGCGAAACTTTTATTTATTCCTTTAACCATAACGATAGCTGTGGCACTGTTCGGTTCTTTTTTTGTATCGAGAACCGTAACACCGTTGATGTGCCTGACATATCTTCCGCCTGAAAAACATATTGACCGGGATTCAAAGAAGCTGAGCGACAGGTTAAGGGTAAAGGCAACGGACTGGCTTGATAATATAGAAAGTAGTTATGTCAAGACTCTTGAATGGGTATTGGTTCATAAAAGAACAGTTGTATTTACAATATTAGGAATAGGAATTTTATCAGCATTTCTGTTTAATTTTATCGGAACTGAATTTTTTCCTGACCAGGATGAGGGTCAGTTTAATGTAACAGTCAGGCTCCCTGTCGGAACCCGTTCGGAGGTAACTGCCCAGGCTGTTGGTAAAATTGAAAAGATACTTATGGACAACATTCCGGAAGTAAATACAGTAATCTCAGACATTGGTGTCCCTTCAGCGAGAGGTGGAAAGTTTTTTGGAAGAAATCCCGGGACACACGCAGCAAATATCCAGGTTGCATTAATTCCTCCTGATCAGAGGAACAGGTCGGTTTTTGAAATCATAAAAGATATACGACCAAGACTTTCAAGTATTCCGGGGGCGACTGTATTCCTGAGCCCGGGCGGATTTCTCCGGTTCCTGCTTAATTTTGGTTCTACAGCTCCTATTGATATTGAAATAAGAGGATTCGATATCCCCACCGGATCAAAATTGGCAAATCAAATATCTTCTATTGTTAAATCAACACCCGGAACTGCAGATGTTCAGATAAGCAGGGATGACAATCTTCCCGAACTTGAAGTGAAAATTGACAGGAATAAAGCAGGAATTCTGGGGCTTAACGTTGCAGATATTTCAAATACAATAAATACATTCATCAACGGTTCCGTCGCTTCACTTTATACTGATCCGGTTACCGGAAATCAATATGATATACTTGTGAGATTGAATGAAGATTACAGATCCCAGATTGATGACTTAAAGAAAATAGTAATATCAACTCCTTCCGGCCAGCCTGTACTGCTTGGTAATATTGCCACGATAGAAAAATCAAGCTCGCCTGTTCAGATTGACAGGAAGTACCAGCAGAGAATTGTGGATGTTACGGCAAATGTTGTTGGGCGTGATCTCGGTAGTGTAGCAAAAGATATAAACAGCAGGCTTGCTGATTTTAATATTCCTCCCGGCTTTGAAATAAGACAGAGCGGAAATGTTGAGCAGCAGCAAAAAACTTTCAGCGATTTATTATTTGCTTTTGCACTCGCCATACTTCTTGTTTACGTTGTAATGGCAAGCCAGTTCCAGTCATTCATTGATCCCTTTATAATAATGTTTACTGTTCCGTTAGGCATTGTGGGAGTTCTCTGGGCTCTATTTCTTACAAATACAACCTTATCGGTTACATCTTTCCAGGGAATCATTGTAATGGTTGGAATCGTTGTAAGTAACGGTATTCTTCTTGTCGATTATACAAACCGTTTAAGAAAGACCGGACTCGATTTGCACGAAGCAGTTTTGAAAGCGGGAAAGACAAGACTGAAACCGATATTAATGACTTCACTTGCAACAGTATTAGGACTAATTCCAATGGCAGTCGGATTTGGAGGAGAATCAACCCAGGCTCCGTTAGCTATCGCAGTTATCGGCGGATTGACCATATCAACTGCATTAACTCTATTCCTTGTTCCCACTCTTTACATAATAGTTGAAAACAGGATGAAAAGGGAAATGAAGAATTCCGGAGAAATAAATGATTAGGGATTATTTTCTCAAAATATTTTGCTTCATTTTGTTTGGTTTCTTTTCGCTTTATGCACAGACTAAAGAGCTGCACCTTGATTCACTATCTCTAAAATATGCAACAGTAATTGCATTGAAATATTACCCTGCAATTAAAGCAGCCGCTGCAAATTATGATGTGGCAAACTCCAATCTGAGGTTAAGCAGATCAATTTATTTCCCCCAGATAAACGTAACCGGTTCTGCTTCCAGGACTGATGGGGCATTTGTATTTAATCCTTCTTTTCCCCCGAGGCAACAGCAGTATAATAATTATACTGCGGGTATAGCAGTACAGCAAACTCTCTTTGATTTCGGAAGGACTAATAATTCGGTCTCGGCAAATGAGCAATTTCTGAATGCTTCCGGTTATGATCTTAAAGCGACAAAAGAAAATGTTATAATGAATGTCCAGATAAACTATTACAGTTACCTTGAGTCGCGGTACATTGAAAAGGTTAATGAAGAAACTTTGATGCAGGCGGAAGAACATTTGAAAATTGCAAAAGCATTTTACAAAGTAGGCAGCCGTCCTCAATACGATGTTACAAGCGCTGAAGTTGAAGTTGCAAATGCAAACCTTAATTTAATTAGGGCAAAGAACCAGGTGAAAATTACCAGGCTTCAGTTAAACAATTCAATGGGTGTTTATATTCCCGAAGAGTATGTTATAACAGATTCTCTTAATGCTGTGATTGAAAATATTTCACTTGATTCTTCAAAAGCAATTGCTGTCAGCAACAGGTCAGAACTAAAATCTTCTTATCTGGCATTGTCTGCAAACAAATCATTAATTTCAGCAGCGTGGGACCAAAACCTTCCGTTCCTTTCTGCATATGGAAATTATAACTGGAGCGGTTTTAATCTTCCCTTATACAGCCGGTGGACGGCTGGAATAAATTTCACACTCCCTATATTCCAGGGATTTTATGTAGATGCACAGGTGCAGAAAGCCGAAGCAAATGTTGAACAGGCTGAAGCAAATGTTGAAGCTTTAAAGCAATCAATTCTGCTTGATGTTGAACAGAATTTTCTTTCATTGGTTGAAGCAGAAAACAGGATAGATGCTGCCAAACAGCTTGTTGTCCAGGCTGAAGAAAATTTTAATCTTGCAACAGGCAGATACAAATCAGGAGTTGGTTCTGCTACTGAAATTTCAGATGCTCAATTAGCACTCTCCAATGCTAAAACCACAAATATTCAGGCAGCGTATGATTACCTTACCGCTTTAATTAGGCTGAAGAAATCTATGGGGACAATTACTAACGGCGTTGAATGATCATGTTGTTTTAGATTTTTATCTAAAAAATTAATTATCTGCACATCATTTCCCTCAGTTAATTTTATTAGTTTTGATTTATACCTTATTCTATTTCCTGGTAATTATTTTTTTATAATTTTCTTGTTAAAGAAGCATTATGGCTAAAGGAAATATTTTAATAATAGATGATGAAGAAGAGCTCAGGAACCTGCTTGCAAAATTGCTCAGACTTGAAGGGTATAAAATTGATACGGCTGGAACGGGTAAGGAAGGCATGGCTTTATTCAATAAGGAAGAACAAGCACTCGTAATAACCGATGTGAGATTACCAGACGCTAACGGTCTTATGCTGCTCGCAGAGATAAAAAAAATTAATCCTTTAAGTGAGGTAATCGTTTTAACAGCTTACGGTACTATTCAGGATGGTGTCAGGGCAATAAAAGAAGGTGCCTTTGATTACATAACTAAAGGTGACGAGGACAATAAAATTGTTCCGGTGGTAAAAAGTGCCATGGAAAAAGTTTTAATGCGTCACAGGATTGAGCAGCTTGAAAAGCAGGTCGGTGAAAAATTCAGCTTTAATAATGTTACTGGACAATCCCCGGGTATAATATCGACTGTTGATATGGCGCGTAAAGTTGCTGAGACAGATACTCCCGTTTTACTCATTGGCGAAACCGGAACGGGAAAAGAAATTTTTGCCCAGGCTATTCATTATGCGGGCAAGAGGAAGAATAACCGGTTTGTTGCAATTAATTGCAGTGCATTTTCAAAAGATCTCCTTGAATCAGAAATGTTTGGATATCTTGCCGGCGCTTTTACTGGTGCAAATAAAAATAAGAAGGGACTTTTTGAAGAAGCCGACAGAGGGACCTTGTTTCTTGATGAGATCGGCGAGCTTGATATTTCGCTTCAGGCAAAATTTTTAAGAGTGTTGGAAACCAACGACTTTATTAAAGCCGGCGATACGAAGCCGACAAATGTTGACGTACGGATTATTGCCGCTACCAACAGGAACCTCGAGGAAGAAATTAAAAACGGGAGATTCAGGGACGACTTATTTTACAGAATTTCGGTGGTAAAAATAGAAATCCCTCCTTTAAGGGCAAGAAAGGAAGATATATCGGAACTTGCAGAATATTTTATAAAATTTTATTCCCGCAAGCTTAACAGGAACATTACTAATGTATCTGCGGATTTTCTTTCAACCATAAAAAATTATAGTTTCCCCGGAAATATCAGGGAATTAAGGAACATTATAGAAAGGGCTGTAATCTTATCTGATGGGAATACCTTGAACAAAGAATTACTGCCCAAGGATATTTTTAAAGAACAAAATTCTTTTTCTTCATCAGCAAAAAATCTTGATGAAGTGGAAAAGGTTCATATTTTAAACGTGCTTGAAGAAGCGAACGGAAATAAAACGAAAGCAGCTGAAATTTTAGGAATAGGATTAACCACATTATACAGGAAACTTCAATCCTATGGGTTGGAATAATTTAGATTCTTTTCAAGAAATGGAATTATTTCCTTTATAAAACTTTTAAGGAATTTCAATTCTTCAGTATCAGTTTTTAAATCTTCACTGATCTTTACCCCGATCACACAAACTACATTTCCCGCATTATTAGTCAGAGGGAAATAAAGTCCTTCGGCATTACTTACTGTACTGGTGGTTCTTCCGCTTTCTGTTTTCTCTTTGAAAGCTGCCTGTGCTGCCAGCAATTCCATTTCATCGGGAACATAATTACCTGATGGGTGGGGATTTCTGCTTAGCTTATCCGGATCCTCTGGGAAAATTATAATTGATTCAAAACCGAATACAATAAATATTTGGTTAACAACATTGTTTAATAATTTATCAATGTTATCTGCAGAGGATAATTTTTTCAGCAGGTTGTACAAAGCAGTTAATCTTCTTTCTTTTCTGAGCATATCATTTTTCTGCACATTAATTTTTGCTGATAAAACACCATTAGTAACTGCAACAACAAAAAACATAAACAGCATTACCACGTCTTCAGTTTTAGCTATGTGCATGGTAAAATGAGGAGGTATAAAATAATAGTCCCATCCCAATGCACTTATAACCGCAGATAAAATTATTGGTCCCTTACTGAAATTAAAAAGAGGGAGCAAGAATATTATAAGGAGAAGTATCATAGATACGGTTTCATATCCTATGGTGCTCTGAACAGTATAGAGTAATGTAATAAAGAAGAAAAGTATAACAGTCGAAAAGAAATACTGCTTTTCAATTGTTAATCCGGCTGTTTTATTTCGGGTTTTCATTCTGATTCTTCGTTTTATAATTGTTGAACAATTCCTGTGCTAATTTTTAACCTTATTAAATAATTATTTTGTGAAACCTTTCATTTGTAACCCTTTCAATTTGAAAAACCGCTTTTTCATTCCGGCAGGGTTAAAATTTGTAAATCATCATTCTGATAATTCTCCCGGGCTTTAAAAATGGTATATATGTTGCGGGAGATGTTAATGATCAATGATAAAAACTGATATGAAGTTTGCTGAACTTATATAAATGAATATTTCCGGGTTGCAGTGAAGAAATTGAAAAATATAGTACAAAGATGAAAGAAGAATTTATAAATAAAAAGTTAAGTGTATTGAAAAAAGGTATTGCAGAATACTTTAACGTTAATGAATTCTTTGTTAATTTTTCAAAAATAATTTCATTATCAAATAAAACAGCTTACCTAATTGAAATCAAATTTGAAACTCAAGAACGCAGCCTCAAAACCTTTAATCTTATAGTATATTCATTTAATATTATACAGGCTGATAATGATGGATTCATATATGAATCCTGCTATTATAACTATAATAACCTTAACACCTTCTTTGAAATACTCGATCGCCAGATAAAAGAACTAAATCAGGATTAAAGCCATCGCTTTCATTAGCATTCTTTTTTGTTTATACAATATTCTTCCGTTACAAAAAAGTTCTTAAGGAATTCAATCTGAACAATTCTTTAACCTGACAATCCGTAATGAAAAATCACCTTTCCATTTTGGTATAATACAATTAAACAAATCTTAAAAACCATATTCAAAATCTTCAATAAGATGATTATCTGAACTGGTACGTTCATTGAACTGAAACCCATAATTTCTTTTAATTAAACTGAGGTATCTGAATGTTATCCGTAATAATGATCCTGTTAGGGTTATTTTGTTTTTGGTTTATGTTCAAATCGATCCAATTCTTTGATATTCTGTAAGGAGAATAAAAATGATAGCCCTGCTGATAATCAGCATAATTGTTTTTGCCTATCTCTTTTATGCATTAATAAAACCCGAAAAATTTTAGAGGTGAGGCAGTGAATACCGAAATAAATGGCGTTGCATTAATTATCCTGCTGACATTCGTCCTTGCTTATCCGCTGGGAAAGTATATGAGTAAAGTTTTCAAAGGAGAAAAAGTCTGGAGCGATATTATTTCACCATTGGAAAATTTCATATTTATAATTTGTTCTATAGATCCCAAAGAGGCCATGGATTGGAAAGATAATATGAAAGCTATGTTAAGGCTTAACCTTGTTTTCTTTTTATGGGCAATAATTATATTGATGTTACAAGGCAGAATTCCAGTCTGGAACCCTGTAAAAATAGGAAATATGGCTGCGGCTCTTGCCTATAATACTGCAGCAAGCTTTACATCAAATACGAATCTTCAGCACTATTCCGGGGAGACCGGCTTATCATATTTCTCTCAAATGCTGGTTATTGAATTTCTGCAGTTCGTAAGTGCCGCTACCGGTGTAGCTGCATTGGCTTTATTATTTAAAGGAATAACCCAAAAACAGATCAGTGACCTTGGTAATTTTTATAATCTTTTCCTGAAAAGCTGTACAAGAATTTTTCTTCCTCTTTCTTTTGTCGTTGCTTTAATTCTTTTACTGAATGGCACTCCGGTAACATTCCACGGGCTTTATACCGTACATACTTTAGAAGGTGATACAGTACAGGTTGCATCAGGGCCGGTTGCGCCGGTTGTTGCAATTAAACAGCTCGGAACAAACGGCGGTGGATTTTTCGGTCCGAATTCTTCTCATCCTTTTGAAAACCCGAATTATCTGACAAATATTGTAGAAAATATTTGTATCCTGTTAATCCCGGCCGGTCTTGTCTTTGCTTTCGGATTTTATATAAATAGGAAGAAGCTTGCCTGGATTTTCTTTTCAGTAATGTTTATAGTTTATATTTTCTTTGCTGCTTCTGCAGTTCATCTGGAAAAAACCGGCAACCCTGAAATAACAAAACTGGGCATCCCGCAGTCCGCTTCAGGCGGTGGAAGCATGGAGGGAAAAGAAGTTCGATTCGGTCCGGAAGCTTCAGCTTTATGGGGCGTTTCAACCACTTGTAGTTCCAACGGTTCGGTTAATGCTATGCATGACAGCTTCACAGCTTTATCCGGTGGAATTTTTATGATTGACATGATGATTAACTCTATATTCGGAGGAGTAGGGGTGGGCTTTATTAACTTCTTTATGTTTGTTGTTATTGCTGTTTTTATAGCCGGTCTCATGATTGGGAGGACACCGGAGTTTCTCGGTAAAAAAATCGAATCGAGAGAGGTTAAAATTGCTGCTCTTGTAATTCTTCTTCACCCGTTTTTAATACTGGCTGGAACTGCTTTAGGAACATACCTCGAAGTTCTGCATCCCAATAACGGCTGGCTGAACAATCCTTCATTCCACGGATTTTCTGAAATGCTATATCAGTTTAGCAGTGCTGCGGCAAATAACGGTTCCGGTTTTGAAGGGCTTGGCTATAACATAGGTTCGTTTTGGAATATAGCTACTGGAACAGTTATGCTTATTGGAAGATATTTGCCTATAATCGGTCCAATTGCTATTGCTGGCTCGCTTGCAGTCAAGAAAACTATTCCTGAATCTGAAGGTACATTAAAAGTTGATACGGTTGCTTTCGGCATTGTGCTGCTTGGAGTATTGGTTGTCGTTGCCGCATTATCATTTTTTCCTGCTTTGACTCTTGGTCCGATCTCAGAATTTTTTTCAATGTAAAAAGGAATAAAAAATGTTGAGTGAATCAAAGCCCCGCCATACTGTAAGGCGTCAAAGGAACATAAAATTATTTAATCCCGAGCTTATTAAGAAATCGATCAATGAATCTTTTCTAAAGCTTAATCCTAAAGTAATGATGAAAAATCCGGTAATGTTTACAGTGGAAATAGGAACGATAATAATGGTTGTAATTACTATTATTTCTATATCACATGATAGCGGGCAAGGTTCGTTTATCTATAACTTCATAATTACAATTCTACTTTTATTAACAGTGCTTTTTGCAAATTTTGCAGAAGCTGTTGCCGAAGCAAGAGGAAAGGCACAGGCTGCTTCATTAAGAAAAACAAGAGAGGAAACCGAAGCCAAGCTCTTGCAAAATGACGGATCAATTAAAATGGTCAGTTCTTCTCAATTGAATAAAGGGGATGTCTTCATTGCTGAAGCCGGAGATACAATTCCAATAGACGGAGAAATTATTGAAGGAATCGCTTCGATAGATGAATCGGCGATTACAGGTGAGTCAGCACCCGTTATAAGAGAAGCCGGCACAGACCATTCGGGTGTTATTGGCGGTACAGTTGTCCGTTCCGACAAAATAAAAGTGCAGGTTACCTCACAGCCCGGAGAAACTTTCATGGATAAGATGATAGATCTGGTTGAAGGTGCAAAAAGACAAAAAACTCCTAATGAAATTGCTTTAACAATTCTTCTTGCAGGTTTTACATTAATCTTTCTATTAGTAATTGTTACACTTAAGCCTTTCGGCGATTATGCAAATACTACGGTAACTATTGCAGCTCTCATATCTTTATTTGTTTGTTTAATCCCTACAACTATTGGCGGATTGCTTTCGGCTATTGGAATTGCAGGAATGGACAGGGCGCTACGGGCTAATGTAATTGCAAAATCTGGTAAAGCAGTTGAAAACGCAGGAGATATTGATACCGTACTTCTTGATAAAACCGGGACTATTACAATCGGCAACAGGAAAGCAACCAATTTTTTTGCAGTGAATAATAAAAATAAAGATGAGGTTATAAAATATAGTTTGCTCAGCTCTCTTGCAGATCCAACTCCCGAAGGAAAATCTATAGTTGAACTTGCTTTAAAGCTGCATCCGGGTCTCACTAGTCTGAATGCAAATGAAAAAAGATTTATAAATTTTACTGCAGAAACCAGAATGAGCGGAGTTGATTTGCAGGATGGTACCGAAATAAGAAAAGGCGCCTGGGATGCAATTAAAAACTGGTCGGAAAATCTAAATGGTGCTGAGACTGAGATCAGTCAACTAATAGAAAAAATAGCTGCGGACGGCGGCACTCCCCTTGTTGTCGGGATAAATAAACAGCCGGCCGGCGTAATTCAACTGGAAGATATTATTAAACCCGGTATACAGGAGCGCTTTGCAAGATTAAGAAAAATGGGAGTTAAAACAGTTATGGTTACCGGTGATAATCCATTAACTGCAAAGTATATAGCTAAACATTCAGGTGTGGATGATTTTATTGCTGAAGCCAAACCCGAAGATAAAATGAATTATATTCTTAAAGAACAGAAGGAAGGAAAACTGATAGCAATGATGGGAGATGGAACAAATGATGCACCTGCACTTGCACAGGCGGATGTTGGCGTTGCAATGAACTCAGGTACCCAGGCGGCTAAAGAAGCGTCAAACATGGTCGATCTTGACAGTGATCCTACCAAGCTCCTTGAAGTTATTGAAATAGGAAAACAAATGTTAATTACAAGAGGCAATGTTACAACATTTTCGATTGTTAATGATGTTGCAAAATATTTTGCAATTGTGCCGGCGATATTCGCGGCTTCCATTCCGGGATTAAACGCATTGAATATTATGAGGCTCGGAAGTCCGCAGTCGGCAATTTTATCCGCAGTGATTTTTAATGCGTTTATCATTCCCGCTTTAATTCCGCTGGCATTAAAAGGAGTAAAATATAAACCTATCGGTGCTACAGCATTGCTGGTAAGAAATTTATGGATTTATGGATTAGGCGGATTGATAATTCCGTTTATCGGGATAAAATTAATTGATTTAGTTGTTTCGCTGTTCTTTTAACTTTGCGGTAAAAGTCTTAATAGTCACAAAAACCCCCGAAGATACAAAGGTGAACGAAGAATTTCTAAAAAGGATTTATAAAATGAAAGAAATATTAAAAGACATCAGGCTTCATTTCTCAACTCTAATATTATTTGGATTGTTATTCCCGTTACTAATTTGGGCTATTGGTTTAATCTTTCCGGCACAGTCAAACGGATTGCCTATTTACAAAGACGATCAACTTATAGGATTTGAAAACATTGGACAAAAATTCTATTCTGATAAATACTTTTGGGGAAGACCGTCAGCGGTCGATTACAATGGAGCCTCTACGGGCGGTTCAAACAAGGGCCCAACTAACCCTGAATATTTAAAAGACGTTGAAAAAAGAATAGAAGTTTTCCTGAAGAGAAATCCTGAAGTGAAAAGAAGTGAAATTCCCTCAGACCTTGTCACCGCTTCCGGCAGCGGGCTGGATCCGGATATTTCAGTGCCCGGGGCTCTTATTCAAATTCCGAGAGTAGCCGGGGCTCGAGGTATTAATAAAGACGAATTAAAAAGGTTAGTTGAGGAACAAACTGGAAAGCCTTTGCTTGGTTTTTTCGGGTCGGAACATATAAATGTATTAAAATTGAATATTGCACTTGACGAAGCCTACCCCTGACCCTCTTACAAAGGTAGGGAGAAGGAATTCCCGATAATTAATAAAAGTACGTTTGTTGAAAACAGGTAAAGAATTAGGAAAATTTATTTTTTTTAATTTAATTTTCATTAGAATATTGATTAAGACAAATGATAAAAGATGAATATCTTCTATAAATTGCGGTTAGCTATTTTTCAAATGCACCTTCCCGTTGGAAAGGAATTGGGGATGGGCTAATGGAACCACAAATTTCCATATCTGCAGAAAGATTTCTTAATCTTATCCGTTCCTCAAAACAAGGAAAACTTAAAATTTACCTTGGGATGGCTGCCGGTGTTGGTAAAACTTATAGGATGCTGCTTGAAGCAAAAGAACTTTTAAATAATAAAGTCGATGTAGTAATAGGATACATTGAAACTCATGGGAGGAAAGACACGGAAAAACTAATAGATGGACTCCCGGCAATAAAAAGGAAGCAGATCTTTTATAAGGGAAAGCAGCTTGAAGAAATGGATGTCGATTCAATTCTTCTTCAAAAGCCGGAAGTTGTGCTTGTTGATGAACTTGCACATACAAATATACCGGGTTCCAAAAATGAGAAAAGATGGCAGGATGTAAAGGAATTAATTGAAGCTGGCATCAATGTTATAAGCACTGTAAATATTCAACATATTGAAAGTATAAATGAACAGGTTGAAAAAATTGCCGGGATAAAAATTACAGAAAGAGTCCCTGATAATATTATTCATGCTGCCGATGAAGTGGTTAATGTTGATTTAACTATTGATGAGCTTCTAAATAGGCTTAAAGATGGAAAAATATATGACCTGAAAAAAGTACCCGTTGCTTTACAAAATTTTTTCCAGGAAGATAAATTGTTGCAGCTAAGGGATCTGGCATTAAAGGAAGTATCAAGGCAGGTAGAAAGAAAAATAATAAAGGAAATCCCGCTTCCGGCACGGGACAGAATTAATGCAATCGTTACTGCTTTAAGCTCAAATTATGATTCGGGTAAAAAATTAATAAGAAGGTCCTCAAGGTTAGCTGCACTTTATAATTACAAGTGGTATGTAGTATATGTACAAACCGGGAAAGAAAAACCGGATAGAATTGATCCCAAAATTCAAAGACATCTATTGAATAATTTTAAACTTGCTGCAGAGCTTGGTGCTGAAGTTGAGGAAATTCAAAATAATGAGGTGGCAAAATCAATAGTAGAATTTGCTACAAAGAAAGAAGCTGCCTTAATTATAATGGGGAAGCCGGTATTTTCAATATCATATAGGTTAAAACCTAAAAATTTGTTCAGGGAACTTGCTTCCCTTACCTCAAAAAAGAACATAGATATTTTAATGGTATCCACAGATGAAAACAATAAAAAGTAAAATATTTTCGGGTGTCCTTTTCCTCTTTTTAATCATAATTATTTTAAGTGTGATTGCTGTTGTTTTTATAAACCAGCTTGCGCAGAATTCCAGGGGAACAATCATAGATAATTACCGGACAATTGATTATTCAACAGGAATGTTTACATCGCTTGACGAAATGTATAAGAATCTGCTGGAATTTAAAATTCCTTCAAATCATAACCGTGAGTCACTTGTTATATCGGAATTTAAAAAAGCAAAAGAAATATTTGAATCAAACCTGAACAAAGAAATCTCAAATATCACAGAACCGGGAGAAAAAGAACTGGTTAACAGGCTTCGGTTGGAATATACCAGATTCACAGATGATCTCGAAATCGATAATACTCTGAATATTCAGGGAAATATTAATAATTCTTATGCGCAATTAAAAAATACAATTAAAGAAATTTATTCACTAAATATGTCCGCAATAAAAAGGAAAAATGCAATAGCCGAGGATAAAGCGGGTGATGTAATAATTTATACAATTTTGGCAGGGGCAATAAGTATTGTAATTACTTTGTTCTTTGTTTTTACCTTTCCTTCCCGCATAGTCAGACCATTGAAAAACCTTACCGAAAAAATCAAAGCAATAAGCAGAAAAGAATACGACCAGGAAATAATAATTAATTCCGGAGATGAAATTGGTCAGCTTGCAGATGCATTTAATTTAATGTCCAAAAGGCTGAAAGAGTATGAAACGAGGCAGATTGGGGAATTGCTCACGGCAAACAAACGTCTTGAAGCATTGGTTCACAATATGCAGGATGGTATCCTTGTTCTTGATAATAACGGTAAGGTTATACTTGTGAACAATGTAATGGCAGAGCTGTCGGGCATTAGTCCGGTAGAATTAAATAACAAACCTATCGCTGAATTAGCAGAAAGAAATGATTTCATCAAGGAGATAATTACTTCTTCATCCGGAAATAAAAACGATAACAATAATGAAGTAAAAAGTGTTAGGATAATAAAAAACAATAAGGAACTCTATTACGATAAAGAAGTCATACCGATTGTTACGGAATCGGAAAATCATGTTATTCCAAATATGGGAAATATGATAATATTAAAGAACATAACAAGATATGAGGAACGGGATGTGGCAAAAACGAAACTTATTTCTACTGTTTCACACGAAATGAAAACCCCGGTATCCTCTATTAACCTAACTATAAAGCTGTTAGAGGATTCCAGGATAGGAGAATTGAATACAGAGCAGAGAGAACTGGTGCAATCAATTAAAGATCAGAGTAACAGGTTAAGCAGGGTTATAAATGAAATTCTTAATTACTCGCAGATTGAAGCCGGCAATATCCGTTTGAACTTTATTCCAGCTCTTCCGGAAGATATAGTTGATTATGCAACCACTGCTCTAATGATGCTTCTGTCTGAAAAAAATATTCAGCTTGATACAATAATTGAAGATAATCTTCCATCTATAAATATTGATGTTGAAAAAACTGTATGGGTTCTCGTGAACCTGCTTAACAATGCGATCAGGTATTCGAAAGATGCCGGGAAAATTATTTTGTCCGCTGGGAAAAAAGGTGAAACGATTTTCTTTTCTGTAAAAGATTTTGGTCCCGGAATATCGGCAGAAGATCAGAAAAAATTATTCGGCAGGTTTTCCCAGGTCGGTCAGCGATCTGAACGCGGCTGGGGACTTGGGCTGGCAATTTCTAAAGAGTTTGTTCAGGCGCAGGGCGGGTTGATAAGCGTTGAAAGCAAGCCCGGTGAAGGAAGCACATTCCGTTTTACAATTCCTGTAACAAATTTTTGAATTATTATTCAAACTCCTTTATTATCTGATTAATTTTCGTTATAAGTATACTTCAACTCTGCAATCCTTACAGGAATTAAATTAAAAATAACAATTTTGCTTATACAGCTTCCGCTAAGGATTCTTACTTATAATTTTGGAAATAAATAAGGATAATACTTTATAAAATCTTACAACCGTTCATCCCATTATTTTTCCCTCCTTAACAGAAATTTATGTAATTTGAAAGGCTAATTTTTTCATATTATTTAGGGAACTTTTATGAAACGACTCAAATCTTACTTTATCATCTTATTTACGGTAGTATTCATTGTTACTTCTTTTGCGCAGACTAAAGAGAGAAAGGAAATTCCGGAAAATTATAAGTGGAACCTGACCGACCTTTATGCTTCTCTTTCAGACTGGAAAAGTGCTAAAGAAGATGTTAGTACAAAAATTGATAAAATCGAATCATTCAAAGGAATGCTGAGTAAAGATGCGGAAACTTTGCTTGATGCAATGAATGTTTATTTCAATACTTTAAAGGAATTCTACCGGGTTTATACTTATGCAGGCTTGTTAGCTGATCAGGATCTCTCGGTTTCAGCAAACCAGGCTTTAAGGCAGGAAGCATCAACTCTCGGTACAAAATTCTCGGAGGCATCTTCGTGGATTAGTCCTGAAATTCTTAAGATTGATCCTTCGACGATTAAGGATTTCTTTGCTAAAGAGCCAAAGCTGAATGAATATAAAATGTTCATTGAAGATATCCAGCGGATAAGGGATCATACTCTTTCTGCTGACCAGGAAAAAATACTTGCATCTTTCGGATTGGTTTCCGGTACACCTTCAACCGTTTATAATATTTTTAACAGTGCTGAAATGCCTTATGCAAAAGTGGTGCTTTCCACGGGAGATACTGTTACCTTGTCTTCATCGGCTTACACAAAATACAGATCAACCAAAGTTCGTGAAGACCGTGCTAAAATATTTGAAGCATTCTTCAATAAATACGGAAAGTTTGAAAATACTATCGGTGCTAATTACGCAGGGAAAGTTAAAACAGATTATGTTTATGCAAAAGACCGTAAATATGAATCGTGTCTTGCTGCATCTGTTAACGGACCCAATATTCCGGTAAGCGTTTACACAAACCTGATTGAACAAATTCATAATAGCCTCCCCACTTTACAGCGTTTCCTTGAGCTTAAAAAGAAAATGCTCGGCGTAGATACTTTACATTACTACGATCTTTATACACCACTCGTGGATAAAGTTGAAATGGATTTTACTATTGAGCAGGGAGAAGATATAATTAAAAAAGCACTTGCACCAATGGGAGATGAATATATTGCTACTCTTAATAAAGCTTTCGGGAATAACTGGGTTGACTTTCTTCCGAATGTAGGCAAGCAGAGCGGTGCCTATTCCTCAGGGAATGCTTATGATGTTCACCCCTATATACTAATGAACTGGAATGATGATTATGAATCGGTTTCTACACTTGCACACGAACTCGGTCATTCAATGCACAGCTATTTCTCAAGTAAGAACCAGCCTTTCGCCACATCCGATTACCCTATCTTTGTTGCGGAAATTGCTTCTACATTTAATGAGAGTCTGCTTAACCATTATATGGTTGATCATTCAAAAAACGACGGAGAAAAATTATACCTGCTTGGAAGCTATCTCGATTTACTAAGGTTAACAATTTTCCGCCAGACTCTGTTCGCCGAATTCGAATTGAAAGTTCATCAAATGGCTGAAAACCAGGAGCCAATTACCGGTGAAAAGCTGAGCCAGATTTATTATGATCTTGTAAAAGAATATTACGGAAACGATAAAGGTATTTGCGTTGTCGATCCTTATGTGGCGTACGAATGGGAGTATATTCCCCACTTTGTAAATTATGATTTTTATGTTTACCAGTATGCAACTTCCCTTATTTATGCAACTGCGCTCTCAGAGAAAGTTTTGGCTGAAGGGAAGCCTGCAGTTGATAAATATTATAATATTCTTAAAGGCGGCAGCTCTGAATATCCTATTGAGCTTATTAAGAAAGCCGGGATTGATCCGCTATCTGCCGAACCTTTTAAACTTACAATGAATAAAATGAACAAGGTTATGGATGAAATGGAAAAGCTCCTCTCGAAGGAATAATCCTGTACTTACTGTCTGAAAAATATTAAGTTATCCCGACCTCCTGTCGGGATAACTTTTTTTATTTTAAATCGAAAAACCACCACCTTTGGCGGTGGTATTTTACTTAAAAGATCTGAAAATACGGGACAGAAGCTTCTCTCTGCCCGGGTGAATTTTATAATGTGCTTAACATTGCCTTGGCTTTGTTCCTTACGAATGACTGGTTAAGGTTTATTAACGCATTAAAGTTTGCACATTTATCCGCGTTTTCTTTTGCTTGAGCATTATTACCGTTATTCGAATAAGCTACTGCCATATAATAATATGTCTGCGGGTTCTGCATATTTGATTTTTCAAATTCGCTGATTGCTTTTTTATAATCTTTTTCATTTAAAGCAATCAAACCGTTAAGATAGTGAGCCAGCCATATTTGAAATGTATTATTCGCTTTCTCAGCGTCCATAATAAATTCGCCGGAAAGTTTCTTTGCCTCTTCAATATTTCCGGTCATTAAGGCAATTCTTCCCATATTATAAAGATCTAATCTTCTGTTATTTTCTTTTAAATCACCTGATAAATCAGACTGTTCCATAACCGACAATGCCTCTTTAAATTTAACCTTTGCTTCATCGTACTTTCCGGCTTCAAACAAAATGTTGCCCATTGCCGTCAGGTCACCGTTCATATTAGCTGCATCGTTTATATTTTTTGCAATATCAAATTCATTTTGCATTTCTTTAATCGCAGCATCAGTGTTTCCGGCATCAACATAAGTAACCACCTTAGAGAACAGTGCAAATCTTCTCTCTCCGTCATTCTTAGCAATTTTATAACTCTGATCGCTATTTGATATTGCGTCATTATATTTACCAAGCAAAGTAAGGTCGGTTGATATTCCCATACGGGAATTGAAGAAACCGGGGTTGATTCCGATTGCTTTTTTATATTGTTCAATTGACTCTTTGTATCTTCCCTGCTTTAAAAGCATTTCTCCATAAGAATCGTACGGGTTTGGATCATCCGGAAGAAGCTGAATATATTTCTTAAATACTTTTTCAGCCTCATTATAATTGTTGAGGTTTCTGTATGAGTAACCGAGCATGTTATATGAAGATGTATAATCAGGAGCTAACTCAGTTGATTTCTTGAGCTGTTCAACAGCAAGATCATATTTTTGCAGACCGAAATAAAATTGCCCTAACTGAAAATGAGCTCTTTCATCATTTGGGTAAAGCTCAACTAATTTTTTCAGATTCTGCTCCTGTAATAACTGATTCCCGTCGGTTCCTGCTTTTAATGCAAGGATAAGTAATCTTTCTCCCTCTGATGCATTGCCGGCATTGGCAACTGCTTTATTGATATCCTCAATTAATCCTTTGGCGGTTGGATTAGCTAAAGCGTGGTAATAATATGCTATCGCAAACTTATTATCTTTTGCAATAGCAGACTCAAAATACTGAAGGGATTCGCGTGCCCTGAGTTTTTCAAAGAGATCGCGTCCTTTCAGAAATTCATCTTTGGCTTCTTGGGATGATGTTGTTATAGCAATCTTCCCCTCATCGTATTTCATTGAAAATCCTGATAGGAATATAAATGAGAACAGGATTCCAAATATTGTTAACCCGATTCCCGGGATATATTTTTGCATAAGCTGCCTCCTAAATAAGTTGAAAGTTATTATTGTGACCAGCATTATTGTTGAGAATCAACTTAACCAGGCAATTAAGGAGTAACAAGATATTTATGATCAGCGGTAATAAAGCTTTAGTACCGGCAGCCTGATGATTTTTTTATGAGGTTAAACGGCAGCTGAATTTATTTACCCGTTAGTAAAGTGCAGGATAAATTTATATTTTCTGAAAGTACAGATATTACACCCGCTATAATAAAAATTAAAAAGGTACTGATTTTTTTTACCTTAGCAATATCATTTTTCTTGTCTGAATTAAAATGCCGGCTTTCATCCTGTAGAAATAAACTCCGCTGCTTAAATGAGAGCCGTTGAAATTTACAATATATATTCCGGTCGACTTTTCTTCATTCACAAGTACAGCAATTTCATTTCCCAGTACATCATAAACTGTTATTGATACCTTTCCTGGTGAACCAACAGAGAATCTTATCACTGTGGAAGGATTAAAGGGATTGGGGTAATTCTGATAAAGTTTAAAATCGTTCGGGTTTTGAATTTTGAATGTCTTTACTCCGAGCAGAGTTGTGTCCCCATAACTATTACCATCAATATAAGCTGCTTCTAATTCTGTAGTGGCGTAACCACCCACTGATGAACCATAAGACTCGCTGTTAGCAAGTCCGATTCCTTCAACATAGCAATCCTCCTCAGTAAATAAACCTGGAAAATATACTGTTAAGCACATCCGCGGCAATAATTCATTCCAAAAGAGAATAGTATCTTTGCTTGTAATCTCATAATTACCCAGCGAATCCCCTTCTTCAAGATTGAAATCAACTATTTCATATTCAGTTGAGTCATCAGTATTATATAAATATAACCTTGATGAATCTGCTCTTTCGTAATGAAAAAATATTAGTGAATGTCCCCAAAAACTTTGCTTTATTGCAGCATATTGAACATTACTAAATATTGTATCGCCAACAACCTCATACTGTATATAGGTAGTATCTAAATAGATCTGTTTGTAAATCCATTTGTTGCCTATCGTAAGGGACTTAGCTTCACCGGATTGAGGGAAAATAGTTGAAGCTGAACATATAATAAAAAACAAAAAGAAAAAGTATTTTTTCATAACTGCTCCCTAATTATGAACTACGAGTTTTTATTGTCTTTATAATTGTTAAAGCACTAATTATTAAAGATTAGTTTATTTGAAGACATGAATTTTTACCTTAATAGTATCATTTTTCTTGTCTGAATTAAGCTGCCGGCTTTCATCCTGTAGAAATAAACTCCACTGCTTAAATGAGAGCCGTTGAAATTTACAATATATGTTCCGGTCGACTTTTCTTCATTCACAAGTACAGCAATTTCATTTCCAAGCACATCATAAACTGTTATTGATACCTTTCCCGGTGAACCAACCGAGTATTTTATTTCTGTAACGGGATTAAATGGGTTCGGATAGTTCGGGTATAATACAAATTCACCAATTGATATAGGATTATCTTTGACATCAGTAGCAGTGTCATATCTTGCGGAGTAATACCCTGTGTCGGGAGAAAAACTTATGTGAGGAACTAATCCTTTGTCAATTGCCTCTATCCTGTAATTAAATGTATAACCATTAGTCATCAGATCCATATTAAGAAGAGTGTTTATCTTCCAATCTTCAGAAGTGGATGAGATATTAAAAGCATACACGACAGGATTATTAATTATTGTATTTCCGTTTTTGTAAAAACCGAACAGCTTAACCGTATCGATAAAATTCAGATTTGTATAATAAACTGTATCAGGATAAACATGGTTATACTGGTGGTGAACAGGGAATGTTAAGCTGAAAACAGAATCACTAACTGTTGTATCCGGGGCTACGTCGATCCCGGGATAATAATTTTCAGAATAATTCACCCCGTTAATGTTTGCCTGAATCATTTTATAATTTGTTTCCCAAACAATTCCACCGTTCTGCTGTCCATCTTCAGTTTTATTTAATATACCCAGCCCTCTTGCAAAATACCAATATTCATATAGTTCCTGGAATCCCGGTTGGTACCATTCAATGCCTTTGGAATAAATTGAAGAATCGTTAAAAAAACTATTTTCAGAAATAATTTGACTCTCAAAATAATTATTACAATCCGGAGTAAATAAACTTACCATTGTATCTACTGGCAATGTAAAATCAATATGTAAATGTTCAATTGAATCACACCAGATAAACAATTTTTGACTTGCGGGATCATATCTTAAAAGAGAGTAAAGGTCATAATAAGTATTGCCGCTTATCATAGTATCGTAATCAACTTCAGAATAAGTCAGGTTAAATGATTCGTGCGGATAAAGCCCTTGGTCCTGTCTGTCACTTAAATACTGCCATTGATTCCCGACCTGGAGCGGCAGCCAGTCCTGTGCGTTGAGATATGAACAACTTAAGATAAATATCAGGACGATAAGTCTTTTTATTACAGATATATTCATTTTGTCCCCCGAAATTATTTTATAAAGAATTATGAATTATTAGCTCATGTAATACGGAGTAATCGTTGAAAAGCGCTTGCAGAAAAAGAATATTAAAGTTCCCATATAAATTCCCGCAGTGTTATGTATTAAACAACAAAATATTTTATTCAAAATCAATATATTAACAGGTAAACGGTAGCTTTATTTAATTACATAAAGTACTTTTCTTAAATTTTATAAACGTAATATTTCTTTAAGGAGGAAAATGATGAAATATTTACTGAATATTACTTTCTGTCTTTTATTATTTTCAGCTTTTTCATTCTCTCAGGAAACTTCTGCAGATTCTCCGGCTTCAAATGTTTACCAGATACAGCAGGGATATGTTGATGCAAACGGTGTAATGATCTGGTATGAAGAATTTGGCAAAGGTGATCCTTTAATGATCGTTCATGGCGGTCCCGGTGCTTCACACGATTATTTTCTGCCTTACCTGCTTCCCCTTGCACTGCATAACAGGTTGATATTTATTGATGAACGCGGCTCAGGTAAATCCGGAATCCTGGAAGATTCATCACTTTATACTGTTGAAAATATGGTGGAGGATGTTGAGGCTGTAAGGAAAGTATTAAATCTTGGTAAGATAAATCTTTTAGGACATTCATACGGAGGAGTTCTTGCACAGGCTTATGCATTAAAATACCAGGAAAACCTTTCCCATCTCATTCTATGCAGCACTTTTCCAAGCACAAAGCAAATGAATGAAGTATTTGTAAAGATTAAAGAAAATATGTCACCCGGTCTTAGAAACCGTATTGATAAAATGGAAAAGGAAGGATTGTTTGGTCACGGCTTACCGTATGAAAGAAACCGCTACACAAATGAATATATGATTGCAGCGTGGGGCGAAGGTTATTTTCCATACCTTTATCAAAATCACCCCGATCCCTCGTACGATCCGGTTAGCCAGAGGTTTGCCTGGACACTATACCGGGAAATGTGGGGATCTGATGGCGAATATATAATAGATGGAAATCTCAAATCAGTTGAGTATGTTGACAGGCTCCATACTATTAAAGTTCCGACTTTAATCAATTGCGGAGACCATGATGAATGTGACCCTTCTCTTTCAAAAGAGATGCACGAAAAGATTCCGGGCTCAAAGCTGGTTATATTTCCGCATAGCGGTCATATGACTTTTGTTGATCAGAATGAGTTGTTTATTAAAACGATAAATGATTTTTTACATCAGTTTTTATAAAAGAATATATGGCAGTCTTTTATATTAAAATTGTTGTTTTCTGAGTAACAAATCAGAAGCAGTTATAATTTTGATTTTTAAACCCTTTTATATGTACTGTACAGCCTTCACCAAATGTATGAAGTACTGTTCACAATGAATAATAATTCAATATTCGGATTTGTTTATTATTACAGCATGCTATTCTTCCTTACAGCAAAAAATGGCACTACTCTTGTTGACATATTTTAAGTAAATTTCAGCAGCAAAAATTCGGGAGAAGGAGGAGAGAATAGTGATGAAAACCTTTCTGCTTTTAATGTTAGTTGGTTCTGCAATTCTATTAACAGCTTTCGGGCAGGATAGTACAAGTCAAAGAAAATGGACGATAAATCCGGAAACAGGGGACACCGTTTATACTGAAGCGGTAATCATTTCCCAAACTGAAGATATAACACCCCGGAACAGTATGATAATAATAAACCCGCTGAAGTTTCTGCTTTTCTATAATATCTCATACTTTCATAAGATAAACAATGGTTTAGCATTAGGAATAGGTGTCCAGACGCCCACATTATCGCATGTAACCGGGATCGGAATAAATGCAGAAGTAAGACTTTATCCCAAAGGAAATAATTTAAAAGGATTTTATTTTGCCCCAAATGTATCATACAATAATCTTTCCAGTGAAGGAAGCAGTAGCTCTGTATCTATTTCATCCATAGGGGGATTATTGGGATGGCAATGGTTCCCGGGTGAACAGTTTGCTATTGGACTTGGAATCGGTATTGATTATTATTTCTTTTCAGGCAATGAAGATTCTTACAGCAAAATAAATGGAACTGCCCCCGCATTACGGTTTGATATCGGGTATGCCTGGTAGGGAATTATTGCAGAAAATTATATAAAGCGGATGGCTAATATTTTCAGTCCATCCGCTTTATTATTAGTAAATGTCCGGATTATCTAACCTAAGTTTTGTTTTTGATTTGCCCGATCGAAATGCAATTATGAAACTGAAGAATAACCGTCTTATCTGTTTTCCTGTGAAATATTAAAGTTAAAGACGTCATCTGACTTTTGTTGACCAGACGGATCTTTTTATAAAAACAATTGAAGATTTTTTACATTAAAATTCAGAACCGGATAATTCCCCCCACTGGAGGAATTATCCATTTAAAAAATACAATATGAAAATCCCTTGTTTTCCACCTGTGGTTACCGGAGAAGTATCATCTTTTTTGTTTGAATAAAATTGCCTGCCCGAAGCTGATAAAAATAAACACTGCTTGGAAGTGAAGAAGCGTCGAAATCCATTTCATATTTTCCGGCAGGTTTTTCTTCATTAACTAATGTTGCTACTTCATTGCCTAAAACATCGTATACCTTTAAAGAAACAAATGACGAAGTACTGGTTACAAATGACAACCTGGTTGCGGGATTAAATGGATTTGGATAATTTTGAAAAAGATTGTAATCATCGGTAAGTGCTTTATAATTTGGAGAAATACCTGTTACCTGTGAATATTTAATGGTTACATAGTCTTCAGATACCGAGTCAAGGCTGCTGCCGCAAACAATAACATTTCCTTCATTATCAAGTGCAATACCATAAGAAATATCGAGCCCGTTACCCGGACCGTCATATCTTGCAACCCACTTTATCATGCCATCAGAGTCAAATTTCACGGTGCCATAATCTTCCCAGGCACTTGACTGTCCGACACTTCCTCCTGTTACATATACATTCTGATTATTATCGGCAATTAGATTGTATGCAATATCCGAGCCAAGTATAACCATCATATGTAGAAAGCCATATTCTTCCCGATGAATTATACCGGGCAACAGCGTAGTCATTGCCGGTAGCAGTTGATTGACAATAGCCCGCAGCATAAACATCCCCGTTCTTTTCAGCAAGCCTGTATGCATTTCCGCTGCCCTGGGTATATTTATCCACCCATTCAAGAGTTCCATCCTGGGCATACATTAATGTAGTAAAAGTGCTGCCAATACCGGGTGAACCTGTCGCTCCGCATACATAGACATTTCCCAAATCGTTAACTGCGATATCGGCGGCATCATCATAACCCGTAACAGTACTGGTATAAAGTGAATCCCACAGCATAGTCCCCGCAGATGAATATTTTAAAGTTACAATTGCCGTCGGACCGTTATATACTGTTCCTGTCACATAAACATTTCCTGCTGCATCAACATCAATTCCCTTACCGAAATCAGGACCCTGCCCGGGACCATCATATGTTTTTGACCAGATCTCGTTTCCTGAAGAATTATATTTTATTATAAGTATATCATTAAAGGAGGGAGTTGCTGTATAACCTACAACATAAATGAATCCCTGTGTGTCAATTTTAATCCTTCTGCCTTTACCATTTACTCTTATTGCAGTCCAGAGACTGTCGCCGTTTGTATTATACTTAATGGTAACACAATCATAATTTGAAGCACCGGCAGATTCACCGGTAACATAGACATTACCGGAATCGTCCACCGCTATATCTCTTCCGTAATCAAGTCCGCTTGATTCACCATTAAATATTTTTGCCCACTGCTGAATTCCGGAAGAATTGTATTTTATAGTGGCAATATCTGTTCTACGTTCGGTTATGTTCACGATATCCCCTGTTACATAAACATTCCCATTGTTATCGGCTGCAACAGCGTATGCTGCATCTGCTCCGCTTACAGGACCATTATACCTGTTTAACCATTGCTGAACTGCCTGCGGATAAAGGACGGAAAATCCGCATATAAAAAATACGGCTATCAACTTTAGTTTCATATAATTCCTTCCATTAATTTTGTTTATAATTATTATACCTTAAAATATTTACGAACAGCTAAGAGCGGATAAGAGACGAAGCAGAAATTGTCTTTAAAATCTATTAGAAAAGAGAACGCAAATACAGAACGTAAAATTCAAACGAACCTGCATTCACGCCTAAGGAAATATGATTGGTAAACGGGAAAGACCGCCGGAGTCATTTACCCTTCGGTAAGTTGTAGGCGTAAATTTGAATAACAGAACATCCGGTTTTTTTTAATTAAAAACAAGAACTTTTATTTAATTGAACTCAGTTCCTGAAAAAGTAATTAGTTAAAAAAATTTTTCCTTTGCAAATGTTGAGCAAACTTGTGTAATTTATTGCGAGGTACTAAATCAATTTAATATAATTTAATGGAGTAAATAATATGGTTTCAATTATTTCACTCTGGCTTCCTATTCTTCTATCGGCTGTTGTTGTTTTTATTATCAGCTCTGTTCTGCATACCGTTTTAAAATACCATAATTCAGATTTTAAGAAATTGCCTTCTGAGGACCAGGTAATGGTTGATCTGCGGAAGCAGAACATTCCGCCCGGAGACTATATGGTTCCTTATTCGACTGACCCTAAAGAAAGAAAGTCGGAACCATTTAAAGAAAAGATGAACAAAGGACCTGTACTAATCACAACCATTTTTCAATCGGGACAAATGAATATGGGAGGGAGCTTGTTTCTTTGGTTTATTTACTGTCTCATCATCAGCATCTTTGCAGCTTATATTACTTCACACGCAGTTGCCGGAGGAGCAGATTATCTGGCAGTCTTTAGATTTGTAGGAGCAACATCGTTTGCCGGATACAGCCTGGCACTTATGCAGGACAGCATCTGGTTTAAAAAAAGCTGGGGCACTACATTCAAATCCATGTTTGACGGACTCATCTACGCTCTGTTTACTGCGGGTATATTCGGTTGGCTTTGGCCGGCAATGTCAATGTAATTTTAATTAGAAAAGTCCCCTTTAAACGGGGACTTAATATCCTCAGCCCGGATGGCCGGTAAAAACCAATTCAGTACTCTTATTTTTTTAACTGAAATTAATTTTTTTACAAGGTCATATTTATTAAATTTGTAGCCGATAATTAGAATATAAGCGGGAAAAACTCTATTGGAATGGATCATCATTGTCTGGCTGCTTATAATTAATGGCGGTCTTGGGGGGCAATACCTGCTGAACTGGATGGCTAACCAGCCTGAGTTTACCGGCGGACAAAAGATAGGTATTTCACCGGGTGTTATGACCTGGTGGAGGGAAATTTCTAAGCTTGCCTGGGCCGTGGTCGCTGTTATTATTGAAATTGTCCGCGGGAAAAAAATAAAATATCTCTGGCCGGGACTCTTATCCTTAACAACAATTATTATTTGTGCATTTACCGGTGTAATTGAAAATATTGGTTTCTTTTACCTGCCGAGATATTATTCCCCCCACATATACGCACCTTATGTTAATGTCTATCTCGCTTTTCTTCCATTCTTCGGCAAGCTACTGTTTAAAGCTCCTATAAGAAAAGAACACTGGTTCGGAGTTTTACTCGTCATAACAGGGCTTGCATTTCCCTATTTACCAAGAATAATCGGCAGCGGAGGTGCTTCAGGTGCAGCTTTCGATTCAACTGCAATTATCTGGCTGCTGATTATTAACGGATGCCTGCTTTCACAGCAGGTGCTTAATAATAAGACTGTTCAAACAGCACTGGCGGGTGTTGAGGCTAATGCACTTGTCGTTTGGCGGGAAATCTGGAAAATGATTTTTATAACGTCTGCAATTTTTATCATTCCTGTAATAGGGAATCTGGTAAATGCCAATATGCCCGGTAAAGTTGAAGCGAAAGAATTTAATGAAAGAATACTTGCAAAAACTAATGAACAAAACAAAGAAACCTTACTTAACTTTTATACGCTTTCAGGAAACGATTATATTCTGAATAATGATATTCCTGAACACGATGAAGCTGTTATTAAAGAAATTATAAAAGCAACTGAATACAACCGGTTCTTTGCATTGTTCGAAGGAACTATTCTTCCCGATAACTGGCTGCCGATACTCTTTGTTATTGCCGCCGGACTAACAGGGTACATTTACAGCTTTGGATTCTTTAAATTGTCGCGCTTTGCTGCCCACTTCTGGGTGCCCTACACAAATGTTTATCTTGCCCTGCTTCCTTTTATTATGATCCTGTTTGGAAAAGAAGTTACCGGTTTGCAGATTGCCGGGGCTGTAATAACAACTGCAGGATTGATGGTTGGTGTAAGCGACTACAGCCGTAATAAGGTAGTAGAAATCGAAAAGAAACATAAAACTGAATAAGCCTGCAGACCCGGACTTAAAAATCAACCCGCCCTTTGTCCTAACAGGGTGCCTCAGACTCTTCGGAACTTTAGGATGAATTACTTAATATTATTACTTTAAAATTACTGGTTGTACATGTGAATATCTCTTTGAGGAAATGGAATTGAAATTCCTTCCGCATCAAAAGTTAGTTTAACTTTTTCCTGTGTATCAAAATAAATTCCCCAGTAATTCGAAGCATCACACCAGACCCTGACATTAAAGTTAACTGAGCTGTCTCCTAATTCTCCTACCACAATCTGGGGTGCGGGATCTTTGAGAATTCTGTCATCAGAATCAACCAGTCTGGCTAAAACTTTTTTTGCCTTCTCGATACTGTCGCCATACCCGATACCAAAAGTCATATCCACACGTCTTTTGGGTTCTGTAGAAAAGTTAACCGTACTTCCATTCGATAATGCACCATTTGGAATAATAACTGTTTTGTTATCCGGGGTTTTCAGTATAGTTGTAAAAATAGTAATTTCATGTACTGTTCCGTTATAACCCTGTGCATCAATAAAATCCCCGACCTTAAAAGGTTTGAAGATCAGTATTATTACGCCGCCTGCAAAATTTGCAAGACCTCCCTGCAGGGCTAACCCGACTGCAAGTCCTGCAGCACCAAGTATGGCAACAAAAGATGTGGTGGCAATGCCAATCATTGAAGCAACGCTGATCAGCAGAAGAACTTTTAAAATAATTCCGAACAGGCTGCTTAGGAATTTTCTTAAAGAAATTTCAACGTTTGACCGCTCCATTGTCTTGTTCGCTGCTTTTAGTACTATCCTGATTACCCAGAGACCAATGACAAGTACTAAAATGGCAAGAAGTAATTTTGGTCCGTACTCAACAGCAAGTCCGATTAATTTCTGCACATAGCTTTGCAGGTTGTTCGTATTAAGAGTGTCCATAATTCCCTCTGTAATTTTTTATAGAATGTATGACATTGATAAGGAATATATAAAATTCCCTGTAATTATGAAGGATTACCCAACTTATGAATGAATTGATATTTATATAAGACGCCTGAAGAAAATACCTCCAGGTACAAATTAATTAATTTTCTTGGGGCAAAGGATGAAGATTAATTCTCCATTACTCCACCGCTCCATGTTGTCCTACAGCCAGTAGCTTATTTTCAGAATAAAAATATTATCCGGTCTTACTGCGAACAGATTTGTAAATGATCTTCCCAAAAGGAATTCGCTGTTTGATTCAATTCCTTCCCTGCTTTGTGTCCATACAAAGTAAAGAGTAGAGCCGGGTAAATACTCCCACCTTAGCACAGCATTTCCGCGGAGAGAAACGTAATTAAAATCCGGGTTACTGATAGTATTTGAAAGTGCCGGTCCTGTACCGTCAGGATCAAGGTCGTAGGAAATGACATTTCCGTCAGAGGAATTCCGGGTAATTGTTGAACCGTTTTCACCATATGTTTGAAAGTCGTAAGTCTTCGGTGCTGACAGGTATTTAAATTGATTGTACTCACCTGAAGCAATAAGCGGCTGAAGATAAACCTGGAAGCTTAAAGTAGGACTTAAAATCCAGTCGGTCCTGATATTTGCAGAGAACGTAGTCTGATCAAGATGAGCAAATATATACCTGCTGCCGAATGTTTCTGCGGCTGCGGGATCACTTACATTTGCAACCCACTGTGTCCCGGTAATGTCTCTTGAAAATTCCGGTCCTACTGATAGCGTAAGGGTAGGAAGGACTTTGAATTCGAGAGTGGTATAAAAATAATGCGATTCACCGTCAGGTCCGAAACCGCCATTGCCTCCCAGGCTTAGAACCCACCATTTTCTGTTATCCGTGTAGAAATCAAATGCTCCGGATGTAAAACGGGGATTAACCATTAGAGGACCGCCCCTTGTCTTACGTGAATTCAAAGTTGACGGACTGTATGTAAACGATATATCGCCTCCTGTGTAATCAGGCATTGTAAGATAACCGCCTAACCTGTATCCGAGAGATGTATTATTCCCGCCGAAATCATAGCTTGTGTAAGCTGCGGCATTTATTCCAAAGTATTGATAAAAAGCCGCAGGCTCAAGCCATCTGTATGCAGTAAAAATATGTGCGTTAATGTAATCACTGTAGGAACCGAACCCGAGATCATTTACTTCGAAACCCGGACTGATAAATCCCACGGCTGTATTTACAGTCCATCTCCCGCGGTTTTTATTCAGCATAAGACGACCGCTGTACCCGGCTAATGATGTCGCAGAGCTGTCAACAGAAAGATACGATGCATCCGGTCTTTGAAAATAATGAGTGGGACTTTCCTGCAGTTCAGTTATTCTTTCGCGTGAGCCTGCAACATTTGATAATGCTGCCCAGCCGGATAATACATAAGTATTTTCTTTATCTAAAAATGTCCATCCGTCGCTGCCGATAACCACTGCATTTTTATTAATTGAATTTCTTAACCCGTCTTCATTAAAAAACCGGTTTGTAAATGTTGAGAGAATTCCCAGACCCTGATTCCCCGAATTAAAATCTTTCTGGGCTCTGAAAACCCCGTAGTAAGTCAGCGGTTCCAATTCAATACTTGAACGATACCCGTTTAATGAAATACCGGCATATTCCCGCTGTGTAAGAGCGTGTATCGTTCCTATTTTCCAGCCGTCAAGAACCTGACCTGAAATTTTAGCCGCTCCCAGGATATGTGTTCCGTCGGGAATATCAGCGTAATCATAATCCGGTAATTTTCCCTGCGGGTTTCTGCCGATTCTTCTGCTGTAAAAGATGTTGGTGGTCGGCCAGTTAAATGATACATCATTATTGATACCACCGCCCCCGAATTTATAAATGTTAACCCCCTCTGTAAAAAACGGCCGCTTCTCTTCGAAGATCGATTCGACATCTGTAAGGTTTATAACCGCCGGGTCTACCTCTACCTGTCCGAAATCAGGATTGATAGTACCATTTAAAGTTAGGTTGCTGCCTAGACCGGCTCTTACATCAAGCCCAACACCTGGTGTATACTTGTAGCCCGGGTTGAAAGGATCATTCGCATCGCTTCCTTTGTAACGCGCTTTTCCAACAGCATACGGCAGGATTTCTACACCTGAAGGTGGGGTTACACCTTCAATACCAACCAGCTCCGGAAACCTTGAAGCAAATCCGCTTTCGTTCCTTGGAGTATAGACAACCATATCTGTTTCGAATCTCCGGCTTATAAATCTCTCTACATTCATTCCCCATACCTGTTTTTTTTCATTGTTAAAACGCAATTGAGAAAATGGAATTCTCATTTCAACTGTCCAGCCTTTGTCATCAATGTGCGGTTTACCCTCCCATACAGCATCCCATGTAAGGTCGTTCGGCTGCTTTACATCGTTTTCAATCAATCCGTCGGCAAGTGTGCCTGCGGCAGAAACATAGAAAAAGTAACCATTGCGTTTATCATTTATGGGATCAAAGTAAAGTACACATCCGTCCGACGGGTCTCCCCATATAAAATCGCGTCGCACAAGTCTTGCCATTATTGAGTCCGGGTTTTGATCATAAAACCTGGCAGCGAAATATACAGCCGCATCATCGTATGCAACCCAGAATTCCGACTTTTGAGTCGGTATTGTTCCCTGGACAGGATCTACCTGAATCAATGTGTTGAAGCCTTTTCTTTGCCATACTTTTTCAGTCAGCCTTCCGTCGATAACAATTTTTTCTGATGATTTTACAGCTAAAATCTGTGCCTTTGAATTATCATTCAGTGTTGGGTAAAATGCCCGTGCTGTTGCAACCGACAGTATGCATATTAGGTAAAATATCTTCATGGGTTTTACTCTCTCATATTATCTGGCGGGTAATTTTATAAAATACGATGCGGATTGTAAGTAAAAATATACCGCAGGTTAAAGGAAGTGATGAAAGGATAAAAAAAATTTTGATTAACCGTTCAACTTATTATTTAATTTGAACAGAATCATTTTCTTAAATTGGATGTAAGAGCCTGCCTGAAGTTTATAAAAGTATTAGGAATGGTGACAGGGCTTCATTTTCAGGGAGATATATATTTTAATTTCTTCCTTGAATCAAAACACCATTTTTTTTGCCGATGCATCTGCCACATCGGTGCTTATCTTCATTCCTTCTTCATCATATAAGGTTAATGTTATTTTTGAACTGAAGACTTTACCGTCGCCTGATAAAGTTATCGTCTCAAATATTAACCCGTAACCGGCAGGGCTGAATCCGCCGGCATCTGTCATATCCTGAAATGAGCCCGGGATATATGTTGTGTAGAATTCATATTTAGCTTCGTACTGCCTGTCGCCGGTTTTTCTCCAGATACCATAGGCAGGGGGAACGGGGGGAGCGCCGTCATAATTAGATGATTCAGTCATTGTACCGCCGCTGTTAAATACACGCATAAACCCGAGGTCCTGGATATCCTTAAATGCCCCGGTTTTGAATTGTACGGTTCCTTTCCACGCTCCTGCAAGATCATCATCAGGCGGAGGTGTTATGTAGCTTACAAACGATGTAATTATAAAAAACAAAACAGCAGTTGTAAGAATTGCAGAAAAAATTTTCTTGTTCATAGTAAATCCTGATGGTTATAAATTGGTAAAAACTTTATTGTGAATTTATAAAGATATTTGTTAATACGGAGGCAATTTTAGAATATTAATAAATACAGGAACAATATTGTAAAGTATCATAATTCAATTACATTACTTTTATACTATAGCAGAAGAACAGGTGGTATAGGAATCGTAAAGAAATAAAAAATAAACATTATGGCAGCAGTTTAACCCATATTATTTGCTAAACCCTGTTTACATCTAATCTCATTATACCGGAATCGACACCTGGCCGGATGTTATATTTCCAGACAGCCAAGCCTCTATTTACCGGTTACCCGTCTGTCAGGTTTTATGGGCTCTATGGGGGATATATGGATGTGAGCATAAAACAAAGTAGACTTCAGGTTATTTGCTTTAAGAACAGACTTAAGCCAACAAGGATTCTGCCGGGATATTAAATTGTTTATGCAGTTTTCTCATCATATCGGCAGTAAGTTTTCTTTTCCCGCTAAGAATTTCCGAAACCCTGTTTTTACCACCCATAGCATCTGATAAATCTGATTGTCTGAGCTCAAGCTGCTCCATCCTGAATTTTATTGCCTCGATCGGATCGGGAGGAGCAATATTAAAGTGTTTTTGTTCATATGCTTCAACAATGGTTACAAGTATTTCCAGTTCATCTCCCCCGGGAGTATTCGGTCTGGAGCCGAATATTTTCTCAATGCGTTTGAGAGCGTTGTCATAATCCTTTTTCGTTTTTACAGGTTTTATGTTCATATCAAATTCCTCCGCTTTAATTTTATCATACTCTTTATGTGTTCCGATAAACCTGACGTAAATAATTTTTAACTCATAATTAATTGCGGTCACTTTTTGCTTATGTCATTAAGATCATTTTCTTTACTGATGTAGATAGAACTGATCATAAAAAATCTTCACTCAAAATATTAAATCAAATGAAAGCATTTCAAATAGACAGACCAGATGCTTATAAAAGTCTCCTTCCCTGCCTGCCCACCGGCAGGCGGGGAGGAGATTTAGAGTGGGTACAAAAACCACAAAGGATATAACTTTAACTGCTGAAGATAGACAATCATTCGATCCTCTTTATTCCCCGCTTTCCAGCTTCTTTATTATCCGCTCAGCATTTTTATTCGACGGATCAAGTTCAAGTGATTTTTTATAATTTATGATTGCATTTTCTTTATCACCTTTTCTCATATATGCTTCACCAAGGCTGTCAAAAGTATTTCCAATATCGGGGAAATATTTAGTATTAACGGTAAAAACAGCAATTGCTTCATCAACCAGGTTTTCATTTAACAAATCATAACCGGTTCTGTTAAGAATCCTGTCATTATCAATATGGTAACCTGATAAATACTGTTTGTAATTTTTTATAAAATCATTTGATCCGTTCTCTTTAATTTTATTAAATATAAATCTTCCTGCATTAATCTGTAAAGGGGTATAACTTTCATCTTTCAGAACCGACTGAATTTTATTAATGATACTTTCAGCACCGTTATCAAAGTTTGAGAGAACTATTACCGTATATTTTCCTGCAACATTCTGATCATAAACCGCATTCCATCCGGGCGAGCCTCCTGCTACTCCTATTCCGAAATCAGGCGACGCTTTCATTTGTACCCACGATTCTTTCTTCTGCTCATTAAACCGGTTCATAAGAAGGGCTTTATATTCATCATTCAGCAGAATATTGTTATTCATTAACGATCTGTCAAGCTTCAGCAGGTCCTCTGCTGTAGAATACATACCGCCTGCAGATGTCGGAACATCAGGCATTCTTTCATAAGTTGATTCTTTTTCTCCTGCGGGAGTAATTATAAAACCTTTAGCCGTATTTTCTTTTTTAGTTTCTTTATAAATGAACCCGGAGCTGCTCATTTTTAGAGGGTCAAGAATTTTTTCTTTAAGATTTTCCTCATAAGTTTTTCCTGTCAGCTTTTCAATTATTCCCCCGAGCACCACGTAGCTTGAATTAGAATACCTGCTTGAAGTTCCCGGTTCATATAGAAGCGGTACTGTACTTATTAATGTTATAAGGTCTTTAATCTTTCTGTATTGATCAGGATGTTCCTGGAATTCTCTTATCCGGAAATAATCTCCGAGCCCTGCGGAAAATGTAAGCAGGAGTTTTACTGTTATCTTTTTATCGTTTTCGTTATTGTAAACAGGATAAAGCTTTGCAAGGTTATCTGAAAATTGAATTTTTCCTTCCTGGATAAGCTGCATAGTCAGTATCTGGGTGAACAGCTTCCCGATTGATCCTATATTAAACTTTGTGTCTTTGAGATTCGGAGTATGATTATTCCAATCGGCATAGCCGTAAGTTTTAAGATATTGTACACTGTCTTTATCAGCTACCAGGACAACCCCGGAAAAAATATCTAATTGTGATGCATTGTTTAGCAAAGTATCAAGCTTTGCAAATTCATTCTGGGGAAAGGCAAATGAAGAAAACAGCAGCAAACAAATAAGTAAAAGATTTTTCATATTGTTCCTCGGGTTATACAAACGGATTTTTTATTATGACGCTTCCTGCCGGAATAAGTTCATAACCGGGCACACCGTTTATCACTTCTTATCCATCTTGAGGAAACAAGTGAGAGGAATGAATATGAAAAGTATTAATTAAAGAAATTTGGAGGGATAGTTAAAATCTTATCTTCCTGGCGCACCTGCCTGCCAATTAAAAGCAAGGGGCAGGCAGGTCTCACCGATGGAAGATCTTCCTTATTTCATTAAGATCATTTTCTTTACTGATGTAAAGTTTCCGCTTGTAAGCCTGTAAAAATAAATTCCTGATGAAAGATTGCGTGCATTAAATTCAGCTTTATAACTTCCTGCAACTTTAAATTCATTCACAATTGTTGCAACTTCTTTCCCCAGCACATTGTAAACTTTTAATGAGACAAAGCCCGGGTTGGATAACTGGTAACTTATAACTGTACCGGGATTGAAAGGATTAGGGTAATTCTGTGCAAGTGAAAAAGTATGTACATTCTGATTATCAATTACGTTGGAAGCTGTTCCGGTAAAACCGCAAATCATTCCATAGTCGCCGGTAAGCCATCCGTTTTGAGCATCAACAAAATACATACTAAAAATACTGTTGTTGCCTTGTGTTCCCTGGAGAGGAGTTTCTTCAGTTGTCCAGCTTACACCGCCGTTAGTGGTATGCTGAACAATGCCGTAACCATTGCCATCGGCAGAAGAGATCCACCCGTTGTTTGCGTCAAGAAAGAAAACCGCTTTGCTTGTGTAATCTGGATTTATTCCGCTGTTTGTTACAATTGTCCAGTTAATGCCGCCGTCGTTTGTTTTAATAACCTTTCCGTTTTTTCCCGCTGCCCATCCGTTCTGTAAATCTGAAAAATATATTGCATTGTATGAGCCCTCGGTGGTGTCTGTATATTGCTCTGTCCAGTCTGTACCTCCGTTTGTGGTATTAAATATTTTAAATGGAGGTTGTGATTGTTCCGGACCGTTTCCAAAAAATGCCCATCCGTTGTCTGCATCTTTAAAATAAAATATCCCGGTTCCGTTAAACGGAAGCCAGTTGTTTCCGCCGTCTGTAGTCCTGAGAAAAGTTGCTTGAAGTGTGGACATATTATAAATTAGAATCCATCCGTTATTTATATCAACAAATTGAATCTCTATACCAATATCACCGGATGTGGTGGATAAAATTTTCTTTTGCCAGGTATTTCCGCCGTCGGTAGTTTGCTGTACTACAGCTCCGTAAGAAATATCTACAGTTGATCCTATAGAATTAATTTTCCAGCCATGTGTCGGGTTAACCCAGGACATTGATAATGCAGGATCAGAATAGCTCCAAACGGTATCAGCAGGAAAGGGAGTAACAACTGTCCAGTTGGCTCCTGCGTCTGTTGTGTGGAGAAGATCGCCGAGTCCGCCTGAAATCCATCCTTCTGTGGGGCTTACAAACTGAACTTTGCCTATCATTGCCTGGTCTCCGGTACCCAGCGGGTTTGTTTCTGCTGTCCAGCCGGATTGCGCCAAAGTAATGCTTGTTACAAAGCTAAAGAACATAACTAATGTAACCTGTAAACACTTTTTCATCATTTTTCTCCTGTGTGTTTTACTTGATGGTTAATGCATTCAAACATTCTACCGGTTTGGCGGCTGTTAAAATGCATCCATCAGGGAGTAGGTTGTTGGAAATGAAATGGAGATGTGGAATTACCTCTTTTAAAGCATTGACAGGGGCTGCGGAAGACAAGTTCATAAAAGTAAGTCCACAATATCGTTTCAATAATTAGGTAATGTACGGGCATAGACAAAATATATGCCATTATTTATCATTTTACTTTTATCATTTATGAACCTGTACACAGTTATATTTTAGCTTAAGCACACTCCTCTCAGGCAACAATTACAATATTTTTGGTAATCTTTTCTCTTTTGTTAATATTTTTTCGGTGAGCATTGTCACCTCGGGCCCGCTTGCTTTATATAGGTGCCCGCTATCGGCGGTTCTCTGAAGTGTGAGGTAATAACCACAAAGGTTTAGAGGTGGGTATGGATCTGCCGGCATATTTAATATTGCCGGCCTTTGATGAATAATGTAATTATATTTTTATGCTTCATTGCAGAAACTAATTCTAAAAAATCTTCACTCAAAATATTAAATCAAATGAAAGCATTTCAAATAAAAAGAAAAGATACATATAAAAGTCTCCTTCCCTGCCTGCCCACCGGCAGGCGGGGAGGAGATTTAGAGGTGGGTTTATTACCCGGAATTCTCATCAACCCATTTCTCAATCTTTTCTATAACCTTATCAAGTTCATATCTTATATCAGTATCATCAAATCTAAGGACAGTAACACCAAGCTTATTTAATCTTTTGTCTTTTCGTTTATCCCTTTCTTCATTTCCGTAATGACTTTCACCGTCAACCTCAATTGCCAGTTGAAGGTCTTTACAATAAAAATCAACTATATAATTATCAATTGGTCTTTGCCTGTCGAAGTCGTAACCTCTTATTTGTTTTCCCTTTAAATAATTCCATAGCATAATTTCTGTAAAGGTAGAGTCATTTCTTAGTTTTCTCGCGTACTCTTTAAGCTTAGGGTTGTATGGAATTATTTTTCTCCGCCTTTCCATTGTGAGGGAAACATAACAAATATCTTTTAAACAAGAAAGAACCCACCCCTTCTTCCCCTCCAAAGGAGGGGACAACTACGCGTGTTTGGAGTAGTGTATTTGTACAGAGAAAGATAAAACTAATTCTAAAAAGCCCTCACTCAAAATTTTATATTGCACGAAAGCATTTCAAACAGACAGACCAGATGCTTATGAAAGTCTCCTCCCCGGGAGGAGATTTAGAGGTGGGTATGGATCTGCCGGCATATTTAATATTGCCGGCCTTTGATGAATAATGTAATTATATTTTTATGCTTCATTGCAGAAACTAATTCTAAAAAATCTTCACTCAAAATATTAAATCAAATGAAAGCATTTCAAATAAAAAGAAAAGATACATATAAAAGTCTCCTCCTTTGGAGGAGATTTAGAGGTGGGTATAAAAACCACAAAGGATTTAGTTTCTTCGCCCCGGCGTGTGGTGGGTAAATTACCTGGCAGAGGTTGGCAACCATCATCCATCAAATATCATCCATCCCTTCTTCAATCAACAATCATACACTGTTTTTTTAACTGAATTATTCTACTGTGACATTCAACATATAGATAAAATATTATCATTAATCTATTATTGATTTGAGCATTGCTGTTTTAATTTTACATCTTCCTTGAGCAGCATTTTTTAATTTAAATTAATTATCCAAAAATCTGAGGAGGCTAATTATGTACAGGTATTTTATGTCTATCATCTTGCTGCTGACCATTTCATTATGCGTTAATGGTCAGGATATGAGCAAGAAACCAATGAAAGCGAAATATAAATCAGTCTATAACGAAGCATTGGACGCTATGACCAGCGGAAAGGTTGATGAGCTGGATAAAATTATGACCCAGGATATGATTGAACATGATCCCAGCCCGACAATGTCGAAAAAAACCGGCATCGATGCGGTTAAAGAAGTTTTCACCTATTATCATAAAGTTTTCCCCGATCTGAAAGCAAAGGTTCATAACACTGCTGTTTCCGGCGATTATCTTTTTGCCTATTTAACTTTTTCAGGCACCACGTCCGAGCCGTATATGGGTATGCCTGCCGGCAGTAAAATAAAGATGAACCAGGTAGACCTTATCCGCTTCAACGGAGATAAGATAGCCGAGCACTGGGGTTTCACATCCAACACCGATATGATGGAAATGATGCAGAAAAATTCTTCAATGGATAAAAAGAAATAATATTTTCAGGTGTCACGGTTAAGCCGTGACACCATCTGAATTGAGAAAACTTTTCCACAATTCCTTACCGCTCTCTGTCACACCGGGCGTAACCTGCCGGTTTGTCTTTGCCGGGGTAAACCGTCAGGCAGGTTTTGTAATCAATCTTCTATCATCCATACGCCGTCCTACATCAACCATCTTCCTACTTCATCAGCATCATCTTTTTTGTCTGGGTGAAGCCGTTAGTTTGCAGGCGATAGAAATAAACACCGCTTGCAAGTTTTGCCCCGTTAAACTGTACTGCATAAGTTCCCCTATTTAAAAATCCGTCTACAAGAGTCTGCACTTGCTGCCCGAGTATATTATAAATTATAAGAGATGCTTTGCCCGAAGAAGGCAGCTCAAATTTAATTGTCGATACAGGATTGAATGGATTAGGGTAATTCTGGTAGAGAGTAAACTTAACGGGAACAGTGTTATGTTCGGGTTTAATTCCTGTTATTGATCCATAACCAACTGCCGGAGCCCAGCCTTTATTATTATTTTCATGGACTTCATTTGTAACCGCATTTTCCTGGTCAAGTACTGCATAAATTCTTACACTGTCTAAATTCTGGCTGAGCGGTATTGCCCATTGAACTGAAACATTCCTGTAACCGCGTGCTGCAATTGTGGTGTCAACTGTAGTTTGGGCTATCATAGACCCGCCATTGTCCGGATCACCTTTATAAAATTTTACACTGAATGGGGTTGTGACAGCCTGCAGCCCGAAGTTACGTACTTTTGCGGTAATTGTAACGGTATCTCCGCCAAGCGGCTGAATCTTTGATAATCTTATATCTCTTGAACGATAGCGGTATGTTGTATCATTACCCGGCAGGGGATAACCTTTTTCAGGGTCGTATCTCCACGGCAGACTAAAAGCAAGATCGGTCTTATTACCGTAGTGAGCTTGCCAGAATGAATTTCCCCCGGCAGGCAATTGAGTAACTTTATAATCCAAATCAAGCGCACCATAAGATGTCCAGTATGCATAAGGCTGTACATAATAAGTTCCACTGGTTCCAAACTGATTATTTAAATGACCGAGGTCGCCTCTAACCTCCAGTGAATTCTGAACCCTGACAGTCTGGGTAGAAATTTCTCCAAGATTATAATGTCCGTTTGCCTCAACATCAACACCGGCATCAAAACCAAGTAAATTTATTGACAGATCAAGAGTTGCACCAACTTCCAGTCCTTCATCCCAGCTTGTTTCTACGTTGTGTTCCTGGAATGACTGAATCTGAAGGGAAACAAAACTATTCCCGGTTGCGCCAATTGTCTGTTCAGGAAAATCCACAATAACACGGGAAGTATCATAAGTATCTGTTGATCTGTATGAAAGCACATTACCCGTTTCGTGATCAGGTCTGAATTGGTTGCCGAGTAAATCATCATCTTTCATCTCTATCCATAACGGACGGGGATTTTTCGGAATAGTTACCATAAAATATCCGATCGGTGTCGGGTCCGGCCCGTTATAAACCGGGTACTCATAAAAATCTATATCAAAAACATTCGAGTATATCCAGTCATCCCCTGCAGCAATTCTGCCGGTAGTTATCGTATATGATGTTCCTGATGATTGTTTATTACTGAAATTCTCACCGTACGTTGCCTTAACTTTTTCCTTAAGTAAAAACTGGGATGCAGTTATCGTAGCATCGCCGCCCCAGTCTTCGTGCACTTCGGTAGTAATTGTAGTATCGCTGGTTGTTGATTGTATATACGATGAAGTGAAGCCGCAGTTCTGATCGGGATAACATCCGCTCAAATCGTAAGCAGTTCCGTCTATAATATCATAATGAACCGGCGGAGTGTTCAGAACCACCTCCGGCTGCATAACACCGTTTCTGCTGTAATGTACAGGATCACCAAGTCTTACCCTGTCGCCATCAAAATCTCCTAAAGCTATTGCATATTTTCTTTGGTTGTTGGTTCTGGGTATTGCTTCTTCCTGCATTCTTCTTGCTTTTAGTGTGTAGTTTGTAAGGGTCGTATCAAGGCTGAATACATTCATTTCAAAATACTGCAATCCTCCCGGATCAAAGTCCTGGTAATTTTTTACAATTACTATTTCTGCACTCCGGTCAAGATCCATATCTCCTACAGCAAGAAAAGCATCGCTGTCCCAGTTTAACCCCGGTGTCAGTGCACTTTGCTGTGATTTGTACTGAGCGTTGAGATCATTATCAACTGAATAAACATAAAATGTTGAGCCGGACATCAGAACCAGTTCATCATGATTATCTCTGTTAAGATCACCAGCGGCAATATTAAACAGTGGTATTTCATTCGGCCCCACTAAATTATCAGCAACACGTTTTGAATCATCAACAATTATTGAATCAAGATTGTTCTTTATGTCAAGAAGATAAACGTAAGTATCATTTCCGGATTGTTCCCCCTGGAAAAATGAGAACCCGTAAGCAATTTCCTCTTCAGCATCGCCGTCAAATGATCCGGCAGTGCCGTCTATATTCACATCATATACGGTATATGCCGGTTCTTCAAAAACCTGCTTAGAGGATCTTCTTACAAAATTTCCATTATTATCAATAGTATAAATTGTAATCCACAAAGCCCAGTTGTTTGATCCGACCGGTTTAAGAAACAGCAATGCAATATCATCATACCCGTCGCTGTTAAAATCTCCTGTAACAACATCAAAATTATTCATGAATACATTGGCTTTATAAGATTGTTCATCATTAATACTTCCCTGCAGGTGCGGAACAAGACTCCCCGGGTTAAACCCGCATAACTGAAGATGTATTGTTGTATCCTGCCCCTGGAATGCGACTACAAATTCTTCCTGGGAATTACCGAAAAAGTTTCCGGCTGCAACATGTATTTTATTTTTTTGAAAAGCTGCCAGTCCGTTTAACGTCAGCTCATTGGTGTTTGTCCATGATAAAGTTCCGGAATTTATTTCAGGAACAGAAACCCGGACGGTATTATCTTCCGATTCCCATGCAGCAACTAAATTTTTATATTCCCCGTCAAGAAAATTTCCTGACGCAACAGCAAGAGTTTTATTGCCTGTAATAGCTGAATCAATCTGCAGCGGTTTTCTTACCAGCGTTGAATCAACACCCCCCGGGCGGGTTAAATCGAGGTCGTAAATTCTTTGATGCAGATTCTGGTCATTCGAACTTGCTCCCTGGCTCCATATCATAATTAATTCATTTGAATTAACAAGATCTTTTACCTGGTTAAGCCTGTCCCTGTACCCGGAAGTCTGTGCGGGCATAAGTAAGCTGACCGTGAGAATTACTGTAAAAGTAAAAAGATAGAATAATCTTATATTATTCATAAATATAGTCTCCTGTTATGCTGAAAAACTCAATCCAGGCAGGTAATAGGAAGCGAATGTTACCTTTTTTGGTTTTCAGCTTGGTTTATAAATGATATTAAATCAAACTTTATTATTGATTTTTGTCCGTATTATTAAACGCAGGAAAAAGAGGTAAAATTGATAACGAAGTGATATTATTTTTCCCAGAAGCTCATTATTGTACTACCGCTAACCGACACTGCCCGGCTCTTCTGTGTAGAAGGAATAAATTATGTTTTTTATGAAAAGAAGATTGGGGGAATGGTTCCCAGCCTGGATTTTAATATCCATTTATCTATATTTTAGTTAATAAATAAAAGGAGTTATTAATGAACATACAAAAAATCTTTAATGCCGTTGGGGAAGAGGAAATGAATTCTCCGCTTCCTTCAATTATTTATGAACTGGAAAATCAGGGTTACAAAGTTAAACTTGAAGGGTTGGGAGTTACAGCAGTAGATTTGGAAGATAAATTATTTGAAGATCTTGAAAGAGCGGTTAATAACTTTCAGATAGAATTGATTAACAATAATGAACCGGAACAAAAGTTTAATCTGGTTTTTACTGATTACCACAAATTTAATTTTCAATCGTGCTGAAATTTAATGGCTGATGTTCATAGTCCTGAAGTAAGAAGTTATAATATGAGTATGATTAAGGGGAAGAATACAAAACCCGAATTAATTGTAAGAAAATTTTTACACTCTCACGGTTTCAGATTTCGTTTGCACAGAAAAGATCTTCCCGGCAAACCTGATATAGTTTTACCAAAACTTAACACTGTGATTTTTATTCATGGTTGTTTCTGGCATGGGCATAAGGACTGTAAATATTTTGTTATTCCCAAAACAAGAACAAAATGGTGGCTGAAAAAAATCAACGGGAATAAAGAAACGGATAAGAGAAATAATAATAAGCTTAGAAAGACAGGATGGAAAATTATAACCTTATGGGAATGTCAGTTGAGGCCAAAAAAAGTTAACAGAACGCTTACCAGTTTGGCATCAAAAATAAAATGAATATAAGTAAACCAATTCCTGTAATTGATTTGTTTGCAGGACCAGGCGGTCTTGGTGAAGGATTCTCTGCATTGACAGATGAAAAGGGAAGCAGTGTTTTCAGAATCGCACTATCAGTTGAAAAGGATGAATATGCTCATCAGACATTAGAACTAAGAAGTTTTTTCAGACAATTTGAAAAAGGGAAAGTTCCGGGAAAATATTATCAGCATTTAAGAGGAGAAATATCCAGAAAAGAGTTGTTTGATAGCTATACTGAACAAGCTAACATTGCTAAAGCCGAAGCTTTAAAAATAGAATTAGGAAAAAAAGAATTTGAAAATGAAATTGATGAAAAAATAGCTGGTTCATTAAAAAACGAAGAAAAATGGATACTTATTGGAGGACCTCCCTGCCAGGCATATTCTTTAGTAGGGCGTTCCAGAAAAAAACAAAAAGATGGTCTGGATGAGGAAGATGAAAAAGTTTATTTGTACAGAGCGTACTATCGGATACTTGCAAAATTCAACCCTCCGTTATTTATCATGGAAAATGTTAAAGGTCTGCTTTCCTCAAGAGTCAGGGGAGAGACAGATTTTTTATTTAATCAAATTCTGAATGATCTGAAAAATCCTTCAGAAGCTTATAAAAAGCTTAACGGTAAAACACCTAGGGAGTACAAAAGTTTAGGCTACAAAATTTATTCTTTGGTAAAAGAACCAAGAAATGACAATTTGTTTCAGAAAGAACCTGAATTTGAGCTGAATGATTTTATTATTAAGTGTGAGAATTATGGTATTCCACAGATGCGACACAGAGTAATTCTGCTTGGAATCAGAGAGGACAAGAATATTGTTCCGAATATTTTGGAACGGAAAGACAAGATTAATATTGAAAAAGTCCTTAATGGCTTACCAAAGTTAAGAAGTGGTTTGTCCAAGGAAAAAGATTCTAAGAAAAATTGGGCGAAGGTGCTTAATGATTTTATTACAAATGACTTGCTGCGGGGAATTGATCCGGATATATTTCTGCAAATGAAAAAAGTTATTGGAAATCTGACAGTCCCTCAAAAAGACAGAGGCAATGACTTTCTAAAATGTCTACCTCAAATTGATTATAGAGAAGAGGAGAAATGGTTCCTTGATCCAAGAATTAAGGGGGTTTGTAACCATTCAACACGATCACATTTGACTGAAGATCTATACAGATATTTATTTGCGTCCTGCTATGCACGAATTAAATATAAATCTCCAAAGCTTGAAGACTTTCCCCAAGAACTTTTACCCAAACACAAGAACGCGAGGGAAGGAAAATTTGAAGATAGATTTCGTGTCCAGATATTTGGTGAGCCGGCCAGAACAATTACTAGTCACATATCTAAAGATGGGCACTACTACATTCATCCGGATCCTTCACAGTGCAGAAGTCTAACTGTTAGAGAAGCGGCAAGGATTCAAACTTTTCCTGACAACTATTTTTTTTGTGGACCAAGAACTTCGCAGTACGTGCAGGTTGGGAATGCGGTACCACCTTTGCTTGCCAAACACATTGCGGAAATTATTAAAGAAATATTTGTTTGTAATTAATTGGCTTTCCACTGGTTAAATTCATGAGGCAAAAAAAGTAGAATATTTTTCGCTTCCATAGTATAGATATCATAGGTTAAAATAATCTGTAAAAACCATTTCCCCAATCTTCTAATGTTTCCAGGTACATTGCGATTACTTGCAGATTTTTTAGGTTGTTTTTTTTGATGATCCCAATAAAGAATATTCGCGACAGCCATTAGAGTTTGTACAGTTATAATTTTTTGCCTTGATGCTGTTTGCTCATACAAATCACCAGGTTTGTCTAAAGGATTAGATAAAAATAGTTTTGCATTTTCTCTCCCCAAAATTGTGTAAACATTATATGGCCCCTGTATGAGATGCCTATAATAGGTCTTGTAGTCATCCTTGTTATTAATGTATCTCTCTATCTGTCCAACTTTTCGCTCTCCATTTACTGATGGACATACTTGATTAAACCAACAATATGCCAACCAAGTCCATAACTTGGGGTCGTTTAGTACATCCTTTCTATAAAATCCTGAATCATTAAATACTTTTTCTACATATTCTGCTAGTTCCAACCTGTTTGCAAATATTTTATTCTCATCAATCCATATATCATCTCCAAAATTTATTACTTCATCATTTTTATCTATTGATATTTTTTCAACGGAGGAATCTGTCTTCAATTTTAATAAATAATCTAAAAATTGTTGTTTGCCTTTACTTGTAAAAGCTTTCAGTCTAATCATGTGTTTCTCCCTTTATTTTTTCTAGAAATTCATTCCACTCATGTCTTGAATAACAAAACTCTTCTACTACTTTTTCAATCCATTCAATAGCGAGTGCTTTATCAAATGTGGGATCAGATGGGTTCAAACTATCAGGGATTTTTTCATTTAATAAATATTTTTTAGCAAAACTTAACCAAGAACTTTGCCATTCGTAAGTAGGTTCGGTAACATCATCAACTCCTTGCGCAAAGATCATAGTCATCAAAATTTCTTTGATTACTGCGGGATAGACATACATAAAGAAAAGAGGATCACTTTTAGCTAACATCTCGATTGAAAATATTTGGTTATTTAAATACAATGTAGGGTCATCATTAAACTCAAGTTTCCAAATTTGCTGTCCGAGATCTCTGCTAAAATCAACAGGGAGGATTGATTTTCTCTCATATTTATTTTCAGGTTTAATGCCATCGGCGTGACCATAAATTTTACCAATTTCCATTTTTTCAGATACAACCATTACTCTGAAGCTTATTTTGTCTAAATAAGTTATTTCTTCCAATGATAGGTTATCAACTTTCATATGCTGATCTAGGGGGCCAAGATCAAACCTTTTATTATCTGTTTTATGATAAGCTTCCAAATAAACCTTTGAGTCTGGCGGATAACTGTTCCCATCAAGTTCAATATCTGCTTTTAGCGATCTTATCTGGTCGTTTACATTGACCAGATTAATCTTAACCTTTTCCCTTGCAATTTTTTTCCTGCCAGTATAATTAAATCTACGTTTCATTTCCCATCTCCTTTAGATTTACAACAAGATCCCTTACTAAATCAAAGCCGCTTGCATCAAAGGCAAAGTCTTCTCTTGTTATTTTTAGTTCCAGTTCGTTTTTATTTTTTTTTATAATTTCGCACCCGGCATATTTTAGTTTCAAGTTTGGGTCATCAAAACCAAGATCAAAATTTTCAATTCCAGAAAAAGGATTGCCAATCCTTGTGTCATAAGCAATTGCAATCTTTATAAGTTCGGGAATATTAAATGAGTCTTTTCCTTTTGCAACTCTGAAACCATTATTCAACTGAGTTAATGAATATTTTTGTAGTTTCGGTGGAGGTGGGGGTTTTGGTGGTCCACCGGTTCCTTTTTCTCTTGGGGTTTTTTCATCAGGTTCCTCTATGTAAAAAAGATAATTTAAAAAATCCTTTTGCACCTCCTTGGGCGGTAAGTAAACCAATGTTATTAGATCACGTAATATATTTTTAATAAATCTGAGGTTTTTATGTGCACCAACGTACTTTTCTTTAAAACCCTCAGTATTTTCTTTCCAAGTTGTATGTGCTGGGGTTTCTGCGTCTCCGAGATACTCAGTAATTACTTCATCCTCAGCAACTAGAAGGCCCCTGACAGGATTCGACCCCAAAGTTTTTATTTCAGCAATAGTAATTCCCGATCTAATATAATACTCTTCTGAATTTTTTAGGCCGGATCCTTTTTCAATGTACAAATCAAGAAATGTTTCATTAGGTAAACCATTTGTTTTCTGTATTACAAGTGGTAATCTAAATGATAATAATTCCCCAATATCAAATTTGGCCCTAAGTTCTTCAAGTTTACCCTCAAAAGATTCTTCATCTATTTGAGGATTAGTAAAATCTTTTATTTTTAATTCAATTTTTGAAGAATCAACAATTGTGGATTTAATAAATTTTAAAAAATCATCAACTTTAACTTTTTCCCAGTCTGTCCCTCTCCAATCAAGTTTGGAGGATATACTAATAATATTCGTATTATCAATATTTTCGGAAATTACTCCATCCTTTATTTCTATCGACAGGTCATTATTAATGATAGGATAAAAATAATGTACAATGGTCGATCTCAATATCCCAAGATAAGTAATATCTCGATCTAGGTATGGGATAACAATTGAGAAACCATTCTCATTAATTCTCTTAACGCCAAATATTTTTAAAAATTTATTTATTACCACAGTATCAGATATAGGTGTATAATTTCTCTCATCTTTGAAATAACCATAATAAACAAAAGTCTCACTATCCAATTTGTGTGTTTTTAATAGTGCCTTTCCCATTAGAAGTTTTCTGTTATCATTCTCTCTTACTGTGAAACCCCAATATGATCTTATATCTGATGCACTATGAAAAGTTGTTTTACCAAGCCCCCAACGTCCTCTAAAACCTCCTTTCTTTTCAGATTTCCCTTCATTCCACCAGAAGTTGTAAAAATTATTTTTTCCTTCCGGATGTTTTCCATCTTCACCTGTCATTCCATCCAATCCAGTAGTTCCAAAATCTTCAATAATGATGAAGGGAACTTCTTTGTTTTCAAATATCTTTTCAGTTGAAACTTGGGACGCTTGGAAGTGGTCTCTTAATCCTTCAAAATATTCCTTTGAGTCCTCATAATAAATTTGTCCAAAGGTAAATTTTATAGTGATCTTATAATTGTTTTTACTTTTTGCATCCAATGCGTTCTGGATAAACTCACGTACAATTGCCTCAGAAGGTTCTTTAGGTCGAAAAAATTCCGATTCATGAGGATTCCTTTCTGGTGCATTTTCTGGTAATACGGAAAATCGCCACATAGTTATTTCTCCCTATTTATAGCCAATTAATTTTTATTTCAACTTCAAGAGATTTAAACTCTTTATCTCCGGTTACTAGAGTAGCCTTTCTCATTTTTGCAAGCGCTGCAGCAAAAGCATCCGCATAAGACATTTTATGAAAAGCTTTATAATTAGCTGCCTGCAAAGTAAGTTCTTTATTTGCTTCAACAATTGTAATAGGATATCTGGCAATTGTTTCTTTGAAAAAGTCTGCCCGTCTGAGATCAAAGTTTCTTAGCGTTATATAATATATTTCTCCCCAGTTAATTACGCTGAGATAAAGTTCAGCCCTTTCATGCAAGCCCTCATCAATGATTTCAGCAACGGCCTCAGCACCCTTTTCTTCTCTGCTATATGCGATTAATGCATAGCTGTCGAGAACATAGCGTTTCATAACTCACGCTCCTGCTTTTTTTCTTCCATAAGTGCTTTAAGCAGACTTGGTCCGTCTTTACCTAAAAAACCAATATTAGCTTTAATTGTTTCAGATGTTAGAGGAATGATTTTTATTCCATCTTTCTCTTCAAAGAAATTAATCCTTGTTCCCGGCTTAATTCCATACTTTCTTCTCATCTTTGATGGAATCACCAATTGTCCTTTGGATGTTACATATCCTGTTTCCATGTCATATCTTTCATGAATGTTATAAAATCACCTGTAAGTTAGAACAAATAAATAAGTAAGTCAATATATAAAAGTAAGACATGTATAAAAAAGTGATACTTTCTTCTTCTCTTCCATAAGTGCTTTCAGCATTTTCCCGCCTGTACCTAAAAAGCCAATGTTAGCTTTTATTTCTTCGGGAGTTGCGAGAGGTATCATTCTTAAGCCGTCCTTTTCTTCTATAAAGCGCACACGCTTACCGGGCGTAAGTTTGTACTTTTTCCTCAATTCTGCAGGTAGAGTAATTCTTCCTTTAGTCGATACTTTATATAATTTCATATTTAATTTTTTCTCAAACATAACAACTCAAACGGAGTTCTTCAATAATTATTTAGAAAATTTATTCCTGCACTTCTTATCTCCCGTAGCCGCGGGAAACTCTTCCGCTCAGAGGTTATTAAATTAAGATTTAGGCAGTATTTTAATTTTTATTCTTATATTGTTTCAGGATGATTTAAAGTTTTTTGTTAAAAATGAATGTAGAAAAGCAAATCAAATATTGGATAGACGGCGCAAAGTCTGATATTGAAACTGCTGAAATACTTATAGACAAGGGAAAATATCTTCATGGATTGTTCTTTTGTCATCTTACCATTGAAAAAATGTTAAAAGCTAATTTCGTAAAACAGAATAAAACGGTCGCCCCAAAGACCCATGATCTTATTTACCTTGCTGAACATGCTGACTTGAAATTGGAAGAGAAACATCTGAATTTCCTTCCCTTGTTAATGAAATACCAGTTGGAAGGCAGGTACCCGGATTATTCTCCCCTGATTCCCGATAGAAAAATGTTAAATGAATATTTAGAAAAAACCAGGGATTTATTGACATGGTTGACCCAAAAGTTATAAAAGTTGTAAAAGAATATCTTAACGAGTTATCTGCAAAAGGAATCCTGATAACGAAAGCTTTTATATACGGCAGCCAGGCAAATGGAAATGCCAAACCGGACAGTGATATTGACCTTATGCTTATATCCCCCTTATTCGATAACGAAACAGATAAATATATGCCTGTAATCTGGCTTTCAAAGGTCAGAACAAACAACAGGATTGAACCAATTGCTGTAGGCGAAAAAAGATTCATTGATGATGACTTTACACCTTTAATAGAAATTGTAAGGCAGGAAGGTGTGGAAATAACAGCTTAAAATACATTGGATTTACAATTTGCTTCCCCTCTTTTCGTCAGAGCCGTACCTTCGACTTCTCTTCCATCAAAGCCTTCAACAAACTTACACCATCCTTCTTCAGAAATCCGATATTAGCATAAATCATTTCAGTAGTGAGATTATTCTTATTCTGGAGTTTTTTCCGGATTGCCTTCTGCTTTTTAATGCCCTGTGCTTTCATACTCAAACATAACCACTCAAACCCATTTACTCAACAATTATTTGGTAATATTTTGAAAAAAAATAAGACTTCACTTCTCTTTTTTACTAATATAAAGCGCCATTATATCGGTGTATTTTATTTTCTTTTCAATTGTAAAACCGTTTTTTGTAAGCATCGTTTCGATGGTCCAGTCGAAGGATGGGTATTCATCCCTGATGTTTATTATTATTTCTTCTGCTATTTTCTTCCCGATTTTGTTTTCGGTAAAGTTAATTATGTCTGTTATTGCTTTGCGGTACGCGGGAATATCAAATGACATAATGCTGTCGAGCAGGTAAAATAATCCCCCCGGCTTTAATACCCTGCCGATGTTTCCGATTGCCGCGGATTTCCAGAATTCAGGAAGATGGTGAAGGGCAAGCTGGCTTACTGCCGCATCATAAGATCCCGGCTGAAGCGTACTGTTAAGGAAACCGCCGTTGATGTATTCAATGTTTGTTATTCCACTGCCGGAGGCTTTTTTCTTTACGTATTCAAGCATCTTTTCTGAAATATCACATACAGTTACTTTACTGCAGACCCGGGCGAGACGAATGGCATGCTCTCCCGTCCCTGTGCCGAATTCGATTATTGCAGATGCGGGATTTATGTTTAATGACTTTATTATAAAATCAGTTTCTTCATCATAGTTCCGCAGGGATTTATATTTTTCGTCGTATGCCTTAACTTCCTCTTCGGAGGAGAAATCTACTCCAACCTGCCTGAATTCGTTGTAGTACCATTCTGCCATTTTAAGTTCCCCAAATATTATTTTATTTATTAATGCACTAAAACATATAAGGATTAATAGTGAAATTCAAAAGAAGCGGTTTGGCAAATTCATTGAGAATAACTGGTGGTTTATTATCAGGAGTTTTATTCCGGCATTTCCAAAAGTTCCGTGGCGAAAGTATTTGACCACCTTGAAATTTTACCTCCTTCATCTTCTGTTACTGCGGCAATAAAAATTGTCTTATGTTTATAAGCCACTGCAAGGTGTTCTTCAGCCGCACTATATTTAAACACAAATTTGGAATCTTCGTATGTGTAATTTGTTAATCTTCTTATCTCAAAATAAGGATTCTCTTTTACTTCCGGTTCATAAAAACTGATTATAACAATAAAGGTAATCTTTTTCTCTTCAGACAGGATTTCAAAAGTCCCGAGCTCTATCTCTATCCTGTCGGAAAAATCCCGGATATTCGTCACGGGCAATGGAAACCCTCCCGGTGTAATCAGGTTCCTTGCAGAAGGTCTTTCCGGTTCGCACAGCTTAAAGTTTATTTTGCAGATCTTATTCCAGGCATGAACTGCAGGAGCTTTCTCCTTTTCCCAGACCCGGTATAACAATCCGCTCTCTTTTATCGCCCCGGCAAACTTTCCGTTAACCTTAAATTTATTTCGTTTATCTACTTCGTGGGGAGCCTTGCTCATTCTGTAGCCGGAAGGCAGGGATGCAATATACTGCTTTCCATATCGTACTTTTGCTACAATTCCCCCGACTTTTCCCCTCAATTCTCCCAATACTCTTTTTTCAAGACTGGCCATAGCTCAACCTTTTTACTGCAAATATAGTAAATCCCTGCTAAACAGGCAACTAACAACCTACAAATAAGCTACAAACTACCTACAAACGGCCTTGATTATAATCCTGTTCCCTTTCTCCTCCAGCTTTCCTTTATATATTCAACGGATAAACATTGGACTAACTTCAGCAGTTGAAAAGATAGTGGATAATTCATATCCCGGTTATTCTTATGATCTGTCCCCTGCCTGTAATTTTAAATGTGGACACAAAAAGGTTTAAAACAAAAAAGGTGGCTTGTGAGACACCTTCTTAGAATCGCAGCAGAATATCTGCTTAGCAGCGGGGTTTAGCTTCATTAACTACGATATTTCTTCCATTTAATTCTGAATCATTTAATGCTTTAATAGCATTAGCTGCATCTGATGAATTCTCCATCTCAACAAATCCAAATCCTCCGGATTTCCTGGTGTGGCGATCTGTAATAACTTTTGCAGAAACTACAGTTCCATGTTTTTCAAATGTTACTTTCAACTCTTCGTCGTCGATCAGATAAAAAAATATCTTCAAGCCGGTTAAAATCTTTCAGTTCAAATCCGAATACTCAACTTAACATACTCAACAATTATTTTACATCAACTTATTGATCTGTCAGTTATTTAGTAGAGGGGTTGACTAAAAAGTAGCTTTGTTATTTCGACCTGACCTATCGGTAGGCAAACCGAAGGGAGAAATCTTAGAATTAGAAAAGAATTCCCGGTCGGGGACTTCCTCTGCCAAAGGCATTCCTTTGGAAGAAATGTTATTTTCTTACCTGTAGGACAACCCCTTACTTAAGTGTACCCTTTATGTGCTTATTAACAATAACTTTCTGATTTTTTTCCAATAGTTTCAAATCCTTTAAATCATTAATCATTAATACAAGGAGTCAGGATTATGTCAGCAGCAGATGAAGTTCGCGAAGCTTCGAAAATGTTTTACGCTGGATTGAACAAGATGATAAACGGGGTGAACAATGCATTGGTCGATGCGTGGTCTCACAATTCCACAGTAACTACAATGCACCCGATCGGTGGAAGGGAAGTAGGATGGGATAAAGTTAACGACTCTTTTAACCAGGTGGGGAAAATGGCTTCAGAAGGAAAAGTTGAGTTTAAAGATCAATTGATTAATGTTTTTGGGGACACAGCATATGAAATCGGAATCGAAAAAGTGCATGCAAAATTAGCCGGCGAAGAGATAAAAGGCGAAGTTCGTGTAACAAACATCTACCGTAAAGACGGGGGAACCTGGAAGATGATCCATCATCACTCCGATACTGCCCCGGCAATGCTGGAACTCCTCAGCCGCCTTCAGGCAGCATCCGGTAAGGCGAAAAAATAACAGGTTGATTTTCACGTTTATATACAGGCGGGCAGCAGGTTAGCTGCCTGTCTCTTTTACACCGGTTTGTAGAACGGCATTTATGTCGTTCAAAGATTAACCACCTGGATTACTCCCGGTTTTACCAATCTCGTAGAGTTTGAACATTTGTAACAGATGAAGAACAAAAGCAGGTTTCACAACCCCGCCAGGGTTAGTACTTATTATTTTGAGCGATAAATTCCGCTCTGCAAAAAGCGTTAGCCTCGGAATTATATAGATAAGCGGGGAACTTTAATTCCCCGCCAGTCAAAAATTTTATTTTAAGTTCATCCACAGGAATGAAAACGTCATAGCGCTTTCAAAAGCTACTTCTTTATTTGTAACTCCTGCTGAATGTCCGCCTTCAGTATATTCATAAAAATAAACCGGGTCACCATATGATTCCATTAGTGCTGCCATTTTTCTTGCGTGCCCCGGGTGCACCCTGTCGTCTCTTGTTGAGGTTGTGAATAACACCGGGGGATATTTTTTATCTTTAGAAACATTCTGATACGGAGAATATTTTTTGATGTATTCCCAGTCTGCGGGAATGTCCGGGTTTCCGTATTCACCCATCCAGCTTGCACCGGCTAAAAGTTTATTGAAGCGTTTCATATCGAGCAGGGGAGACTGACAGACAACAGCATTGTAAAGATCGGGTCTTTCTGTAAGCATTACTCCTACAAGCAATCCGCCGTTGCTGCCTCCCATTACACCAAGGTGTTCAGGCGAAGTAATTTTTCTTTTTATCAGGTCTTCCGAAACTGCGATCATATCATCGTAAGACTTCTGACGGTTTTGTTTTATTGCCGACAAATGCCATTGAGGTCCGAACTCACCGCCGCCCCTGATATTTGCAAGCACATAAACACCTCCGCGGCTCAGCCATTCGGTTCCGATTGTTGCCGAATAATAAGGCTGCATTGATATTTCAAACCCGCCGTAAGCATACTGCAGAACCGGGTTGTCTCGGTTATACTTAATATCCTTATCGAAAACGATAAAATATGGAATCTTTGTCCCGTCCTTTGAAACGGCTTCGTATTGTTTTACTTCAAATTTATCCGCATCGAAGAATTGCGGAAGGCTTTTTACTTTTTTGATCGTTCCGTCTTCTTTATATAAATAAAGTGTTGACGGATTTAAGAAATTGGTGTAAGTGAAGAAGAACCTGTCTGTAAAATCGCTTGTGGAAACAACTCCAATCGTTCCATAGTCAGGCGCATTTATTTTCTCCCCCGTCCATTTATCTTTATTTAAAACATATTTATATAGTTCACTTCTTACATTATTCAGCCTGCCGATGAGCAGGAAGTCTTTTGTATTCCCGACAGAGGTAATGCTTTCACGCGGGCCGGGTTTGTAGATTAAAGAAAAATCTTTGTTTCCATTCAGAAAATTATCATAGTCAATGCTTATAAGATCGCCCTGGTGATAAAGATTGTCTCCAACTTTCCAGTCGGATTTTAATTCCAGCAGCATTTGATTTTTAAATATGCCGTCGAATTGAATGTCATCGGGCAAATCGAGTTTTACAAGTGAGTCGTTTACCATTGTGTATGTATGTGAAGTATAAGTAGTAATTCCCCTGGAAACAAACCGGTAAGATCTTTCGGGAGTATTAATCACGTATCCGTCTGCACCCACATCACTCTGCTCTCCTTCAAAAATCGTTTTAGCATCGCTTAAAGGTGTATTGCGTGTCCATTCCTTAACTATTCTCGGGTATCCTGAAGTAGTCATTGATCCTTCTCCGAAATCTGAACTGACAAAAAGATGATCTTTATCAATCCAGGCAACCGACTGTTTTGCTTCGGGCAATTCAAACCCGCCTTCAACAAATTTTTTTGTCCTCAGATCGAATTCTTTTACAACTGTTGCATCGGAACCGCCGCGGGAAAGATTGACAAGACATAAGTTATACTCCGGGTAAAGGTAATACGCTCCGTGGAATGCCCAGTTTACTCCATCAGCTTTTGAGAGGGAATCGAAATTAAGAACAGTTTCCCATACAGGCGAGGATTTAAGGTATTCATCAAGAGTTGTCCTCCTCCATAAACCGCGTTCATTTAAGCTGTCCTGCCAGAAGTTGTAAATATATTTTCCAACCATGGATGGATAGGCAATTCTTTCTTTCGAATTCAGGATCTTTAAATTGTTCTCGTATAAATTTTTAAATTCAGGAAATTTTTCAAGTGCTTTTACTGTAATTGTATCCTGCGCTTTTACCCATTCCATTGCTTTTTGACTATCAACTTCTTCCAGCCATAGAAAAGGGTCTTCCTTTTCCTGGGCAAAAACATAAGTCGGGAGCAGAATTATACCCAGCAGAAAATATCTTAAGAACTTCATATTAACTCCTTAAAGATTAATTTTTCAGAACCAATTATCTAATATAAATTTTACTAATTGTTATTGCTTCATCTTAGTTCCTTCTTTCAACCTTTTATCACATTTCACATATCTTTTTTTGTAAATATAAATAATTAAAAAGCCGGAGGGCTGCGGGATGAAATCAAAACAACCAGGTAGTGTTTTATTTCAATACTATCCGGCTGATATCTATCAGAGAAATATTTCATCAAATTATTTGATCAACAGCATTTTCTTTACATTGTAAAAATGATCTCCTTCATTGGTATTTGCTGCTAATGTATAAAAATATAATCCTGAACTGAGTTTGTTTCCGTCCCAGTTATATTGGTGATATCCTGCTGACAGTCTCTTATTTACCAGTTCATCAACTTTTTCCCCCAAAGAATTATAAATAATTAATTTGACATAGCTTTCTTTTGGTAATCCAAATGAAATTACGGTAAGCGGGTTAAATGGATTCGGATAATTCTGCTGCAGGTAAAATCCTGAGGGTTTGACAATTTCATCTTTCACTGCTGTCTGGCTGCAGATAATATTATTCAGCAGCTGCCAAATCTGGTTATTAAAGTAAGTTGAAATATATAGTGAAGTATCAGGAGGGTCACCCATCCGCACAAGCACAAGTCCCAGCGAAGGAACTACATTAAGTATCTGCCCGTTCTTACCAAGAGCGGCGATCATATCGGAAGGTGCATCAGGAGCCCACGTTCCGGCAAAAACGATCTGACTCTGCGGAATCATATAAGATTCTTTTCCCGCAAGCCACCACAGGTAACCGTAGGATTTATTCAAATCCTGCGAGGTGTTAACCATTGCATTAAAGTATGAGCTATCGTGAAGAAGTGTATCAGTATCCCATACCCCGTGGTTCTGTATAAGTATTCCGTAGCGCGCCATACTTCTTGCATTACTGTAATAAATATTGTTATAACCGCTCTGGAGCCATAGCCCGTTCATTCCTATTCTTGATCTTATTTTACTGTTGAAGTAAACATTATAATTCTGCCCGGTGGAGTTTTCAACAACTTTATCAAGAAGAGTGTAAGGAGCATTATGATATGCCCATCGTGTACCGGCATCTGCAAGGTAAACAAGACACGAAGGATCTGTACAGTACGGATCGCTTACACCATCATCCAAACCTGAAGTCATTGTAAGCTGGTTGCGGATAGTAATTAATTGTTCTTTTTCAGGCGGGCAGGACGTCCAGCCCGCACCCAGATATTGCGCGGTTGAATCCTGAATAGAAAAGTATCCTTCCTCCTGTGCTATCCCGACAAGAAAAGCAGTAAGAGTTTTTCCCGCAGAAGCCCAGTACCAGATACTGTCCTGAGTAAATGAACCGAAGTAATGTTCGATTACAATCTTTCCGTCTTTAAGAACAAGAAAAGCTTTTGTGTGTTTCTGTTCAAGAAAATTATAAAGGGTATCAATATTCTCTGTGCACCATCCAAGTGAATCAGGAGAAACCGTTTCCCACGTATTACCTGAAATAGGAGGGAAGTAAATGTTCTGCGACTGAACCTTAACTGCAAATGCATATATGAAAATCAAAATGTATAGTAAATATTTTCGTTTCATAATTATGATAATTCTTTTTAATCGTTGAGAAATTAATAAAAGACGTATAACCAAGCAACCGGAGTTTGTTTGGTTCGGAAATTGAATAATTGAAGAGCCACTTTCAGGTTGCTTTTTTTGTAGAGCGATATCACTTAAAGCCTGAGCTTGTAACCCACGCAATGATTTTCCCATTCGCATATATATTGAACCTTTGCAACTGTTAAGGAAATGTACAGGAGTCCCGGCACCGTTTGTGGCTGAACATCTGATTTTCTGCATCAATTGATTATGTGGCAACCCGCCTTCATCACACAACCGGAAAAAATAATTCCCGGGTACTTGACAAAAGAATAACATTGTAATATATTTGAAACGGACAAAACAGATATTAAGTACAAAACAGATAATATGGAAAGCACTTATATAACAACTCGGGAAGTTGCGGATCTTCTTTCGGTAACTGATACAACAATAAAAAGATGGACAAACAGCGGTCAGCTTAAATGTGTAAAAACCCTCGGCGGACACAGGAAATACCTTTTAAGCGAAGTGGAAAACTTTGCCCGCGATAACAATATTGCTGTTACCGGTGTAACTACTCCTTTAAGGAAAGATGAGATGGAGAAACTGGGATTTGCTGTGTATTCGAAGAACCTTAATCTTGCTGCAGATACCATAATGGAAGAAGCCCTGCAGGGTGACCGGGAAGGTGTATTCCAGTCGTTAATGTACCTTGTGAAAAACAGGCAAAAGTTAGCGGATATAATTGATAATGTGATAAGACCGGCAATGGAGAAAATCGGGTATCTCTGGGAAACTAAAAAACTCGGTATCGAAGGTGAGCATCTTGCCTCTGATACTATTAAAACAGCGCTTTCAAGACTTGTGGTTTATCTTCCTCATCAAAAACCAAAGAAGACAAAAGTTCTGCTTGCCTGTGCTGAAGGGGAAAATCATGATTTGGGACTTCAGAGCCTGGCTTATGAACTGGAGCTTGAGGGCTACCGGATTCATTATCTTGGTGCAGCTACTCCTTTCAGGTCTCTTATAAGTGATGTTAAAAAAATAAAACCTGACTATATTTTTATTTCTGCAACGGTACCGTCAATTCCTGAAGAAAACTTTATTAAAGGATTTAACAGTTTAGCAAAAGCAGCAAAAAGTGTTAATGCAAAGCTTACCGCCGGTGGATTATATTTTCAAAAGTCAGATAATAATTCTCTTAGCTGCAACTTCATAGCTGATTCAATAAAAGAAAGTATTTCATTCATAAAAAATCAAATAAATAAACAAAAGAAAGGATAGAAACATGAAATCACTAAAGTTAATAACCCAAATTCTGATAATCGTAGGAGGACTCAACTGGGGTCTTGTGGGAATATTCGACTTTAACCTCGTCTCAGCAATATTCGGGAATATGAGTATTCTCAGTATAATCGTATATACACTTGTTGGTATTTCAGCAGTCTACCAGTTGCTTACAGTAAAAACTTCCGCTGCGCTTCAATCAAGGTAATTCACCACAGGTAAATTGAATTAAAGTTCTATTAAAAAATCAAAAAAATCATTAGGAGAAAAAATGAAAAAGGCACTTTTTATTCCTTTAATAGCGTTCCTGTTAGCATCTTCTTTATCATTCGCACAGGAACATAATAAAATCAGGGTAGGATTGGGATGGTATTCAACCTCAGCACCTATTGGCGGACGCATTTTATTCAATAATAATATCGGTGTTGATCTGGGTCTGGGTTACGCTGATAAAAATTTCCTTGGCAGCAACGAGGACAGGTTTCACGTAAATGTAGGCGTTCTTTTTAATGCTGTAAAGACCGGTCCGGTTAATTTCTTTATCCGTCCCGGTGTTGAATTACAGACTAATGCGAGAACTGTGGGCAGTGAAACAAAATCAAAATTAATTGTTACCGCAGATACTCGGTGCTGAATGGTTTGTAACTGATCACCTTTCGCTTTCTGTAGGGCATGGTTTGCAATTCGAACAGGTGAGTGATCCAACCGACGATAGCAAATGGGGAATATCGGCACTGAGAGCTTTAAGCTTTAGTAATGTAGGATTCCACTTCTATTTTAATTAATTATATCGAGAATTTAAATTTCAGGGAACCTGTCTGTTGGCGTTCACAATAAACGAATGCAGGCAGGTTCTTTTTTAAAGCGACTTTCAGGTCGCTCAAAGCCTAACCGGCTAAACCAGGCAAAGGTTTTTTCAATCCCGATAGGATTGGGCTAATTAGTAATATGTTCCTTTTACAACTATTTATTTCCTGACGGGAATGTAATTTATAGAGCGACCTGCTGTTTCACTCAGCCACTATTTTAAAACTAAATTTTAATCCATTATATTAAGACAACATTATCAATAAGGTTAAATGGATACTCCGTCGGTTTCACAGGTTGGGCAGGTAGCAAATATTTCCGATCCTGTTATACGCAATCTTAATATTACCCAATGTTATTTTGAACTCTCTCAGGCAATAAAATGGCTGGCGGGAGATAATGCCATCTGGTGCACATACGGCGTCTGGGCATCAAAACAGGCAGGGCAGACAATCCGTAAAGAAGATGTCATCCGCACTTTCGAATATTATTTCCGTCATTCGCCGGAAGTAGTTTCTCTATTGAAAGGGTTTCAGGATTTTTCCCAATATCTTAATGAGCTGCCTGAGATTGAAAGCATTAAAGAATCAATACTTAAGATAGTTAATCCCGATTCAGCTTTTGATAGGACTGCTGAAGCTGTTGCAGAGGGGAACAAAATAGTTATTGCGGAGATAGGAAATGAATTTGCCCGCTTCCTTGCCTTCTTTCCTGATGGGAAAAAACTTAACCAGGATAATATTAATGCTTTTTGTGCAGTGTTAAAACCCGGAGACCCGCCTGACGGGCAGCAGCTTCTGAAAGATGCTTTTACTTCTTACTTCGAAGCTTATACTGAACAGGATCCGAAAGCAAAAACAGAGTTGATTCATTATTCTAATCTTTTAATCGGACTTCACGAACAGACAAGGGTGCAGCCGCAGATACTTGAAGCGCTTGATTCACCGTTCGATGATGTGGATGAAATACGCCGCCAGGTATTTAAGTTATTTATGCCGGGCTTCTGGCTAAAGACAAGATATTTTCTTTCAAAAACTTTTAATATAAAATTTCCTCTTGATGAATTGCTGGATGATATTATTGCTTTGCTTGAAAAACAGGTCAGAGAAGTAATATCCAGGTTTATGATGTCGTTGACTATTCCCGGCGCTCCCATAATAAGGCTCGGCAGTGATCTTACGGTGGGCTTTCCGCCGGCGCTTCAGCATCTTACTAATGAAAAACTAATAGCTCTCCTTGCTAAAATTGATCCGACCCCTAATAGTCTGAAAGACAGCGGTGTAGTTGATTGGGGAGATCTTAATGACAGGATGCATTTCATTGCAGATTATTTCCGGTGCTACAATGCATATCAACCACTGTACAACGCCCCCTTTACTGACGAACAGGTGTTATCAATAAAATCCGGGAAGATTCCGAATGGAGATTTATAGCTTAGCATTTTTCTTTGAGCGAAATAAATTTCGCTCTACAAAGAAAAGATCATTGTTATAGTCACCTCTGTTTTTGAGTGATTCAGGGAATCTGCCTTAAAGTAAGCAGGCTGCTTTACAAAAAAGGTTTTTCCAATCACGAGGAGAATTAACTTAATTTCTTAGCAGCTGATTTTTAGAAAGCTCCTGATTGTTTCTGTGTTTTCCTGCAGGCTTTCCCTGTTGAATTCCCCCATCGCGGATAAGAGTACCTGTTTACCGTTTTTCAATTTTACTACAATTCTGTAGAATAGGTCGCCTTCGGAATCTTCGGATTCTTTAATCTCAATTGCTCCGATTTCTTTCAGTCCGTAAGTTTCGGTTTCATTCTTCATAAATCCTCTCCTGTGCACAGTTAACAACCACAGAATTTTATTAAATCTTACATATACCAGTGGATGGATATGTATAATCAACAATCCTGTGACTAAACCAGAAAGTGCAAATATCAAAACAATGATTAGACCGAATACGCTTAATTTTTTAAGATTTAAAAATAAATCTGCTGCGCCCGCAAGTGTTGTCACTGCAACGATTAAAAAAATTAAGCCAAGGAGCAATATCCAGAGTGCAGAATCTTTGAAGGTAAGCTTTGCGGAAGTGTGTTCAATTATTTTCATTTTACAATGATACTCCCCGGATTAATAAGAGCTCTGTTTCTGCAAGCACTTTTTAATATCTTATGTAAATATAACTGAAAAAAACATTGGATGTTGTAATAAGGGAAATAAAATAATCCGGAATATTGTAAAGCAAATTAAAGGAACAAAATGTTCAGTAAATGAGAGTGCCACTCATCCAATTTCAGAGTGTACCAATAATTATTTTTATTATATTTTAACAAGCCGGAACAGTCAATTATCTAAAACCTTTTAAAAGAAATGAATAAAAATAAATTATCTGTTTTTTTATTTGCTTCGTTATTTACATTCCTTTATTTAGGTTGCAGCGGAAGCGACTATGTGCAAAGACAGGACCACATCCCCGCAAATAAAATAATCGGTTCGTGGAAAACTGACTACAACCTGAATTCAAAGAGAGGCATAATTACTTTCAAAGCATCGGGTGATTTTGAAGATTCACTTATGGATATTATGCCCGTAACGCTAAAGCTTGTCCCGGAACTTGTTGTTAAAGGAAAATTCTTTATTGAAGGACCAATAATAAAACTTAAAGATGTGACATTTATTTATCCGGATTTTCGAAAAACAGATTCAGTAAACACCTTTTATAAATATGCGGATAATCTCTCTGCCTTCTTTGAAGGCGAAACACTTTTTATGCAGCCGGTAATTGAATTTGAACCTGCTGGCAGTTTTGAACCAACACTGGCAGGGAAATGGATAACCTCAAGATGGGTATATACGTACAATAAAAACCTTGTACCGCAAATGAATAACGGGTATGTAAAAGAAACATATGAGTTTGATCCTGTTAAAGAAAAATGCCGGGTATCAAAAATATATTTGTTTAATAATTCTCCTGCAGATTTAAATACCGAGTTTGATTATTCTTTAAAAGAAAGAGAGTTAACTTTTGGAGATCACGAAAAGAAATGGATTGCCTTCTACAATAATAAAATGTACTGGTTTAATCTGAATTATTTTAAGTATATAAAACTCAATTAGATATGATTTATTTATCCGGAAATAAATATCCTTTGCATAAGAAATCTTTAATATTTTTATTATCACTCCAATTATTACTGATTGCCGGCTGTGGAAGTGTAAATGAAAATATTACTCTGCAGGATCAGTTTGTAAAAGCACGGATTATCGGAACCTGGCAGACTGTTAAATCTTATACCGACAGGAAGGAAACTATAAGATTTAATGAAGACAACACATTTACAGATACGTTATTTAACCAGGTGCCCGATCTCCCGGGATCTTTATATGTAAATTATATTGCCATGGGAAGTTATTTGGTGAACGATTTCAAAGTATTATTCTCCAATGTTCAATTAAAATATTATGAAGACCTGGACAATCCGTTACAAACAACGGCATTGGAATATTTTGATCCCCTTGTTATTGATATGCAGGATGAATTTATTTTTTTCAGAAGACTAATCTCCCTTACAAGAGTAGATTCCGGAAGCGGTCTGAAAGGAAAGTGGGAAATTAATCACTGGGCAGCAACAGTAGATAAGAGTTCTGATAAAAAATTCAGCGGCGGCTTAGCAACAGAAATATTTGATTTTTTACCGGTCTCTGCCGATTCTGGAATTTGCCGGTATCATAAAACGTATCATTTCAACACTACTCTTCCTGGTGAAGATTCCTCGTACAATTATATTTCAAAACAATTTTATCTTGGCATCTACCCGCTTATTGATACCTGGTACTCAATAAACGGAACCGAAATGACATGGTATGGTAACCCGAATGACAATATGCTCTTTGAGAAAGTAAATTAAAATTCTGGTTACTTGAGTTTTCCGTTGAAGCCTTTTCAATAATGTGAGCCATCCCACGAATCATTCCAACCTGAAAGTCATCTCACAGCTTATTCAGAATAAAATGTATAAAAAGAGTTGGTCGTTTTTTAATGCACTCTCTGTTTTATGTCATGAATATGGAATCTGCATTATTTAACGTTAAACAATATTTAATTAACAAACTTACCCTATACACTTATCGAGAGAAATAACTTATGAGGATCATATTTAAATATGTTCTTATTTTATTATTCACTGCATTTTTAGGGAATGGGATTTGCCAGGAAAAAGAGGGATCACCTGCCCCGGATTTTGAAGGCAAAACTATTAAAGGTAAAGATTTAAAATTATCAAATTACCTTGGTAAAGTAGTGTTAATTGACTTTTGGGCAAGCTGGTGCCCGCCCTGCCGTGAAGAGATGCCGCAGTTAATAAAATTTTACAGAACACATAAGGATTCCGGTTTTGAAATGATCGCAGTTAATATTGATAATGATAAGGATAATATGCAGCATTTCCTCGATAAGCTTTTCCCCGAACCGGAGTTCCCGATAATAGTAGACGACAATCAGAAAATCCCGCCTTTATTTAATATCCAGGCTATGCCTACCACAATATTTATAGATAAAAAAGGTAAAATACGTTTTTGGCATAATGGTTTTGAAAAATCTTATGTTAATGATTTTAATTCAGAATTAACTCAATTATTGAAAGAGAATTAATATAGTGATAATAAAAATCCGGATTTTATTGTTGCTGGCTGCTTCCTTGTTCTTATACGGATGTGCTACAGTTAAACCGTGGGAGAAGGAAAGTCTTTCAGATCCTATTATGATTATAGATGAAAACCCCATAAACCAGGGGATTAAGGAACACTTCCTTGATTACAGGGAAGGTGTTGAAGGTGCAACTGGCGCAGAAAGCGGTGGTTGCGGGTGTGGCTAAAAAGCTTATCCTTTTTCTGCTGATCTTTTTTAGCCTTTATACTTTGAATTTTGCACAGCTTTTACCTTCTAACGAAACACAGGTAAATTTCAGCGGCTACTTTGATAGCTTTAATGTTTCGGTGCTTTATCCTAGTATATCAATAACCAAACACGTATCTGAATCCACCAGTATTACAGGAAGATATCTTGTTGATATGATAACTGCGGCATCCATCAGAAGCCATAGCCCTGGAGCCAAGTAGTAGTACAGGTGGAGGCGATCTTGAAAAGGTGGATGCGGTAACCGCTGCATCAGGCAGAACATCAGGCAGCGGCGGAAGTGGTTACTCACCTCCCACATTTGATGAAGTCCGCCACGAATTTAATCTCGGGTTTGCACATTTATTCGGCAGTGGATTATTAACGTTCGATGGATTGTATAGTACCGAAAGCGATTACATTTCTTCTACTCTTATCGGAAATTTCACACAGTATTTTTCAGAGAATAATACATCGATACAGGTAGGTGTTGTAAGAAGCTGGGATAAAGTCTTTCCCAAGACAAAACCATGGAGAAAAGATAAAAATGTTACTACTCTCAATGCAAATTTTTCACAAATAATAAGCAAGAGTTTAATTCTCCAGTTGCTTTCTTCTTATACTGATAACAATGGGCTTTTATCTGATGCTTATCAACAAGTCCCAATTAATATTAATGGAACTGATAGTTTATTCGATCCGATTCACCCGGATCTTAGAATCAGACGTGCTGCTGCTGTATCGTTAAAATACAGGCTTACAGTCGAATCATCTTTGCAGCTTGGATACAGATATTATTGGGACTCCTGGAATATAAATGCCAGTACTTATTCCGCTGATTATGAAAGATACTTATCTAAACATGTAATTTTAGGTGTCGGGTGGCGAGGCAACTTTCAGACGCAGGCGTTTTTCTTTAAGCCAAAATATTTGATGCCCGAGCAGTACATGACCACCGATATAAAGCTCGATGCCGGTTATTCGAATGAGTTTCAACTGAATCTTATTTTAACCGGGGGAGAGAGGCAGGATTATCTTCCTTTCCTGGATGACGAAAGAGTGCAGTATATTTTCAATTTGAATTTTTATTTGCGTCATACAAATTCCCCGTACTGGTTCAATAATCTGAATAATTTATTAGCAACAGATTTTAATATAGGTATAAGGTACCGGTACTGATATTTGAATTTTAAAAATAAGAATGCATCAGGTTTTTAATAAAATAAATTTATAAGGAATATGCAGATGAAAAGACGGAACTTTCTTAAATACAGCTCTTTGATTTTACCTGCAACCGCTGCAATAGGGATGGTCAGCCCCCTCACAAATAAAATATATGCTGCAGTAAAAAAGAACACCGGTTCATTTTCATTGTCTGTTATTACAGATCAGCCGTCGAAAACTATTCACGCAATCGAACAGGCTATTAAGAATTCCGAATATGGGAACAGGACGCTTCAGTTTACCGAATACCGTTTGAAGGGAAGACACATTGGTGATATCGCTTATGTAAAATCCCAGTCATTGATTGATTACCATAAAGGTTCGGATGAATTTTCACTTCTTCTTGAGGAGAATGCTAATTCTCTTTCACTTCCACGAACTATTGATGATCCTGTACTGCTTCGGTTCTCATCTCAACAAAACCTTGCTGAGCAGGGCGGAATTAATATTTTCAGGGGTGATGCATTAATAAATCATTTGTCGCTGGATAACGATAAAGAAAGTTACAGGGTGGAAGGATTAAAAGGTCATGTAGATATAAGGATAAAAAATAAATCTGTAAAAATTATTTCTGCAACCTGTAAGCATAAAACCTGTATGAATATGGAACCGATATCAAAACCAGGGGAAAACCTTGTCTGCATTCCAAATCAGATTAACATTACAATCGCAGGTAAGAGTTCTTTGGGAGTTGACAGTATTACTTTTTAAATTGAAATAAGAACGAATGAAAATCACCGCATCCTTTTATATTCTGATATCTGCTATAGTAATATCTGCTGCCGGTCTGTCTGCCCAGACCGATACAACGATGTACAAGGTATCGGTTACTAAATATTTAATGGGCACGACCGTAGAAACAACTGCGAGAAGTAAAGATGTAAACGAGTGCAAAAGTGCTCTGATGGCAGCTTATAGTGAAATGCAGCGAATTGAAAATTTGTTAAGCTGTGAAAAAGACAGCAGTGAAATTTCTGAAATAAACCGTGAAGCAGGAATCCGGCCTGTGAAAGTTAGTGATGAAACACTTGAGATGTTAAAACGGGCTAAAGCTTATTGTGAAAAATATTACGGTGTTTTCGATGTAACTATCGGACCGCTTTCAAATTTATGGGGGTTCAGTTCGGATAGGGAAATTATTCTTCCGGAAAAGAAAACGATAAGTGAATTAAGAAAGCTGGTTGATTATAGGGATTTATTGATTAATGAAAAAGATACAACTGTATTCCTTAAGAAAAAAGGCATGTCAATTGATTTAGGCGGAATAGCAAAAGGATACGCAATCGACAGAGGCTCTGCTGTTTTGAAAGATATGGGTATTACAAATTTTATTCTTAATGCCGGTGGTGATATCTATGTCTCAGGTACAAAGGATAAAGATACTTTGTGGAAAATTGGCATCAAGCATCCGAGAAATACAAATGATTTGATTGCTGAATTTGATTTAAAAGATTATGCCGTTGCTACCAGCGGAGACTATGAGCGATTTAAAATAATAAATGGAGTGCGTTATCATCATATTCTAAACCCTGCAACTGGTTACCCGGGAAAGTTGTCTGAAAGTTCAACAATACTGGCCCCGACGGCAGAAGAAGCAGACGCAACTGCTACTTACGTTTTCCTGTTGGGATGGAAGAAAACACTTGAAGATAAAACCCTCAACTATCCGCTGCTAATTGTTGCCTCGGATGGAAGTGTGCATTATAACCTGGCGTTTGAAAAGAATTATAATCTGGAATTAGTAAAGTAACAATAGTTTCTTTATGTATGGTATTAATTAAACTTTGCGAATCCCACAAAACGCTACAAATAAATTAATCTTCCGGAATCAATTGTGGATTCCATAAAATTTCCCATAAGTGCTTATCGGGGTCCTGAAAGTATCCTGCGTATCCACCCCAGAAAGCTTTTTGCGCTGGCTTGGTGATAACTGCTCCTGCTTTTTCTGCTAATTTCATAATTGAATCGACTTCATCTTTATTCTTTGTCAGATACCCAATTGAAAATTCAATAGATGAAGATGAAGTTTCCTTTAATGTTGAATCCCAGGCCAAATCCTTCCTGGAATATATTGTAAGTATAATTCCGTTCTTTAAATCGAAGAATGCCGCTTCACCGTGTTCAAATTCTTTACCAACAATTCCTTTTGAAGGGAATCCCAATCCAACGTGATAAAATTTAAATGACTTTTCGAGATTATCGACCCCGAGAGTCAGTATTGAAAATCTTGGTTCCATTATATTGTCCTATTTATATGGTATGTGAATTTCTCTGTTTTCTACAATTAACTTTTTTCATAATGAAGGCACACTACGCCCGAAGAAAAAATATTACTATCGGTAAGTTTCATATTTATTTTTTCTTTTATATTCTTAAACAATGGAATTCCCTTTCCAATAATAACCGGATTTACCATCAACCAGTAATCATCAATTAAATTTAACGACATAAGTGAGTGAACTGTATCAGCACTTCCGAAAATTAAAATATTTTTCCCGGGTTTTTGTTTAAGATTATTTATTTCATCTACCAGGTTATTTCCGATAATTCTGATTCCAGGATAATCTTTTTCACTTAGTGTTTTTGAAATCACTACTTTTTCCACTTTATTATACCAGTTAGAATGCTGAATATCATGTTTGGAAGCATTCGGTTGATTTGCTGCAGTCGGCCAGTATCCATTCATCATTAAAAAGGTATTTTTCCCATATAATGCCGTATCTGCTAAATCAGTTTGTTGTCCGGCATATTCGAAAATTTCATCTTCAATATTTATCCAGTCCATTTCACCTTTTGGTCCGGCAACAAAACCATCTAAAGTTACATGCATAAACACAACTAATTTTCTCATGACTTTTCTCCTTTATAAATTTAATTAATATTGATTTGTTTCTATCATATAGTTCCGAGAAAATTTTCAATTATTGAAACTATGGTATCAGGCTTAAAATTATTTTTCTGAGCAAACATAACTTCTCCCAAATATTCACCATGCCCGCCCGGAAGTATAACCAATCCGGCGTGCGGAAATAATCTGAACATTTCTATTGCGTGTTCGGGACGAATAATATCATGGTCTCCAATCATAATAAGTACAGGTGCCTGAATTGATTTTATGTCTTCATCACTCCAGTCTTTAAATGTTTTCATACGGTTGGAGTCTTTATTAAACATATTTATTAGTGCTTCCCGGTTATTATTTATTTTTAGAAATGCATCCTTATAAACCTGCGGCATATCATTGAAAGTGGTATTATTCATTCCTTTCCAGAAATCCGGGTACAAACCTTCTCTTTTATAAAATGTTGAAGCAAGGATCAGCTTATTTATTTTTGAAGGATGTCTAAGTGCTATCTGGATTGCAGTATTTCCCCCGTTACTAAATCCCAAAATATTTGCACTATCAATGTGGAGTTGGCTTAATAGTTCTGCCACATCATCAGCATCCTGTTCAAAACTTTCCGCTGCATTCCTGTCGGATGTATGACCGTGTGCCTGCAGTTCAACAGCAATTACTTTATATTTTTTTGATACTGAAGGAATAATATTTCCAAATGATGTTTGAATTGTTGACCCTCCCCCGTGAATAAGAACCAAAGGCTGACCATTGCCATAAATTTCATAATACATATTTATTCCGTTTACCGATTTGTAGCCATTCTGATAATCTGATTTTTGAGCAAGAGTTATTGTAGAAATTACCAGGTTTATAATCAGTACGGTTTTTAATTTGTTTATCAACATTTTATCCTCCTATTAAAAATTTCATAATTATAAAAGCTAAACTTCGAATGACGGTTATTATTTTTGACCTGTCAATGCTGTGTAGATACCAAGGCTTATAAGTGTCCAGCCGGAAAACGAGCGTTGTCTTTTCAGGAAAATGGAACTGGATTTTAATTTACTTCCCATAGAACCTACGAAAGTTGCAACAATTAAGTCGGCGGATAAATTAAGAAGTACAGATGTACACCCTAATAAGATGAATTGCAGTAGGAAATTTCCCGAAGGATTTATAAACTGCGGGACAAAAGCGGAAAAGAATAATGGTGTTTTAGGATTGAGCACTTCATTCATAAATCCCTGGTAAAAAAATCTTTTTGTGGTATTGTCTTCAGCAGATATATCTGGTTCAGGTTTATTAATTTTTCGGATTGCCTGAAAACCAAGATAGAATAGATAAACTGCCCCTGCATATTTAATGAAATTAAATAATAAAACAGAAGTTGCAAGAATCGTAGACAAGCCGACAGCTACAAGTATAACATGACCAAATCCTCCGGCAAATGTTCCTAATGCCGAGGTAACTCCTTCGTGCCTGCCGCCCTTAAGACTTCTTGTGAAAATATAAATAATTCCCGGTCCCGGAGTAAAAGCAAAAACAGCGGCAGCGCTTACAAACAAAACAAATGATGATAATTCAAACATATTAACCTCAACTTAATTTTAGCTGATTAAATGATTCAATATGTAGTCGAATAGGGAAGTGTTAAATCGACAGGGAATTATTAATTTTTAAATTAAATATATAATTGGTTATTGGGTAAGAAATTACGAAAGGTTTTCCAATCTATTTGTCAGGAATCTACGGACAGTTGTTTGATTTGTCAGTGAAAGCGCGCGTTCAAAATCAGATTTGGCATCTGAATTATTACCAAGCCGGCGGTTTAATTCTCCCCGTGCAGAATATGCTAAGTAGTAGTCAGTCAAATTCCCATTTGAAAAGATATTATTGATTATTGCTATTCCTGCTTTTGGTCCGTCGTGCATTGCAACTGCAACCGCCCGGTTTAATTCGATTATAGGAGAAGGTTCTAATTCTAAAAGCTTATCATATAGAGCTACAATCTGGGGCCAATCAGTTAATTCTGGTTTTGCTGCTTCTGCGTGTACTGCAGCAATTGCTGCCTGAAGTGTATAAGAACCAAACCTGTGAGATTTCAGTGCTTGTTCAACGAGTGAAATTCCTTCTTCTATTTGATCTTTATTCCATAATGTCCGATCCTGATCTTCAAGCAAAATCAAATCACCTGATTGTGAAGTTCTTGCCTGTCTTCGGGATTCCTGCAAAAGCATTAACGCCAGCAGCCCCTTCACTTCCGGTTCGGGAAGTAGTTCGAGCATAAGTCTGCCAAGCCGAATTGCTTCACCGGATAAATCGGGTCTGGTTAATGATTCACCATAAGAAGCAGAGTAGCCTTCATTGAAAACAAGATAAATAACCTGGTTTACAGCCGCTAATCTTTGAGGTACTTCAAATCGTGATGGTACTTCGAACGGAATATTAGCATCACGAATTTTTGCCTTAGCTCTAACAATTCTCTGTGCGAGAGTTGATGGTGTAACCAGGAAAGCACTCGCTATCTCTTCTGTTGTAAGATCACAAACTTCTCTTAAAGTCAGAGCAGTTCTTGCTTCAGGAGATAAAACGGGATGACAGCAGGTAAAAATAAGTCTTAATTCATCATCTTTAATTTCAAACACTGTTTGATTATCAATTTTTGCATTCATATCCATTTTATTAACAAGTTTCTTTAATGAAAAATCAAATCGTGAAAGGCGTCGGAGATTATCAATAGCCTTAAATCTGCCTGTTGAAATAAGCCAGGGAACCGGATTATCCGGTATTCCTTGTTCCAACCATTTTTCAGCAGCAATGGCAAAAGCATCGTGTAATGCATCTTCAGCAATATCAAAATCACCAAGCAGACGGATAAGAGTAGCTAAAATTTTCCTGGATTCACTTTTGTAAATTTTATCCAGAACTTCACTTACACTTTTGTCGTCTGTCATTTGAATATTTTTTTCAACTTAGAATTAATAAACCAGATACATTTGAACCGTTCATTTTTTAGAACGGCGTACTTCACTTTCTTTAATCATGTCTGTTAAATCTGCAGCAGGCCTTATTTCAAAACTTCCACCCATGTATATGCTTGGATGCTTCGACATCAATTGAATTGCATGATTTAAATCATTTGCTTCAAGTATCATTATCCCGCCCAACTGCTCTTTTGTTTCAGCAAAGGGACCATCTGTAACTATAACTTTGCCGTTACTTGTCCGTAAAGTGGTTGCATTATGAACAGTTTGGAGCGCTTCGCCGCCGACAAAATGTCCTTTGCTTCGAAGCTCATCATCGTAAGTGAAACATTCATCCATAAAATGGTTTCTTTCACTATCGGACATCTTTTCAAACAATTTTTCTTCAAGGTATCCAAGACATATATATTTCATTTTAAACTCCTATTTAATTGAAATTAATGATTCCAAATAATAGTCGAATGGAAAAGCTAAAAATCGACAACCAGAATAATAAAAACTGTTTTTCTTTCTAAATTAAGATAACTTAAATTATTTCCCATTGATATTCTCATAGATAACCTTTAAAATTTTTGGTTATCGATTTTATGAGCCAACTTCTATTTAGAAATACTTTTCGGTTGTTTTATTTACAGGTTTATGCGTATTCTTGAAAATTAAAAATCACTACTTGACAAAGTAATTGATTCGCAATAACTTATTAGCAAATATCTCATTAATAAAATTTAAACATAGGATAATTATGAAAATCATTACCGGCATGTTTTTCTTTATCCTTACTCTTATTTCCTCACTTACTGCTCAAACATTACAATGGCGAGCTTTACCGAATGCACCTGTTGCACCATCCAATGTTGGACGGTTCGAAGATGTTTATTTTGTGAATCCGTATATTGGCTGGATAGTAAACTTAGACGGGGAAATATATAAAACAACTGATGGAGGAAATAACTGGCAATTACAATATTCTGATACCGCAAATTGGTGCAGGTCTGTCGGTTTTGCTGATTCTTTAAGGGGATGGATTGGTTTCCTAGTACCTAATGACCAGAATGGTTCTGTAATGTACCAGACTTTTGATGGAGGAGAGAACTGGTCTCCTGTAAATAATTTTTCCGATCCTCAGCCGAAAGGTTTTTGTGGAATATCAGTAGTTAATGATTCAGTAGTCTATGCTGTCGGTACGATCGCGAATACTTCACCGCTGGAAAAAACAACTGATAAAGGAAATTCATGGACATCAATTGACATTAGTAATTATATTAAAAATGCTGTGGATTGTTATTTTTATTCACCCGATTCAGGTTTTGTTGTAGGCGGTTATGCTGATATTAATGATCCTGATTACGATTCTTTGCGGGCTGTAATTATATTTACTTCTGATGGGGGAGAAACCTGGGCTACAAGATATCTTTCATCTGTCAGAACAAATCATTGCTGGAAAATTTCATTCTCTTCCGTAAATATCGGTTATGTAAGTATTGAAGGTGCAGAGTTTGATGGTACCATCCTTAAAACAACGGACAAAGGAATAAACTGGGTAGAAAAAACTGTTCCCGGAATAAGGGACATACAGGGAGTAGGCTTTGTAAATGATTCTGTAGGCTGGGTTAGTGGCTGGTGGGTGTCTATGTATTCTACTGATGGAGGAAATACCTGGGGTTCATTTAACTTTTGGCAGCAAGATGATTATGTAAACCGGATACGGTTTCTGAATGACACATTAGGATATGCAGCAGGTAAAACTGTGTTTAAATATTCCAGGGAGAATTTCACTTCCATTATTAATAATGAAAGGAATGATTTTAATTATTCACTAAAGCAGAATTACCCAAATCCCTTTAATCCGTCAACAACTATAGAATTTAGTATTCCATATAGCGGAATGGTTAATATCACTATTTATAATTTATTAGGTGAAGAAGTTAGTAAACCTGTAAACGAATATTTTACAAAAGGATTGCACAGGATAAATTGGAATGCCGGCAATTTAGCTTCGGGAGTATATTTTTATAAAATTAATACTGGGCAATATACCAGTACCAGGAAAATGATTTTACTACATTGATTTGATCATTCAAATATTGATTATCTTCTTCTTATTATAGCCAATGATCTGAGGATTTATTATAATAAGGTCTTTAAGGAATACTATATCCTATAATTAATTAACTTATTGAGGTCATCAACGGATAATAATCAACCATTTACAGGATGATAATCATCCTTTGTTCTTTTTACTTTTTCCTTTTATCTTCTTAATAACCACTTGCCAATCCTCCCCCACGACGGTCATCAGCTCCATAAATAATTTTATTCCTGTTATCCACCATTATTCCTTCTGCTATTCCAAGTATACGCCCCGCAGTTCCGTTTTCATCTAATGCATAGCCCATTGCGGTTATTTCCTTTTTCACATTTTCCTTTAAAGCTCCATTTTCAAAATAAATTGAATCAGGCATCCACTGGTGATGTATTCTCGGCTTATCAATAGCTTCATGTATGTTCATATTGAAATCTATACAATTCAAAATTACCTGGAGCACAACAGTGATAATCGTAGAACCTCCGGGTGAACCGATTATTATATACGGCTTATTATTTTTTAATACAATGGTTGGTGTCATTGAGCTTAGCATTCTTTTTCCCGGTTGGATCGAGTTTGCTTCTGTTCCCAATAACCCGAACTGGTTCTGTACACCGGGCTTTCCGCTGAAGTCATCCATTTCGTTGTTAAGAAAAAATCCCGCACTATCTACAATTATACCTGAACCAAACAAAGAATTAATAGTTGTAGTAGTACTTACGGCATTACCCATTGAATCATAAACTGAGTAGTGTGTGGTCTGTGTGCTTTCGTGAGGTTGAGTAACATCAAGACTTTTAATCTTATCTGAAGGAATAGCTCTATCTCCCGCCGCTTCTATTCTTTCATAAATTGATTTTGCATATTCTTTAGATGTTAGCTGCTTTTCCGGAACAGGATAAAAATCCGCATCTCCCAAATTATAAGTTCTGTCTGCATAGACATACTTCATTGCTTCAACAAGATGATGAATATCCTGACTGCTGTTCCATCCTTCTTTCTGAAGATCATAATTTTCAAGTATATTTAATAGTTCAACAAGTGCAATCCCTCCTGAACTGGGAGGAGGCATTGAAACAATTTCGCAGCCACGGTAAGTACCTGTAATAGGTTCTCTTTCTACCGGCTTATATTTTGTTAAATCTTCTGTTGAAATGTAACCACCCATTGAACGAACCTGTCTGACTAAAAGTTCTGCGACTTTTCCTTTATAGAATCCATCGGCTCCCTTATCTCTTATCTGTTCAAGTGTCCACGCAAGGTCAGGCTGAATAAATAGATCTCCCTCTTTATAAGTTGTACTATCTCTCATAAATATTTTTTTTGTTGAAGGGTACTTTTCAAACAGAGGTATCCCGTCATTAAAATAACGTGCATCTCTTTCGTTAAGTCTCCATCCCTCTCTTGCAAGATCAATTGCAGGCTGGATTACTTCTGAAAGCGGGAGAGCACCGTATTTTTCAAGTGCATAAAGCAAACCAGCAACACTTCCCGGCACACCTGCGGAAGTTGTTCCCTGCTGGCTAAGCTCAGGAACAAAATCACCTTCTTTGTTTAAGAACATATCCCTGTATGCGGATAAAGGAGCTTTTTCCCGGAAGTCAATAGTAGTGTTTTTACCGTTTGCCAGGTGAATTACCATAAAACCGCCGCCGCCGATATTTCCTGCAGCGGGATATGTGACAGCAAGTGCAAAACCAACAGCTACTGCTGCATCAATTGCATTCCCGCCTTTCTTTAGAATTTCAACTCCAACCTGGGATGCATAAGAACTTGTTGATACAACCATTCCGTGTGTACTGCTTACATGCTCCGGAGACTGAGTTTTCTGAGTGCAGTTGAATTGCAGAAAGAGAATTGAAATGAAAGTGAATTGGAAAAATATTTTTCTGATAATGATTGCAAAACTCATAAAGAATAAAACTTAATTGTAATTGAGTTAGAGACCTGGTAAAATTAACTACAAGGATTCTTATCCTCAACAATTATTTTTAAAAGACAGGATGGATTTAAAATAAAAAGGCGTCTTAAAAAAGACGCCTCATTAGAATCAATTCAGAATATCGGCTTAGCTGCGGGGTTTAGCTTCATTAACCACAATATTTCTTCCATCTATTTCCGAATCATTTAATGCTTTTATTGCATTAGATGCATCTGAAGAATTTTCCATCTCAACAAATCCAAAACCTCTGGATTTCCTGGTGTCGCGATCTGTAATAACTTTTGCAGAAACTACAGTTCCATGTTTTTCAAATGTTACTTTCAACTCTTCGTCGCCAACCGACCAGGGGAGTGAACCCACAAATAACTTAGTGCTCACAAAGGACCTCTAAATAAAAATAAATAAAACTACGGTCTAAATACCGGATAAGACAACCTACCCATAATAAAGATGATAACCTAATTAATTATGTGTGCCGGAATAACTCCCCCTGCTAATCATCCAATCACCTGTTTACTGTATTCATCATATGCTCAGGGTAACGCGTACCGGAAGCACCTCCAATTGGTGCGGCTTCGTTTATCTGCTTTAATTCATCTTTACTCAGTTTTATATCAACGGCTTTTATATTTTCCTCAAGCCGTTCAATTCTTTTAGTTCCCGGAATCGGGATAATATCATCACCCTGTGAAAGGAGCCAGGCAAGAGCTATCTGTGCCAGTGTTGCATTTTTAGCTTTTGCTATTATGGAAATCTTATCAACTAATTTTTTATTCCTCTCAAAATTCTCTCCCTGGAAACGAGGATGGAATCTCCTGACATCCTGAGGCACATCTTCAGTTTTTTTGAATGCACCGGTTAAAAATCCTCTGCCGAGAGGGGAGTATGCAACGAGACTGATACCTAGTTCACGGCATACCGGCAAGACATCTTTCTCCGGCTCACGGGTCCATAAACTGTACTCAGTCTGAAGCATAGAGATAGGAAAAACTTTATGCGCACGTTTTAAGGTCTCCGGTCCTGCTTCAGATAAACCTGCAAATTTTATTTTGCCTTCCTGAACCAGTTCGCCAAGAGTCCCCACGGTATCTTCAACAGGTATATCAGGACTGATCCTTCCGGGATAGTACATATCGATATAATCCGTTCCAAGCCTGAAAAGGCTGTAGCTTAAGTAATTTCTGATCGAGGTCGGGCGTGTATCAATTCCAATCCATTTTCCGTCATGATTTCGCATCCCCCCAAATTTAACCGATATAAAGAATTTATCCCGTGGAAGATTTTTCTTTGCTTCCCGTATTAGTTCTTCGTTATGTCCCATTCCATAATAGTCACCTGAGTCGAGGAAATTAATTCCTAATTCAATTGCCCGTTGAATTGTTTTGACGCTTGCGGTATCATTTGATTTTCCACCCGCATAAAATTCTGACATTCCCATGCATCCTAATCCAAGTGCCGAAACTTTTGTATCAGTTTTTCCGAGCAGACGATATTTCATTTTCTTCTTCCTTTGTTATTTTCTAATAATGAGAAGTTAATAATTTTTTGGTTTAGCTGTTATGTTTTGACTATCTATCCGGTTTGGATTTTCGGATGTGCGGATGGAAACTGAGAAATGTTTTTTCTAATGGAAGAGATTGGTGGATTAAATGAAAGGCGTCGTTAAGACGCCTTTCTGTGGTTAATATTAAAAAGTGAATGAATTTTATCTAATCAGATTCATTTTACCGATCGCCTGTTTGTCTCCGATTCTCAACCTGTAAAAATAAATTCCGCTGGATACCGGTAAATTACCATCATTATTTCCGTACCATTTGGTAACATAATTACCCGCCGGTAAAACCTGGTTAATCAGATGCTTAACCGCCTGTCCCTGTATGTCATATACTGTCAGTTCTGCATACTTGTTACTTAGATCGTAAGGAACAGTGAAACTTATAATTGTGCTTGGATTAAACGGGTTAGGATAATTTGAAACTGTAATATTTTTTGCAGGCACATTAATATTATTTTCAGATTTAATTGAGGTAATTAACTCTCCACCCTCGCCCCTTGTATTTCCTGTCGAATCGGCGAGATAAAGATTTACCCAATCCGGTCTTGATGAATTGAACATATAATCAGTACTCCATTCATCATCTGTAAGACGCAGGAAATTATCAGTAACATATTCCCTGTAGCTTAAAACCGGTCCTATAAAAGCACACTCCTCTCCGCCGGGTATTTTAGCGATGAATACTCCCGCATCCACAGGTCCGGTACCAACGTGGGTAATCCATCCAGCGGCATTACCTTCACAGTCTGAAGGCGTAGTATGAATATCTGCAACAATATAATTTGCACTCATTAATCCCTCGTGAGCATAAGCCGCATCCTGGAATATAATTCCCGGGTACCAGCCGTCATAGTCAATACCTGTATAAGTAGAAACCTGGAACATCATATTTTTCAGGAAATTTGTTTCTTCGGGCGAAAGGGGAGTATCAGAAAGTTCTTTTACTGAAATTGATTTTAAAGTATCGCATGTATACCGGAGATTTGAAAAGTAATCAAGAATATGCTGTTTGATTTCACCGTCAAGAAACTGCACATTTTGAAAATAATTATATCCGGAATTACCCGCTGTTTTTAATGATTCATAAAAGTCGGGAAATGGTTCAACATAGCTATAAGGATAAGAACATACCCCCCAACCTGTATATGATTGTTTAGCGTATAATAAATTATCGTGGCGAAGTTCTGCCCACGAAGCTAATTGTGTATTAAGTTTTTCCTGCCAGAATGCTGCAGTTGTCATAAAATCCGGAAGGTTGCTTCTATCTTCCGGCGGGTTGAGTGTTTTAATAATTTTGAGCCACTCTTTATACAAAGAACTATTCCAGTAAGCTGAAGGAAATGATTCAAATAAATAACGAAGCGCAGCAAGATTGGTTGAATAGTGGTAGTAATCTAATTCAGGAATAAGTAACTGCGCAGAAGCATTATTTCCAAGTGCAAACATCGGATCGAGTGCAGACGGGAATAACCTGCAGATTCTTTCTCCCTGGTAAAATATTCTATCATAAACTACACTTGCTGTAACATAAGAGTCATCAACAAATCTTTGCCCGAACAAGAGAAATGATGACGCCGGAACAACACTATCTCCTGCCAATGGATTTCCCAGAAGAATTTGAGAAAGTATTAACTGGTAGGCAAACGATTGGTTACTCAGTGTATCCTGGAACTCAATAACTTTGACGGAATCAAGAAGCTGGGATGCAGAATTTATCTGTACTGCACTACGAAGGTAACCCATATTATCAAGTGTTACATTATCCTGTTCACCGACAAAAAATTTAATAACATCTTCTATGTCTTCATAATCGGAATGAACATTTGCAAGATCGAATAATTCATAAACAAGATTTGCATCAATTATCTGCCGCTGAATATCCTCATCAGACTGTGGAGGACAAAAAGGGCTTCCAAATGAAGGCCTGATAAGATACATTTCAATTCTTCCCAGCCACATCATCGTTCTGAAATACAGGCGCAGCTGGGGATAATCATCAGAGTCATAATGCCCGCGCGGTTTAAACTGGCTCCAGTCATGCTCAACACAGTTTGAAGAAAACAAAGTATCGGATGTAAAACCATTTGCTGCCATAGCAAGGTTTACTACAGTATCTACTTTAGTATTGTTTTGGGGAAAGAATGGATTTATAGTTTCACCAGCTAATTTTAATCCGACTGTAAGATATAAATCAACATCAAGAAGCGACTGTGTCATTCCCGGAGTTGATGAATAATTGGAAACCATCTGTGGAAAAGAATTCCGGAGTGCCATCAGGAGATTATTAACTTTATCTATTAAATATCCCAGTTCTACTTCTCTCAGTATTCTGTCGTATGAAACATGATATGCATACAAAATTGCATCTGTAGAAACGAATACCGGCAGATCGTAGTGATGTATATCGAGCAGGATCTGTCCGAAAGAGGGTTGTGATAATCTCTGGCTTACCATAAAACCATGATCCTGTATCAATGATTTTTCAAATTCAGTCAGATTATACTTTGCGTCTATGGAATCGAAATAAAAAATATTCTGGTAATTAACATTTATATTGTTTTCAAATATACCGGCTGGATGCATTTGTAAAAGATCGCCTGTCTGCATATTCTGATGGTTCTGCAGGAATTGCTGGTAGAGTGCCAAATCGAATCCCTGCGGGAAAATACTTTTGTAAGGAAGGAATGCAAATGTCGGGATGAGTAAGATTAAAAGTAAGCTCTTCTTCATAACGTCCCCCGGACTAATAATTAAAAAATTTATTTTGAAATAATGTAAAGATTAATGAGGTTACTTCCAATACCGGGGTAATGTTTCTTAAGATTTAACATTAATAAAATCCCGCAATAGAAAGAATTTATGTGAAAATCCGTAAAAATGAAGTGTCCGGGAACTGTCTTTATCCCGGTATCACTTTAAGGATTAAGTGATTGTAAGAGTACATTGCTCGAAATCATTGACGTTGTTTCGTTTTTATAAGATTATAACAGCAGTAAATATAATTTAATTGAGAAAGGTCGTGTGAATAGATGAACAGGTTTTTGAAATCAAAAAATATAATATTATACGCTTTTACGATTCTGTTTATTTTTTCTTTTGCACAAAATGGAATTGCTCGAAATAATGATAAGAGCCTTGCAGATAAAGTTATCGCAGCAATATCCAATAAATATGATCCTTCTAATATTGATGTGACTATGAAGGATGATGGATGGGTTATACTAACAGGCAAGGCAGATTTACTTTATGATAAAGATATGATATTTGAAATTGCTGCTCAAGTTAACGGGGTTAAAAGAATAACAAACGATATTAATGTTGTTCCTGAAACTGTACCGGCTGATAAGGATCCCGGTATACTTCCTGATAATATTATCAAGCAAAATATTTTAGCAATAATTGATCAAAATGATTCTATTGAAGAACCTCAGAAAATTAATGTAGATGTCGTTAACTCCTTTGTTACACTTTCGGGAGAGGTACATTATTACAATGAAAAAATTCTTGCAGAGACTGTTACTTCACAGGTTAAGGGTGTTAATGCAATTCAGAATGACATAAAAGTAATTCCTCTGAAACAAGCATTAACCGATCAGGATTTGGAACAAATGCTTATCTCAATTCTTAATAAAGATTTTCCTTTGGTAAACCGCAATAATATTAATTTTAAAGTTAAAAACGGCAGTGTGACTGTATGGGGAACAGTTTCAAATTTATGGATAAAGAATAGTATGGTAAAAGAATTTTCGAGCGTTGAAGGAGTGACTGATGTTGTAAATAATCTGAAAGTTAATCCATTTATGCAAAGTTAAATCCTGGTTTCATTATATATAAAATTGAATTCCGGTTCAGTTCAAATAACAAAACCTGAACCGGATATATTATATGGTTAAATGACATAGCCGACAGCGAACAGAATTTTCAATATATATTATTTTTGGTATAAAATGCTGTCTGAATTATTTGTATAATATTTATCAATTATTTAAAAGTTTCCGCGGAGTTTTCTTTCGTTGAATATATCTGATTCTGTATCCAGCCCAAAGGTTTGGAAGAACCTTGTAAACAAATATCAAAAATCTCAGGTAAGCAAAAGCATCTGGCAATTATGTAATTCGTTTATACCTTTTATTTTAATCTGGATACTTATGCTCTTTGCTCTTAATTATAGTTACTGGATAACGCTCCTGCTTGCTTTTCCTGCATCCGGTTTTGCTATAAGACTTTTTATTATTCAACACGACTGCGGTCACAGCTCTTTCTTCAAATCGCAGCGTGCAAATGATTTATGCGGTCAGTTCTGTAGCATATTTACTTTTACTCCTTATCATTACTGGAGAAAAAAACATGCCATCCACCATAAAAGTGCCGGCAATCTTGAACACCGCGGGGTAGGCGATATTTACACCATGACTGTTAAAGAATATTTCGGGCAATCGCGCTGGGGAAGATTGAAATACAGGCTTTATAGAAATCCCTTCATTTTATTTGTTGTTTTCCCCACAATATTATTTTTAATTCTTTACAGGTTTCCTTCGCGAAAATACCGGAAAGTAATTAACTACCGGCTCAGTGTTTATATGACAAGCCTGGTAATCGGACTGTTAATAGGAATAGTAATCTGGCTTGTCGGCTTAAAATCATTCCTGCTCATCCAGCTTCCCATTTCCATTATTACATCTTCAACGGGTTCCTGGCTGTTTTTTATTCAACATCAATTTGAAGATACTTACTGGTCAGAAGATGGGAACTGGGATTTTTCGCAGGCGGCTTTGCAGGGTAGTTCCTACTATAAACTTCCGAAAATTTTACAATGGTTTACCGGCAATATAGGTTTCCATCATATCCATCACCTGAGTCCGAGAATACCTAATTACCTGCTTGAAAAATGCCAGAAGGAAAATCCTGAACTTCAGGAAACTGCAACAGTATTAACACTTCGTACAAGTCTGAAGAGTATATTATTAAGTTTATGGGATGAGAATCAGAAAAAGCTTGTTAGTTTCAGGCAATCGAAAAGACTATAACTTTAGAAAAAATGAATGATATAGTTTAAGTAAGTTGATCATTCGGTTTGGGGATCATATAAAGAAACAACCCCGGCCTGATTCACTTTCTATTTTTAGTTCACCTTTATTTATCGTAATCATTTCTTTGAGATTTCCAGCCGATACCGGTTCCTTTTTCATTTAAAGTTCTTTCAGTTGAAATCTGACCGTTTCCTTTTAACAGCGTTTCTATATTCTCTTTACTTATTCAACTCCATTGTCCTCAACTATTACTGCTCGTGTTTTTCATTTGAAACAGATTTTACAGAGACCAAATCATTTGTATTTGAAAACTTAATTGCATTGGAAAGCAGGTTTTGAATAACAGAGGAAATCATATTTTCATCGGCGTAAACCAGAGTATCCTCCGGTATTTCTATCCGTAGAGCGATGTTTTTTCTAACAGCATTATGCTTTAACAAAGCAGCAGCTTTTTTACAGAACCGGCCAGCTTAAATTTGGGACGCAGCTCAATTTACCATTTGCAGCCTGCCATTCAAGTAAATTTTCGAAAAGTATAATTGTCTGATGAGAAGTGAAATTTAAATTTCTCGAATAATCTGCAATTTGATCTCTGGTTAATTCATTAATATTATCAGACATCATTTCGGAATAACCAAGCAGAGCCTGGAATGGACTTCGCAAATCATGCGAAATAATAGAAAGAAGTTTATCCTTATTATTATTTAATAACTTCAATTCTTCTTTCTGTTCATTGATCATAGTAATCTTTTCTTCCAGCAGACTGTTCGCTTTTTTCTTTATCCTATATCTGTTGTTTATAAGAAAAGCAATAATAATAATTACAACAAGACCTGCTATTAAGAAATCACGCAACATTGTCTCTTTGCTATTTCAAGTTCTTTAATTTTTTTCTCGTTCTGGAGAGAGGCAATTTCTTTGTCCTTTTTTCAGATTCATTTTTTGTCTGCAGTCCGGCTATCTTCGCTGATGAAGTTTCATTAAACAGAGAATCTTTCAATTCCGAATATTGTAAAAAAGTTTTATACGCTTTCTCATAATTACCAAGCTTATCAAAAACTTGAGCCTTTGCTTTGTAAGAATCTAATAGTAATTTGGCGCTGAAATTTTTTGATAATAATACCGCCTTATCTAATGATGTCAGAGCTTCATTATATCTTGCATATCATCAAAAGTTCTTCCAAGCTGTATTAAAGAAATTATTTCGCCTCAGTATTTCCAATTCTTTTCTGAATCGTAACTGAACGTTAATTTTAATTGCTTTTCGTATTTACCCATGGAAGAATAAATTCTGCCAATATCACCTAAACAGACTGCAATTCCGAATTCATCATTAATTTTTTCTTTATATTCAAAGATTTTAACTGAAAATCCAAGCATCATTAAACTTATTCTGTCAGAATAAATATTCCCTATATTATTCAGGATATCGATCTTGAGTGTAAATCATCTGTGGCGTAAGTGATATCAAGGGCTTTTTTATAGTATTCCAACGCTTTAGGGAAGTCTTTGGTATCGTGGTAAACTGTCCCGATATCGTTAATGCTCTTGATATCCTCTTTATCTTTAACTCCTCACTTATTTTTAAGGATTCAAAATAATATCCGAGTGCTTTTTCGTAATCCCCCCGGTTGTTATATATAATTCCGATATTGCTTAAATAAGAAGTCAATTCTTTTTATCATCGAGCTCTTCCCTGTATGTATGCATCTTCGTAATATCAATTGCCTTATCTAGATTCCCGTAAAATAGTTGTAGTTCCCAGGCTATTATAAGCGAGCGCAAGCTGATCCTCAAATCGTTTGTTCAGCTATTCAAGGCTCCTGAAATATTTCTGCGTTCATACTGGCTAAATAACTATACGCAACACCAATATTCTTAATGAAGCGCATTGATCTGCAGCGTCATTAAATTTGAGATAATTCTAATGCGGTTTACATATCCAGACTTTTCCGGCGAACTGGTGCGATACAATACTGAAAGTTGAAGGAGAATCCCGATATGTTCTTTACCCGTGGATTTGCAGCTTATTTCAAGGCTATCAATGCTGCCCGCAACCAGATTATGATTCGTCATTATTGATAGTAGAAATATTATCGCCGTTACAAATGCTTTCACTTTTCAGTTCCTTATAATAACCAGATTAAAGAAAACGATATATCTATGTAAACTGTGCGGGGAAAAGAATAAGCCGGTTGCGTTATTAAAAAGATTAGCTCAATAAAATGGTTATAAAAATAATTCATTACTTGAAGTTCACCTCTCCTGATAAAGAAGTGTGAAATATTCTTTTAACAATTAAAAATAGTTAATAAATATGTAATATTGACATATAAATTTTATTTTAAAATTTTGCTTTGGCTGTAAGTGTGAAAAGAGAAAAAGGTTATTAGAAGGATATAACCGGGGATTTTTGTAATTTTATCCTGTATAATAATTGAAGATTAATTAAATTATTTTTCTTTTTCCACTTGGAAGAGGACTAAGCCAGCCTGAATCAATTAAATGTTCTTGCCTGAATTACTTCTCTGAAAAAAATATAGAATCTTAAAGAAAATTTGAAAGATTGAAAAATCATTTCATTCGTATAATAGAATATCACAAATAAATATTGAAAGAACATAATGTTAACATTTAAAGAAGCCGGTATTGAAGAAAATATTGTTCGGGCTGTGGAAGAATTGGGTTTTGAAACTACTATGCCGGTTCAGGAAAAAGTAATTCCCATTTTAATTAAAGGACATAGTCGGGATATAATAGCAATGGCGCAAACGGGCACAGGTAAAACTGCTGCATTCGGACTTCCGCTTATTCAAAAAACCGAAGTATCTGCAAAATATATTCAACACCTTATACTTTCTCCAACAAGGGAATTATGTCTTCAGATTGCAGATGATCTGACGGATTATGCCAGGTATAAACCATCTCTGAAGGTTGCTGCAGTGTTCGGCGGTTCAAGCATGGACAAGCAGATTAAGAAAATAAAGGATGGTGCTCATATTATCTCTGCAACTCCGGGACGTCTTCTCGATCTTTTAAAAGAAAGGTAATTGACCTGAAAAAAATCAGGACTGTTGTTCTTGATGAAGCAGATGAAATGCTGAGCATGGGTTTTCGTGATGACCTTGAAGCTATTCTTGCCTCTACTCCAAAAGAAAAAAACACTCTTCTTTTTTCTGCAACTATGTCCGATGAAGTAAAGAAAATTGCAAACAGGTATATGAATAATCCTGTTGAAATTGCAATTGGGAAAAGGAATTCAGGTTCCGATGATGTTACCCATATCTGTTATATGGTTCATGCCCGCGATCGATATCCTGCTTTGAAAAGAATTGTGGATTTTTATCCTGACATTTATGGTATAGTTTTTTGCAGAACACGACGGGAAACCCAGGAAGTCGCTGATCATCTGGTTAAGGATGGTTATAACGCTGAATCTCTTCACGGCGATCTTTCTCAGGCTCAGCGAAATGTTGTAATGAATAAATTCAGGAATAAAAACATTACACTTCTTGTTGCAACGGATGTTGCCGCCCGCGGACTTGATGTTGATAATCTTACTCATATTATTAACTACAGTCTCCCCGATGAATCAGACCTGTATACGCATCGCAGCGGACGTACAGGGCGTGCGGGAAGAAAGGGTACTTCCATCGTAATTTCTAATCTGAAAGAGAATATCAGACTGCAGCTTATTGAAGATCAACTGGGAAAAGAGTTTAAACATTTGCCGGTTCCCGGTGGAAAAGAAATTTGCGAAAAGCAGCTTTTCCATTTAATAGATCGGATGGAAAAAGTTGAAGTGGATAATGTTCAGATTACTTCCTATCTGCCTTCAATTTATCAGAAGCTTGAATGGCTTGACCGTGAGGAACTGATTAAAAAATTTGTTTCACTCGAATTCAACAGGTTCCTGGATTACTATAAAGACTCACCAGACCTGAATAAAGTGCAGGGAAAGGCGAATGAAAAGTATAGCAAAGGTGAGTTTACCCGCTTTTTTATTAATCTTGGGCAAACTGATAACCTTCAGCCTGAAAAATTAATGCGGCTGATAAATGAATATACGGGTGTAAATAATATCAAAATAGGGGATATAGAAATTCTGAAAAATTTTTCTTTTTTTGAAACCGATAAAGATTATACGGATAGTATACTTGAAGCATTTACAGGGAAGAAATATAAAAGCAGGGATATCGCTGTTGAAATTGCTTCAAAGAAAAGAACCGGTAAAAAATCCGGTGGAAGAGAAAAGAGAGAGAATAATAAACCGGTAAGCGGGCAAAGGAAAAGAAAGAAAAAAAGTTTTAGAAATTACAGGGATTAAAATAACCGGATGAAAAAAGGTTTTATAAAATCTAAACTATATAAAAAATCCCCTCTTAATCGTTCTTAAGAGGGGATCTTGAGACGCTGACACCAGGCGCAAACTGATGACCGCAACTAGAAAATTATGAGGGGAAGTTAACGAAATTACTCATAAACTTCACGGAGTAACTTACTTGAGAACTTATTTAAGTAAATTCATTTTAATTGTTGAGGAAAAACTTCCCGCTTTCATTCTGACAAAATAAATTCCGCTTGCCATATTAGATGCGTTAAAGTATACTGAATACCCGCCCTTTGATAAGATCTCATTTTTCAGCACGGCAACTTTTTCACCCAGTGCATTATAAACACTTAAATTTACTAGTTGATTCTCCGGAATTGAGAAATCAATTTTGGTAGTGGGGTTAAACGGATTCGGGTAATTTTGTTCCAGGCTGAATTGAATCGGATTAATTACTTCTGCATTGACAATATCGGAATATTTGAACGTCCCGTCGTAATCAGTCTGTTTAAGCCTGTAGAAATATTTTCCTGCACTTAACCGAACATCATTAAAAGAATATGAATGCTGTTTAGATGAAGTTCCAAAACCGGGTACAAAACCAATTTCCTGCCAGTCTGATTTATCTGATTTTTTTTCGACACTAAATCCTTTATTATTTGTTTCTGTTGCGGTATTCCAATTTAATGAAACATTGTTTCCGGAAGTTATTGCAATGAAACTTGTTAACTCAACAGGCACAGTGTAATCAGTGTTTCGTAGAATCATTCCCTGGGAACCTGAAATGAAACCTGTTCCGTTTTCTGAGAACCTAACTTTATAAAGGGCAACATTATTCGCACCGTTAAAATCACTCATCCAAGTAGAGCCGCCATCTGTTGATTTGTAAACCTGTTCAGGTGTTCCGGCAACATAAATAGTATTCATATCTCTGATGCAAGTGCCATGGTATAAAGCGTAGGGACCTGCATAAGTAGTTGTCCAATTACCACCGCCATCTGTTGTTGTCATTACCTTTGCATCATCTTCGCCGACTATTCCAAAATCAGGATTAAGAAAGTTTACGCCGTAAAAATAAGATTGAAAAGTCCCGGAATAAATTTGAGTCCACGAAAATCCGCCATCAATTGATTTTGAAATTTTCTCATCTCCGCCTACAGCATAAAGAGTATTGGAACCGGCATAACAAACATCCTGAATATCCTGTGTCATTCCTGTTGCTGCTGTCCAGGTTTCACCGGCATCGGTTGTAACAAAAAGTTCTGCACCCGCCGCTGCCGCAATTCCATTGTTTGTATCCCAGAATTCTATGTTAACAAAATACCAGACATTCGGGTCGACATTTTTTTGTGTCCAGGTTACTCCGCCATCGGTAGTTTTAATAAAATAGTTCTGCCAGCCTGCCGCGTATCCTGTGTCAACAGAAGTAAAATAGACTGATTGTAATCCCGGTATTGTACCGGAAGAAATTTGAGTCCACGTTAACCCGTTATCAGTAGTTTTCAATATTATTCCGTTACCATCATAAGTAACATCGGAACCAACTGCGTAACCTATCTGGCTCTGACCGGCAGGAAAACTGATATCATAAAGAATAAAATCGTAACCTGTATTTATCCACTGCCATCCCTGGGAAAATCCCTTTGTTGAAAATAAAAATAGAAATAAAAGTAAAATCATCTTTTTCATAATTTGTCCATCCGGTTAATTTTTGTTGATAAAACATAAGGAAGTTTACAGACGAATCTGTAAACTTCCGGAGGTAAGCTATTTTCTGTTCTATCTAAGCAAATTCATTTTAATAGTTGAATTGAAATTACCTGCATTCATTCTTAAAAAGTAAATTCCACTTGCAATATTCTTTGCGTTAAAGACTATCTGATGATGTCCTTCTGTTTGTACTCCGTTTACAAGAGTGGTAATTTCTTCACCAGTAATATTATAAACCTTAATGTTTACAAATGATTGTTCGGGAAGTGAGTAACTTATCACTGTAGAAGGATTAAACGGGTTTGGATAATTCTGATCTAGCTTGAATTCAGCAGGAACAGAAACAACGGCATTAACAGCATCGGTATATTTGAAAGTACCATCATAATCTGTTTGCTTTAGCCTGTATGAATAAGAACCTGCGGCTAACTGATCATCGTTAAAAGAATAGGAATGCTGTTGTGAGGATGTGCCAAAACCGGGAACAAAACCGATTTCCTGCCAGTCTGATTTATCTGATTTTCTTTCGATGCTGAAACCTCTATTATTAGTTTCAGTTGCTGTGTTCCAGCTTAATGAAACTGAAGCTCCGTTAACGTTAGCTGAGAATGAACTTAACTCGACAGGAACAACACTGCAAATTGCGTTAACACTGAATGAAACGTAATTGTCAAATTCACCTAATGCTATTATCTCTGTAGAAGTACCATTGGTTACATCAATTTGCCTGAATGATGGACCTTCACTGAAAAATCCGGATGACCAATAAGCGCCCCAATATAAATTTCCATTCTCCGGATTAAAATCCATATCCTGTCCGCTATATGTAACATCAGGAAATCCCAAATCTGTACCGATTTGTGTAGCTGCTGCAGTTGACAGGTTTAATGAATACAGCACTGCTTCAGTTGATACACCTGCTACGACATTAACTATATAAGCATTTCCATCACAATCAATTGCCAGGGTTATTGGTGCTGTTGCATTTTGAATATTTCCAACTTCAGTTAGTGTCCCCGTGTTAATATCGATTGTATAAAGAACAGCTGTGGTAGCAAAATCGTCACCGCTTATTAAATACCATACATCGGTAGATGCATTGTATGCTAAGGCTTTAATTTGTGTTTGTCCGGAAGCAAGAGGCGCAATTGGTCCGATGCTATCCTGAGTAAGAGTCGTAAAATTCATATGGGCTAAAAAGAAACTTGTCTGGCTATAATTAGACATTGCAACATACTGTTCATCGGTACCATTATTATCTGCTGAAATTGGAAAGTATGAACCTTGAATACCCATATTAATTGATGTAAATAAGCCTGTGCTTAAATCCACTGTGCCGTAACTACCGACTCCACCGTCATATGCATAAGCCACCGTCTGAGCTTGAATAACTGAACTAAGGCCCAGTAATATCAGTGTTACAGTTAATAAAAATGTTAATTTTTTGTACATAGAATTCTCCCGAAAATGAATGAATAAAATATTTGTTGTTTATTTAATTAAAATCATTTTTTTGCTTGAAATAAAATTACCTGCTTGTTTACCGGCAGAAACGGCTTCTATTCTGTATACATATACACCGCTTGCTAAATCTGATCCGTTAAAATTTATTTCATACGTTCCCGAATTTTTAACTTCATTAATCAGTGTCGAAACTTTTTCACCTAAAGCATTAAAAACTGTCAGCTTTATGTTTGAGGTTTGAGGAATTGTAAAAGTAATTTTTGTTGTTGGATTAAATGGATTAGGATAGTTCTGATTTAATGAAAATTCTGAAATTGAATTTGCATTAATATCAACCACATTAGAATAATTGAATGTTCCGTCAAAATTCTTTTGTTTCAGCCTGTAAGAATATTTATCTGAGGCAATTGAATTATCAATAAAATTGTATGAATTGATTTTGGTGGTTGTACCATTTCCTGCAACAAATCCTATTTTTTCCCATTCTGATGATTGGGTTTTTCGTTCTATATCAAAACCCCGATTGTTGGTTTCTGTACTTGTAATCCAATTAAGCGTAATCTTATTATTTGTATATGATCCGGAAAATGAAGTTAGTTCAACAGGTACTGAAGATGCGGTATATCTGAATATTTGACCATCGCCTGCTGTAACATAGAAGATATCCGGACTAACCATATAACCGCCATAAGTAGTCCAGCCGCCTGTATTCATTATCTCCCAGGTTCCTCCCCCATCATGAGTTAATAAAATTAAGCCGAGGGTACCATTTAAGAATCCATTATTCATATCCATCCATACTTGACCGAATAAGTCCGTGCCTACGGGTAAAGTAACCGGGTTCCAACTAGTTCCTCCATCGGTGGACTTGAGAAATATCCCTCCTGTCCCTGAACCGTCTGATGAAATCATATAAAGATTGTCAGCATCGAAAGCTTTAATAGATCTTATGTTGGATACACCGGGAACAGCAATTGTATTCCAGGAGTCTCCTCCGTTTGTGGTTTTGTAAAGTGAAGAGCCGCCGAAATAGCCAACATTTTCATTAACAAAATCTACTGCTAATTGTACACCTTGAAGCCCTGCAGGTGTCTGATTAATCCAGCTAACTCCGCCATCCGTAGTTTTAGCTACAATTGAAGTTAAAACAGGAAATGGCAAACCTCCGACAACCCATCCCGTTGACTGATTAATAAAATCTAAATCCTGAAGTATATTTTGATTAGCAAATGGAATAGTGATAGGTGTAAGGTCTAAGCCTCCGTCTGTAGTCTTTGCAAAAAAACCGCCATCTCCGGTAAAGTAACCATTATTATCATCAAACATTTGCATCCGATTGAACGCTGTTAACTGTCCTGCTATAAAAGGACTTGCTTCCCAGGTATTCCCGCCATCATTAGAAATTATGATACTGCCCGGAACATCGGTCCAGCGTCCAGCCGCAATTATTTTTCCTGAAGTGTTATCAACATAAATGCTGCGAATAAATGAAGCTGAAGTTGATATTTGTAATAGGTTATTCCAGTTATTACCATCGTTAGTTGATTTATAAATATTTCCCAATGCACCTGCAACAACTATATTTGAACCAAATACATCTGCACAATAATTTAGATTGGTGTATGTGCCCGGGGTTGTCATGGTAATTGTAGTCCAGCTTGCTCCGTTATCCGTACTTTTATAAAGCTCAGTTGGATGACCGGCATAATATACATTACCTGAGTTTACTATCAGCTTTGCACTTATATAATTCATCGGTACATTTGTACCTGTCCATGTTAATCCTCCATCAGTCGTGTATCTGAAAAAACCTCCCTGACCGGCAACATACCCGGTGGAAATATTAATAAATTCAAGATCAATCAGGCTATTAGGAGTCCCTAATGAAATAATATTCCAGTTAGCTCCTCCGTCAGTTGTTTTAAAGAAATTCCCGGAAGAACCGCATGCGATTATATTTAATTCATCCGAAGCATAAACATCATAATAAGAATCACCGGGTAAATTTGGAAGTTGATTCCAGGTGCTTCCGCCATCAGTAGTTTTAAATATTTTATAGGCAGAACTTCCGCAGATGAAACCCACATTCGAATTCACAAAATAAATATTATACAAATTTTTGCCTGATTGACTGCCTGGTAGAATTGTAAGCGTATCGAATGTTTCACCACCATCAGTTGTTCTCAAAACCCCATTAGCATTTGATCCAACTATAATCCCATTATTCGGATCAAAAAACCATCCTGCATTTGCATGCCAATTAGTGAGTGTACCGGGATAAGTATTGTTAGGCCAGCCTGCTTTATTATTAACTGTCCAGGTTTGCCCTGCATCAGTAGTTTTCATAAACATTCCATATTGACCAGCCAGGTACCAATTATTTGCATCCCACATCTTGATCCAGTTTAATTGCTGACCCTGTGGTGATGGATGCAGCCAGTTTATGTTTGGATCTGATTGTGCAAATTGCATACTGGATATTATTATAATGAAAATAAATGTTTTCATAATTCTTTCTTTATTTAGATTTGATTTCCATAAAGTCCGGGATATTTATCAATTGCAGCCCCATCCCGGTAAGCAAGGACAAAGCTGAAATAATGTATTAATCATTTTAAAAGCAGCATCTTTTTAATAGACACAAAGTTCCCGGATTCCATCCTATAGATATACATACCGCTGGCAAGATCTGAACCATTAAAATTAACTTCGTAGTTTCCTGCCTTCTGAATACTATTAACAATATCTGTTACTTTCTTGCCAAGAATATTGTAAACCGCAATATTTACAAACCCATCAGCAGGTACCGAGTATTTTATTTTTGTGGAAGGATTAAACGGGTTCGGGTAATTCTGGTCTAATGAAAATTGGGAGACTACGCTAACATTAACTTCCACAATTTGCGAGTAATTGGCTGACCCGTCGTAGTCGGTTTGTTTGAGTCTGTAAGAATAAATTCCGGAAGAAACGGTATTATCGGTAAAACTATAAAAAGATTCTTTTGTGGTTGTTCCATTACCTTTAACAAAACCTATTTGCTGCCAGGATTCAGAAGCCCCTTCCTTTGGCGAACTGGTTGGGGTTAGGCTTTTTCTTTCAATAGCAAATCCTGAATTATTTGTTTCTGTCGCCGTACTCCAGTTAAGATTTACATTAGATTTATTTACAGTGGCAGTAAAGGACACTAATTCTACAGGAACCGGTTGGTCAATCTTTAATAGTAATGCTTCGGCAAATCCGGATCCGGGCGGATAGGCAGATATACCAATGGTTTTTCCATCTGCAGAAATAGCCTGACCAAAAGCAAAATACCAGTTGCTGTAACCGGGAATACCAAGAGTATCATTAATATAAGTTGATAAATAAACTATATCCGGCCAGCCTGGTTTTTTTATAAAAGCCTGGTAATTAAAGTTCCCCGGGTCAACATATCCTACAATAATGCCGTTATCAGAAACACCAAGCGCCTGACCACTCCAGTACAATGATGAATCTGCAACTACCTGCTGCATACCGGTTGCTTCTGTCCATATAAAAGGCCAGACAGAACCACCTACTATAACACTGCCATCAGAGTTCATCCCATCGGATTCACCCACCAGATAAGTTGGATCGAACCCACCCATAAAATGCGGTGCCGGATCCCAGTAAAATGCTCTCCGGTCAGGTCCGTTCGTAATTCCATCCCAGCCTGCTATAATTGATCCATCATCAGATATTACATTAGCACGACTATCAGCACCACCGGTTTGTCCTAATAAACCTATGCCCGTATCTGGAATCTGCCAGTAACAGGCTTCTACGTGATAGTTCGGATGCCATACCATACCAACGATTTTCGTACCCTCGCTGTTTATTCCATAAGCGTGGGTAAATGAAATCGGATCTAATGGCGGAACTCCCTGAATACCTGCTAAACCATTCCATTGATTATTAGCCCAGTACCCGGCACGGAGTACCGGGGTTCCTCCGACTGTTAAACCCGAATCGAGAAATCTTCCAACAACTATCCCATTGTCTGATACACCGTATCCTTCACCTTCAACAGTTCCGATATTGATTCTGCCGGTACCTTCAGTCCATAGAAATGGCGGCTCCGGATAATTACTTCCGCAAACATATTGGCCGTTATTTGAAATATCACTTATCCCTCCGTTACCAATATCAATAATTTCTGATGTTGTTTGTGCAGATAACTGTGAGAATCCTGATATCAGGAAAATGAAAATAATTGCTGACGTTTTCATAAGATTTCCTTTGAATTTTAATGGGTTAAAAGTAATAAATGGAAGTTTTGGGAGTGTTATGATTTCTGTGCAAATAGTTGCTGATTTTGAGCAGCATTTGAAAAAAGATTAAAAAGCCAATCCGGGAAAATTGAAATGTTATTTTTGCGATTTTAAATATTCGGAAGGTGAACAGCCGAATTTTTCTTTAAAACTGTGTGTAAAACCAGGTGTATCGCTGAATCCAATCCTGTAAGCAATTTCTGAAATATTACCAGCTCTATTTTTCAACAGTTGGGAAGCATAATCTAATCTTGTAGATCTTATCAGTTTTCCGGCCGACTGATTTATTAAAGCATTAAGTTTCCTGTTCAACTGAGAAACGCTCATTCCAACTTCATTTGCCAGGACAGTCACACTATACCCGGAATCTTCAATATGTTCTTTAATATTAATAAAGACTTTATCCAGGAATTCCTTATCAATTGGTTTTGCTTCTATATCGCTTGGATTTATTGCGCTGATTTCCTTATATCTTTCTTTAAGAAGTCTGCGCAGCTTTATAAGATTACCAACCCTTGCATGAAGCTCTTTTGTGCTGAAAGGTTTTATAAGGTAATCATCGACTCCAATATCAAGCCCTCGTAGTTTACTTTCTTCATCAGCTTTTGCGGTAAGCATAATTATGGGGATATGACTGGTTTTGTTATCAGACTTCAGCTTGCCTGTAAGTTCAAATCCATTCATTGCAGGCATCATCACATCAGTAATAATTAAATCCGGTATTGATTCGAATGCTTTTTTAACTCCTTCTTCGCCGTTTTTAGCATCAATAATTTTAAAGTTCTGCTCAAGGTTTTCTCTTATATATGACCGCATATCATAATTGTCTTCAACAACAAGCACTACTTCCTGCTCCGGTATATTTGATTCCTCATCCGAAGGTACTGTAGTTATTTCAGAATTAATATTGGTCTGAAAATCGTCCTGTTTAGTTTCAACATCAAAGGTGTTCTTTCTGCCTTCAATAAATTCAACATGGTGCTTATCCAGAAAATGTTCTTTCCCAAGAGGAAGCCGGATTGTGAATTCTGTTCCTTCTCCCGGTTCACTACTGACTGATATTTTTCCATCATGCAGCTCTATAAGTTCTTTCACTATCGCAAGCCCTATACCGGTACCTTCATATTCTCTTGTCTGCGAACTGTCAACCTGGTAAAAACGATCAAAAATGTGAGGCAGATGTTCCTGTTTAATTCCTATTCCGGAATCCTTAATAACTGCTGTAACAAAACCAGGTCCATTCGTATCGGAAGAAATGGTTAGTGAAATTTTTCCGCCTTCCGGAGTGAACTTTATGGCATTGGAAATAAGGTTATTAAATACTTCTTCTAATTTTTCAGTGTCTATGTATATATGAATTCCTGAGTTGGCTTTGTTGAATTCAAGCCTAATATTGCGCCGCTCTGTAAGAGATTCAAATGCAGAGAGAATTTTCCTGAGGAATGAATTCAGTTCCGTCTCCGTAACTTTCAACTTCATTTCACCCGATTCTAATCGTGAAAGCTCGAGCAGCCTGTTTATTAACGACTGCAATCGTTTTGAATTTGAAAGTGCCATTACAAGCTTGCTTTTTGTACTGTCCTCTTTAGCTGAAGATAATAGATTTTCTATTTGCCCCATTACCAGTGTGAGCGGGGTCCTGAATTCATGAGAAATATTTGTAAAGAAATTTGTTTTCATCCGGTCTAATTCCAGAAGCTTTTTTGCCTGCATTTCAAGAATATCCTTTTGCCTGCGGACCTCATTTGTTCTTTTATTAACGATTGATTCAAGTTCAACATTGCGTTTTTCCAGCAGCCGTAATCGAAAATTAAAAACCCACCAGATTCCCGAAATAATTATAAGTGTGAAAAGAGCTAACGCCCATACTGATTTATACCAGGGGGTAGGTATAAGAAAACCAAATGATGCTTCTTCCCCTAAATCACCGTGTATATTCATCGCCTGGACTTTAAATTTATAATCTCCCGAAGGAAGGTTTGTATATTCCTTTTTAGTTTCAGAAGTCCAGTCTGACCACTGAGTATTAAAACCTTCAAGCAGGTACCTGTACTTGTTTCCATTTTCCTGCAGGTAACTTGAGGAGGAGTAACTAAGTTCAATTGAATTCAGCCCTTCGGAAAAATTCCATTCTCTGCCAGGCTGTGAAAGAATGGACTGAGAGAACCCGCCATTATAAATTATTGAATCGCCATTAATACTGACTTGCCTTATTAAAGTATTGAATTTAATATCAGCAGGATATGACAGGGCTTTCTGAACGTCAAATCTGTATAATTTTTCACTTGCAGTAATCCACAATACATTTTTATTATATCTGTCAGGGAACAACCTGTAAGGATTAAAACCAAGAATATTTTCTGCAATAATTTTCAATTGTGGAAATGATTTCCATTTGAATTTCCCTTTTTCGTCAGCAGTCAATCTTCCAATCTCGAAGCTGTTTTTTTTAGTTCCGACTATCCAGATGCTGCCTTCCGAATCTTTCTCTAAATCGATCACTTTAAAATCTTTGGTAAAGTAATTACCTAAAACCGTATCGGGTACGAATTCATTTTTCTCTTTATCAAAGCTCATAACCCCGTTTGCAGTTCCGAAAATAGTTTTATCTTTAAGAATCAGAACAGGAACCTGGCTGCCGGGAAAATTGTCTTCAAATTTTGTTATCGAATAGGAAGTGTTGTTTTGTGCTCTTTGCGGAATAATTCTTATTAATCCTTTATTATATGTCGACAGCCACAGCATGCCATTTGGCTCTTCTTTAATACGGGGAATAATTTCTGTAATCCCGGGAATTTTACCGCCGTCCTGCCATTCATTATTTACAAACTGAAGCTTGGCAAGTCCGTCGTGTAAACCGACATAAATAATATCCGGATCAACTTTTGAACGGCAAAGCGAGTAAGCGAATCTCCATCCGGTTTTAATTTTAACGGCTTTATCATCTTTTATTTTATAAATCCCCGCTGTTGTTCCCACCAATTGAATTCCATCAAGGTTTAAAATTTCCCAGGATTCAGAATCCATACCTTTAACTAATTTAAAATCCGGGTCTGTACCGGATTTAATTTCTGATGAGGAATAGTACACTCCGTTGGGTGTAGATAAATAAATTCTTTTATCGTGTTCATTCATTGAGAAAATAATTCCATCTAATCCAAACCGGGAATCAATTACAGTTAAGGGTGAAGGATAATTTATACGCGTTATACCATTGTTTAAACCAAGCCACATCACACCGGATTTATCGGGATAAACAAACCAGACTGTATTGTCGTGCAGTCCGTTCTTCTTATTAATTAAATTGACCAGCTTTCCATTCTGATCAATAACTAACAAACCGCCGGTCTGTGTTCCAAGGGCATAAGTATTGTCTTTAAGTATTGCTCCCCCGAAATAAAGCTTATGCTTGGTGACAAATTCATCAACATCTGTTTTAAATGATGTGAAGGATTTGCTATCGTATAAAAAGAATCCGGTTGATGTACATATCAGAACTTTATTTTCTTTAACATTTTTACTTTCAGACGGCGGATATGAAAACATATCGTAGATAGTTTCATTCGCAAATTTTTCTCCGCCCGGAACACGTTCTAATGAATCACCTGTAAGTGTGTAAAGTCCTTTTCCTGTTTGCGGAATGAAATATTTTTCATTAACTAAAAATGCCGGGCTGAAAATACTTTCGGCACGCCATATTTTTATATTATTCTGGTTTTTTGTTTCAAGAGAACTTACAGGATCTTTAATCAGGAAAATATGAGAAGTACTTTGAAAATAGATCCCTCTTTCTGAAGCCCAGATACTCCATATATCCCCGAACTCTCTTTCATTATCAGGTAGCAGCGTATTCAGGGAAATGTATCTCATGTTACCGGATGAATCGGGCTTAAGAAATCCAAACTGATCAATTCCGCCAACATATATAGTTCCGTTTTTATCAATCGCCAGGGTTCGCGCAACATCATTTGTAACTTCAATCAGTCTCCAGGATATTCCATCATATTCCAGGACGCCGCCGGTATTTGCAAAATACATTATTCCTCTTTTGTCCTGCACAATAGCCCAGTTCTGAGGAGTAGCATTATAATCCGACGGAAGATAATTCCTTATTATCGGCAGCCCGATTGTTTTTATTCCTGTGCTGCCTTCGGTTATACCGTTTGTTTGAGAGATAAGAGAATTATAGGGAGTTAATAACAGGAAAGAGAATACTAACGATTGTAAAAGATAAAACAATTTATTTCCTTAAAAAGAAAACTTCTTGCAGTACAACAAATTAAATCCGGTTGAAAGATATCTTCATCCTTTCAAAGCTATAAAATAATCAATATAATGTTACTTATCCCGGCATTAATTGGGTTTTGTTCTTCTCAATTGTTTTACCAGTTCATTGCCTTTATCCCAAACGCGCATGTCAATTCTTCCAACCTCGTGAAGCTTTAAGGCAGTTTGGAAATTATATTTAACTGCCAGCGTTCTGCAGTCTGCCGATTTACATAATGAAGGCGCACGTTGATGAATGCTGCATCCCTTTTCATCGAGATAAATGCAATCACCATTTGGTTTATGCGCAAGCATTAAGGCGCCGGGAATGTAAGGATGTGGTTCGGTATAATATTCTTCGGGATTATCTTCTTCGAGCAGCCTTATGGCATCTTCCTGGCAGCATAAAACGCAGCCGTTGCAAGGGACTATGACTTGTTTCTTTGTCATTAATTTTATCTCCCGCTTGTTATTATTGTAGCAGACCGGATAAAGTAGAACTTACTTCTCAAAGATAATCATTAAAAAATTATTTTGGGAAAATAATTTGTAGTAACTATCGAAACTTTTCCGCAGTGAAGAATATGATGCTTGTAAAGTGAGACAGGTTGAAAAGATTATTTTATTCGCTGAACCGTTTGACTTATTACTTATTTATCCGGCTACTTACGGACCTGTCCGGCATTGACGGATTAAAGAGGTTATGTTGCTTTTTCTTTTTTTACCAGTATATAAGCTCTTTTGCTTTTATGTTCGTTTTCTTTATATGGATATCTAATAATTGCCTCGAAAACTTTAAATCCAACTTTTTCTAATAGCGCTATTATTTTATCCGTATCCATAAAACGCCAACTCGCATTTGCTCCTTTTACGTCTAAAAAATTTTTTACTTTGATTATTTCATCCCCAACATGAAAGCTAAACAAACAATAACTTCCATTTTTTAATAATCTATACCATTCATTAAATGCTATTCTAACGTCCTTATAATTAAAATGTACTATTGAGTAAAATGCTAATATTCCATTTGCTGAAGATGAGACCATTTTTGAAGAAAGCATATTATCAACTTTAAACTCAATTTGTGGAAAATTTTTCTTTGCCAAAGCAACTGATTTTTCAGCAAAATCTAAACCTATTACTTTAAATCTATTTTTATTAAAAAGGTACTTTGTTGTTTGTCCAGATCCACAGCCCAAATCATAAACTAATGAATTCTTTGGAATCATTTCTGAAAAGCGATCTAAAATATTTCTATCAAATGGTTTACTGCTTAATTCATCTAAGAAATTTTGAGAGTATTCTTTGGCTGTTAAATTATAGCAATTTTTGATTTCAACTAAATAATTCTTTTTCATACTTTAACTTTATTTTTGTTATTCAACAGTTGTGGTAGGAATGCCTGTTACCAGACATCCCCCACACAGATCCCGGCGTGCGGTATTACCGCACCGGGCTCTTCAGTGACACTCGCTTCCGCATTCAGCTTAACGAGTTAAACAAATTTAACTAATAATTTCTTGTTTCTCCCGCTCTGCTTTGTTTGCTATTTCTCGCAGTGAGGTTTGCATTATTGTTCCATTCCTACAGTATGGATAATGTTTTCTTTGCAAGTTACATATCACTGTCAGTTCCTTCCCCGTGTGAACGGCTCTCCCGTTCTCTGAGTACTATGAACTGATCCGATTTACCTACCATCAGGTAGGCATCTGCAGGTCTTCAGCTTATCTTCTTTTGTTTGACTTCACTTACCATTTCTTTCAATGGAACTCGCAGGGTCTCTCAAGTTCCTGATGCTTCTCTTTATACATGCTATACCTTCTAACCACGGTAGACCTCAGATAATCTCGCTTAACGATTATTCAAGTGTTGGCTTCTGAGCCGTTAATATCATTGCCGTCTACTTTCTACACAATTTTCGAGGCTAAACTGGTTTAAGGAAGTGCGGTCTTCCTTACAGCCTGCATAATTCCCTGTGTACGCTTCATGTATTCCGTTCGCTCAATAATTCTATGAACTCCTCGATACATGCAACACTCGGTATGGGTAGATTGCTAATCCTTGCCCAATAGAGACTTTCACTCTAAAAGAAGCATCAAGCTTCGCTTGACGCACTAACGGCATTGTAAATAACCGGTTTACCTACCGATAGGTAGGCGCCCCAGCTTGCCCGGCGAATCCCGACTTGTCAGGAGACGACGGGAACAAGACTGCCGATTAATAAAAAAATGCCAATAATTTAGTCCCGCCACTGCGGGGCAACAATTTAATTTATTAGTACACTGCCTAACAGCAATGTTGTTTGTCTCACTAAACTTAAGAACTACACAAATGCCGCATACATTACGGAGTCCGGAGATTTGCGGGTTTAGTGAATAGTAATCTTTTACATATTTAAAAACTCATTTACACTTTTCATAAATATTTCTTTTTGTGATTCAAATGCTACATGTCCAGCAAATGGAATATTTAATAAATTTGATCTTTCAACCAAATTAGCTAACTCAACAACTGACTTTCTTGATAGAAGATGGTCTTGATCTCCACGTGTTATTAACAATGGACAAGAAATATTTTTAACTTTTTCATTTATATAACCGGATAAATCTTGATCGAGCCACATATTCACTAATGATTTTGCAAGAACATCGAAATTAGGTTCTGGATTCAATCTTTTGTAATCTTCATAAGTTTGAGGAAATTTCTTTCTCCAACTTTCTCCAGTAACTTGTAAAAATAATTCTTTACTTGGTTCAGTATTTTTAATGTGCCAACGCGAACCAATTGTAACAAGTTTTAAAATATTTAAGGAAGTCAGAGAAGCAATTCGATAAGCTACAATGCCTCCATCACTTAAACCAATAATGTTTAGTGTATCTATTCCAAGTTTGTTAAGAATTGCCATAACATCTTTTTGAATTTGTTCGTAAGATAATATTGAGGGACCGAGAGTTGATTTGCCTTGTCCTCGACTATCAATTCCGATGACTCTATACTCTTGTTCTAAATTTTGAATTATTCCATTAAAATCTTCCATATTACCAAATCCGCCGTGCAAAAATAATAAAACCGGATTTTGCTCTTTCCCTATAATTTCATAGTAAATTTTTGCACCGTCAATATTTAAATATTCACCAAAACTATGGTCAAATTTTATCACTGTTTTATCCTTTTAATTTAGTATCAATATTTTTACACTATAACGGCGCATCGTATTTGATTTAGTTCATCTAAATGCTTATTGTATTTTCTAATCCATTCAAATAAAATATTAGCTTGATATTGAATTATATCATAATAGCCAGAAATATTTTGCGGATTTATTTTTATTTGTTCAATAAGTCCATTTATTTTATTTAATGATTCCTCACTAAATTGTTTTTCATAAAGTTCTGAATTCATTAGGTCTATCTTTGAAAGAAATTCTTTATAAATCATAAATCTTTTCTCTCGTAAAGATGATACATCTTCCAGTTCTTTTCTTTTTCTTACTTCATACTTAATCTTATATAAAGATAATATTGCTCCAAGTATAAATAATATATAGCCAGAATATGTTAAGAATAAATTCCAATCCATTTATATAAATACTTTAATTAGAAACATAACTATTAATTATATGGCATTAATTTTTTTTGAAAAATTCTAAAATATTATTCGCAATAGAAATTGAATTTTCTATTTCGAAAATAGAAACCTCTTCTGAATGTGCAATTTTATTTCTAGCTTCAATGAGTTTTTGTAAATCTTCATTTAATTTATAAGGGAAAATTTTTCTTATCTCTTTATTTTCTAGCATATTTATTAAAGTAATATTTTGGGGGAATTCCCAATTATTTACTTTCCTATACCAATTTTTAATTGTCATCTCTACTTGAGAATATTTATCTATCAATAACTGCTTGTTAAAAACTTCTTCAGCTTTTACAGTTGTCTTATTTACTATTTCACTAATTTTGTTTTCTAGTGTCAGAATTTTATCCTTATCAATTCCTAAATCTTTAATCATTTTTTCAGATTCTTTTTTTGTTTCATCAATTAGTTGTTTTTTCAATTCATCTGGATTAAATGAACTAGGCTCTTTTTCTTTTTGATTTGAATCCGTTGACTGTGTAAAATAATCCCAAGCACGGTCAATTTGATGAGAAGTTTTATCTACAATAACTTCAACTTTCTGAGATATTTGTTCTAAGATGGATTGAGCTTTCATCTGCATATCAGTTGAGTTTTTATAAGATACCCAAGCAAACCAAATAGCAACAATTGCAAGTGTAATTGATGAAATAGAAAGAATGATTCCTAATATTGATAAAGTATCCATTTAAAACCTTTTTACCATATAACGGCCTGTTATGTTAAAACGCCAGTGTTATTTAAAAGTTTTCCTTTAATTTTTATTCCCTGAACAAAGAACTTTTTTAACAAATTATTTTTGTTCAGGATTTTTATTGCCTATTGACTTTTATCCTTTAATAGATGTTATATGCGTTGTTAAATAAATTAGTCAATATTTTTAATATGAATAAATTTTTCTGTGTATTCATTTTTCAAGCTTTCGATATCAAGTTTATGTTTATTTATAAATTCTTGGAACTTTTCATCACTTAATTCATGGATTTTATAATTCTTTAATTCCTTGAAAAATGATTTGATATTTGATTTAAGAGAAATCAATTTATTTTTTCTCATTATTTCTACTTTGTGTGTAAAGTTTGCATGATATGAAAGTTTTTTCATCGGAATAATTAGTATATTATTTACAGGCACTTTCCCATACTCTTCTTCAAACCATCCACAATGTGTATTCATTTGCCCAGCTTCATGTTTATTGATTTCTGCTCTATTTTCTTCGACTTCACTTTTGCACTCTAATAGGAAGTAATGATTATCTACACCACACCACAAATTATCAGGTCCTTTCTTATATTCCTTATCAGGTCTTTCACTTAGGAATCCAATCATTTCTCCAACTTGATGCAAAGATTTTTCAAATTTTTCTGAATCAACTCCAAAACTTAAATCAGACAATATACCGTCAATAGTAATAATCATATCTTGATATGATTGGAAATTATTTATCCATTGTTTGATTCTATTTATTCTATTTTCATTTATAAATTCTAACTTTTTATAAGATATTCCCTCTTTCGGTTTAAGAAGTTGTTTGTTTTTCAAAAAAGCACTTTTCTGTAATGTGTTTGATTTGATTTTGCTTAAAAAATAATTATATCTCGCTAAGGTTTGAAGATACCACCCTTTTTCACTTTCATCTTCAATGTCCTCGTCAATTAGCTTTTGTAATAATTCATTCGCATTCTCATAATCCTTTAAATAAAATGATTCTTCTGCTTTATATTCTATAAGCATTTGATCACTAATTGAAGTAAAATCGATTTCTATTTGTAATGAGCTCATTTCTATGTTATAAAATTCCTTCCAGGCATCATCTCTTTTCAATGATTGGTTTATTAGGTCAATAAAAACTTTCATTGGGTCAGCACCATTTGATATTTCTTCTTGAGATAATTTTGCGATTTCTAAACCCAATTCAACTTGTTTTTTGGTTTGATCAGAGAAGTATTTGTTTGTCTGCGAACTTTTTATAAAGCGAACTAAATCATCCCCGATAATGATTATAACACTGTAGTCTTTCTCTCCTCTGACACTCCTTCCCAAACCTTGTTCTATCCTTTGTGCAATCTTTATATTAATTAAATCACTATCAGCCCGACAACCTTCTTCATATTTATCTGAAAGAGAAATAAAATATGGTTTTGAATCTAAAATAAGTATTCTGCATGTATTATCCGGTAAATCTATACCATCATACCTATTCGCAAAAACAATTGGATTTTTGTAATTCCCTTTTTTAAGATCTGATACATGAGTGTATATATCATTCGATTTTGCAATTATCGAACCAAGAGACTGGTGTTGCAAAGATCTGTTAAAACTATTTGTAAGGAATACGATTCCAAAACGTAATTTGTCATTTGGTTTTGCAAATTTGTTAACTATAGTATCTTTATCTAAAGTTTCATCAATTAATGAAGGAACTAAAATCATTTTCTCTCCCGACCATTTTTGATCGGAAGCAGTTAAAGGATTCTTCACGGCCTCAATAGCTAATCCCAGACCCTTAATAAAAAAAGAATCATCTTGAGTAGTTGCTGACATTAATACGCGATGTGAAGCCTTATCAAAAGAACCGAAATGATGAATCGATATATGATAGGGCGAAATCTCTAATTCTTTGCCGCTAATAAAGGCTTGATAGTTATGGATATTATCCTTGATAAATTCCCAACTAAAGACAAGTGCATCATCTAATCTATACTCACTCAATTTTTCTAATATGTCTGATTTTCTTTCAAGCCAAGCCCAATACGGTATAGGAAGTAAGGTATTGTAATCACCATTTTTAATTTCTAAAAAACTTCCTTCCCCTTGTTCACGAATATCTTCTTCAAAAGTATCTAAAAAGTATCTGTATACTTTATGATCAGAATTAAATTTAATTGTAAATGAATTTTTAATTGCATCTATACATGCATGCGAATCATCCAATATTACTGTACCAACTATGATTGAATCATTATTTAATCCAAAAATAGATTTGCCGTTAAATAATTTCTGAACATGAGTAATCAATAACTTTTTACCATCAAGAAAATCATTAGGAAGAATATTATCACTCGCGATTTCACAATAATGGATACCAAATTTATTTGCCTCCATTATAACTTGTTGCGCCAAATATTTATTTGGACAAATATAAAGCGCAGGAGTCTGGGAAGAATTAATTTTAGATTGCGCTATTAACAACCCTATTAATGTTTTCCCTTCACCTGTATGTAACTTTATTATTAAATCTTTTTGTGAAGACCTTTTCTCCATCCAGTTTTTCAGGATATAATCTTGTACTGGTCTAAGAGGACCGGTTTCACTTATTCTATCAAGAGAATCATAAATTTCCAAGGGATTTATTTTTTTTACGATTTCCTTTTTATTAAGTCTTTTCCTAAAATCTACCATAATATTCTCTTTAGTAATTGATAAATATTTGATTACCTACTAAGCATATAACGGCGTGTTATGTTAAAACACCAGAGCTAACTAAAAGATTTCCTTTGCTTTTCGTTTTATGAATAAAGAACTTTTTTATTACTGCATCGAGTCCGTTTTTTATTTTTTCTTTGTCTATGTTGACTTTTTACTTATTAAAGATGTTATGTTTTTATTTATAATAAACCTGCAATTAATGGAGCAATTTTAGCTATTGAGCTTGCCAAGCCAGCTGTTGTTGCTGCTTTTTCGACCCCAGACCAAAGAGACTTAATAATTCCTTTGTCAGGTTTAGATTTTGCTAATTGATCCCTTATATTTTCAATATCTACAGCAAGATCAAGTTTATTTGATTCAGAAAAATGGTCTGATTGAACTAATAAATTTTTCAGTTCTTCCAATTCAGAATATAGTATTTCAAATTCAGCATTAACGACATTGCCATCACCGAGCGTTATAACATTTGTACCTGTCGCACTAATGTTAATTCCTGAATATTTTGGATTCCTTTAAATTCTGATTCTCCTTCTATTTTGTCAATTCCATCTGCTGATATTTCATACCAGGTTACAGAAGAAGGAACGGAACCACGTTTTGTTTGAATTGTCTTTTCAATAGTTTCCTTTTTAATCCAACCTTTATCTATTAGGTAGGTTAAGTTTGACATAACTTGTTGTTGGCTTAGATTATATGAACCTTTCAGTTCTTTTTTTGCATCACTAATTTTTAATGATGAACCCTTTTTACCATATTGGCTAGTAGCATTGGTATTACGAATATAAAAATATTCTAAAATTTGATGGCGTATTAAGTCATTTGGATTCATAACTTCACTCCAACTAGTTTTATGAATGAAGCATTTATATGCTTTATGATTCGAAAATATCTTCAGGGCTATAAACAGACCAATTCAATGAATTCATTGGACGCATTGGTCTCATCTGTTTCATGCCCTTCATTGGTTTCATCTGTTTCATACTTTTCATTGGTTTCATTTTTTTCATAGGCTTCATGGGGCCACCTGAAGCATTTTCTGTAAAAAGCAATACATCTCCATTATCATCACGAATCATTCCGTCAGTGAAATAGCCAATGTGTTTACCCGTGTAGGAATAAATAGAATCTTCATTGATATAAGCCACAGGAATTCCAGTGAAAGAATAAATGGATTCTCCATCATCAGTATATGCATAAGGTCTTCCCGTTGAATCAAAAAAAGCTAGTGACATAACTATATCTCCTTTCAAAAACATAACGACGTTGCAACTAAAGCGCCGCCCAACACAGCTACGTCGCCTTAGCCCCAACTGCCAGAAATTTTACAAACTGTTGTTAACTTTAATCGCAACAACAGTTTGTTAGTTAATTAACTTAATTATAATACTCAAAAACAATGCTTAACAATTTTACAAACCTATTATTACACTAAACGACCGCATCGCAGAGGCGGTCGCTTTGAGTTGCGGGTTAGCTTGCCATTTTTAGTAATATTTCATTAATGTTTTTAATATCGTTCTCAACGATACAATCATATCTTTTCGCCAACTCGTAAGGTTTCATTGAGAGCATATGTTTCAATGGCCTCTCTGTAAAAAAATATTGGAAATAAGGTAAAGCTGCTCTTGCGTGTTCAAAATCATAAAGATCATTAGCCTTAAATTGTCTCTTTTTATCCCATCGCATCAGCGTGTGTATGCAAGTATTGATAAAAATATCTGGCAAATATTTCCCAATATTTTCTTTAAGAATGTCATCCTCTATTTTATTACAAAAATCTTTTGGATTATTAATGTCAAGTTTATTTTTTAACGAGGAAAGGATTTCTGGTTTGTTTTTAGAAAGTATCTTAAAATAATCACTTACTACTTCGATAATTACACTTAGTGCACCCTTTAGTTCCATTTTAAACAAATTACTTAAGGATTTCATTTCATCAGAATGTGCAAACTTACCTTCATTGAGTTTCGAAGCTCTCTGGGACGTATCAAGAAATGGTAAGACAGAATCTCTCAAATAATTTTTCATCATTTCTTCCAATGTAATAGTCCAAGAATATTTGAAATACTCGATTTGTATTTTCTTTTGAGTTTCTGCATCGATATTATCATTATGAGGAATTGCAACTCCCATTATATATGGAATTTTTACCCATACATATTGTTCTATTGGTGTTAAAAATGATTCGTTAAGCAATCTTTGTCGAATATAATATTGAAATTCCAGTTCTTCTCTTTCAAATGCGAAAATCAAAGTAACAGAATTACTGAATAGGTCGATAACTTTAGCTGTTTTAATTCGGCTATCAAGGTCATTTTGTTTTAATAGTTCGCTAAATACGCTATGATTAATGGGGCATAATACTTTTTTCTGTTCAACAAGTGGGAGTAAAAGATTATAAAATTTATAAAAGTCATCCTCTACTTTTTCATTTGCCATACATTTTCTTAAGTTTATCCAAAAATTAAGGTCAAGATAAATCAATTTCCTTTTAGACATTTCTGATCCTAATTGAATTTTCAATATCTTTATATATTCATCAATTGTTTCCATAATCTAGCAAGCTAACGTTAAGTGTTTTATCTGAAGTTGAGACAAAAAAATATTGTGTGATTTACATATTCTCAACATATTTATTATTCATTGATTCCGGTTCATATCTTAATTCCGAAATCGCTTAAATAAATTTAAATGCTTTTTACAATGCTGGTATTGAAATGTATCTTTTGCAGTTTCACCGGTGTCCCTTACAGAAGCTAAACTTAAACATCTCCCTGCACAGTCTCAGTTTATACCGTTTTCTAAATTAAGATAATCCTGTTTAACTGGCAACCTACCTGGTGGTTTACCACGGTGAAAGCGTGTAAAATTCATAAAAACAGCAGCCGTCCCGGCGTAAAGCCGCTCTAAACCCGCTGGCTTGCCGAACAAAAACCGCTTTAAAGCCGCTTAAAGTATTTTCAGCTTATATGTTTTTAACCATAATAACGGGATTTACCTGCCCTGACATTATTTCATATTTCACCCTCAGGCAGGTTTCGAACTGGTAATTGCAATCCTCATTTTTCGCTCATTTGCACAATATTTTATTTACACTTTAATTGGCTTCTACTTTCGGTGTAATTCCGGCTGTGCTATCTTTGTTTCTTTTTTCATAAAACCTACGTGACTAATTGTCGCACCACGGAAAATTAAGCGGCTATTAAAAGTTTATCTTTAATCCATTTTCAAATTATCATTTTTCCATATCTGAGTCGTACTCCTCTCGTACTGCTCTCGTACTTCTCATATACCCGGGATTAACGAATTATCGGATTGCCGGATTGACGGACTACCTCCATCAAAGGCAGATAAATGCGGTAGTTAAAATTATCGGATTGACGAATTTGCGGATTGACGGATTGACGGATTACCTCTGCCAAAGGCAAATAAATCCGGTAGTTAAAATTGGACAGTGTGCAGCCAACGGGAGTAGGTTTCGTTATTCCAGGCTTTACCTCTTATGGAATGGTTGATTTGTTGAACCGTAGGTTGGTTTACCCCGTCACTGAGAGGCAGGCATATTTACTCCTGCCCTTTCAGGACATTCATTTAGTAGATTTCCCATACTGAAAGATATATAAAGTCGTTCATCGAACTTTTAGTTTTCAAAACTGGAAGTGTCTGCTTATAAGTTTTTAGCCTTATTCGGGATTTTCGGAATGCGGCCTTCTGTCATACTGTGAAATTTCTGTATCCTGAAAAAACACTCCTCATTTTATATTGGCGTATGATCTGTATATTGGAATGAGTGTATGATCCTGCCGATGCACCTAAATATTTTTCAGAAGCCTTTTTTAATTGTCATTTGATTTTTTACATAACTATTTGCACTTTGTATTTAACAGTTATTTCATTCCGGTTATCTGCAGAGCCATCGTGGTATTATTTTGTCTGATAAGGTGAGAATCCCTTTTAACTACAAAACAGTCTGGGATTAAAAGACATAATCAAATGGGTTTAAAGCTATGATAAGCAAAAAATTCTTTATTAAGCAGACGGCTTTAATTATCTGTGTTTTGTTTGCCTCTTTCGAATTACAGCCACAGGAACAATTGAAAAATCCCGGTCAGTTTAACGCTTACATAAGTTTTGAACGTTTAACTACAGCAGATGGTCTGTCCAATAATTCGGTTTATGATTTAATTCAGGACCACTATGGATTTTTATGGTTTGCAACAGATGATGGTTTGAATCGGTTTGATGGCTATGATTTTAAAGTGTTCCGTCATGACCCTTCAGATGAAAATCTGCCTGCCGGATTATCAACTGAAGGTTGGCAGGCAGGGTCAATTTCCGGGAATTCCATATGGACGATTATTGAAGACAGTAAAGGAAATATCTGGATCGCTACAAAAAGCGGCTGGGTGAATTGTTATGACCCGGTTTCAGAGAAATTTAAGAAATGGAAAATCGAATCGGATATAACTAAAGAAAATGCCATCACAGTAATTTTTGAAGACAGTAAAAAAATTATATGGATAGGTACATACAGAAGCGGATTATACCGGCTTAATCCTGCTGCGGGGAAAATAGATCACTGGCAAAATATACCGGGCGATAATAATTCACTAAGCAATAATTATATATCATCAATACTTGAAGACAACGATGGTAAAATCTGGATAAGCACATATGATGGAATAAACTGGTTCAATCCGCAATTACCCTCCAATGGTTTTACCCGTTTTTACAACATACCCGGAAATACTAACAGCATCAGTAGTAACGTAGTATGGTTTCTTACAAAATCAAAATATGATTCCAACCTGGTCTGGATAGGTACGGCAAATGGTTTGACAGGATGCAGGACGGATAATAATACTTTCTACCGGGTTGAAATTCCTAATCCCAGTAATTTACAATTCGGATCGTCTGCAAGCTCGGTTATTGAAGAATCAGTTGCAGGAGAAAAAATTTTATGGATTGACTCATATGCAGGACTTGTAAGACTGAACATCAGTAGTAATGATTGTTCAAGATTTACTTCAGATAAAAATAATCTAAAGAGCCTGGCAAGCAATCAGATAAACGGGATGATTAAAGATCGTTCCGGCGTATTGTGGCTGGCAACTGATAACGGTTTAAGTTTTTATTCTCCTAAAAGTATGAAGTTTAATAGCTTATTATCTGATAAATATAAATTGCTGAACCCGGGAGAGCTTCATAATGAAAATATAAAATCAATAACAGAAACATCTGACGGAAGAACCTGGTTTGGAACAGAGAAAGGATTATTTTATTCCAATAACTCAAATGGAAATAACATCATCGCAAAATGTTATCCTTCAAATGATTTGAATATTTGGTCGCTGGCTGCTGATAATACAGGTTCTCTGTGGATAGGGACTTATGGAAAAGGATTGTACCGCTATGATTTAAAAACAAACAACCTGAATCACATTCAGAAACATGATAAGGAAATTAAAATACCTGCCGTAAATTTTAATAAAGTTGTTTACTGCGATAAGGATAATAATATATGGATTGGCTTTTGGGGATTTGGACTTGCCTGTCTTAACCCTGCCACTGGTAAATATAAATCGTGGCGAAATGATGTTGATGATAAAAACAGCTTAAGCCATAATGATGTATGGGTTATTAACCAGGATAGGGCAGGGAGAATCTGGATTGGTACTAATGGCGGAGGTTTAAACCTTGTCAACAGCCAGCCAGATTTATTTGATGAAAAAGAAAACGGACAATTTTACAGATGGACTTACGAAGAAAATAAACCGGGATGTCTTAACAGCAACAGTATCTATTCAATATGTGAATCCCAAAAGAATATTTCAGATTCCTCGCAAACTATACTATGGGTAGGAACCAATAATGGATTAAATAAGCTTATTATAAAAAATCCGGGGACAAAAAATAATGGAGCCAGACCTGAAGTTGAAATTACCGGTTATTCTATAAAAAATGGACTTGCAGCTAATTCAATTAACTGCCTGGTTGAAGATGATAATGGTAACCTGTGGATGGGGACAAGCCTTGGTATTTCTTTGTATGAACCGGATGAAAATAAATTTACAAATTTTGGCAAGGCCGATGGGATAACAGAAGGAGATTTTAATTTTTCATCTGCTTATAAAACGGAAGACGGGTTAATTCTTATGGGCGGTACTGCCGGACTTAACTATTTCTATCCCCGTAGTATAAAACTCTCGTCTTTTATTCCTCCTGTTCTTATAACTGATTTTCAAATATTTAATGAATCTGTTGATGCAGGCAACAGCGCTTTGTTAAAAACAAGTGTGTTCCTTTCCGACGGAATAAAATTATCGTACAAACAAAATGTATTTTCTTTTCAGTTTTCGGCTTTGGATTTTTCATCTCCTCAATCCATCAAGTATGCTTATATGATGGATGGATTTGATAACGATTGGGTTTACAGCGGATTGAGGCGTTATGTTACATACACAAACCTGAATCCCGGTGAATATAACTTTAAAGTAAAATCCACTAACAGCGATGGAATCTGGAACGACAATTTCCGGAAGTTCAGCGTAATTATAACGCCGCCCTGGTGGCAGACTTCCTGGGCAATTGGTTTATATGTTTTAATATTTATACTTGGAATCTGGGGCATCGTAAAATTTCAATCCTACCAGACCCGTCTGCAGAACGAACTTAAAATGCAGGAGTTTGAAGCTCATCATCTTCGAGAGATAGAAAATATGAAATCAAGATTTTTTGCAAATCTGTCCCACGAATTCAGAACACCGCTAATGTTAATAAAGGGACCGCTTGAGCAGCTTATCAGTGGAAGAATTAAAGAAAACGTTTCTCATTACTACAAAATGCTTTTACGAAACACTGAAAAGCTTCAGCATCTTATAGACCAATTGCTGGAACTTTCACAGCTTGAGGCGGAAACAATTCCGCTTAATAAGCAAAACCTTAACCTCGTTAGCTTGATAAAAGGATTTACATATTCATTTATTCCTTTAGCCGAACAAAAAAATATCGGGTTAAATTTTCAATCATCGGTAGATAATATAACTGCAAGAATTGACAGGGATAAACTTGAAAAAATAATTAATAATCTTTTGAGCAATGCCTTTAAGTATACACCCGATGGAGGAAAAATTGTTGTGCGAATATCTGTAGAAAAGGAATCAGAATTAAATAAAGCAATTATAGAAATAAATGATACCGGTGTTGGTATTCCCGAAAAATATAGGAGTAAAATCTTTAATAGGTTTTTCCAGGTTGATGATGCATCAGATGGAAATTATTCAGGTTCCGGAATCGGATTGGCTCTTGTTAAGGAATTAGTCACACTGCACAAATGGGATCTCTCGGTTCAAAGCAAAGAGGGGGAAGGATCAAAATTTACTTTAACATTACCCCTTGAGAATGGTTCTGAAATTGTGAAAGAAGATATCAATCCTTCGCTCACAAAGATAGAAACTGTTAAAAGTAAAAGTTTATCGCTTGATGATTATGAGCCGGTGCCCAAAGAAAATAGTTCGGAGAAAAAATTAAATGAAAAACCGGTAATCCTGTTTGTTGAAGATTCACAGGATGTAAGAGACTATGTCTTTGATCTATTTAAGCATGACTACAGAGTTTTACTTGCTGAAAAAGCCAGAGATGGGATTGCACTGGCGTTAAAAAATATGCCCGATCTTATCATAAGCGATATAATGATGGCGGGAATGGACGGCATTGAGTTTTGCCATAACATAAAAACCAATTGGCAGACAAGCCATATACCGGTTATTCTGCTGACTGCCAAAGCTACGGAGGATAGTAAAGTTGAAGGACTTGAAACGGGTGCAGATGATTATTTGACCAAGCCTTTTAATTATGAAGAACTGTCCGCGCGAGTAAAAAATCTTATCGCACAAAGAAATCATCTCCGCGAAAAATTCAGTAAAGAAATAAATATTAAACCTGATACTCTCTCAAATAACACTGTTGATAACGAATTTATGTCTAAAGTAATGATTCTTATTGAAAAGAATTTGCACAACAGAGATTTCAATACCGAGAAGTTTGCCGAAGAACTTTTTGTCAGCAGGCGGCAGCTTCACAGGAAACTGGCGGCAATAACCGGGCAGGGACCCGGTGAATTTATAAGAATTTTCAGATTGAAACGCGCAGCACAAATGCTGCTGGAAAACAAGTTCAGCATAACGCAGATATCTTTAGATGTTGGTTTTGAAAGTCCGGCTCAATTTACACGTGCATTTAAAAAACATTTCGAATGTCTCCCATCAGAATTTAATCAAAAGTGCAGGAATACTTCCAGTACGAATCAGAATTAATTGAGGAAATAAAACAAAGTCTCCACTTCTAAATCAGATCAATTGCTTCATTTTGTCACAGAAAAGCAAAAGATAGTCACAAATAAGCAATTCAGAGCAACTCCCAACCCGTAATTTCATCTTTACAATTTCTTGTTTATAGGACGATAATATTATTTCGAAATTAACTTATTGGGTTAACACGGATGAACAACAGGAAAATTCCGGAAACTTCAGAAAGCGACAGATTGTTCTCACGGATGGAAAAGAAGCACAGATTAATATCCGCTGGAATTTATGTACTGGTAATTATAATCACAGTTTCATTAATGTTAATCCTCTTCAATCTGGTGTTAAAAGGGTAAATAAATGAGAAGTAAAAAAAATGAAATATCCGAATTAATAGAAAGATTATTTTTCAAATTCCTTTACCTGGTGCTGTTAATAATTTTGCTTATTCTGCTTTAAATCAATTATTATAAATGATTAAAACATTTCAAACGAAAGAGGAGAAAAAATGAAAAAAAATATCATTTGTTTAATTACACTTCTTCTTCAAGTCTCCATTCTTTCGCAGGAATCGTACTGGGTCAACACACAATTGCCCGGTTCATTACCGGGGTCTTACCATTACGCACTGGGAGAAACCTGTATAATATTTGCAGATGATACAAGTCAGGCGGTAAATGCGTTTGATATAAACTACGGAGACTGGCAGGTATTACTTGTCCCGACGCAATTGGATTGGGTTGACGCCTCTGCCGATGGAAATGTTGCAATGATTTACAATGATTCAATAGCTGTGGGTTATAGCGCAATCACGAATACATTTTCCGCATTAGCTTATACCGGAACGTTGGCTGCATTAAGCGGCGATGAATGTGGCTGTATTGATAACTTTGCTTTTTTTGTTACCAATCAGTTATTCTATGTGTTTGACGCTGAAGATGCTCAATGGCATTCGTACAATTACACACCGCCGGGAGCAGCCCCATTTCAGGGTGGCGTGCAAGGCAAAAAAGATTATATTTACTTAAATCTCGCTATTACCAACTCTACACCTCATACAATGGTTGCGTACAGCTTGCACACAAAAACTTTTGCCGAACTTACTGAACCATCTATTTATTATAATAAAGAATGGGATCACGGTTTTACCTTCTATCGGGAAACTTCCTCCGCTCCATACTTGTGCGGTGGCTATAGTGCAATTACCGGTCAGTTTAAAATCAAAACTCACAGCAGATATATTTCTGAAATTTGGCCCGCTGTTTATGAGGAGCTTGTCTCTCCAATGATTTGCAACCTGTTTGTAGCAAATGAACAGGTGAGCGGAAATACTTACAGGTATTATATGTGGGTTTTCAATACTATGACAGGAGATTTTGCTGAGTCTACTTTTGAATATACCTATAATGGGAGTAACTATGTTCCTATAGGAAACGTGTGTGGAGGACAAACTGCTTTTGTAATAATAAGGAATGTTGATGAAGGTGATAAACTGGAGTTTCTTGTTTATTCAGTCCTGACAAATACATTTTCACATTTTGATACGCCATTGTTTTATTGGGGTCATAATAGCTTTGATGCAGGAGGATTAATGATTGACGGCTATGATGAACAGACATATTATTTATATGATGTACAAACACAAAATTCTTTTAGTCATCCTGTGGAATGGACGCCAGGTATAAGTCCCGGCGTAAATGCTCGCGGCCTATCAAATTACTGGAATGTATTTGCTTATACCGAACAATACGATGACACGGTACACGTATTCAGCTATACCAGGGCGGAAGGTAGTTTGTACACATTCGATATCGCTGCAAGAGCATCAAACTCAACTTATAAAGGAAGTGAATTTTATGGTCTGTTGATTACTGATCTTGGAGCGCCTGTTAAAAGTTTCTTGTATTCCCCATCTCATAATGTCTGGACAGAGAAAGATCTCACATTAACTTCCTATCACGGATCCAAAGGCAATTACTTTTATGCCAATTACACAAATCTGAATCAAACTTATTTTTATGACGGACAGGCAAACCAGGGTTATTTATTTATACCAGCTCAGCAAGCTTCTTATGTGCTTGCAATTGATAGTGTATTCTATATGTATTCGGGTGATGGAAAATATATTGGTTATAGTATGCATAAACATGAAATCGATGAATATACAACAGGCAGATTTTCCGGACAGCAATGGAATGGTTTTATAGTTTTTAATCATAACGGCACCTCCGGAAACAGGTATGAACATTTATTATACGATGGTTACAACAACATATTTGCTCCTTTAACTTTAACACCTGAACAGGGCATAAGAATTATAAGCTGGCCGGGTGGTAAAACAGCTTTTATCGCATCACAAAACGGATACCTGTTTGCTTACGCACCTAATAATTCGAGTTCAGTTGAGGATAACCAGATTAATTATATTCGATTGCAATACAAATTAGCTCAGAATTATCCAAATCCATTTAATCCAACTACGAATATCCAATATAGAATCCCGGAAAGAGAATTTGTTACGTTAAAAGTTTATGATGTGCTGGGATGTGAAGTTACTACATTAGTCAATGAAGAAAAACCTTCGGGGAGTTATGAAATTGAATTCAACGCGGAAATTTTGGCAAGTGGAGTTTATTATTATCAAATCAAAGCCGGTGATTTTATTCAAACTAAAAAAATGGTACTACTAAAATAATAGGTGGAGTAGCAATGAAAATTATAACATTACTGATATCATTATCTGTTTTTTACTCTATTTCGTTTCCGCAGGATATTAAAGGCAGCAAAGATCATCCTTTATTTAATCGTATGCCCGGTTACAGGATTATACACTTTACGGAGCATGATTTTGATTCCTATAAAAAATTCCGGGATGAAAACGGAAAGAAAATGAACGTAGAAGGTCACTACTATTCTTATCAGTATGCTATTAATAAAGGTGAGACAAAGCCATCAAATGCACAGATTCTCAGAAATTATGCGAATGCTGTTAAGCAGATTGGTGGAACTGTAGTTTATGAGGAAGGATGCTGCAATGTTTATATGAAACTGGTGAAAAACAATCGCACAAACTGGGTTCGAGTGTATGCATATACTAACGGAGCAAGCTATGAGCTATGGATTATTGAAAGTGAAGAGATGAAACAGGACATAGTTGCTGATGCGAAATCTATGTTTAATGATATAAATGCTCAGGGTAGCATAGCTCTTTATGGAATTTATTTTGATTTTGATAAATCTGAGGTTATGCCGGAATCTGATCCTACCCTTGAACAGATTTCAAAATTACTTTCAGAGAATCCTTCCCTTAATTTATATGTTGTTGGGCATACAGATAACGTAGGTGATTACGACTACAATATGAAACTATCACAATCACGGGCTGAAGCTGTTGTTAAAACACTTATTTCAAAATATACAGTTGATAAAAGCAGGCTTACACCCGGAGGAGTAGGTCCCTTATCCCCGGTAACATCCAATGATACCGAAGAAGGAAAATCTAAAAACCGTAGAGTGGAATTAATTAAAAAATAGTTCAAAACTATTTGGTATTCCGTTTTAAATAAAAAATCAAATTTCGTTTAAAGGAGGAGTCATGTGTCTTAGATTCGTAATGAATATAACCTTAATAATAATAGCATTATTTCTTTTCTCAACCAATCAATTTGCCCAGGAAATTCCCGAACATTCGATAATAAAACCATACCCAAACTCAGTACTTGCAAAAAATATATCCAAAGTACACCTGGTGCCGGGTTAGTACAAATGCCGGCATGGGACAAGTATTTTTGAAAATAATTGACGAAAAAGGTTTTGAACAATCATTAACATTTGGCGTAGATGAATTAAAATCTGCGCTTGATAAAGATGGCAAAGTAATATTGCACGGAATATTATTTGATCTTGGCAAAGCAAGTTTAAAGCAGCAATCAGAAAAACAATTAAATAACATAGTTACATTGCTATTAAACTATCCGGATTTGAAATTGGAGGTGCAGGGTCATACTGATAACCAGGGAAAGCCCGATTACAACATGAACCTTTCGAAAAATCGGGCAGAGACCGTTTGTAATTACTTGCAATTATTCGGAGTTGATAAAAACAGGCTGGTAATTAAAGGCTATGGTGAAACCCGGCCAATAACATCTAACGAGACTGAGGAAAGCAGGGCACAAAACAGGAGAGTTGAATTAATAAAAATTTAAATAATTACAAGAAGGATAATAATTGAGTTATTCCTTTTAGATTTCTTTTAAAGGAAGCATTTAATAAAACCAAAAAAAGGAGATAGTAATGAATAATCAAAGAATATCAATGCTAATAACCTTGCTAATTGTTCTGCTTTTTCCAGGTTCAATTCTATACGGACAATTTACTGCTGAAATGCATTTTACAACTTCCGGTAAGGAACGTGTGTTTCAAATATATTCTGACGGAAATAATTATAGATATGAATTTAACGAAGATGGTCAGGAGGGAATAGTTATTGTACCGGAAGGTGCTAACCATATATTCATTCTTATGCCCCAACAAAAGATGGCCATAATGTCCGGTGCATCAAGCCAAATGAGTATAAATACAGATCCCGTTAAACAATATGAATATTGGTTGAATGACGGAGCCACAGAAAAAGTTGTCGGTGAAGAAAAAGTAAATGGGATCGACTGCATTAAAAAAGAATTGCGGAATATTCAAAAAGATGAATACGGTGAAGTGAACCAACATTTATTTACCGTATGGTATTCAAAAGAATACAATTTTCCTGTCAAAATGAAAAACTATATTGACGGATCTGAAAACTCAGGGATGGAACTTACTGATATTAAACCGTGGACTCCAAACTCAGATAGCTTTGAAGTGCCCGGCGATTATACTGTAATGGAAATGTAAGCGGCTGTCATTTGGTAAATAAAAATGAACCGGATTTTTTCATAAATACAAAAAGCGGGAGAGGAAAAATGGATTCAAAAAAAATTATAATGTTGTTTCTTTCAATAAATTTGCTCTTTATTTTATCGTGCTCAAAGGATGAACCGACCGCCCCACCGGATGAGATAACAATTATGATTCCAAATGGTGGGGAGAGTTTTATAGCCGGGACATCGAATGTGATAACCTGGACAAATAATATAACCGGTAATGTAAAGATAGAACTCTATAAAGGAGGGAGCTTCTTGGGTACAATAATTAGCTCTACATCAAATGTGGGAAATTATACGTGGCCTATACCTGACACGCTTGTGTCCGGAACTGATTACAAAGTAAAGATTACTAGTGTGACGAACAGTAGCATAAATGATTTATCCGACGAGAACTTCTCGATAGTCAAACCAGCTTTTACTAATGAATACACCGGGTTTTTAGAATTAAGATTTACTAATGCATTCCCATCATTTGATGAAACCACACAGGTTGATGTAGAAATCGATAAGAATGGAAATGTAATATTCGGAACCGGAACTTTATCATACAACGCTGATGAGGATAACGGACAATCGAGGATCAGAAGGGTTGGAACTTTATCACTAAATCCGATCGGACATCTTTTTGACAATAACGGTGAGGCATATATCGATGTTAATGAAAATACTACGATTAACGAAACTATGACTGTCTGGTACTGGGATTCTAACAACCAGATGTGGGTAGAAGTTATAAATGAAGCGATCAATGATACATGGAATGGAGGATTGGCATTTTCAGTTGATGATGCTGTGTTAACGGGTTCGGTAGTGCAGTCGGTTACTGCCAATGGAAGTGTTACCTGGAGTTTGCATCTTGTTGTGGTTCCATAATTCCGGATTGCAGAATTTAAGTTTAAGCAGAAAATTAATGGTGGTGAGAATAAATTGGTTTTAGTGTGAGATTTTACAAAAAATATTTAGTTGAATATTTTAAATAAAAGTAAAAATTTTTCTTTATTCTATCAGTTTTTATTTTTATCTTATAGCAATTCTAACCCACTCCTTTTAGTTATTGTAAGAAATGAACGTAAAATTAAAAGTTTATTTTACTGTTTGCTTTCAGTTTTCTTCTGTTCCAAATAATTGAAGTCATATTCCAGTTCGATAAAATAAACTATTAGTTTACACGAATTATGATCTGTTATATACGGGTATAATAGTTTACTTTTCTCTTCTTGTCGCCCGTTAAATGTTTGGCATATAGATCCAAAGTTTCAAAGTCTGAATTAAATTCACACGACTGAAGTCGTTGAAATCAAATAAAATAAAGGAGAATCTCATGAAACACATTTCTACTTTTCTCTTGATAATGCTTCTTGCATTTGGTTCAGGTACTTTACTTGCCCAGGGATCGGGAGGTGACAACCAGCTTGACAGTCATGTCCTGATTGCTAACCCGGGTCCGGCAAACAATGGCGGGGCAGTAGGTTGGGGGATTTTCATGAATCTCATTGCAGGCAGCCATAATGTTACAATAACAGGAATGACAACAGCGAGTACAGCAGCAGCCAATCAAACTTTTACTGTAAATTTCTATACTCGTTCGGGCAATGCACTTGGCGGTCCTGTAGGTTCTGGTCCGGGCAGTTCCCCTGATGGCTGGGACTCACTTGGCACTTTTACAGTTGTACAGGGTACTGTTGCAAGCGGTGTATCATTACTTTTCGATACCCCCGTCATAACGATAAGTCCGGGTGATACAGCAGGAGTTGCAATAGTATTTAACGAAGTTGGCCCGCGTTATTTTGGCACCGGAACCCCGCCTTATGGAACATATGTAGATTCCTTTTTAACCCTGGTTACTGGTGATGGACGCTCTAATCCATTTACTACCGGAGGCACTTTTTTCTCCTCCCGTGAACTCGTTGGAGAAATTCATTATGATGAATTTGTCCCGGTGGAATTAACCTCATTTAATGCTTTTATTACGGGAAATAATGTTAGTTTAAGCTGGGTTACTGCTACAGAGTTAAACAACTCTGGTTTCCAGGTTGAAAGAAAAACAACGAAAACAAACTGGGATAATATTGGATTTGTGAATGGTCACGGAACCGTCACTCAGCCTCAATATTATTCTTTCATCGACAAGGATTTAAAACCCGGCTCATATTCTTACAGGCTAAAACAGGTTGACTTTGACGGTTCATCCAAATATTTTGAACTTTCTGAAGTTGTGAAGGTAGGATCAGCACGAACTTTTTCTCTATCACAGAATTACCCGAACCCGTTTAACCCTGCAACAATAATTCATTGGGAAATACCTGCCACAGGTTTTGTTACCTTAAAAGTTTATGATTTATTGGGAAGAGAGGTTGCGACACTTGTGAATGAGGAAAGGCAGGCAGGAAGTTACGATGTTAATTTTGATGGTTCTAAACTTCCAAGCGGTACGTATTTTTATACATTGCAGACAGGAAGTTTTGTTCAGACAAATAAAATGCTATTGTTGAAGTGAGATAATACTATTTAATATAAAACCCCTATCAATCAATTTTGGTAGGGGTTTTTTAATTGTGTTCAATCAATTAATTAGTGAAAGCGAATCATTTTAGCAGTATCATTTTTTTACTTGAGATAAAATCTTTTGCCCTTATCCTATAAATATAAATTCCGCTTGCAACTTTTTCCCCTGATGAATTCTTCCCGTTCCAGGTTACTATATGCTGCCCGGGATCCTGCACAATGTTATTTACAATACTTTTTATTCTTTCACCAAGAATATTAAATATCTCAAGCGTGACGCTGCTCTTTTCTTTTAACTGGTAAGTAATATTTGTCGTAGGATTAAAAGGATTGGGGTAATTCTGGTACAAAGCGTATTCATAAGCCTTAAGTGAAATATCTTCAGAATGAAGTTTAGCAAAATCTTCAGTCCCTACAATTATTCTTAAATTACTTTTACCACTCTGCGGAGTTAATATTTCTGCAGAGCCATTTGTTACATCAACAGGAACTTTCCTGGTTTTATCGAGGATCCAAATATTAAAATTATCCGGCAGGGAAGATTTCCTGTCTACATTTAATGAAACAATTTTATTCCCTTCTTTGGTTTCTATGGTAAAATCCCAGTAAGCTCCGTTATTTGAAACCGGGACAACATTTCTTGCAAAATAATTCTTCCCTGATTCAATTAATACTTTTACCTGATTATTTATTGCAGGAGGTTTAATAACATCGTATTTATTTATATCATTATTTGCGTCTTCCATCATTCCAACATAGTTCAACTGATCTTTAGCCTGGGATGAATTAAGAAATGCTTTTATCTGTACCAGGAATTCATCATCTTTTAACGAAGCAAAATTATTTACAGATTGTTTTTTCCCGAGATAAAGGTTTGGATTTACATTAAGATTTATAATCTGACGGAGAGGATTATATACCCAGTATCCTTCCCAGGGACGCAAGGTATCCTGATCTAATTCATAGTCCTGTATATCAGCATTCCAGTGAATCGGAAGCTGCAGAATAAGATCTGAATTACCAATTGACAGCCAGCCTATAGGAAAAGCAAAAGGATCACCAATTTGGTTGTAACCCGGCTCAATTGTAATTGTATAACTATTAAATGAAGGTACGCTTAAAGAATTATTTACATCAAATGTTTTCCCATCCTTATTAATAAGCCAGAAAGCATTTCCCGGAATAATATCTCCCGGTATTGAATTATGTTCTGCATAAGCACTGTCTTCCGGCTGCCAACGGAATATTCTCCAGACCGTGGAATTATAAGGTCCATAATCATCATCAAACACAGAATCTATTTGAGGAGAGTTTATTGCAAGCGGAACAGAGAACATCTGGTACTGGCCTGTTTTTATTGTATCGGGATAATTCATCTGTGGTACAGAAACATCTATTGAGGCCGGGTTAATATCCGGATTAAGTGAAGGATAAGTAGTAATATTTAACCCGTCATTAAAAAATAGATAGAATTGTATCCCGGTAATTGTGGAGTACTGTGCTGGTATACTATAAGTATAGCTGTTTCCAATGGTTGTAAGACTGTCCTGCTGATAAGTAAGATCGCCTGTTCTGCGGTAAAATATCTCTTTTGTTATATATTCGGCTGATACCGGTGCTGTTATATTCAATGGTGTCGGTTGTCCTATACTTGGAGAAGTCGGTACCTGGACCTGTATCAACGATGATAAACCGATTCCGGTCAGAAGAATGGAATCCGGGCTGCTGCCGGATGTACTGTTAATAACAAGGTAAGCTGTTTTTAATCCTGCGGTATCCGGCGAAAAATTTACTGTTAAATTTATAAAACCTCCGGGATGAAGACTATCTCCGCTAACAATCGGACTGTATGAGAATTGTGAAGCATCAGGGCCGGTAATTAAAATGTTATTAATGAAAAAATCGCTGGCCGTCAGATTCGCTATATACGGATATAATGACAGGGAAATGCCCACATCAACGGATCCGAAATCAAGAAGACTATCTGATATAAAAAGACTTGATGGTATACCTGTTCCTGAAAGAAAAATTGTATCAGGTGAAGTAGATGCATCGCTGGTTATTTCAAAAGAAGCATTTTTTAGTCCTGAGTATTGAGGAATAAAACCGAATGTAAGATTCCCGTATTGAAGTGCAGAAACAGTATCAAGAAAGTTACCGGAAAGATCTCCCGGTATATAAAAGAAAGCTTCGCTGGTATCTTGTATCGGAAGAACTGTTATAATATGCAGGTTAGCACCACTTATATTATTTAATACCGATGAAGTTGAATCGAAAGACAGAATAGGCTGGCTGCCGAAGTCAAGCGGGTTGGGATTTAAAATAAATTTAGGTGAAGGAATTTTACCAATAAAAGCTTCACCATTAACACCATTTAAAGTGTGGGTTCCGAATAACCCGGAGATGTTAAAATATCCGCATCCGTAAATATCTCCCTTAGAATCATTTGCTATGCCGCCTGCATTTGCAGAATTAATTATTCCCGCACGCTGCCCCCAGAGTTTTTCACCTGTATTCAGGTAGCGAGCAAAGTATACATCATTAAGTTCACCCCCTGTTTGATCCTGTGATACTTCACCGATTAGAGAAATATTCCCTGCATCATCAAGATCGATTTCATTACCGACATTGTAAAATATGCTGGCATGATCCTGAACCGCCCAAAGTGGATTTCCGGATTGATCATACTTTGCAATAAAAATATCAGAATTTTCTAACCCACTGAGAGAAAGAATTCCAAAATTAACTTCTTTTTGAAAACGCCCCGTAAATAAAATATTATTATCTTTATCAATTTTTATATCATTACCATATGCATAAATACCGCTTGAATCACTGCCTGCCTGTTCAACCCAGATGAAATTTCCCTGGGAATCATACTTGGCAAGGAAAATATCTGCGTTTGTCCCATCGAAACTGCTTACTAAGGTGGTGGATGTACCAAACGTAATTGACCCGCTAAAAGAACCGGTGATAAAAACATCATTATTTAAATCTGTTGCTGCCCCGTAAGATATATTATAGAAACTCTGACCACCGGTTTGATTATAAGCATTATGAACCCATTGAACTGCACCCAGAGAATTATATTTGACAACATAAATATCTCCATACGGATTTCCTGATTGAACGCTGATGCTGTCGAAATTTGCCACCTGTTCATAAGTCCCGGTGATGATTACATTATTAAGATTATCGGTAGTTACTTCATAACCGTAATCATATCCCTCGCCGCCGCCCTGATGTACCCAGAGCATTGCTCCGTTCGTATCATATTTAGCTGTAAAAATATCATAATTACCCTGTGAAGTCAGAACTGCGGTTTCAAATGACACAGTGCCGCTAAAGATTCCTGTAACAATAATGTTACCAAGATTATCTGTAGTTACGCTTAATGCCTGGTCGTAATCAATTCCTCCTTCGCGTAAAGCCCATATTTCCGTTCCGGTATTATTATATTTAGCAACAAATATATCACTGCTTCCCAATGAATGCAAAGTGATACCTCCAAAGTTTACTGTATCTTCAAATGAACCTACTGTTATTATATCTCCATTTATATCTGTTGTAATATCAGTAGCTTGGTCATATCCGTTTCCGCCTATGCTTTCAGCCCATAAGAAATCCGGAGGTTGTGTTTGTGCTGAACCCATTCCGAATCCGGTTAGTGAAATTATGAACGACAACAGTAGAAATTTTAGAATATTTTTTTGAAATCTCTTTTTCATTTTATCACCACTTTAATTTAATAACCTTTTACAGATTAATTTTTATGCCCGCATTAATTTCAAAATTTGTTAAATTAGTTTTACCATCTGCACTTCCAAAAGCATATTTTAGGAAAACTGGAAGTGAAACCGAAGGAGAGACAGTAAATTGCGGGGAAATATTTATGCCGTATAAATTATAGCCCGAAAAATAAGCCGCTGTTTTTTCATATATGCTGGTAAAAATACCATAGCCCATCGAGAACCCGGGATTAAATCTCTGGTTAAAAGAAACTCCAAGGTAGAACTGGTTTGGAGTAGTTTTTTCATTGTCAGGAACGGCGTATATTCCTTCCAGTTTATCAAGAGCTACATTTCTGTATAGAAGATAAACCGACAGATAATTAAACCCGAAAAATTGTCTGTATAACGAATTAAAGATTATCCTGTTGCCCGAAGAAAAAATTGCCTTCCCATCAACCTTATCGCTTCCATAAAAAATCCCCGTCAGATCACCTGTAACAGTTTGGGTTTCACTTAATTTAATATCTAATCCTGCGGTTAAAGAAAATTCATTTGAAGGGGAATATTTTTGAGAAGTATCTGCTGGTTGATATTCTGATTTAACCTGGTATGAAATTCCACCTCCGATTACAACCTGATCTGAAATCGGATGAAGCCAGGTTATGCCAAGGAATGCATTTAGCCCCTGCCCGAAGTTTGAAGTACGCAAACCAAATAATTCCTGGCTTATAATTCTTGAGGTAATGAACTCATCACTATTAAGTTTTGTCTTTCCGCTTGGAATATTTACTCCTCCGTTGAGGATAAGATTGTAATCCGGAATTCTTTGACTAATAATTATTTGCATATCTGATAAGCCGCTTAAGCTGCTTACATCACCGCCCACCGAAGCGTACCTGGTAACAAGACCTAATGAGGTATTTTCTAAAGGATTGTACCCGGCAGATAATATGCTTGTGAATTCAGAAAAACCGGTGCTGTCATTTATTGTCCAGCTTTCATAATCAGGTAGTATACTTATACTTGCTGCCGGCTGTTCTGAATAAATGTCCTGTGAAAATTCAAAACCGGATGTTAGTAAAATAAGTATAGTAGTAAGTCCTAAAATTCGATTCATATTTTGTTTCCTTCTGTCAGGATTAACATAAATAATTACTTCCCCGACGGTGGAGGCGGAGGTGGCGGAAGAGGTGGTGTAAGAGGTGAAGGAGGTGAAGGAGGTGAAGGAGGTGGTGGAAGAGGGTTTGCATTTGCCTCCTTAGTGTCCTGAAATTCCTGTGCCGGGTTTCTGTTGTCAACTCCCTGAACAAAATTGGAAGTAATATTATTTCCAAGGCTTTCCATTCTGCTTGCAGAAAGATTTATCATTTCATTTTGTACAACCGGTTGAGTATTTCTTAATGTTGTTACAAGGTTTTCTTTATCACCACCGCTTTTACCAAGGCTCTGTGAAGATTGAAGTTTACTGTTTGCATCATTAAAGTGAGGATCGAGATCTACAGCCTGTTTGAAAAATCCGTCGGCTTGCTGAAAGTTACCGGCATCTTCCTGTAAAAGTCCTTTCGAGTATGCGAGAAAAGCATCCAGGTTTTGTGTGGGGATATAAGCAATTTTCTCTTTTTCTTGCTGTGTAAGATCGAAACCATTTGCTTTAAGAAATTCAAAAACAACTTCTTTTTGAAGTGTGAATAAATCACTTAGAGAACCTGTTTTGTTTACCCAGGATTTTCTTACACTGGTCTCAACCTCCCATGAACCAAGATCTATTTTAAAATCTCCGTTATCGGTCACATCATAATCACCGGAGACAATAGTTCCGGCTCTTAGAATTTTTCCAACCCTGGGTGCGGTTGACTGATCGACAACTGCTGATTGTGATAACTTTAGTTCATCAAGTACAGCCTGTATTCGCACTCTCTCAAGCACTTTAATTTCTTTCAGTTTTGCCAGGTCAATGCTTATCATTTCGCTGAAACCCCTGCTCAACGGAACATAATTTGAATTTATCCCGTGATAAATTAGCGGGAATACTGCCATAGTGCTGTCGGAAACATTTTTAAAAGTGAGATCTTTTTCATTAGCGATAAGGGATTTTACATCCGAATAATTTTGCTGTCTTTTAATCCACAGATATCTTCCTTCCAGCATTTCTCTGAAAGGAGAGTCCTGGGGTACATCCTTGTATCTTGCATAATAGTCCAATGCTTTATCCGGCTCATTATAGAACTCAAGATTTAATCCCTTATAGAATAAGATCACAGGATCATCGGGTTTTACATCCAGTGCTTCTCCAAGGTAATATCTTGCTTTATCATTTTCATGAGCCTGCGTATAATAGACGCTGAGATTTTTCAATGCTTCAAAATCATGTGGATCCTTTAATGTTCTGTCAATCCAGCCCTGAACCTGTTCTTTATAAAGTTCAGGGTTGTCCATAATTGATCCCGATGAGCAGGAATTAAGAAGCACGCCAACTAATAGAAAGGAAAGCGCAGATAATAATTTAATTGTCGATTTCAAAATTCATCCTTTAAATATTTTTACTAAAGGAGCGGAGCAATACTTTGTGCTTTTAGTTTTGCTTTTTCATAGTTCGGACTAATCTTTAATGCTTCTTCAAATTTGTCATATGCATTTTTGTAGTCTTCTTTTTCAAGATAACTTAGTCCTACAGAGTATGCCATTATAGCATCCAGGGATGGTGCTTCGGAGGTTTGCTGTGCGGTTTCTTCCTTTAATTTAACATTTATTTTATCAGCTATTTTTTGTCCAAGCTTATCGACGAGATCAAAAAAATCATCGAGATCACCTTTTATCTCGTCCGTAAGAAGTATTTCACTTGTTTCAACTTTAACAAGTCGTGCGCCAAGCCAGATCTGATCGCCGACAATAATAAAGCTTCCAAGTAAAACGGTCTGTACACCAAGCTGCTTGCCTAATCTTACTGCACCTTCCATATCATACTGGTTCTGAAGTTTTATTTCATTAAGTATCCAATTTATTCTTTCTCTCTCAACCACTTTTAAATTGGTTGAATTGTTCAGCCTGTTAATCATCAGGTCGGCAAAACCCTGTTCCATCGGATCATACTGGGCTTTGTGATCAACCGACCTGTTTTTGAAATCTATAATTGCCATTGTTTTCATCCCTGGGTCAGGGCGTTCAACAGCAAAAGAACCGGAATATTCTTTCCGGGCTTCATAATAAATTTTCATAAATACAGGCGGTTCATAATCAGGGTTAAATACAACCATCGGCGGTTCGAGCTTGAGTAATTCAGCAATTGATTCTTTAGCTTTTTCGTATAATCCTTTTGCGGAATATGCCCTGCCAAGAAAACGCAGAGCATCTTTCCTGACTCCTATATCAACGGAAGTATCAGCAGCAAGATTGTTCAAAATATCAATGGCATTATCGAATTGTGCTGATTTATAATATTGCTCAGCCTGATCAAGTTTATCTTTAGGGCTTTCCTGTGAATAAGCCGTGGTCATTATAAGCAGAGAAACTATGGCAGAGATCAAAATGAAAAAATGTGATTTTTTCAGAAGATCAACTTCTTTGTAGAACATAATATTATCCTCCTTAATCGTACTATTTTTAAATTCAGTTTCTTATTTAAAATGAAAAACAAGTGAGTGAGACATTTTTTCAAAGGATGGAGAGATATTTAATTGCAAATCGTTTTCAACCGTTTGGTAGCCGGTTTTTTTAACAGCGATTTTATAAGAGCCCGGTCCGAGGGACAGGTCGCCTGGAGTTGTTTTATTTGTATTAACCCCATTTAAATAAATTGTGCCCCAGAATGGGTCACCGGCATTATTTAAGGATTGAATGTTTACTTGTTGTTGGAAGTAACAGGTAATTTGTTTGTCCTGACTTTTATTAAGATCAACCGTAATTGTTTTGGTGCCAAATTCGGGGTGAACAAATTTAATGGTATGTTTTCCCGCTGTAACTGTATTTCTTATGACCTCAGCCGAATTTGAAAGTACCTCATTATTATCAATGTAAATACTTGCTGCTGGTACCGAGTTCAATAATAGTGTTGCTTTTTTTACTTCTTCTGGTCTTGATTCAATGATACGTTGTAATTTTATGTTGATTTCATTAAGTCCGGAATCAACATTATAACCCGCATCCTGCCAGTCTTTATAGCCGGCAAGCTTAAGCATAATAGCGTAGCGAGCGATTTTTAAGGAATCTTTAGAGACGGGTGTTTTACCTTCAGATATTCCGTTAATATATACATCAGCTCCAACCGGATCTGATTTAATTTCCAATTTTGCGGGGATTATTTCAGGTTTAGGCGGTTGCGGAGGTACGGACTTTTTCCCTGTTAAAAAATAGACTGAAATTATTGCTGCTAAAATTAATATTGCTGCTCCGGCAATGTAAAGTTTTTTTCTATCCGGAGTAGAGGTAACTTCTGCTGTTCGCTTCTGCTCATATGTTGAAATAATTCTGGTTTTTTCTTCTTCCCCCTCATTCCCGGTTTTTACGGGTGAAAATGCTTTAAGCATTTCGTCTGTATCCTGAAATCTTTTATCTGCATCTTTATCAATAGCCTTCATTATAAACTTAGTGAGATCTTTGGGAATCAAAGGGTTATATTTTACAGGTGAAGGTATTTTACCTTCAACAATTTGTTTCTGTATTACAAATTCCGATTCACCTTTTTCAAACGGTGTTCTGCCTGCAAGCATTTCGTAAAAGGTCATACCTATAGAATAAATGTCACTTCTTTTATCTACATTCATTAATCCTTTTACCTGCTCAGGTGACATATAATATAACGTACCCGCGGCAGCATGAGTTGCTGTAGCCTGAGAACCGTCATCCTTTACAACTTTTGCTAAACCAAAATCCATAACCTTAATTGTACCGTCTTCGCAAAGAAGTATGTTGTTAGGTTTTATATCGCGATGAATTACTCCTACTTTATGTGCATGCCCGATTGCATTAATAATTTGTGTGCCGATAGCTATAGTTTCATTAACCCCGAATCTCCCTTTTTCTCTTAACCATTCGGAAATAGTTTTAGCCTGGACATATTCCATAACCATAAAGAGACCATATTCGGTTTCTCTTAATGCGTGTACCCCGACAATATTCTGATTTTCCAGCTTTGCGAGTGCCCGGGCTTCTGTTTTGAATCTCTTTAAAAAGTTTTCATCGCGTGCGAGAAAAGGATCGATCATCTTTAAGGCAACAATTTTTTCGAGGTTCATATCCATTGCCTTAAAGACAACTCCCATACCGCCTCTTCCTATAACTTCGAGTATTTTATAATTATCTACTTCTTTCCCGATTAACTGGTCCATGGTTCCTTAATTTAATTTTGTTTTACCGCTAAGAAAAACATTTTGAAATTTTACAGATGCATTTTTATCAACGTATAAACCTGCTTTACCGAAAATGCCCCAGACACTCTTGTATGAACTAAGTAATCCGTTTTCATTATAAATGCTGATCAGGTTATCAGAGTACTGGATTTTTAATAAATTTCTACCCTCTTTCTCTGAGTTACCTGCTTTAATAACAAGTAAATTATTTACATCATCTTCAGTTATTCTCTGTAAAATATAATCACCCCCGAACTGATGCTTAAAAATATAATAATCTGAAGGAGAATTGTAACCTATTATTAAACCGGCCCAGGAATCCTGTTTGTCCGTTACTGTGCTGACAGCTAATGTAACTTTAAAAAGATCTTTATCATAAATTATAAATTTATTGGTTAGTGTATTTGTAAAATCTAATTCATAACTCTTTATAGTAAATTCATTTTTATTTATACCTGGATAACTCCATCCGGGTAGGTCAAATCTTGTGGTTGTAATTTGTCCTCCCTTTTCCACAGGATTTTCTTCAACAACAGAAGAATCAATGCCCGGTGTTTTATAACTTATCTGGCTTGCGCAAAGATTAATTCGATTTTTGACAATTTCATTATCGGGTTGAATTGCCTCAACCTTCTTGTAATACTTTAATGCTTCCTCAAAATTCTTTTCCCCCATAAATTTATTTGCACCTGATAAATAGGCTGAAGCAACCTCATTTACACCTTTCAGTGCAGCCTGGTGCATGGGTTCGTCCTCAAGAATCTTTTTATACAGGATTAAAGCGTTATCATAATCTCCTTCCTTAAATAATTCATCAGCTTTAGCAAGAAGCTTATCTGAAGAAGGAGGCGGAGGTTCTTCTTTTTTAATTTTGGTGTCTATTTGCGGAACTATTTTTGACACACTATCCTGATCACCCGATGAAGAAGATGTAAAAATAGAATCTTTATATTTAAATAGTAACAAAAGAAAAACAATCAACAAGACAATTACGACACTTAGCCACCCTCTCCCTGTTCCCTTTATTCTCGTCCGTGTCTTTGTTTTCGGTTTTTGTTTGACTTCCTTTTTTACGGGTTCAGGTTCAGCAACTTTTACAGAATAATCGGGATCTATTTTAACTATGATGACTGTAACATTATCTTTGCCGCCCCTGTCATTAGCGAGATCCACAAGAATCTTGCACGCATCCGATGGTGTATTATTTGCAACAATAGGTAATATTTCACCCTTACTTACTTTTGCCAGTCCATCGGAACATAATATAAAGCTTTGTCCTTTTTTAAGAGTAATATCATCAATAATATCGACTCTAACATTTTCATCAACACCAAGAGCTCTTGCCAGAACAGATTTAGATGGGTAATTCCTTGCTTCTTCAGGTGTCAGAATTCCTTCTCTCAGCATCTCCTGCACTTTAGTGTGATCATTCGTTAATTGTTCTATCTTATTCTGTTCAATCTTATAGATTCTTGAATCACCGACGTGCCCGATAATTCCTTTTTCATTTTTAAGAAGAAGAACAGAGCAGGTGGTTCCCATTCTTCCAAATTCCGTAGAGTCACCTGCCTGGTTGAAAATTGAATAATTTGCTTTTTCAATTGATTCTTTAATTGCAACCGATTCTTCGAAAGTAGAATTTAAGTACTCGGTACTTACAACCTTAACAGCAATTGTACTTGCTTCTTTCCCTCCTTTATGTCCACCCATGCCATCGGCGACAATAAATAATTGTCCTTTTGCATTATAAAGGTTGGTATTATCTTCGGGAAATTTCCCAAAGCTGTCTTGGTTTTCTGTTCTGACAAGCCCAATATCAGATTTAGCCGCGAATACTAAAGATAATTTTTTTACAGTTGAAGCCATAATGATTTCTAGTTAAAGCAATATTATAAATATTTAATTTTTAACAGTTTGAAGAGCATTTTTCAATGGATTAGCAAAATCAAAACCGAATAATTTTGGATTTTCTCCAATAACTGCTGCTGAAAAAATATAAAAGACATAATTATAAGTCTGGTCAGGAATTTTATCCCTATAACTCGAAAGAAGGTTCCAGAAGTTTCTATCCTTTGGGTTAGCAGGTATTTTCCTGATAAGATCAATAATGTTATACTCGCCCCAATTGTATGAAGCCATTACAAGCAAGCCTGAAGCCTGTGCATCTGTATTATAAATATCTTTTATATATCTTGATGCAGCACTTGTAGCCTTTGGAAAATTATACCTGTCATCACCAGGATCATATACGTCTTCATTTGCAAGAGGACCAATTTTAAGACCATATTTTTGTGCGGTAGCCGGAATAAACTGCCATATTCCTTTGGCAAATCCATATCTTGTCTTAGGTCCGACAATCTGTTCTCTAAAATCGCTTTCCTGTAAAGCAAGATAAAAAAACTGTGGAGGAAGATTCTGCCGGACAAGATAATTTACAACTACCTGAGCATAGCCGTTTTGTTTTGCCCGGTCCAAAGCTTTCTCCAGCCTGTCGCTTGATCTCCATTTTTGAATATAACTTTTCACTTCATTGATAAAATCTCTTGGCATGGTTAATTCACATTCTCCAAAAACGCGGGCGGTTTTTATTATCAGCTTATCTTTTTCATCAAGATTATAGGTGCCAAGCTGATCCACGAGGTTATCGTAATTCTTCTGGAGTTCATTCCTGCGTTGATCAAACTTCTGCAGCGCCTTAATTATTTTGGGATCACCTGAGGAAGCAAGTTCCTGCTTTAATTGTTCTATCTCCAGTTCAAGTGATTTCATGTTATAGAAAATATTCTCTGCGAGTGCCTTTTGCTTATTCTCTTTAATATTCTGATAGATTGAATAAGCCGCAGCTATAACCGCAATAATTCCAACTACAACAATAACCTTAATATATTTTGAAGTATGTTTTTTCTTTACAACCTTAAATGCTTCACGCATAAGGCGTGTGTGTTCCCCAATCTGATCATCACCTTTCGATTCATCGAAGTAATGCTGAATATAACTCGTTACGGACTGGTCGCCGGCTGGTTCGATTTTAGCCTCGACAACTTCCGGTTTCTCTTCAAATGAAAACAACAGGATCGGGCCATTGTTTCCGAGCTCAAGTGTAGTTGTAGTCTTTAATTCAACATTATCAATTTTTTTGCCGTTAAGGAAAGTGCCGTTACTGCTGTGTTTATCTGAAATCCACCATTTTTGCCCGTCAAAAATTACTTCAATATGGACGCGGCTGACAACTCCTTCGTCAATCTGTATAGAGCATTCTTCGGATCTTCCGATTGTAAAAGTTTTATCAAAGTAAAATTCCTTTTGGGATGAATTTCCTCTTTCAATTTTAACTTTTACAACCTTTGTCCCGGAACTAATAATATCGGATAATTTTGTATCGTTCATATAACGAAATCAAATATAGGTAACCAGAAAACTTCGCCCTAAAATTTTAACCTATTTTTCTCCAGAGATTTTAATATTAAGACCATCGCTTATTTTTTCAGATAATTCAGCTATAATATCAAAAAGATTATCTGAATCACCTGTCGCTTCGTCTGCTCTTAAAGTGAGTCCTGTTTCAGTTTCAACTATTCTTAAATCCACACGCATTTTATCGTCAAGCGTCATAAAACTGCCCAAAATTAATGTCTGGGCACCAAGCAGCTTGCCTAATTTTTGCGCTGTGGAAGGATCAATCTCATCATTTTGATTCAGGCTTAATTCCTTAAGAACATCATTCAACCTTTCTCTTTCTACGAATTTTATTGTTGGGATGGCAGACATTTTAGACACGAGCATTGATGGAATCCCGCTTGTCAACGGATCAAATTTTTCCCTGTCCTGCAAGCAATTATTTTCAAAATCAAGTATAGCCAGAGTAATTTTTTTATCCTGGGAATAAACAGGATTACTTATAATAATTATAAAAAGCAAAATAATTAATTTCATTTCTAAGCGCAGTTTTTTACGGTTCATCAGATGTAATAAAATTTTTATCAACAATATTACCTTCAGGTGTAATATCGAAAACATACCAGTACAAACCGGTCCCCGAATCCGGCAATTTGTATCTCCTTAAGAATCCGGAGCCGGAGTACAAAGTTATAACGGCATTCGAATTTTTAATATCCGGAATCATTGAAAAATTTTGTACATAAAATTTACAAGAATCATTATTCAATTTATATATCGTAATTGTTTCAGGACCAAAACCGTTTACGTCGTCAATATCCAGGAAAGCAAAAGGTGCAGTCATTTTGTTGCCAATATTATTAAAGGAAATATTGTTATTGGCTTTTTTCAAATGAGAATCCAGATCTAATGGTGTCTGTCCCCATTCAAGAACGATTCTGTAATCAATGATTTCAGATTCCGGGGAAAGTATAATATTTCTAAATCTATTTCCCGCATTAATATTGATAGAATCAGAATAATCGATGTATCCTGTTTTTGTTGTTTCAATAGTGTAAATACCATCAGCAGTTCCATAAAATGAATACTTGCCGAACTCATCACTTATGCTATTCCCAATCATTTGTGAACCCTGGAATAATTTTATTGTTGCCCCTGAAATTGGTTTATTATTTGTCGCATCCCTGACATTTCCTTCCAATGTTTTTATTGTGTCTTTAAGATTATATTCAATCACGTTATCCTTGTTTTTAACAATTGTCTTCTGGATGCTTCCTGAATATATCGCAACATTATTTTCAACGGAAAAAAACAGAAATAAATTTAATCCGGAATTAACATAGACCTCTTTTGAAGTATCGGCAGTTAAATCAAAATTTATCTCTAACTCTTTTGAAAAATCCCCATAAAATTTCTTTTCAAGAAATTGATTAAGGAAATCATAAAAATTCTGAACGGTATCTAAAGAAGGATAACGCAATATAGTTCTGTACATAGATTCATTCAATGTATTGCTTAATTCTGTTGAATCAGGAAAGTTTGTCGCATCAATACAGATAATTTTTAATTCCGAAGGAGCAGTAATACCGGAAGAAGAATTGATGCTCTCGTTTTTATTGATGCTTTTTTTAATGTTTATTTGAAAAGAAACAGAGGTTGATGACCCCGGTTCTACAGGGTATTCACAGGATTCTGTGATGAGACATAGGGAAAGAATAATTAATGCAAGTAACTTATATTTCATTTTGAAATCCATATGCTAAAGATTAAATCTTAAACTTCCGCTTATATCATTTCCAGTTATTTGAGTCGATATATTTTTGTTTTTTAGTGATCCGAAAGAATATTTGTACTGTATGTTAAAAAGAAAACTTCTTGAAAAAATAAAATCTAATCCAACTCCTGCGCCTGTAATCAAAGCCCCGTTTTCCTGGTATTCATTTTTTGAATAGTAGCTAAATTCAGCCAGAGTCTTAATTGATACACTCCGGCTGACTGCAATAGTGCCACTGCCTCCGGCATCAAGCTGATTTCCGTTACTGTTTTTATCTTCCAATTGAAGGACACCGGAACCAAATTCATTTTTGCCTTTGGTCCTTTCCCTGAGAAAAAGGAGAAGACCGAAATTATTGATTTGTGAAAAAGATCTGACATTCACTATAAGCTTCTTTCCTGATTTAAGCACTTCTGAACCGCCGTAAGTATCAGCCCCGTAAAATGTGTAGCTTGCGTCTATATCTAACCTTGTTCCGTCCCTTCCTCCCGGTCTTAGTTCTGTCCCGGCGCTTACAGAAAATTCATTTCCTGGTTTGTACAGAGAATCAGAATTTGTCAACGGCTTGAATCCATTTCTATAAACGCCACCTAAACCCGCGCTCAAAATAAAATTCTTCATTTCAACTGCGTAAGAGACGCTGCCGTTTAAGGTTAACCCCTGACCATAACTTGGGATTCTGAAATTTAAAGGATATTGTGCAATTGCAGAAGCTATCCCAATCTGATTTTGCTCCAAACTTGTTTTGCCAGTAGGAACTGAAACACCTCCGGATAACAATAATTTGTTCCCGATTGTTAGATAAGTTCCGGTTATCCTGGTGTCAGTAAATCCAAAAATATTATCATTTGAACCCAGACTTGCGTAAGCTGAATTTGTTGAAATTGACAATGTAAAATCTCTGTTTACCTGTGTAACCAAAGATAATGGTACAACAAATTCTCTTACCGGAAGGTCATTTTCTATATTCCAGCTCTGATAATTAAAACCACTCACCACATCTGTATTTTCAATTAAAAAAGACGGGGTGATTTGTGAAAAAACCCGGGTAGAAAAGGAAACAAATAATATTAAAAGAATTAAATAAATTTTTCTCATTGTTTTTCCTATCGGATAACTTTAACAGTGACTTTCCCTCTGCTTCCACCTGAGGTAAAAGTATTATGATCATCGCGACCATTATAAACTTCTCCTGTAAGATTCGAATTGCTTTCCTGCAATCTCCCGATTTTTAAATCAGGAGCAGTTATATCTTTTTCAACATTTTCAATATCGGCAGCATTAATCATATCCTGAACCTCATTGTATTTATTCTTTGCAAGATTAAATGAAGGATCGATCTCAGCAGCATCTCTGAATTGATCTGCTGCCCCATAGTAATTTTCCTGGTCTTCAAGTTCCAGTCCGCGGCAGTATTTCAAAAACGCAATAAATGATTCAGTTGGTATAGCATCTATCTTTTCTTTTTCTTCAGCAGTAGGAACCACACCGATTTCATCAAGAATATTATACACTAAATCTTTCTGCATTTTGAAATAATCGGATAAATCGCCGGTAACTTCTTTTGACTGTTTGAAACTGCCGTTAGGCACATTTATTACAGATGCATCTATACTCAGCTTTTTACTATTAACATCAAAGAAAGAACCCTTAACTAAATTTTTAACTGCTAATAATTTTCCAAACCGGGGAGCGTTTTGCTTATCAAATAATGATGACGAATCCATTTTCATTTCATTTATAAGCAATTGAAGTTTTAACCTCTCAACAATCTTTAACGATTTTACCTGGGATAAATCAGTAATCAGCATTTCAGCCAATCCTTTTTGCAGAGGGTTAAGCTGCTTATCCTCGCCAAGATTCTGAAAATATAATACTCCTAAAGTATTATCCGGAATGGTATCATTAGCTATGGAATTTTCATTTTGTAAAATTGATTTGATATCATCTTGCATTTTCTTCCGGGTAATTAATTCTATTCTGCCTTTAATCTTCTGAATAATTTCATCATCAAAAAAACCGAGGCTGGTATATCTTTTATAAAACGAAATTGCTTTGTCATAATTGTTCATTTTTTCATAAAGCATCCCAAGATAGAAGAGAGTTTCACCGTCGTTTTTATCAAGATAAAAAGCCATTTTAAGATTTTTTTCGGCTTCCTGGTAATTATCTTTTTTCAGCCCGATAATTCCCAGATCTCTATAGGCTCTATTATCATTAGGTTTTTCTGAAATTTCCATATTGTAGTATCCGGATGCTTCATCAAAGTTTTCCTTGTCTAAAGCCATTTTTCCCATTTCATAATATGAAGAGCACCCGTAAAACATGAAAAACAATAGTAGTATTAATAATCCCAAATAATTTTTCATAATTGTATTTTCAAAGTTTTTTGTAATCACTTTTAATATTAATTTTTATTTAATAGTGAACTTCTATTTTGAATTATTATCAAGGTTGAAGCTTAACATCATCCTCACAATCGCTGGTCCTATTGTCTGCCTGGTTTTTTTTGTAAAGGATGCTGTCATCTTGTACGCAACATTATTTATTAGTACATATACCTGGTGTTGATAAATTCTGAAATCATCTAACGGGTACCAGCTGAAAATAGCTTCGTAAGCATCAGTTCCATTTGTTAATTTTGTCTCGCCTCTTTTTAACAATGTACTCCCTTTAAGCTCTTCCTCAATAGTTTTAATTTGCCACTCGGCATAATCGATAACATTATCGAAAGCATTCTCGCGGTCTACATTAATAATTACATTATGCTGAATTCCATCAATCACCGGTCCGGTGATTGTATAAATAGTCTTATCCTCCCAGTCTTCGAGCTGATTAAGAATAAAACCATTTCCCTGGAAGACAATAGTCTTATCCTTTTCAGCAGGTGATTGCGCGGGTTGCTGAGTTTGTTGTTTCTGTTGGGGAGGTGTCGCCTGATCAACCTCAGGAAGCTTATCGGATTTCTCTTCTCCGGGTTGATTCTGAAATTGACGATAGTAGTCTGGTATTTTCATTTATTAAATCTCGAAATAATTACTTTAAACTTTCTTCTTCGAGTTTTTTTAGTGCTTTAATTTTTTCGGTTTCATAGTTGAATGCTGTTACATCGCCATCAATTAAGGGCAGATATGCGTTGTGGAATGCTTCCCTTAAAGGTTTTGCTTCAGGACTGGATGCTTTCTTAAATAATATCTTATTATCTTCAAATGGAAAAGCTAATTTAGCAATTCTTGGCTCCCATTTTAATTTTGCATCAGCTAAGTTTTGGAGAGCAATAATCATTCCCGTTGGTGTAATGTTGCCAAGCTGATCATAAAGGACAACAGGTTTTTTTCCTTTCGCGAAAGCTGTTAACGAAATATGAGAGTAAGAATCCCATTCAGTATATAATGTCCCGGAACCATTTCCGGGAGTTTCACCATTCTTATCAGTTTCTGCAAATCCAAAATCATATGTGCCGTTATTATTATAAGTTTCAAAATATAACAATGCACCTTCAATTGGTTGATTATTCTCATCTACTATTTTAGCCTGAACTAATTGTTTTTCAGTACAACGGGCTAATAGTAAACCTGTTAATAAAAGTACAAATAAAAAAAGAATATACTTTTGATTCATCTTGCAGCAGTACCTCTGAACATTGGATCTTTTGGATAAATAGGAATGAAAGTACACTCATCGACAGATGTAAAAACATCTACAATATCACCGCCGGCTGCCTTCCATTTTTTATAAAAAGCAGACTCAGAATCCACATCGTTGCCAACAGGCGCTTTTTCATAGTTGACCCCAGGAGTTCTTTGGGAGATAACTATTTCATTATCAGCTCCCGAATTATTCATAAAGAATCTATCTCCATCATATCCCACCACAGTTTTCCAGTGATAGCTTGAAATAGTATATTCTTCCTTGACAAGAATTAAAACAGGGATGCCTGCTAAAAGCCATAGCTTTAGAAGTTTTAAAGCTCTGCTTTTATCAATTTTTTCAGCATCGTTGTCTCTTCCAAACATTTTGAACTTTTCAGCGGCGTTAACAATATCCCTTGGTGTACGGGCTCCGCCTACTGTATCATCTACATTTCCTGCTCTTGCATACAAAGCCCCGTTTTTTTCTGCAGGATTATTTGTGTAAGGGAACCAGTAATTCATTGCAGTTGAAAAACTATATGGACCACAATTATTAGTTTGTCCCTGATCCTGCCAGCACATATCTCCAGGGACTAAACACCTTGAAGGAGGTGAGGGAAGATTATCCACATTACTATTTGATTGACCGGAACTTGCTATGCTTAGCAGTTTATCTGCTAAATTTCCATTATATATGTGATGTCCCTGAAGTTCAATGTTACTTCCTGTGGGTGCAACCTCGTTAAATGAACCAACATTTAAAGGTTGAATTCCATTAACATCAGCAACTAAAATAATTTTTGCTTTTTGGGATGGGAGTCCACTCAGTGTTCCTGCCCACATAGGATTGGTTCCCGGATTACCCAGGTGAATTAATTCTATTGGAGAATTGATTCCTTTCCACATTTCCTGTGTTTCCTTCTCTCTGCTATCTCCATAATCAACAAACCCGGGCTGTCCATTTGTTAGTGTGGCATGACGCCCGATTGTATAATCCTCACGCCATTCTGCCATCAACACTTTTGCCGGTCTTTCTCCATCAACTCGAACACCATGGATTACTATCCAATCATTCTGGTTCCAAATATTAAATTCTATCTTTGCGTCCGATCCACAAGGGATATCTATCGGTCCTATTAAAGGCAATCCCGATCTATCTTTTTTAAAATAGGTGCTATGACTCAGGTTTAACAAATCATCACGATGACTGAAATAAAACCATCCTTCACAATGGCAATCAATTAAAACCGGCTGTGAGCCACTTACAGTACATAACTTTCCATCAACAATTTTATAACAGATAAGGCTTCTGATGTTTGTATTATTTTTTTCAAAATAAACAAGATACGCATACAATGAATGCATCCTTACATAATTTGTTGCATTAGGCTGTTCAATTGTAAACAGAACCGGTGAGGACTGCGGCTTTGCGTATGGATGAACAGGAAGATATATTCTGCTGCCGCTTACCGGTGGATAAAGCGGACATAAATCTTTTTCACATTCTTCTGTGCTATGGCAATCGAGAGAAAAAACTTCATCAGGATCAAAAAATAAAATTTCAATCCTCCGGTTTCTTTGACTCCTGTAATTATCTTTTTCAGCTTCTTCAATTGGCCAGTTCTCTCCACAGCCAACATATTTATGATCGATAAACTGCCATTTCAATTCAAGCCTGTAAGAAGCCATGTCAGCATCATCAGCATCCAGCATCTCACTAAGTTTATCCTGGTAGATATCAAAAAAAGCACCCCAGGTTTCAGTCCCTACTATACCATCTTTTTTAATATCAGCTTTAAATTCGTCATTATATTTCGTCTGGAAATTAAGTGTTGCTTTTTTGGTTTTAGAACCGATTACTCCATCAATTCCCTGTGGATCACAATCCCAGCCTCTGTCTGCTGCAATCCATGTTAATATTTGCTGGATATCCTCTGCCCGATGTTTTCCTTTTGAAATTTCAACCCATCTATCCTTGTTGTTTTCCAGTAAACATGTAACGGATTCTGCTCGTAATTCAGACAATTCAAAATTATATGATTCTCTTCCGCTTGTATCGGTATGTCCGGCAATCATCATTTTTTGTTCGGGATGTTCAAGGAGCCTGAGGAAAACGGTTTTTAGCACTGCTATTCCTGTTATTCTGTTTTCTTTATCAGTCTGGGTATCGTCTTCAGCAGAATCAGGCATCATAACTGCGCTGTCTAACTTGAAGAAAATGTCCTCTATCTCAAGCACATAAACATTCGTCCTGTTCAGATTCAGTTTATAAAAGTTGCCCGATCCGAATGACAATCCTTTTCGCAGAGATAATGTTGACGCTTTAATATCTGCCATAGTAATTTATTTTTTCTTTGTATACTTTGGAAATTCAATCTTTAACTTTCCCGGTGGAATATCTTCAACCTTAAGCACACCATCTGAATCGGTTTTTAAATTTTGTTTTTTGGAATCAGGAGTAATTAGAGTAACATCCTCATTCGCAATAGGGTTATTATTTTCATCAAGTATTTTTAACTCAACGTAGTCTTTAAATTTCAGCAACTCTGAATCTTTTGAAACTCCTGCTAAAGAAATTCTAAAAAAATATTCGGGGTTTTTATATCCATTCTCTGCTTCATCTTCGGTTGGGATGTTTTCGGTATCATCACGATATTGAAATTCCCATTCGGTTTCAATTTTCTGATTTTTAATAATGACCGGAAATTTTGTAATCATTTCATGAGCTTCATCTGCATCATATTCCCATATTTGTACTTCTGCTTCATTTCCGTCCGCAATTCTTTTTACTTCTGCAGTAATCTTTAATATATCACCACGTTTGGCTTCCTTTTTATCCCACTTTAAATTTTTAAGTTCTATTGGGGGTAGTAATCTTAAACTATTAGATTTTTTTTCAATACCGAGTTTGGAAAATTTTACTTCAGCATACAGCTCATCTTTTGCTTTTTCAGGAACAGCTATCTCTGTCCAGAATTTATTCCCGAACATCTTCTTTTTTATAGTATCAAAGGTCTTTCCGGATTTATCAGAAATTTTAATACTCATCTCTGAATTATTTCCGACAAATTGAGTATAGACTTCAATTCCCGCCTTACCGCCCACAGCAGCAGCTCCTAAGGACCAAACAACCTGTTCCACTGCAGATGTCAAATTAACCTTATTTACTTTATCAGTATTACCTTTGTGCTCAGACATAAATTAAGAGAGGAAATTATTCAAACCGGTGAACTTCAAAATCTGTCAGTTTATCATCAATATATATTTTATATTCATTAGGAATAGAATCGATTTCAACTATAACCATAACAAACGGATGCTGCATAACCGCACCTGTCGTTTCGTTTGGAGCAGGTCTTTTTGAGGTTAACATACAATTTAAAGTATCTTTAACGGAAATTTTTTTTACATCAAGTGAATACCCGGTAGAGCCGACTAATCCAAAAGTGAAAATTAATATTGACTCTTTTTTAAAATCTATGTTATCCAGTTTTTCTTTAGCATCTGAATTTATAGTCCTTGGATTTAAAGAAAATAATTCCTTTTTCTCTTTCCATAATTCCTGAGATCGGAAGATTAATAACTGCGGACCAAACATTTGACCGGAGGGTTTCCACTCACTATCACCTTTTCCAACCTGTAAATATTTGGTCTCATTTTTAAATAACATATTTCCTCCGTTTTCTTTTGACTCTTGGCAATCAAAATTACTAAGAGATAATAGAACTATAATTAAGAGAAACTTTTTTAAGAAGTATGACATTTATTTTCTCTTAATTAAGTAACTGTAATGGGAGGTGAATATCTCGTTAAGGTGCCGTATGTAACTTTAAGCCTGAATGTTTCGACGGTGTATGCAGTAACGCTGAAAGTATATTGCCCCTCATCATCATCATCAAATGTATGATCAGCACCTCCGATTTTAACTCCTTTTTTTCTAAATCCTAAAACACTACTGTAGGGTGTTCCCATTCCGGTAACCAATGCAATTTTTATCTTTTTATCAAAGTCAGTAATAATTTGATTATTAATATCAATTGCTCTCACCGTTGCATTGATAGTATTTCCCGTTGTCATATTAGATTGTACAACCCATTGAAAATCATAAACCGGTCTGTAGCCTCCGATATTAATAATTTCAGACTCTGTTCTGATATCACCACGAAAAGCCCTGAATTTTATTTCTTCAGGAGTAAAAGAAGTTACTTCAAAAGCAAAACTTCCTCTATCAGCGGGGGCTAATCTATGGGGAGTGTTGTGAATATCTGTTCCTTTGGAACCTGATCCATCACCGGGAGTGCCTTGAACAAGAAAAAGATTAATCTGATCTGCAGAATTATTAATTACAGAATCATTTGCATCGAGAGCACTAACTACAACTTTATACCTTACACCTTTGGTTTGATTTTTATTTACATCAAATTTGAACTTACTTAAAGCTCCCGGTCCATTTACGGTGATATTATTTGTCTCTACATTTATTAATGGAGAAGAAGCACGAATTTTTATTGTCTCTGGGGTATAAGCAGTAACCGGAAAGTTCCATACACCTTTATCCTGGTATCTGTAAATATGTTCATCAGTACCTTCACCTGTCGTGCTTTTAAAGAATACACCTCTTTTAACACCACCCGGTTCAGCACCGGCAGTACCTGTCGTTAAGCTTAAAGTTATTTTATCAGTAAAAGTAGTAATTACATTATTATATTTATCTCTGACCGAAACAGCCAGATTGAATGTATTTCCTGTTGTAATATTTTGAGGATAATCGAGCTTCAGGTTATCTTCACCTGTTGTAACGACGTTAATTCTTTGCGATTCAGTTTTAATTGATGTATCAACAACCTGGGCTCCGAATTTTGTATTTCCTGAAGTATAAACAAATACGGGAAATTCAAATTTTCCATTGTCTGCTACTACAAACTGATGTATAAATAAATTCGAATTAAAAGGATCATGTATTCCGTTAGCAACATGAACTCCACCCTTTGGAGGTCCGTCCCAACCCGTCTCTCCTTCGATTACAGTAAGTTTAACTTTGCCCGCGTAATTTGTTTTTACTTTGCCGGTTGTATCCAAAACTTTAACCGTAACTTTCAGCTGCTCTTCAACCCAGGGATTTCTTTTTAACGGATCGTCTGCATTATTAAAGAAGCTTAGATCAATTTTTAATGATTGAACGGGTCCCGGTAATGAAACCTGAATATCACTGCTTTGCCCTGTATGTCCATTATGATCGTCAGCATTCAAATGAAATGTCTTATTATTATAGTTGGTCACTTTCAGAGTTGCTTTCCCATTAACTAAAGCAATATTTGTAGGTCCGGCTGCAGGATTATTATTAATAAAAACACCTTTATTTGTATTTCCTCCACCTTTAAAAGCCGGGATAACTGCTCCTGCAAATCCATTATGAGTTAAATCCACATTTCCGTTAAAGTCCAGTTTAATATTATCAAGAGTATCCATCGCATAAATAATCACTTCGATTTCTTCTCCGGCATTAGCTCCTGTTGGATTGACAAATTTAAATTCTTTAAGCTGTGCCGGTTTAACGGTAATATGAAAAACAAAATAATTAAACTCTTCAACATGGGATGCAATCTGATCAAGTGAAATATCTCCATTACGCTGAGCTGCAGTTATACTTCCGGGGTCACGCATATTGTCTATTGATACAACATTAATTTGAGATGCCGGCGGATTTGTTTGAAAACCGGGATCTACATCCGCCTCGAATAATGCCAACTTAGAGTAATTTGTCAGTTCATCTTTTTTAATACTGAACTGACACATAAATAAAGTAGCATTGCTTGGCTGAGCTGCCGGTAAAATAAATCCCCTGTAACCAGGAATAGCGTGAGTTGCTGGCACCCTAAGTGGTTGAATTGCTCTCCAGGCCGATCCCGTATGCTTATTATCGGGTAATGCTGCTCCTAAATCTTCTAATCTAACCCACTTCCCATCATTTTTCTGAAGCCAGACTGAAGCATTAAATAAAGGAATTCTTATTTCAAAACCATACCATTTAGTATCAGCACTTGTTTTGGTAGATAATGAAGTAAAATGATTTACAGCAGGATTTCCTTTATACTGTGCTTCAGACGGAATGCCTTCATTTAATGCACATAGAATTGCTTTCCAGAAATGTATTCTTCTAAATTCAGCAAGATCGGAAGGAACTAATTGAGGATCAGCATTCGGTTGCCCCGGAAGAAAAACACCCTGATCTGCAGCAGGTGCATCTGCTAGAGAAGGGAGTTGTTCTGCTGAAGCCTCAAGCATTTCAATAACCTTCACCATGTTTTCAGGCTTTTGAAGATCAGGATTAACAAGCATCATTTCAGCGGCAACACCTGCTGTCATTGGTGTTGCAAAGGAAGTCCCATCTATATTTCGTATATGTACCCCATCTACCAGCGTACCCCCATCAGAATAAAAAACTCTAATTTCATTTCCCGGTGCGGCAAGAGATAACTCTGAACCAAGGTATGAAAAATCTGTAGGAATTTCAGGATCGCCGTCAGTCACAATATATTTTGTTGCACCGACGGTTGCAATTTTCTGCCGGAAGCTCTTGTCCCCGGTAAGATTGCTTCTCGGCTGTGCACGATCGGGAGCAAAATAACCACCTTCGGTTCTGGCTACATCTCGTTGCTGTGGAAAGTCGACCTGATTTACATTTGCGGCAGCCACAAAAAATATTTTACCGCTGTTTATCATATTCCTGATTCTTATTTCTATTGATCTTCTCTCTGCTTCAGATAAATCAAACATGTTAGTAAACAAAAAAGAAGTACTTACTATTTTAATATCAGAATCGGCAGCAAGCAATTCATAAGTTCTTAAGCTGGAATCAAAATCACCTGCTTTTTTTATAGGTCTCAGGTAAACATCCTTTCCGGTTCCAAGTACAGTTTGTTCAGCATCTCTCGGTGCCCCGCCAATCGTATTACCAATTCCATCTGAAGCCATAGAAGTCATTACACCTGTTCCATGTGATGCTCCGATATCTGAGATTTGACTTATATTGCCGTCAGCATACATTACAACGGATTGAGCAGCAGATGCATCAACATGACTGGGTTTTTTTAATCTTCTTCCCCTGATTGAAATTCTATTATCTGTATCAAGTTTATCACCACTGTAATCATCTCCGGCTCCCATTCCTATTCCGGTATCATAACAGCCGACTAAGAAGGGAGGTTCTTTAGCTTCACCATCAGAAGCTTCCTGGCTTAACCAATCATTAAATGGCACAGTCTGACCTCTCTGCGTAAGATCGATAGGATCGATAGCATTTTTTCTTAATACAAAAACCACTCTCCTGTTTTGTGCATTTGCCTGGTTTGTCTGTACTAACGGATAATCTTCTCCACACCCAAAGATTGCAGGGGAGTTAGCAGCATCCTGAAAAAAATTATTATCATTTAACTGAGCTCCGAAAAGATTATCCATGTATGCTGCAATTAATGCCTGACGGGTAATCGATTCAAGTTTATTATAATTATCAAAACCATGTCCTGCGCCTAAATTATTGTCGGTTCTAAAGCTTGAAGAAGCGTTTCTTGTGTTCTGTCCGATAATTCCATCCACAGTATGGTTATAGTAGCCTAAAGCAGAAAGCATATGCTGGATTTCACGCGATCCCCAGGGTAATTCATTTTGCAGATTATTTTTGTAAAATTTTTCATTCCAGGGGGCGGCATCTTTTATTAATAAATTGTAAGCAGATTTTCCTCGAAGTAAAGATAATTCATTGTTATAAGCCTGAGTTCCTACTTTATCTGTATGTCCGAATACAGCAAGTTTTCTGCTGGTATGATCATCAATTAATTTATTTAGCTCATGAAGTTCATCTTTGGCAGTAGGCAGAATAAAAGTTTTGTTCGTTTCAAAATGTGCACCAGATAAGCTTAGCACAGGTGGATCAACATCCTGATAAAGAATTTTGTCAATCAATCTGTGTGCAGGAAAAGTATGCATAAAAAAATGATGAAAATAGTCGGGAAAAGCGTGATCAAACCAACCAAGTGAAGAATCAAATTCTTCAGGAGGCGTTGTTTTAATAAATGCATCAGGATATCTTTCAAGAGTAATATCAGTTGCAGCTTTAACCAGCACATTAAAGTTGACATCTTCTAAAATATCATCCTTAAAAGATTTTATTTTTTCAAGCAAGTCCACAAGTTTGTCAGAAGTTAAACTGTCGTGAGGGGAAATTTGTACAATTTTAAATTCTCCAGTGTATCCCTGGGGTCTAAGATATAGTGAATATAAATAACTTGAGATTTCAGAATTTTTAACCGAATCTTTGAAGTTTAGTGACAGATGATCTTTTGCTACGGTAATTGTTGAATCATTGTAATCAACTTTGATTTCATCTTTAACAAGGCCGGCTACAGTTTCACCATCATCAAGAAACAACAGAAAGTGAGCCTGGTACAGAAGCTCATCACCAGAATAAATCCTGATACGGTTTTCACCATAAATAAACATAGCCAGGTCGCCATCTTCAGGGGGTTCATTGTATATCCTTGTTCGTTTTTCCTCGCGCTGCCATCTTCCTTCTATCCTTTTCGAATCATGCGGAATAGCTAGCTGAAAATCCTTCTTGTCAACTATACTACTTGCCGGATCGACAAGAATTGTAAGGTTTAATTCATCAATCGTTTCATCGTCACCATCATCCAGGACAATTTTTATTCTGTTTGGTCCTATTTGATTGCAGAGTAATTTAAAGTTCGGTGTTCTTGTTTTAAAAATACCATAACGGGCAGTGGTATATTTATTTTCATCATTTTCAATTAAGAAATCTATCATTCCTATTTTTCTTGTTTCGGTTTCACAGGTAACCTCAACAGTATCAGCATAACCGATATCACCTGATTTAGTTACATCAACTAATTCAATCCCATCGAATTTTGCTCCCTGTAAATCACTTTCTTTTCCGTAAATGAGAACAACTTTTTTTTCGGTATACCAATTGCCATCTTCACCTTTGATTAACAACAGAACCGCATCGCCGGACGCTGATTTTATTTTTAGCTCCGGTTTTTTTACAACTGTAGTATCAACTTTAATTAAAAGCTGATTAGCAGATTCGGGTGAAAGTTTGTGTTTAAATAGGAAGCCGATAGTTTTTTTGTCGATAGGAGAAATCACATTGGTTTCTGTAGGCTTTACCTTTTCACCATCTGCTCCCGTGAAAGAGTTTCCCCTGAGAAAAAATATTTTATACTCCGGAACAGGAACAACAAGCTGATTTTTTTCTCCTGTCCTCAGCATAGCTCTCGCTCTTTTGGAAAGCCATGTTTCTCTGTTTTTCTTATCTGGCATTTTAAATAGGTTAGTTATCGATTGGGAAATTTAACTTCGAAAAAACCGGGTGGAATTTTTTCTTCTTTTGCATATCCTTTTTTATCAACCTTTCCTTTTCTTACTTCACCGGTTGAGAGGTAAATTAAATATTCTTCATCCGGAAGAGCATTTCCTTCTTCATCTTTTAATTCTATTTCCACGTAATCCTTATATTCAAGAATACCGGAGCGCGAATTACTTCTTCCGAAAGTAACTATAAAATAATAAACGGGATAGGAATAATGATTAGGAATTGTTTCGCTGACTAACTGAGTATCAGTATCAACGGGATATTCAAAAATCCATTCTGCTTCGACTTTATTTGATTCGCATTTAACCGGAACAGTATATACCACTGAGTCAGCAGATTTAAAATCTTTCTTAAATATTTGAATAAATCCTGTAGTGCCGTCATCAAATCCAGTAACTTTTGCAGTCAACTTTATCTTATCGCCAACGCTTGCCTTATCCTTAGACCATTTCGCTTCGCTTACATTCCTGAGAACAATTTCGCCCTCACCATCTTTTATGCTGTCTCTCCTTACCCTACCATCGAGCCGTAGGTTGTTTTCAGAAACAATTTCTTCTGTATCGGTAAGTTTATAATCAACTCCACTCACGGCATTTCCTGCTTTATCCACAAATTCAAATTCAAGCCAATGCTCTTCCTTTGTTGTAGCTTCCGCACTACCCGACACTGCCTGCTTGGCACTTGCAGAAGCTGATGCAGCCCCGCTGGAACCAGCTCCGCCGCCGCCGCCGCCACCTCCACCGGGGCCAATCAATACAGTAGGGCAACCCATAATAATTGTTGATGGTGGTCCCACACAAACTGCCATATCTCCGAGACAAGCTGCGGGCATTCCTCCTATTAGCACGGTAGGGACTCCGGGTCCGGAAATTGGTCCACCCACATGAGGTATTGGTGGTACACCCGGTGTTACCATAGGACAGACATGCATATCTGTAAGCCTGGCTGCCGGCATACCTCCAATGAGAACTGTAGGAAGACCACCCATTATTACTCCACCGTGAGCAGTCGGATCTCCCATTCTTGCGGCTGGTTTACCCATTGTATTCTATTTTAATTGATAAATGAAATTTCAAATTTTAATTAATCATTACGATAGCACCCTTAACACTTGTCTTTGCTCCACCTTCAACATCGGCTGTAGCTCCACCGGATAATTTTGCCCCAATGCCACCTTTTAATTCCAGATTCATACCTGCCTCAATCTTAGCATTCATATCACCTTTAGCTTCAAGATTCATGCCCTTTAATTTAAAATCTGATTTTGCCTGGCTGTCAATTCCTGTAGCACTAAGCTTGTAATCCTGTTTTGCTTCCGCTTTAATGTTTGCTGCTTTTATCTCGGTATCGCCTTCGGTCTCAAGCTTAAATGTTTTTGATTTTATATTTATTTCTCCTTTTGGAGCTTGTATATCGATACCCCCTTCTTTCGTCTCAATTAAGATTTTCTGATTTTTAATATCGATAATAAAATTATTCTTCTTTTCTTTGTCCGACAACTGAATTTTTTCCGAATCATCGTCGATCAGAATGAAATGTCCCTTCTTGCTAGTCACTTCTATCTTGGTATTTTTATCATCTAGTAATACTATGTGTCCATCTTTTGTAGTTATGGTGATATTTTGATTTTTATCATCCATCAGAATTTTATATTTATCTTTTGACGTAACTTCAATTTTATCATCCTTATCATCCATTAAGATTTTATGTGAATCTGAAGTTGTAAGTGCAATCTGTGTTTCATTTGTTTTGTCATCAATTAAAATTTCATTACCAGCAGCAGTTCTTATAATATTTTGCATTTTATTATTTGCAACAACAGGCGAAGCCTGTGATGGGGTTGGTGCAGTTCCAATTCCAACCGGTCTGTCAACATTTCCATCAACACAAGCCCAGAGTAGTTCAGTATCTTTGTGATTGGGAAAGTGTATACCGTAACCTGAACCGGAATAACTCTGCATAAGTCTTACAGGAAGCGAAGCTTCACCATTTGTGTTATCACTGATATCGAACAATGCTTTAAAATGGTATCTGCCATGATCATCAAGGAAAGCATACTCATCGCCGGAACCGGATTCAAGCTTTGCATTCATGATCCCTGATATTTTAGGAACAGGGGTTTTTCTTACTGGACGAAAATCCACATCAAATGGAATAGCCTCAAACAGGCATTCATATATCAACTCACTTGTTTGTAATTTTTGCGGGATTACAAATTGGCCTCTTTGTGAACCATCGTGGTGAACTTTAGTAATTATGTATTCGCCATTCCAGTCATCGCGGTAGTGTTTATCCATCTTGAATGTGAATCCAGCCCTGAATAATCTGCAGTTGGTTTTTCCCTTAAAGATTTTGCTCTGAGATATAAATTCCTGGTTCCTGATTTTTGCCAGTGCCTGAGCATCCTTTTCATTTTCGAAATTATCTCCATAATCATAATACATTCCCGGAAGATCAGTATTTAACTGGCTCTGCGCCATCAATTGTTTTTCAGGAAAGAGATAATTATAATCTTTTAGCTGAACTGTTCCTGTTACAATTTTTTCACTGGCAGAAAGTTCAAGGATTGATTCAACATCGCCAAACGGATCCTGGTTTTCATTATAACCTATGTCTTCAGATAATTTTATACCCGTCAACTTACTATTATCATCAGTAAAGCAGACAACATCTTTGTCTCCGCTGTGATCGAAATAATAATAGATACCGTAATGTTCAAGCCGGCGATTTAAGAAATTAAAATTTGTCTCCCGGTACTGAACTATAAATTCGTGCTTGGGATACGAATTTTTAAGATCTGTTTTGTAATCGCTTCCGCTTAAACCGCAATCTTCCATAATTTCTTTTATTACATCTTTTATCTCGACGTTCTGATAAACTTCATTTTGAAATGTCAGGGTGGATTTCCATAACCGAGGTACCAGGAGAACCTTATAAAAAACATGATCTTTTGATTGCCCAAACTGTTCTGTTTGTGATATGATTCCGTGAATCACCTGTGTACTTTGATCAGCACGAATGATAGTGAAATCAGCCGTTTTATTCAGAATTTTGGAAGAATCAACTTTAGGATCTGCTGATACAAGTATAATGTGGTATTCAAACAAAGCTGAGATTTCTTCTTCACCTTGGAATGATACAACAGCGAAAACATCATCATCAAGATCAGCGAAATGAATTTTATAATAAGGCTGGTTAAATTTTTGTAGTTCGGGCATCTAAGACCTCTCAGTTGAAATATTAAAAATCTTTAATCGTTTAGGCAGTTAATCTTATACGAATTTATATTTGAACGAACCATCCTTTGCTTTAGTAACTGTTACCTTTGAAGGACTTTTACCTTCAGCCATGAAACCCAGAAGCTGTGAAGATATTTCCGGTGCAAGTTTCCGATCTACAATTGCGTCAATGTTTCTTGCACCTGTTTCCGCGCGTGTGCAGGAATCAACAATATCATCAATAACTGCTTTATTAAATTCAACAGCAAGATTTTGACTCTGCAATAGTCTTTTCTGAATTTTTCCAAGTTTCAATTCAACAATAGGTTTCATTGTTTCTTTGGTTAGAGGAAGAAAAACAATCGGTTTTGTCCTCCCCAAAAATTCGGGTCTGAAATATTGATTCATATATGGCCGCAGCTCCTCCAGTAAATCATCCGGGCTTGTCATTCCTGCGTTATATTTTTCAAAGAGAACTTCAGATGCAAGATTAGAGGTCATAAAAATTGTGGTATTTGTAAAATCAATATTTCTTCTGTCGGCATCCTGCAGCATTCCCCTGTCAAAAATCTGCATAAAAAGATCTGTCACTGATGTATTGGCTTTTTCAATTTCATCCAGAAGAACTACACAGTAAGGTCTCCTTCGAACAGGTTCACTTAATGATCCGCCTTCACCATAACCAACCAGCCCGGGATCAGCTCCGATTAATCTTGAGGTGTTATATTCATTCTGATATTCCGTCATATTAAGAGTTACCATAAATCTTTCATCACCAAAAAGAACTTCAGCAACTGCACGTGCGAGTTCAGTTTTACCAACTCCGCTGGGACCGATTAATAAAAAAACGCCATTAGGTCCCTCTTCTTTTTTAATACCCACTTTAGCTCCGCGGATAACATCGGCAATCTGCTTAATTGCATGATCCTGTCCTATAACTCTTTTTTTCAACTCTTCCTCAAGCTGAAGCAAAGTTGTCATATCATCGCGAGTCATATTGCCAACCTTAATTCCTGTCCAGGCTTCAATAACTTCCGCAACTGTATTTGCGGTTACCTCTGCAAAAACCTGGGGACTAGGATCCTGTAGTGTACTTAATTCTTCTCTCACTTTCGAAATTTCTTTAACTACATCGGTGTCTTCTTTATCTTTTCCGTTACCATTTCCGGTAAACTTCTTTATCCTTAAATCCATTAATTTTCTTGTCAGCTCACTCTCCTTTGTCCACCTATCCTCATTAGCTTTAATGTCAGTTTCTAATTTTGTTTTTTTTGTTTTTAAATCTTTCAGTATTGCCTGATCGATTATCAGGTCCATATCGGAATCTTTTTGCTGTGTGCTTATAGCCAGATCAACTGATTTTAACTGGCTAATTAATAGTTCAAGTTTTGGCGGTTTACTTGTAAGAGACATCTTCACACGTGTAGCCGCCGTATCAAGGAGATCTACAGCTTTATCCGGAAGCTGTCTTCCTGCAATATATCTTCTGGATAATTTTACAGCAGCTTCAATTGCACCATCCGTAATGTGGATTCCATGGTAGGCTTCATACTTGGATTTAATTCCTCTAAGCATCAACATAGCTTTTTCATCTTCCGGTTCACCAACATGAATCGGCTGGAATCTTCTTTCAAGTGCTGCATCTTTAGCGAAATATTTATTGTATTCTAGGTATGTAGTCGCGGCTATTGCTCTGAATGATCCTCTTGCCAGAGCAGGCTTTAACAGGTTGGCAGCATCTCCGCCGCCTGCTGAGGCACCCGCACCAATAAGAGTATGTGCTTCATCAATAAAAAGTATTGCAGGTACGGGAGAATTTGTAACTTCATTTATTACAGCTTTTAATCTTTTTTCAAATTCTCCTCTCATTTTTGTCCCCGCCTGCAATGAACCCATATCGAGCGAATATATCTGGTTGTTTTTCAAAATATCGGGAACTTCTTCAGCAGCAATTTTGATCGCAAGTCCTTCAACAAGGGCAGTTTTTCCAACACCGGGTTCACCAAGTAAAATCGGGTTTGATTTTTTTCTTCTGCATAAAACTTCTATCACCTGTATTATTTCTTCATCACGTCCAAGTATCGGATCAATCTTTCCATCTTTTGCCTGTGTTACAAGATTAGTTGTATATAGATCGAGAACTGTTCCATCAGCGGGAATCGCCTTTGCTTCTTCCTGGGAAATCATTTCTGATGAAACAGATTCATCTTCAACCGAAGCTTTTACAATATTATAAAAATCAGTACGAAGTTCTTCCTGTTTAACAGGGGAAAGGATATCCATTAACCTGCTACTGATTATCTGCTCTGAAGCAATGAATACCTCAAACATCGCACCGGATCTTATTTTTGTTTCGTGGTGATGAACTGAACTCGTTATCCATGCCTGTTCGAGCAGTTCAGTTAAGAGGGGAGAAAGTTTGGGCTTACCGGAATTTCCTTTTTCCATTTCGTCCAGGTTTTTAAGACATCTTGCCTGAACATCACCTGAATCGATCGCATAATGCTTAAGGATTAAAGGTATATCGCCCTGTCCGTCTTCAATTAAAGCATTTAACAGATGATCAAATGTGATTTCATAATGTCCGCGGTTAATTCCCAAACCGGTTGCAGTATCAAGATTACGTACAATGTAATTGTTCAATTTTAAAAGCAATGATTTCAAATCCTTACTTTGCATTTTGATCTCCTGTTTTTTAAAAAATTATTGTAATTGAATTGAAGAAGGAATAGATATTTTAATATTTTCTAAATTTAATTTACTGTTGAAATAAATTCTTCGTTATTTATGTTAACATTAAATTCTTCAATGGAAGGTTTTCCCAGCCAGAATGTTGAACCAAGTTTTAGCCGGTCATCATTCCATGAAATTGAAACAATTGTATCTGCTTTAATTTTAAATTTTACATCATATTCAAGTCCGTCATTCAAATAAAGCCTTAATAACTCATTTAATTTTTTTGCATTGGAAGTTCCGGGTAAAAAGTTAAGGTAATCTTCAAATGAAACCGGACCAATTTCCAAGCCGATTCTGCTCATGTAGTCAACTGTTGATCTTCCTGCAAAACTATTTTTTCCCAGTTTGAAATCATCATTCCCCAGAGAAGGTACATCAACAAGTTCTACCCAGTGCAGGACAAACTCTTTTATCTTAATCCTGAAATCAGGAAAAATATGTGAAAGGAGAATTCTTAAACCCTCTTTATTTCTTACCCGTTGACTAAAGACGCCGGCAAATTTTAATAAAGTAAAATCCGAAATTTCTGAAGATTCTTTTTTTGTGAATGAACCTCTTCCAATAAATGAATTAATTCTTTCTGATATTTTATTGTGTGAATCTCCGTTTAAGTGAAGATAGAAACGGTATTTTTTCCATGACTGGTAATAAAGCCAGTAAAACCTGTTGTTAAAAATATCCAGAAAATTCTGCAGTGGAATATTTCCTTCTCCGAGTATTTTTTCCTGGAATACTATCTGTTCGTGGTAGCATCTCGGTAGGGGTGAATTAATTCCATATAAGCCAAGAAAATTTAATATGAATTTTATTTCACCATTTTCAAAGGAAACACTTCTTATGTCACGCGGTGGATAATCATAATTCTGGGTCGGACGAAATTTTAATCCTTTTTGATCGAGCAGATAATCTTTTCTATCGGGATTATCTTTCTTAGATATATTCTCGCTTAACCATACAGCCTGCCAGACATGATACTCCGCGCCATGCCGGAGAATATCATCAGCTATACCGGAATTATCTCTCCTACTGTTGGGTTCCATGTGTAGTTTACGCTCGTTCCTGATTCTGTAATTTTTAAAAAAACGTATGCATTCAGAGTTACATATTGTGATAAGAAACTATTCAAAACCATTCCCATAAGGTTTATCTCCCCCTCACCATTTTCAAATTCTTTAGCATCAACTTCAATATGAAATTCAATTCCTCTAATCAGGCTCTGGTTCATAATTTTATTTATGAGTTTGGGCTTATGAATTTTCTTTATACTTTCGATCCTCTTTTTATTAGGATGATTATGTGCCTTTGCCCAGTTATATAAATTCAGAATACTTTTGAATGTATCTGTTTCTGCCAAAGTTGAAAAGCTAACCGAAAGATGAGCGATTAATGACCAGAGATAATTTTGTTTTTCCGGACTTTCAAGTACTTCGACCGGAACTGTAATGTTTGATGCTTCAATACCGGGAGGAAAATCGAGAGGTTCTTTGATAGAACCGACTTCCAGGTAAGCAGAAGGTAAAAATCCGTTTGACAATGTGGCTTCAATACTTAATGTTTCTTTAGGGAAAATTTCTTCTTCCATACTTGGCCCGAACAATCTTATAAAAGTTTCGGACATATCGCTCTGAAGAGGTTTACGGACTATCGAATAGAATCTTTTAAAATTATATTCAGGATTGCTTGTATCAAGAATATCGTGAGCGGTAATTGGAATATATTTGTATTGCTCAACCCGGTTTTCACTAATGCCGCTAACTTTATCAACTGAATATATTTCCCTGCTTTTTCTTCTGTACAAATCAGGTATTACATAATATTCGGGAAGTCTTTGGGTAACTGAAACTTCTTCTGTAGGACGGGAAAACAGATTGACAATAGGTGCACAGTTTAATGCAAAATTTTTAACATCAGGAAGATTCTCACGAAGTATTTTTTTACTGAAATTTAATTTGATTTCAATTTGTCTTGAATCACCGGTAGCATTAAACTTATTAAGTCCATAAATATCTATAAAGAAAAACTTTTCCGGGAAAGCAAAATATTCCTGTAGTATTCTGAAACCTTTAAAGGATTGCTTTGAGTAGGGAAGGATCGAGTAATCATCTCCATTATATTCTATATCTGTGGAGAGTTCCGGCACTCCAATTTTAATGTTTTCAATATTCTTAAAAACAGATTTATTATCGACTGCTTCTCTTACAGAAATTGAAGTTATATATTTTGTAAGATAAAAGTGAAGATTATATTTTACCGATGAAGATCCCTGAAGGTAAATTCTGAATGAATCCATTTTTAATGTATTGTAATCAACATTACGATCAAGCTGTAACTTTAATATTAATGATGAGTTGCCTTGTAGGGTTTCTTCAACAGCTATCCCCGATAATTTTATCGGTCTGACAATAATATTCTGTGTGGTTCTGAAAATAAATTCTGCCGGTTCGTCCTTTTCAGTTAAGCGGCTTCCTCCACCGGAACCTGATTGAACTTTATATTTAACTCTATATTTTCCTGTCTGGGTCTGGATTTCGCTTCCCTTAGGAATTATTACCGGTTCTGTAAGAGCACCAGATTTTATATTTGCCTGCATAATTGCACATGAAGGGAATGTTTTAAGAAGATGGGGGAAGAGAATTTCAAGAATACCTCCGGCGACTTCGGGGAATTCATCATCAAGTCTTTCATGAATCCTACCCGCAAGGAAGGCAAACCCTTCGTACAACCTTTCAACAAATGGATCTTTTCTTTCCCTTTCACTTAAATGAAGCCTTGATCCAAGAGTCGGGTGTTTTTTACTAAACTCTTCGCCAGAAGTTTGAAGAAAGTTATACTCTCTTTCGAAATATTTATCCATGCTTAATTAGATTCCTTTTCGAAAACTACTTTAGTCCATCCTGTAGTTGAAAACTCAGTCAATAAAATTTCTTTATTAGAACTGTCTTTTACTTTAATAATAATTTTTAATGAAGCTCTTAAAGTTTTCTGATCAAACTCAGAATTTTGAATCTGCACATCACTTATTCTCGGTTCGTATTTCAATATAACCTCTTTGATTTCCTGTTTTAATGATTCAATCGGATTATCAGATGCCAGGTAAATCTGAAGAATATCTGATATCCCGAAATCAGGAAGATGTAATATTGAACCACGCCGGGTTGTAAGAATCATCCGGAGATTTTCAATAATGCTTAAGCTTAACTTCTGATCTTCAGTTAAATTATCGAATTGTTGCAGCCCGATTTCATCAGGATTAACCACTTCTGAAATAAACTGACCCAGCAGAATATTATAAAGGCTAAGATTTTTCAATATAATAAAGACAGATGAACGATTTAAAAAACAGGGTGGATATTAAACCTGTTCTTTAAAGTACAGGTTATTAAATCCACCCTTGAATAATTAGAATTATCAGCCGGGAAGTTTGAATGAGAAGAATCCCTGATCCTGGAATTCTGTACTTCCTTTGACATGTTCCCATTTAATATCTTCCGCAACTAAAAAGATACGCTCAAGATGAGCAACAGTTAATTTTTCAGCCGAAGAAGGCATGAAGTTTTCGACTTCGATTACCCTTGCTTTTGACAGGGTATACTTGAAATAAACCGTTTCCTTTCCTGTTGCTTCAGCTATTTCATAAAGAGAAATCTCAACCGACATAAATGCCGCGCCTGTTGCACAGTACTGATACATGAAAGGGGTCAGTTTATCTATTTCTTTCTCAATTTTGAATGGTTCGTACATTCTGCTACCGGTAACCTGACCTGTGGTTGGATCAGTTGGTAATTTAACTGCCTGAGAAAATTCCAGAACAGTGCAGGAACCATTTGGTCTTGGGCCTTCCAGATCATTACCCTCAGCATCCTTGAACTTTACTTCGCCTTTTACAGCCATAACTTACCTCCAAATATTTGATTGTAGATATTAATTAATTATTAGAGCATTAAAGGTTCAAATAATTTATGCTTCTTCACCGGAGTGGTAAGCGATAAGTTTAAGATTTACATCCATTCCTGTAATTGCAACGTGCGGTCTGAATTCCGCGCTTATCTGGAAGAACCCGGGTCTTTCTTTCAACTCGGTAACATCCAGTTTATAAGAACGTAAAGGTTTTTCTGCAACTATTTTTTCAGCAGGATTAGGCATATCAACGACAAGTGTATCAAGCCAATTTGCCATATCTTTTTTAATTTCGCCTGCACCCGCATTCTTACCAACGAATACCAGTTGACGGTATTTCAGGTAATGAGCTATTCTGGTTACAAGCATTGTGTATTGAAGTCTTGCTCCTACCGAATAATTTGCTGTGGCTACCGGATCGTTCTTAATTTGTTTTACCCTGTTGGCAGATGGAGTTTCAAAGAAACACGCATAATCTGTTCTATCCCAATGAGCGAGTGGTATGAATCCGAGATCACAAAGCTCTGAATCTTTAGCCTGTCCGACAGACGCTTCAAGAGGAACTTTAAGCTTTGTCTGTCCGTGCTCTTCATAAGTAGGAACAGGAAGATTCTCAACTTTACCGCCTGATTCAACACCTACAATCTTTACACTCCAGCCCCATTTCTCAAAGCTCTTGACCATATTCGAAGCAAGAGCAAAAGAGGTGCTGCACCATAAACTGTTATCATTTCCACCTCTCATTACGTTTTCAGAATAGTTGAAATTTTTTGTCGGTTCAGCTTCAGCGCTGTAAGGCAGTCTTCCAAGAAATCTTGGCAACGCTAACCCAATATATTTCGAACGGTCATCGTCTCTAAAAGCTCTCCACGATGCATAAGCTGCACCTTCTTTCAACTGTGATGGCAGAAAACGGTTATTCATTACATCGGTCATACTTTTCTCACCAAAGAATTTTTGGTTTGCATTTCCTATAAATGGAAGCTGAGCAGATTCTGAGAGAACAGATAAATGTTGAAGTAATGAAATATCCTGCGGCGAATTTTCAAACTGAAAATCAGAAATAATTGCCGTATAAGAATGCCCGCCTACTTTATCATAAGCACCCCAATAAACATGATGCCATAAACCTGAATCTTTCTCATAACCCTCACCAAGAGAAGCATCATTTAAGTCATCATAAAGTTCTTCTTTAGAAACATCGAGCAGTTCAAATTTAACTGGTTTACTGAATTCAGTATTCTGAACCAGAAATAAGAGACCACGCCAGGTAGATTCCAGTTCCTGGAAATCCTGGTGATGTAAAATTTCATCCATCTGGGCGCTAAGAACAGTATCAAGATCGGCAATGTAAGAATCTACAAGAGCACCTGTAATCTTAAAGACCTGTGACTCTTTACCAACCTTACCTATAAACTCAGCTACTGCAGATTTCTTGGTTTCGTCCAGCATGGAGATTAGCTTATCAACAGAACTGGTTTCAGTTGCCTGGGACTGTTCCGTTGCTTCTGATTTTTCCTTAGCCATTTAATTAAACCTCCGTTAACATTTTTTAAATTTCAAAATAAGTTACTACTTAACTCTATGCTTTTTCCTGTGTGCCGAGTTTAGCCATCAGGTCATCTATACTTGCGCCTCCATCTTTAAGAACACCTTCAAGCGCTTTCTTAAGGTTTGCATCCTTCAGAACAGCAAGCTTAAGCTCTTTCAGTCTTTCTCTTGCATCAAGCAGTTTCTGAAGTGGTTCAACCTTTTTAACAATTTCATCAGGATGAAAATCTTTTATATCCTGAAAATCAAGCTTGACTTCCATCTTTGCTTCGGGATCATCAGAGAGTTTGTTAGGAACAGTGAGCTTCAGTTTGGGATTTATATCCTTCAGAACTCTCTTATAATCACCTTTGTTCCCGATAACTCTTAACCTCCGATCTTTTACTGAAGCCTGACTTCCCGGTTCACTTTTACTAAAGTTACCGGGTATAAGCATACGGTAATCAAGTTCTACACTTTCCTTCGCATCGCTGCTTGGGAGAATGGCGACTTTTACACGCTGTGCTATTTTGGGTGCAACTGGTCGTGCCATAGGTTACTTCCTCCTTCTATGTTTTTGTTGTTCTAAATTAATTGCTAATAGTCCATTATATTTTGCTATTTTATAAAATAGTTCTTCCTGTTCTTTTTCAATTATATTTTTGTTGTTATCATTCTCCACAATAAAAAGAAGCTGAACGTTTGTTAAATAAAGTGACTGCCAAACGGCAGTGCTTAAAGCCGGTTCCCATTCAGCCAGCTTAAGTTCATCAATCATAGCTTTGAGTTCTTCAAGATTTACTTTTGCAACATTATACTGTTTAGCTTCATAACTATAGTTTGCAAGATTCAATCTCCTCAAAAATTTTCCTTTTTGTCTCTCTTCGGCACTCAGCTTTTCCTGCATTGATTGATAATTATTCTCAAAATTTTTCGGAAGTTCGCTTACTGCCTGTTCGTATTCTTTATTAATTGCATCGTAAGTCTGATCGACAATAGGAGATAAGCTGAAGGAACTTGATTCCGGAACTTTACTTCCCGGGGCAGCATTTTTAATATCATTTAACCATCGAATAGTTTCTTTATCAGCAAAAGGAATTTCTCCACCGCTGAATTTTAAATTCTGGAGTTCCGGCAGTCTTTTAACCAAACGTGATAAATTGTATTTTATATCATCTGCAGCATATAAATAATTGCTGCCTTTTTTCTCAAGTGATTGTACAAGATATCTTTGTGCATCCAGCCAGTAACGGAATTCACTATTGTCTTTGATAAACTCAAGCTCAATCCGGGGAATTAAAACTTCCGTTTTATTTTCATTAAACCAATCTTTAATAAGTTTTCTTATGATTTCATTCGGTGGTTCAATGCCTGTCACTTTATCTTCAGATGAAGGAAGTATTAAAGTGCTCCACTGAAGATGCCGGGCAATTCCAAATGCAAAAAAAGATTCCGGGACTCTCTCAACCGTCTCATTATTCTGAACAACCTCATAAAAAAAAGTCAGTGTTCTTCTCAGTTGAATACTTGCTTCATCTTCTGAAGCTGGTTTCGAAATTTTAATCGTAGCGGATTCTTCTTTTGAAGCAGTTGTAACCGGTTGTTTAAATTCCGGTCTGGGTTGTGAGGGTGCCGGTGCTTTTTTTTCAGGAACAGGTGGTGGAGCTAAGGCATTCTTTGCAGTCTCTATATGAGCAGTAATAACATCCTGTAATCCTTGCAGAACAGGGATATTTTCAGGCAGAAGTTTTCCACATTCAGTCGTGATTAAATTTAACAGCTCTCCTATTCTGTTGATGTCATCAGCATTGGATTTGTTTATTTCTTCCCGTTCAATAAGCTTGGTTACTCTTGATGTACTTAAAAACTGGATTGCCTTGCTTTTATGGACAGGATTCTCCGGTAATAAATCATTCCCAAATTTTTTAAGCAAATGATAAACAACTTCCAGTCCATTCTTAAAACCTTTTAGTTGTTCGGTCCGGTAAAGTGCAAAACACAACCAGGAAGCAACTTTAATATCCTTGCTCTTTTCTTTTAAAATAATATTGGAAAGATCGATCCAGTTTTTGTAATCAGGAACAGTTTTAGGAAACTCCATGCTTAGCTTAAAATATTCCTCATCATTGGATGCATCGTAACCCGCTGGAGAATTACCCGGAATCGGTTCGAGAAAATCAGATACAAATTCTGAAACTTCGGGTTCAGCTAATGTTTCAGCCATATTTTTTCCTTATTTGTCCTTTATCAGAAAAATTTTAAAACTTCTTCCAGTGAAGGATTGTTTTCAAAAAGTTTATTTTCTTCAGAATACTCTGTAGAAAATGAATCTAAAATTATAGCCCGGTTATCACCACAGTTAATTGAAAGCAAATCGACAAAGTTGATTGCGGTTAGTTTAAAGGGGAAAATTATTAATTGAAATTGTTCTTTATTATTCTGGTTCCAGAAAACCGATGAATGCCGGGATGAAAGGTTTATTTTCTTATTTAAAAGATAAAGAAGAACACCGGCATCAAAGGTGAAATTAGTATCATCGGTATTGAATGAAATTCTTATAATTGTCGAATCGGTATAAATCAAATTCTTTATTTTCAAAACAGAGTTATTCAGTTTTGTCCTGATTAGGAATTCATCTATTGAAGTGTTTAACTGAAATTTATTAAAATTATTACTAAGTGTATCTTTTTTGGGGAGAACAATGCCGTAATTTTTTAGGGCATTGTTTAATGAAATAATATCTTCTTCTTTTCTTAATATCTGATCAAGAGTAAAAAGTATCTGTTCAAGCTCAGCCGGGATTAAATAATATTCATTAAAAATATTTGCCGATAAAAGTGAAAAGATTAAAAACGGAAATTCACGGTTACTTTTATCTTTACCTGCGTATAACATTCCGGCCACAATTTTATCCGAAGAGGGAACCGGTAGAAAAAATCCGGTTGGCCGCAGGGTCTCATATTTTTCTTTCCACTCTGATTTGTATTTTAATCTGGCAGTTGCTAAACCTTCCTGGAGCCAGTTATCTATAAAAAGAATCTCGGATGAGCCGGCATTAAATTTTATAAAATCATTGAATTCAGGAAGTTTGCCGAAATATCCCGAAGAAAATTCTGTTGAACTTTTATTAATCAAAACCTGTTCAGAAATTTTTTAATTAATTTTATCAGGAAGATGGAATGAACTGAAGAAATCTCTTGTGAAAGGATTTTTTGAACTTCCTGAACTTAACTGGTAAGATACAGTGACATCATAGCTGCCGGACTTCTGGAAAAACCAGTTAAAATTGTATTGTGAAGGTGACTCACCGGGAGTTATAGTTGCCTGGTTCAATAAACGGAATAAAGCCCATTCACCATCGTAAGATTTCATATCGGATGTGCCGAGGTTTCTTATAGAAATATTCATTCTTGCACCCGGAGTACCTTTGCCTCCCGGCCATACAAAATCAGTCCAGAAAGGAGAGCCCATCTTATAGTAGTCTTCCACGCCATCCAGGTAAAGATAAATCTGCTCAACAATAGGTTTATCATTTCCTATCATTTTAGAATCGGGAAGCTGAGGTTTTAATCTGAAGTTAATTCCAAGTTCTCCGTTCTTAAACAAGGTACTTGTTATATCATCAGCCTTCTTTAAAGCTTTAATAAATTGATCTGAAACAGATAAACCTTCGTTACTCCATTGGTTAACTTTCCAGGCATCTTTTCTGATAAATGCACTTAAATTATCATTATAAAACGACCATAAAATTCCCTGTGGATTAAAGAAATCCTTAAAGTCCTGCATAGGAGCTTCTGTCTGTGAATCCTTAAAAGGAAATGAAGAAGCTAATGATTTGTTAAATGCGTCGGATACTTTGGTTTTCCACTGCTGGTTTAAATACTGTCCGGCATCAGAAAGGATTGCCTCCCAGGATAGAATGATTGGAGTGGAAAATAAATCCTGTAACGCAGGAGCATTAAAAACAGCGCCTCTTATTGCCTGTTGAGCTACCGTAAATTCAGCAGTCTGCTGATTAAGCACTTTTACAGCATAATCTTTTGCAAGATCCTGTCCTCCTTTTAATCCATCAAGTACTCCGCTAATTATATCGTACTGTTTTAGAACAGAACTTAAATCAGATCCTGTTGAACCGTCGGCAGAATTAATTACAAACTTTATATATTTTTTTGTTTCATTTAAACTGCCTGTATTTAAATCAAGCATTGTAAATTGTGTCTTCGGTTTCGTGGAATCGGGGGGTGACTGAATATCAACAATAATACTTAATTGTGAAGCAAACGTTTTTAAAACGGATATCAGAGGTGAGCCTGCCTGGTCACTTAAAATTTTCATGCTGTTTGCTGCAAGAGGAACATTATCAAAACCTTTGTATCTTATGCTTTGTAAAAACGTAACCCAGTTTTGTTTATAATCATTAAGGTAAAGACCGACAAGATCTCTTTTAATTTTTTCGCTGTCAAAACTGTTATCCGCAGGTTTCAGATTTGATTTTCCTAAAACCCAATCTTCTTTACCGGGGTTTGCACTTTCATCAATTATTGCCTTTTGGATGTAATTCTTCCATCCATCAGCAGTAAATATGTAAGGCACTTTCTGATCGGTGGACATAACAGCAGAATAGCTTCCTCCTATTGTCTGTTCAAGAGAAAGCTCATTTGGAAATTGACTTATTCCATTTTGTTTTAGTCTTGCATAAATACTTTCTGCATTCGGTTTGTACTGGATCCTGTCTCTAACCATGGAAATTAAAAGGTTATCATTCCTGACAGGGAAAACATCCTTTTCCGGTAAAAGGCTTACATAAAAAGTGAGATAATTTTTAAACAATTGTTTCAATGAGTCTTTTTCGGTTGTCGAAGCAACCGGGTTTGAAGAAATATATCTTGTATTTAGTATGCCGGAAAAAACATGTACAAGGAATTTTTGTCCCGAAGTATCGAGCTTTGCTCTTTCATTTCCGAGTAAAAGGTAAGACTTCAGATAGTTATAAATTATTTCGCCTGAATAGTCTTTTCCATTTGCATAGTTATTTAAATTCTGAACAAGCTCATCGTAAATATTTCTCTGTAAAAAATCAGAAGTTTTTTTGATGAAGATATCTTTCAGGTAGGGGAGTGTCTTTTCACTTCTGTCCATTCCAAAGCTTATAAAAGCCTCATTACCTTTACCCTCCTTTACTTCATTTATTAAAGTGATAAGACTGTCAGTTCTGGAAAAGCTATTTAAAAGATTTCCGCTCCAGTTGATTTTCAGAAAAGATGAAGCAATGCCATTTTCCTTATTAAGAAAACTTTTGCTGCCGTTGTACCCGATAAAAGTTAAAATGGAGAAAAGCAATAGAAGAGCTATTGAAGCTACCATTGTTATTACCCGTGCAGTGCTTTGTTTTTTAACTGCACCACGTGTTTGCCCAACAGTAAAATTCTGATCGCCTATTACAATATCGTTAAGGAGATCTTTTATGAAATAATTTTTCTTTTCAACTGCTTCTTCCGAATCTTCTACCGAAGGTTCAGGAAGATTAAATTGTTTGGCAATTTCTTTTATAGCGATATCAAGCGGCAGACCTTCCTGTGTTCCGCTTGTAAAATAAAATCCTCTGAATAAAGGATTATCCTGGTAAGGATTGTGCTGAAAAACTTCCCCGACTAAAAAAGTCAATTTCTGTTGAAGAGAATTAAACTGGAACGGGAATAGAAAAACTTTTCTCCTTTGTTCTCTTTTAAAGGACTGCTTAACCGGATAGTCCTAATGTCAAATAATTTTTTTGAAAGTTTTTTGAATTCTGATTCAAATATTCCTTTAGGATCCTGTGAGGTTATCTGCTGCGAATTAAAAGTAGCTCCCCATATCTGCGAGCGTTCTAATTCACTGAAATCACCGTAATATTCCACAAAGCCCTGGATCAAATCGCATTTTGTAAAAACGAAATAGACCGGGAAATTTACTCCAAGGTTTTCAATCAACTCATCAATTCTCTGCCGCATATTTTTTGCGTGATCATAAATCTGGTCTTTATCCGAGTTAATTATCTCATCAATATTTATTGCAATAATTACCCCGTTGACAGGTTTTTTCTTCCTGTTCTTTTTTAGTATATCGAGGAAGGCGATCCATTCGGGACGATCTTCAGTCTGTGTAACATACCTGCCTGCAGTATCGAGGAAAATTCCTTTTGTAGAAAAGAACCAGTCGCAGTTACGTGTTCCGCCAACACCCCGGAAACCTTCCTTGCCGAAAGGAAACTCAAGACCCGAATTCTGAATGGCAGTAGTTTTTCCTGCAGCGGAAGGACCAATTATCATATACCACGGAAGGGCATAAAGAGCAGCTTTACCGGATTTTCCGTTTGCTATTTTAGAATTCTTAAGTGATGTGATAGCAGCTTCAATCTGTTTTTTAAATTGATCTATTTCTGCTTTTTTCTCTGGACTCAGGTTCTGCATCTGATCGTCAGCCTGTTGTCCGATTGATTCTTCAATCTGGTTTGCCTTTTGCGCATCCTTCATCTTCTTGTACAGAATAAGAATTGTAATCACCAAAAAAATGAAAACGATGATTGCAATCTGAACAATCATTGTCATCCCGAATATTGAACCGAGTACAAGAACAAGAACAATAAGCAGCACACCTGCAATTGCCATTAATGAAGTTGGATTTTTAAAAAAACTAATAAAAGCGCCCATATGTAATTTTAATTTTAAGGAGTAAAAAATTAAGAGATAAGGTTTTTTAAAGCTTCAATTATATCATATGCCTTGCCCGTTGCTGAGACCGACATAACGACATAAAAGATCAGAAAGATTACTACAGCAGAAGTAGGGTAAACCCATGTAGGCAAACCTCCTTTACCGGAAAATACTACAGTATCCGTAGGTTTTGCATTCGGAGAAATTGCATCAATTGCCTGGTACATCCCTGGATGAAGTTCCATATTCAGATCATCAATTATTCTTCTCAGAGATTCGGGAGACTGAAGCTGGTACTTTCCCTTGAATCCCAGGGCAAGACACAAATAATAAATTTCAAGAACATCTTTGTTTGAACTGCTTCGCTGTCTTAAATCATTAAGGTGAATAAAAAATTCTTCTCCTGCATTAAAAGTGTCGAACATTCTTATCTGAAGAGGATCCGAAAGCCAGGTTTCTTTCTGGCTCCATTCCGAGCTGATAATTGTTTCATCAAGAAATGCAACCAGTGCAAATTTTGCATTGGTTATTTTCTCATTGTCTATTCCGGCACTTCTTGCATCACGTTCAAAGCGCTCAAACATTTCATTTACGCGGGATTTTAATGTTTCGGGATTGCCGTAATTGTTTGTTGAGCGAAGCTGAAGGATCAGCATAAGGCATTCCGATGCAATGTCAGGCAATGGTTTTTTACTAACAGGATTTTGAGATGGAATTTCCATATCGAATTTTAGTTAATGTGATTATAAAAATATTTGTTAATCTCCGGGAAGCAGAAGTACAAGTTCCATCTGGAGAGCTTTAAATTCTGAAGCAATAAAGAAGGCGATATTATTTTTTGCAACAATTTTATCCCAGAATCTTCCTTCTTTACTTATTTTAAAATAATGAGCCTTTTCATTTACTGAAATGCCCACCGGTGGACGAGCAACATATTCAACCGTAACACCCTGTATTCCTGCCTGGTGAACTGCGAATATTTCTTCATAAGCGGAAATTTTTATGTTCTTCGGTAATTCGGAAATTATTTTCTTTTCGGGAATATCTCCTGTAACTGCAACAAAGAACTGGGATGATATCTGGTTTGGTGAAAGCTGCCCGACATAAAGTGTATCTGCCTGTTTCCTAAGAGGAATTATAACATCTCTTCTTTCAACAGTCTTCTGAACATTCAACATTGTATTTATTTCAGTTATCACCTGGTTAAAAACTTCGTTTAAATGCTTATGATCATAAGACGGAAATTCAGAAGTCCTTATTCCCATATTAGAATATGTTGAAAGCTGACCTGCAAGATTTAGCAGAAGAACATAAAGATTTTCAGGATGAGTGTTTTGTGATTGGTAGTAATAATTGAGCAACGGAACAAATGAATTGATTGTCTGAAGCATCAACAGAATTTCCACCTGTGTTATTGATAATTCAGGTTTATGAATTGAGGTTTGTGTACGAAGCTCTTTACTTTTTGAAATAAGAGCTCCCAAAAGTTTTCGCACAAGCTCCTGGAGTATTTCAGAATTTGAAACTGATAAGGAAGGCGGAATATAATTGTCGTCCATTGTAAACTTTCCATCGGAGCTTCTGGCAATCTCGCCGATTTTTATTGATGAAAAATCTTCCAATGATTCATCTCCAAACCTGAACTGGAAATTTGGTTTTGCTATTCCTACCGATCTCATATTAATTCCCGTATTATAATCAACCATATCAAGATTCTGCAGAATGAATCGTGTGTTATTATTATTTGAGTTGTCATCTATGCGGCAGTTGTTCCCTGCAATATTCTCTGCCGGTAAGGCAAGAAACACATCAAGCTTTTCCGAGGTTGCTTCAAACAGATCTTCAAAGTTCCTGCTTTTGGGAACGGGATCATTGTCTGGCATAGTGAACCCGAAACCATCCGGCATGATACCGCTGCAAACAACAAAACCGAATGAACCTCCCGCCAGTGCAGCGGAATCAATCTTCATTTCTCTTATACCCCATAAATTTGGATTTAATAAACGGAACCTGGAATGAATATTATATTGGTTATAGCGATCCGACTGCTGGAAATGATGCGGATCTAATTTCATTCCTTCGTACCATACAACCTTTTGGAATTTCATTTAATTCTTTTTCTCTCCCTTGTTTAAATAATATTTTTTTTATTCTTTCTCTACTGAAAGTGAATTGGAGTGAATCTTAATCAAGAAATCGTTAATATCTTTTACCGGAACAACCTGGAACCAACCATCTTTTGCAGGTGTATGAAAATCGGCGACAATTCCAATATAAACTGCATCTTTATTAATTTCATATTTGTTTATACTAATAGAATCGCCGGGCGCCATCAGCTTTTCATATTTTGCACCTGCAATTAAATCATCCCCAAGTGTTTCATCAGGGTTTCGAACTAACGATTCAAAACTTGCATGACTGAATTTATCTGAATTTCTAAGCTGGTATATTTTTATTACAACAGCATTGCTTTCATTACAGTCACTATCGCAATGTAATGAAACATTTATCGTTTCGTTTCCGCCGCCGCAGCCTGAAACAATTAGAAGAACTAAAGAAAAAAGGAATAAACTGAGCTTTTTCATTTATACTCCCCGGAATTTATCTATTAATATTCGTTTTTAGATTTACCTGTTAAAATTCTTTTTTGATAACCCTTCATAAACGAAGGTCTGAAAAATTTCTTTTCTATATGATAAGGGTCTGAAGCATATATTCGATAATTCTCTTTAAGTGCATCCAGGATCTTTGATTTTTTTGCGAATGGTAGAATCTTCCCGAGATCCGGACCTGATTGTTTACCCTTGCTGTCAATTTCTTTTTCCACCGTATCAGGGTCGAGAGTATCAAGCAGTGCTTTACTACCATCAGTTACCGAGAGTTGATAACCTTCAAGCAAACCAATCTGGTGAGATAGTAATTTTGAAGTTTCTTCCTTCAGCAGCCCCAATCTCTTTTTTTCATCTTCTGCCGAAATATCGGGGCTGAATAAAAACTCTTTAAATTCTTTTAGAGATCCTGTTGGAATTGTATGGTAAATTGTTACACCAAAAAATTCCTGCCTGAATTGAAGGAATCCCTGGATTAGTTTAGTGAAGGTATCAAGCAGAACATCAATGGTTTCAGTAAAATGTGAACGCAGAGAATAATCCTGCATTGATATAGCAGGTCCATTATCCGTTTTAACCTGACGTTTTTGAGCTTCATTTGGAAATGAAGTGTTTTTTTCTTTTGGCAAAGATACTTCCAATGGGCGGGAGACAATTTTTTTATCAAGGAAATGTTCCGCAAAATATTCTGCGAAGTATTTATTTGTTTCATCTTTTTCAAGAAAATTGAAGCTCTGCATAACTGAAAACTTAAGCATTTCAAGTTTCATCGGCGAAACATCTGAAGAATATTTTTCTGAAATACGGTTTAAATTTTCCATTATATTATTTACTTCTTCAGCGTAAGGACTTGAAAATACCATTGTTTTCTGGTCGTCCTCGTCTCGGGTTTCCTGTTCCATTACCAGTTCTGTTATTAATTCATACTCACCAATTTTTATAATGTCTCCGGATTTCAGTGCATTCTCTTCATTGGGAGCAATTCTTTCCTCGTTCAGATATGTAAAATTAGAAGACTCAAGATCAACAAGCTGAAGTATCCCCTCGGTATTTAATATTTTTGCATGTTTCCGCGAAATAACTTTGAAGGGGTCAGGTAGAATAACATCATTTTTCTCATCTCTTCCCATTGAGACCGGAAATCTATCGAAGTCCAATTCTGTAGAAAAAGATGGATCGGATTTTTTACTGATTTTAAATTTAATAATCATATAAAATTCTTTTGATTAATAGAAAGGTTGGAATTGATACAGCTTCGCCACATGACTCACAACTGAGTTGAATATTTACAATTAAACTTTCTCAAATAGTTAACTGATTAAATTGAAATCAGACAGATCAATTAAACAGAAAAAGTTTCAAACAACAATAATGATTTTCAGAGCTTTATAATGAACGATTTCAAATAAATTCAAATACCTGGTTATATAAGGAAAGTCGTTTTGATGATTTTTCTCTTACCCATAGAGTTGATCTGAAAGCAGATAATAAATTATTACTTCCGCAGAGCATAATTGAATATTTTTTAGTTTTTTTATAAATAGTACCCACCGACGACTCAATTAATTCTTAACAGGAGCAGACGATAATTATAGGTATACTGTATTGATTTTCGACTAAAATCAAAATAAAGTAATATCCCATTATTGTCAATAGAACTTCTATTATATTTAATATGATATTAAGGAATAAGGGTGATTTTTTAGAAATGCCCCAGCTCAAAAATCAGGATAGTAATTATTGCTGCAGACGGTGCCCAGACCCTGTAATTTTTTGTGTTGAAAATTAATGAGGTAGCTAAAGCCCAGGTAATAAACAAGAGAATGGATGAAAATTGAAACATTTCAGTTATTGGAATTGCTCCTTTGCCAACCATTCCAAGTTCGTAAGTGGTTTTTAAAGGATGAAAAGCAAATACATTTACGACAAAGAAAATTAGTGTGAATATATTCAGGGTTTTAATTTTTCCGGGTATTTTAAAATACTCTAACCCGGTTCGGATGGCAAGAAGAAGCCCTCCCAACAAAGTAAACATATAATAAAAGTTTATTGAAGAGGGCACTGCACCAAAGAATGTCATCGTCACCGGGTTGTTTCCGGGCAGGATAGAATATTCTTTATCGTTACTGTTTAGCTTTATTAAATATTCAATTTTAGTTAAAGGCGGCTGATGAGGTATTTTTCCAATCAATATACTTCCACTATACGTTAAATCCGAATATTCCCATCCAGCAGTGTCAGGTTTTTTCCAGTATACTTTTCCTGTAATATTATCTGATTCAGTAGTAATAAAAAATTTATAACTATCATTTCCATAGAAAACCTTATCAAGTTTATATCCAACTTCTTTTCCTTTAATTCCAAAAGAACCGGAAACAGGGTAGAATTCATTTAATCTACTTTGAAGAAAACCGACTAAAAAAGTAATTACTGCGGCAGAAATCCATAATATGATATTTTGTTTCATTGGTTTTCCAGGTAGAGCATAATGTAAATTTACTCAAAAATAATTGCGGGTAAAACTTTTATATTTTAATTCCGTGATGCAAATTTGTTTTTCTTATTAATAAATTTGAAATCTTTATTTTTTATAACAAAAGCCAAAAAAAAATAATGAAGTTGGAACTAAAAATATTTTCAGAACCGGTGGATGTTGCAAATCAGGTTGCTGAAGAACTGATGGAAACAGTTCGGGAAAATACTAAGAAAGACCGGGAGACTTTTTTAGCTCTATCAGGGGGAAATACGCCGGAAGTATTATTTAAAAAATTATCCGATAATTCTTTTAGAGATAAAATTGACTGGCCCAATCTTCATTTATTTTGGGGTGATGAAAGATGTGTCCCTCCTGATGATGAACAAAGCAACTTCGGAACGGCAAAAAAGATCCTGATCGATAATATCCATATACCTGAGAAGAATATTCATCGTATATGGGGAGAGAATGATCCCGAAAATGAAGTCAGAAGAATTTCAGAAGAAATAAAAACGGTAGTTACTTATAATAATAACCTCCCCCGGTTCGATATTATTTTACTTGGTCTCGGAGTAGATGGGCACACAGCCTCACTATTTCCGCGAAAGAAGCTGAAAAATATTACAGACAAAATTGCCGGTATAGCTCAGCATCCGAAATCAGGACAGAAAAGAATTTCATTAACTTATGACATTATTAATAACTCAAAAAAGAATATATTCATTGTAACGGGTGAAGAAAAAGCAGAAATTTTGTTCAGGATAATGAGTGAAAAAGCTTCAAATAAAAATTATCCCGCTGCAAAGATAAAAGCAGCAGAAATGCTTAAGTGGTATATCGATAAGGATGCAGCTTCAAAAATAAAAATGCCCTGAAGATAAATTTTCCAGGGCAGGGAAGTTTTAATAAATTCAAATTAAATCAGAAAGAAGTTCCAACCTTCAATCTTAAATTTCCAAATACTGATATCACACCAAACTTTCCATCTATAGTCCGGGAAAGCGTAATTGAAGGACCTATAGCAAATGCACTGAACGCCCAGCTTTCCGCAATTTTCTGAACGAGCACTTCCATCAGGTATTGATCCTGGCGAACATCGCTGTCAAACATAGCATCGAATCTGAAATCAAATGTGCTTCCTGCAAGCGAAAGCTCTCTTCCTTCGTATCCAACGTGCCATTCATTTAAGTACCTTCCGCCATAAACTTTTCCCCTGGTTGATCCGAAAAAGCTTATAGGGTAACGCATTTCAAAATTAAAATAGCTACCGTCAAGTATCTTTGCATGATAATTCAGAGTATCATAAACCTCCCACGTTTTCTTTAAAGACTCGGTCGGTTCTACAAGAACTTTGGTATAACCGAATTCGAAAAAATTACCAAAAGGAATAACATAAGAAATGTGGAATCCTGCAGTGGTATAAATATTATTATATTTGCCTGAAGGCTTTATTTTAGCCAATGCTTCAACAGGACCGAAAGCTCCTCCCATTATACCGAGTATATGAAAATTAGCTTCAATGTAATTGGTTTCTCCGGGACCGGAATACTTTGTCCCAAAACCAAATGACAAACCGATATCATTCTTAAGGGGAATACCAAATCTTTCTCCGCCAAATATCTGGAAGAAGGGATTTACGTAATATAAAGATGGAGAAATCTGTGTTTTGGTTGGAGGACTGACAATTTTATTAAATCTTATTTTTTCAAATACACGTGTGAAAACACTCCCGTAATTAATATTTTCTTCCAGATTAATTTTAAAGGAAAGGTAACAACCTTTGCCCTGGTTTCCGGAGTTAACGCCAGGAAAGGGTAAAGAGTTCCTTTTATTGATATTGTTTGGTTATTCGCATCTCTTAAATCGACAATTATTTCTGCTTTGGGATCAGGGGGGTCAATATACAATTCTGTTTGAATCTGGATAAATAAACTGTCGTCAAGAGGTTCCATCTGGTAGTAGTTGACGGGTTCTTCTTCCTGGGCTTTAGTACAATTAACAAATGAAACAGCTACCAATACAGACAGAAGAAGTAGTAATTTAATATTTCGCATAAAGTAGTTCCGATGAATTAGTTATTTAGAAAAATCAGTAAAATAGAATGAGTCTCCCACTTGTACCCTATCCTTTGATATTTCATCAGCTACCGTGAAGAAGAAATTTACTTTGTATCTTCCATCCGATTCCCTCAGATTACCAAATTTGTCAAGCCATTCATCAAACTTGGTTTCGTTAGATGCAATTTTTAATGACACATTGTACACTGGATTTCCTTTATTATCCTTAAATGGACCGGAGACTGAGATTGGACCATTCCAGGATACCTTTAACTGCTCAGGACGTTCGTCTACAATTTTTACTGTAAAAACAGTAATTCTCTGCAAATCCTGAACATATATATCTGAATTATTCATTTTGGTTGTTACGCGTTCAATTTTTACTTCAGGCGGTCTGTTAGGAACAACTTTTATCCGGTCTTCCTGGGTTCCATATTTCGTAACAACTTCATTTTGATTTGTTAGATTAAATGTTTTTTCCTGCCCCGGAGGTATAACTACAATAGGAGTACTCATATTATTAGGATCATAAATAGAAGTGGGTACATTACCTGAATTTTTAGCCTTATTCCAGGTGTACTGAATAAAAGTTTGCTTCAATGAAATAGGTGATTGTAAAACCTCCTGCTCTTTTACCACAGGTTTTTCTTTAGGTTTTTCAGGTGGGATTTCTTTTACCTTTTCAGCCAATTCTTTCATCTTAGAATTTAAAGAAGCGAGTTTTGTCTTTAATGATTGATTTTCCTCAAGTGCATTTTCTTCAACTTTAACATCGAATTTAATTCCGGATGAAGTTAATGAATCAAGTATAACCATAAGAGAATCTCTCACACTTTTGTTTACCACTTTATCTTTAAGAACCACACGGTTTAAATCAAGATCTGCACCCTTTAAGGCAAGTACGGTGATCACGAATATATATAACACCTGGTATATTATAAATTTACTGTCTCTGTTTTTCTGGACCATCTTTATACACTCACTTTTACTTTTTTACAACTATTGCTTCAAGATGTTTAAGACCCGCCTGAGTTTTCTCATCTCCAAGTGTAATTGAAGCCTGCTGAATTGAATTTGCAAGAGATTTGAGGTGTTCTATTTTTTCAGTGCTGATCCCCTGAATATTATTTATCTTTTCGAGTATCTGATGAACCGAACTAAAATTTTTAACAAGCGATTCACTCATAACAGAAGTTTTCTCAAGAAGAACTTTATATGTTTCAAGATCTTTTAAGGAAAATTCAGATCCTCTTACTCCGGCAGTCTGACCGCTTAATTGTTTAACTAAATTCTTTGAATTTTCAATCTGGATTCTTGAGAAATATCTTTCTTTCATATCCTGAACGTGTGTAACGACGTTCTGGAATTCCACTCCTAGCTGATCCAGAACAGGTTCAAATAACTTACCCAGGGCTAATATAATCAATGCTTTAATTTCAAAAGGGACAGACAAACCAAGAAATATTTCTTCACCGAGCTTAATGCTTATAAGCAGAATGGCTGCTCCAATCAAAGGCAAAGCCGTTGAGAGACTATCAATTACGCTCTGGTATGAAGTTATTATCCTGTCGATAGTTTCTGATGCAGGACTTCTTAAAACTTCAAGCTTAAGTTTGTTATAGGCAAGAAAAGCAAGAAATGCAAATAAAGCATATACAACTATAGGCAGCCACCAAAAACTAAATGGTTGAACAATCTGTTCTGCGGGCTGCCAGGTTGGGAAAAGTGCTTTACCGAGTTCAATGGAAACATTTCCAAGTATAGGTACATAAGATAAATCGAGGAAAAAAGTAAGAATCAAAGCTATAAAGGATATAATGGCTGGTTTTATTATAACAGAAAATTTTATCCTTTGTATTGCATCCTCTTTATATGTATCAAGTTCTTCCTCAAGTCCATTCGTTGCATAAAAATCAACTTTATTGATTTTGTTCTCTTCAGTTGGTCGTTGAATGGGTTCAGCTTTAAGCATCTAATACCTCTGGGTCTATTAATTCTTAATTAATTATTTTAAATAATTGATCTATTTTTTGTTGAAATTTAACTTTTTTCCGATCCAAAAAATTTTAATGTTCTACTTTAAGACAATTATTGTACCAATTTCTTAAAATAAAAAACATGTATTTATCCTGAGAATCCTTGGGAAAAATTAGTATAAATTCCCTACAGGAAGTGGACATTTCTCTGAAAAAGAATTAAAATAACACTCAACTATCTACAGGAAAGTTAATCTTTGAAAGATAAGATTTTGAAATAGTTCAGAATAATATACTAATATTTGTTATTCAATAAACGAAAATGAACAAAAAAAATTCATCAAACTCATTTTTATCACATAAGGCATTATTTCATTTTTACTTAATCGAAGTAATTTTTACGTTTGAGAATTCTTAAAATAAGAAATTAGGTAAGGAAAAAAATAATTCTTCATTGCAATTTCAAGAGTATAATTAGGAAACAATTATTTTTTTCGAAGACAGGGTAAAAAATTAATGTTAATAAATCCTAAAATACTTGAAGTTAATACCAGGATCTGGATCAGGCAGTTCGGGAAAGATCCCGAATCTCCGATGTACCTGACCAATATATTGACATGTTAAGTTTAAGAGGTATTGAGATACTCTGGTTGATGGGAGTCTGGAGGACGAGCAGGACACTTGCTGAAAAATGCTGCTTTGGGAATAACTTAATATCTGAGTACAATAAAGCAATGAGTGATTGGAAGAAAGAGGACGTAATTGGATCCCCTTTTGCAATTGATGATTATATTTTTAATCCTGCTCTTGGTGATGAAGATGATTTTTTATCATTCAAGGAGAGACTGAATAAAAAGGGAATTAAACTTTTTTTAGATTTTGTTTCCAACCACTTTGGCGCTGATTCTCCGCTAATACAATCTCATCCCGGTGTTTTTCTTCAAACAGACAAAGAATCCTACTTAAAAGATCCTTATACTTTTTACGAATATAATGATGAGGTTGAAATTTATGTTGCACATGGCAGGGATCCGTTTTTTCCTCCCTGGACAGATACTGCCCAATTAAATTTTTTTGCTGAAGAAGCAAGAGATTTTCTTATTGAGAAATTAATTTATATTACTTCAGTAGCCGATGGCGTCCGGTGTGATATGGCTATGCTTCCTTTGAACAATGTTTTTCAAAATACATGGTCCGGAGTTTTGAATAAATTCGGGTACGGGAAACCACAGGAAGAATTCTGGAAAACAGCAGTAAATAAAGTAAAGCTTAAAAATCCGGATTTTATATTTCTCGCAGAAGCATATTGGGATCTTGAATGGAACCTTCAGCAGCTTGGCTTCGATTTTACTTATGATAAAACCTTAACAGATCGTCTCTCAACCGACGATATTGTTGGAATAAAAGCACATCTGCTTGCCGACAAAGAATTCCAGCTAAAATCAGTTCGTTTTATTGAAAATCATGATGAACAAAGGGCTGCTAAAAAATTTGACATAAATAAATCGCTTGCTGCCGCAGTTGTAATAAGTACTATCCAGGGGGCTCATTTTTATTATGACGGACAGTTTGAAGGAAAAAAAACAAAACTTCCCGTTCAGTTCGGAAGGGAACCGGCAGAAAAAATCTCTCAGCAGGTTCTTAAATTTTATGAAGTTCTTATGGAAATAACGAATGAAGAAATTTTTAAAAAAGGAAACTGGCAGCTTCTTTACCCCGAACCTGTAGGAAACACTGATAATACCCGTGAAAATATTCTTGCATGGCAATGGAGATTGAATAATGAATTCAGAATAATTGTAATTAATTATTCAAATATCATTTCACGGTGCAGATTAAAATTAGAGATGGATTCAAATCAAAATAAAATTCTGTTTGAAGACCTGTTCACAAAAAAATTTTATAAACGACCTTTAGATGAAATTAAGGACCCGGGTTTATTCGTTGAGTTAAAAGGATATCAAAGTCATATTTTTTCTGTAAACTTATGAGTGTTTTTTATAATTTCCCCCACAACAAAATATCCGGATGAAAGTCGCAGTAATTATTCCCGCATTTAATGAAGAAAAATCTATCGCCAAAGTCATAAAGGCTATTCCTGAAAATCTGGTAAATGAGATAATTGTAGTTAATAATAATTCTACTGATCACACCAATATTATTGCGGAAAATGCCGGGGCTATAATTCTGAATGAAAATATTCAGGGATATGGTGCAAGCTGCTTAAAAGGGATTGAATATCTAACGAATAAAAATACTGATGTTGTTGTTTTTCTCGATGGAGATTATAGTGATTACCCGGAAGAGATGGAGCGTTTAATTAATCCTATTAAAAATGGTGATTATGATTTCGTGCTTGGCAGCAGAATTATCGGGAAGAAAGAGGATGATTCCATGCCGCACCATGCAATGTTGGGGAATTACCTTTCCTGCTTTCTTATCAATTTATTCTGGAAAATAAAATACACAGACCTCGGACCATTCCGTGCCATTAAATTTGATAGGCTCCTTCAGTTAAACATGGAAGACCACTGGTATGGATGGACAGTAGAAATGCAGATAAAAGCAGCAAAGCAAAAATTAAAAATAAAGGAAGTACCGGTAAGCTATAGAAAGAGAATCGGAAAATCGAAGGTGAGTGGAACAATAAAAGGATCCTTTATGGCCGGTACTATAATTTTAAAAACAATTTTTCTTCAGTTGTTTAAAGATTAGCATGAATGCAGTAATAGTTTTTACAAAGTATCCGCGTAATGGAAATGTTAAAACCCGGCTGGGAAAAACCCTCGGCAATTATTTCGCCGCAGAATTTTTCAAGATAATGGCCGAACACATTTTTGAAGTTTGTCTCTCACTTCCTGAAAAAGATTATTCGCTTTTTCTTTTCTTTAGCAAACAGGAAGAGAAAGAACCCGTAAACAACTGGGTGGATAACAGATTTTCTCTTCAATTACAGGAAGGCAGAGATTTAGGGGAAAGAATGAAGAGTGCTTTCCGTTTTTTATTTAAGAACCATTACAAAAAAGTTATTATAATCGGAACAGATTGTCCTGAAATGAATAGCGAAATATTATTAAAATCATTTAATGAACTTTCCGGTAAAAATGTGGTAATTGGTCCTTCAACTGATGGAGGATATTATTTATTGGGTATGGATAGTTTCTATCCTTTTTTATTTGATAAAATTGAATGGAGCAGCAGCAAAGTTTTTAAGGAATCAATAAAAAGAGTTGAGAAGAATAAACTTAGCTTTGAACTTATGCCTGAATTAATTGATGTAGACACTGAAGAAGATATGCGAAAATGGTTTTCAAAATCAAATAAAGAAAATAAGATGACTAAATTTATTGATGGATTTGATTTAAGGTTATAATATTCCGCAAAGTATTATTTTCTGTATTATTTGATTATCAAAAACACTGAAATGTTAATTATTGCTGTTGAGTAAATTTTTTTTCATCAAACAGTTATAAATCTTTTCTTATCTTTGTTAAATGAGCAATCAGACAAACATTAGAGGAAGAGCTGCACAGGCTAATCCAAAGAACCGTTTCGAAAAATTTTCTCTTGAGAATTTTAAGAATGATGAACTGGATTATTTTGTTGAGGCTAAAGATGAAATAAAGATTCCGACCAAGTTTTTTATAGATGAATCAAAATCTGTAATTGCGAAAAATGATAGTTATGATGTGGGATTTGAGTATTCATTTAACCCTTACCGCGGATGTGAACACGGATGTATTTATTGCTATGCCCGTCCTTCCCATGAGTTCCTTGGATTTTCTTCCGGGACAGATTTTGAATCTAAGATAATGATCAAAAAAGATGCTCCTAAATTGCTTGAAGCTGAATTCAATAAAAAAAACTATAAACCTGATTTTATAATGTTCAGCGGTAACACAGATTGTTACCAGCCTGTTGAACGTAAGTTGAAAATTACAAGAGAAGTTCTAAAAATATGCCTGAAGTACCGTAACCCGGTTTCCATTATTACCAAGAACGAATTGGTTCAAAGAGACATAGATATTTTACAGGAAATGGCAGAATTAAATCTTGTGTCGGTTTGTTTATCGATTACTTCGCTTGACAGGAACCTCACCAGAAAAATGGAACCCCGTACTTCTTCGCCCGAAAGAAGATTGCAGACAATAGAAAAAATTGCCGCGAAAAATATTCCCGTTGGAGTAAATATTGCACCGGTTATACCGGGATTAAATGATGAGGAAATCCCGTCAATTCTTAAAGAAGCTTCACGTTGTGGTGCAACATATGCAGGACACGTAATGCTTCGTTTGCCTTATGCTGTGAAAGACTTATTTTTGCAATGGCTTAAAAAAGAATTCCCTGACAGGGAAAGCAAAATTATTAATAAAATAAAAGAAATGAGAGATGGGAAGCTGAATGAATCCGAATTCAGCACAAGGTTTTCAGCGAAAGGCGAACTTGCTGAAACTATTCATTCTTTATTTGAGTTGAGCTGCAAAAAATACAGACTTAATATTAATAGAACAGCATTAAGAAAAGATTTATTCAGAAGAGTTACTAACCAGCTTGAAATGTTCTGATTATTTCTGAATCTATTATGAAATTTATTCATCTAAACTATCATTGTTATGAAGCAAAATAAAAATAAAACTAAAAACAGACAGATTGGAAAAACCAGGGTCCCTGATAAGAGACCCCTGATTGATCCCAAATATAAAAACACTATATGGACAGTTGTAATTATAGTAATACTTGTAATATTTTTTATAATTAATAATACTAGACCGGTACCGCAGCAAGGTCCTTATCCGCCTGGTTTTAACCAGCAGAAAGCGGAAAATATTTTACATCAAAACCAATAATCTTAAGGAAGATTTTTATGTATAAACTTTTGGTCTCAATATTGATTCTGTTTTTTTCTGTAACTATTGTTGGTTGTCAGAAAGAAAATGAAACTAAGTCGACACCTTCAGTTGAAAATAATTCTGCTGCTTCAAGTCTTCGGGGAGACGATAATAAAGCCCCGGATTTTACACTCGTTAACACTGAAGGAAAAAATGTAAGCTTATCGGATTATAAAGGCAAAATAGTAATTGTTGACTTCTGGGCAACTTGGTGTCCTCCCTGTAGAAGAGGGATTCCTGACCTGGTAGAACTTCAAAAACAGTATAAAGACAAAATTGCAGTAATCGGAATATCAATGGATATGGAAAATACAAAAGCGGGCGTCCCTGATTTTATTGATAAGATGGGAATTAACTATCCTGTAGTTTATTTTAATAATAAGGTAATTGATGATTACGGCGGAATCTCTGCTATTCCTACAACTTTTATTATTGATAAGAACGGTAATATTGTTAAAAAGATGGTTGGACTTTATCCTAAAAGTGAAATTGAAAAACAACTAAATGAACTGATGAAAGAATCGTAAGTAATTTTAAAATCTGTATTTTCCTGATTAATAAGACGGAAATTTTAAATGATAGTGATTCATTTCATCACCTTTTTTATTTCCTGAAAAGATAAATGATAAGACTGATTAAAAGACTAATTAAAATTGAAGTAACGATTGGAAAGTAAAAAGTAAAATTATTTTTTTTAATGTAAATATCCCCGGGCAGCCTTCCTAAAAATGGTATCTTATCTCCAAAGAAAAACAGCACACCAAGCACAAGTAAAAATATACCAGCAAAAATCATTATCTTTCCGAACTGCTGCAGCTCATGCGGCATGTGATACCTGTTATAAATTTTATTTACTTTAAACTTAAATTTTCAATATTAAATAACAAATGACGGCTAACTTACTTTAACATGAAAACTTTTTATTTTATTATCTTTATTTTAATCTAAGTAAATCTGAGAACTTAAAAGAGTGAAAAAGAAATGGAAGATAACAAGCCCAGGATACTGATTACCGAAGACGATTCTGAAAATCAGAGATTTTTAAGAATGTTTCTTAGGAAGAATTTCACAACAGATGTTTGCGATTCTGATATTTCACTTTACGAAAATCTCAGGGCACATCATTATGATGTTATCCTGATGGACATTTCACTTAAGGGAAATAAAAACGGTCTCGAGTTAACCCGTGAATTAAAAGCTAATCCTGAGTATAAAGATATTCCTATAGTCTGCCTGACTGCACATGCTTTTAAAAAGGATGTGGAGAATGCTTTAAGTGCCGGTGTCGATAAGTTTCTTACTAAGCCGGTAGATAACCACATTCTTATGCAAACCCTGCTCGAAGCTGCCAACCGCAAAGAAAATACAAAATGAAGATGAGGTTAAAACCTTATCCGGATTTTGGTCTTCTTCTAATCCGGCTGGTATTAGGATTAAGCTATATGATTGTTCACGGTGGACAAAAGTTAATTGCAGGTCCTCAACTCTGGGCTAAAATAGGATCAGCAGTTGGCTATCTTGGAATAAATTTTTCATTTACAGCCTGGGGATTTCTTGCTGCCTGTGCAGAATTCTTTGGCGGATTATTAATCCTTCTCGGATTGTTCTTTCGACCGGCATCTGTCTTTATAATTATTACTATGTTCGTTGCCGCGAACAGTGGGTTAGAAGGTGGAAGCAGCCTTGGAACAATAGCACATCCAATTGAGCTGGGGATAACAATTCTCGGTTTGTTTTTTACCGGTCCGGGAAAATACAGTCTGGATTATCAATTATTCGGCAGGAAAAAGATATAAAAAAAGCGGAGACAAACTCCGCTCATAAATTACATTCCGTTCCTTAAAAACCTTGGTTCTTCAAGCGTAAGTATTATAGAAATTCTGTGTGTATCGGGAAGTCTGTCTAATTCAGATGCGCTGAATCTTGCAAAGGAATAATCAATATTAAGCTTGGGGAGTTTTATTCCGGCTCCAACAGTAAACTGTTTCACATCGTTGTAACCGCCCCGTATTGAAAAAAGATTGTTATAATTAAATTCCAGTCCCGCATGCATATCAAAACTAACAGGACCAAGATTGAATGTGGATGCATACTGGCGGTTTTCAAATCTTACATCAAAATCAACGGCAGGTGTAAGTCTTCCGTTCAGAATATCTAATCCGTATGCCGCACCGATTTTTGCTGTCGGTGTAATTAATTCATTCAACCCTGTACTCCAGGCTACTAAAGTGGTTGTTATATCCTGTATGTTTGCACCGACAGATAAATTTTCCAGAGGAAAATAAAGTGCTCCCACATCAAAGCCAATTCCGTTTGCGCTGAATTCGGCTATATCTCTCCTGATATACTTAATGCTTGCGCCGTATGAAAATTTATCAGAAAGCCTTTTGGCAAAAGAAAGATAAAAAGCCCAGTCCTGGTCGCTGAATTCTGTAATTTTTGAATAATCTATTCTGTCATTGTCGTCAATTTTTCCGTTGCCGTTTACATCAATAAGTGCATTCCTTGTATCGGGGATTCCATCAATTCCTAATCTCATAACGCTTAAGGCAAAGCTCATATCGGTATCCCAGGGTAAAGCAACAGCTGCATAATCATAATTAACAAGGTTGCCATACCTCTCATCGTGCATTAGAGAAATCTGCGGGTAGTTTATTTGTACAAGACCTGAAGGATTATAATATCCGGCAGTTATATCGTTAGCAACGGCAGTAAAAGCTCCTCCCATTGCCAGCGGTCTTCCGCCTACACCAATAGCCATAAATTCACCTGCATATTTTGCAATAACAGTTTGTGCATTGGCATAAGGAAGAAAGAAAAGAAGAGAAAGAATTATTAAAGTGAATTTTTTACTCATAAGACTGGTTGCAACCTTTTAGTTGATGTAAAATCGTGGCAAAAGATGGATAAATAGATTTTGAAAGTCAAGGCTATTTTAGAGATAAAACGTATTTATACCTGCTTATTGTTTTTATTTCCGGGGGAAAAATAAATTGATACTTTTTTGATGAATAACATTTTGATAATAATTATATTACAACGAATTAAAAATAATTTTAGGGTGAAGTTATGAAAGGGAAATTATTTTTTCTGGGTCTCATTCCTGTAATAAGTTTTCTTCTGGCAGGCTGTTCTTCTGTTACCCAGACAATATATCTTCAGAACGTTGATGTCTCAGGTCCGTTAAATCAACCTCCGATTGAAGTGATGTCGCATCCCGGAAGCACTTTCACAATTTCCCCAAGACTATCCATGAACGGAAGAAGATTTCTTTCAGGCAATGTAGAATCTCATTCATCTGTAAATGAAAATAATGTTTACCAGGTTGATACCATTTTTAATAATGACGGAACAAAGAGTTATAAAATCTCAGATTCAAATACACATGAATTTAAGGGCGACAATATGCAATGGAATATTCCACAGGTTTCCGCAGGACTTGACATGGATATTCAGCTTTCAAACGCATTCGCAATTACCGGGGGATTATCTTACGCGGCAGATAATAACAGAGATTATTTCGGCGGAACAATCGGAATAGGTTTATTTGAATTAAAAGGAACACGGGCTTTCAGGTTTGATGCTGGCATCATCTGGCAGAATTTATATTACGATGCAGCCAGTATTGTAGTAACAAAAGAATATAATTCTTCCTCCGGTTATACAGTTAAAGATGTTTCATTCTTCAGGGACAAAGGAAATCTTAATTCAGTAAATCCGTATTTATCATTTACATACAACTCTGCTGTTCAAAACTCTCCAATAAATTTTTTCGTAAGCCTTGGATTTTTTACACAAACAGTTGTTTCATTTAACCCGGATAACTATGATCCTGATTATTCATTCTGGGGAAACTCACTTAAAGTAAATGATGAAAGAGGAGGGAGTATGGCTGCTTTCTTAACATTAACTCCCGGACTGATTCTTAACTTCGGAATGAACGGTGAAATATTGGTAGGTGCAAAAATTCTTCACGAGAGCTCCATAGGAAATACAAAGCAGTCAACTTTTCTTTCACCTACTGTACAGTTTAATTTTCACCTGTGAGGTAGGATTGAGCTGGTATATGGTATTGAGTTAAGGATAAGGAATGGCCCTCTTTTTCTCCAACAAGCCACACTCTTTTTTCTTCCGTAGCTCAGTTCTGTCGCTCGTTTCAGATGGGCTCCTTTATGTCCTTCCGATATTAGAAAAGGCTCTGAAGCTTCATGTTGCATTCCGAAAATCCCGAATAGGACTCTGAAGCTTCATGGTGCTTTCCGAAAATCCAGAATAGGTCTTTATAAACTTTCATGGTCGCTTTCTGAAAATCCCGAATAGGACTCAGAACTTTCATGGTCGCATTCCGAAAATCCCGAATAGGGCTCAGAACTTTTATGGTCGTTTTCCGAAAATCCCGAATAGGGCTCTGAAGCTTCATGGCGGCATTTCCAATTTTGGAATCATGCTAAGAACATATTGATTTAGTAATTGAAAAAAAGTAAGTTGACCTGAGTGAAAATATGCAGGGAAGAATCTTGGGTAGCTATTCAATATGAATGCAGAAATGAGGAAGGTTTTTTCATGGTTAGAAATACCGGCAAACAAATAAAGCTAAAGATATACTTTGCTAGCTACTTTATAAACTGGCTAATTTAATATCCTGGAAAAATTATTGGAGAATTAATGAATTCTTATCAGAAGATTTGCAGAAAGTAAAAAATGATATTCAACAATTCAGAGATATTACTACTCGTGTATTAAACTATATACCGGAATTCTAACGAGAAAAGAATTTAGTGGTTACAAATTTGTTCTTCAACATTGCGGGAACAAGAAAATCTATTCGCCCATTTAGAAATGATTTATTTATTCGTAATGCTAATTTATTCAATGATAACTATGAATAGTTTTGAAAGAATTATTGAACCGATTGAAAAATGAAGAAAGAAAATTTAATTCAAGGAATTTCAGATAGTAGATAGTGTGGTTTATACTATGCAGCAATCATGGGTATTGGTTTTGATTTGATGGTGCAAGCTAATAGCGCAAGAAAACACGTTGGAAATCGATTTGAAGAATTAATGAGAACTTGTTTAGCTCTTTAGAAATTTCGATGAAAAAAGTGGTTTTAAGTATTCCTTATGAAACTGACGAAGGAAACAAATACTATCGGTGTGAGACTGATGTAATAATTTCTCCTTATGAAAGTGTTAGGTCGAACTCGACGAGTATAAATCCACATGAAATAGTTGTATCTCTTAAAACAACAACAAAAGATAGAATGCCAAAAGTATTTATAGATAAAGTACTAATGGAACGTTTTGTAGGACATCCGGTTCGAGTAGTTGGTATATCGCAAAATGATATTCAAAGAAAAGAAGTTGCTGGCGAAATAAAAATCAGTTATACATTTGTATCAAATTTATTTATGGTTTATACTCGGTTTCTTGCTCAATTAGAAGGTTACTATTATCTTGATTTACCTTCGAAAGCATTACAACGTCCATTTAATCAATACATATTTCCCTTTTCAAAATTTTTGCTAAACGATATTTGGAAAATGTTAAATCCTTAATTTTTGTCTTCTCTGGATAGCTTCGATTTCATCTTTACCTGAGGCTATCCTTTCAATGTGTTCTTTATTTGTCATTCGTTCTTGGATAATTTGACAATATCCGGGGTTGTTTTCGGTTCCCAACCAATTTCTTTTGAAATGCTTCGGCTACGGCATAAGTTGTACCTGATCCACCAAAAGGGTCAACTACTATATGCCCTTGATTTGAGGATGCCAGGATAACTTTTTTTACTAATTCAATTGGCTTTTGCGTTTGATGTTCGGTCTTTTCCCACGAACCATTTGATAGAGTTGGTATCTCTAAAACATCTTTCGGTTTTGCACCTAATGGATTTGGTTCCCAAATATATTCTTTACCATTTCCATTATTGTACTGTGATGTTTCTGCCTGTGGACGCGTTGGATATTTTAGAGTGTGGCGCATTATAAGGTATTCGTACTTCATCGATATTAAAAATAAAATTTTTACTTTTTCTAAAATGAAGTAGGCTTTCGTGTGACCGTCCCCAATCATTTCCTAAATTTGCTTTATTCCTATAATGCCAAACAAGCCATTTGCAACCAGTAAATAAATAACTTGCTGCCCATTTAATATCAGCGAGAATTTCTGAAAATCCACAAACATAAAGTGAACCGTGGGATTTTAAAACTCTTTGGGCTTCTTGGATCCAAAGAATACTCCATTCTACATATTGTTTTTGTGATTGAAATGTATCCCATTCGGCTTTTTTTATATTGTAAGGAGGATCCGCAAAAATTAAATCAACAGATTCATTTTCCAATGATTTTAAAAATTGTATTGCATCAATATTGTAAAGTGAGCCAAATTCGTTTTTGTAAATGGGTTGAGGTAGTTTTTTAACTTTTGTTTCCCCGTAAAATTGAAGCTGGAGTTCTTTAACAAGTTGATGTACTTTTGATGAAGGATATACTCTATATTTATTTATTGGATGTCTGGTCGAATTGAATTTACCACTTCGATCCCAACGTCTTAAAGTTTCTTTGTTTACACCTAGAATTTCTGCCGCCTCACTAATATTATAAAATTTTTCCATTTGAACTCCCAGATATCTTAGACAACCTTATACAACCATATGCAAATATGTGGAATATTCTGATAAAGTCAAATTATTTTTTTAATGCCAATGTGACCTCTTTTAATCTGTCAAAGACGAATTAAAAGTAAATAGTTTTCCTAATTTCCTTTTACTTTTCCTCCCTCATTTCGCTTTTCCCTGGTTTGCAACTGCATTTGCTTTCTTTTCTATTTCCTCCTGGTTACCGAGATAGTAATGTTTAATTGGCTTTAAGTTATTGTCAAGTTCATAAACCAAAGGAACACCTGTTGGAATATTTAATCCAACTATTTCTTCATCAGGAATATTATCAAGATATTTAACAAGTGCACGCAGACTGTTTCCGTGGGCAGCAATAATAATTCTCTTTCCAGATTTAATTGAGGGAGCAATTGTTTCTTTCCAGTAAGGAAGAAATCTATTAACTGTGTCTTTTAAGCATTCGGTAAGAGGTAGTTCTTTCTCTGTTAAATTTTTATAACGAGGATCCTTTCCGGGAAAACGATGATCATTCTTTTCGAGTGCAGGCGGCTGAATATCATAGCTTCTTCTCCATATGTGTACCTGTTCTTCACCAAATTTTTTTGCCGTTTCAGCCTTGTTCAATCCCTGCAATGCACCATAATGTCTTTCGTTCAATCTCCAGTTTCTTTCAACCGGTATCCACATCAGGTCTAATTTATCGAGTGTAATCCATAATGTTCTTATTGCTCTTTTAAGAACAGAAGTATAAGCCATATCAAATTTATATCCCTCTTCTTTCAGAACTTCACCTGCTTTGTTAGCTTCACTAATTCCTTGCTCAGAAAGGTCAACATCTGTCCAGCCTGTAAAACGGTTCTCTTTATTCCAGGTACTTTCTCCATGACGCAATAAAACTAATTTATACATTCTTTCTCCGTTTTGTTTCTTTTATAAAAAGTATATACTAAAATAATTAAACGATGAATAAAATTATGAAACCCAGATCAAACATTAGTTACTCAGTCTGAGTTTCATTTTTAGAAAACTTCAGAACCAGGTAACCTACTATTCCGGAAATAAGGGAGGCAACGAGTATTCCAACTTTTGCAGTGTTTATTATTTCTTCTGAATTAAAAGCCAGATTTGTTATGAACAAAGACATTGTAAAACCGATTCCGGCAAGAATTCCTGCTCCGTAGAGCTGCTTCAATCCAACTCTTGACGGTAAATCAGCAAGATGTAATTTTACTGCCAGCCACGAGAAAATAAAAATTCCAAACTGTTTACCAATAAATAAACCTGTGATAATACCAATACTAATCTCATTGGTTAAAGCATTAAAGAAATCTTTCTGCAAAGGAACCCCGGCATTTGCCAAAGCAAATACAGGCATTATTACAAATGAAACAACGGGGTTTAAAGTATGCTCGAATCTCTGGAGCGGAGTTAATACTTTCCTGCAGGTGCTTTCAAGTGCTTGAACAATATTCTGCCTCTCTTCATTTGCAAGAATATTCAATCCTTCTTCACCTTCTTTTTCAAATTCATCCAGTAATTCATTTCCTTTATATAAAAATTCTTTAGTATTGTATCTTGAGTATGAAGGTATTACAAAAGCCAGAAGCACACCTGCAACAGTAGCATGAACTCCCGATTTAAGAAAAGCCAGCCATAATACTGTACCGAGAACCGAATAAACAAATAGGTTTCTTACACCAAGTTTGTTTAGCAATATTAAAAGAATAAAAATAACAGCGGCGATTACCAAAGCGGTTAATGAAATTTCAGACGTATAAAAGAAGGCTATAACAAGCACAGCGCCGATATCATCAGCTATTGCCAGGGCAGTTACAAATATTTTAAGATTTGTGGGAATGCTTGATCCAAGTATCGCCATTATTCCTATAACGAATGCTATATCGGTTGCCATCGGAATTCCCCAGCCCGACTCACCTTTTCCATTAAAATTAAAAATAAGATAAATGGCTGCAGGAAAAATCATTCCACCGATTGCAGCAGCTATCGGAAGGATTGCCTGTTTTGCAGATGATAATTCTCCCACAAGAAATTCACGTTTAATTTCAAGTCCTACCACAAAAAAGAAAATTGCCATCAGCCCGTCATTTATCCAGTGATGAAGGCTGTAGCTAAGACTGTATTTGCCAAATCCTATTGAGACATTAATATGCCACAGATGAAAATATGAATCTGCCAAACCTGAATTTGCCCACACAAGAGCGAGCAGAGTACAGATAATTAATATTATTCCGCTTGAAGCTTCCGTTTTTGTAAACTCTTTAAAGGGCTTTATAATTTTTTCAATTGGAGGAGACGGACTTTCTATTTTCATCAGCTTTTCCCGGTTAATGAAAAGATACTACCTGAGCATGCTTTCAATAATTATAGTTTATAATAAAAACTAAAAAGTGATTTTTGTTTTATTCGTTTTTGATCTTTATAACTTTTTCTTTAAAAGTTTCAGGAACAGGCGAAATTTTCTTCTTTGAGTAATCATAAAACACAATGCCGGTTTTTGCAAGAGCAGCATCCTTTGATTTATTTTCACTTAAGACATGGTAATAAAAATCGCACCCTGTATTTGTTAATTCATCAACAGCAACATTAAATGTTAATTTATCTCCATAATATATTTCTGTTTTATAAATGATTACGGAATCAACCATTATTATTCCACAGCCGCCAATATCAATTTCATTTAAACCGATCTTATTAAGATAGCGGACTCTTGCTTCGTGTATTAAAGACAGAAGTGAATCATTTCCAAGGTGATTTCCGTAGTTAATATCTGTAATCCTAACGGGAATTTTAGTTGAAAACTCAAATTTTTCCGGCATTTCTAATTTTATTCTGCTCAACTTTAAACCTTTATATGTTCTTTTTACTCAAATATAAAAAACAAAAAGCCCGGGTTGAAATTTTGCAAAACTGTATTTAAAGAACGACATAAATCTGATTATTAATATGATTAAATTACATTCAAATAAAAGGAGAATATTATGAAGCATAATATGAAATTACTTTTTATTCTAGCCGGTATTTCAATTCCGATTTTATTTTACGGCTGTTCAAAAAATATTGTTAATCCTTCCTCAAACCAACAGACAAGCAATCAATTAGATAAATCAACCGTTGTAGAAGATGACATTGGAGTCCTGAATGATGAAGGAATACCAATGGGTCGTTATGAAGGTGTATTTGCTCTGGGATGGAATGAAATTTTTGGACCTATAAGATGGAATGATGAAATAAACGGACATGCAATGGCTCTTGTTTTTGGTGATAGTGTTCATCCGCGTCCATTTATAAGAGATGGAATTGATGTTGGAACTATCTTTATTAATTATAATAGTGAGCAGCTTCAGCTTGAAAAGAGAACAGGACCTAATGGCGGTGTTTTCTATTCACTTTATCCCCGTTTCTTCGATGACGGACATCTTGATTTTGTTCCGGGAGCAGATTATGAATTTGAGATTACCGGTTCGGAGAATTTTACTCCTTTAAATTATACAATAACTGCACCGCAGGCTCTTGTGCACATAAATACACCGGTTGAAGATTCAACCATAAATCCTGCAGATAGTTTAACCCTGCAATGGTCCGGCGGTACAACTGAAGATCCTATAGCCATAAGATTAATGCCTGTTCATCCTCCGGTTCCACCAGGCCGTAACCCGCGTGAAGGAGGAAACGGAATGCATCCGCCAATGCAGCTTCCACCTTGTGGTAACCCGGTTTTTATTTTGCTTGATTCAAATCCCGGGGAATATACTATTGCAGCTACTACAATTCAGAATTTAATTAACCAGACAGGCGCACAAAAATTAGTTTGTGTGGTTTCACAGATTGATAAAAATAATGTTCAGCATGATAGCAAGCATTTGAATTTTGTTATGCACAATGGTGACAGCGTTTTGTTGAATGTTCAACAATAATAGATAACATCCTCACAATTAATCCGGAGTTCATTCAGTTGGATTCCGGATTTTTTTTATTCTAATCTTTTTTGGAATCTTAATGAACTTGCAGCTAAAATCAGGATACCGATGCCAAGTAAAGCGGCTGTTTCCGGTATAAGCTGAAAGAAACCATCTCCTTTAAGAATGACACCACGTAAAATTGTTATGTAATATCTTAAAGGAATAAGATATGTTATCGGTTGAATCCATCCCGGCATATTTTCTATCGGGAAAGCAAATCCGGAGAGGAAGTTCATCGGAAGCAATACTCCAAACATTGCAACCATCATGGCTTGCTGCTGGGTTTTGGAAACGGTAGAAATAAACAATCCTAAACCCAGTGAAGAAAGAACATAAATAAACGAAGCAAGCATCAGGAAGAAAAAATCACCTCTAATTGGAATTCCAAACCAGTAAACCATTACAACAGTAACAATGAGTACATCAATAAATCCTAAAATTACAAAGGGAATAGTTTTCCCGATTATCAGTTGAGCAGGTTTAATTGGAGTAACAATAATCTGTTCAAGTGTTCCTACTTCACGTTCCTTCACAATGCCCATTGCCATAAGAGATGTGGTTATTATAGTGAGAAGCAGACCCATAATTCCCGGCAGCATAAAAACTCTTGTTTTAAGATCAGGATTATACCACACTCTGAGTTCGGGATTAATATTTACGGCAGCCATTCTATGCATTCCAAATTTATTCATCGCTTCCATTAAAATGTTTTGAGAGTAGCTGGAAACGACACCGGTAACATAACCAAAAGCAATTGAAGCTTTATTACCGTCGGAGCCGTCAAACAAAGCCTGAACTTTTACCTGCTCGCTTCTTTGAATTTTCTTCTCAAAATCATTCGGAATAACCAGCGCCCAAAGATCTTCACCCTTATTTATGTAATTCATTACCTGCTGATAATTGTCAGCATAATGATTTACAGTGAAATAACCTGAGCTTTCAAATTTTTCAATGAAGTCGCGGCTTGTTACAGTTTTATCCTGATCAAATACAATTGTATTGATATTGTTGATGTCAAGATTAGCTGCATAACCAAGCAGAATAAGCTGAAGAACAGGAGCAATAAAAATTATTCCGAATAACCTGGGGTCTCTTCTTAATTGAAGAAATTCTTTTATCATTATTGTTAAAATAATTTTCATCGTGTCTATGCTGTTTTATTTTTTCGTTCAATTATAGAAGCTAAACCAAGGAAGACCACTGAAAAAATTAATAAATAAATCAACTGATCCCAGAAAGCACCAAGTCCGACTCCTTTCAATAATATATCCCTTAAAACGATTATATAAAATTTAACAGGAGTAATATTTGTAAAAATCTGAATTACAGGGGGCATACTTTCAATAGGAAAAACAAATCCGGATAAAAGGAATGAAGGAAGCAATGAGATCAATGCAGATAATTGAAATGCCACCTGCTGTGAATCAGAAATTGTTGATATCAGTATCCCCAGATTTAAGGAAGCAAATAAAAAGATAAAAGTCGATATGAATAATAGTAATATGCTTCCTTTAATTGTCACATCAAATAAGAGATAGCCTGCAAATAATATTAAAGAGGCAACTACTAATGCAATTATTGTGTAAGGGATAGTTTTACCGACTAATAATTCAATTGAAGAAAGAGGGGATACATTTATCTGTTCCATTGTTCCTCTTTCCTTTTCTCTAACGATTGACAAAGCAATTGAAATTACTGCTGTCATTATTAATATCATCGAGATTAAGCCAGGTATCAGATACTTTGTTGAGTTTAAATCCGGGTTATATAAAAATCTCGGTTCAAGATCTATTGGAATGCTTGCTGTCCTGCCGGATACTTTCAATTCCTCATTTGTAAGTTTTTCGGAAAATGTTGCAGAGGCGGCTCTCATATAATTGGTAATTACAGAAGCAGTATTTGCATCAACGCCTGCTACAAGTATCTGAATATCAACTTTTCTACCCGAATAAATATTCCGTGAAAAATCCTGAGGGAATACAATGACAGCCTGTACATCTCCTTCATCGAGAACATTTCTAATCTGGTCTTCCGATTTAAGATGTCCGATAAGATCAAAATAGCTTGAACTTGTTAAACGGTTAATAAAATCTCTGGAGTCTACGGAATTATCCTGATCATAGACAGCTAATTTAATATGATGCACATCGAAATTAATTGCGTATCCGAAAAGGATAAGAAGAACGAAAGGAAATACAAAAAGGACGTAGAGCATCCTTTTATCGCGCATCAATTGTCGCACTTCTTTTTTAGAAATAGCTAATATTCTTGTCAGCATTCTTTTAGCCATTTGGCCATCATAAACAATAATGATAAAATATATTATGTGTTTTATTCTTACTAATTGTATTCCTTCTTCCGTCTACTTTTTCTCTAACAAATGAATAAATACATCCTCGAGTGTTGGTACTATCCTGTTAATTCTTTTCACATTAATATTATTCTGATTCAAAACATTGCGGATCTGGTTTTCATTTTCGTATTTATCATTAACAATTATATGTATTTCATTTCCGAAGATTGAAGTTTCATCAACGAAATTCTGTTTTTCCATTAACTGAAGTGCGTCGACCACGCGGTCGCATTCAATTTCAAATATAGGATTTTTAATATATTCGGTTTTTAGAACTTTTGAATCTCCTTCAGCTATCAATTTACCGGCGTTAATCAAAATGATATTATTACAGTACTCAGCTTCTTCGAGATAATGGGTGGTAACGAGTACCGTCGTTCCGTTTGCAGAAAGATCATTTATCAATTCCCAGAAATTTCTTCTTGAAATCGGATCAACACCGCTTGTCGGTTCATCTAAAAAAATTATTCCCGGTTGATGAATTACCGCTGTTCCGAGAGCAAGTCTTTGCTTAATACCACCCGGCAGTGAACCTGTTAACAATCTTTCCTTTCCTTCTAAATTGGCAATTTGTAAAACCCATTTTTTTCGTTTTGAAAGATTATTTCCATTTAATCCGTATACGCCGCCGAAAAAATTAATATTCTCTTCAACTGTAAGATCATTATAAAGTGAAAATCTCTGGGACATATAACCGATACTTCTTTTAACTTTATCAGGTTCGTTCATTACACTGCAGCCGGCAACTAAAGCATCACCCGAAGTTGGCTCAAGTATTCCGCACAACATTTTAATTGTCGTTGATTTTCCGGCACCATTTGCGCCGAGGAAACCAAATACCTCTCCTTTCTTAACATTGAAGGAGACATGGTCAACCGCAGTAAATTTGCCGAACTTTTTTGTTAATTCATTTACTTCAATTGAATACATCAGCTTGCTTCTTTTACCAGATGAATAAATACGTTTTCCAATGATGGCGGAATTCTTCTTGTGCTTTCAACGGGTACATCATTTTGTTTAAGCAGGCTTTCGATTTTTCCATATTCACTTTCGTAACTATCAACTACAACGTTTATCCTGTCGCCAAAGAGCTGCACTTCATTTTTCATATTCTGCTGAATCAGCTTATAGGCTTTCCGTGCATTTGAAGAGACAATTTCTATTATTTCCTTATGAATAGATTCCCTGATTTTCTTCGGAGTGTCGATGCTGATTATTTCGCCTTTATTCATCAAAGCTACCCTGTTGCAGCGTTCCGCCTCATCGAGGTAGGGGGTTGACATAAAAATTGTAATTTCTTCTTTAATCAGATTGGACAAAATCTTCCAGAAATCTCTTCGTGAAACCGGATCGACACCAGTAGTCGGTTCATCAAGGAAAATTATTTTAGGACGATGAATAAGGCTGCAGGCAAGTGCGAGCTTCTGCTTCATTCCACCCGATAGATTATCAGCAAGCCGGTCTCTGAAGGGAGTTAACCTTGTAAAATCAAGAAGCTCATTTCTTCTATCCTCGTAATTTTTAACTCCATGAATATCGGCAAAAAATTCGATGTTTTCATCGACTGTTAGATCACCATAAAGACTGAACTTCTGGGAAAGATAACCAATTTTTTTCTGTACGTTTCTTTTATATTTATTTAAATCATCATCAAAAACTTTTACTTCACCCGTATCTGGAGAGAGTAAACCACAGAGTACCCTGATCGTAGTAGTTTTACCTGCACCATCCGGACCGACCAGTCCAAACATTTCTCCTTTATTTACTTCAAAGGAAATCCCTTTTACAGCTTCGATTTCGCCGTAGGATTTTTTTAGATTTTCAATTTTTATTGCTAATGTCATGGTTACTATAAAATTTACAGATGAACAACTGCGTCTGCAGGCATTCCGGGTTTTAGTTCATATTTTGGATTATCAACTCTTATCTTAACTGCAAATACAAGTTTGGTTCGTTCGTCTTTGGTTTGAATATTCTTTGGTGTAAACTCTGCTTCAGGTGAAATGTAAATTATTTTTCCGGGATAAGTTTTGTTCGGGTAAGCATCAACACTAATATCTGCTGTTTGCCCGAGTTTGACTCTGCCGAGTTCTTCCTCGGAGACATAAATTTTAAGGTCAACTGTTCTTAAATCTGAAACCTTGAAAAGAGATGACATCTGGGTAACAGTTTCACCTTTTTCAAAATACTTTTCAACTATAACTCCGTTAATCGGAGATTGAACGTAAGAATCTCTTATACTTTTTTTCAGAAGATCTGCACCGGCAATTTGCCTTTTTAAATTTGCATCTGCCTGCTGGATTTCTTCAGGGCGAGCAAAGTTTCTTAGCTTCAGCAGATTTTCTTTTGCAGATTTCAATTGAGCCTGTGTAAGTTCATACTTTGCATTAGCATTGTCATACTGGTTTTGAGAAATGGATTTTGCCTCGTATAATTTTTGCATTCGTTCATTATCTTTTTTTGCAAGATCAAAATTAACCTGAGCTTGTTTAACGGCTTCTTCGGCCTGCTTTATATCTTCTTTCCGGGCACCATCTTTTAGAAGATTTAACTGCGCTCTTGCAGCTTCAACACCGGCTTCAGCCTGGTCTAATTGATATTGAAGTGTTTCATGGTCAATTATCATTACCGTGTCACCTTCATTTACAAACTGACCTTCGTCATAAAGTATCTTTTCAATCTGACCATTAACTTTTGAGCTTACTATTACGTTTATAGATTCAATATTTCCGGAAGCCTCTATTGTATCTGGATTTTCATTATTTCCACAGCCTGTTATGAGAATTCCTATTAAAAAAATCAGAAGTATCTTTTTCATTTACTAACTCCGGGTTGAAGTTCATTAAAAAATTCTTTCCCTTTATCGGTAAGAATTGCATTCATTAAAAGATTGATTGTAGGATTTAAAATTGTTTTTGGTTCAAGTTTTTGCTCAACAATGAAATCAGGATTAATAATTCCTCTTACAGAAGAGATAAAAAATGTAACGATAATGTTTGTGGGATAATCAACAATAAATCCCTCAGCTTTTCCCTGTTCAATAAGAATAGAAATATTTGCCAGCATCATCTTAGTTCTGAACTCATCTATTTCTTTCCATAGATACCTGTAATGCTCCTGAATATCACGAATCCATTTATCATTTATACTCACAAGTAATTTGCCAAAATATTGAAAAAGGTTGAAACATTTCGTTACGGCGTCATTATTTTCATTAAGCAGATTCAGAATATTATTTTTATTCTGCTCAAGAAAATTTAAGACAACTTCCTTTACTAATGTCTCTTTGGAATCAAAATATTTGTAGATGGTCTTCTTGCTTATTTTTAACTCACGGGCAATTTCATCCATAGGAGTCTTATAAAATCCTTCCTGCAGAAAAATTTTAGTTGATTCATCAAGTATTTTTTGTTTTTCTTCGGAGACCATTGGAAACTATTATTCCTAATTTTAGTTTCCAAATTAATTATCGGAAACTAAAAAGTCAAGACTCAGTTTCCACATTTATAAAAAATTTTTGTTATTTTGCATAAAAAATGAAGGAGGGGTTAGCATGAAAGTCTTTTTAATACTTATTTTTTTGCTTCCTTCGGCATTGTATCCGCAGCAGGAAATGGAAAAAAATCTGGATGCTGCCTATCAAAATGCGAAGAAGGGAATTTATTGGGCACTGGCAAATATACCCGAAAAAAAATCCCGGCTTGAAACTGATCTTATTGCTGATGAAAAGTTGTATTCATCAATTAAACTTGATAAGCAGTTTAACGGTATAAGAATCGAGTCGAAGGGATTTTATAACACGACCGAAATTTCTATAACGATCTATAGATCTGACGATGGATTGTTAAAGGATGGTTATTTGAAAAAGCCGGAAGAAGAAAAGAAAACAGAAAAAGATTAAAAAAATCAGATTCTTCTTGATTTATTGAAAAAAAATGCTTAACTCTGTAACAATTATTACATAAAATAATATTAATGTAACTATTATTACCGAATGAACTCACGATTAATTGATATTTTTATTCAGGCAGCATCAATTAATGCGCTCTCTCAAAAAGAAAAACCGATAGCTGATTTTATCAGATATTTTTTAACAGACAGTCCTTTCAATATAACAGAAGATAATTCCTATAATTTTTCCGGTAGCAATACTGGCAATATTATTTGCCGGGTTGGGGATGGTGGCGACTTTGTTTTACTTTCACATATGGATACTGCAAGACCCACTTTAAATATGAAACCCGTTTTCGTTGATGGAAAAATTCAGTCGGCCGGAGATACGGTGCTGGGAGTTGATAACAGACTTGGAATTGCTGTTCTGCTTTTTACCCTGGAAAAAATCGCAAAAGAAAAAATCCAAACTAAAAATTTTACCGTAGCATTTACAACTTGTGAAGAAATTACTTTGTCAGGTTCAAAGAATTTAAACCTTGGTACTCATATAAACCGGGGCTTTGTGTTTGATTCTTCCTATCGCCCCGGTTGTTTTATTAATTCTGCCTGCGGATCAATTGGATTTAAAATTAAAATAAAAGGAAAAGCATCTCATTCGGGAATTGCACCTGAGAGAGGAATAAACGCAATCGCAGTTGCTGCTCATGCCCTGCAGAAAATAAAACAGGGAAGGATTGACCATGATACAACCCTGAACATTGGAAAAATCAATGGAGGCTCTGCGGTAAATGTCGTACCTGAGGAAACTTTTTTGGAAGGTGAAGTCAGATCATTTAATACTTCAAAAGTAATCGAATTGGTTGAAGAGGTAAAAAATATTTTTTTGTGCGAAGCAGAAAAATTTCATGCATCGATTGAATTTGAGTCCGAATGGGATTTTAAACCGTTTAAAGTAACTGATGAAACGCAGGTTTTTAAAGAAATAACTCAGGTCCTCAATAAAGTTAATCTTAGGCCTGAACCGAAAATTTCGTTAGGCGGAAGTGATGCAAATTCATTAAATGAATCTGGAATTCCTTCGGTTAATCTTGGGATCGGTGCACAAAACCCACATTCGAATGAGGAATTTGTTTTTATTGAGGATATGATTAAAAGTGCAGAAATAGCAATGGAGCTTATAAAAAAATGAAAAATTTAACTTTAATCTATCACATATTATTGTCGCTTTCATTTATTCCTTTAAATGCTCAGACTAAAGGCCATCTGGTAATTATTGGAGGCGGCGATAAACCGGGTAATATCATCGAAAAAATTATTGAACTTTCCGGTGGAGAAAATGCAAAGATCATTGTTGTTCCCAACGCAAGTTCCGAACCGGTTGAATCCGCTACCTGGCAGGTCGATCAATTTAAATCATTCGGTGCAAAAAATGTTGAACCTATCACATTCAACAAAGAAACTGCAGATGATGATTCAATAGTAAATAAGCTTAATGATGCTTCCGGTATTTTTTTCTGTGGAGGTGATCAAAGCAGGTTGACTGCAGATTTGCTTGAGACAAAACTTTTAGCAAAAATCTGGGATGTATACGAAAAGGGTGGAGTTATAAGCGGCACAAGTGCGGGCGCAGCAGTTATGAGTAAAGTAATGATAACGGGTAATGAATTAGTAAATAAGGATAGCACGGTAGGTTTTAATATTATTGAAAAGAAAAATGTTGAAACAACTGAAGGTTTTGGATTCGTTACACAGGCAGTAATTGATCAGCATTTCATAAAAAGAAAAAGAAATAACAGACTCATAACTGTAATTCTTGAACATCCGCAGCTTCTTGGAATTGGAATAGATGAATCTACCGCAATCCTTGTAAATCCCGATAATACTTTTGAAGTATTAGGAGAAAGCGAGGTTATAATATATGATCCTGCAAATACTAAAGATATCACGATGAATGATAAGGGAAAATATTCTGTAAGTGATCTGAAACTGAATATACTTTATGCCGGACAAAAATTCGATATGATTAAAAGAAAAGTTATCGAATGAACCTGGCGAAAATTAAAATACCGAATACCTATGTAATCATTTTTTCCCTGCTAATTATTACTACAATATTAACATGGGTTATTCCTACCGGGGAATATCAAAGAATAGTTGTTGAAGGAAAAAAAGAAGTTGTAAATAATTCTTTCCATTATGAACCAGGAAATCCCCAGGGAATTGGAAACTTACTTATGGCTCCTATCAGGGGATTTGTTGACGCAGCCCTTATAATAGGTTTGGTTTTTATTGTAGGAGGTGCATTCGCCGTATTTCAGAAAACCGAAGCAGTCAATTCACTTATTCTTGGTATTGCAAAACTGCATAAAGATTCACGGTTAGTACGATTATTACTAATTCCGATCTTCATGATTATTTTTTCTCTCGCCGGAGCAATCTTTGGAATGAGTGAAGAGGTTATTCCTTTCATTCTTGTTTTTGTTCCACTTGCCCTTACACTTGGTTATGATACAATTACCGGAATAGCAATTCCTTTTGTCGGTGCAGGGGCAGGATTTGCAGGTGCATTTCTGAATCCTTTTACAGTTGGAATTGCCCAGGAAATTGCAGGTCTGCCCTTGTTTAGCGGCATTGTTTACCGGGGTTTTTGCTGGTCAATAACAACCGGAGTAGCAATTGCTTTTGTAATGCTATATGCTAAAAGGATAAAAGCAAGACCGGACAAGAGTATAACATTTAATATTGATTCAGAGAAAAAGAAAAAGATAGACCACCTTGAAGTTGAAAATCATAAAGGAATTTCCCAGCGACATCGGTTTGTTCTTTTCACGTTTCTTGCCGGGCTTGCAGTCTTAATCTTTGGTGTACTGAAATACCAGTGGTTCATAGAAGAGCTTGCAGCCGTATTTTTAATAACAGGAATTGCTGTCGGTCTGGTAGGCGGGTTATCTGCAAACGAAATTACCGAATCCTTTATTAAAGGAGCGAAGGATCTTGTTGGTACTGCTCTTATTATAGGACTTGCCAGAGGAATTTTAATTCTTTCACGGGATGGAAAAATAATAGATTCGATACTGTTTGCGCTCTCCTCTCCGATATCTTCATTTCATCCCGTGATTTCTTCTCAGGCGATGTTTCTCGTTCAAACATTAATAAATTTCTTTGTTCCTTCCGGCAGCGGACAAGCCGTGCTTACAATGCCTATTATGTCTCCTCTTTCAGATTTAGTTGGAGTCAGCAGGCAAATAGCAGTTCTGGCATTTCAATTTGGAGATGGATTCAGTAATATGATAATTCCGACTTCAGCGGTTACTATGGGAGTACTGTCACTTGCAGAAGTTCCCTGGGAAAAATGGGCAAGGTGGATTCTTCCTCTTGAAGTAATTTTTCTATTTGTCGGGATGATTCTACTAATTCCGCCTTTCCTGTTCGGATGGAGATAAGTGTTCAATTAACAAAATTTATTCATTAAAAAAAGAGGTTAGTTATGAACAGATTTGTACTTCTTCTAACATCAATTGGTTGTTATATTTTCTGTTTTTGTATAACAGCATATTCACAAACAGCCGACATATATACGGGTACTATAGATATATATGTTAATTCATATGGTAAGATTCAGTTGTATTCAACTTCCCCTACTGATACTGTTGAACAGTTAGAAAGAGCTTCTGTTTTGGTTGGTACTGGTCCGAATGCGGTTTTTGATTATCAAAACGATCAGGATGTTGAAGATTCAACAATGCTGTTAGCCACGCCAAGCTGGGGAGATTATGAAATATATGGAACATATAACAATAATTATTCTGGATTACCCCCTAATGTTCTGATTAAACAAAGTGTTTTTGCCTGGCAAAATGGTTCTTATGCAATTGTTAAATGGACAGTCGTTGACAGGGAAGATTCTTCAATAGATGCAATCCTTGGACTTGATTTAATACCTCAAGTTGATAACAGCTATTTAGGCAACGATACTGTTACCTACACTTCAACCTCTGGAATTATAAGTGATCATAAAACAAGTTATGTCGGATTCAAAATGTTATCCGAAGACATAAAAGCATTGGGTATGTTCGTCTACTACAGTGATTACACCGAGGACACCACATATTGGAGATATTTGTCATCTACTGAAATAGATTCCCTTCTTATTACAGATCCGAATGATCCTGATGTAGATGATCCGGTTATAATCCCGTCCTTAAATTCCAAAACAATTGCCTCGGGTGATTCAATCACTGTTTTCTGGGCAATGGCATATGGAGCAAATGATGAAGATATGCAGAATAGTATTGCTGCCGCAGTTTCGAAGTATAATGAGGCTACAGATGTTAAAAATCCGGTGAACAGTAATCCGTCTGATTACATCCTTAATCAAAATTATCCTAATCCTTTTAATCCTTCAACAATAATATCCTTCACTTTGCCGGAAAGAGAAACTGTTACTCTTGACGTATACAATTTACTCGGACAAAAGGTGGTATCGATTATTAATAAAGTGATGGATGCTGGGAAGTATGATGTAAAATTTAATGCAGACAATTTGTCGGCAGGAATTTATTTCTATTCGCTGAAGACAAATAATTTTGTCTCAACAAAAAAAATGATGCTGCTTAAATAATTAATAAATAGTAATTAGTAATCTATAATATATATTCTGAAACTATGACGAGATATAAAGAAATAAAAGACAAGATTCGGACCAAGTATATTGAGCTGCCGAAAAACCAGAAAAAGATGGCAGATTATTTTATAGATAATTTTGATAGCATTCCTTTTCTCAGTGTACACCAGGTATCTAAGGCAACGGGTGCAAGTGTAGCTTCAGTAGTAAGGTTTGCACAACGGACAGGATTTTCAGGTTATAGTGAATTAAGGGATGCTATTGGTGAATCTTTGCAGAATCAATTAAGCGGGAAGAAAATCTTTCCGCTTTTCGATAAACAAAAAGTTGAAGAGGATATGCTCACGGCTGTAGCAAACCAGGATATCAACAACATTAATGAAACATTAAGCTTAATTGAACGGGAAAATTTTAAGAAAGCAGTTAAAGAAATTGTAAAAGCTAACCGTGTTTTTACAGCCGGTTTGGGTATCTCTTATTTGTTGGCGGAAATACTTTCATACCAGCTTACACAGGTTGGTATTGATGCCTCGGTTTTCAAACACGACTATACAGTTTTTCATGAGCAGATTATGTTTCTTAACAAAAACGATTTAATAATTGCATTCTCCTATCCGCCATACTCAAAAGAAACAATTGAAGCTTGTGAATATGCCGCAAGTAAAGGGATTAGTACAATTTCAGTTACAAATAAAGAAGCTTCCCCGGTTACTTTTTTTTCTGATATAAACCTGGTAGTCAAGAGTGAGAATATGCTTTTTACAAATTCATTCGCAGCAATCTCAGTAATAATTAATGCGATAGCTACAGAATGTGCAATGAAAAATAAAACCAGGGCAGAAAAGATTTTAAGTGAAAGTAAAAAGCTGACAGAAAATCAAAAATTAATTATTAAATGAAAATTTTCACCTGGTTTATTAACCCGGAGTATTTATGAAAAAAATTCTACTATCATTATTATTTATTCAAACCTGTCTGTTTGCCGGAGTTACGGGTAAACTCGTCGGGAAAATAACTGATAAAACAACCGGCCAGCCGTTATTGGGTGCAAATATTCTTATCCAGGAAACAAACCTCGGTGCTGCTGCGGATGCTGATGGAGAATTTATAATAATAAATATTCCTCCCGGAAATTATACTGTTAAAGTAAGCTATATAGGATATGAAACAGTTTTAATTGAAAATGTAAAAATTATTGTTGATCAAACCACACAGTTGCCTGTTGAATTATCAACTAAATCTGTCCAGGTGGGTGAAGTAGTTGTAACAGCAAAATCTTCTATGATTCAAAAAGATCTGACAAGCAGTATATCCGTAATTTCAAGAGATGAAATTGAAGTGCTGCCGGTTTCAAATTTTACCGATCTTTTATCTTTACAGGCAGGTGTTGTTGGAAGCGGTTCCAACCTTCACGTAAGAGGCGGAAGATCCAATGAGGTTGCATACATGATCGATGGAATGCTTGTTCAGGATCCGTTATTGGGAGGTCTCGCAACGAATATAAATAATGATGCTATTCAGGAAATGAGTCTTCTCAGCGGAACTTTTAATGCCGAGTATGGAAACGCATTGAGCGGTGTAGTAAATGTTGTTACCAGGAATGGTTCAGAAGATTATTCGGGAAAAATTGAGGCAAGGACAAGTGAATTTGGCGTTTCGGAATATAGCCGTTTACATGAAAATCGTGTAAATGGCAGTTTCAGCGGTCCATTATTTTCTAATGACCTGGAATTTTTTATGTCCGGCGAACAAAACAATGCCGGTAGTTATTTACCTTTTGGTTATAATAAAGATCAGTCTATGTTCGTTAAGTTAATGTCAAACCTGATACCAAAATTTAAAATTACACTTTCTGCCCGGGGCAATAAAGGGAGTCACCAAAATTATAGTCAGTCGTACAAATATATTCCCGAACAATATTTACGAAGCAGAACGGATAGCTGGCAAAACACTATAACTTTTACCCACACAATTGCAAATAATTTTTTCTATGATTTGAGAGCTTCTTATTTTAACCAGGGATATTATTCCGGACTCGATAAGGATACATCTCAATACATTCCTTCTTCTGATTGGACATATTTACCTGATGCCGGAAATGGTATAGAATTTTACAGCAGGGCAGATCCACAGGAATTGACAGACAGCAGGACTGCTTCAGCCGATATTAAATTTGATGCGGTGTGGCAGATCGGGAGTTTAAATGAGGTGAAATTTGGATCGACGTTCAAGCAAAACTGGCTTAGATATTTTTATGTTTATGACCCTCAAAGAAATTATCCTTATTTAAATGATTATAACACAACTCCATACGAGGCAACCGGCTATGTACAGGATAAAATAGAATTTCCTGAACTGGTTATTAATGCAGGTCTTCGTTATGATTATGTGAATGCCAATGTAAAGTTCAGAAATGATCCTCTGGACCCTAACTCTGTTATAAAAGTAAGTTCAAGAGCTCAGTTATCACCCAGAATTGGAATTGCACATCCAATCTCAGACAGAACCAAACTGCATTTTGCCTACGGACATTTTTTCCAGAATCCATTATTTCGTTATTTATATGAGAATCATCAATATGATTTAAATGTGAGAGAACCGATTTTCGGTCAAGCTGATCTCGATGCTGAAAGAACAATTGCTTATGAAGTAGGAATTTCGCACCAGTTTAGTGATCGTATTGCTGTTGATGCTACCGCTTACTACAAAGACATAACGGGATTGATAGGAACGCGGTATTACTTCCCCTATGTTAACGGCCGGTATACAGGATATACTTTATATGTGAATGAAACTTATGCGAATGTACAGGGAATAGAGATAGACCTTACTATAAGACCCGATAATTATTTTTCAGGCAGCATTAATTATACATATTCCGTTGCCAAGGGGAGCGCTTCTTCGGAAGAGGAATATTATCCCGGTACCCAGGCATCAACACAATTGTATTATCTGGATTTTGATCAAACTCATGTTCTTAATGCGATTGGTACATTTACCATTCCGGAGAAAGAAGGTCCGGAAATTTTTGGAAGTTTTATTTTTGATAATATGGACTTTAATTTGATATTTAAGGCGAATTCCGGATATCCTTATACACCCGGCGGAAGGGATGCCGGACTGGTCATAAAAAATTCACTTAGACGACCCGGGCAATATTCTATGGACTTATTACTGGGCAAAGAATTTAAATTAGTCGGAAATTTCCGGCTCAGAATTTTTGGCGAAATTTTAAACCTTACTAATCATATAAACACTTTATATGTTTATACTGATACGGGCTCACCCGATTATACCCAGGGAAATCATTCAGTTGAATACATGAGAGATCCATCCAATTATGGTCCCCGAGATCAATCAGGTTAGGAGCTTCGGTAAAGTTTTAAAGAAAATTTAAAAATGAAATCTATACGGTAATTTTATGAAAAAAATATTCTTTTTAGTTTTCTTACTACTGGGATTGTTACAGGTAGTATTTCCGCAGAATAAAAGCGGCGGTAAAGAAACGGCATTTCAGAAACCGAATGATATTACTGATCGTGCAGCAGGAATTCATAATGCAAGTAACATTGGATTATTTTTTGAGAATAGAGGTAAATTATACCCCAGGACGTTAACCCAGGGACCAAGCGGTGAATATCCTATTAATAGCGGTCATCATTATATATATAGATTTAACCCGATGGTTGCTTTTCCAACAAATGTTATACAGGGGCGATTTACAACAGATGAAGAATGGGAAGCAGTTTCAGGTTATAATAACAAGGATTCTGCACAAATTGCTTTTAGTGATAAACAATATACATGGAATCCGATATTAGGCTGGCCTGTAAAAGATGCAAATGGAAATCCTGTTATTAAGTCTGATCAGGATAGTTATTGTGTCTACAATGACAGTGGAAATACCGTACAGGTACTTAATATCCAGATTAATCAAACCGGTTATGCATATGGGATATCATTCGCAAAAAATATGATCTTCTACAAGTTCGAGGTTATTAATAAAAGTAATACCGCTTATCATGGAATGTATTTTGACATATACATGGATGAAGATGTTGGAGACGCCAGTGGGGGAGCTCCTGAATACCAGGATGATTTAGTTGGAATCGATACAACAAGAAATCTTGGATATATGTACGACTCCGATGGTTTTTCGTTGGATTGGAACAGTGCAACAGGTTATATGGGAGTAGCATTTTTAAAAACTCCCGAAGTGAATGGCGTGGAATTAGGAATGACGGATTGTCACTATATGATTTATGATTATGATATAGATATAGACACGATTCAATATGGGTACATGTCCGGCAGCAGAGCACTTTATAATTCTTCTTTGGGAAGCAAATATTTTCACGTGGCATCCGGTCAGAATATTCATTTTGATGACCCGTCACAGCTGCCCCCCAGTGGAGGCGATTTACTTTTTAATATGTCTTCGGGACCGTATGATATTAATCCAAATGATACTTTAACATTTTATACAGCTTTGCTTGCCGGTGATGATTTAGCCGGTCTTAATAATGCATATGAACAGGCAGTGAATACTATTAATGCCAACTTTGAATTACCAAAACCTCCCGATCGTCCTACTCTTGTCGGTGTACCGGCGGATCAGAAAGCTATCCTGTATTGGAATAATGCTGCAGAATTATCTATAGATTCATTTACCGGTGAACTTGATTTTGAGGGATATAGAATTTACAGAAGCAAAGACAAAGGTATTACCTGGGATAAAATTACAGACTTTGATAAAATTAATTCTATAGGTAATAATACAGGAATTCAGTACAGCTATATAGACACCTCAGTTATTAATGGATTTGAATACTGGTATTCTATAACTGCATATGACAGGGGAACTCATGTTATTCCCAGCCTTGAAAGTTCTATTGGTAATACTTTAGAATCTATTAACACAGTTTCCGTTATACCAAGATCAAATGCCATTGGTAGAGAGCCGGTATCAGTTGCTTCAGTTGAACATTATGGTCCCGGCAATTCAAATTTTGAACTTGATGTAGAACCTGTTGATAATGAATCTCTTAGTGGCAACGAGTACAATGCAGAATTTTCATTTTTAGTTCTGAAAGAGAAAGGTGATTTGCAAACTGATGTTGCAATGCAAATTACTGATTCCTCCAAAACCAAACCTTATAGATATGGTATTTCTTTTGTTACTGCATCCTCTGTAGATCTTTTAAATTTAACTACCGGGGAAACAATTGGCAGACCTGGTTTGACATATCCTCCCGGAGGGAGAACATTTAATTTCCAGTCCGAAGGTTTTAATATTACATTAACTGATGACCCTTCAACTCCGCCCCAGTTTCTTCCTGAAGCCGGGGATCTTATCACTATAAATTTTTCAGATAATGTTGTAAGAAATGGTAAAGATACCGTCATATCGTTACGCCCTATTGATATAAGGCAGAAGCAGGCTACAAGCGATGGCGTAATATTCTCGATGGTGCCGCCGCAAATTATCCAAAACGTATCAAGAGTTGGCGGCACAGATAATCTTGATGTTAAATTTAGTGTTGCTGCAGATTCTTTGGTTAAAACAGATCTTTACCTTGTCTCTACTACAGGGAAAGGAATGAATGGAGAGAATGGATTCATTTCTATTATGGTAAAGAATTCTGCAATGGATACAATACTGGCGGCAGATTCTGTTTATAATCAGGATACTTTTCAATTCGATGGCATTGAAGGACAGGTTACATTCCCCGATAATAATCCTCCTTCTGCCGGAAATATATTTTCAGTTGAAACATTAAAACCTGTTTTACCTAATATCCTTGATAGATATAAGTTCGCTATTAAAGGATCTAAAATAAACACAGCCTTACAAAAAAGTGAAATGAATAAGATCAGGGTTGTGCCGAATCCATATGTTGTATCGAGTTTATTTGAAAATGAACTTGGAGAACTAAGGCTGGAACCATTAAGACAAATTCAATTTGTAAATCTTCCAGCGAAATGTACAATTTATATTTTTACAGTTGCCGCAGATCTTGTTAAAACACTATATCATAATTCTCAGGGTGGAACAGAAACATGGGATTTGAGAGCAGAAGGCGGCAGAGAGATTGCCCCGGGTGTTTATATATATGTGGTTAAAACAGATCAATCACAATACATGGAAAGATTTGCCATAATAAAATAACTATAAACTAAAATTATTAGTTACTTTTGAAGACCAGGAGCTTAAATGAAAAAAATATATATACTGATATATAGTTTTATTTTTTCTGTTTTGATATTTGCGCAAAATCCAAATCTTGGATCCTCTGGTGCACAATTTTTAAAAATCCCTCTGGGAGCTAAAGAGGCAGGTATGGGAGGAACCGTTGTCGGGTTGACCGGTGATGCCAGTTCAGTTTTTTGGAATCCGGCCGGTATTGCAAAAGTTCGGTCAATCGATTTGCATTTTTCATATATGAAGTGGTTCGAACTTTTTGATATGAATGCTGCCGCAATTGCCTATAACATCGAAGATGTTGGAGTGATTGGCGCCAGTGTGATTTCTTTTTCGACAGGACAAATTGAAATAACTACCGAACAATCTCCTAATGGTACGGGCCAGTATTATGATGCTAATGATATTGCAATCGGAGTAAGTTTTGCACGGTACTTAACAAACCAGTTTAATGTCGGGTTAACTGTCAAATATATTAATCAAAACATTTGGAATGAAAGCGCATCCGGTTTTGCTTTTGATGTTGGAACTCAATATACTCTTGATTTTCAGAACCTTACATTAGCAATGAGTATGACTAATTTTGGTGGTAATTTGCAATTCGAAGGTCCTGATCTTGAGGTTAGGCAGCAAAGTGATCCTAATTATCCACTTAGCAGGTTGGCTCCTGCGGATCTCAGAACCAGCGGATATCCATTACCGTTAAATTTTCAGGTAGGTTTTGGGATCGATATTTACAATTCTGAATTTATAAAAATTGTTGGTGGAATTGATGCAGTTCATCCAAACGATAATAGAGAGAGGCTGCAATTCGGAACCCAGGTTTCCGTCTTTGACAGATTCTTTATTAGAGGAGGATATCTGTATCATCACGACACGGAGGATTTTGCTTTCGGAGCCGGAGTGAATTTACCTTTAGGCGGTACCATTATTGAATTTGATTATTCATATTCACACTATGATATATTGCCTTCAGTGAATAGAATTTCAGTAAACATGAATATACTTTAATAAGAGAATTTAAATATTTATCCCGCAGATGAAAAAATTTCAGGAACTGAAAATCCTGTCTGACTACATTTCGACAATAACATAAACCTCTTAAAAAGAGTAATCAGAAAATTTATTTCCTGTTAGGGAAATATTTATGACCAATAAAAATTATTTACAAAAAAATGGTGCCATTAAAATGAAACTCTGTCTTATTATTGTTGTTCTGATGTTTAATTTATCATTTTCACAAAAGATTCAAACCCCACTGGAAAAATCTGAATATAAAAGCCCGACAAGTTATAGTGAATTGTCAGGCTATTTAAATATAGTAAGTAAAGAGTATCCACAAATCAAAATAGATACAATTGCAAAATCTGTTGAAGGAAGAAATTTATATGTGGTTTATTTTTCAAAAGGAATCTTTGGAAAAGATAAATCGAAAATCAGACTATTGATCTTTGCTCAGCAGCATGGTAACGAACAATCCGGAAAAGAAGGTGCGCTTCTTTTGATAAATGAATTGTTAAAACCCGCGAATCAGTATTTGTTCGATAAAATTGATTTTGCTTTAGTGCCTCAAATGAATCCTGACGGCTCCGAAAAAAATGAGAGGCGAAATGGAGATGAAATGGATCTTAATCGCAATCATCTTATTCTTACTGAACCTGAAACTATTGGACTGCATAAATTATTTAATAAATATCTTTTCGAAGTAACTATGGATGTGCACGAATATTCTCCTTACGGTGAGACATGGAAAAAATACGGCTATCGGGAAAACAATGATGAGGAAGTTGGTACACTCACAAATATAAATGTTTCAGCAGACATCAGGCAGCTTTCAAACAATATATATCTTCCGTTTATTAAAAAATATCTGAATGACAGAGATTTCTCTTACTTTGAATATTGTCCAGGCGGTCCTCCGGAAATAAATTATACACGGCATAGCACTTTTGATATAAATGACGGAAGACAAAGTTTCGGGATACTTAATTCTTTTTCATTTATTCAGGAGGGATTGAATGGAAAAGATGACTTTGCTGATAACCTTAAGCATCGTACGGAGGGGCAGATGACCGGAATGCGTGGTTTACTTGAGTTCACATATATTCATAAAGATGAAATAAAAAACCTTGTCGCTTCAGAAAGAAAAAAATTGATTAGGGACAAAGTAAGCAAAGAGGTTGCAATACACCTTGATCACTTTGCCGATGGAAGTAAATTGAATTTCCCGTTACTTTCGTATAGTTCAAATATGGACACGACTATTAGTGTAAATGATTATCGTCCTGTTGTTAAATCGCTTTATGATGTTAAAAGACCAAAAGGGTATTTGGTTCCTGAAAATCTAAAGGAGATTATTGATTGGGCTGATAAACATTCTGTTAAATACCGTAAGTACAAAAAAAGCGACGGAGAAAAAATAGAGCAGTATTATATTAGTGAGATTGATTCAATGAATTTTGAAGGGGATATAATCGTAAACCCAACTGTTAAGATAAATGAAATCTCAAATATTCCTTCGGAAGATGATTACATTTATATTCCTGTAAAACAGCTAAGAAATAATATGATTGTAATTGCACTTGAGCCTAAATCAGAACTCGGATTAGTTACTTATAAACAATTTGAACACCTGCTTAAAAAGGGTGAAAATTATCCGATTCTGAGAGTTGTGAATTGATGAAGGTTTTATTATCCTTATTGCAAATTTAAGCCGTTAATTTCCAAAAACCTTTTTCCCCCGGAAAAAAGTTAATAGTACTTTTGCTTTATGAATTTCTCTTACAGGTACCTCAAAAAGGTTTTTATCCAGTACTATAAAGTCAGCCGACTTTCCAACTTCGATAGAACCTGTAACTTTATCAAGAAAATTTGCGTAAGCCCCATTAGCTGTGAAGCTTCTTATCATTTGAGCTAATGTTACACGTTCTTCCGGCCATAGGATTTCTTTAGGATTGGTGTTATTTAGTTCGCTTCGTGTAATCCCTGTCTCAATTGCGACTAATGGATTACAGGGAATAGTTACAGGATAATCGCTGGAGGATGCTGTAATAACTCCGGCTTTAATAAAACTTTCCATAGGGTATTCTTTCTCCGCACGCGAAAGTCCCAGATATGGAACCTGTATATTATAATAGTAATCATCTTTAACAAACCAGTATGGCTGAGGTACTGCAATTACACCCAATTCCTTAAACCGGGTAATATCTGATTGAGTAACTAACTGAAGATGTGTTATGAGATTTCGTGAATCTCTTTTACCGTTTTGTTTTTCTGCAAACGCAAATGCATCAAGTGTTACAGATGTTGCGGCATCCCCGATTGCATGAACATGAATCTGAAATTTATTTCTGTCAAGTTCTGCACATATTGTATCAAGTTTATCAGGATTCCAAAGCAATTCACCATATGAATCTGGCATATGCTTATATGGTTCTTTAAGATATGCTGTGCTTCCTTCAACAACCCCGTCTATAAAAATTTTAGCCGCATTTGTCTGGAATAAATCACTCTTGTTTTTTTCTCTTTCTTCTATTAATGATTTTAATTGTTCTATTCCTTTATCCGGATCAACATAAAGTGATGCACGGAATCGCATTTTCAGCTTATTATTTTTCTCCAGATTATGGTACGCTTCCGGTTCATTGCTTCCTGCATCAAGATAAGCATCGTGTGCGGTTGTAATTCCAAATTTTAGCACCATATCCTGGTACTCTCCCAGCCCTTTCATAAGCTCTTCTACTGAATAAGCAGGAAAAATATTTGATACCACGGCGGCAGCATTTTCCCGTAATGTTCCGGTTGGTTCATTTGTAACCGGATCCCGTTCAATCACTCCTCCTGCAGGACTTTTGGTTTTCTTATTTATTCCTGCAAGTTCCAGGGTTTTTGAATTAACCCAGATTGAATGTCCACCATCAGAAGAAATAGATACGGGAATATCCTTTACAATTTTATCAATTATTTTCTTGTCCGGTCCGGTCTTGGGAAAGTCAGTATCACTCCAACCTCTGCCTTTAATATATTTTGCATCGGGATGTGATACTAAATATTTTTTTATTGCACTTTGAATTCCAGGAATAGTTTTTAAGCCGTAAAGTTTTAATTCATAGAAATAACGGTACGAGCTTATGGGGTGGCAATGTGAATCCATAAACCCGGGGAGAATCATTCTTTTTTCAAGATCGATTATCTTTGTCTTATCTCCTAAAAATTTACTTACATCATTATCATCTCCCACATAAATAAATTTTCCATCTTTGATTGCAACTGCTTCGGCTACAGTGTTTAAACTATCAACTGTATAAATAAATCCATTTTTTAATATCAGGTCTGCCGGTTGTTTTTTCTGACAACTGCTGAATTGAAAAATAAAAAATAAAACTAAAGAAGCTTTTAGAAATAATTTCAGATATTTCAATTAAATACCCTCTACGCTTTGAATTCTTTTTTAATGACGGTAACTTTTTCCAGTCTTTTAGTATCAACTTCAACCCCTATACCCGTTCCGGTTGGTACATCAATGGTTCCATCTTTATTAAGCTTGAACAAAGGTTCAGCAATATCTTCTTTATAATACCTGTTGGATGCTGATAAATCTGCCGGCAATTTGAAATTTGGTAATGAAGCCAGTGCTATGTTACCGGCTCTCCCGATTCCAGATTCATCCATTCCGCCATGCCAAACAGGGATATTTTCAGATGCGCAATAGTCATGGATAGAAATTGATTCAGTATAACCTCCAACTCTTCCCGGTTTAATATTTATATTTTTACAGCTTCCTAATTCTACTGCAGCCCTCGCATCGTCAGTTGAATGAATACTTTCATCCAGACAAATTGGAGTTTTTAATTCCCTCTGGAGTTTGGAGTGATTATAGATGTCTTCATATCCAAGTGGCTGCTCTATAAGCAGCAAATTATAATTGTCCAATTGTTTTAATAGATCAATATGCTTTAATTCATATGCTGAATTAGCATCTACCTGGAACAAAATGTCGGGAAATTCTTTTCTAACAGCTTTAATGAATTGAAGATCTCTGCCGGGTGCTATTTTTAGTTTAATTCTTTTATACCCTTCAGTTAGAAACCCGCTGATTTCATCAAGAAGTATTTTAATATCAGGATTCATTCCTACGCTTACTCCCACAATAATTTTCTTTTGAATTCCCCCTAATAATGCTGATAAACTTATTCCCTTCGATTTGGCAAATAAATCCCACAGAGCTGCTTCGATCCCTGCCTTTGCCATTCTGTGCCCGCGTATCCAGGATATTTGATCTATATAGTTTTTAACAATCGGAATATTTTTATTTAAAATAGAAGGGATCAAAAAATCACTTAAAATATGCCACGCAGTTTTAATAGTTTCAGGTGAATATGAAGGACCTGGTTCCACAACGCATTCGCCCCATCCGGTAAGTCCCTCACTTACTATTTTAATAATGATATGCTCTTCATGTTTTTCAATACCCAAAGAGGTTTCGAAAGGAGTTATCAATTCCATTTTAGTGTGGAAGATGGTGACTTCTTCTATTAACATTATAATATATGCCAGTGTATTAATAAAAGTAGAATCCAATTTAGTCATGGAAAGTAATTAAATCAATTATTGTAGCCTATTAATTAAACAATAAATATTTAGAATATTTATTCTAAAGTTTGACCGTCGGAACACTGTGGGAGTAAGTGAAAAATCCTTTCCCCGGTTTATTGATTGAAAAAACTTTAGTTCATTTTGCTTATTCTTGTAAAGGAAATATAATTTCAAAATATTACTATTTATCATATTACAGAATCAAACCATCAGGCAATTCATGAAAAAAGCATTTGTCTATTTTATAACATTATTTATTCTCTCATTATTCATTTCATCATCAATTTACTCACAGAAGATTTCACTACAGCCGCCAAAACCTGAAAAAATCAAAAAAGTTTTGGAGAATCATGGAAATCAAAGGATCGACTATTACTACTGGATGAATGAAAGAAACAACCCCAAGGTAATTGATTATTTAAATTCAGAAAATGATTATACTGATGCAATGATGAAGCATACTGAAAATCTCCGGCAAAAATTGTACGGTGAAATTACCGGTAGAATCGCTGAAGAAGACAAATCAATACCATATAAAAAAAACGGGTACTATTATTATTCAAAATATGAGAATGGAAATAAGTACCCTGTGTATTGTAGAAAAAAAGGTAATCTGGATGCTCCTGAAGAAATTTTTTTAAATGTAAATGAACAGGCTAAAGGTTTTAAAATTTTCCGACTTGCTGATTTTCAAATCAGTCCCGATAACAGGATTTTATGCTTTATGGTTGATACTGCCGGGAATAGATTATATACGCTGTTCTTTAAAGATCTCGCTGCAGGTAAAATGTTAAGTTACCGGATTCCTGGAACCGGGGGAGATGTAATCTGGGCAAATGATAATAAAACAATTTTTTATTCGTTGAACGACAAAACGGTAAGAAATTATAAGGTTATGAAATATGTGCTTGGTGACCCTACTGATAGCGCAAAAACATTTCTTGAAGAAACGGATGTAAAATTTGAATTTTATATCTCACGTTCAAGATCAGGAAAATTTTTATACTTTGAATCCTACAGTAAAACTTCAAATGAGTTTAAGTACCTGGATGCCGACAATCCCGATAGTAAGATTAAATTAATTCAACCGAGAACTAAAGATCTTTTGTATGATGTACAGGATGACGGGAATAATTTCTACATCAGAACCAATTATCATACGAGGAACTTTGACATAATGTATACTGAAATTTCAAATCCCTCAATAGAAAACTGGAAAGATTTAATTTCGTATGATAAAGAAACTTTCCTTAAACGGTTTGTAGTATTTGATAATTTTATAGCTGCATTGGAATTCACTGGCGGACTTATTCAAATCAGGATAATAAATATTAATGATAAATCCTGGCATTATATAGATTTTGGGGAAGAAACTTACTACACCGGATTTGATGAAAATCCTGATACGCATACTGATGATTTGAGATATGAATTTTCCTCGTTGACAAGACCAGCGTCAATTTATCAGTATAACATGCAGATAAAAGAAACTGTTTTGTTAAAGCAGGACAAAGTTCAGGGTAATTATGATCCTGGTAACTTCGAATCAAAAAGAATATTTGTCACTGCCCGTGATGGTGCGAAAATTCCTCTATCTTTAGTTTACAAAAAAGGAATAAGACCGGATGGAAATAATCCTTTGCTATTATATGCTTACGGTGCCTATGGTAATAGTAGAAATGATGATTTTTCTCCTGACAGAATTAGCTTGTTAGATAGAGGATTTGTTTATGCAATTGCACACGTAAGGGGTGGTCAGGAAATGGGAAGGCAATGGTATGTAGATGGAAAGCTCTTAAAAAAAATGAATACTTTTACAGATTTTATAGATTGTGCTGAATATTTAATTCATGAAAGATACACCAGCTCATCTAAATTATGTGCGATTGGTAAAAGTGCCGGCGGAATGTTAATGGCAGGTGTTGCAAATATGCGGCCTGATCTTTTAAAGTAATAATTGCCGAAGTTCCCTGGACAGATGTGCTTACGGATAATCTTGATCCAAATTTGCCTTTGACGACAACTGAATACGAAGAATGGGGAAATTCCAACGATGTGAAATATTATAATTATATACTTAAATATTCTCCATACGATAATGTCAAAGCACAGGATTACCCGGCTATTTTTGCAACAGCAGCTTATAATGATACACAGGTTCCTTACTGGAGCCCTGCCAAATGGGTTGCTAAACTAAGAGAATTAAAAACAGACTCTAATCCTGTTTTGTTAGAAACAAATATGTCTTCCGGTCATGCCGGGGCATCCGGTAGATTTGAAAAGTACAAACTGACTGCGTTGGAGTATGCATTTATGCTTGATCAGTTGGGAATGAGTAAATAAAAAGTTAGCAGCTATGAGTATTGGTTGAATTAATTTTATACAAACCTATTAATTACTGTTTGGGTCAGAATTTATTTCCTGGGTAAAATTAGTTACAATTGAGAATACTTCATCTTCATTTCCAAGAAGATCTTTTAAAGTTAATTTATCAAGCACGCTGTCAAGAAGAGACTGAACCTTACTCCATAGTGAACGGATAGAACAATCAATGGAATTTGTACATATATTCTGAATCCCCGAATGAATATCGCAGAAAGAGGATTCGTATAGTTTCCCGCCGAGTGCAACAAGAACATTCCCTATTACAATTTCTTCAGAAGGACGTGCTAATTTATAGCCGCCGGTCTGTCCACGGCTGCTGTCAATAAATTCTCCCAGTCTGAGAATTCGTAAGAGTTTGCCCACGTGCGCAGTAGATAATCCTTCCAGCTCACTTATTTCCGGTATTGTTAATCCGTTGGGTGACCTGGATTTTGCGATCCTTAATAAACAACGTAATCCGTATTCTTCCTGTGTACTAAATTTCATTTTTTAACCTGTAAAATTGGAACTGCCGGTTAGGCAGTTCCGTAAAAATCGTTATTCTTTATATAATGGAATTTTTGATCCGCACTGAACAGCATATGTTACTTTATCAAAAACTTCTGCCGAAATTGAAGGACCCTGTTTTGTACAGAGTTCATCAAACGCTTCACGTAAATCCGCTGAAATATCCTGAGCGCTACGTCCCTCAATATTATATCTCTGCATAAAGTACAGAAGCATACCGTTTTTAAATATTGCAATGCTCGGGGAAGAAGGTGGATAACTGCCAATATATTGTCTTACTTTATCGACTGCTTCTCTTTCCTGCCCTGCGAATCCTGTTACAAGTCTATCGGGAATAACGTTGTGCTGTAAAGCCAATGAAACCCCCGGTCTTGCACTTCCTGCAGCACAGCCGCAAACAGAATTAATCATTACAAGCACAGTCTGATCATCCTTAACATTTATAGCATCATCGACATCCTGTGGTGTAATTAATTCTTTGAAGCCGACCGCAATTAAAGCATCTCTCATTGGTTGAACTGCATCCTGATCATATAGCGGGGGACGCGACATTATATTGAACATATTTACTACTCCTATATTTTTATTTTTATAACATTCCAAGTTCTAATTTGGCAACATCCGACATCATATCTTTATCCCATGGTGGATTCCAGACAAGCTCTACCTTCACATTTCTTACTTCGGGAATTGAGTAAATTTTCTCCTGCACTTCTCCGGGAAGCGAACCGGCAACAGGACAGGCCGGTGAAGTAAGTGTCATTTTAACTATAACATTAGCATCATTATCAATCTGAATTTCATAAATTAAACCAAGCTCAAAAATGTTAACAGGTATTTCCGGATCGTAACATGTTTTAAGCATAGAAATAATCTTTTCTTCAAGCACCTGCTTGTTAATTATTTCTGCTGTTTCTTTTTTCATTCTGTCTTTACTGTTTTGTTCTCTTCTTTCAGAGCGGAAATTAAAGTATGCCATGCCAGACTCGCACATTTTACTCTTGATGGAAATTCTCTTACGCCTGCAAAAACAGCAAGCTTTCCAACTTCATCAGTATTTATTTTTTCATCCATTTTTCCTGTAATCAGGTGATGAAATTTTTCAAATATTATTTCAGCTTCTTCAATAGTTTTGCCTTTAACCATTGTACTCATTAAAGATGCTGAAGCTTTTGATATTGCACATCCTGAACCAACAAATGAAATATCATCAATTTTATCATCTTCTAATTTTACATATACATCAATCCTGTCACCGCATAAAGGATTGTATCCTTCCGCATAATGGTTAGCGCTCTCGAGCTTCTTAAAATTTCTTGGACTCTTATTATGATCTAAAATTACCTGCTGGTAAAGTTCTCTTAATTCGTCATCCATCAGTTGAATGCCTCAATTACTTTTTTAATTCCCTGAACAAGGACATCGGCTTCTTCAAGAGTGTTATACATTGCAAAGGAAGCGCGTGAAGTTGCAGGAATATTAAACCTGTCCATCAATGGCTGGGTGCAGTGATGTCCTGTCCGTACAGCGATTCCTTCGTAATCTAAAAAAGTTCCCACGTCATGGGGATGCACATTTTTCAGAACAAAGGAAATAACACTGCTTTTCATAGGCGCAGTTCCGATTATCCTTAATCCCTCAACATGAGATAATTTTTCCGTAGCATAATCAAGCACGTGCTTTTCATAGTTTGAAATTAAATCAAGACCGATAGATTTTATATAATCTATTGCTGCACCCAACCCGATAGCGTCTGCAATATTTGATGTTCCTGCTTCAAATTTAAAGGGAAGCTCATTATAAGTTGTTTTAGTAAAAGTTACTTTAGAAATCATATCCCCCCCTCCCATAAAAGGTGGCATCTGTTCTAACAATTTTTCTTTTCCATATAAAACCCCGATTCCTGTCGGTCCATACAGTTTATGGCCGGAGAAAGCAAGGAAATCACAATCAAGCTTTTGAACATCTACAGGGAAATGACTTACAGCCTGTGCCGCATCAAGTAAAACAGGTATGTCATGATTATGGGCAATTTCAATTATTTTTTCTACCGGGTTTATAGTTCCGAGGGAATTGGATACATAAACCACAGATATAATTTTAGTGCGGTCAGAAATTAATTTTTCAAATTCATCAAGTACTAATTCTCCGCTGTCAGTTATCGGCACAACTTTAAGCAAAGCTTTTTTTTCTGAAGCGATAAGCTGCCAGGGAACAATATTGGAATGATGCTCCATTCCTGTAATAAGAATTTCATCACCTTCATTTAGATTACTTCTTCCGAAACTATTTGCTACAAGGTTGATTGATTCGGTTGTTCCACGGGTAAATATTATTTCTTTTTCACTCTTTGCATTTATAAAGTTTTTAACTTTAATTCTTGCATCCTCATAAGCTGCAGTTGCTTTTTCACTTAAGGTGTGAACTCCACGGTGGATATTAGAATTAATCGAAGTATAATATTCGGTTAGAGTATCGATAACCTGCCGCGGCTTCTGAGTGGTTGCTGCATTATCAAGATAACAAAGTGGTTTCCCGCGGACTAACGTTTTAAGAATCGGAAAATCCTCCCGTATTTTCAATACGTCGAAAGATGTTTCCTTCTGCAATATTTCAGGTTTAGTGTACACTTATTGTTCCGGGTTAAATTTATTTGTTAAAATTTCTTCAAGATAAGTTTTTATTGCTTCAACTTTAATTGAATTTACAACATCGCTTGCAAATGCATGAATTAACATTCCGCGTGCAGTTTTATCACCTATTCCCCTTGCTTTCAAATAAAAGAGAGCCTCATCTTCAATTTGTCCTATGGTTGCGCCGTGAGAACATTTAACATCATCTGCAAAAATTTCCAGTTGCGGTTTTGTATTAACAAGCGCATTATCAGAAAGAATAACATTATTATTTTCCTGGAACGCATTTGTTTTCTGTGCATCGGGACGAACCATTACTTTTCCATTAAATACTCCGCGGGATTTACCATCAAGAATACCTTTATAATGTTCGTGGCTGTTGCAGTAGGGTTTTGCATGATCAATCATTGTATGAACGTCGAACAACTGGTTTCCATCAATCATAAATAATCCATTTAACAAACACTCACCGCCGGTATTGTTGAATCGGGTTGTAAAATCATTCCTGCTTATATCGCCGCCGAAAGAAATCATATTGGAACTAAAATTACTGTTCCGCTCCTGATCGACTTCCATTCTTGCTATGTGAAATGCATTTCTGCTTTCATCCTGCAGCTTTATATGATCAAGCACCGCATTTTCATCAGCAAAGATTTCTGTAACAGTATTAGTAAAATAAATTCCATCATCAACGGAAGTGTAATGCTCAATAATTGTTGCCTGCGAATTTTTTCCGGCAACAAAAAGGTTTCTCGGCTGGCTTAAAATTTTTTCATTTTGAGAAGTATTCACATAAAGTATATGAATCGGCTCTTCAATTATTTTTCCATCGGGAATGTAAATGAAAGCCCCATCATTTGTATAAGCAGTGCTTAATGCAGTAAAAATCTGATCTTTATAATCAGCGTATTTACTGAAATGTTTCTCCACAATTACGGAATGATTTTCTATAGCTGCGGCAATACTTCCTGCAATAACTCCCGTTGGTAGATCTTTTAAATCGGATAATTCTTCTGAGAAAAATCCGTTTACAAAAACAAGAAGTGAATGTTCCAGCCTATCAAATAAAAATTTTTGGACCTGTTTTTTGCTTACTGCCGAATCATTTTTAGCAGGAATGAAAGCATGCTTCAACAAAGGAGCTATGCTTGTGTACTTCCACTCTTCATTCCTGGTTGTGGGAAATTCAAGTTTAGAAAAATTTGAAATAGCATCTTTCCTGATTTTATGAATCGGATTTGATGCACCGCCGTTCAGGCTGTTCTCAAATTTTCCAAAGTGTTCTATGTACCAGTTTTTAATATCTTTTATTTCTAAAGTTTCAGTCATTTTTAATTCTGTTTAATTAATTCTCAACCAATTGATTTTTATTATCTTTGATCCAGTCGTATCCTTTAGCTTCTAATTCGAGCGCAAGTTCTTTACCACCTGATTTAACTATCCTGCCATTATAAAGTACATGAACAAAATCAGGAACAATATAATTAAGTAACCGCTGGTAGTGAGTAACAACTATTGTAGCATTATTTTTATTTCTCAATGTGTTAACACCATTAGCAACAATTCTCAAAGCATCGATATCAAGTCCCGAATCTGTTTCATCGAGTATGCTTAACTTTGGTTCAAGCACCGCCATCTGGAAAATTTCGTTTCTCTTTTTTTCACCGCCGGAAAAACCTTCATTAACCGCTCTGCTCAAGAGTTTTTGGTCAAGTTCAACAAGCTTTGTTTTTTCTTTTATTAAAGAAAGAAATTCCATCGCATCAAGTTGCTCTTCTCCCCGGTATTTTCTTATTTCATTTAAAGCTGTTTTTAAAAGATTTGTGTTGCTTACTCCGGGCAGTTCAACAGGATACTGAAAGGCAAGAAACAAACCTTCTCTTGCACGGTCCTCGGGAGAAAGCTCTAAAAGGTTTTTACCGTTGTATATTACCTCTCCGTCTGTAACTTCATATTCTTCTTTTCCGGCAAGCGCAGAAGCAAGTGTACTTTTTCCTGAACCGTTTGGTCCCATTATAGCATGAACTTCTCCGGCATTTACTTTTAAATTGATTCCTTTCAGAATTTCTTTGCTTCCGATATTCACATGTAAGTTTTTAATTTCTAACATTCTTTATTTCCTGTTTTGATCAAATTATTTATGAAAAGATTTACCCTACACTACCTTCAAGACTAATGCTGAGAAGCTTTGTTGCTTCTACTGCAAATTCCATCGGTAACTCTTTAAATACTTCCTTACAATATCCGTTAACGATTAATCCAATTGCATCTTCTGTTGAAATACCTCTCTGGTTCAAATAGAAAATCTGGTCTTCCCCGATTTTGGAAGTTGTTGCTTCGTGTTCTATCTGTGCAGAAGGATTATTTATTTCAAGATATGGAAAAGTATGAGCACCGCATTTATCACCAATTAAAAGCGAATCGCACTGAGAAAAATTTCGGGCATTATTAGCTTTCCTGTTTATTTTAACGAGACCTCTGTAGCTGTTATTACTTTTTCCTGCTGAAATTCCTTTTGAGATAATTGTGCTTTTTGTATTCTTTCCAAGATGGATCATCTTTGTTCCGGTATCGGCCTGCTGGTAATTATTAGTTACTGCAACTGAATAAAACTCACCGGTTGAATTATCTCCCTGCAAAATACATCCGGGATATTTCCATGTAATTGCTGAACCGGTTTCTACCTGTGTCCATGAAATTTTAGAATTAACCCCACGACAAGCTCCTCGTTTAGTCACAAAATTGTAAATACCGCCTTTGCCGTTTTTATCACCGGAATACCAGTTCTGAACAGTTGAATATTTTATTTGCGCGTTATCAAGAGCCACTAATTCAACAACCGCTGCGTGAAGCTGGTTTTCATCTCTCATCGGGGCAGTACAACCCTCAAGATAACTTACATATGACCCTTCATCAGCAACAATTAATGTTCTTTCAAACTGTCCTGTCTTAGCAGCATTAATTCTGAAGTAAGTTGAAAGTTCCATCGGGCAGCGAACGCCTTTGGGAACGTAAACGAAAGTTCCATCACTAAATACTGCAGAATTAAGTGTAGCGAAAAAGTTATCGGTATAAGGGACAACACTTCCCATATATTTTTTAACAAGCTCCGGATGATTTTGAATTGCTTCTGAGATCGAACAGAATATGATTCCCATTTCAGCAAGCGTATCTTTAAATGTAGTTGCAACAGAAACACTATCAAAGACTGCATCAACAGCAACATTGCTAAGCCGTTTCTGTTCTTCGAGAGATATTCCAAGTTTTTCAAATGTTTTACGTAATTCAGGATCAACTTCATCTAAGCTATTTAGGACCGGTTTATTTTTGGGAGCTGAATAATAGGTTATATCCTGATAATCGATTGGTTTATACTTAATATTTGCCCAGTGCGGTTCTTTCATTGGGAGCCATTGCTTATAAGCTTTCATTCTCCATTCAAGCATCCATTCAGGTTCTTTTTTAATAGCAGAGAGCTGGTGTATAATATCCTCATTTAGTCCATTTGGAAGACGATCAGCTTCGATATCAGAAACAAATCCATACTTATATTCTTTATTTGCTAATTCTTCTATTGTTCCTACTTCAGTATTGCTCATTTAATCTCCTAAGTTGAAAAATCCTGCTGATTTTGTTAAATCTTCAGAAATTTTATTAATTACATTTCAAAGCTAACTAATCTATACTATTTTGTCAAGATTTAAGTTCCAATAATAAAAGCCTTATTTTTAAGGTGTAATTTAGATTAACTGCAAACTGAGAATTCTTCCTAAATTGTTTTTATGCAATTATTCAGTTAACTTTGGCTTAATTTTTACAATAATCTAATAGTTTTGGAAGAGCAGAAAATCAACGAAAATAAGCAGTCTGAAGATAAAAATTCAGATAAAACAAGCGGAAGCGATGAGTCCGACGGTAAAAAAAATACCAGGTACAACCGGTATAACCGTGGAAGAAAACATTATTATAGATATAATCAGCCTAGGGGGGAATCGAACAAAAGCCAGTTTAAAAAACTTTCCGTTATTATTCCTTTATTAAATGAGGAAGAATCATTAAGTCCTCTTACAAATGAAATAAGAAAAGCTTTAAAACCGGTTAATATCAGCTATGAAATTATTTTTGTAGATGATGGAAGTACAGATAAATCTCTTAAAATCATAAAAGAAATTTGCAGAACTGACAAAAGATTTAAGTTTATCAGTTTCAGGAAAAATTACGGAAAATCTGCTGCTCTGCAGATGGGATTTAAAAATGCTACAGGTGATGTTGTTATTACCATGGATGCCGATCTTCAGGATGATCCGAATGAGATTTCAAACCTGATTAAAAAACTGGAAGAAGGAGAAGGTTACGATCTGGTTTCCGGGTGGAAAAAAGTAAGACACGATCCGTTTATAAAAAAAGTGTCTTCCCGATTTTTCAATTATGTTACACGAATTATCAGTGGAATTAAAATTCACGATTTCAATTGCGGGCTGAAAGCTTACAGGAAAGAAGTTACAGAAAATATAAAAGTTTACGGTGAACTTCATCGGTATGTACCTATGCTTGCAGACTGGCAGGGTTTCAAAGTAACTGAACTGCCTGTTAAACATCATCCACGCAGGTACGGCGTAACTAAATTTGGTGTTTCGCGGTTCTTTAAGGGTTTTATTGATCTGATAACAGTAACATTCGCAACACGATATATTAAACGACCGATGCACTTATTTGGTTTTCTTGGAGCACTTTCATTTTTTATAGGAATTATTGTTAACGGATATCTTACTTTTATATGGATTGCAGGAATTCCTTTAAGCAACCGGCCGTTACTATTTCTCGGTATTCTTTTAATAATTGTCGGCGTCCAATTTTTCTCAGTAGGATTGCTGGGAGAATTGTTTGTAAACAATTTTGTTGATGAAAAAGAATACCAGATTAAAGACAGAGGGTAATTTTTTTAGTCATATTAATTTATTTTCTATTCTTTGAACTTAAAAGATATAAAACTTAATTGCCGTTTTTTCCGTGGCGATATTCCCTGCAAGCCTAATAAACTGTATGGAGTACATTGTGTTGATGAAAAGGGGAATGATTGCAAATATTACGAGCCTAACGGGGAAAAGATATTAATAATAAAATTAGGTGCTGTCGGAGATGTCATTAGAACAACTCCATTAATAACTTATTTTAAAAATCATTTTCCTTCTGCAAAAATTTATTGGCTTACGCATACTCCCGTTGTCGTTCCTGAAAGCGTAGATGTGATTTTAAAATATGATATTGAAAGTATCACATTTCTTCAATCTGTAAAGTTTGACTACGTTTTCAATCTTGATAAAGATAAAGAAGCCTGTGCATTACTAAACAGAATTGATTCCAAAATCAAAAAAGGGTTTATCCTTAAAAATGGCATTCCTTATCCGGCTGATGATGATGCAGTGCATAAATATTTCACAGGGATATTTGACGATATAAGTTTAAAAGATTCCAAAAGTTATCCAGAAGAGATTTTTGAAATTTGCGGTTTCAAATATTCGGGAGAAAAATATATACTCTCAAATTTCAATCAATACAAAGAAGACTGGGAAATTGATAAAACTAAAAATGTGATAGGATTGAATACCGGATGCGGAGGAAGATGGACTTCAAGGCTTTGGGCGGATGCAAACTGGATATTACTCGCAAAGGAACTTATTAACCGGAATTATGAAGTAGTCTTTCTTGGCGGACGGCAGGAAGATGACAAAAATAGTTCTTTTGCCAAAGCTTCCGGGGGAAAATATTTTGGTCACTTTCGCCTGGAGAAATTTATTAATCTGGTTGACCAATGCAATCTCGTAGTAACCGGCGTTACAATGGCTATGCATATTACTTTAGGGCTTGGTAAAAAAATAGTATTGTTCAATAATATTTTTAACAGTAGCGAGTTTGAACTATTCGGACTTGGTGAAATTGTCGAACCCGAAAAAAAATGCAAATGTTTTTATTCCCCTACCTGTACTAACACTGAATACAATTGTATGGATTACATTTCTGTTGATAGAGTTCTGGCTACAATTAATAAGTTGCTCAAAAAATGAAAATCACGATTCTTTCAACTGCTTATCCGCTGCGGGGCGGCATTGCGCATTTTAATGGTTTGCTTTACAGGGAATTAAATAAATATAATGAAGTAGACGTAGTAACATTCAAGAGACAATATCCGTCAATACTATTTCCCGGTAAATCTCAGCTCGAGTCCGGTGATACAGTGGAAAAAATTCCGACAGTACAAATTGTTGATTCTATAAATCCTTTTAACTGGATTAAGGTTGGAAGCCAAATAAAAAAAGATGCCCCTGATCTTTTAATATTTAAATACTGGCTGCCTTTTTTTGCACTTTGCTTCGGTACAATTTCAAGACTGACTAAGAAAAACAAAAAGACACGCATCCTGGTGATCTGCGATAATGTCCTTCCACATGAAAAACGACCAGGGGATAAAGCTTTAACAAAATATTTTTTTAAGCCGGTTAATTATTTTGTTCTTTTATCAAAAAAGGTAAAAGATGATTTGCTTTCGTTAAAGCCTGATGCAAAATATAAAATACTGTCGCATCCTGTTTATTCAAATTTTGGGGAACCGGTTCCTAAAGAAGAAGCTAAAAGAAAACTAAATTTAACCGATAAAAAACTGGTTTTATTTTTTGGCTTTATAAGAGATTACAAAGGTCTTGATATACTTTTAAAATCAATGGCTGAAATAAAAGAGAAGGAAGAGATAAAATTAATTGTAGCAGGTGAGTTTTATTCCAACAGGGTTTTTTATTTGAACCTTATCGACGAATTAGAAATTAAAAATAAAGTTCATCTTTTTACAGATTTTATTCCTACAGCGGAAGTAAAGTATTATTTTTCAGCTTGCGATGTTGTTATTCTTCCTTACAAAGATGCAACCCAGAGCGGTATAGTTCAGATTGCAATGAATTTCAGAAAACCGGTAATAGCAACAGATGTAGGCGGATTGGGAGAAGTCATTTTAGATAATGAGACAGGTTATGTGGTTGAGAAGGAAAATCCCAAAGCATTGGCAGAGGTGATTAGAAAATTTTACAAGGAGAATAAAGAAAATGAATTTGTAAATAATATCGAAAAGGAAGTTGAAAAATATTCGTGGAAAAAATTTGTAAATGGAATAATGGAAATGATTAAGGATTGATTATAATATTAAAATGAATTACATCATACATTATACATCAACCATCAATTATCTGTAACTTATGTTTTACGACCCTGTTAAAAATATATTTGCTTCAGTAATAAGAAGGTATCCGAAATTAAGAATTTTATTTTATAAGGTTCTGGATGTGATGTTTCTCCGTTCGTGGTATGTACGTAGAGAGCTTCGCAAACTGAGGAAAATTTTCAATGATAAAGAAGTTGCAATCTATGATGCGGGAACAGGTTATGGTCAATATTCTTATTTTATGTCAAAGCATCTTAAACCTAACAATATTTATGCGGTTGATGTAAAAGAGGACTGGATTAGGGATTGCCGGGATTTTTTTCGGTCTGAAAATATTAATAATGTTTCGTTCGGAGTTGAAGACCTGACGAATATAAACCATGAAAACAGGTTTGATATAATTGTTTGCGTTGATGTGATGGAACATATTGAAGAGGATGTAAAAGTGTTTCAGAATTTTTACAAGGCAATGAAACGCGGAAGTTATCTTTTGATTAATACTCCTTCAATATACGGCGGCAGCGATGTTCACGATGAATCCGGAGAAAGCTTTATAAGCGAGCATGCAAGAGACGGGTATTCCAAAGAGGATCTTGAAGCCAAACTTCTGCCGATAGGATTCTCTGTTTACGGATCAAGATATACTTATGGCTTTTGGGGCGATAAAGCATGGAGACTCGGAATCAAGTACCCTATTATGCTTGTGAATATTTCAAAATTCTTCCTGATTTTACTTCCGTTTTATTTTCTAATTACCTTACCATTCACTCTTATAATGATGTATATTGATTATACATTTAAAAATAAAGTTGGTTCAGGAATAACTTTTGTAGTAAAGAAATAATCTAAGAAATTAAAATTACCTGGAATTTTAATGACAAAAACTAAAAGAACAGTTCCGTCAAAAAAGAATATGCCTGAAGGGTTTTTCTCAAAATTTAATTTTGAAGAAATGCTTCCGCAGAAATATCACGTTTTAGCTGCAATTCTGGTTATAATAATTTTATTCCTTGTATTCCTTAACCCTCTTTTTTTTGGAAATAAGACTTTTGAATCGGGAGATATAATTGCAATCAAAAGTATGACCCCATATGTTGAAAATCATACCGGAGGCTTTACCTTATGGAACCCGTATATATTCTGCGGTATGCCGGCATATGCGTTAAGAACGTCAGCCAAATGGTTTAATATGTTCTATACAGCAATAATTTCTGTAAGAGATGTTTTTTCCGCTCCTTTTTCAAACGGGTATGTTACCTGGGTATTTTATTTAATAATGATGGGACTCACTTCATTCCTATTAATGAAGCATCTTACTAAAAACTTTTTAGTGAGTCTGTTTACAGCCACTACTATTTCTTTCAGCACAGGCATAATTGTCTTCCTGTTTATAGGACATGTAACTAAACTAACTTCACTTGCTTTTTATCCTTTGATTTTTCTGCTGCTGTTGAGAGCAAAAGAAAAGACTAGGCTTATAGATTTCCTTTTGATGATAATTACCTTGCAGTTATTTATCCAGGGATTTCATGTTCAGATAATTTATTATACTATTCTTTCGGTCGGTATTTATTTTTTGTACTATTTTTTAAGATCAATTATTAAAAAGGATTCACCTCTACGTACCGGTATAATAAAATCAGCGGTTATGTTTGCAATAGCACTGGTTATTGCTCTTCTTATTCAATCAGATAATCTTACACAGATTTACGAATACTCTGCTTTTTCAACCCGCGGAACAGAAAGTATTCTCGACCAGGTGAGCGGCAAACAGCAGGAGAATAATTCGGGATATTATGAGTATCATACTGACTGGTCATTCTCACCGGGAGAAGTGCTTACTTTTATTGTTCCTTCTTATTTTGGTTTTGGAAATTCAACTTACCAGGGACCTCTTACAAATAACAAGGCTTATGATATAAACACTTATTTCGGTCAAATGCCTTTTGTAGATGTCGCAATGTATATGGGAGTACTGGTTTTCTTCTTAGCTCTTTTTGCTATTTATACAAGGTGGAAAGAGCCATTCGTTCGGTTCCTTACAATATTATCTGTGTTTGCATTGTTTGTTTCATTCGGAAAAAATTTCCCCATAATATTCGATTTACTTTTTAAGTATCTACCTTTCTTTAACAAGTTCCGTGTTCCTTCAATGATCCTGGTTCTGGTTCAAATGAGTTTGCCTATACTTGCCGGACTAGGGATTATGAAAATAATCTCTTTAAAAACAGAAAAAGATGTAAAACTGGAGAAGCTGATTAAAAATGCCGCATATATTTTTACTGGAATATTTGTTCTTGGTATTTTATTGAACAGTGCGATTACACAATGGTTCATCACGAGAGTAAATGATTATGCCGCCGGAATTTCTGCTTCACAACCCCAAATGGCAAAACAATTCCAGGCCTTAGCAGATTATACGGCAGGTATGTTTCTTAGTGATTTTCTCTTTGCGTTTGCTTTTCTGTCAATAGCTTTCTGGAGTGCTAATTTTTATATCAAAGAAAAAATAAGTAAGGATTCCCTTGTACTAATTATTATAGTTTTATCATTAATTGACTTATGGAGGATTGACGCACGTGGAGCAAAATATACAGATACTCCGGATTTGGATAAAATGTTTGAAAAGCCGGAATATGTAAAAGTAATTGAAGAACAAAATGATAAAAATCCATTTAGAATCTTAGATTTAAAACAGGATCGTTCACTCGGATCGTTTAGCCAGAATTCCAATTTCAATGCTTACTTTTTATTGGAGGATTTCTACGGATACTCTGCTATTAAACCAAGAGCTTACCAGGATATAATAGATGTGGTTGGTCCGGTTAACAGTACCTTATGGCGAATGGCGAATGTTAAATATATTGTCACTGATAAGCCTGCACAATTCGCTGGTCTGGTACCAATTTATAAGGGCGATAAAAGTGTAGTCTATCTGAATCAGACCGCGCTTCCAAGAATTTATTTTGTGGATTCAGTTGAACATGAATCTGAGATCGATATACTTAATCAAATTAAAGCTTCATCATTTGACCCTTATAAAAAGGCATTTGTATCTGAACAAAGCTTAAAAGTTGATCGGGCTGATTCGACTACGACAGTTAATATTACAGAGTACAAAGATGAATTCGTATCAGCAGATGTAAAGGCATCCGGGAATAATTTTCTTTTCTTTGGCGATACTTATATTGCAGGAAAAACAGATTACAAATTATTCAAGCTTGCAACTGGCTGGAAAGCATACGTTGATAATAATGAAACAAAAATTTATAAAACCAATCATGATTTTATGGGAATAATTGTCCCGGCAGGTCAGCATAAAGTTGAATTTAAGTATGCACCGGAAAGTTTTTTTATTTCAAGAAATATAGCACTTGTACTTAGTTCTTTAGTGGTGCTTGGACTAATTCTCATTCTTATCCGGGATAGAAAAAAAATATTTGGTAAGGAATGAATTTAGAAACAGTTGATGCTCGACAAACTAAAATACCTTATAAAACATTCATTTATCTACAGCATTAGTAATATTGTTTCTAAGGCTTCAGGGATTATTCTTTTACCGCTTTATACAAATTATTTTTCTGTCGGGGAATATGGAAGGTTGGGTCTGATACTTGTTATTATTGTATCTGCTTTCCCAATCGCTCATCCTTGGTCAGAACCTGTCGATAATCCGGTTTAATAACTCACTTGAATTCAAATCAAAAATCAAATCGATACTATTCACTTTAATAATACTGGTTATCTTAATAATAGGTGTTTTTATACTTATTACCAAATTATTTTTGGTACAGATTTCAGAATTGTTTGGAGAGATAAGTTTATACAAGGATTACCTTAATATTGCAATATATATAATAGCTTTTACCACTTTTAATAATCTTATTCTAAGTAAACTAAGGGCTGATGATGATTCAGTTATGTATACCCTGTCTTCTGTTGTAAAAGTTTTTTTTGTTGTTGGTTTGAGTATATATTTAATTGTTTATAAGGGATTTAAGATCGACGGGGTTCTTTACTCCCAGTTAGTCGGAGAAATAGTCCAGATGTTGATTGTACTTCCCAAAATTCTGAGGCAGGTAAAAGTAAAGTTTGAATATAGCATAATTAGTGAGTCATTAAAATTTGGTTTCCCATTAATTTTCAGTGCAATGGCCATAAATCTACTGAATGGAAGTGACAGGTTTATCATTAAATTTTTCTCTGGTGACACAGAACTCGGTTTATATGAACTTGGTTATAGGGTGGCAGGCGTAATTAACATGTTCATTATAATGCCATTTGGTTTAACTTTAATGCCTCTTGCTTACAGACTATTTAAGCAGGAAGGTGATAAAGAGTATTATAAAAAATTGAAAACTTATGTGGCATTCTTTTTAGTTTGGAGCGGTTTTGCTTTATCACTTTACGGAAAGGAACTTGTTGAACTATTTGCTCAGAGGGAATCTTATTATCCGGCATCTGTAGTTGTACCGCTTATTGTGTTTGCTTACATACTTTATGGCATAAGTATGATATCTTCCTTTGGAATGTACCTGACAGGAAATAATAAATTTGTTGCTTATATAACATTATTATGCGCCGGATTAAATATAGGATTAAACTTTTGGTTAGTCCCACTGTATGGTATGGTCGGTGCAGCAATAAACACAGTAATTGCTTTTGCGGCGCTGGACATTCTCTCAAATATTGCATCGAATAAGTATTATAAAATCAATTATGAACACTTAAAAATATTCAGGCTTTATATTATAGGAATCTTAATCTTCCTGGGCTCAGTTTATTTAAGTGATTTTAATTTACTGGCAAGAATATTCTTAAAACTGGCTTTAATTATTTTATTCCCTTTTATTATAATTCTCACAGGATATTTTAGAAAGAAAGAGCTGCTTGCTATTTCGGGTGCTATTAAAAAATGGAAAAATCCGGTAAACTGGAAAGCTAACCTGGAAATGGAAAAATCTAAGACAAAGTCAATTCAAAACAATTCTGAAACTTAAATTGGAAATGGAGTTAATCAAAATTAATGAAGCTTACTTTAAGTCAAATTGAAATGAATGAAGGATTGAACATTGATCCTGTCGGTTTTCTATTCAGGTATGATGGCAGACTTTTCAGAGCAATTAATAATTCGCATAAAGAAGGCATTCAATTTTTATTTAGTTCCGGGGCAATAAAAGAACTGAATGAAGCAGACCTAATTCCGTTCACACAAATTTCAGATATTAAACTCGAAGGATTTGATTTAGTGCTTGAGCACAAAAAAATTGAAACAGTTACCTTCTCTACCGAATGGTCTTTTGAAATGTTAAGAGAAGCTGCAAGGTTAATAATTAATGTCAATAGAGTTTTATTTCAATATGATTTTGAAACAAAAGATGCGCACAACCACAATGTTGTGTTTGACGGATACACTCCAAAGTATGTAGATATAGGCAGTTTTCACAGAAGAAAAAACCAAAAATATTGGGAATGTAAGGACGAATTTTATAGGATATTTTTATACCCTCTAAAAATTTGGTCGTCGGGTAACAGTCAGTTTGCAAGAAAATCTTTATCGGATGTTGCCGGTTACATGCTGCGGTATGAATACTCTTTATATAAGCATCCGTTACTCCGGATATTTCCAATTAGTCTTATTACGAAAATTTCATATTTCCTCGAAGTGCTGCGTAATTTATCGAAGTTTGATTTAAATACTATTTTCATAGTTAAAAAACCTGAACTAAAACGTAAGATTTTAAAATTTATTCATAAGGTTTCTCTATCAGGCTTGTTACCCCACAATGATGTAGACCTCGATTACCTGACTTCAAAAATTGATAAAATAAAAAGACCTCATTTTACTACTAAGTGGGGGGATTATCATGCAAATGTAGATAAGGATGAGCAATTCAAAGTGGGCGGCAGATTTGAAATCGTCATAAAATTAATTAAAGATTACAATATTCAGGAAGTTCTTGAAATTGGAGGCAACCAGGGATTACTTTCAATTGAACTAAAAAAGTTTGTAGATAAGGTGATCTGTTCTGATTACGATGAAGTCGCTGTAGACAATATGTTTTTGAATGCCAAACGATTAAAAACAAATATTATTCCTGCTCTTTTGGATATAATGCACCCAATCTATTTGAGCTTATATTATGCACAAAAATTAAAACCACAGATTCGTTTTAAATCGCAAGCCACATTAGCATTGGCACTTTCTCATCATTTAATATTAGGACAAAAAGTACCTATTGATGTCATGTTCCAGACTTTCATTGAATATACAAAAGAGTATTTATTTGTGGAGTTTATGCCTAACGGGATAGATAAAAGTCCGAACCCTGAATGGTATACATTGGAATGGTTTAGAGAATGTTTTAAGAAATATTTTGAACTGATTTTGGAAAAGCCATCCGTGGAAAATAGAAGCAGAATCCTTTTGTTTGGTAAACTAAAGAGTCTATGATTGCCGGATCAATTTCTTATATACATTTATGAAATTTTTACAATAATCAATTTTTCGCAATTCTTCTAATCTGGTTTTTGAATTATTAATATTTCTTTTTCTGAACTCTTCATCACCCAATCCCAGTTTAATTTTTTCAGCCATTTCATCTGCTAATTCAGGATTAAAAAGATATTCATCTGTTCCAATTGTATCTGGAAGTGATGTAACCTTAGAACAAATCACAGGAGTGCCATACTGCATTGCTTCATACAAAGGCGCACTTCCTGCTTCATACAATGTGGGGATAACCACTAACTTTGTTAATTTGTATAAACTAATCAGATCACTTTCTGGAATAATTCCCAGGAACCTAACATTTTTACTAAGATTCAATTTGTCTATTTCCTTTACCAGAACATTATCATAATATTCAGTCTTGTTGCCGGTACAAAACAGGTTAATTTTTTGCCCATCGTTCTTCAGTTTATAAATTGCTTCAAGTAGTTTTATATGATTTTTATGCTGCCATGTTGCAGCGGGATATAAAATGAATTCATCAGGTAATGAATACTTTTTCTTCACGGTTTCAAATTCTGTAAACGAATCCTCAGTAAACCAGATGTCTGTAAAGGGCGGGGGGCATACAGAAATTTTATTTTCACTTATACTAAAATATTTCAGCAAATCATTTTTTATATGGTTGAATGAAACAATAACATGCGAAGATTCTTCCAGGGATTTTTTATTGTTAATTGCCCTGTGTATTCTTTCCTGTGTCGAAAAATATTCCGGGAAATGAAAGTCCTGCAGATCATGCATCGTGGTTATGATAGGAACTTTTAATGCATAAACCGGGGAATACTGTAACGGTACATGTAGCAAAGAGATATTTATACTATTGATTCTCGCTTTATAAGGATTAATTGCAAAGGAAAGAGATTTTAAGAATTCAAATTTTTTTGTTCCAGACAGATAATTTTTAATCAGTAGATAAGTATCATAAAAATAATAAGAGAGCATTAAAAGAATTTTGATATTCCATTGTCTTCTGTCAATTTCCAGAGGTTCAATTTTCGGATTATTTAATAAACCTGAAATATCCTGCCTGATCTCGGGTGAATATATTAAACAGATTTTTTCAATTTCATCTGAATTTAAAAGAAGCTTAAGGATACCAATTGAATATGTAAAAACACCTCCAGCCTTAAGCGTTGAATGATGAATGTAAAATCCTATCCTCATTAAATATGAAAACCTGTAATTTGTTAGAGTAATTTTTTGTGGTAAATTAAATGATTATTTTTAGGATCAATCCCTGTTTGTTTAAAACCAAAATCTTCATAGATATTTTTTGCGATAATATTTTCAGGATGAACTTTCAACATCAGTTTTTTTATTTTATTAAGCTTACAGAAAGCGATAGCATGTTGCAAAGTCAACTTCGATAATCCCTTACCCGAGAATTCTTTTGAGATCCAAACCCCATAGGATGGGATGTCATATCCTTCATCAAATCCTCTTAGCATATAGAATCCCACAAGTTTATTATTAATAGCGATTCCCCAAAAAACATCTTTTCTTAATCTTGAAAACTGCTCTTTTATACTAAGGTAATCCAATCTGAACGGAATAAAATATCTGGAGTATTCAGAATCTTCTTTTTGCATTAAATCAGTCAGTTCATCAACCGAATCTATCCCTATTTTCTTAATTACAAGATCTCCGAAGTTAATTTCTATCAATTAAAAAAACCCCTGATATAATAACATATATATTGAACATCATCTCTTTTTAGCTCCGGATAGCTTGGTAATGTAATTCCTCGCCTGGCAATATCCTCGGCAACCGGGAATTTCTGTCCTTTCCTTTTATAAATAGGCATTGTATGAATTGGAAAAAATATGGGTCTTGTTTCAATCCCGGTGTATTTTAAATGGTCTCTCAATTTATCTCTGTCTTTATATTCTTTAACAAGAATATTAACCATCCAATATGAATGAAAAATACCTTTTCCTTCTTTATGAAATTCTAATGGCAAATCATTTAAGAATTCATAATACCAATCTGCAATTTGTCTTTTTTTTGTAATGATCGAATCTGCTCTTTCCAACTGCGCAAGACCAATAGCAGCACAAATATTAGTCATTCGGTAATTATATCCTACTAAATCATGCCAATATTCACGATTCTTAGCCAAACCCTGACCTTTAATCCGGGTGGCGAGCTGGAATATTTTTTTACTATTGGTAGTGACCATTCCCCCTTCACCGGTAGTGATAGTTTTATTTCCAAAAAAACTAAAAGCAGCAATATTACCAAAACCGCCAACATGTTTACTATTTAATCTGGTTCCAAACGACTCTGCGCAATCTTCTATTATATAAAGATTATGTCCTTTTGCAATCTTTATGATTTCATTCATATCGCTTGGAAAGCCGTACAAATGAACAGGCATAATTGCTTTTGTTCTTTTTGTAATTTTCTTTCTTATATCTGCCGGATCAATTTGCCAGGACCCATATAATGAATCAACAAATACCGGTTTGGCACTGGTATAAGTTATTGCATTTGCAGAAGCAATATATGTTAAGGTTGGAACTATAACCTCATCATCTTTTCCTATTCCAAGAGCTAATAGTGTCAGGTGTAATGCAATTGTTCCGTTAGGAACAGCAATGGCGTATTTTATGTTAGTATATTTCGCAAATTTTGATTCAAATTCAGAAATGTATTTTCCTTTTGAAGAAATCCAGGTGGAATCCAGGCATTCATTAACGTATTTCTTTTCATTTCCATTAAGTGATGGTTGATAAACGGGATATTTGTACAGCATACCTTATATAACTTTTTAAAAAATTTAAATTTATGGGTAACTAATATAGTAAATGTGCAAATGCCTTCAACCTGAAGACCATGAAAATACCAAGAAAATCAGTAGATGTGCATTTTATTCAAAATTGAGAATTTATGCTCCATTTAACAGTAAATTCTATATTTATTAAATTTTATAATTTCGTGTTGGGTCATAATAAAAGGTAACCGTAGAATAATAAAAAAATATATAAATAAACAAGGGTAGAAAAGAAAAAATAAGGGATATGAAAGATAATAAAGGGGATCTAAAGGTAAAGCTTTGAAGCTAAGCGAAGTGAGGCGTAGCCGAACGTAGCTTAGCTTATTAGAAAATTTACTTAATACGAGTTTAAGAATATTTATAATTTTATTTTTCATTTTTTTCTCAAGTACAAAGGGATCGAGTGAATTAAAAATTTTAGTAAGTTCTTTTTTCTTTGTTGGATTTAATCTGCTCGGAAACTAGAAGTCTTTGATATGGAGTTCGTGGAGAAGAGAATTTTTTAATAATCTTAGAGCCATCTCTTTTCTTTTCAATCAGTTTAAAAGAAGGAATAAAGAAATTCAGATAAAGTCTCCATTGACTTTAGATAGAGATCGTTAAGCATATCTACAGTTTTAATTTTATCAAATCTCTGATAGCCAATAAACTGTCTTACGTGAGTATAGTTTTTTTCTTCAATATGAGCATTATCATTTTTCTTGTATTCTCTTGAACGAGTATACTGGACAGGATTTTTTTTATTCGTAAAATATTCCAGCAGCATATAATTGAGCAATTCTCCACCATTATCACAGTCAAAGCCAAGAACTTTGAAGGGAAGTGCTTTACGGATATTTTTAAGGGCAGCGAAAATACCCGCTTCTACCCTTGCCCCAAACGGCTCTTTGCTCAGTCCAGCCGGATGCAATATCAACGATGTTAAGAGTATAAACAAATTGTCCTGACACAGAACTGCCGCAATGAGCAACGGTATCAGCTTCAATAAAGCCTGGCTTAGATTCATCCCATTGATTTAATTTAATAGGAACCTGTTTTTTGATTAAGGAACCAGGCTTAGTAGTTGAAAGACCAAATTTTCTGTATTTTGATTTGAGTCTTCTGAGTAACCGTTTAATAGTGCTTGGCGAAATTTGTAATAGAAGTTTTTCCTCCTTTTCATTCAGAGTTAATTTTTTTGTGAAACTTGATAATAAGGTAGCCATAAAGGTATAGCTGCTTTTAATCTTTCTGCACAGGCAAGATTGGTTACTACCCATAGATCTTTCAAGAACTCAATGATGGCCTGATGATGATAAATTTTTGGTCTCCCTTTTTTCTTGTTATGCACGGTCTGTTTTTTTCCAAGAACCCTGATTGCATATTTTCTGATTAAATTTACAGACTGTGCAAAGCTCATCTAGAATTAACGATTTTTCTGTTTTGGTTGCCAGGAAATATCTTTTTCTGATCTCAATAAGATACTCTTTCTTAGCTGAATTACTCATAGATAACCTTTAATATTCTTGGTTACCTATATTATGACCCAACGACCTTTTTACAAATCTTTTTCGGTTACTTTATTTATGGTCCAATGCGTAATTATAGTATGCAATAAAAAATGTTGCTATTAACAAAAATTTTAATTATTATTTTTTCACTATATATAATTTTACTATAAATTAAGTTCGGGGGCATAAATGAAAAGGTTAATTTCCTTCGTAGTTATTTCCTTCATTTCGCTATTTTTTTATAGCTGTTCAAATCAAACTCCTGTCTCACCTAATGTAGAAAATGGTGGAATAACATTAAGTATAGATAGACTGCACAAACCTGATAATGTAGTTAGTGTAAGCGCATATTTAACCAGGGAAGGTCTTGATACATTAAGCGGCACACTTAATTTGCTTTCTGATACAACTGCAGATATATCTTTTAATGATATATCAGCAGGGCAGTGGCATTTAAAAGTAGATGCTGCAGATGAAGATACTGTGGTAGTATACTCCGGAGAAACATATGTAAATATATTGGCAGGAATAACGACAGATGTATCTCTGACACTGGTACCAACTGGAGCAGGAAAAGGAAATATTTATATATTCGTTAACTGGGGCGTCCCTCCTAATACTAACTGGATTGATTATCAGTACAATCCTGTAGTATCACCTTCTATTGTTCCTACTTATTCTATTGCAGTTTGTCATCCTTGTGTGTTATATGATGATGGAATATATAAGATGTGGTTTGCCGCTTTCTATGATAATGCAATCGCAAATATATGGTATGCAATTTCTAATGATGGGAAAAATTGGCAGTTAGGAAGTAACAACCCTGTTCTTACTCCTGGTTATTCCTGGGATTCACATCATGTAAGTTCACCGAGGGTAATCAAAGACGGAAATAATTATAGAATGTACTACCTGGGTTTTGCTGATGAGTACGGACCTTGGAATATCGGTTTGGCGACATCACCTGATGGAATCAACTGGACAAAGCAGGGGGATCCTGTTGTCCATTCAGATTATAACGAATTTCGAATTCAAACCGGGGATATTATAAAAGTAAATGATGTTTATTACCTTTATTATGCTGTTCATAATTTACCGTACTACCAAATCAGCGTTGCAACTTCATCAGACGGGGTAAATTTCACCAAATCTGCAAACAATCCTATTCTGATTGTTAATGAGAATTGGGAGGGTACAGGTGTTAAATCCCCATCAGTTATTTATGAGAACGAACAATATAAAATGATTTATTCGGCATTTCCTGAGACAGGATTTGGTATGGCTTATTCGAGTGATGGAATAAACTGGACAAAGGATACAAATAATCCGTTTTTCGTACTAGATGATGTTACTAATAATTGGTGTCAGGCTATAGCTTATCCTTTCTGGAGAAAATTTAATGATCAATATAGAATTTATTATCAAGGTAATCTTGGAAACGGTTATTCAAAAATAGGATTGATTTATAAATAGGATTGTTAAATAAGATATAACTGATAGATATCACAAACGAAATTTAAAATAATAGGATTATAAAATGAAAAGGTTCATTTCATTTCTGGTAATTTTCATTTCACTATTATTAAATAGTTGTTCAACTGAAACTCCTGTCTCACCTAATGTAGAGAATGGAGGAATATCATTAACTATAGACCGACTGCATAAACCTGATAATGTTGTAAGTGTTACCGCATATTTAACCAGGGAAGGATTTGATACATTAAACGGTACACTTAATTTACTCTCCGATACAACAGCAGATATAACTTTTAATGATATATCAGCAGGTCAATGGCATCTAAAGGTAGATGCCGCAGACGAAGATACTGTAGTAGTTTACACTGGGGAAACCGATGTAAACATATTAGCCGGGATAACAACACAGGTTTATCTCACTCTTGAACCAACCGGACAGGGAAAAGGAAATATTTACATATTTGTTAACTGGGGAGTTCCTCCAAATACTGATTGGATTGATTATCAATATAATCCTATTTTGTCTCCATCTATTGTTCCTGTGACTCCAAATGCTGTATCTGAGCCCTTTGTTATGTTTGATGATGGAATATATAAAATGTGGTTCCAGGCAACATATAATTCTGCAGTTGCAAATATATGGTATGCGACTTCAAGTGATGGAATTAATTGGCAGTTAGGTAGTAATACGCCGGTTCTTACCCCGGAAAATTCATATTCCTGGGATTCACACAGTGTCGGTGCTCCGAGAGTAATAAAAGACGGAAATGAATTTAAGATGTATTATTGTGGGTTCGCTGATGAATATGGTTATTGGAATATTGGATTTGCTGCCTCATCTGATGGTATTAATTGGGCTAAACATGGAGACCCGGTTATTTATGCAGATTATAATGAATTTCAAATTGTTCCTTCTGATATTATTAAAATAAATGACACCTACTTTCTTTATTATACAGAAAGGCATACTCCATACTATAGTATTTCCCTGGCGACATCATCGGATGGGATAACCTGGGCTAAATCAAATAATAATCCGATTCTTACTGCTACTGAAAACTGGGAAGGTACAGGTGTTTTATACTGTTCGGTTATTTTTGATAATAATCAGTATAAAATGATTTACGGTATCTACCAATCTACTGGTTTCGGGATGGCTTATTCAAATGATGGTATTAATTGGACGAAAGATTCGAATAATCCATTTTTCAGATTCTCAGATGTTCATAATAATTGGTGCAGTACAATAAAATATCCTTTCTGGCGTAAGTTTGATTCACAATATAGAATATATTATTCAGGCGACACTAATGGTGGTTATGCAGAATTAAAAATTGGACTGATATATAAATAAAATAACAGGTTAAACATTAATTGAATTTTCAGCCCCATTTTATATGGGGCTTTTTTATATCTCATCTAAAATTCTTGCAAAATCTTCTGCAATCTTCTTACGGTCAAACTGTCTTACCTTTTCTATATTAGTCTTTAAGGTTTCTGCTTTCTTAAAAAACTCTTTTGGATCTTCATCGTACCTGAATATCATCCCGCTATTTGTTTTATTTAGAATATCTTTTACCTCTTCGTTATCATCTCCGAAAGCAAGAATCGGCTTTCCTGTTCTGAGATATTCAAACAGCTTTCCCGGAAGATGTCTTTTCTCTGATGCGCAAACTAAGAGATAATCGGCATTTAAAAGTTCTCCTACCATATCTTTGTAAGGAAGAAAACCGGCATACTCTGTTTTGTCTGATAATCCATTTTTCTCAATTTCATTTTTAATAGCGGGACTAACTGTCCCGATAAATCTAATTCTTATCTCTTCTTTATTATTTTCTTCATTAATTCTCTGCCATAACCTTTTAGGATTCTGGTAATCAAAAATATTTCCTGCGTGAATAAGGACTTTCTTTTTAACCTCTTCCCTTGGAAGGGGCCGGGTAGGAAAGCTAAAGTCTTCTTCATTGTAACCCCAGTATAAAACATTAGATTTATCTTTTATAAAAGGGTATTTTTTTTGAAAATCATCCCTTGTTGTCTGGGTTACAAAAATTATTGAAGCAGCATTCTTCATAACGGATTTTTCAAGATAATTATCCAGCTTAAGGGTAGGGTAACTTCTCTGAAAATTTTTATAGTAAATTATATCAACCCAGGGGTCTATTAAAACCGGTATGTGAGGTATTCTCAGAAGCTTGGACAAACGCATTCCAATAAGATGTGTGCTGTGAGGTGGACCAATAGTTACAATTGCATCAAAATCATTCTTGGATAAAATATCTTTCCCTTTATTTACTGCCGATAAATACCAGCCGACACGTGCATCAGGTACAAAAATATTCATCCTTATCCAGATAGATAATCTGTGCGTAAGACTTTTGTTTTCAGTTGAAATTGTCTCTGAAGCAATGAGCTGTTCATCCTTTTCCTTCCCTGTAAACTTTCTGTAAAGATTGAATGGCTCAAAAGATTTTGTCTTGTAAATTTTCAAACCAGAATCAATTTCCGAAAGAAGACTCACATCGTTTTGGGTGAAAGTTTCATTTTCTACTGTCAGAACTTCCGGCCGCCAGTCAAACCCTGGTAAATATTTTATCATCTTTAAAGGCCAGTGTACAGTGGCTTTCCCTGAAGGCGGCCAGAAATAAGTTACGAACAGAACTTTCTTCATTTTTATAGATTCATTTATAAAGATCAAATTTAATTAGAATGGGGAGTAAATAGAAATCTTTTGATAACGGATCCAACTAAAACCCGGAGATCAACTTTTTTATTTTTTCTGAATTTTCCCTGTTCGTTCTGTAAGTGATATGAATCGTTTCATCATCGTATTCTGTTGATAAAACTTCTGCGAGAGTATGAATCTTTGCAGCCTTTTTTGATTCATTCAACCCAAGATCAATATTCTCTTCCACATAAGAGGATTCTGCTGTCTCTATAAGTTTATCCTTAAGCTGGGAAATATTAATTCCTCTCTGAGCAGAAATAATTATACAGTCAGGATATTTATTCTTAACATAAGAAATCCTGTTTTTGTCGGTTAAAGAATCAACCTTGTTAAATATTTTTGTTTGAGTTTTTTTATCACTCCCGAGTTGCTTAAGGGTTTCTTCCACAATGGAAATCTGCTCTTCAAAATGAGGATGCGTAATATCGATAAGATGAAGTATTACATCTGCATCTCTTACTTCATTTAAAGTGCTTTTAAATGAAGCGACAATATTTGGAGGAAGCTTCCGTATAAATCCAACGGTATCGGAAATAAGTAACTTTTCTTTCTTTCCGAAATCAAGAGTTCGCGTCGTTGAATCAAGGGTTGCGAAAAGTTTATCTTCAGCAAATGCATCTGCATTGGTTAGCAAATTAAATAGGGTTGACTTCCCGACATTTGTATAGCCAACAAGTGTCATTCTAATTAGTTCTTTTCTTTTCTGGCTTTGAGTATTTCTCTGTTTTTCTATTCTGTTCAGCTTTTCTTTTAAATGACTGATCCTGTTCCTTATAATTCTTCTGTCAGTTTCTATCTGTGTTTCACCGGGACCTTTAGTGCCAATGCCGCCGTACTGTTTTGAGAGGTGAGTCCATGCTCTTGTTAAACGGGGAAGTAAATATTGAAGCTGGGCAAGTTCAACCTGTGTCTTTGCTTCATTTGTTTTTGCGCGGGATGCAAAGATGTCCAGTATCAGCCCGGTGCGGTCTATAATTTTTTTATCAACAAGTTCCTCAAGATTTCTTAACTGGACAGGGGTAAGATCATCATCAAAAATTACAAGATCTATTTCGTTTTGTTCCACAAGAAATGCAAGCTCTTCGGCTTTACCTTTACCGATATAATAAGCTGCATCCATTGACGAGCGGTCTTGCATAAGTTTAATAATGGTTTCCGCTCCGGCAGTTAATGCAAGCTCCTCAAGTTCGGCTAAATGTTCTTCGACAATTTCCCTGCTTAATTCTTTGAAGCCCTGTTTACCCTTTGAAATATTTAATGCAACTAATATTGCTCTTTCGTGTTTTCTTTCAGGTATTTCTATCATTAACTTAATTTTTTTCTTCAACTACTCAATAATTAAATAAAATCACGTGAAATTTCCAATGATAAATGCATCAGTTTTATAAATAATTGTTGATCCCTCAAATAATTTTCATCCGGATTTCTCTTAGGATGGGAATTATAATCTATTCATCCTTAAGAATTTCATAAATGAAATTCCTACTACTGCACTAAATCTTTTTTTGCACTTCTGCCGACAGCCATTTCAACTAATGCCGTGATTAAAGCTGCTATTAAAAATAATCTCCATAACTCTGAACCGAATCTTGATTGAAGTACTATTTCAGAAGGATTTTCATTTTTTGATATTGAAATGTGTCTTCCCTTAAAATGAATTTCTTTTAAATAATTTTCAAAATCTTCGTTACTCAGGTACTTTGTTACAGATTCTTCTGGATCGGTATTAACTGAAATTTCTGCAATGTTCTTTTGACCCGAATAAAATTTATAATTGCCTGTAACATTTGTTTTACTATAGTTAATGAAATTTAAACTGCCTGATTTTTCCAGGTTTATAAATTCTTCCGTTTTATCAGGTCTTTGTATCCTGATTTGAGGAAGAGCAACACCGGATAGAGTAACAGTTACGGGATTGCCGGCAAAGTATTCGTTTTCAGGTTTGTCTTTTGAAGCAAGATAAAAAACTGATTTTAGCAGCAGTGGAGCAAAAATATTTTTTAAAGGAAAATTGCTCCAGCTTAAGACGGGAGAAGTATTTAAGAGCAACACTTTTCCTTTCCCGATTTTGTAATCACCGAGGAAAGAAGTTCCATCGGTAAGCGTAATTATATTAATTCCTTTACCGCCGGGGAAAATTTTAAAATGAAAATAAATGTCGGGAGACTGCAGGTTTTTCTTTTCGTTATGAGAAAAAATATTCTGAAAGATCGGATGATCAAATTCAATTTTATCAAATGATACTGCATTTCCTGTTGCATTTAATTTCCCGGCAGTACCTTCGGGATTTGGCAAGCCAATACTGGAAGTTAATTTAGAGAAATCGGAGAGCTCACTATTTTCTCCCGGCATTATAAAAAGTCCGCCGCCGTTTTCAACATAAGATTTAAGCCTCTCAATGTTCGAAATGTTTTGTGCACCATCAATAATTATCGCGTCAAACTGGGAGAGATCGAATGAAGAAATCTGGTTCAAATTCTTTTCTGTCAGTTTGATTGTACCTGCTTCACCAGTAAGGCTTAATGCGGTTTCAACAAATTTTATATCACTTTGATTATCATAAAATATTGCCACCGGAATTTTATCAGGGACATAAAAATTTGCATACCTTTTATTATCCTGCATAATGTCATCGTCTTCCAATTCAGCAAGCGCATCGCTATACCCGGTCGATTTTGCGACTGCTTCCATTGTTATAATTTTGGTTTCACCTCCGGAAAGTGAGATGCTTTGCTGTGCACTTCGTTCACCGTTTATAAAAAGTGAGAGTACTGCATTATCCGCTGGCTGAGCGGAATAATTTGTAACGGTTACATTGAAACTTACCGGTTTATCTTTTTCAAAAATCTGTGTATTTACATTGAGATCATCGATACCGAGATTAAAAATTTCTTTACCCGAAAAGTTAAATGTGTACAGCTTTATTTTATCATTCAACAATTTGCTTAAATCCGGGAGGGATTTCTCTCCCGCAAGCCTTCCTTTTTGAAAATCTGAAAGTAGGTAAATCTCTTTGTTGAAGTTTTTTGATTCACCTAAAATTTCCGCGGCTCTTATCAAAGCGTGATTTATTGTTCCGCTTGAATAAGAAATATCAGCATCCTTAATCTGCTTTGAAAATTCGCTTAAGTTTAAGGTAGGTTTTACTTCTTCATTTCCCTGATCAGAAACGAGAACAAGAGCAGCTTCGTCTCCTTCCTGTAAATTTGTAAGTAGATTTAATATGGTTTGTTTTGCCTGGTTAAAGTAGGAACCATTTGCATCGACTGCCGACATGCTAAATGTATCGTCGAGAATAAAAACTGCTGTAGTCTTGGCTGCTGAAGTTGTACCTCCGAGCGCAAATCCTTTTAAAGTCGGTCGGGCAAATGCTGTTACAAGAAAAAGAATAATCAGCACACGCAAGGCAAGAAGCAGCCATTGTTTCAGCTTCAATTTTCTGATTTTATTTTTTTGAAGTTCCTTTAAAAAGAGAGAGTACTGAATTCAATCTTCTTTAACTTTTTAAGGTTCAAAAGATGAATCAGAACCGGGATGCTTGCTGCCAATAAGCCGAATAAAACGGCAGGATTTAGAAATATCATTGTGAAAAGATATGTGTGTCAATAAACAAATTCAACATAAGCAAAAGTGCATTAAGATATCAAACAAAAAGGGAACAGATTCCTGTTCCCTGAAAAAGATTTAATAATTTTAGTTTTATCACTTGTTCATCTGAGCAATTAAATTCAATGCGCTGCCGGCTTTAAACCATTTTATTTGTGCATTATTCATTGTATGATTAAGCGTTATTTCATCAGAAGATCCATCGCTGTGTTTAATCTTTAATTTTAATTGTTTTCCAGGCGCTAAATCTTTTAAACCGAGAAGACTGACCTTGTCATCTTCTTTAAATTTGTCGTAGTCGGAAGAATTAGCAAAAGTAAGAGGAAGCATTCCCTGTTTTTTAAGGTTTGTTTCATGAATCCTTGCAAAGCTTTTTACAATTATTGCTCTGCCGCCAAGGAATCTTGGTTCCATTGCGGCATGTTCACGGCTTGAACCTTCTCCATAATTTTCATCACCAACAACAACCCAGTTTATTCCTTTTGCTTTATATTCTCTTGCAACTTCAGGCACAGATTTATATTCACCTGTTAAAATGTTCTTCACTTTTCCGGCATCGCCTGTGTAAGCATTTGTTGCCCCGATAAACATGTTATTGGAAATGTTATCAAGGTGTCCTCTGAATCTTAACCATGGACCAGCCATTGAAATATGATCGGTTGTGCATTTTCCTTTTGCTTTAAGAAGAACCGGCATATCCTCAAGATCTTTTCCATTCCATGGAGCGAAAGGTTTAAGTAACTGAAGTCTTTCGCTTTCCGGATTAACTTTAATCTCGACATTTCTTCCGTCTTTTGAAGGTGCAATGAAGCCGCTTTCACCTTTATCAAATCCGCTTGGAGGTAATTCCTGTCCAACCGGCGGATCGAGTTTGATTTTTTCACCTTTCTCATTTTCAATTTCATCTGTTAAAGGATTAAAAGTTAATTTTCCGGCAATAGCAAGAGCAGTTGTTAATTCAGGGCTTGCAACAAAAGCAAGTGTTTCAGGATTACCATCATTCCTTTTAGCAAAGTTCCTGTTGAATGAAGTTACAATTGTGTTTTTCTCTCCGGTTTTTATATCCATTCTTTTCCACATTCCAATACAGGGTCCGCAGGCATTTGCAAGAATAAGTCCGCCAAAATTTTCAAGAATTTTTAATTGACCATCTCTTTCTATTGTAGATCTAACCTGTTCGGAACCAGGCGTAATTGTAAACTGTGATTTGGTTTTTAATCCTTTATCAATTGCCTGCTGTGCAATACTTGCGGCACGATCAATATCTTCATAGCTTGAATTTGTACAGCTTCCGATTAAAGCCACACTTATATTTTCAGGATAACCGTTTTCTTTTACTGCTTCTTTCATTTTGGAAATAGGCCAGGCTTTGTCAGGTGTAAATGGTCCGTTCAAATGAGGTTCAAGCTCATCAAGATTTAATTCAATAACCTGGTCATAGTATTTACCCGGATTTTTAATTACTTCTTCATCAGCATTAAGTACGTCAGCAAGTCCCTCTGCGAGAGCAGTTACATCTGCGCGGTCAGTGATGCGAAGATAAGCAGCCATTTTTTCATCGAAAGGAAATACGGAAGTTGTGGCACCAATTTCAGCGCCCATATTACAGATAGTTCCTTTCCCTGTGCAGGAAATGCTTGTGGTTCCTTCACCAAAATATTCTACAATTGCTCCTGTTCCACCTTTAACCGTTAATATTCCCGCCAGTTTTAGAATAACATCTTTTGCAGAAACCCAGCCATTCATTTTTCCTCTCAATTTAACGCCGATAAGTTTTGGCCATTTCAATTCCCATGGCATTCCTGCCATTACATCAACAGCATCTGCACCGCCAACACCAATAGCAATCATTCCGAGTCCGCCGGCATTAGGAGTATGAGAATCTGTTCCTATCATCATTCCACCCGGGAAAGCATAATTTTCAAGAATAACCTGGTGAATAATTCCTGCACCTGGTTTCCAGAAACCAATTCCATATTTCCGGGAAACGCTTTCAAGGAAATTATAAACTTCTTTATTTTCTTCCGTAGCTCTGAGTAAATCATCTTTTGCCCCAACCTGTGCCTGGATCAGGTGATCGCAATGAACAGTTGACGGGACAGCTGTTGTATTTCTTCCCGCAGACATAAATTGAAGAAGTGCCATTTGTGCAGTAGCATCCTGCATCGCAACACGATCCGGAGCTAGTTCAGCGTAATCTTTTCCCTTTCTTAATTCCTCATTGGGAGTTTCCCATAAATGAGCATAAAGAATTTTTTCAGCGTAAGTAAGCGGTCTATTTAAAATTTTTCTAATCGATTCTATTTTTTCCCGGTACCCCGAATAAACTTTTTTGATCATATCAATATTTGCAGCCATTTTAAACCTTTAATTCAATTATTCTTAAATTCAGTAAGCAAAAATACAAAAATTGAAAATAATATTCTTATTATTGTTAGTGGCATAAAATTGGCTATATTATTAGTCTATATTAAATAATAGTTAATATAAACTGATTCTTTTTACATAATTAGTGCAAAGGTATACTGTTGACGAACGCTTCAATTTTAATTGTTGATGATGAATTAAATTATCTCGAGTTGATGGATTCTCTTCTACAGGAAGAAGGATATCAGAATATTATTACTGAACCTAATCCTCTTAAAGTGGAAGAAATTTTACAAAAAAATCGTGTGGATGTTATACTTCTGGATGTTTATATGCCAGGGATGAATGGACTGGAACTTTTAGAAAACCTGATACCTCAATACCCCCATATTTCATTTATAATGATTACCGGTGTTAATGATGTTCAAATTGCTCTAAAGGCTATTAAGCTCGGAGCTTATGAATTTATAACAAAACCCCCGGAGATTGATCGTCTTTCGCTAACTATTAAGCGTGCTCTTGACCAGAGATTGGTTGAAAGAGAAAGAGACACATTAAGAGGTGTAATTGAAGAAACGGAAATCTCCAAGGAAAAATTTAAAGAAATTATAACCGAATCCCCGGCTATTATAAAAGTTTTTGAACTGATAGAAATTTTTGCTCCGACAAATGAAACTGTTTTAATAACAGGAGAGACCGGAACTGGTAAAGATCTTATTGCGAGGAAGATTCACCAGCTTTCTCCAAGAAAAGAAAAACCTTTTGTTACAGTTAATCTTGCTTCAATTTCACCAACTCTTTTTGAAAGCGAACTTTTCGGACATGAACGAGGTTCATTTACAGGGGCAACAAATGAACGAATCGGTTATTTTGAAGCTGCTAACGGAGGAACAATTTTTCTTGATGAAATCGGAGAGATGCCGAAAGAACTTCAGGGTAAATTATTAAGAGCAATTCAATACAATGAGATTTACAGAATCGGTAGTACCAAACCGTTAAAGCTCAACATCAGGATTATAACAGCTACAAACAGAGATTTACTTGAAGCTGTTAACGATAAAGAGTTCAGAGCCGATCTCTATTATAGATTAAACCGGGGTTATATTAAACTACCTCCTTTAAAGGAAAGAGGGGAAGATATAATTATTCTTTCCAAACATTTCATTGAAGTTGGTAATAAAACATATAGTAAAAAAGCTAAAGGATTTAGTACAAAAGTTCTTAACAAACTAAGAGGATATTCTTTTCCCGGGAATATACGTGAACTTGAAAACCTGGTACTGAATGCGGTGGCTAAAACCAAAGATAATGAGTTGATAACTGAAATAGATATACCTGACAGCTTTGATATAAAAGGCCAGAGTATAACTTCTGAAAATAATCTTATTACAATTGATGAAGCAATTAAAAATCATATCCTGCATATAATGAAACATACAAAAGGAAATGTCCAAAGGGCGGCATTAATACTTGGGGTTAGTGAAAGAACCCTTCAAAGAAGACTCCAAAAAATTCGTGAGGAGGCTTAAGTCAAATTTTTCGTGAAGGTCAGAAATGACGCAATGAATGGATGACAACTCAAATTCGAATCTTTTTTATCAAAATTATCAAACTTTTAATTGATGACAGCTTAGCATATAAATTGTGGCGGATTACCTGTCGTTGTTCGACTTAACGTTTAAAAGGAGCTTTATCGATTCCTTTTATTGTAAATTTTACCTGTTTAGGTAAATTATTCTTAACCGAATATAAAATTTGACCAATAGTTAACTTCGGTTTTTAAATAAGATGATACGGTTTCTTAAATCGAATTATTTAATACAGGCATCAGATTTGATTTTATTGTTTAGAGTGTCAAGCGAGAAAATAAATTTATGGCAAATATACAATCAATTTTAGCACTTGGAGCAATGATAATTTTATCATTGGTCTCACTACTTTTCAACTCGACTGCTCTTCAATCCTCTAATATTGAACTTCAGGATAAAGTTTATCTGACTGCCTTTTCCCTGGCAGATGACTTAATTGAAGAAATGAAACAAAAAGCATTTGATGAAAAAACTGTTGACTTCCAGGCTATTAATGTAAATCAGCTATCCTCAAATCTTGGACCGGATACTAATGGCGGAATTACTGAAACTTACCCTAATTTTAACGATATTGACGATTATAATGGTTATTTAGAGGTAACCGATGTACCAGCGCTCGCTGTTGGATATAGGGTTTACTGTGATGTTGCCTATTGTGATGCTGCCGGAGATATTCGAACTTCGCAGCAATATTATAAAAAAGTTACTGTTACTGTTACAAGCCCATATTTAGATGATCAATTTTATATGAGCTTCATCTTTTCTCTACACGCTAAGAACTAAACAAAAAAATGAATACAACATTAGATCTTTTAAGCTCGGTTTTTATAGGGGGAATGGTTCTCCTTCTGATGATACAATTAAATCTTTACATGTCTGATGCCAGCTATGGTTCTGATAGAGAGCTGAGAACACAGCAGAACATAAAAACTATGGCTGAAATACTGAATTCAGATTTAAGAAAAGTTGGTTACGGCTATGATCACACAGCAATTCTGACTGCCGAAAAAGAAAGACTTAAATTTCTTGGTGATTTAGAACCGCCTGGAGAGCCCGGATTCGGAGTCGTTGATACTGTAGAGTATTTTATTGAAGATTCAACACACGCAATTGGAACCTCCAACCCAAATGATATTGTTTTAGTAAGAGTACTAAACGGAACTGATACCATTACCGGGCCTTCGTTGGGTCTGGTAAAATTAAATTTTACGTATCTTGATAGTGTAAAAACCCCCACAACAATCCTGTCTAAAATAAAATATATAATGACCCAAATTTGGGCAGAGCCAACTGAATCCCAAAATAGTTTTGTAACGGGTATTAAAGATTCAACCTTTGCTTATTGGGAATTTACAATTTATCCAAGGAATATATAAAATGGGAAAAAGTTCATTGATTATTGTATTAGGAATGATGGGCATTGTATCATTCTTAGTAATAAAATTGAATGCCAATTCCAATGAAAACGTAAATACTACAGTGAATATGTTTAACCAGACACAAGCACGGCTTATAGCTAATACCGGTGTTGAGGTTTATATTGAAAAAGTTTATGCTGATTCAACATTAGTAGGGAAAGGGGAATCATCTCCGCAGTATTTATTTGGCGGCAGTTATAGAGCCAGTGTTACCGGTACCTTGCCGAATATAAGGGTAACTTCAACTTCAACTTTTCAGGGTGTGCAACATGTTTCTGTTGCAGATGCACGGCTTGAACCGGTTCATTTTCCTAACCTTCCGGGAGGAGTTTACATAAGTGCAACAGCAGTTGTACAAGCCAAAGAAGTTGGAAGTATGCAGGTCAGTGGTCTGGATCATAAAGTGGATGGCACATTAAAAGGCACCGGTAAACCGGCTGTTTTTGGTGTGGGTGTGGATACTGATCAACAGAGACTGGATATTTTGGCTGGATTGAAAAAACCCGCTAACATTGAAGGATTGACAGATACTTCAACAGGTGCCACTGGTTTTCCGAGTGTTGGTGTAACAAGTTTAGGTATTGATTGGGCGAAACTTTATCAATACATCGCTAATTCAGCAGACCAAACTTTTATTCAGGATATTCCTCATGGTGCAGATCTTGGAACTATAACAACACCCAAAATTACTTTAGTAAATGCAGATGCTGCTACAAATAAAACCATAATGATAAATGGTGATCAGGGTGCCGGTATTATGGTAGTAAACGGCAATATTAAATTTGCCGGTAATTTTAAATATACAGGAATTATACTTTGTTATAAGAATTCAGATCTTACTTTTGAATCCGTTGGTACCAACCAGGTTATCGGGGGAATTATTATTGCCGGTCAGAACATAAGTTTCAAGCTTGCCGGAAATATGAGTGTACTATACAGTCTTGATGCCCTGCTGGCAGTAAGGTCTAATTTGAAATCTGATGGGTTTAAGATTTTATCCTGGTATGAATAAAAATCACTTTGGTGTGAAAATATCTTATATTTATTTACCAGGTACATTTGTCCAGTTAGTTGTAATTACTGATTTTGTGATAAAATACAGATAGAATGACCGGCACGATTAAGTATCATTTTGACGTACAATTTTTTTTATTTACCGGTTACATTTATCTATAGTCGAGTAAATTTTTCTTAACATCAGGAAATGCATTTAAGAAACTTTTGAAAAATTAAGGATTTCAAAAGGTACAATATTTGGAGTAAAACAGGGATATTGTTTTTAAAAAAGGTTTTCTTTTAATGCTTACTACGGATTACTTTGACAGAAATGGAAATAAATGGTCAATTGAAAAGGGTGACTGGTTAGGGCACCAGGCTATTAGTGATGAGATGATTAAATCCGGAATAAATAAATTTTCAAACAAGAATTATTTATTGTTTATACTGATATTAGTTGCTATAATAACCTGCTTCATTACATTTGTATAACTGCTTGTTATAAAAACTTCTGTTCAAAAATTAATTAAATCATCTCTTATTAATAAAAGAAGAGCTGATTGAGGAACTATTAATAGTTTCTCTTTCTCAAATTCAATCTCGAATGCTTCCTTTCGCAAAAAGATTGCAAGGTCTCCTTCTTTTGCCTGAAGAGGGATATACTTGACCGGTTCCTTATGTTCCTTCCATGGCTCATCATCAATGTTAATGCCGGTAGGATAGCCGGGTCCTACCTTAATCACATAGCCGCTCTGGATTTTATCTTTTTCTGCAACTCCCGGAGGTAAAAATAATCCGGAAACTGTTCTTTGTGATTCTTCCGTTGGTCTTATTAATACTCTGTCCCCAACCACGATAAATTTTTCTATGTTCTGCAATTTAAATTCCATCTGCAAAAAATCTTTTAATTCTTTAGTAAAGATAACGAATAAGAGTGAAAAATCTTCTGCTAATTTCGGGTAGCTGAAATCAAAGGTGGGATCAATAGTCTGATAATGCCTGAATGTATTTTATCGGAATAATTATTCAAAACAATATTCTGAATTCCGCGGGCAATTAATATTCTTTTAATAAAATGTTTTTTCCATTTTAACCGGTATATTTTTTCCACATCCCTCCTATCAATATTTTGTTTGATAAAATCTAAAATTGATTCGGAAGCAATTTTAGCTGACTGAAAAGCCATCCCGATGCCATCTCCCGTAAGAGGAGCTATCATGCCTGCGGCATCGCCAATCATAATTATTCCATTTGTTGAAGAACTTTTTCTGCCGAAATAAATATTCCCTGCTCCATAGATATCCTGCCCGCTTAAATTGATATTATTTTGTCTGAATAAAGAAGAAAATATTTTGTTTTGATTAAGCAGATTCCTAATCTGTTCTTTAGGAAGTTCATTTGAATTATTTCGCTTTATTAAAAAGCAAACCGTTGCCTCATCATTGCTGACGGTATTTATACCACAGTAAATATTATTGCCCGAAAAAATATAAATGGTTGAATCACTTATATCCGATATAAGTACTTTTTTTAAATGAAATTTTATTCCCGTGTAGCCCGAATGAAAATGAGAAAATTTTCGTTGTAATTTTTTATCAAGAATATTGCTTTTTCCGTAGGCTCCTACGACAAAATTGCCCGTTATGTTTTTAAGATCACCTTTTAATTTGATTTGTAAAGTAAAATCTTTACCATCTCTTTGAACATCTTTTACTTCGGCAGGTTGAAATACTTTTACTCCGGATTCTTTTGCTTCATTTAAAAGAAACTGATCAAAAAGGGAGCGTTTAATGGAATATCCTTCGAAGGGGAGATTTGCATTAAAAATTTTATTGAATGTAATAAACCGAAAGCAAGTAATCTTGTTTGGATTCAAAGAAATAAATTTTTCAAACAGGTTTAATTCTTTTAAATGACTTGTTACTTCGGAAGATAAAAATTCCCCGCATAGTGTTTCTCTGGGGAAACTTTTTCTTTCGATTATGGCAGTATTAACCCCTGATTTTGCGAGGTTGATTCCAGCTACAGAACCCGCCGGCCCTCCGCCGATTATTACAACATCGAAATCTGTATTATACATTGTTTGCAGAAGGAATAATTAATAAAAATCTGAATGCCCATTTTCTCTTTATTATATAATTTTTAATGCCCGCTTTTTGCAAAATGATTTTCAGATCTTTTTTAGTAAAGGCACGTTTAACGGAAAGCGGTCCGTCGTACTTAACGAACTCGCTTTTGGAAAAAAGAAAAGTCAGAATTTTGATTCCAAGCCAGGCAAGAATATTTCTTCGCAGATCATTTATTATAATTCCTTTCTTTACAACCGATGTGCAATTTTTTAATAACGAAACTATATCATCCTCTTTTAGATGATGAAGAAAAAGTGAAGAATGAATTACATCAAATGAATTATCTTTAACCGGGATATTTAAAGCATCTGCACAAATAATTTTATCCCCTCCTTTTTTGGTTTTTTGGTAGTGGCAGACATACCTGTTCAAATCGACAGAAAAAATATTTAACCCGTCATTCATTTCCTTTAAATCAAATAAAATATCCGAAGCACCGGCGCCAACATCAATAATTTTCAAATTTGTTTTTGAAGAATTCCTGAAGTGATTGATTCCGCTTTTGCTTATTGTATTACCACCGAGAAGTTTATTTATTACGTGCAGTTCCCGTAAAGCCGTGTCAATTCTTTCATCACTTATTGAAAAGTCATCCATCAATTCTTTCTGAAAACTTCTTTTAAAAAACATTATCTTCCTTTAAGAAGTGCGGTTTCCATCGTTAACCCGGGACCAAAAGCAACAGCGCAGCAAAGTTCATCCTTCCTTATGTTACCAGAATCAAGTAGTTCTTTTAAAACAAATAATATTGAAGCAGAAGATAAATTTCCGTACCTGCGCAGAACTGTTCTCGAAGGTTTCATCTGTTCATCCGAAAGCTGCAAACCATTTTGCAGAGAATCGAGAATTGCTCTTCCACCGGGGTGAAGCGCCCAGTGTTTTATATCTTCATAACCGATGTTGTATCTATTCAATATTTTGATTAGTTCAGGTACAGCTTCATTCAAAATAATTTTTGGAAGATCGGATGAAAGGAGCATTTCGAATCCGGAATTCCCGATTTTCCATCCCATATATTCAAATGAATTATTGAAGAGAATAGAATCAGTGTGCAATAAATTCAGCCTAACATTTGATTTATATTTATTGGAATTTGAAAATAACGCAGCAGCACAACCGTCTGCAAAAATCATATTAGACAGAATGTTATCCCGGGAGGGTTTTGTTTGAAGATGAAGACTGCAAAGTTCTACTGAAACAAGAAGCACATTGATTTCCTGTGAAGAGTGCAACGCTTCAAGAGCAGAACCAAACCCGATTAATGATGCTGCACATCCCATAAAACCAATGTTTGTTCTTTTAACTGCCAAAGGAAAATTAAATTCGTTTATCAGATAATAATCCAGACCAGGTGCAAAAAATCCGGTGCAACTGATCGTAATTATTTTATCTAATTCGCCCGGATTAAGCCCTGTTTGATTAATTAATTTTTGAACCGCATCCTTAGTTAAAATCTTTGACCACTCTTCGTACTTTTCCATTCTTTGTTTTGTATCCGGGGAGACATAATTTCCACTCTGCGAATAAAATTTTTTTTCCGAATTTTTTTCTGCATCGGGAATTACAATAAATCTTTCTTCAATTCCGGAATGTGATGCAGTCATATCAATCAGCCTTCCTGCTGCATTGCTTCCGGTCATTCTTTTCTTCAATTCTGAAGCAGCCTCTGATTGGGAGATTTTGTACGGTGGCGATGCAGTGGCAATATCTATTAGCATATATTTTTTATTTCCAATTAAAAATAAATTTACACTTTACTTTGTTTAATTTAACAGAAAAGATTTAGTATTGCGCTGCTGGAAAAGATGACGTCCCGGAATTTCATCTATTGTTGTTATAAATTCGTCCCCTTTTTTAAGGGATTAATCTTATTTATTTAAAAACCATATACTGATTGTTCATATTTCTCACGCTTAATTCTTAAATTTGTAAATATTTTTTATACATATTAGGGAAAATTGATGTCAATAATATTAAATGGTTCCGGACTTACTACTGAGAATTTAGTAAGAATAGCACGTTATAATGAAAAAGTAGAGCTTCAACCTGATTCAATTGAAAAAATAAAAGCATGCCGTAAGATGCTGGAAGATAAGCTTCAGGCTCGCGAGATAATGTATGGTACAAATACAGGAATTGGTGAATTTTCAGAAATTGTATTGAATGATGACCAGGTAAAAGAATTTCAGAAGTATTTAATTTATAATCATTCTGCTGGAATCGGCGACCCTGCACCGGTTGAATACGTACGAGGAGCAATTGCCGGGAGAATAAACGTTCACGCTCATGGTAACTCGGCATGTAGACCTGAAATTACATTAACCCTAGTAGAAATGCTGAATAAAGGAGTTACGCCGGTGGTTTGCCAGAAAGGTTCTGTCGGAGCCTGCGGTGATCTTGCCCCGATGTCCCAGGTTGCGCTTTTAATGATGGGAGAAGGTGAAGCTTATTATAAAGGGGATAGACTTTCAGGTAAAGAGGCTTTTAAAAAAGCGGGGATTAAAATTCCCGGTTTACAAGCGCGTGACGGACTTGCAGTAATAAATGGTTCAAACCTTTTAACTGCAATGGGTGCAATTCATCTTTATGATATAAACAGGTGGCTGAAGCAGGCTGAAATAGCTGCATCAATGTCTCTTGAAGCATTGCATGCTAATTTAAAACCTTACGACAAACGTCTTCATAAATTGCGTGGTTTTGCGGGTGCGGTTCGCAGTGCAAATTCAATTATGAAGTGTATTAAAGGAAGCGACCTTCAAACGGGGAAATTAAAAAGTAAAGTTCAGGATGCTTATTCAATGCGGTCCACTCCGCAAGTAATTGGTGCTGCACATGATGCAGTTGCTTATGCAAAATCACAGGTGGAAATTGAATTGAACGGAGTGGGAGATAATCCTATTTTCATTCCTGAAGATAAGCTTACCCTTACTGGTGCAAATTTCCAGGGAACGCCTGTTTCGCTGCCAATGGACATGGTTGGTGTCTCCGTAACAATGATTTCAGTTCTTTCAGAAAGAAGACTTAACAGGATGCTTAATCCTGCATTGAGTGTTGGACTTCCGTCGTTTCTTACAAAAGGTGCCGGTATGTATTCCGGAATGATGTTAAGCCAATATACGGCGGATTCTTTAATCGTTGAACAGAGAATTTTATCAGCACCGGCTTCAATTCAATCTATTCCTGCTGCCGCTGACCAGGAGGATTTTGTTTCTATGGGAATGAATACTTCGATTAAAAATGCGCAGATACTTGATAACGCTTACGGAGTTCTGGGAATTGAATTCATGGCTGCTGCACAGGCACTCGATTTTCGCGATCATAAAACAGGGAAGGGTGTGGCAAAAGCAAAAGAAGTAGTAAGAAAATATGTCAGGCATCTTGATATTGATCGTCCGCTTTATCCTGATCATACAAAAATGAAAGAAGTGATTAAATCCTGTGAGATTCTGGAGGAAGTTGAAAAGGAAGTTGGAAGCTTGGGATAGGTTTCACGCAAAGTCGCTAAGGGATATAAATGATTAAAAATGAAATTTCTAAAATAGTTGCTGTTTGCTGTTATAAGATTCATACCACCTTAGGCCCGGGTTTACTGAATCTGTTTATAAAGAAATATTGAGAACTGAATTAATTAAACGAAGATTAAAAATTGAACGTCAAAAAGAAATACCTGTAGTTTGTGAAGGATTAAAAATGGAATTAGAATTCCGGGCTGATATAATTGTTGAAAATAAAGTTATTCTTGAATTGAAATCTCTTGAAGTTTTAGCTCCGGTTCATTCAAAACAATTATTAACTTATTTAAGAATTGCCGGGATAAAATTAGGATTGTTAATTAATTTCGGAGAATCATTAATCAAAGACGGGATACATAGAATAGTAAATAATCTTTAACAGCTTTGCGTCTTTGCGTGAAAAAAGGTATTTAAAAATGGAAATTGTTTATATAATAACCGGGCTGGTTATAGGTCTGATTTTTGGTTGGTTAATTGCAACTTTTAAAGCCAAAAGTGGGTTTGGAAAAATAGAAGAACGCGCTTTATTACTTGAACAAAGTAAAAAAGAATTAGAAACAAATATTACTGATGAACGAAATAAAGTTATTGATCTGAATTCAAAATTGTCTTCTCTTCAATCAGATTACAATAACTTGCAACAAAGATTAGCAGAACAAAAAGGAGAAATTGAAGAACTTCAGCAGAAATTCACAAAAGAATTTGAGAATCTTGCAAATAAAATCTTTGAAGAAAAAGGAAATAAATTCTCTGAGCAGAACAAAGAAAAACTCGGAGAGATTCTTAATCCTTTAAGAGAAAAAATTGCAGAATTTGAAAAGAAAGTTGAAGAAAGCAGTAAAGAAAGTATAAAAGGTCATGCTTCATTAAAAGAACAGCTTTCGATGTTGAAGGAGTTAAACCAGCAGGTTACACAGGAGGCAAAAAATCTTACGGAAGCATTAAAAGGGCAGAGTAAAACACAAGGAAACTGGGGTGAATTTATATTGGAAAGCCTTCTTGAAAAATCAGGTTTGGTAAAAAACCGGGAATATACTGTACAGGAAAGTCTTACCGCAGAATCCGGAAGAAGATTTCAGCCTGATGTGATTATCAGACTTCCCGAAAACAAAAGTATTGTCATTGATTCGAAAGTTTCACTTGTTGGTTACGAAAAGTTTGTTTCTTCGGAAAAAGAACAGGAAAAACAGCTTGCACTTAGAGAACACATAAATTCAATCAGATCTCACATAAAAAATCTCAGCGGTAAAAATTATCAGAATCTCTACCAGCTTGAAAGTCTTGATTTTGTACTAATGTTTATGCCGATTGAGCCGGCTTTTGCATTAGCCGTTCAAACTGATGCTTCTTTATTCAGTGATGCATTTGAAATGAACATTGTGATTGTTAGCCCTTCTACTTTACTTGCAACGTTGAGAACGATTGCAAGCATCTGGCGCCAGGAAAATCAGAATAAAAATGCTCTTGAAATAGCAAGACAAAGCGGAGATATGCTCGATAAATTTAATGCTTTCGTTGCCGATCTGATAACAATAGGTAAAGGGTTGATGATTCTACTAAAGAGAATTATGATAAAGCTATGAATAAGCTAGTTGAGGGTAGCGGAAACCTAGTGAACCGTGCTGAAAAAATAAAACAACTCGGTGCGAAAACTTCAAAGAGTCTTCCCAAATCTATTTTGGACAGAGCTGACGACGAAGATGACACTCCTTTGATCGATGAGTGATTATATGATCTCCGACATATATTGATTTCACCCTTAAATTCTATATTTCTTTTAATTAATTCATTTTATTTCTTTTGGCATACTTTTATGTATGTATGTTTGTAATTCCTGTCGTGTTCAAAAATGATGACCCGATAAGTTTAATTGAAATAATATATGAGGTGGCAGCAATGATTATAATAGAACCCCAATCTGAACAGGATTTAGAACGCTACTACAATTTACGCTGGAAACTTCTGAGGGAACCGTGGAAGCAGCCAAAAGGTTCTGAGAAGGATGAGCTTGATGAAAGAGCGCTGCATATTATGGTTTGCAATGAAGACCGTACACCGATTGCAGTTGGAAGAGCTCACTTCAATACTGATGTGGAGGCGCAAATAAGATATATGGCGGTGGAATCCCGTTTTCAGAATACCGGTCTTGGGTCGGTTGTACTTAAAAAGCTTGAGGATGAAGTCAGGCAGCTTGGTGCTAAATATGTTATCCTTAACTCAAGGGATACAGCGGTTCCTTTTTATGAAAGAAACGGCTACCAGATAGTGTCTCCTTCTTATACTCTTTTTGAAAGTATTCCGCATTATCTAATGAAAAAAGATTTTTATCCTCAGGGCCAATTGAAGATTAATTAATGCAGAAATTTTTGGGATGAACAAAATGTTCAGTCACTAAATTGTTCTTAGCGATAAAATAATATTTTCTACATATACCCTTAAAATGGGCATGATCATGAGTTTGCTTTCATGATCTGCCCATTTTTACCACTTCATCAAATTCATCTTTAGCAACCGGCATTACAGAAAGACGACTCCCTTTCTGCACAAGCCTCATATTTTTTAATTCTGGATTTTCCTTAATCTCCTCCAGCGTCACGGGATGCTTAAACTCATTTATAAATTTTACATCAACCATAAACCAGGTAGGATCTTCTTTTTTTGCTGATGGAAAAAAATGTTCGTCATCCGGGTCAAACTGTGTATGATCAGGATAACCCGCAGTCCTGATTTCGCAAATTCCAACCACTGCATTTGGTTCTGCATTGCTGTGATAAAAAAGTACCTGGTCACCCTTTTTCATTTCATCTCTCATAAAATTACGGGCCTGGTAATTCCTTACGCCATTCCAATAAGTTGTTTTATCTTTGCTCTTCTTTAAATCCTCTATTGAAAATTCTTCAGGATCGGATTTGATTAGCCAATAGTTTTTAGCCATTCCAACATCTCCGTTTTTAATTGAATAAGTGAAAATAAAAAGAATAGTATTCTTAATCTATTTCTCTTACCGGGGAAAGTCATTTCTCACAAGCAAAAATATTTGGATGCTAACCTATTATATTATAGGAAATTTGCCGGAATTTCCTAATAATCTTTTCCTTCCTCAAATGGCGTATTTTTTGCTTTTTAAATCTGCATTTCAAATTAAAAAATAAGAGGACTTTTATGGAGAATAATGAGAACAGAAAAGGTATACCGCTGCTCGGCGAAAAACTCCCAGAAATAAAAGCACAAACCACGAGAGGGATGATCAATTTACCAAAAGATTATGAAGGCAAATGGATAGTATTGTTCAGTCACCCGGGTGATTTCACACCCGTTTGCACGACTGAATTTGTTGCATTTGCTAAACGGGTTAAAGAATTCAAAAAGCTGGATGCTCAATTAATCGGTCTTTCAATAGACCAGGTATTTTCGCATATCAAATGGGTTGAGTGGATTAAAAATACTCTGCAGGTTGAAATTCCATTCCCAATAATCGCAGATGATATGGGAAAATTTTCAGAAAAACTCGGAATGATTCATCCGGGGAAAGGTACAAACACGGTACGTGCAGTTTTTATAATCGATCCGAAGGGAATAATAAGACTGATGATTTATTATCCTCAGGAAGTTGGCCGACAGGTTGATGAAGTTCTTCGTGCTCTTAAGGCATTAAAAATTTCTGATGAATACAAGGTTGCAATGCCTGAGAACTGGCCAAACAATGAACTTATCGGAAACAAAGTCATCATTCCTCCTCCAAAAGATGTTGATAGTGCAGAGGAAAGACTGAAAAGTGCTGAGGGTTATGATTGGTGGTTTACTTTTAAAGAAATTCAGACCAACTAATTTGTAATTTTTGGTCTCTGAAAATTAAATGCCGGCTGTTTTAAGGTGCCGGCATTTTTTATATGAATGTGGTAATTTTTAAAATCAAATTTAAAATTCATTTTATTGATCTTTCATTAAAATCCAATATCCGTAATTTTCCGGACATTACGAAGATATATCTCTATCCAGAACTTTTTTATCCTTAGTATAATAATCTGTTTTAGCTTTGTTTATTTGTTTTTGCATTCTTTTTAACTATTTATTGATATACATTTTTAACATTAAATCTGAAAATAATCTATAAGAAATTTTGTTTAGAATAATAAAAGTTTTCATAATCGCTTTACTATTTATGTCTTCGGTTTTTCCCCAACAAGGAAAAGCTTTCCAGATTGCAAGATTAAAATATAATGGAGGAGGAGATTGGTATAATGGCCAGACTGAAGAAGTAAATTTATTAAATTATGTAAAAGCCCATACTAATATTGAAGTAAAACCCGATTATACTTTTGTCGATCTCTCTACGGATGAAATATTTAATTACCCTTTTCTTTTTATGACAGGACACGGGAATGTGGTTTTTTCAGAAGATGAAGCTGCCAGATTAAGGGAATATCTGGAAAATGGAGGCTTTCTTTATATTGATGATGATTACGGCTTGGATAAAGCAATGAGACGGGAAATGAAAAAGGTTTTTCCGAACAAGGACTTTACCGAGCTTCCTTTTGATTTTCCACTGTATCATATATTTTATGATTTTACTTCGGGTCCTCCCAAAATTCACGAACATAATGGCAAACCGCCGCAAGGCTTCGGGATATTTATTGATAAGCGTCTCGTGGTTTATTACACATATGAATCGAACCCGAGCGATGGTTGGGATGATCCGGATGTGCATCACGACCCTGAAGCGAAAAGAGAAGAAGCATTGAAGTTTGGTACTAACTTAGTAGTTTACGCATTATCAAATTGAAAATATTTTGAATAAAGAGTCTACATACTATAAAGAGATAATAGCAAAGCTATCCCGTTTAAAGAAAAAAGAATATACACTTTTTGCCTTAATTGGGCTGCAGGCATCATTGCTAATCGGACTAATCCTGTTTGCATTTTTTTCATTTATTGAGTTGATAGGGAATTTTTCTCCCGCAGTAAGGACGTATTTTTTCTTTCTTACTCTGCTCGTTTTTCTTTCGGCTTTTATATTCCTTTTTATTATTCCTTTATTAAAATATTCCGGGTTTATCGGTAAGCCCGATCATTACGATACCGCGTCAAGAGTTGGTAAAAGTTTTCCTGAGATTAAGGATGATCTTGTTAATGCAATGCAGCTTCTGGCTTCCGATATATCAGGAAAAATCTATTCTGGTTCTTTAAGTGATGCTGCTTTCCAACAGGTTTACAATAAAACCCGCACACTAAAATTCGATTCAATCGTCAGCTTTAAAAAAGCAAAGGAACTTCTTTTATATGCGATAGGCATTACTCTTTTTGCAACATTATTATTCTTAGTTGTTCCCGGTTTATCTGAGGCATCGGGAAGAGTGTTAAATTTTAACACTGAATTTATTCCTCCTGCAAAATTCTCATTTGAAGTTAAGCCGGGTAATACACAGGTAACAAAAGGCGATGATGTATTCATCTCAGTAAAAGTTGTCGGGGAGAAACCAGCTGAAATTTTTCTTGCTACCAAAACTGTTGAGCAGACAGACTTTGAATTGCAAAAACTTTCTCCTGATTCAAATAGTGTTTATAATTTTCCGGTTAAAGCTATCCGATCATCTACAAAATATTATGCAACTGCAGGTAATATTTCGAGTGAAGTTTATGATATAAACGTCATTGATCCTCCCATAATCAAAACCCTTGATGTAAAAGTAATTCCGCCTGGGTACTCAAAGCTTCCAGTTTCAGTTCAGAAAGATAACGGGAATGTAACCGGTCTGCCGGGAACGACTGTAAATATACTTCTCTCTTCAACTAAAAATCTTAAAGATGCAAAGCTTCTTTTTAATGATTCAACTGAAAGTGAACTTAAAATTAATAATAATGAAGCCGAGGGAAAGTTTATCATCAAAAAAGATAATGCTTATAAAATTATTTTAACAGATGAAAATAAAAATGAAAATCTATCTCCCATCACTTATACAATTAAAAGTTTGTACGATGCCTATCCTTCAATAGATATTATTGAACCTAATAAAAATACGTCTCTGGCTAATGATAGCAGGCTTCCTCTTCTCGTAAAAGTTTCTGATGATTATGGTTTTACAAAGCTTGTACTGTATTACAGGCTTTCATATTCAAAATATTCCAAACCCCAAAATGATTTTATGAAGCTTGAAATTCCTTTTGATAAAAGCCAGAAGAGTGCAGATGTAAATTATATCTGGAATCTTGCACAATTAAACCTTGCCGCCGAGGATGTAGTTACTTACTACCTGGAAATTTTTGATAACGATTATGTAAATGGTCCTAAAGGCACTAAATCCGCTACGTTCACAGTTCGGGTTCCCACTCTTGATGAAATTTTAACTCAGGCTGATAATACGCAAACTGATGCTACTAACGATTTAAATGAAACTCTTAAGAAAGCTGAGGATCTTCAGAAAAAATTTGAGAGGATTGACCAGGAATTGAAACAGGATAAAAAAGAATTGAGCTGGGAAGAGAAGCAGAAAATTGAAAAAGCAATGGATGAATATAAAGAGCTTCAGGATAAAGTAAGCAAAGTAAGTGATAATCTGAAAAAGATGCAGCAGGAACTTCAGGATAATAATTTATTGTCCAAAGAAACGATGGAAAAATATATGGAGCTTCAGAAGCTAATGGATGAGATGACAAGCCCTGAACTGAAGAAGCTTATAGAGAAGATGCAGGATGTTCTTAAAAGTATGGACAGACAAATGACTCAGAACCAGATGCAGAATATGAAGGTTGATGAAGAACAATTTAAGAAAAGTATCGAAAGAACAATGAATCTTCTGAAGCGAATTCAGATTGAACAAAAGATGGATGAGCTTGTTAAACGGACACAGGACCTTCAAAAAAAGCAGGATGAGTTGAATAAAGAAACCGGAGAGAATGATCTTAATAGTCAGGAAAATAAAGATGAGTTAAGCAAAAAACAGGATGAAGTTACAAAGGATCTTGACAAGCTTTCCGATGAGATGAAAGACCTTCAAAAGAAAATGAGTGATTTTAAAGATATGCCTGCCGATGATATGCAGAAGATGATGGACCAATTTGATAAACAGCAAAACCAGCAAATGTCCCAACAATCCTCTCAGCAAATACAGCAAAATCAGCAGCAGCAGGCGATGCAAAACCAGCAGCAGATTTCTCAGAATATGCAGAATATGCAACAGCAGCTTTCTCAGATGCAGAAGTCGATGCAGCAGCAGAACCAGATGCAGACATTAACAGCTATGATGAAAATACTGGATAACCTGATTACGCTTTCAAAACAACAGGAAGATTTAAAAAAACAATCGGAAAGACTTGATCCAAATTCCGAACAGTTCAGAAAAAATGCTGAACAGCAGAGTAATCTTCAGAGTAGCCTGAATAATATTCTTAAACAAATGTCCGAACTTTCACAAAAGACGTTCGCAATTACTCCCGAACTGGGGAAAACACTTGGCGATGCACAAAGAGAGATGAGCCAGGCTATTCAATCAATGCAGAGCAGGAATGGCCTGTCCGCCAAAAGCCAGCAGAGCAGTGCTATGGAATCTTTAAATGAAGCAGCGACAATGATGAAAAGTTCGATGGATGCGATGATGCAGGGAGGCAGCAGCGGTGGAATGATGTCTTTGATGCAGCAGCTTCAGCAAATGTCCGGTCAGCAGATGAATTTGAATAATATGACACAAATGCTTCAGCAAATGCAGCAGGGACAGTTGTCGCCTCAGCAGCAGGCACAACTGCAAAGACTGGCACAACAACAGGATTTAATTAGAAAGTCTCTGGATCAGCTTAATAAGGAGGCAAAACAATCCGGTGAATCAAAAAGGATTCCCGCTAACCTCGAAGATATAATGAACAGGATGCAGGAAGTCATAACTGATATGCATACTGAAAAACTTGATGATAATCTTATACAGAAACAGGAAAGAATTTTAAGCAAATTACTTGATGCTCAAAGGTCAATTAATCAAAGGGATTATGAAAAAGAAAGGGAATCTAATACCGGGAAGGATATTGCGGGCAAACCGCCGGCAGAACTCGACCTTTCGGCTGATGCAGCAAAAGACAAGCTACGGGATGAGCTGAATAAAGCAATTCGTGAAGGCTATACAAAGGATTATGAAGAGTTGATCAGGAAATATTATGATGCTCTTCAGAAAGAAAAAATTAAAAACTAAATAGGATCAATGTGAACAAATACCTGCTGGATTTCGTCTATTTCCTGGATTGAATATTTGACTTTGTTCCCGATTTTGTGTGATAATTCCGTACTGATATCTTTATCAACTTCAATGTGAATTTCTATATGAAATTTATTTCCTACATAGTGTGAGCGGATATCATTCATTCCTTTAACTCCTTCTATGCTCATAGCTTTTTTAACTATTTCTAATATTAAACTTTCTCCGGCTGATTTACCCATTAGATAATCTAAATTTTCTTTTGCAATCTCATACCCGGATTTTAAGATAATGAAGGCAATCAGAATTCCGGCAATTCCATCTACATACGGGAAACCGAGCTCAACGACAAATACAGCAATAAGAGAAAGAGATGATGCGAGAACATCATTCAGGCTATCTACTGCACTTGCTTTAAGAGCAGGACTTTTAAATGTCTTTCCAACTTTTGACTGATATCTTGTCAAAATTATTTTAACTATAACAGTAACGCCAAGAACAATATAAACAGCACTGTTTACATGTATTTCATCGGGTGAAATTATTCTGCCGATTGATTCTTCGATTACATTTAATCCTACAATACCGGTAAAAAGAGCAATTAGGAAAACGGCAATTGGTTGAGCAGCGTTATGTCCAAACTGATGTTCTTCATCCGGTTTTTTAAGAGAAACCCGAACACTGTACATTATTACTGCGGAAGAAACAATATCGGTAAGGGAATTAATAGCATCTGAAATTACCGCAATTGAATTTGAAATAACTCCAACTATTATCTTGATGCAAAAAAGGAAAATGTTGACAATTAAAGATAGATATGTAGCCCGCCGTAATGATTTTACCATAAAAAGTTACCGATAATGATAAGTAAGTATTATTTTAAGACAATAATATCCTTAAATTTTATCCAAATAAGGCTTTTCTAAATTTGGAACAATATTTGCCTAAATTGAATTAATTTGAAAAGAATTATATCTTCATCACGAAAAATTTTAAGTTAATGACAGAAACACTTATTCATAATCTGGAAGCACTTTCTGAAGATACTAACACTCTTGCCGGGTTTATTTTTAAAGTTTCAAAATCCGGTTTTGAGGTTCTGGCTTCTTTCAATGAACAAATCCTGGATATTGCTCCGCTTGGAAATGATCTCTACAAATTATTTCTAAGCAATATGTTAAATAAAGAAAATATTTCCGAATCAGAAGCTTTTCTTTACCTTTCTGTAGAAAAAGATCTCCAATCATTTTTATTTGAAAAAATTTTAGAATCGGGAAACAAATATTCTGTTTTTTTGCTTTTATTATCAAACATAAAAGAAAATTATACTAAAGAAAATCAGTTTGATGTTCGAAAATACATAATGGAGCTTAACAAGCAAATAAAAGAAGCTTTTTCTGAAAAATCTGTATCCGGCGAAATTGTTACATCGTTTCAGGGAGAGTGGTTCACTAAAAACCGCGAACTTATTTTTTCAACCCTGTTAAATTCTTATAAGGATCTCTTTTTTGTGCTTGATGAATATGGATATATAATTGCAATCGGTAAAAATGGTGCCGGGAGTCTAGACTATTCGGAACTTGATATGCGCGGTAAACATCTGCTTGATTATGTCAGATCTGAAGAAAAGCAGGCAATGATTGAAGCTTTCAAAAACACTCTTTTAAGTGGTGTTAATCTTGAAAAGGATATAACATTAATTGGAAAATATGAAAATGAAATTCCTTTCCATATTAATTGCAACATTATTAGAGACGGGGGCAAAATAGTGGGTATGCTTGGTTACGGTAAAAATCTGTCGGAAATTAAATCATTAAGAACTAAAAATACCGAACTTAACAACAGGCTGATTGAAACCACAAGATTAATTGATATTGAAAAAAACAGGTCAGATCTTTATAAAGATATCCTTGCAGATCTGAACAGGTTAAGAAATGATTTTGTTTCCAATCTCTCTCACGAATTTCGTACCCCGCTTGCTTCAATTATAGGTTTTGCAGAAACTATTTTGTCAGATAAAGAAATGCCTGAGGAAATGAGAAAAGAATTTGACGAAATAATTTTACAGGAAGGGAAAAGACTGGCGAAGTTAATAAATGATATTCTTGAACTTTCACGCTACGAGCAGGGGAAAATCGATCTTAATAAAACAGAATTTGATGTTTCGGAATTATTAAAAACTATTGTTGAGGAATTAACCCCGACTATTGAAAACAAAGGATTAATTCTTACCTGTAATCTCCCTTCATCCCCGGCAAAAGTAGTTGCGGATAAGGAAAAGATGGGAATGGTTTTAAATGGTATTCTTAATAATTCAATTAAATATACTCTGCCAAAAGGTAGAATTACATGTATGATTAAAACTTTCAGGGAAGAGGTTGAAATTATTATTACTGATAGTGGTGTGGGAATTTCTGAGAAGGAATTTCCATATATATTCCATAAATTCTATCATTCTTCAAAAGCTAAAAATGATTTTATAGAAAATGATATAGACCTTGTTTTTATTAAGCAGATTATTGACTTACATAAGGGTATTATCAAAGTTCAAAGTGAACAAAATATGGGCACATCGGTGCTTATCAAATTACCAAACAAACTTAACTTTAATTAATTAGGGAAAAAGAGTGGACAAACTTGTTTTTATAGTTGATGACGAACCTGCAATTTCAAAGCTCCTTTCATACTGGGTTAAGGATAAATGGAAATACGATGTTGAAGTATATGCCAGCGGTGAAGATGTTCTTAAAAGACTAAGTGCGAAACCTGATCTGATTCTTCTTGATATTATGCTGCCTGGTCTGGATGGACTTGAAACCTTGAGGAGAATAAAACATTTTGATGAAAACCTTCCTGTAATAATTCTTTCTGCACAGGGGAGTATAGAGGTTGCCGTTGAATCCCTGAGATACGGGGCTTACGATTATTTCCCTAAGCCAATCGATCAGCAAAGGCTTGAACCTGCAATAAAAAATGCAATTAAAAATTATGACCTGACCAAGGAATTACAGAATCTTCGTGAAGATGTGCAGAAAGAATACAGCTTCGATAATATTATTTCTGCGGACGGGAAAATGCAGGGAGTTTTTAAACTGGTAACCAAGGTGCTTAACAATGATATAACTGTTCTTATATACGGTGAGAGTGGAACCGGCAAAGAATTAATTGCAAGAGCAATTCATTATAACGGTAGAAGAAAAGATCAGCCGTTTATTGTTGTTAATTGCGCATCTATCCCGAGAGAACTTCTGGAAAGTGAACTCTTTGGGCACGAAAAAGGATCTTTCACAGGAGCATACCAGAGAAAGATCGGGAAATTTGAAGCTGCAAACGGGGGCACTTTGTTTCTTGATGAAGTCGGTGAACTCGAAATGCTGCTTCAAGCGAAACTCCTTCGCGTAATACAGGAAAAGTCTTTCGAAAGAGTAGGCGGAAATGAATTAATAAAAACCGATGTCAGAATAATTTCTGCAACCAACAGGGATTTAAAACTGGCTGTAGAGACCAAAGAATTCAGAGAAGATTTGTACTATCGTTTAAATTCATTTCCTATTTCTATTCCTCCATTAAGACAAAGAAGGGGAGATATACTTGTACTTGCTCAGCATTTCCTTTCAGGTTTCAATAAAAAGCTTGTTAAAAATACAAAAGGCTTTACAAAAAAATCACTCAAATATTTGTATGAATACAACTGGCCGGGTAATGTAAGGGAAATGGAAAATACGATAGAAAGATGTATGATTATCAGCGAGGGGGATATGATTGACGTGGATGATTTACCGATTCATCTAAGAGAGAATGAAGTGGCATTGAATTCTGATTTGTCAAGCACTTTATTTACTGACGAGACAATAATACCTTTTGAGAAATTGAAGGAAGAAGCAATCAGGCACGCTTTAAAAATAACAAACGGAAATATAGTTGAAGCAGCGAAAAAGCTGCAGCTTGGAAGAGCAACTATTTACAGGTTGATGGAAAAATATAATATTGTAAACAGATAATAAAATAGAAGGCAGCAAAATGGATTTCATAAAAGAAAAACATAATAATGTACTCGTTGAGATAGTGACACTTGAAAGAGCCACGTTGAGCGAAGCTGAACAATTCAGATCAGTTTTATCCGCTGATATTGAAGAAGGAAATATAAATATTGTTGTAGATCTTTTTAATTGTGAATTTATTGATTCAACTTTTCTTGGCGCTCTTGTGGTTTCTCTAAAGAAAACCACCGTGCTCGGAGGTGACCTGAAACTGGTCGGTTTTCAGCCTGCCGTTCATTCTATGTTTGAATTAACAAGACTCAACCGTGTTTTCGAAGCATTCCAGACAAGAGAGGATGCGATTAAGAGTTTTAAATAATAATCAAAATTTTTTTATAATGATGGGCCCATTTAGTTTCGGAAAATTAAAAGAGGGATTCATTAAAATTATTCTTTTCCGGCATATCTTTTTATTTAAATGAACGTTGACGAGAAAAATAACATCCTTGTAATCGATGATGATATAGTCATTAGAAAATTACTAAAACATCACCTTGACAAAAACAACTATAATGTAATTGAAGCCGAAGGTCCTGAAGAAGGGATGACCCATCTTTCGGGCAAGCCGGTTGATCTGGTTCTTTGCGATGTTACAATGGATGGAATGGATGGTTTTACATTCTGCAGAAAAGTTCGCGAGAATGAAAAGTACCGCGCAATTCCTTTCGTCTTTGTGACAGCAAAAAATACAATTGAAGATAAATCCATGGCACTTGATGCCGGTGGGGATGATATAATCACAAAGCCCTTTGATGTAAATGATCTTCTGATGAAAGTTAAAGCACTGATAAAACGAACTGCTATTTATAAAATTTACGGAGTAAAGAAAAACCTTGAACAATCCTTCGTGAATACCGCCAATAAAATTTTGCTTGTTGATGATGATGCTTCGCTTGTCAGAATTTTCGAATACAATTTTAATAAAGCAGGTTTTGAATGTGAAGTTGCAGGATCTCCTGAAGAGGCTTTTAATAAGTTGAAAACTTTTATACCCGATCTGATTATATCAGATATCATGATGCCCGGAACAGACGGGTTTCAGTTCAGGAAAGAATTATTGAAAGATGAAAAGCTGAAAACAATTCCATTTGTTTTCTTAACTGCGAAAGGAGATGAGGATGAAATATTGGAAGGATATGAATTTAACATTACCGATTACGTGGTAAAAACCGCAGGTCCTAAATTGGTTGTTAAAAAAGTTGATGCCATCCTGAAAAGCCTTGGGAAAGAAAGATCACGCGTTGTAACAGAACTACATGCCGCGGCCGATTCATTACGTGTAAAGGTTGTTCCCGATGCAGCTCCTTCTTTCGACGGATTTAGTATTAAACACTATCATAAGCCTTACCAAGGAATACCCGGCGGGGATTTTATTGATTTTTTCCCTCTTGATAAAAATAACCTTGCAATTATTCTTGGTGATGTAATGGGAAAAAAATGGGGGGCCTGGTTTTTTGCCTTTGCATATGCAGGTTATGTTCGTACTGCCTTACGAATGGTCCTTCAGAATGCACAGGATTATTCTCCGGGAAAAATTTTAACACAGGTAAACCGGTCTGTATATGATGATGCAAAAATTTCCGAAGTTTTTGCCACACTTTCCGTAGTAGTTATTAATAATGAAAAAAAGACTATCAGATATGCCGGTGCAGGTGATTTACCCCTTCTCTATAAAAACTCAAGCAATGGTAAAATTGAAAAAATAATTTCAAAGGGTTCTCTTCTCGGTTTTAATCCAAAGGAAGTTTTTGATGACCTTGAAATAAATATGAAAAACGGTGACTTCATTATAATGTTAACAGACGGTGTAATTGAATCAAGAGATACAGGTAATAATTCTCTTCAGGCAGAAGGGCTGCTGGAAATTCTTGAAAATGTGGAATCTGATGATAACCCGTTATCCAGAGTTGTAAAAGAGGTCAATGATTTTACCAGCGGTAATTATGAAGACGATATCAGCCTGATCGCAATAAAAGCGGAATAATTATTCAAGCTTGTTCGCCTGGAGCTTTTCTGTTCTGTCAGCTAATTTAAGCTCTTCAATTAATTGATTTAAATCCCCTTCCATAATATTAGCAAGATTGTACAAAGTTAATCCGATTCTATGATCGGTAACTCTGTTTTGTGGAAAATTATATGTACGGATTTTATCACTTCTGTCCCCGCTTCGAACCATCAGTTTTCTTTGTGCAGAAATTTCCGCAGACTGTTCTTTCAGTTTCATATCATATAATCTTGCCCGTAAAACCTTCATTGCTTTCTGCCGGTTCTTAAGCTGTGATCTTTCATCCTGGCATTGAACAACGATTCCTGTCGGCAGATGAGTAATGCGGACAGCAGTTTCAACCTTATTTACATTCTGTCCTCCTGCTCCACCCGATCTGAAAATGTCTATCTTAAGATCGTTCGGATTTATATCTATCTGTACGTCTTCCGCTTCAGGTAAAACTGCCACCGATGCAGCAGAAGTGTGAACGCGACCGCTTGCTTCTGTTTCCGGTACTCTTTGAACTCTGTGCACTCCGCTTTCAAATTTCATATTTCCATAAACATCATTCCCGCTTACAGAGAACACAGCTTCTTTTATTCCTCCCAGTCCGGTATCATTTATATCCATCAGTTCAACTTTCCATCCTTTTATTTCAGCGAACCGGGTATACATTCTGAAAAGATCATCTGCAAACAAAGCAGCTTCTTCTCCGCCTGTTCCGGCCCTGATTTCCATTATAATGTCTTTATTATCATTGGGATCTTTTGGCAAAAGCAGGTATTTAATTCCTTCTTCAAGTCTTTCCTTATTATTATTTAATTCTTCCATTTCTGCTTCAGCAAGTTCGATTAATTCGGAATCTGTATTGGAAGAAATTATTTCTTGATTTCCCTCAATGTTTTTTAATACATCACTGTACTGCTCGTAAGCATTTACAATATCACTAAGATCGCTTCTTTCTTTACTAAGGCTTATTACTTTTTCCCTGTCACTAAGTATATCGGGGTCGGAAAGCTGCTGATTTATATTCTCAAAACGATCTTTTATTTTCCTTAACTTTTCAATAATTTCCATAACTTTTTTCTTTGTTTAGAAGACCAAATATAAACAAAGTAGACTTCGATTTCTAAATAATTAAAACTGCAAAAACCCTTTTGCAGATAGATAAAATGAATGACTTTAAACAAATAAGGATTATTTCCTTTACACTTGCTTCAGGACAAATATTGTATTTCCAGGTTGCTTTATTTACCTGCTTACTGGAAATTTTCTTTATGTGGGTATGTTTTTAATAGTAATCGGATTGTATATAATAAGTGTGCCCGGCAGAGAAAAATTTATTACCGATTATGAAATAAGTGGCAATGATGTAACAAAGTTGAAAAAATAAATCGTATAGCAAAATTGCTAAAAAAAGAACAAAGTAATTACGTTAGCTTTATTATTCACTATCTTTCGAAACAAAATTACACTGACTCCAGTAATAATATTTATTAACTTGCATTTTTTAACAATCATAAAGATTAAATGAAGAAATTTGATATACCGGATTTTTACAGAAGCCCGGTTATTTCAAGAATTAAAAATGCCCGAAAGGATTCAGACCCCAAGAAGAAGAATTTCTTACCGACAGAGCTCGATTTCGGTCCTATAAGATTTTATATAGCCAGACATTTTGGTTTTTGTTACGGCGTGGAAAATGCTATTGAAATTTCTTATAAAACTATTGAGGATAATCCTGACAAAAAAATATTTCTTTTAAGCGAAATGATTCATAACCCCGGTGTTAATGCTGATTTGAAGAATAGGGGAGTCAGGTTTTTGATGGATACATCGGGGAACCAGCTTATTGAATGGGATGAATTAACTCCCGATGATATTGTAATCATTCCTGCATTCGGAACCACGATAGAAATTCAGAAAAAGTTAAATGAAATCGGAATCGACCCTTATAAGTATAATACAACCTGTCCGTTTGTGGAGAAAGTCTGGAACCGAGCCTCACAGCTTGGTGAAAAAGATTACACAATAATTATTCATGGTAAATATTATCACGAAGAAACAAGGGCTACATTTTCTCACAGTATGGAAAATTCCAGGGCTTTGATTGTTAAAAACCTTAATGAAGCAAAACAGCTTGGTAATTTTATTCTTGGTAAAATTTCTTTAGGGGAATTCAATAACATTTTCAGGGGAAAATACTCCGAAGGATTTAATCCCGAAGAGGATTTAAAAAAAATCGGGGTTGTAAATCAAACGACAATGCTTGCGACAGAAACGCAGTCAATTGCTGATCATTTAAAAAATATTATGAGAGAAAAGTATGGAACAGACAGCTTGCAGAATCATTTTGCAGATACAAGGGATACCTTATGTTACGCAACTTATGATAATCAGCAGGCTACAATTGAGTTAATAAAACAGCAGGCAGATTTTGCAATTGTTGTTGGTGGTTATAATAGTTCTAATACCGGTCACATAGTTGAGCTATGCCAGGAGAAACATATCACATATTTTATTTCTTCTGCCGGTAAAATTCACTCAGACAATTCAATAGAACATTTTGATATTAATACTAAATTAGAAAAGATCACAAAAAATTTTATTCCTGTAAAGACTCCCGTAAAAATCATTTTAACCAGTGGTGCATCCTGCCCAGATGCAGTTGTAGACCAGGTGCTTCATAAAATGTTATCTTTTTTTGATGATGTGAAATCAACAGAAGAAGCTTTGGGGGAGGTAATAAATTGACTCGGGCTAATCACCCTTAATTTTATTTGTTATTCAAAAACGGATTAGGTAATTTTGTATTCTTGAAAAGTAATAAACCAATGATTCTATGAGAGCAGTAATACCTGTAGCGGGTATAGGAACAAGATTAAAGCCACATACATTTTCAACTCCCAAAGTACTTTTAAATGTTGGTGGAAAACCAATACTTGGACATATTCTGGATAAGCTTCTTAAAGAAGGGTTAACTAAATCTACCTTTGTGATTGGATACCTTGGCGAAATGATAAGAGAATATGTCGGAAAAGAATATCCGCAAATCCAATCTGATTTTGTTTTTCAGGAAGAGATGAAGGGTCTTGGTCATGCAATATATGTTGCTTCTCCTACTTTTGATGAAAAAGATATCTTTGTAATTCTTGGAGATACAATATTTGATGTTGATCTTAGACCGGTTTTTAAAAGCAGGCATTCTTCTCTCGGTGTAAAAGAAGTTGAAGACCCAAGAAGGTTTGGTGTAGCTGTTCTTAAAGGTGGGTTTATCCAAAAACTGATTGAAAAACCTCAGGAACCGGTTTCAAATCTTGCGCTTGTAGGTCTTTATTATTTCAGTAATGCAGATTCACTTAAAACTGCGTTAAATGAACTGGTTGAAAAAGATATAAGAACCAAAGGAGAACTCCAGCTTACTGATGCAATACAGATAATGATTGACAATGGAGAAAAGATAACTACTTTCACGGTAGATGGTTGGTATGATTGCGGGAAACCTGAGACGCTTCTTACTACAAACCAGTACCTGCTTTCGAAAAGAGATAATGGTAAGGAAATTAAAAGTGTAATTATAAATAAACCTGTTTTTATTGCTGAAGATGCGGTGATTAAAAATTCAGTGATTGGACCTTTTACAACAATTGCATCGGGAACAATTATAGAAGATTCAATTATAAGAAATTCGCTTATCGGGTCAGGAACAAGAGTAACCAAAAGTTTGCTTGAAAATTCGATAATCGGTGATGACTCTGTAATACAGGGATCATTTAATAGATTAAACTCCGGCAATTCAACTGAGATAGATTTTTATTAATTCATTCGAAACTAATTAAGGCAGTAGCAAATGTCATATTTATTTACATCGGAATCAGTTTCCGAAGGACATCCGGATAAAATCTGCGATGCAATATCTGATAGTATTTTAGATGCAATTTTTGAAAAAGATCCTGAAGCAAGGGTAGCGTGCGAATCATTTGTAACAACTGGTTTGGCTCTTGTTGGTGGTGAGATTACGACATCAGCTTATATTGAAGTTCCCGATGTTGTACGACAGACAATTAAAAATATTGGTTACAACAATGCCGAGTATAGATTCGATTCTGAATCATGTTCGGTTCTGAATTCAATCCATTCACAATCGCCTGATATTGCAATGGGAGTTGATAGAGGCGGTGCCGGAGACCAGGGTCTTATGTTTGGTTATGCTTGCGATCAAACATCGGAACTAATGCCTATGCCGATTATGTATGCACATAAGCTGGTAAAAAAATTAGCCGAAATAAGAAAAAGAAATAACGGTTTAATGCCTTATCTTCGTCCTGATGCCAAATCACAGGTTACTATAGAATATGATGATAAAAATAAACCGCTAAGAGTTGATGCTGTTGTTATTTCGACTCAGCATAATCCGGATGTAAAACAAAAAAAGATAAAAGAAGATATTATAGAAAATGTGATTAAAAAAATAATACCTGAAAAGTTCATAGATAAAAAGACAAAATATTTTGTAAATCCCACGGGGAGATTTGAAATTGGTGGACCGCATGGCGATAGTGGTTTAACGGGAAGAAAAATTATTGTTGATACTTATGGAGGATGGGCACCTCATGGCGGCGGAGCTTTTTCAGGAAAAGATCCATCAAAGGTTGACAGAAGTGCAACTTACGCTGCAAGACATATTGCAAAAAATATTGTTGGAGCGAAACTTGCAAAAGAATGTCTCGTACAGGTAGCTTATGCGATTGGTGTTGTAGATCCTGTTTCTGTTTATGTAAATACTCGTGGTACCGGAATTATTCCTGATAAGGAAATAGCAAAAATGATCATTAAAGAAGTTGATCTTACACCAAGAGGGATCATTGCGAGATTAAATCTTAGAAGACCGATATACAAAGCAACTTCTGCTTACGGGCACTTCGGGCGTAATGAAAAAGATTTTACCTGGGAACAATTAGACCTGGTTCCTGTATTTAAAAGATATGCTTAAGTTTTTATAAATAGATGAAGGTTAAAAAATGAGCGAAGTAACAACAAAGAAAGACACTGAAAAACTACCATATAAAGTGAAAGATATTTCACTTGCTGAGTGGGGAAGGAAAGAGATGAAGCTTGCTGAGGCAGAAATGCCTGGTCTTATGTCAATAAGAGAAAAGTACGGTAAACAAAAACCATTAAAAGGTGCAAGGATTGCCGGATGTCTTCATATGACAATTCAGACAGCAGTACTTATTGAAACTCTCATTGAACTTGGTGCAGATGTACAATGGTCTTCCTGCAATATATTCTCAACACAAGATCACGCCGCTGCTGCTATTGCCGCTGCAGGAATTCCTGTTTATGCATGGAAAGGTGAAACACTTGAAGAATATGAATGGTGTATTGATCAGACATTGTTTTTCGGAAAAGAGAGAAAACCATTAAGTATGATCCTTGACGATGGTGGAGATTTAACAAATAAAGTTCTTGATGAATATCCTGAATTAGTAAAAGGAATAAATGGAATCTCGGAAGAAACTACAACAGGTGTGCACCGGTTATATGATAGAATGAATAAAGGCACTCTTCCGGTGGCAGCTTTTAATGTTAATGACTCGGTTACAAAATCAAAATTTGATAATAAGTACGGCTGCCGTGAGTCCTTAGTTGATGCTATAAGAAGAGCTACTGATTTGATGCTTGCTGGTAAAGTTGCTGTTGTCTGCGGTTATGGTGATGTCGGAAAAGGTTCAGCCGAATCACTCGCTAATGCCGGCGTAAGAGTTATCGTTACTGAAATTGATCCTATCTGTGCGTTACAAGCATCGATGAGTGGTTTCCAGGTAAAGAAACTTGAAAATGCCATAAAAGAAGCAGACATAGTTGTTACTGCAACTGGTAACACGGATGTCGTTACAGGCAAACATTTCGAAACTATGAAAGATAAAACAATTGTCTGCAACATCGGTCATTTTGATAATGAAATTGATATGGCATGGCTGAATAAAAAATACGGCAATACAAAAGATACTATAAAGCCCCAGGTTGATAAGTACACAATTAATGGTAATGATATTATCGTGCTTGCTGAGGGAAGGCTTGTTAATCTTGGATGTGCAATGGGACATCCGTCGTTTGTTATGTCTAACTCATTTACAAACCAGGTTCTTGCACAGATTGAATTATGGACAAATCATGATAAATACGAAAATAAAGTATATGTTCTGCCAAAGCATTTAGATGAAATGGTAGCGATGCTGCATCTTGGAAAACTTGGTGTAGAATTGGAAACATTAACTCCGGAGCAAGCCGAATATATCGGTGTTCCTGTTAAAGGTCCCTTCAAGCCTGATTACTACCGTTATTAAAATATTATTGTAGAGCGAGATTTATTTCGCTCTACACTTTTTTTATTCCACCCTAAACCTTATCCTTAACACCCCTTCTTCATATTTTGTCGAGATAATTTTGAACTCACCTATTTCTGAAGTGTTTTTAACATGTTTTCCTATGAAGGGACATGAATCATAATCACCAACTTTTATAATCCTAATGGTTTCTCCCACAGCATCCGGCAGCCTTTCGAGATTGTATAACTCAGATGCTTTCTCCCTTGGAACAAATTCCTCTTTTACATCAAAGTTCTGGCTGATTATATCATTAACTTTTAATTGGATATTCCCTATTTCATCTTCAGTTAAGTTTCTGTTAAAGCGATAATCACATTTAGATTTTTTCTTTTCAATATGATTACTGAACGAACGTCCGCAATTAAACATTCTTACCATAGTCTGATTCAGGATATGTTCAGTAGTATGCATTTCAGGAGGATATTCTTTTGCCATATTAATACAGTGATTATTAAATGATATCTTAAAATAAAAAGTAAAATCATTTAATTAAAGGATTGAATCTTTCTTTGTTATATTCAATCTAATTAATAAAAAATAAGTTTAAGATGGAAAAAGGTTTAAAAGAAATAGATCGGAAAAATATACTTAAGGATTTAAGCGCTAATCTTAAATTATATCTTCCTATTGAAGAGCTTGAGAGAATTCTTTCATTTGCAGTGATAATTTCAGAACAAAACACATTAATTTCTGATTATATCAGAATATTAAAAATCGAAGATCATATTATGATTCAGGAAAAAACAGATAAAAATGAAATTGCATTGCATTTAGTTAAAGACGAACAGGAAGCAACTGAATTTGTAAATGAGCGTCTGGAAACATATGAAAAAATGTGGGATGGCTGCGGATGCAAAATAAAGTATTACGATTAGTTCGCTAATACTTTTTGCAACTCGATTACAGGAAATCAAAACCATTACGTGATCTCTAAGAATCTGTGTCATCCGTTTAAACCACCTTCCTTCCGTGGAATTGCAGATGACACAGAATATTAATTTAATCTTCCCCGGGATTATTTGTTAAATTCATTAATCGCCATTTTCTGGAGATCTTCTTTCATCTCTTTAGGCAGAATAACTGATTCATAATATTTCCCGTCTTTTCCCTTATCATTCGGTGGGGAAATAAACATTCCGTTAGTGCCGTTTAGAAGACGAAATCCCTTTATGACGATTTCATCATTCGTCTGAATATCGAAAAATGCAAGCAATTTTCCATTACCTTCCTGCTGCAATGGATTCATCCTGACGATCTTCATTTTATCCTCCTTATATTGTTTAGTGAATTTACCTGCAACAAAGTACCGCAAAGGTTTTGCTTCGTAATAAAATGTTTTAGTGATTCACACCTAATTCTGAATAAAGATCGATTGCGGGAGTTATGAAGATTAAAATCCTGAAATTCCCCTCCCTCATTCATTTCAAATTCTGATTATGAAGTTCTCAATTATATATTTAAATATCAAGTAATTTTTTAAAAAACATTGGCTCATCATTTCTTTATATTTATAAATAAAAAATATCTTCTTTATAAAATATGCCTCGCTGGTTAAAAATTACTATTGGTGTAATTGCTTCCATTATTATCGTTTTTATCGTAGGAGGATTCTTCTTTTATAAAATGCTTACTTCCTCTCTCCCGGAATATAATGGTGCAATCTATTCAACTGAAATTTCTTCTGAAATTAAAGTTTACAGGGATAGCATGGCTATTCCATATATTGTTGCAAAAACTGATATGGATGCTGCTTTTGCTCTTGGTTATGTACACGCACAAGAAAGATTGTTCACGATGGATCTTGCGCGCAGGGCAGGTGCAGGGAGGTTGAGTGAAATTTTTGGGACCGAAACAATTCCTTTTGATATGATGTTTCGTACTGTTGGAATTAAACGAATGGCAGAGATGATTGAAAACAAAATGGATAAGCAGTCATATAAAATTCTGGAAGCATATTCACGGGGAGTTAATCTTTATATCAAAAATGCCAAAGGGCATTACCCGGTTGAGTTTGATGTTCTTAATTATTCACCTTATAAATGGAAGCCGCTCGACTGCCTGATTATTGGCAGAATGATGGCATGGGAATTAAATATCAGTTGGTGGACAGACGTTGTTTTCACCGAAATTGCTCAAAAGCTTGGTACTGAAAAAACTATGGAAATACTTCCTGATTATCCTGAGAATGCACCTTACGTAATTCCGCCGGAGCTAAAAAATCTTCCGAAGATTTCCAGTAATTTAATCGATACCGACAGGCAGTTCAGAAAATTTTTTGGGATAGAAGGAACTCATTTAGGATCAAATAATTGGATTATTAATTCGAATTTATCAGCATCAGGAGCTACAATAATTGCGAATGATCCTCATCTTGGGTATAGCGCTCCCGGTAAATGGTATGCCGCTGTTATTCGCTGCAATGACTGGAATGCAGAGGGATATACTTTGCCCGGGGTTCCTGTTTTTGTAATCGGGAAAAACCAGGATATATCATGGGTTCTAACAAATATTATGCTTGATGATGCAGATTTTTATGCAGAGAAAATAGATTCTTCGGGTAAAAATTATTTTTATGAAAATAAGTGGCACCCTTTACAGATTATTAAAGATACAATTAATGTTAAAGATTCAGCATCTGTTTCTTTTAAAATAAAAATCACGGATCACGGACCGGTTATTTCAGATATTCATCCTTACAAAATTTTATACCCCGGTACAAAGATAGACACATCGGCAATAAGTATGAGATGGACAGCTCAGGATTTCAGCGACGAGTTTACAGCATTCTTTAAAATAAATAAAGCAAAAAACTGGAAAGAGTTTAAAGAAGCGTTTGCTACTTATGCTGTCCCAGGACAAAATTTCGTATATGGAGATAAGGAAGGAAATATCGGCTATATTTTTGGCGGAAAGCTGCCGTTAAGAGATAAACAGAATCCTTCTTTTGTATTTGATGGAACCACAAACAAATATGACTGGAAAGGTTATGTGCCGGCAAGTGAAATCCCCTCTCTGTTTAATCCGCCGGAAAATTATATAGCTTCTGCAAATAATAAGACGATAAAAAATTTCAAATATCATATCTCAAATTTATGGGAACCGCCGTCAAGAATAGAAAGGATTACACAGCTTCTAAAATCCAAGCAGAAACAGTCGGTTCACGATTTTATGAAATACCAGATGGATTTTGTTTCTCCTTATGCAAAAGAATTAACAGGTTATATTCTTGGTGCATTTGAAAATATTAAAATATTAGATTCAAACCTGGAGCTTACGATTGAGCTGTTTAAAAACTGGAATTATGAAATGAACCAGTACAGCCAGATTCCGTCTATCTATGCTGTATTCTTTAATCATCTTCTGCAAAATATTTATAAAGATAAAATGGGTCACGATATTTATAACGAATTCCTTTTTACAACGAATGTTCCTTACAGAAGCGTAATGCAATTGATGGAAAAACCTGATTCGTGGTGGTTTGATGATTTATCAACCCCACAGGTAGAAACCCGTGATGAAGTAATTAGAAAAAGCCTTGCCCAGGCATTAACTGATCTTGAAAATAAATTCGGAAAAGATTTAAGTGAATGGCAATGGGGAAGGCTCCATCAGGCAATTTTTAAACATGCCTTCAGCGGGTTTTCTTCAATAATCGACAAAGTTATTGATATTGGTCCGTTTGATATAGGAGGAGATGGAACGACAATTTTTAATACCGAATATCCATTTTATGAAAGCATAGAAAAGTTCCCGAGATTCAAACATTCAGAGTTTGAAAACAACCTTGGTCCCTCAATGAGATACATTTATGATTTTTCTCAACCCGACGTGTTTTACATGATACTAACCACAGGTGAATCCGGAAATGTAATGAGCGACCATTATAGCGATATGTCTGAAATGTGGCTGCATGGAAAGTATCTGAAAATCAAAACAGATGAAAAATCTATTACTAATGAAAAGTACCTGTTGATAATAAACAAACGGTAAAACTTTGCTTCAACCTGTCGGTAATATTTTAGGTGATTTTTTATTGAATGGCTTTTTAATTTTTATGATATAAAATTAGTCGTTGTTAGCTGGGGAATATTGAGAAAAAATCTTGATTCTCCTTTTTCGGAAAGAAATTATAAAAAATTAATTTAGAGGGAGAGGATCATGAAAAAGGTTTTATTTTTCTTTTTTATCCTTTCGATTCAAATATTTTCACAATCTAAATTTGCTGTTGAAGCAGGGGGGGGAATAGATATGATTACAAGTACATTATATTCATCCAATGCTGATAACGGTTATTCCGTAATGATATGCCCGGTATACAGTTTCAATGAAACGATTATGTTTATGGCTTCATTTGCATTTCATAGAGTGGAAGGTTACAACTACTACGGAGGGGTTGTACCTGCAATTTATCCAGGCTACAGTATTGATAATCCGCAAAAACCCAACATAAAAACTTATGATGTTTCGTTAGGAATGAGAGCCAATTTTTCGGAGAAACAGATAACTCCATATTTTGTAATCAAAACAGGATTTTTATTTACTGACGTCCCTCTTAATAGTTCATATTGGTTAGGATATTATTCAGGATTTGGCAGGGAAAGTGACAGACGAATTGCTTATTACTTCTCACCAGGTTTAGGAGTTGATTTCAGACTCTTAAGCAACTTCAACATTTTGCTGGAAGGAAGATTCATGGTTAAAACAGGAAACGAATATTCTTTTATACCACTCACTACAAGTATTATATATTATTTTTAATCATGTTTATTGAATTTCAAAAATAGATTTAAGATTTCCTTCCCTCCAGTAATTTTATTATTTTCAATCAAACTTATTTGAAAGAGAATGTTATATCACCTATATCATTTAACTCATATTTATACAATGAGATTTAATAATTATTATAGTAAATTTCGAAACAATTTATAAATGCATTGAATGAAAGTAATTGAACATTTAGAAAAAGCTAAAGAAGCTCTGATAAGTTTCGAATTAATTCCTCCGAAACGGGGTGGAGATATCACAAGTCTTATGGCTGTAATTGAAGACCTCATGAAATATAAACCACCTTTCATTGATATTACCAGCCATTCCGCCGAAGTTATTTATGAAGAAACACCTTCGGGAATCAGAAAGAAGATAAAAAGGAAAAGACCCGGTACTCTCGGAATCTGTGCTTTGATTCAGCATAAGTACGACATTGATGCCGTTCCCCATATTTTAACAAAAGGTTTTACACGCGAGGAAACTGAAGACTTCCTGATTGAGCTGAACTACCTTGGCATTCAAAACCTGCTTGCAATCAGGGGAGATGACAGCGGTTATGATAAACCAATTCCCGAAGGAAAAAGTATAAACAAATATGCTTCTGATCTTGTGGAGCAGATAGCAGGAATGAACAAAGGTCATTACCTGGAAGAAAATCTTCTTGATGCGAAGCCCTCTAACTTTTGCGTAGGAGTCGGAGGCTATCCCGAAAAACATTTCGAAGCTCCTAACTTAAAGACTGACGTTGAATATGTTAAAAGAAAAGTTGATGCGGGTGCCGACTATGTTGTTACACAGATGTTTTATGATAATAAAGTTTACTTCCGTTTTGTTGATCTTTGCAGAAAAGCTGGTATTAATGTTCCTATCATCCCGGGATTAAAAATTATAACAAATAAATCTCACCTTGTTACTGTTCCAAAGAATTTCTTTATAAATATTCCTGAGGAATTAGCCGATGAAATTATAGCAGCTAAACCGGAACAGGTTCTGGATATCGGGGCTGAATGGGCGGCTAAACAGGTTGAAGAGCTTTTTGATAATAATGTTCCGGGTGTACATTTCTATATAATGCAGAATTCCAAACCTGTACAGAAACTAATGGAAAGGTTGAAGCTTTATAAAAGAATTGCCTGAGACTTACAAAATTTTGAATGAAAAAAACGACTATTAAAAAATTGAAATGGGGAGTAGCCGGCTGCGGTAAATATGCCGAGTTCACTTTTATTCCCACCATGCATATGATGAGAAAAAGCTCTGTACATGCTGTTTTCAGTAACAGTGAAGAAAGAGCCAAAGCCGTTGCACAAAAACATGGTATCCAATTGTACTTTTCAAATTATGATGATTTTCTCAAATCAGATATAGATGCAGTTTATGTATCAAGCGCAAATGCCGATCACTATAAGCAGGTAATTAGAACTGCAGAAGCCGGGAAAAATATTCTTTGTGAAAAACCTCTTGCTTTAAATTCAATTGAAGCTGAAGAGATGGTAAAGGTATGTAAGGAAAATAATGTAAAGCTTTCTGTTAATTATGTTTTTCATTTTCATCCGCTTGTCAGGAAAGCAAAAGAAATTATTGAAAATGAAATGATTGGAAAATTTATTTCGGTGACAACAAATTTTAATATAGAAATCGCACCCAGCTCAAACTTCAGATATTCGAAAGCCGGAGGCGGCGGTGCATTAATGGATGTCGGAACCCATATGATTGATTTGCTGCGTTACTTCGGCGGTGAGATATTAACAATTTCCGGTGTAATGGATTCTGTTGTATACAACAGCGAAGTTGATGATTTCGCTTCTGCAATTGTAAAATTTGAAAACGGCGGTTACGGGTATTTTAATGTTTCCTTCAACAGCAAAAGAGCTTTTAACAGGATTGAAATCCTTGGTCACAAAGGAGCACTGAGTATTGAAAAAATGATTGCTAACAGGCACTCACCTTCCAAACTTACCATTCTTCTTGAAGGAGAAGCAAAAAAATCTTTCAGGAAACGGGCAAACAAACAGCTTCAGCTTTTAAGATCGGTTCAGAAATCGTTTTTAAAAAATGAAGAACCTCTGGTAACAGGTGTTGACGGCTTAATCAATCTGAAAATTATGGAAGAGTTAAAAAGCAATGTCTTTAAAAGATGATTTGATAAAAACCTGTCATAAAGTTTATGAGAAAGGATTTGTCTCTGCTTATGATGGAAATATTTCTGTCGCTACACCCGATAACACATTCCTGATTACACGTTCAGGTGTGAACAAAGGGGATGTAACTGATAATGATATTCTGGAGATAGATTTCACCGGGAGAATTCTTAAAGGAGAAGGTAAAGTATCCACAGAATACAAGCTTCATTTTTTTGCATACGCAAGAAGAAAAGAAGTAAATGCGATTGTTCACTGCCACCCGGTTTATGCCACAGCATTCTCGACCGCAGGCGAAGAACTTCCTCATTATATTTTTCCTGAAGTAATTTTAACTCTGGGCAAGGTTCCTTTATGCAAATATGCAACTCCATCCACGGAGGAGCTTCCTAAAAGCTTGATGCCTTACATCGATTTTGCCTGGGCATTTATGCTTCAGAATCATGGTGCGATAACACTTGGCAAATCACTGGAGGATGCATATTACAAAATGGAAAAGCTTGAGCACAGTGCCAAAACACTTTTTCTTGCAAGAATGATTGGCAAAGTAAATCCTCTTTCATCTGAACAGATAAATGAACTGATCTCTATTGCTGAAAGCACCTACGGCATTAAAGCAGGTGATAATATTAATAAATGAAAATAACCGGACTGATTCTATTAAGGAATCCTGATGACTGATAAACTTAGAATTGCTCTCTTGCTTGGAGGAACATCCCCGGAAAAAATTGTATCGAAACATTCCGCAGCTTCAATTTATAACGCAATAAAAAATTTAGGTTATGAATGTAAATTAATTAATCCCGCATACGGGAAGATTCAGCCCGAAGAAACAGAAGATTTTTTTTCTGATGAAGATCCGGTTGAGATATCCAACAGGAAATATGTTGAAGCGGTGAATTCGAAATTATTTGATGAAATTGATCTGGCTTTTATTGGACTTCACGGAAAATGGGGGGAAGATGGAACAATTCAATCTCTTCTTGAATTAAGAGGAATTAAATATACAGGCTCCAAAGTTTTATCCAGCGCTTTGTGCATGGATAAATCTTTGTCCAAAATTTTATTCCGGCATTATGGAGTACAGACAGCCAGATGGTTTTCAATTGATAAGAGTTCTGCAAATGAAAATTCAGTAATAAAAATGATTGAAAATGAATTCGGATTTCCTGCGGTAGTTAAGCCAAATGATCAGGGATCTACAGTAGGACTAACTGTATGTGAAAATCCCGGGAAAGTAAAAGATGCACTTAGACTTTCATTTCAGTTTTCGGATAAAACAATAATTGAAGAATATATACAGGGAAGAGAAGTTACAGTAGCAATTCTAAAAGATAAAGCGCTGCCGGTTCTTGAAATAAAACCTAAAAGCGGGTTATATGATTACGAAAGTAAATATACTTCGGGGATGAGTGAATATATAGTTCCGGCAGATATCCCGAAAGAGATTTCAGACAAATTACAGTCACAATCAATGCTTGCTTTTAATGCTTTAGGCTGTGAAGTTTATGGAAGAGTTGATTTCAGAATGAAAAATAATTTTGAAACTTACTGCCTTGAGGTAAACACGCTTCCGGGAATGACATCCACAAGTCTGGTTCCCAAAATGGCAAAAGCAGTAGGAATTTCTTTCGAACAATTAATTGAAAGGATTATTCGTTTAAGTTTGTAATGGCCACACAAAAAAACAGGAAGTTTATTTTTTTAATTATTGGTTTGATTTTTCTTGCCGGATTGCTTTTTCTTTCTTTTAATGAATACGGAATATTAAAGTATGCCAGGCTTAATAACCAGGTAAATGAACTCAATGAAAAGATAAAGAATGTTGAACTGGAAAATAAAAGGCTGCAGGCGGAAATAGATTCGCTTGAAAATAAAGTGCCCGCAAAAATAGAAAAAGTTGCAAGAGAAAAGTACAATATGATGAGGCCGGGAGAGAGTAAAATTGTTGTCCAGGAAAAGTAGATCGTATGGCAAAAATTAAAATACCTCAGGTGCCTCTTGCCGAAAGAGTCCGTCCTAAAACTCTTGATGAATTTCGGGGACAAGGCGAACTGCTTGGTGCAAATAAGCCTATCAGGCTGATGATTGAAAAAGATACCCTAAGTTCATTTATTATGTGGGGACCTCCCGGAACAGGAAAGACAACTATAGCAAAAATTATTGCAGAAGAAACTGATGCGGAATTTTTCCAATTGAATGCTGTATCGTCCGGAGTAAAAGACATCAGGAAAATAATTGATATCGGTGAGTTAAATAAAAATATGAATAAAAGGACAATACTTTTTATTGATGAAATTCATCGTTTCAATAAAGCTCAGCAGGATGCTCTGTTAAATTCAGTTGAGTCAGGAATAATAGTTTTAATTGGCGCAACTACAGAGAATCCGTCTTTTGAAGTTATACCTGCCTTAAGATCAAGAGCGAGAGTTTATGTCCTTGAGGGACTTACTAAAGATGATTTACTGGCTATTTTAAATTATGCGATAAAAAAAGATGAATTCCTCTCTCAATTGAACATTGAATCTATTGATGAAGAATTCTTGATTTATTTATCCGGCGGGGATGCACGCGCACTCCTTAGTATTTTAGAAGCTGCGGTTATACAGGAAATTGATTCGGAACCAATCAGTATTAACAAAGAAGTCCTTGAGAACATAGTTCAGCGTAAAAACATATTATACGATAAAGGTGGAGAAGAACATTATAATATAATTTCAGCTTTCATTAAAAGCGTTAGAGGCAGTGATCCCGATGCTGCGGTATACTGGCTTGCACGAATGCTCGAAGGTGGTGAAGATCCGATTTTTATTGCAAGAAGACTTGTTGTACTTGCAGCTGAGGATATTGGCAATGCTTCTCCAAACGGTTTGGTTTTAGCAGAGGCAGCATTTGAGGCAGTGCATAAAATAGGTATGCCTGAAGCGAGAATAATTCTTGCTCAGTGTACAACATATCTGGCTTCTTGTCCTAAAAGCAATGCTGCTTATCTTGCAATTGATAAAGCCATATCGTATGTAAAAAACAATCCCCTTTATCCTGTTCCACTACATCTTAGAAATGCGCCAACCAAACTTATGAAAGAGCTTAAGTATGGGAAAGAATATAAATATCCCCATAGTTTTGATGATCATTTCATCTTAGAGGATTATCTGCCTGAGGACATGGCGGGGACTCAGTTTTATATTCCGACTGAAAACGGACAGGAAAAAAACCTTAAAGAAAGATTAAAATTCCTCTGGAAAAATAGAAAAAATTATTGATGAATTTATTTTTGTTTTATTAATATATACAGGTATTTGATTTTTGTAAGAGAAGAGTATTTGAATTTTTTAAGGACTGAGTAATTGTTTAATGGCCCGAAGGAAATAATATATTGATCGTCTTTAACCCACCACCAGCTTTTCCCCTTTTCAGGAATATAATTTACATCATAACCGTACCAGCCGTTAAATTCGAAACCACCATCGATTTTATCTTTTCCGATATTTAGCTCTTTTGTTAAATAATCAATTGCTTGCCATCTGCATCTGTTCCAGGAAAAATAATTCTGGGTTTCATAAGTAGTAAAAAGTAAAAACACTATAATAACCAGACTGGAGATTATTCTCTGTATATAATTGTTCGATAAGATTTGCCCATCCGAAAATTTTATCATCAGGAACATTGTTAAAGGAAGAAGAAGTAATAAATACCTGTCGTAAAAATCGGATAAGCTTATGGTTAATAAATAAAAAGCAGTTGTTAAGAAAATAAAATAAACCGGAAAGCTGCTTTTGTTAAGTCTACTGAGCCTGAAATTTTTTATGCTTAATAATAACATTGACAGCATTAATAAAAATCCGGCAACACCAATAAAAGTAAGAACAACCCATACCGCAAGAGGAATTTTATTTATATGATTAAGTGACAGAATATCCACATCTCTTAAAGTTGCTGGTCCCATTCCGTAATCAAATAAAACATTAGGTCTTAAGGGTAAAAGTTTGTTAAATATACCTAGTAAAAGTGTAATTGCCGCTGCCGAGGTTAAAAAAATCGTAATGAAAAAAATCTTTTGTCGTATATTGATTTTATTTAATACAGGGCTTATTAGATGTATCCATAAGGGAAATGAAAACAATCCTATATAAACGAGGGCTACAAAAGCGTTTTTAATCAGAGGTACTATTCCGAAAAAGTTTTTTATTGTGAAGGCATTGAAAAATTTTGCCATCCTGGTGTTATGAACCAGAGGATCGTTTACACCGGAATGAATGAAGGAGGGGAAAAAAGCAATCGAACATAATAACAGGAATGCCAGAATAAAAAGATAAAGCTTATGAGCCGTGAGATTATTCTTATTTATAGAGTAAACAACTACAAAAGCGAAAAATATTAATATCCCGATCTGCCTGATGAATGATGCTCCGATAATAAAGAAAATACCGATTATAAGGAATAAAATATGATTTGATTTAAGAAACTTGAATAAAAATAAAATCGAAATAATTGAAAAAGTAAAAAAGGGGACGTCGGTCATAAAAGATGAAGACAAGAGGAAGTATATAGGATTAATTGCCACTAAAACAGAAGTGATTAATTTTAGATAAAATGATCCGGTGATTTCATTCAGTAATAGGTACGTGCAAATTATCCCGGTTAGTCCCAGGATTATGGTTGATAATCTGAGTATTTCAAAAGAGAAACCGAATGTAGAAGCAAAAACAGAACCCCATAGCACCTGTGTTATAACCGGCATTGACACCCATCCCGTAAGCTCTATCCGCCCCGTTTCTAAAAATATTTTTACCGAATAAGAATATGACCAGTCATCATTTATAGGGAAATTACCCTTTACATTCGAAATAAAAAGTAAAATGATCCATAATGATGATATGCATATTAAAATGTAAAAATCTTTTTTAGTCAATGAGGAAGACATTAATTAAAAATTGAGTAATAAATGAAAAACCGTAACCGGAAACTACCCGTGTAATTTTCTGAATCTCAATGAAAAAAATATTAACTGTTCAATCTACAATGCTGCAAACATTTTACCCGGTAGCTGTTTTACCAGTCCTTTAAATTCAAGCGATAAGAGATGAACAAGACATTCTGATGTATTTAATTGAGTGATTTCTGCAATCTTGTCAATTTGTAAGGGTTCTGTGGAGATTGTTGCAATTATTTTTTCCTCAAATAAATTTAATCCTTCAATTTTTTTTGGAATGTTTTTCCCGAGGATTGGTTTTAATTTAAGTTCAAGCGCTTCGAGCACATCTTCTGCAGAACGCACAAGTCCCGCTTCTCCTCTTTGTATTAAAAGATTTGTTCCTTCCGATTGACGGATGCCAAGATTTCCCGGAACAGCAAAAACTTCTTTCCCTTGGTCTAAAGCAAAAGCCGCTGTTTGTAAAGCTCCGCCGGAAATACCGGTCTCAACCACAATTGTTCCAAGACTTAATCCTGATATAATGCGGTTTCTTTTGGGAAAGTTTTGTGCATCGGGCTTTGTACCAAGAGAATATTCCGAAATGACCAATCCTTTTTCGCAGATCTCCTGGAATAATTTTTTATTCTCAGGTGGATAAATTACATCAAGCCCGGAGCCGATAACTGCAATTGTTCTGCCGTTTTCCTTTAGTGCTCTGTTGTGTGAAATAGAATCAATTCCGCGAGCCATACCACTGACGATAGTAATACCCTGGTTTACAAGATCAGAAGTTATCCTTTCAGTTTGAACTTTACCGTAATTTGTAGGCTGTCTTGTTCCTACCATAGAAATGGAGTATATATCTTTTTCATCAAAGCTCCCGATTGTGTATAGTAAAAGTGGCGGGTCATAAATTTTTTTCAGAACGGAAGGATATTCCTTATCCCAAACAGTTACTATTGATGCGTTCAATTTCTCTAGTTTTTCCCGTTCATTTATAATCAGGTTCTTAAATTCATCTCGTCTTGAATTAATCTTTCGGATTCTTTGAGCAAGATTTGTGCTTATGCCTTCAACTTCTGTTAAAGATTTATAATCTGCAGATAATATTCTGTCTGTGGATTTAAAGCGGGCAAGGAGATTTCTGAATTTCCCCGGGCCAATCCCCTCTACTTCTAAAAGAAGTCTTAACTCAGTTAATTTTTCTAAACTAAGTCTGGTCAATTTATTTAATAGTTTTTAAGAATTACCGATTTCAATTTTATCAACAACTGCCACAATCATTGAATGTACCGGAGCTTTTCTATGACCCAGTATCTGTGCAGCCGCGGCACCTTCCTGAACGACGAGTACAGTATCGCCTATTCCGGCATCAACAGTATCCAGGGCTACAACGTCCTTTTCTCCAATAAGTTTCCCGGAAAGATCAATTGGGTGAATTGTTAAAAGCTTGTGCCCGACAAGATATGAATTTTTCTGAGTGGCAACAATATTCCCCTTAACTTTTGCCAGAATCACTTTTTTCTTCCTGTACAGATTTATTTTTTTTATGATATAAAATGGCTAACGGAAATATTAAGATATATGTAATCACTAAAATAATCGGTGAGAAAACCTGTGAAGCCGTACTGTTCCATTTTCCGATACTCATCACATAATATCCTATAATCAATAACATGAATCCCACGTAAAAAAAAGTATAGTTTTTCTTCTCCCAATAAATCTTAAATGGAGAAGCGAAAGTTTTCTTAGATGATTTTACGTTTCTTTTTTTTACTGTTTTAGCCATAATAAAAACTCCAATAAAAAATTACAATAAAGCCCGGTGATGGGGGTACCACCGGGCCCGACTCGTTTACCATCAAAGGGCAGGGGAGGACCCTTTGAAAGAGTCAATCAAATATAATTTTGATCTGGTATTATTTCAAGCAACAATTATTTGCTGATCTGATAAACAATTTTTCTGATAGTATCAAACTGTAAGTAGGGATACTCTTCGCGAATCGAATCTATTGCATCTCCTGCGCTAACTTTACCGGCTCTCAGTTGTTTAAATTTCTTTCTGATCTGATAATCACGAACGGATTTTTCATCGATTAAACCCTGAGAACTGAGGAGTTCATAGATATCATCGCTTATTAAGTCAGATAAGGGATTATCTATTTTTGCTTTAATGGTTTTCATCGCTGCTTTCCTTTCTTAGTTGGTGAATGCATTTTACATAAAAAATAGTATCAACGTATGTTATACACTTTCTCCTTTCACGAATGTTCCACTATTAAAACAAAAAACCGACCAGAGAGTTTCTAAATCGGCACAACTTTGCTACTCCGGTAAAACAAAATTAAATAAATTTTACGCTGTAGCAAATCGTTTATATTACAATCCCTAATTTTATAATTTATGTAAATATTGAAATAATGGTAATAAATGTCAAGGATTTATTTGTGGAGAAAAAATAAATAATTTGTAACAAATTGATCAAGAGAATGAATAAAATGGTAGGGTGTAAAGAAAATATGTTGCGATAACTGAGAAAAGAATGTTAACTTTAAAAATCAAAAAGATTTAATTTCAATAGGAAATCCATATATGTCTGATAAGAAAGATTTTGATTTACTAAATTTAGCTGTAGTACTGGTTAAATGGAAAAGGTTTTTGTTAAGCCTGTTTATCATTACTCTTGTTTTATCCTATCTTGCAATTTATTTTTTTATTGATGAGAGATTTGAAGCAACATCATTATTACTACCTTCACAGGAAGAAAACAGTACAAGTAGTTTATTATCCAGCTTAAAGGGACTCCCGATAGATTTAAATGGTCTTGGCACAGGTTCAGATGTAGATTTATATAATTCGATAGTTAACAGCAGAAGTGTCCTTGATCAGGTTATAAAGAAATTTGATTTATTTAAAGTTTATAAAATTGATACCTCTAATATTGGTTATTATGAACAAACTCTGAAAATCCTGAGAGGTAATATAAATGCAGATGAAAACGACGATGGAGTAACTTATAATGTAACAGTTACTGCTCCCTCACCCTTACTAGCTGCAGAAATGACAAACTATATTGTTGAACAGTTAAATAATCGTATAGTGGATCTAAAGATTAAAAAATCAATGATGAATCGTGAATATCTGGAAGCCAGGGTAAATGATATTAAAGATAGCTTAAATAATGCTGAAAATCAGTTAAAGTTTTTTTCGGAAAAAACAGGAATGTTCGAAGCCGAAAGTCAAACTAAGGCAATATTAGAACAATTTGCACAATTTCAGGCAAATGTAGCTGAGAAACAAACCGAATATTCTATCCTCAATCAAATTTATGGGAAAAATTCACCTCAGACAGTCAATGCTAAAGTTGTAGCTGAACAACTTGCTGATAAACTTAAAGAACTGGAAAAAGGAAAAGATAGCGTTAATACTTTGCTTTCTTTAAGCAGTCTGCCAAAGAATGCGGTAAATTATTTCAGGTATTTTCGTGACGTAGAAATTTATGATAACATACTACAATTTGTTTTACCTCTATATGAACAGGCAAAATTCCAGGAACAGAAAAATGTACCGATACTTCAGGTCATTGATACGGCCTTTCCACCGGCGAAAAGAAGCTTTCCCAAACGTACCATATTAGCACTGTTAATCACGATAGTGTTAATGCTGATCGTTATTATTTTCGTATTGTTAAAAGAAAACAAGAATCTGACTAACTCGGATAAATTTTTGTTCATAAAAAATAATTTATTTAAATGGAAAAATGAGGAATGAATCATTAAAATTTACCTGAACAATGTTGATCTAATTATGTTTAATAAAACTAATCCTTCTTAATGGGTTGCTAAATTGATCTCCATAAATGATGCACATTCCGGTATTTTATGGTCAGCTGTCTCGCGGATAACCATTCATATTTTTCAATTCATAACTTTAATAATTTTAGCACGATTACTTGACCCCAAAGAATTTGGTTTAATTACTGCATCACTGGTCGTAATAGGTTTTTTAACCATATTTCGAGATTTAGGGATATCTTCTGCAATTATTCAAAAAACGGAGCTAAATGATAAGCTAATAAATAGTGTTTATTGGATCATAATAATAATTGGGATTATGATGAATTTGTTTTTATATTTTTCAGCACGTATGATTGCAGAGTTTTATAACGCAGTTGAATTGACTGACATTTTAAAAGTAATGTCATTTAGTTTTACAATCACGAGCCTCAGCATAATCCATCAGGCATTACTGGAAAAAGAACTAAAATTTAAACAACTTGCAATATATGAAATGATTGCAGTAATTTTAAGTTCAATTTGTGCTATTACTTTAGCTTTATTGAATTTTGGAGTTTGGAGCTTAGTAACTCAGGGCTTAGTAAATGCAACTGCAATTTCATTCATTTTGTGGATAAAAAGTCCTTTCAAACCTAAATTTATTTTTTCCATATCAGAAATTAAGCCAATATATAAGTTTAGTGTAAACCTTTTCCGGATTTAATATCCTGAACTATTTTGTAAGAAATGCTGATTATGTTTTAATTCAAAAATACCTGGGGGAACAGCAGCTCGGATTTTATAACATAGCTTACAGAGTTATGCTTTATCCATTACAGAATATAACAGCAGTATTTTCAAGAGTAATGTTTCCAGTATATTCTAAACTTCAGAATGATCATACAACAATCAGAGATATGTATCTGAGACTCACAAATAATATTGCCTTATTGTCATTTCCACTTATGTTGTTTATTACTGCTTCAGCTGATATTCTTCTGTTATCACTTTTAGGTGAAAAATGGAGTTCAACAATCCCTTTATTGATAATATTAGCACCCGTCGGGATGATACAATCTATATATACTCCTGCCGGTACAATTTTCCAGGCAAAGGGGAGAACTGACTTATGGTTTAATGGGGATTGTTTACGGGGGTTATTTTTGTTTCAGCTTTTGTGATTGGTTTGAAATGGGGGATACAAGGTGTTGCATTAGGATACCTATCTGCAAGCATATTAACTATTTATCCCGGTTTAATGATTTCGTTGAAACTTATAAACTTACCCGTTTCAGCTTTTGTGATTAGTTTTGGCAAGACATTTTTAATCAGCATATGTATGTTTTTCTTAATTTATTCTATTAAGATGTTTTTATTTAATTATTTGACTCATACACTCTTATTAGCTGTTTTATTAGTGTTTTCATTACTTTTTTATATACCAGTCAGTTTAAAGTATAACAGGCAAAATGTTGAAGATTTTTTGGCTATAATTAAGACAGGATGGTAATATGGAAATCGAGGTAACCGGGGAGTATTTGGTGCCTGGTAAATTTCCTATAAAGACTGAAAGAGAACACTATGAACGATATAAGTTTTCTTCAAAATTCGTAAAGGATAAAGATATACTTGATATTGCTTGCGGTGTAGGTTATGGTTGTAAAATGTATACAGAATCAGGAGCCAGAAGAGTAACAGGTATTGACATTCTCGAAACAAATATCAAATTCGCACAAGAAAATTATAAAGATAATAAAGTAACTTTTTATCAGAATGACATATATAACCTTGACTATAATGAAGAGTTCGATATTATAACTAGTTTTGAAACAATTGAACATCTAAAAGATGATAATCTTGCATTGAGGAAATTATTTCAAGCCCTAAAGCCTGAGGGTGTTTTAATAATCTCTACTCCAAATCGAAAAATAACTTCACCCGGGGTGAAAAAAATCTCTGACAAGCCTTTAAATGAATTTCATTGCAGGGAATATACATTAAGAGAATTTAAAGATTTAGTAAAAAGAAATGAATTCATAATCAAAAAAATCTTTGGACAAAGAAACAGGTTATTTTTCCCAATTAATATTTTGAATAAAATTATAAACAGGTATTTGAAACCTGATGAAAATAGTAATGCCGAATTAAAGAGAACATTCCTTAGTTCGGCTAGATATTATACGTTGGTTTTGGAAAAATATAGTTATTAATGGTATAAATTAAAATATAAAATTATTTAAGAGTAAATGGATTTAACAGTTAAAAAAGAAATATCAACAAAAGAATTGATTATTTTATCTTTATCTCTTCTGTTTGGTCTTGGATTTCAAGTTCTTGTTATTAAATCATTTCCTCAATATGCATTTCTCATTTTAATATTTTTTATTTCCGTACTTATATTAATTATAGTAATTACTGAATATCTTAGGGACTTCCAAGCATTTCTTGTAATGTTTATTTTTTTACCATTGATACTGCTCAATAATATTATCCAATACGATTTCACGCTGGAATTAATAAATTTTATTCCATTATTCCTACTCATACTATTATCATTTTATTATTATATTTTAAATGAAAAGAATCTTACATTTCGAGTAAAATACCTACAATTCCCTATAATCTTATTGACATTATATTTCGGAATAAATGCCTTAATATCGATTGCAGAAGGAAGAAGACTATTTATTATTATCGTGGAATATTTTCATTTCCTGTTATATTTGTCAATAATTCCAATCTTGTATTTATTCCGTGATGAAGAGAAATATAAGGCTATTTAAAATTTCTGTTCATAATTTCGATTTTAATATCTATTGAATATATATTTTATGGTCAATATAGTAAGCGATTTGTAACTTTTCAGTCGGGATTTCTTCCATTATCTGTTGGAGTGACTTTTGCTTATTTCCTGTTCAGCAAAAGTTCTCTTAAAAGGATTTTAAGCCTTATATTATTATTTATTTTATTCTTAGGAACATTTCTTACCCTTACACGAACCCTTTGGATAATATCATTTCTCGTACTCTTAATTGATTTTGTTATATATCTGATTATTCTTAATAAACTTACTGTTCTGAAAACTGTATTTTTATTGTTAATTCTTGTGATTCTTTTTGTCCTTGCAAAAGATTCAATTCAAAAGGCTAAAGGTAGTATAATATCTAATAAAACCATCGAACAACGTACAGAATCAATCTCTGATCTTTTGAAGATGTTTCTTTTCTGATGAGAGTGGAATTAGATTATTATGCCATTCAGAAATTTTTAAAACATCCCATTTTTGGAAGTGGACTTGGCGATTTTGTTAAGTACAAAATTATTAAAGAAAATGTATCTCCACCCGTATATTATCTTGACAGCAGCTGGCTTTATATGCTTTGGAAAGGTGGAATAATCGGTTTTCTGTTATTTGCGTGGATATATTATCGTTTTTTTAAAGCGTCATTTTTTGTATTAAGAAATTCAAAAAATCTTAGCACAAAAATTATTTGTCTTGGTTTGTTGAGTGGATTTATTGGTTTATCATTTCTGGCTTTGTTATCTCCTTTATTAATAAAATATAAAACTAATTTCTTAATTGTTTTTCTATTTGCATACATTGAATTTGAGAGAATACAATCATTAATTTAATCGAATCCCAGCCCAAATCTCTCTCTATAAATTGATAAAATGGATGATTCTATTAACATATCCATAATAATAGTTAATTATAATCTTGCTGATAACATTAGGATATTATTAAAATCAATTCAAAACTATACCAGTGGTATTAATTATGAGGTGATTGTTGTCGATAATAATTCTCCAGACAGAACCATTGAAGAACTTGCCGATGAGTTCTCTGATTTTCAATTTAATTTTTTAAATACAAACTTTGGATTTGGGCATGCCAATAATGTTGGGTTTAGTAAATCTAAAGGAGAATATTTATTGTTACTTAATCCAGATACTTACCTTATAGATAACTTGTTGTTCAATTTATATAAGATAGCTAAAGACAATCTTGAATTTGGTATTATTGGACCCCGGTTACTCTATCCTAACGGAGATTTTCAGGTATCAACTGGAAATTTTCCGAATATTTTGTCTGAAATAGGAAATTTAAGTGGTTTAATCACCCCGGTTATAAAAATTGTAAATTTTTTCAAATTCTGTCTTTTCAAAAAGAATATATATTATGTTGATTTTATCTATGGATCTTGTATGATGATTAAGTCCGAACTTTTCAACAAACTTAATGGTTTTGATGAGGATTATTTCCTCTTTACTGAGGAGGTTGATCTTTGTTATCGCACATGGAATTATTCCAAATATAAGGTTGTATATTCTTTTGACGAGAAAATAGTTCATTTAAAAAGTTTAATTACCGGCAGTAATTTAGCGGTAAGAATGAAGTTAGGGTATGAGAGCAAACTTAAATTTTTTAAGAAACACTATTCCAAACAAAAAACTTGGGTACTGAAAGGATCTATCATAAGTTTATTTGGTTTAAAATTTATTTATTCTTTTATGAAGCGTGATCAAGATTACCGAAAATATCTTAGAGAAATAATTGGTTATTACCTGAGAAATTAACAGGAGATTGTAAGAATGTCCAATCATATTCTCTTTATTACAGATGGGTCTATATTAGATCCCATACTTCATTCTCAGGGTATTCCATTATTAAATTATATTAGTGATAAGAACTTTAGCCCAATCATCTTTTCGATTGAAAAAAAGGATGGTAATTCTGTTGCTCAAGAAATTCTAAGATTAAAGCAAGAGTTTCCTAATATTCATTTTAATTATTTATTGGAGAATAAAAACAAACTATTTCCTCGCTGGCTTTGGGGTATCTTTTTATCAGTTCATTCTATTAGGAATATAATCAAATTTAACAATGTGAAAGTTATTCATGGCCGTAGTCTGATCCCTTCATGCATTGGTTTGTTGCTTAAGACATTATCGTACAAAAAAATTAAATTAATTTATGACAATAGAGGTGTCAGAATTGATGAGGAGATTATGACCGGGCATTGGAAAAGAAAAGGTATAAAGGTTTATATTTTTAGATGGTTGGATAAGAAACTTTTATCCTCTTCCGATGTTATTATAGTAGTATCTCATAAATTCAAAACGTATTTAATTAATTCATTTAATGTAATAAATTTTAATCAAAATAAAATATTTATTATACCCAATAGGACAGATATAAATAGCAGTGCTTTTAGTAATAGGAATATAAATCAACCGATATGTGTCTATGCTGGTTCCGCAGCAAAATGGCAGTCATTAAATGAATTGGCAAATATATTTAAAACTATGATTTCTGTTTTCAAGGATATCAAAATATTGATTCTAACGTATCATTTGGTTGATTTTCAAAAAATATTGTCTCATAAAGAATTGAAAGACAAGGTCACTTTAAGAAAAGTTCCTCCTAAATTTGTTTTCGCAGAACTATCAAATTGCAATTTTGGCATTTTAATAAGAGATAATAATTTAATTAATAACGTAGCGTCTCCCTTGAAATTTGCTGAATATTTATCTGCAGGGCTTCCTGTTTTAATTTCAGAAGGGATCGGGGACACTGAAAATATTGTTAAAAAGAATAGAATTGGTGTTGTTATTAAGAATAAAAATTATGTTGATGCAATTAGCGAAATGAAAAATCTTTTGAAAGATCCCGAAGTTTATAAGAGATGCCGGTATATTGCTGAAACTGAATTTAATATTCAGACTTCCTTTGAACAATATTTAGACATTTATCAAAAGCTCCTGAATGATGAATGAGAAAATAATCGGGGGAGTAGTTATTATTTATAATCCCCACAAAGATATTCTGAAAAATATTCATTCTTATCTGACTCAGATAAATGAACTGTTGCTTTTTGATAATTCAAATGAAAAAAAAGAATGGCTGCTTGATTCACTGCTTCCAATCCCAAAGTCAAATACGTTTGCTTTGAAAAAAATATGGGCGTAGCATTTGCTTTAAAATATGCCGCAAATTTTTTTATAAATGCCGGCTTTGAGTACCTTTTAACTATGGATCAGGATAGTCATGTACCTGAAGGTATGATTGAAAATCTTCTTTCCGGGAGCTCTGATTATATCAATATTGGAATCATAACACCTGTTCATGGAAATAAATTTAATATTCCAGCTACCTCCGGAATTGCAATAGAAGAAATTTTAGTTGCGAAAACTTCAGGAAATATCTTATACCTTAGTGCTTATAAAAACACAGGAGTATTTAATGAGGATTTTTTTATTGATTATGTGGATATAGAATACTGCATACGTTTAAATTTGGCTGGTTATAAGGTTCTTCAGCTTAACTCGACTGTTCTGGAACATAATGAGGGTAATATTTCTGAAAGGAATTTTTTTTTCAAAAAGGTATATCCATATAATCATGCTCCAATAAGGTTTTACTATAAATCACGCAATAGATTTTATCTGAGAGATAGGTTCAAATCTTATTTCCCACACTATTTTAATTCCGAAATTAAATTATTTATTAATAATTTTATAAAGGTAATTTTATTCGAAAAATATAAAATACAAAAATTAAAAATGAGCATATTAGGATATTTACATTATAAAAATGGGATCAAAGGAAAAGCCCCGTTTCAAAATGATTAAACCGGAAGTTTCTATTATTGTTGTTAGTTATAACCAGTTTCAAATACTGGAAAATTGTTCTCCAAAGCAGTCTGGAACATGTAAAAGATATTGCATATGAAATTATTGTTGTCGATAACGCATCAAATGAAGGTGATGTTAGTAAAATTACTAGTAAGTTTTCCGATGTAAGACTATTAAGGAACAGTGAAAATCTTGGCTTTGCTAAAGCCAACAATCTTGGTGCTCAGATTGCACATGGAGATTATCTGCTTTTTCTAAATAATGATACTATGTTTATTGAAAATTCATTAAAAAAAGTTTACGATTTTGTGAAATCAAAAAAGGAAGAGATAATTGCTGGTATAAAACTTTTAAATCAGGATCACACTATGCAGGAATCTGTGTATGAAGCTACAACTGTATGGAATTCTTTTACGGAAAATTTCTTTCTTTATAAAATTTTCCCCCGGTCAAAGTCCTTTAATAAGTACTATCAGAATCATATTAACTTGGAAAGTCCGGTAGAGACAGGAGTTGTTAAAGGTGCGTTCCTGTTTATTTCCCAAAAATCATTTAATAGGTTAAACGGATTCGATGAAAGATTTTTCTTTTTTGGAGAAGAGCTCGACTTATGTTATAGATTTCATAAAGAAATAGGTAAAGTAATTTATTTTCCACTAACGTCTATCATTCATTTGGGCGGTGCAACAACGGGAAAAAATTTATTGTTTAAATATAGAAATCAGACAATTGCAAAAATTCAATTCTTTCAAAAGCATTTTAAAGGATTAAAGTTTTTGCTTGGAATTTGTTTCCATTTTCTTGGATTGATTTTCCGGTTCCCTTTATATTTGCTGGCAGGTATTTTTTCTTTTAGAAAAACTTTATTAATTAAATCATATTATTTTTTCAGACAACTCTTTATTTACCCATTAAATATGTTCAATTAATGATGAAAATCCTTATTATTTCTCCTCAGGTTCCTGTTCCGTTAAACGATGGTGGTAAAAAAGGTATATTTGGAATAATGAAATCTCTCTCTCTCAGAGGTCATGATATTGATTTTATTGCATATTTGAAACATAATAATATTGAATCTTCTGAAAAAGAATTAAGAAAGTACTGTAAACCGTTCTTGTTGGATATAAAAACTGATAATAAAATTTTGGATGCTATTTTGAATTTATTTTCACCTCTTCCTTATAATGTTTCAAAATATCACCGTAAAGAACTGACCAAATACTTGAAGTCATATTTTGAAATTAATAACCCTAATATTATCCAAATTCATAATTCCCATATGGGCTGGTTGATTACCCATATAAAAGCATTTACTAAAGCCCCTGTGATCCTCAGACAAGAAAATGCTGAAATGATAATAATGAAAAGATTTTATGAAAATCAGAAAAATCCATTACTTAAAAAATATTCAAAAATTCAGTATAAGAAATTTATTGCATACGAACCAAAAGTATGTGGGATTTTCGACAAATGTATTTTCGTCTCACAATATGATCAAAAGGTGTTATCAGACTTAAATTCTAAAGTTAATTCAATATCTATTCCTTCTGGAGTAGAAAGTTCTTTATTAAATCATGCTCCAGTAGACACAGAAAAGTATTCTTTAGCACATATTGGAAATTTAGACTGGCTTCCTAATGCTGATAGTTTACAATGGTTTATTAATGATATTTTACCTGGAATTGCTGAACATTTTAACAGTGTCAAACTTTATATATATGGAGCAGGAAATTTTAATAGGATAAGAATTCCTGATAATCTTAAAAATAATATAGTTTATAAAGGATATGTTCCCGATATTTGGTCAGCTATTGAAAACAAATCTCTATTGGTTGTTCCATTACGGATCGGAAGCGGAATCCGGATCAAAATTCTTGAAATGCTGGCATATGGTAAAAATATTATAACTACATCTATCGGCAAAGAGGGAATAGATATTAAAAATGAGAAACATATTCTTATTGCGGATGACAAAGAACAATTTGTGAAAAAAATAGTAAAATTTTTTAATGGTGATTATGATAAAGAGGAAATAATTAATAATGGTAAAAGATTTATTAAAGAAAATTATTTATGGGAAGATATCGCCTATCAATTTGAGCAGGTTTATAGTAAGCTAATTACTCAAAATAGAAAATAAAAATTAATCCTGCCTTAAAAGAAAATAAATGCAGATTATAATTATAATAATATTTATTTCATCATTTCTGATTTTATTTCACGCTTATTTTTTTTATCCCTTGTCCGTGCTCTTTCTTTCTAAATTACTCAAAAAAAAATATGAAGGTAATCAAAACTATCAACCGGCAATTTCAGTATTAATATCTGTGTATAATGAAGAAGATGTTATAGAAAAGACTATCAGGGAAATAATGAAAAGCGATTACCCGCCTAATAAAATGGAAATATTGGTAGGTTCAGATAATTCTTCGGATAATTCAAATAAAATAATACAAAAATTACAAATTGATTTTCCATCTGTTAAATTTTTCCCTTTTTCCCAAAGGAGAGGTAAAGCCCTGATATTAAATGATCTGGCTTTAATGGCATCCGGTGAGATATTATTTTTCTGTGATGCAAATATCCAATATGATCCTAATGCTATTAAAAATATTTGCTCATTTTACGTCAATGAGAATATTGGAGGAGTGAGTGGAAGACAAAAATTAATTGAAAATATTGAATTAAATCAACAGGTTACACTGGAAAAAAATTATTGGGAGATAGAATCCTGGTTGAAACAAAAAGAGGGTATGATGGGAAAACTGGTTGGTGCCAATGGGGGAATTTATAGCTTAAGAAAAGCTTTATATAAACCAATTCCTTCAGGATTTCCTGTAATGGACGATTTTTATTTATCGCTTAGCGTCATTGAACAAGGTAAAGATTTTTACTATTCAAGTGAAGCCTTTGCAAGCGAGTTTGTATCTACCAGAATCAAAACAGAGTTCAATCGAAAAATAAGAAATAATGCGATTGATCTTTCAACTCTAAGAACCCTAGGAAAACTTCTTAAACCCTCTGCTGGTTTAATTTCATATTTAATTTGGTCACACAAAATATTAAGATGGTTTACTCCGATATTTTTGTTACTTATGTTTTTTTCTTCAATGATTCTGGCATGGAGTAGTGGATTCTTCGCGACGTTTTTTTATATACAAATCTTTTTTTATGGTTTTTCTTTATTAAGTTATTTGGCAATTAATAGGTTTAAAAGATTTAATTTATTTGGTTTGTTTTTTTATTTTATGTTAACAAATGTAGCACTATTTGTAGGAATCGTTAAGTTCATTACACAAAAACAAACCCCTTTCTGGCAATCCACACCAAGAACATAATTTTAATTTTTAAATCGATGGCTTTATTAATAAAATATAGAATATTCGACAAATAAAAACTCTCATTTTTATCCTGACTTAAGCAAAAAAGAAGAGTATATTTAACTCTTTCGGGAATTTAAACATGAAAAATATATTCACCGTAGATCTTGAAGACTGGTTCTGTGCATATAACCTTGGAATAGATATTAAAGACTGGGATAAACAGGAACTAAGAGTTGAGAATAATGCTAAAAGAATACTGAAATTATTAACAAAATATAATGTTAAAGCTACATTTTTCGTTCTTGGCTGGATAGCAGAAAAAGTTCCGGGGCTAATTAAAGAGATTGAATCCGATGGACACGAAATTGCTACTCACGGTTTTTCCCATACTCTAATAACTCATATGAATCCTGATGAATTTAATAAGGACATCAAAAGATCGTTAAATGCTATATGTTCTATCGTCAAACAAAATGTTATTGGTTTCAGGGCTCCTTCGTTTACAATCACAAAGAAAACTCTTTGGGCCTTGCCAATATTGAAACAACAAGGAATTATATATGATTCTTCAGTTTATCCAATTGGTTTTCATCCGGATTACGGGATTGCAGAATCTGATTTAAATATACATAAATTGAATGGGATCATGGAAGTTCCATTAAGTGTTGCTGAATTTGGTGGGAAAAAGATTCCGTGTAGCGGCGGAGCTTATTTTAGAATTTTTCCTTATCAGATCACCCGGAAATTAATAGAACGATGCAATCAACAGGGACGACCCGTGATTTTTTATATACATCCGTGGGAACTTGATCCAGAGCAACCAAGGAAAAAATTATCTTTTTCAAAAACAATCAGACATTATTCTAATCTTAATAAAACTGAAAAGCGTTTAGAAAAACTGCTATCGCATTTTAAATTTCATTCGATGAAGGAGGCTTTAAATTTATGAATCAGGAACTGATTGATCAGAAAAAATATTGGGATAAAGAAGTTCAAACCTTTGATTCAATTTATTCTCATGGAAAAAGTAAATTTTCCAACTGGCTGGATAAAAAATTCAGATGGGATATGTATGCCAGATTTAATTATACAATTGAAAACAGTAAACCTATTTCTGGAAAATCTTTTCTTGATGTTGGATGCGGTACAGGTAAGTATTCGATCAGGTTTGCCAAGGAAGGTGCGTATAGAGTAATAGGGATAGATATTTCTGATAATATGATCAATATATGTAAGGAAAGATCAGTTATAGAAAATGTCAATAACCAATGCGAGTTTTATGTCGGAGATCTTACTAATTTTGATTCGAATCAAAAATTTGACATAGTAATTGGAATAGGATTGTTTGATTATATCAGAAACCCGTTTGAAGTTATAAAAAAAATGCACGATGTATCAAGTGATCGCGTTATTGCAAGTTTTCCAAGATCAGGAACATTGCGTGCTTTGATAAGAAAAATCCGGTTATCACTAAAAGGTTGTCCGGTTTATTTTTATTCGGAAAAGGAACTTGATAAGCTGCTTAAAAATGTCGGGTTTAAAGATTACAGTACGAAAGTTTTAGGACAATTATTCTGCATTACAGCTTATGTGAACGATTAATATATGAGATGTAAATTTGGCTGGGAATCTTAATCAATTTTAAAATTCGAATGAATAAAAAATCCGAAAAAATAATTGTTCTGCTTTCCGATTTCCTTACCATCAATTTTTCTTTTATAATTTTCTTCCAGCTAAGGGTTGAATCCGGTTGGTTCAGGCTTATTGTTATGCCGGAATTTTTTATTCCGATGTTGATTATCTATTTCTACTGGCTAATAATCTTTACATTCATCGGAATGTACAGAACATGGTTTGCTGCTTCCCGGTTTGATGAAATCTCCACTCTTTTTAAAGCATCTTTCTTTGGTATTTTTATCCTTTTCATTCTCATTTTTATTGATGATTATTTGCATGGAGTGGCTTCTGCAAATAGGATACTTATTTTTATCTACTGGGGATTGCTTATTATTCTTGTGGGTAGCGGAAGGTTAATTATCAGGAGTATTCAAAGGAATCTTCTTATAAAAGGAATAGGAAGAAGAAATGCTTTGATTATTGGTTTTAATGAAAAAGCAATTGAAGTAAGTAATCAACTAAATGAACACAGAGCACTTGGATTAGATGCGGTTGGATTTATTTCTGTGAAGGATGAAAACATTGGTAAAAAGGACAACGGTATGTCTGTAATTGATTCAATTAAAAATGTTGAAAAAATAATTGATGAAAAAAATATTAAAGAAGTTATCATCGCTCTGGATAAAAAAAATGATGACGTTCTTATTGAGATTATCGGAAAGTGTGAACCAAAGAATGTGGGATTAAAAATAGTCCCCGACCTTTATGAAATTCTAAGCGGGCAGGCAAGAACTTCACAGATTTACGGCATTCCTCTGATCGATATCATGCCCCAGCTTATGCCGGAATGGGAAAAAAAATTAAAGAGAGTTATAGATGTTTTAGTTTCTTTTCTTATTCTTACAATATCTTTTCCTATTACAATTTTGTCTGCAATTGCTATAAAAATTGACAGTGACGGTTCAATATTTTTTATTCAGAAAAGATGTGGAATGGGCGGAGAAATTTTTAAAATGATTAAATTTCGCTCGATGTTTGTTGATGCTGAGAAGCGGACAGGTCCTATCTGGTCGTCAAAAGATGATCCAAGAATAACCCGGGTTGGTAAAATAATCAGGAAACTTCGTATCGATGAAATACCGCAGTTTATAAATGTTCTTAAAGGTAATATGTCTGTTGTCGGCCCAAGACCTGAACGTCCTTTCTTCGTAGAAAAACTTTCTAAAGAAATCCCTTATTACAAAAGAAGATTAAAAGTTCGACCGGGCATTACCGGCTGGGCTCAGGTTAAACACAAGTATGATGAAAATATTGAGGATGTTAAGGTGAAATTGAGGTATGATCTATTTTATATAGAAAATATGTCCCTGCGGATGGATTTTAAAATCATTTTCCGTACTATTTTTGTTGTACTTTTTGGAAAGGGGCATTATAATTAAGGTATTGAAAATAAATAAATAGGCACCTTCCAATAATTGTTCACAGAAAATTTTTATGCCGGAAAAAACGCTCATAATTATACCGACATTTAACGAACTGGAAAATATCGGGAAACTCATTCCCGACTTGCTGGGCAGGTACGAGAATCTTGATATTCTTGTTATTGATGATAATTCTCCTGATGGAACAGGTAATTATATTGAAGAGCTTTCAAAACAAAATCCAAAGATTAAATTAATCAGACGCGAAAGAAAGCTCGGCCTGGGAACAGCTTATATTGTGGGATTCAAATTTGCCCTTCAGCATAATTATGATAATATCTTTGAAATGGATGCAGATTTTTCTCACGATCCTAAAGAAGTTAAAAATTTACTTGAAGCAACTAAAAAATATGATCTGGTTTTAGGCAGCAGATATATTAGAGGAGTAAATGTGATTAACTGGCCTATGCGAAGGCTTCTTTTAAGCTATTTTGCAAATAAATATACCAGGTTTGTTACAGGACTTCCGGTTCAGGATGCAACCGGTGGATTTAAATGTTTTAGAAGAAAAGTGCTTGAATCAATTAACCTGAACAAGGTAAAATCAAATGGTTATGCATTTCAAATTGAAATGACTTTTAAAGCCTGGAAGAAAGGATTTAATGTCGGTGAAATTCCAATCGTATTTTTTGACCGGGTTAAAGGAACTTCAAAGATGTCTAAAAAAATTGTAAGAGAAGCTATATTTATGGTCTGGAAACTCAGGATAAGAAGTATGCTTGGCATTCTTTAGAGAGGCAGGAGTTGGATCTTTCTATTATCATTGTAAATTATAATGTAAAAGAGTTTTTACAGAACCTAATACATTCTATTCATAAAGCCGCCCAGAATCTTCAATATGAAATTATAGTTGTTGATAATGCTTCATCAGATGGGAGTGTTGAATTCATCTCTGAAAAATTTCCCAATGTTCAACTGATTTCAAATGATAAGAATTTCGGTTTTGGAAAAGCAAATAACCAGGGATTAAAAATCGCTCGTGGAAAATATATTCTTCTTATCAATCCTGATTCAATAGTTAGTGAAGATACATTTTCAAAAATGATCTCATTTTTTGAATCTCATCCTTCGGTCGGACTTGCAGGATGTAAAATATTAAATCCTGATGGCACATTTGAACCTGGTTGCAGAAGAAGTTTTCCCGGACCCTGGACTTCTTTTTGCAAGCTCACAGGATTAAGTTCATTGTTTCCCCATTCTAAATTATTTGCAAGATATAATCTTACTTATAAGGATGAAAATAAGTCCTACGAGGTTGATGCGATTTCAGGTTCGTTTATGATGATGAAAAAAGAAGTGTATGCTAAAGTTGGTGGATTTGATGAAGACTTTTTTATGTATGGGGAAGACCTGGATCTCTGTTACCGGATTCAGAAAGCCGGGTACGAAATTTATTATGTACATGAGACTCAGATTATTCATTATAAAGGGGAGAGCACTAAAAGAAGCAGTATTGATGAAACAAAATTCTTTTACCAGGCAATGCACCTGTTTGTTAAAAAACATTTATCAAGCTCAATTCTTGTTCAGCTTATACTTAGAATTGCAATTGGTATTAGGAAGACGATTGCATTCCTGGGCAAACGAAAGCTAATTCTTTTTGCAGCAACTATTGATTTCATATTTTATAATCTTTCTCTATTAATTTCTGAAATTGTTTATCGATCAATTACAACTTGGTCTGGTTTTCCGCAGTTCAGTTTTCCGATAGTTTTTACAATCCCTGCAATATCTTATGTAATAGTTGCTTCATTGTTTGGAGTGTACAAAAGAGAAACCTTGTCCATTTTAAAAAGTCTTGCTGCTATCTTCATAAGCTTTTTTATTTTATCCTCACTCACATTTTTCTTTAAGGATTATGCTTACAGCAGGGCAGTTGTGATAATTACTTACCTGATTTTATTTGTTGTGCTTGTTTTGTGGAGAGTAATATTAAAATTAGGATTTAAAGTTGGTATCAAAAGAGAAGCATATCTGAACAAAAAAACTCTGATTGTTGGTATAAATGAAACGGCGGTAAAAATAGCTGATACTCTTAAATTTAAGCAAATAGATTACCACACAATTGTTGGATTAATCAGTCTTACTTCAAAAGAAATTGGAAGCAGATATGGTGAGTGGGAAGTGATTGGAAGCATTGAAAATATTATCAAAGTTATACGGGAAAGAAAAATCGATGAAGTTATCTTTTTACCTCAGGAGCTTTCCTATTCACAGATGATGTCTGTTGTTTCAACCTGCCAGAACGAAAACACAGAATTTAAAATCATTGGAAATAATCTCGATTTTCTTATTGGAAAAGCATCGGTATCCGTTCTTGATGATATTCCTTTGATAGCGATCAGTTATAATATTACAAACCCGATGATGAAAATTTTCAAGACTCTTTTCGATTATGTTCTTGCGTCATTTATTTTGTTTTTAATATACCCTTTCATATATTTGATTGCTAAAGCTGGTTCCGGTAACTCTGATCTAAAAAAATTTATTTTAAATGTCCCATCGATTTTTTCAGGTCGTGTTAGCTTTGTCGGACCCAAAGATCCTTCCGGTTATAAAGATTTGTACCTTGGAAAAAAAGGTTTAACGGGTCTCTGGTATATTGAAGATGTCGGGGGAAAGGATGAGGAAAAACTTGATATTCTATATGCAAAGAATCAGAATATATGGTTTGATCTTGAAATTTTAGCAAAATCATTTAATAAAATGTTGACTAAACATTCCTGAAATGGCTAAGACAATTTTAGATTTCGAAAAACCAATACACGAGCTTGAGTCACGCCTTGAGGAGATGAAGAAGTATTCCGATAAGATGGATATTGGAAAGGAGATTGTTAAACTTGAAGAAAAGGTTAGGCAATTGAAAGAGGGAGTGTATAAAGATCTTACCAGGTGGCAAAGAGTTCAGCTTGCGAGGCATCCCGATCGTCCTTTTACGCTTGATTATATTTATGGTATGACCAACAATTTTGTGGAATTACACGGAGACAGAGGCTACAAGGATGATAAGGCGATTGTCGGTGGTCTTGCAGAACTGGATGAATATAAAGTTATGATTATCGGCCATCAAAAAGGGAGAGATACAAAATCCAATCTATACAGAAATTTCGGAATGCCTAATCCTGAAGGCTATCGTAAAGCTCTCCGTTTAATGAAACTCGCAGAAAAATTTAATAAACCAATAATTACAATGATCGATACTCCGGGAGCTTACCCCGGCATTGAAGCCGAAGAAAGAGGCCAGGCTGAAGCGATAGCAAGGAACCTATTCGAAATGAGCCGCCTGACAGTTCCTGTAATAGTTGTAATAATTGGTGAAGGTGCGAGTGGCGGAGCTCTTGGAATCGGTATTGGAGACAGGATACTTATGCTCGAGAATTGCTGGTACTCAGTTATTTCGCCGGAGTCCTGTTCAAGTATTTTATGGAGAAGCTGGGATTATAAAGAGCAGGCTGCAGAAGCTCTTAAACTAACAGCACCTGATTTGCTTGAACAAAAAATAATCGATAGAATTATTCCCGAACCAATGGGTGGTGCTCATACAGATTATCAAACAATAGCAAATACATTAAAAGATATCCTAAAAGAGGAACTTGCTGTACTCGTAAAAATTAAACCTGATAAATTGATACAGGGTCGTCTCGAAAAATTCGGTAAGATGGGTGCCTTCATTGAATAGTAGGGAAATGCCTCTGAAATTTAATTTATAAGTAAAGTTCTTTTATTCTTAAAAATCCTATTAAGGGAAGCTTAAAACAAATTGCGGGAGTTTATGATGAGACGCGTTTCTTTTTTAGTTTTTTTCATTTCATTTCTTTTTCCTTTTTTTATAAACGCTCAATCTGAAGGTGATCTCAATACTAAGATTCCTTTGGATACTAGTATTACTTTCGGCAGGCTTAATAATGGATTGACTTATTACATCAAAACAAATCACAAGCCGGAAGACAGGGCAGTTCTTCGTCTTGTTGTAAATGCCGGATCAGTGCTTGAAGATGATGATCAGCTTGGGCTTGCCCACTTTGTTGAGCATATGGGGTTTAACGGAACAAAGAATTTTAAAAAGCACGAGTTAATAGATTATCTTGAATCAATCGGGATGAAATTTGGTCCTGAAGTGAATGCCTATACAAGCTTTGATCAGACTGTTTATATGATAGATGTACCTACTGACAGTGCAGAAATGGTAGAAAAGGGAATTCAGATTCTCGAAGAATGGGCTCACTATGTCAGCTTTGAAGATGAAGAAATTGATAAAGAAAGAGGAGTAATTGAAGAAGAATGGAGGTTGGGAAGGGGCGCCGGAAGCAGGATGTTTGATAAACAGTTTCCAATCATATTTAAGAATTCACAATATGCTAAAAGAATAACAATTGGCGACATAAATATTATAAGGAATTTTAAGCACGATGTGTTAAGAAGATTTTACAAGGATTGGTACCGACCTGATCTTATGGCTGTAGTTGCTGTTGGTGATTTTGATAAAAGCTGGATGGAAAGTCTGATTAAAAAACATTTTAATAATATTCCTGATCCTGCCGATGAAAGAGAAAGAATAAATTATCCTGTCCCTGAAAATGATCAAACCGAATATGCTCTTGCCGCTGATCCCGAAGCGACAAATACAATGGTTAGCATTTATTATAAGATGAATGTTCAACCTGAAAAAACCCTGGCAGGTTACCGTCAGCAAATAGTTGAAAACCTTTTCAACGGAATGTTAAGAGATCGGTTTAATGAACTTGCGCAGAAACCCGATCCTCCTTTCATATACGCTTACTCAGCAAAAGGAAATTATGTAAGAACAAAAAATGTTTTTATGCTTAATGCAATGGTAAAAGAAGACGGTATAGAAAAAGGATTTAAGACTTTGCTTGAAGAAGCTGAAAGAGTTGAACAATTCGGATTTACTCAGACAGAGCTTGACAGGCAGAAAGAAAGTCTTCTCAGAGATATGGAGCAGAATTATAATGAAAGAGATAAAACGGAATCCCGTAAACTTGCCTCTGAGTACATCGGGAATTTTTTAAATGATGAACCTGTTCCCGGAATTGAGTATGAATATAACGCATATAAAAACCTGCTCCCCGGAATAAGCCTCGATGAAGTAAATAAACTGGCAGGCGAGTGGACAGGAATTAAAGACAGGGTAATTGTTTTAAGTGCAACTGAGAAAGCAGGACTTACCATTCCGGGCGAAAAAGATTTCAGGAAAATTATAGATGAAGTTCAGAAGGAAAAGCTTGAATCATATAAAGATATAGTTTCAAATTTGCCGCTTGTTAATTCTGTTCCTGCAGGAACAAAAATTTTAAGTGAAACTAAAATTCCTGAAATTGATGCTGAAGAATGGACTTTGGGAAATGGCGCCAAGGTAATTGTTAAACCAACTGATTTTAAAAATGACGAAATACTTTTTAATGCTTTCAGCAAAGGCGGCAGTTCACTTGAAAATGACGAAGATTATCAAAAAACTCTTTTAGCTTCCGGTATTATTCAGCTCAGCGGAATCGGCAAATTTGATTACATCACCTTAAACAAAATGCTTTCGGGGAAAATTGTTCGTTTATTTCCGTACATAGGTGAACTTTCGGAAGGACTAAACGGCAATACTGCACCGCAGGATTTTGAAACTTTACTTCAACTTATTTACCTGTACTTTACATCGCCCAGGATTGATAGTTCGGCATTTCTTTCATATAAAGAAAGAATAGAAAGCTACATTAAAAATAAATCTCTTAGTCCTGAACAAGCATTTATGGATTCAATAACTGTTACACTGGCTCAGCATAATCCACGAAGACAGCCGATGAATGAAGAATTAGTTTCAAAGGCTGATCTCGGCAAATCATTTGAGTTTTATAAAGAACGATTTGCTGATGCTTCTGATTTTTATTTTGTCTTTGTTGGAAATATTGATACAGTAAAAATGAAACCGGCAATTGAAAAGTATATCGGAGGTTTGCCTTCATTTAATAAAAGCGAACAATGGAAAGATCTCAAATATTAATCCTCCTGAAGGAATTATAACTAAGGAAGTTTATAAAGGAATTGAACCTAAAAGCATGGTGAATCTTACATTTTCAGGACCTGCTGAATGGAGTTACCAAAATAATTATGATATGAAATCAATGTCGGAAGTTTTAAAAATAAAACTTCGTGAAGTAATCAGGGAAGATAAAAGCGGAACATATGGCGTTGGAGTTTTGGCTTCATTGGAAAAATACCCTGAACAAAGATATAACATTACTATAAGATTCGGCTGTAAACCGGAAAGGGTTGATGAGCTTGTAAATACAGTTTTCCAGGTAATTGATTCTCTCAAAAATTATCCTGTTAGTGATATTTACATCACTAAAGTTAAGGAAACACAACTAAGGGAAAAGGAAGTAGCAGAAAAAGAAAACAAATACTGGAGCGGAATAATTCAGAAATACATTTTTGATGATATGGACTGGAAGCAGTTCACCGGCGAGAAAGATAGAATCGATAACTTCAAAAAGGAATCTGTTATAGATGCTGCAAAAAAATATTTTGATATGAATAATTATGTTAAGGTAGTACTGTATCCCGAGAAAACTTAACTACACTTTCCAGGCTGCCGCGGTCAGAGTTCTATATTTAATATGGTAACCATGGCAGCAACATACCAATTTTTATCACGTTTACTGATGACGTCAACTCATAATCCCGATTGATTTTACAACAAACAACCATCAACTAACAACAAACCAAAATTTTTTTATAACTTTGCTTAACAAATTTTAATATGAGATGCTGATTCACAAAACCAATATCCGCGTACGGTATGCAGATACAGATCAGATGAAGTACGTCTATAACGGTAAATATTTTGAATACTTTGAAGTAGGTCGTACAGAAATGATGCGGGAAAACGGCTTACCTTACAGTAAGATTGAGAAAAATGGTTACCACATGCCTGTTCGTGAAGCACTAGTAAAATTTAAAAATCCTGCTTTTTACGATGAGCTTCTCGAAGTTGAAACAAGAGTTGAAAATCTTCCCGAACTAAAAATCCATATTGATCATACAATCAGAAGTAAAGATAGAAATATTATTATTGTGGAAGGTTATATAGTTCTTGTATTCATAGATATGGAGACAAGGAAACCGGTTCGCCCGCCGGTATTTTTTATGGAAGCAATCAAACCATTTTTTGAGTAAATATGATAAGCAATTCAACTATAGATTTAATTAAAAGAGCACTCGAAGAAGATATTAAATCAGGAGATATAACCACTGAAGCAATTATATCGGAATCTCAAATTGCCTCCGGAGAATTTTTAGTAAAACAGGAAGGGATACTTGCAGGATTCGAAATTGTTGAAGCCTGCTTTAAAGAGTTTGATAATTCAATATCATTTACCAAATATTATTCTGATGGTGATAAAGTAATTTCGGGAACAATTGCTGCCGTTGTTGAAGGAAAAGCAAAATCAATTTTGACTGTTGAAAGAACCGCTTTAAATTTTTTCCAGAGAATGAGCGGAATAGCAACTTTAGCCCATCAGTTTAATGAAAAAATAAAACACACAAAAGCAAAATTAATTGATACCCGGAAAACAGCCCCCGGTTTAAGAGAAATTGATAAGCTGGCGGTGAAACTCAGCAGGGCAAAAAATCACAGGATTGGCTTATTCGATATGTTCCTGATAAAAGATAACCACATCGAAGTTGCCGGTTCAATTACAAAAGCGGTTGATGCTTGTAAAAAGTGGAGAGATAAAAAAAATCCCGGTTTAAAGATTGAAGTTGAAACAAAAAATCTTGATGAGGTGAAAGAAGCAATTCATTGTAAAGTTGATGTAATAATGCTTGATAATTTTAAAATTGATATTATGAAAGAAGCCGTTAAATTAATTAATGGAAAATATAAAGTTGAGGCTTCGGGTATGGTTAACCTTGATACTGTTAAGGCCATTGCAGAAACGGGAGTAGATTATATTTCAGCGGGCGCACTTACCCACAGCGTTAAAGCACTTGATATCTCACTTAATATAAAGATGAGATAATCACAAATGATTTTCGATAAATTAAAAGAACTTTCAAAAGATACTGCCATTTATGGTATAAGTACCATGGTGGGCAGGTTTCTAACTTTTCTTTTAGTCCCATTCTACACACACGTTTTTTCCGAAGCTTCTTTTGGAATTTATACCAATTTTTATTCTTTCATAATGATTTTTAATATCTTCTTTGTTTATGGAATGGATGCGGCTTACCTGAAATATGCAGCTATTCCTAAAGTTGGAGATGAAAAAGATAATTTCTCAACTCCTTATTTATCTGTTTTAGGAGTCGGTATAGCATTAGGCTTTCTCATCATCAGTCTCAAAAAATTAGTCTATTCCGGGTTCGATTTACCACTAAGTTCACTTAATCTGATTTATTATGTGGTTCCGATAATGTTTGTTGATGCTATCTGTGTCATCCCTTTTTTAAAACTACGCCTGGAACGTAAAGCTAAAAAGTTTGCCGCTTTTAAACTTATTAATATATGTGTAAATGTAGCCCTAAATCTCATACTCATTTTAAAGCTAAAATGGGGAATCGAAGCAGTCTTCGTTAGCAACCTGATTGCTTCTCTGGTTTCTTTTATTCTCACTTTTCCTATGGTGTTGAAAAATATCAGGATCAGAATAAATACGGTTTTATTAAAAAGATTACTAAAATTCGGAATCCCGTATCTTCCGGCTGCTCTTGCCTCAATGCTGGTGCAGGGAATTGATAAACCAATTCTAAGTCACCTTACGGATTTATCCACAGCTGGAATATACGGAGCAAATTATAAGCTTGGTATTTTCATGATGTTATTTGTAAGTATGTTCCAGTATGCATGGCAGCCGTTCTTTTTACAAAACGCCGAGGAAAAAAATGCAAAAGAATTGTTCTCAAAAGTACTTACTTATTTTACTATCACTGCTAGTTTAATTTTAGTACTTATTTCATTGTTTATCAGCGATATTGTTAAAATTAATTTCTTTGGACATACAATAATCCAAAAAGATTTCTGGGGCGGATTGAGTATCGTTCCCGTAATTCTATTTGGTTATATGTTTAACGGGCTGTATGTAATTTTTACGGCGGGAATTTTTATAGAAGAAAAAAGTGTTTATGTTCCTTTCATTACCGGGTTAGGAGCAATTGTAAATATAGGCGTGAACTTTGCGCTTATACCTTCAATGGGAATGATGGGCGCTGCAATAGCAACCCTTGCTGCATACTTTGCAATGGCTTTGAGCCTTTATATTGTAACCCAAAAGTTTTACAAAATTGAATATGAACTTGTAAAGCTTTCAAAAATCTTTTTGGCAATTCTTATTGTCGGAGGAATATACTATTATTTGCTTTATTCGAATCATTTATTAATTATTTATAAATTTTTATTATTTATCTCCTTTTCTCTTTATTTATATTTATTTGTTTTTGAAAAGAAAGAGATTGATTTTCTCCGGACAAAATTAGCTGCATTAAAACAAAACAGAAACTGAATGGAAACCGATAAAATTACCATAAAAGTTAAAAGATTAAATCCGGGTTTTGATGATATTGAACTGCCTGACTATTCAACACGAGGAAGTGCAGGAATGGATGTTCGTGCAGCGATAATAGATCGGATAATATTAAAAGCTGGTGAAGTTAATCTGATTCCAACCAATCTTGTTGTGGAAATTCCTGAAGGATTTGAGATCCAGGTTCGACCAAGAAGCGGACTTGCAGTAAAACACGGTATTGGAATTCTTAATTCACCCGGTACAATTGATTCCGATTACCGCGGGGAAATAAAAATTATAATGATGAATTTTGGTAAAGTGGATTTTGCTATCAAAAGGGGAGACAGGATTGCTCAGCTTGTTTTATCAAAAGTTTATAGAGCAAAACTTGAAGAAAATTCTAATTTGGTGAAAACAAAAAGAGGCGATGGCGGATTCGGACATACCGGGAAAGAATAATTTCAAAAATTATTTTTAAAATTTTCAATAGTGCTTATTCTGTCCAAAAAAGTTCCAAAATTTTTTTAACTTGCATCAAATAAAATTCTAATCTCTTCCACTTAAAAATTCTTTTTTTTCATGTCAGACTTTATTCATTTACATAACCATTCACATTATAGTTTGCAGGATGGAGCCTGTACTGTTGATGACCTTGTTCAGGCCGCAAAAAAAAATAACATGCAGTCTGTTGCTTTGACAGATCATGGAGTGATGTATGGGATAGCAGAGTTTTATAGGAAAGCGACAAAGGAAGGAATTAAGCCGATCATTGGAATGGAAGCTTATATAGTTACTAATGGATCGAGGTTCGATAGGGGGAAAGAGAATGAAAATAACGGAAGAAAAAAATCAAAGCATTATAATCATTTAATACTGCTCGCAAAAAATAAACAGGGTTATAAAAATTTATCTAAGCTTTCTACTCTCGGGCATACTGAAGGATTTTATTATAAACCAAGAATTGATTTAGAGCTTTTAAGACAATACAGGGATGGATTGATTTGTACTTCAGCATGTGCAGGAGGAGTGGTAGCGACAGATCTTATTAATAATGATTACGATAGAGCCTACCAAATAGCAAAAACTTTCAAAGATATTTTTGGTGATGATTTTTATCTCGAAATACAAAACCATAATATGGATGTGGAAAAACCTGTTCTTGAAGGAATGCCAAAACTCTCTAAAGAGCTAGGGATAAAACTTGTTGCAACTAATGACTGCCATTATATTGAAAAAGATCATGCTTATGCTCATAATATTCTTCTACTGCTCTCGGATAAAAACGGAGCTGATTATCGGCAGCTAAGGTATGGAACCGACCAGGTTTATTTTAAATCCGGTGAAGAGATGATTAAACTCTTTAAGAATTTTAAAGGAGCAATTGAAAATACTCTTGAGATTGATTCGAAAATTGATTTGAAGCTTGATTCAGAAGGACATCATTATCCTCAATTTTCAATTCCCGATGATGTACCCGCAAAAAACGAAGAAGAATATTTTGAACTTCTTGCAAATGAAGGGTTACAAAAAAGATTTGGAAATATTTCAATTGAAGTTAAGGAACGATTTGATTTTGAAATTGAAACAATTAAGCAAATGGGTTTTGCCGGGTATTTTTTAATTGTACAGGATTTCATAAATGCGGCAAGGAAGATGGACATTCCCGTTGGCCCGGGAAGAGGAAGCGTTGCAGGAAGTCTTGTTGCTTTTACTTTGGGCATTACTAATATCAATCCTCTCGAATACGATCTTTTGTTTGAGAGATTTCTGAATCCTGCACGTAAATCGATGCCCGATATTGATGTTGACTTTGCTGATGATAAACGCGGTGAAATTATTGATTATGTCCGGGAAAAATACGGGAGTAATTGTGTCAGCCAGATAATTACTTTCAACAGGCTTTCCTCAAAAGCGGTTATACGGGATGTTGCCCGCGTTCTTAAAATTCCAATTCCCACTGTAAATAAAATTACTAAATTCATTCCTTCGAAATTTGGTAAAGTTTTTACAATTGACCAGGCACTTGCTAAAGTTCCTGAATTGAAATGGGTGAAGGATTCGAAGGAAAGTGATATCCAGAATTTAATTAAGTATGCAAAAGTTCTCGAGGGAATGAACAGAAATGCTTCAAAACATGCAGCAGGAGTTGTAATTACTCCTGAGGATGTCAGCAATTTTGTTCCTCTTGCAAATGCTGTCTCGCAGACTGATATAGTTACACAATTTAATATGAAGGAGATAGAAAGCTGGGGACTTTTAAAGATGGATTTTCTCGGACTCCGGACATTGACTATCATACGTGATACATTATCTCTTATTAAAAAGAATCACAATATCGAAATAGATATTGATAACATTCCTTTAACCGATGAGAAAACACTTCAGCTTTTTTCCAAAGGACAAACTACCGGAATCTTCCAGTTTGAATCTGCCCCGATGCGCGAATATTTAAAAAAGCTTAAACCTGCAGGCTTAAATGATCTCGCCGCAATGAATGCATTGTACCGCCCCGGTCCGATGGAATTTATTGATGATTTCATTGATAGAAAATATGGCTTAAAAGAAGTTGTTTATCAGCATTCGATTTTAGAATCAATATTAAAAGAAACTTATGGAGTAATTGTTTACCAGGAGCAGGTAATTCAGATTGCAAATAAAGTTGGAGGAATGAGCCTGGCTGAAGCTGATATACTCAGAAGAGCTATGGGTAAAAAAGATTTGAAATCGATGAAGGAACAGAAAGAGAAATTCACTGCCGGAGCTGTTAAAACTGGAATAACTAAAAAAATTGCAGAAGAAATATTTGAAGCAATTGATAAGTTTGCTAATTACGGCTTCAATAAAAGTCATGCAGTTGCATATAGTTATGTGGCATATCAAACTGCATATTTAAAAGCTCATTATACAGCTGAGTTTCTTGCCGCTAACCTGACTAACGAATTTGGAAACTCGGATAAGGTTGCACTTTTCCTTGAAGATTGCAGAAAGCTGAAAATTGAAGTGCTTCCTCCTGACGTCAATAGTCCTTCTGTTTCGTTTGATGTACAAAATGGAAAAATACGATTCGGAATGTCTGCCATAAAAAATGTCGGGAAACCTGCTGTTGAAGAAATTATAAAGACAAAAGAAAAATTAAACAGAAACTTTACGAGCATTTTCGATTTTTGCTCAAATGTTGATACTCATATTGTAAATAAACGTGCACTCGAAGGATTGGTGTTAGCCGGTGCATTTGATTCGGTTGATAATATTCGCTCAAGACAATTGGCTGCTGTTGAAATGGCAATCGATTACGGAAACAAAGCAAGGAATTCTGCACTCAGTGCGGAGAACAGTCTGTTTGGAGGAATGGATGAAGTTGTCAAACTATCCGAACCTATACTCCCTGAATTAACCGCATGGTCGCCAAAAGAAAGATTGGCGAAAGAAAGGGAGGTTTTAGGTTTTTACGTTACCGGGCATCCTTTGAGAAAATATGAGGTTGAATATAAATCATTTGCGTCGATTCAATTAGGCGAAACTGAACTGCTGGAAGAAACTGATATTATTCGTGCCTGTGGCGTCGTTACTGAATTGAAAACCAAGATAGATAAATCGAACAAAAAGATGGCTTTCTTTAAGCTTGATGATTTTTCAGGTTCCTGTGAATGTTTAATGTTTTCAAAAGCGTATGAAAATTATGGTCAGTTTATTAAGGAAGAAGAATGTGTTTTAATTATTGGTAAACCTGAAAGCAGCGGCGATGCAATAAAACTTCACATCGATAAAGTTATTCCTCTTCATGAAACAAAAAATGAATTAACTGAAAGCATAAAGATATATATAGATAAGAATCGTCATCCGCTCGGGAAAATTTCTGAATTAAAAAATATACTTAATGGTGAAGGCGGAAATATTCCGCTTTATATCGACCTTATTAATAATGGTTCTAAACCTTCCCGCTTTTTCCTGAAAGAAAAGAGAGTTAATTTGACTGATAACCTTATTCAGCAAATAAGTAATTGCCTCGGTGAGGATTCATTAATTTTTATTAGTAAAAAATAATGGCTGGAATTATATTGTTTAAAGATCATCTAAAACTGCATTAATCTAACACTAACAAAATTGTATAACTAAGTTCATTTTCGTATTATTAAAACCCCGATATAATTTAACATGAAAAGGTATTGAATAGAATGGCAAATGAAAATGATGGTCTTTGGGCATTAATACTTGGCGCTTCCTCCGGTTTTGGAGGAGCCGTTTCAGTAAAGCTTGCCCAGGATGGTTATAATATTTTTGGTGTTCACCTTGACAGGCAGGTAACTATGCCCAATGTTGATAGAATTATGAATTCAATAAAATCCGCCGGATCCGAAGCAATTTTTTTCAACGCAAATGCCGCTGATGCTGAAAAGAGAAGAGAAGTTATTGAAGAAATAAAGAATAAAGCTAAAGGGAAACCTATTATAAAAGTATTGCTTCATTCACTTGCTTTCGGAACATTAAAACCCTTTATAAAGCATACTGAAGAACAGCCGATTACAAAAGCTCAAATGGAGATGACCCTTGATGTAATGGCGCATTCGCTGGTTTATTGGGTCCAGGAATTGTTGAAAGAAAATCTCTTTGTTCGTAAAGGAAGAATATTCGCAATGACAAGTTCAGGTAGTAAAGCAGTAATTCCCTTTTATGGTGCTGTATCTGCTGCAAAAGCTGCACTTGAATCTCATGTAAGGCAATTGTCAACTGAATTGGGAGAGATGGAAATTGCAGTTAATTCTATTATGGCTGGTGTCACGGATACTCCTGCACTAAGAAAAATTCCGGGCAATGTTCCAATGATAGAAGTTGCAAAGAAAAAAAATCCACGTAACCGGTTAACCACACCTGAAGATATAGCAAAAGTTATTTCTGTTCTTTGCAGGGATGGGGGTGAATGGATTTCGGGAGGAATAATAAATTCAGATGGGGGAGAGGATAGTGTTAATTATGTCGGACAAGGGGGAACAGTAGTATAATTTAGTTCTAATTAGAGGATAATAAAATGAAAACAATAACAATAACAGATGAAAACTTTAATGAAGAAGTTTTAAAATCAGATAAGCCGGTGCTTATTGATTTCTGGGCAACCTGGTGCGGTCCGTGTAAAATGATTGCTCCGATTGTTGAAGAGCTTGTTGATGAGTACGATGGTAAAGCAAAAATTGGAAAGCTTGATGTTGATAACAACCAGCAGACTGCAATAAAATTCGGTGTACGAAGCATTCCTACCATATTAATATTTAAAGATGGTAAATTGAAGGAAACAATTATCGGAGCCGTTCCGAAAGGGCAAATTGTTCAGAAATTAAACTTGGCGATTGCATAATCATTCGACTCATCAATTTGAAAATATAGTCGGAAACTATAATTGGTTTATTTTTATTTGTGCTAACCGTTAAAGTTAAAAAGTTAAAAAATTATTTTGGCTTGACATTTTAAGAAAAATGAGGTAAATCTTAATTGTCATTTATCTGTTTACTGTACTTGAATTAAAATCACTTATATAGTATTTTAATTTACAAGCATTTAGTCCATTTATAAAATAATATATCCATAAATAGAAGGAGAGAAAAAATGCTAGGAAAAATTACTGGTTTAATGATTATTCTTTTTGTGTTTACAATTGGAATATCTCAAGCTCAAACAAACAAAAGGTTAGTTTTAAAGAAAAAAATGGTAGTTACAGGATTAGAAAAAGGAGATCCGAATGCTGAGGTGGTTAGCTACAATACAAAATCTAATCTGTTACCAAGTAAGGTTTTTGCAAGGGATTTAACATTTAATTGGAATCCTACAAACCTATGGAGTGGATACGATTTACAATCCAATTCAACTCCTCGGGAGATTTGGGTCGATACATTAAATCCAATGAATGTTCATTCAATTTTTATGTGGTCAAGTGAAGTAGGACCGGCTGTCTTCTCAGATAGGACCATACAATATCTCATCAGTTATGATGGAGGAGTTACCTTTTTAAACACTGGACAAGTACCCCCAAGTGGTAACAGAAGCGGATATGGAGCAATAAGCGGTTATTCATCCGATGGTACTGCTCTTGTTGCCTGTCATACTTTTGATGCTACAAGTGCTACTACAAGAGCTATCGCATTTAAAGATGATGGTCCCGGCGATGGTACATTTTCAACGGAATGGGATCCTGGAGTAGCCTCAAACGAAACAACAATCTGGCCGAGAGTGACTGTTATAGATGACAATAATTTAGCTATAGCAGCTTCAGGACAGGTTGTGACAACTAGTTTTTATGTAAATTTTTATAATACAACAAATGGATGGAAAGGTTGGGAACAACTATCCGGGGATCAAGCTGAAACTTACGACTGGGCAGTTTCTGAAAATGGCACAGTTGGATTAGTTTATGCAGGTAATTCCACTAATTTCGGCGATGTCTATTATCGTCAAACTACGGATTTTGGTGTAACATGGGATTCTGTCCAGATTTGGCAGACTTATTTAAATCAGGATTCAGTTGATTTAGGCTGCTTAAGATCCTGTCAATTGACATTTATCGGGAATACACCTTGTGCTACATTTGAGGTTGGAGGCGTATCAGCCACAGGCCTTTTTGCTGATTATCCATCATCAGTTTATTTTTGGAATCCGGAAAAAAATGGTGGGATAGCTATTTCTGTTGCAGATTCCTCAAATGTTCCATTTAATACACATTGGTATTATACAAATAGTTCAAACCAGATTGAATCATTTCTGCCGATATGCAAACCATCTATAGGTAGATCCTCCAGTGGTGATGCACTGTTTATAACATTTGTTGCTACAACTCCATATTATTATGGAGATACTACTACAACTAATGTGGAATCTTATTATGCCGGATGGTTTACTTCATCTTTCGATTCAGGAGCAACATGGAGTTCTCCACTTCAGTTTACACAAGATGTTTTTAATGGACATTTACAGGATTATAGATATATTTCTTTGGCTCCTGTTAGTGCTGTACATGATGACAGCATTTGTACCGTCCAGATGGCTGTGCAAGTTGATTCAATACCTGGAAGTCAGGTTCAGGCTTCAGGACCTCCAGCATTTACTCCCGTAATTAGTGCTACACAATATATAGTAAATACCGATATAGTTTTGCCATCACTAGTAACCGGAGTTAATGAAAGACCACAATCGGTTTATTCATATTCATTACAACAGAATTATCCTAATCCTTTTAACCCAACCACAAAAATTAATTATTCCTTGGCTCAAAGGAGTAATGTTGTTCTGAAAGTATATAATATGCTTGGACAAGAAGTTGCAACTTTAATAAATTCCGAACAGGAAGTTGGTTCTCATTCAATTAATTTCGATGCTTCTAAATTAGCTTCCGGATTATATATTTATAAACTTACAGCAGGAAATTTCACTCAATCAAGAAAAATGATGTTGTTGAAATAAAATTAATTCTTTAAGTTACGAGGGCGGATTTCTTTGAAATATAAGTGTCCGCCCTTTTTTGTGTTTGATTAGAGAATTTATCTATTATAAATAAAATAATTAGGGAGAGAGTAATTATTGCTGCATAATAATATTACTTAAAACCATATACCTTTATGAAACAAAAGCTAATAAATATGATGGAGAAAAGATGAAAAATTCGCTTACTAAAATTTTCATTCTAATACTCCTCTTATTTTCCGGTTCATTGACTTTAGCCCAGTCAGGAGTTGGAAAATTAAGCGGTAAAGTTATCGATGCCGATACAAAAGAAGCACTTATCGGCGCGAACGTTGTTCTTTTAAATACCGATTTGGGTGCCGCGACTGATGTCGATGGTAATTATTTTATTTTAAATATTACCCCTGGCACTTATCAGGTAAAATTCAGCTATGTAGGTTATGCACCCAAAACCGTACAGAATGTTCGTGTGGTGGCTGGTGTTACTTATGAGCTGAACGTTGATTTAACAACAAATTTTTCGCTGCCTGAAATTGTTGTTCAAAGTAATAAGCTTTTTGAAGAAAAAGCAACAAATACTGTAAAAGTTTTTGACTCAGAGCAGATTTCCCGTCTTCCTGTGAGAGGTGTTACTAATATTGCCGCTTTGCAGTCAGGCGTGGTTTCGCAGGAAGGCAGTGGTGGTGTTTCGGGTAATGCCACGTTAAATGTAAGAGGCGGCAGAGGTTCTGAGATACTTTATATCGTTGATGGTGTTCCTCAAACAAATTTATACAACAGGGGAAGCGCCTCACAGGTAAGCGATAATGCCATTGAGCAGATTTCATTCCAGGTTGGTGGATATGAGGCTAAATATGGCCAGGCTCAATCCGGCATCATCAGCATTACAACCAAATCTGGAGATCCCTATTATAAATTATTTGGTGAAGCGGTAAGTTCCACTTATCTCGACAATTATGGCTATAACTTATATTCGGGTAATATAAGTGGACCAATCCTACCGGGACTTGCAGACCATACAATTTTTCTTTCAGCCGAAAGAGGATGGTTCAAGGATAGTGATCCTCCGGCGATATCTCTTGATTTTCCCTCTATAAATAAATCATACGATTTTAGGCCTAATGATCCTTCTGATGTATGGCGATTCACAGGTAAAACCAAAAGTTTATTTGGTTCTTTTTCCGCTTACCTTAGTGCTAATATAAATTTACGCACAGCAAAAGTTTGGGATATGCGTAAAGCCAAGCAGGATTCAAAGTTTAATGATGAAACCAATGAACGTAATTTCTCATATAGCGGCCGTGTTTCCCAAACAATAAGCGCAAGCACTTTTTGGAATTTGACTCTTGGCTACAAAGCCTATGATTTTAAAAGATATTTACCATTCTTCGGGGATAACCTGTTTGCTTATGGTGATAGTGCTACCTGGAAAAACCAGTTAGGTGTTTATCTAGCTGGAAACGGATTAGCTCCTGCTTTACTTGATGCAAATGGAATCCCCGTAAGGAATAGCGTTGGTCAACCTATTCAGGAAAATACAGATCAATATCAGATTTTCAGACCTTATGGTTATGCTACTGGTTTGTATCAGCATCGTGTGGATAATGCTATGACAGGAGATTTTGATTTAACTTCCCAGATTGATAAGCATCTTATTGAAATCGGTGGGGGTTTAGAATCACATATATACCGGGGATTTTTTCTTTACCCCTCGGGTCTGGCTATGCAAGCTGATAGTTTGACACTTGAACAGAAGTTTGTAGAACTGCAGCCAACTGTTTATGGATTTGATGTTACCGGACAGACTAAAACAAATAGCAGTACTTCTAATCAATTCTTAAGACCAAGAACACCCCTTCTTGGTTATGCGTACCTGCAGGATAGATTTGAATTAGAAGATTTGGTCCTCAACTTTGGACTAAGAATGGATTATTTCGATATTAAATCTTATGAATTGGTTAATCCTGCACTTCCATTTTATGGAGGTACTGATAAAAATGGTTTTGATCCTGGTGATTTTAAATTAAGAGATCCGGAAGTAGAACTTTCACCAAGAATTGGATTAGGTTTTCCGGTAACAGAGTCTACAGTATTTCATGCTCAATTTGGCCGCTTTATTCAGATACCTGATTTGAATAATGTATACGCCGGTCCATATAACTATATAGCTATGTATCAAGGTAGTTTCGATCCGCAGTTTGGTCAGAATGGCGCTCTTAAACCCGAAGAAACATTGCAGTATGAAATTGGATTCAGGCAAATGTTCGGTACCAGTGCTGCAATCAACCTGACTGCATTTTATAAAAATATCAAAGATTTAGTTAACGTTCAGAATCATTTGTGGCAAAAAATTCCTGGTGGTGAAGTTCACACTGCTATTTATCCTGAAAATTCTGACTTTGGTACCACAAGAGGTTTGGCGTTTTCGTTGGATGTAAGCAGGATAAATTATTTTTCTTTGTCTCTTAATTATACCTTTTCAGTTGCAGAAGGAACTGGTTCTTCCACAAATTCAAGTCAGACAGCAGTATTCAGAAATCAGGACAGGTTAGCTCCTAAGGTAATAGCACCACTTAATTTTGATCAGAGACATACTGCCACTGCAACAGTTGATTTTTATGTGCCTGAAGGTGAATTGGGAATATTCGAAATGCTCGATGCAAATGTTCTGGTATCATTCAACTCCGGAACACCATATACACCGGTTGATAGATTGAATTTAGTTGGAGATAATACTATAATTTCCAGCACTTTAGGATACATCAATTCGGCTTATGGTCCATCTTCATTCAGAATGGATTTACGTCTTGAAAAATCATTCTACCTTGCCGGAGTAAAGCTTTCTCCATATTTATGGATTCAAAATATTTTTAATGCGGAAAATGTAGTAGCAGTTTACCGCTCAACGGGAAGCCCTTCTACAACAGACTGGTTAAATACACAAGATGCAAAAAATACAGCCCAAACACTGGGTTATGGTTATGTTCAGGATTATATGTCTCTTGAACAAAACCCAGATAATTATGGGATCCCAAGAGAGATTAGATTGGGATTACAGGTTGATATTTCACATTTATAATTTCAATAACTGAAATGCAAAATTTTACAAGTAATAGGAAATTGAAATGAGAATCAAAAAGTTTTTTTATTTTTTTAAGTTTGCTCCTTTTGTAATTCTGTTATTATCTATCTCTTATGGATTCAAAGGAGATAATAAAAATGGCGGTAAACAATTAAATAAAGCTGTCATTCATATGAATAAGGTAACATCCGGAAAAGTAGGTGATGGGTACCGGATGAATGTTAATAACCTGAATATTCCCATTAATAGTTCAGGCGTAATCGCTGATGTTGCCCTGCCTGATGGAGGAAATACCAATGGATATTTGGGACAGCATGAATTTTTGTTTTCCGGGGGATTTTATCTTAGCGGAACAAAAAATGGAACCCCGTGGGCAAATGCTGTTGCTTCAGCTTCATTGGAAAAAGATTATTTACCCGGTACTGTGGCATCTGGACAGGAACCACAGGCACAAATCTATGTCCTAAATTCTCAGGATACTCCATTCGGACAATCCTGGCAGGACTGGAAAGATGCGGTTGCTCTTGGAGCAGATTTTTATGATGGTGATGGTGATGGACAGTATAATCCGGTTGATTTAAATGGTAATGGCAAATGGGATTCAAATGAAGATGCACCTGATCTTTTGGGTGATGAAACTGCCTGGTGTGTTTACAATGATGGACTTCCCAAATCACAAAGAATCTGGAATACTATCGATCCTCTAGGTATAGAAGTTAGACAAACTGTATTTGCATTTGCATCAGCAGGTGCAATAGGAAATATTCTCTTTGTCAGATATAGAATAAAGTACGTAGGATTAACTGCAAGTGATCCGGAATCTTTAAAAGATGTTTATTTTGGAGTTTGGTCGGATCCTGATATCGGGGAAAAAGATGGATACAATCATAACCTGGTAGGTTGTGACACAACAAGGAATGCCGGCTATACATATCTTAAAAATCCCAGCCCGCAGGATTGGGGAAGTCAACCCCCATGTTTTCTAATAGATTTCTTTTCAGGTCCTGCTGCTTATATTCCCGGTGTTACTTTCATTGACAATAATGGTAATGGAATCTATGACACCGGTGATACACCTTTAGATTCTGCTTTTAGTATAAGAGGCAGAACGCTTGGAATCCAAAGTTATCCTGGAGCCCGGAATCAGCCGCTATCTTCATTTGTGGAATATATTAATGGAGATGCTGTTCTTCGTGATCCTGGTAATGCAACCGAAGCACGAAATTTGATTCTTGGATTATCAGTTACCGGAGAAACAGTTGATCCTTGTACATGGTCTTATGGAAATGGCAGCACTCTTAGTAATTGTGCTGATATAAATCCAAGATTCTGGTATTCAGGTGATCCTGTTGCCGGAACCGGATGGATAAATACTGCAGCCTCAGATGTAAGACAGATGTCAAACACCGGCCCATTCGAATTAAAAAAAGGTGAAGAGAAGGAAATTGTAGTTGCTTATGTTGTTGGGCAAGGAGTCAGTCCTTTAGGTTCAGTGACTACAGCTAAGCAGATTGATGATGGTGCCCAGTTTATTTTTGACAATAATTTTATTGCCCCATCTCCTGCACCACCGGTTAATCCAACTATAAGTTCCGGGGAGAATTTTATTGATCTTACCTGGGATACTTCCCCACAGGTTTCGTTTGTAGATTCTACTGAAGCTTACAATGATCATTTTGAAGGTTACAATATATATGCTTATGCTAGCGATAATCCTGCTGTAACAGTAAATAATATATCGAACAGAACATTAGTAGCAAGGTATACTAAAAAGGATTTTATTAATGATCTTTATGTTCAGAATGCAAACACGGGAGGTATAGAATTATTATATCCAGCGGCAGATTCAGCGCATTTGTTGGATCCGGCTATTTATGCTAATCCACAGACAGGGAGAATCAGAGTAAGAGTATCACAAGATCCTTTTACAGGAGGAAATCTGGTAAAAGGAAAACCATATTATTTTTCGATAACTTCATACTCTCCTAACTATCTTGCTTTAATTAATAAAGTGGATCCGACTGATTCGACCCACACTCCTGGTGATTACTATATTTCCGCCTCATCATTTGTCGGTAATGTTGAAAATATTGCAAAAGTATTTACCGTGGTTTTAGGTGAAAATGAATATTCTCCACCTCGTGATATTGTTAATTCAAATCACATTTCCGGAGGATCTTCAGGTGACGTCGGTTTTGATATTGTTAACCAGGATAATTTAATAGGTGATGAGTATGAGATTTCGTTTTTTAGGGATAGCTCGACAACTATATATTCAACTTTCTGGAAATTAACAAATTTAACGACAAATACTATATTAATTGATTCATCAAAAACATACAATTATGAAACATCGGATGTTTCAGGACAAATTATTGACGGTTTTATTCCAAGGGTTAAAGCCGATACAACTGCACTTGGTACTCCTGTTTATGAATCTAAAATCGGAGAATGGTATAAAAATTTTAGTACAACGCATGGTACAGGCGTTTATTATGTTGGAAAAGATGCCGGATTTTCACAAAACATATTAAAATTTGGAAACAAAAAATCTAATGTAAGCTCTGTTGCTGATTTGAGAAGAGTGGAACTCCGGTTTGGAACTGATCAAAATGGAAAAGCATATAGATATATTAATGGTTACAAAGCACCAGCTACGAGCAGTTATATTTATGCAGAAGCCATCACCTCAACGGATACTGTGGGGAAAGGTGCTGTCGGAAATTGGGATATTCAGAACAACAGAGCCAACGGATTTGTAGCTGTTCCATTCACAGCCTGGGTTGTTGATTCTGCATTTGACGAAGAACGCCAATTAGCAGTTGGATTTGTAGAAAGAAGAAAAACCGTTGCATATCCAAATGGTAATCCGGATGGTACTTGGGATCCATCTGATTCCATTGGTGCATCAGGTGAGATAATTCTTATATTTAATGCGGATTATGATCCAAACGGTAATCAAATTCAATACACGGGAGGAACTTTTAACACTTCAAGTGGAGATACTACAGTATGGGCTGATTTAAAAATTGTGCTTCCTACTCCGCTGGTTCCACAAAATGCCCAAGGAATAACTGCTGAGCAAAAAGCTGTATTTAACTCACCCTGGTTTAACGCTATGTATGTAGTTGGTTTTGAAAGAATGAATAATCAATCTTTTTATGCAAATGGCGATAAGCTTGTAATTCCTGTGACTACATATCCTTATACATCTGAGGATGTATATAGATTTAAAACACTAGACCAGACTACTATTGATGAAAATGCAAAAAGAGCTCTTTTCGCAAAAGTTAACGTTTTTCCGAATCCTTTATATGGATTTAATCCGGCAACAAGTTATACGAATTCACCTTCAGATGATCCGTTCGTTACTTTTTCAAATTTACCTGAAGATATAACTATAACTATTTATTCTTTATCTGGTAATAAATTGAGAACATTAAATACTGAAGACAAACTATCAAGAACTTCACCTTTCCTGCGCTGGGATTTGAAGAATGGTTCTGGTATTAGAGTTGCATCAGGTCTCTATATTGCGATTGTTAGCTCTCCAAAATATGGGCAAAAAATTCTAAAGTTCTCTATTATAATGCCGCAAAAACAATTGCAGAAATATTAAAAATTTACCGGGGTAATAATTTTTATTACCCCAGATTAAAATTCTTAAAATTTTGGAGTACAGACAAATGAAAAATATTTTTACGCTATTACTTTTGGTGCTAATATGCAGTTCTATATATGCGGGTGATATCGGTCGAAAAGGTACCACCGGTGCTGAAGAATTACTAATTCCTGTTGGTGCCCGTGGAATAGCTACCGGAGGTGCATTCCTTGCTTCATTAACAGGTTTGGAATCAATTTACTACAATCCCGCTGGTCTAGACCTTACTCCCCGAACGGAAGCCATGTTTAGTTATATGACTTATATCGCTGATATTAATGTTTCTTATTTTGCAATTTCTACAAGTTTGGGTGATTTAGGTTCAATTGCTCTTAGTTTTAAAACACTCGACTTTGGCGCGATACCAGTAACTACGGTGGATTTCCCGGATGGTACCGGACAGACTTATTCTCCCGGTTTTCTTACATCGACCTTTACATATTCAAAAGTATTAACAGATAGAATTTCTGTTGGTACTAATTTAAAGTTAATAAGCGAATCAATCATGAATGCCAGCGCAATCGGATTCGGTCTGGACATGGGTGTCCAGTATCGATTTAATGAATTTTTAGCGTTGGGAGCTTCCTTAAAGAATATAGGAAGTAATATGCAATTTACCGGTCAGGATTTGCAAACGTCTACTACAGTCCCCGGTTCAACATTAGGCGGAAGTACCGGTAATTATGAAGTTGTTACAGAACCTTTCCAGATACCAAGTTATTTTGAATTAAGCCTTTCCTATAACCACAGCTTTAATGAGCAGAACGCTGTAACTTTAGCAACTACCTATACTGCGAATAATGCTTATGAAGATATCGCACATTTTGGAATGGAATATAATTTTATGAATTATTTCTTTGTGAGAGGTGGTTATAACTTATCTATGCAGAATACCAATGAATCAATTTATGGTTTTACTGCGGGTGCAGGTGTTCAATATGAAACCGAAAGTGGAATAGGAATTACATTCGATTACGCATTCAGAGATGTTAAAGATTTCCCAACTTCTAATAATATTTTTACTGTAAAAATTTCACTATAGGAAATCAATATAGTATACTGCGGCACTCTTTAATTTTATAAGGGTGCCGTTTTTTATTGTTTACGAAAAGAAAATATTTGAAATGAAAAAATTAATATTATTTTCAGCATTGTTATTATTGAGCATTTCTCTAAATGCACAGGATAACAAAATCGGATTTGACATCGACTACTCACAATTTTCTTTTGATGCCGATTCAAATCTTGTTGAATTCTATTATCTTTTTGATGCTGCTTCAATGATGAAGATTAGAGAGGATTCTCTTTTATACGTGAATGGGTTACTGACTATTTCTGTGGAAGATACAACAAATCACAGGGTGATAATAAATAAACAATGGCAGTTTAAAGATTCACTAAGCGAATCAGAAGAAAATATAAAAACCCTGGTGGGTGCTTTAGGATTTGTTATCCCGCAAGGATTTTATAAATGTAAATTTACGGGTGCTGATTTAAATGATACGTCTATTGCAGTTTCATATACAGAATTTATTGAGGTTCACCCATTTATTAATGATAAAATGAATATCAGCAATCTTGAATTAGCCGATAAAATTCTTCCAGGGAGTCAGAATAAATCATCAATGTTTTATAAAAACACATACGAAGTTATACCATCTCCAAATGATCTTTTTGGTGATAACCAGCCTGCATTATTTTATTATTATGAAATGTATAACCTGAATCAAGCCACTGAAAATGTTCCCCTGATTTTAAAAACTCAGGTTTTTAATACTAAAGGAAAAGCTTATTACAACCAGAAAAAATATATTACTCATAAAAAGGATTCGAGAGTTGAAGCTGGAAATATTAATGTGAATAAATATCCAACCGATTCTTATACATTAGTTATTTCAGTAACTGACAGTGTAAAAAACTATGGGGTTTCATCTTCTAAGAAATTCTACGTTTACAATGCATCTATTCCTAATACAGATACTTCAAATAATACTGTGGATATTAAATCGTTAAGTAATCAATTTTACTCTTTATCTGAAGAGGAGCTGGATAATCTTTTTGAAAAATCGAAATATATTGCTATGAAGTCTGAAATTGATCAGTATGAAAGTTTAACTTCTATCCAGGCAAAAAGAGAATTCCTCAATAATTTTTGGAAAAAAAGGGATACCAACCCTTCAACAACGCGAAATGAATATTATGAGGATTATTTTAAAAGGATTGAATATGTTGATAAAAATTACACCAGGGTAAAAACTCCCGGCTGGAAAACTGACCGTGGAAGAATATATGTTGAATATGGTCCTCCAAGTGAAATTGACCGGTACCCTAATGTTGGTGATACTAAACCTTATGAAGTTTGGCAGTACAATGATATTGAAGGAGGAGTAGAATTTATTTTTGGTGATTTAACAGGATTGTCAAATTACCAGTTGCTGCACTCAACTAAAAAAGGTGAAATCAGCGATCCTAACTGGCAGCAGAGAATTAGAGCCCTCTGATTTTTTTATTACTTTTAAAAGTTCATGTAAAAGTTTACATTAGAGGTATTGTTAAATTTTGGTATGATCTAATTTCAAATGAAAAAACTTATTCTATTTTTTGCCCTAGTTTACTCAACCATAATTAATGCTCAAAACTTTAAGGTTGACTTTGATTATGCGAGATTCTTTTATAATGATTCCAGTGATTATTTGGAAATTTATTATTCGTTTTATCAGCCGCAGTTAAAGCCGGTGATGGTTGATAACCAGCTCACCGTTAAGGGTGAGTTGAATGTAAGGATTTCAGATAAGAATAATTCAAATATTATTATAGATAAGGATTATCAATTTCATAATATTATTCCTGATAGTCTTTCTGAAAATCAGCAGAAATCTTTTACAGGAAATCTGGGTTTTATCATTCCCATAGGAGATTATAATTGCGTATTAAAAGGTTCGGATGGAAATGATTTTACAAAAACAGATAGTGCATTATTTCCCATCTCTATTTCTAAATTACCGGATGATAGATTTACGATAAGTGATCTTGAAATTGCTTCAATGATAAAGCAGTCAGATCAAAATAATTCTATGTTTTATAAAAACACTTATGAAGTGGTTCCTAATCCCAGCGGAATTTTTGGTCCGGAAATTCCGGTTTTATATTTCTATTCAGAGTTGTATAGTATAAACAGGGATGTTAAATCAGAATATTTAAAGATAGATCATCTGCTTTTAAATACTAATAATAAAACCGTTTATAAAAAATCAAGGAAGTACCCCCGAAGTAATGCTTCTGCTGTGGATGTTGAAGCAATAAATATCTCAAAGCTGCCGTCAGGAACATATACACTGGTAGATGCAGCAACAGACAGTGCTAAAGATCTGACTGTTTATTCGACTAAAAAGATTTTTATTTATAATCCGACTGTTGCAGATACTACTCCAGTAGCCGCAGTTGATAATAGCGTCCTTACTTCTGAATTTAATTCAATGTCTGAGGAAGAATTGAATGAGGTTTTTGATGAATCGAAATATCTCGCAACGGGTCAGGAGAAAGATCAATGGAAAGCACTAAACAGTGAAGAGGCTAAACAAAATTTCCTGTTTAAATTTTGGAAATCAAGAGATCTTACGCCTGAAACTCCCTTAAATGAATACAAGAGAGATTATTTCGAAAGAGTAAAAAAAGCAAACAGGCTTTATACAAATATCCAGAGAAAGGGTTGGAAAACAGACCGTGGCAGAGTTCTTCTACTCTATGGCGAACCCAGTGAAATAGAAAGATTTCCAAACCAGACCGATACAAAGCCGTATGAAATCTGGCATTATAATGACGTTGAAGGCGGAGTAATTTTTGTATTCGCAGATCTTACAGGTTTTTCAGATTATACACTGGTAAATTCTACTAAACGTGGAGAGATCTCTGATTCGAATTGGCAAGTTAAAATTGGTCCTCATTAATATTTATTGAGGGAATTGAATTTCAATTCCCTTTCATTTCTTACAAAAACTTTCATTAAGTATCATATCTTCTGTATTTTTAAATTAAATATTATTAATGTTATTAATAAAGTGCAGAACTTAATAGAATATATATTCTTTATTTTATTTAGCTATTTGGTAAAATTTGCCGGTTTAAATTTTTCCAGAAGATGTTCTGTATTATTAGCTTTCCTTTTTTTTTATCTGATACCTATAAGAAAAAAGACTGTGCTTGAAAATCTTTCTTTTTCTTTTCCTGAATTTTCAAAATCGAAAATAAACAGTGTAGCTTTCAATTGTTATAAAAGTTTTGCCATAACACTGATTGAACTTTTGGCTATACCGTGGCTGGAAAAAGATGAAATGGAGAGAATGGTCTACTGCGAAAACTCAGAATTAATAACTAAACGTTATAATGAAGAAAAAGGTGTAATTCTACTTTCTGCTCATTTCGGCAATTGGGAATATATAGCTTTATCCGTTAGCCTCCAGATAGGAATTCCTTTTTCTGTCGTGGTTAAACCTCAGAGAAATCCTTATGTTACAAAATGGCTGGAAGCTGCCCGTACAAAATGGATAAATAAAATTATTCCTTCTGGTCTGTCGGTAAGACAGGTTTATAAGGAACTTAAGGACAAAAATATAGTTGCAATGGTTGCAGACCAGAGAGGTCCTTCAAATGGGTTAAAATTAGATTTTATGGGAAGACCGGCTTCCTTTTTTTCCGGACCGGCAATTCTTGCAATTAAAACCGGTGCACCTATTTTATATGGTATTCCTGTCAGGCAAAAGGATTTTTTATATAAAGCTAAAATATTTGAAGTAAGTAAAGAAAATCTGCCTGAAGATGAAGAAGACAAAATAAAAGAATTTACAAAAAGACATAAAGAATACCTTGAAGGATTTATAAAAGAAAATCCCGAACAATGGTTCTGGATGCATAAGAGATGGAAACATTAATGGAAAAATTTCTCGTAATACAAACTGCATTTATTGGTGATGCAATTCTTACTCTGCCGATGCTGCAAAAGCTTAAAGAAATGAATCCCGGCTGTTCTATTGATATAATTGCCATTCCCGAAACGGGAGTTATTTTTAGTCATTCTCCTGCTGTTAATGAAGTTCATATTTTTGATAAGCATGGAAAACATAGTTCAATTTTACAGGTTATTAAATATGCAAAATTTCTTAGGGAAAGACATTACACACGAATTTATGCCCCGCATCGTTCACTACGGACATCAATGCTCGTAATGTTATCCGGTGTAAGGGAAACTTACGGATTTAATATTAATAGTTTAAGACACATCTATAAATATCTTGCAGAATATGAAAAAGCGAATCATGAAGTTGAGCGAAATCTAAATCTTATTCAATTTGAAACAGACAATAGTAATTGGAAAATTCTGCCAAAGATAAATATTCCTGTTGAAGTTGATAATAAAGTTGAAAGTTTCTTTTCAGAACTTAAAGGGTGTTCAAATTTTGCTGCAGTGGCACCCGGCAGTGTTTGGAAAACAAAGATTTATCCCGTAGAATATTATGAGGAAGTAATTAATTTTCTGAAAAATAATTTTGATATGGTATTCCTTGTTGGCGGAGAAGATGACAAAAAAATTTGTGAAGATCTTCAGCAGAAATCAGGTGCAAAAGTAAAATCAGTAGCCGGCAAATTCACTTTAATAGAAAGCGTGTCATTCTTAAAAAGAATGAAAATGTTAATATCAAATGATTCTGCTCCTGCGCATCTTGGAATGTGTGCAGATATTCCGGTAATTATGCTATATTGTTCAACGGTTCCTGATTTTGGTTTTTATCCTTACAATAAAAACAGTTATTTTTTAACCTTTAATGATTTATTTTGTAAACCATGTGGAATTCATGGGTTTGAAAAATGTCCCATCAATACCTTTGACTGCGGAAATAAATTGAAACCTGGCATGGTAATTTCGAAAATTAAGGAAATACTTAATGATTAGTACCAAAGGTGCTGAGTTAATTAATATTGATAAGAAATTAGAAGCTGCAATTAATAAGGCTAAAAAATATTATCTGGAAGGTACAGTGTTTATTTATCCTACAGACACAATATATGGCTTCGGTGCAAACCCATTCAATGAAGATGCTGTGAAAAGAATTGATTATATAAAAGGAAGGAATGAGACAAAACGGTATATTCTCTTAATTGACAGTATAGATACGTTGACCAAGTATGTTGATATTCAAAATGAAAAACATCTCGATTTTCTTCTTGCCATCTGGCCAAATCCGGTTTCCGTTGTTTTAAACTTGAATAAAAAAACGCAGAGCATTCTTAAGCAAAACACTGCTGCGTTCCGAATTCCTCACCAGAGATTTTGCCTGAAATTGTTGGAACAGATTAAAATGCCCCTCGTTTCAACCAGTGTTAACAAAGCCGATATGGAACCGCTGATGGAATTAAGTGTTATTAAAGATACATTTATTTCTGAAGTTGATGCCATCTTTTACACAGAAAAGAAATCATACTTTAAAGCGTCAACTTTAATAGACCTGAGCAATTCACATCCTGTTTTGTTAAGAGAAGGTAAAATAAAATTTGAAGATCTGATTGAAAAATTTTAATCTTGAAAGAATATATTCCATTAAAGGAAATAATCTTGAAAACTTTTAAGACTGTTTTAAGGGAAGTTTAAGCAAAAATGAAATTTAGAGAAGAAATAAAAATCTTTTTTAATTATGTAAGGAAAGTTAAAAATCTTTCTGTACTCTTTCTTCCTGAATACGGCGGAGGTGAAACAAAATCATTTAAGTTTGGATTATTTCAGGTTATTTCTATACTTGTATTTTATTCTGCAATCATAGCCATATTGGGATTCCTTCTGCTTGGATTAACTCCCCTTAAAGATGTTGTATTTCCCGGCAGAGGATTTGATAAATCAGAAATAACAAAATTTAATGAGCTGAATAATAGACTAAACCAGGTAACAAGAGATCTTGAAAACCTTAAAAACACAAACGAGAAATTAAAATTTGCAATAGGGTTGGGAGATTCTACTTTATTAAAATCCCAGGATAAGAGCAAAGATACTGTTCAAAATAAGCGAAAGAAAAATCCTTTTGGCGGAAATATTTTCGCAATTGTTGAACAATTGTTTCAAAGTAAAAAAGAAAAACAGCAAAAAACTTATTATTTTAGTAAGCCTGCCGATAGTTTTATAAGTCGAGGATTCGAACCTGACAGGGGACATATGGGCATTGACTTTGTCGTTAAGATTGGAACTCCTGTTTATGCGGCTGCAAATGGATATGTCGTTTTTGCCGACTATACTACTAAGGACGGCTATATGATAATACTAAATCATGATAATGGTTATATTACAGTATATAAACATTGCTCGGTTCTTCTGAAAAGGGCAAGAGAAATTGTTCTTCAGGGAGAGACTATTGCGCTTAGCGGTAATACAGGTGAAATTACTACAGGTCCGCATTTACATTTTGAAATTTGGAAAGATGGTGAACCGATTAACCCTGAGAAAATTTTAATAAATTATTAATTGGAGGATTATTTTGAAAACAAGAAACACAAATGAAGGGAAGGATGAAGTGACAATTATTAGTGCCGGAGTAGTCATAGAAGGGAAATTAATAAGCAATGGCAATGTACGTGTGGACGGTACTGTTAATGGTGATATCACAGCCAACGGAAATGTAACAGTTGGTGAAAACGGTGAAGTTAGTGGTGAGATTCATGCAGAAGCAGTTGCTTTAGGGGGAAAGGTGACAGGAACTGTCAGTGCAAAGGATAAGTTAACTCTTGAAGCAAAGGCAGTGCTTCAGGGTGACATCCTTACAAAAATTCTGGTTGTTGAAGCTGGAGCTCAGTTTGATGGGCAGAGTAAAATGAGTGGTAAGGAATCTACTATGGCAAAACCTTCTCAATTGCCTTCAACATCAGGAAATGAAAAACAAGGATGAAAATGAAGATGGACGTAGTAACTTTGCTGTAAATTACGGTCCATATATTGGTCTTGGTCTTCAGCTTGCTGTAACAGTTATTGTTATGGTTTTTCTTGGGATCTGGCTGGATAGCAAATTTAATACCAATCCGTGGCTAACTGTTATTTTTTCTTTTCTTGGAATAGCTACTGCGCTTTATAGCTTTATAAAGTCAGTGCTGAAATCAGACAAATGATTAGAATAAAAAGATTTACAAATTTTTCTCTTCTATTAAATCTTTTTTTCCCCGTAATTATTTTTATTATTTATTTTTTCAGCCTCATTGCTCTGCCGGTTTTCATTTCCTGGCTGGCTGGCTGGCTAATTGTTTTTATTGGTTTTGTATTTGAATTGTTGCTCACTCAAAGAGGGCTTACTAGAAACGATAAGTCATTTATTCGTAACGTGTTAGGGGCAGTAATGGTGCGGTTATTCCTAACCCTTCTCCTGGTTTTTATTTCCCTTCGTTTCTTGGAATTAAATCAGAATAACTTTATATTTTCAACCTTCTTTTTCTATATTTTTTATTTAATTATTGAGATTTTTTATCTGAATTTTAGAAATAGTTAATTCAGTTTATGTTCTATAATGCGATTGATACTCTAAGTGCGGTAGATACTTTGAAAACTGCCGGAGGTAGTGATAGCGGTTGGATTTTACATCATGTAATGGATTCCCATACCTTAGATTTTGAGCCTTTTTTTTCTATTCAATTACCTCATTTTGAATTATTTGGTATCGATATTTCTATTACCAAGTACATTTTTTTCATGTGGATAGTAGCACTTATTCTGTTTGTTACTCTCTATATAGTTTCAAAAAAATATAAAAATTCTCTAATTCCCAGGGGAATTTCAAACGTTGTTGAAATAACGGTTCTTTTCGTTCGTGATGAAATTGTTAAACCAACAATCGGAAAAGGTTACGAAAAATTTCTACCTTATCTGCTTACAGTTTTCTTCTTTATTCTTCTAAGCAATATTTTCGGTTTAATTCCTTATGCTGTTACCGTTACCGGTAATATTGCTGTAACAGCTGCACTTGCAGTTATTTCTTTTGTGGCAATTCAATTCGGTGGAATAAGAAGCCATGGTATGTTTAAGTATTTTAAAGGGTTAGTACCTTCCGGTATGCCGCCTTGGATTTTAATAATAATTATTCCCCTGGAAATACTGGGACTGTTTACAAAACCATTTGCTTTGTGTATTCGTCTTTTTGCAAATATGATTGCCGGGCACGTCGTTATTCTTTCGTTGCTTGGCTTAATATTTATTCTGCAGACAGCTTTGGTTGCCCCAGTATCAATAGCTTTTGCAATTTTTATTTACCTGCTTGAATTACTTGTTGCTTTAATTCAGGCTTATATTTTTACAATATTAACATCCTTGTTTATAGGGATGGCTGTTCATCAGGAACACTAATTAGTCTATAATTTATTTACTTTAACAATCAGGAGAAATTAATATGGATTTAGCATGGTTGGGCGCAGGTATTGGCGCCGGAATAGCCGTAATTGGTGCAGGTCTCGGTATTGGTAAGCTTGCTGGTTCTGCTCTCGAAGCTATGGGGAGACAACCTGAAGCTGCAGGTGCAATAAGAACCGCAATGATTATTGCTGCTGCACTTATTGAAGGAATTGCATTCTTTGCTCTTGTTATCTGTATTTTATTAGCAGTGAAAGCTTAATTCCGGTTCATTCGGTAATTTAAATTAAATCAGGAAAGAATAAATGTTAACAGGATTCATTTTATCAGTTCTTGCTTTAGAGGAACATGGCAGTCTGATTAGCGTTAATCCGGGACTGATTTTCTGGACTGTGATTACTTTCGTTGTTTTGCTGATTGTTCTGAAGAAGGTTGCATGGAAGCCGATTCTTGCTGCTTTAGATCAAAGGGAAGCTGCAATTAAGGAATCACTTGAAAAAGCTGAGAAGGCCAGGGAAGAAGCTCAGAAGGTTCTGGATGAAAACAAATCTAATATAGCTAAAGCCGAAGAAGAATCTAAGAAAATTATTGACCAGAGCCGTGCTTACGCCGAAAAGTTGAAGGACCAGTTAATCAGAGAAAGTAAAGAACAGGCAAAAAAAATAGTTGATGATGCTGTAGATGAAATAGAGAGAAAGAAAGACGCGGCTTTTAACGATTTGAAAAACCAGGTGGCGGAAATTGCTATAAATGCTGCTGAAAAGATTCTTAAGGAAACGCTGAATAAAGAATCAAATAAAAGGATTGTGGATAAATATATAAGCGATATTTCCAGGAATTGAAAATGGCTGATTACAAAGTATCATTAAGGTATGCGACCTCACTTTTAGATTTAGCAGTTGAAAAAAATATGCTGGATACTATTTCAGGTGATATCGAGCTTGTTGTGAATGTTCTGGAAAAAAGTCCTGACTTAAAAAGAGCAATGGAAAGTCCTGTAATAAGACCTGAAACAAAATCCTCAATTCTTGATGAAGTTCTTAAATCCCGGTTAAATGGTGAAACAATGCACTTTATAAGGTTTCTCGTTAAGAAGGGAAGAGAAAATCTGCTCGGAGAAATAGCAGCAAAATTTCTAGAATTGAAAGATGAAAGATTAGGCATTGTTAATGTTGATGTTCAGACCGCATTTGAATTAACCGATGAGCAAAAGAATAATTTGCAAAGCAGGATTGAAAAGATGTTAAACAAAAAAGCCCGTTTCAGAATTGAAATTCATCCCGAAGTTGTCGGCGGGTTTATTGCAAAAGTAAATGATACAGTTTATGATGCTTCTATTAAACATCAGTTGGAAACTTTAAAAGCAGCAGCTGCTGAAAGGCGGTGTTGCATTAAATTAATATTGGAATTTTAAAAAGGAAGAATTAAAATGGCTGAAGTAAGACCAGATGAAATATCTGCCATATTAAGAAAACAGTTATCAGGCTTTGAGAGTGAAATTGATATTTATGATGTCGGTACTGTCCTGCAGGTTGGTGATGGTATTGCAAGAGTATATGGTTTATCTAATGTAATGGCTAGTGAACTCGTGGAGTTCCCTAACGATGTCTTTGGTATGGTTCTTAATCTTGAAGAAGACAGCGTCGGCTGTGTTCTTTTTGGTGAATCTACTCTTGTAAAAGAAGGTGATACTGTTAAGCGGACCAAGAGAGTTGCCTCAATGCCTGTTGGTGATGAAATGCTTGGCAGAGTAATTACTCCGCTCGGTCTTCCTGTTGACGGAAAAGGTCCTATCAACACTAAAGATTTTTTGCCAATTGAAAGAAAAGCGCTTGGTGTAATTCAGCGTCAGCCCGTAAAAGAACCGTTGCAGACAGGTATTACTGCAATTGATGCAATGATACCTATCGGGAGAGGACAGAGAGAATTAATTATTGGCGACAGACAGACAGGAAAGACTGCAGTAGCAGTTGATACTATAATTAATCAAAAGTTTACTCATACAGAAGAATCGAAAAACCTTGGAATAAAACCTGTTTACTGTATCTATGTTGCAATAGGCCAGAAGAGTTCAACAATTGCACAAGTTGTGGCAAAATTAAACGAACAGGGTGCAATGGATTATACAACTGTTATATCTGCTGCAGCATCCGTGCCTGCCCCTCTTCAGTTTATTGCTCCTTATTCCGGTGCAACTCTTGGAGAATACTTCAGAGATAATGGTCGTCATGCTCTTGTTATATATGATGATTTATCAAAACAGGCCGCAGCTTACCGCGAACTTTCTCTATTATTAAGAAGACCTCCCGGACGCGAAGCTTATCCCGGTGACGTTTTTTATCTCCATTCAAGGCTGCTTGAAAGAGCTTCAAAATTAAGTGAAGATCTTGGTGGCGGAAGTTTAACTGCTCTCCCGATTATCGAAACTCAACAGGGAGACGTTTCTGCATATATTCCAACCAACGTAATTTCGATTACTGACGGGCAGATTTATCTTGAATCAAACCTGTTTAATGCGGGCGTGAGACCAGCGATTAATGTTGGAATCTCTGTTTCACGTGTTGGTGGTAATGCACAGATTAAAGCAATGAAAAAAGTTGCCGGTACTTTAAAGCTTGAGCTTGCTCAGTACAGGGAACTTGAAGCATTCGCAAAATTCGGTTCGGATCTTGATAAAGCTACTTTAAGAACTCTTGCAAGAGGTTCCCGGCTGGTTGAGCTATTAAAACAGGGACAATATGCTCCTGTTCCTATTGAACGACAGGTTATTAGTATATTCCTTGGAACAAACGGTATTCTTGACGATATACCTGTTGCCGATCTCAAACAATTTGAAAAAGAAATACTGGAATATATTGAAGTTAAATACAACCAGGTTCTTGAAGCAATAAGAAAAGAGAAGCAACTTTCCGATTCAACTAGTGAAAGTATTAAAAAAGCAGCAGAAGAATTTAAAGCAGTATTTAAAAAGAGTGCTTAGTTAATGGCTACTTTAAGAGATATAAAAACTAGGATAAAAGGTGTTCAGAGTACACAGCAAATAACAAAAGCCATGAAAATGGTAGCTGCTGCAAAACTCAGAAGAGCACAGGAGAATATTTTTAATGCCAGGCCATATGCAAGAAAGATTGCAGAAATGCTTTCGCATCTTGTAACTGATGAAGATATAGCTGCCAATCCTTTTATCTTTCAGAGAGAAATAAAAAATGTAGCTATTGTTATAGTTACCGCCGACCGTGGTTTGTGCGGTGCATTTAATACAAATATTATAAGGGAAACAGCCGCTATTGTTAGCCAGGAATATTCCGGTGGTTCCGCTGCCCCTCATATTTTCTGCGTCGGTAAAAAAGGATTCGAATTCTTTTCAAAAAGAGATTATGATGTAGTTGGCAAAAAAATCGGATTGTTTTCATCTCTTTCGTATGATGATGCTTTGAACATTACCAAAGAACTAATTGATGTTTATCTAAAAGGAACATTTGATAAAATTATTATTGTTTATAATGAGTTTAAATCTATAATCCAGCAAAAGATCGTTAAAGAACAATTTCTTCCTATCCCGATACAAAAGGATTCATTGGAAGAAAGAAAAAATCAACCAAATTATATTTACGAGCCAGACCAGAAAGGGATATTCAACTATCTTCTTCCCAAACACTTAAAAGCCCAGATGTGGCGGATTCTGCTTGAATCCAACGCTGCTGAGTTAGGCGCTAAAATGACTGCTATGGATAATGCAACTACAAATGCTAAAGAGCTTATCAGAACTCTGCAGATTAAATATAATAAGGAAAGACAGGCAGCCATTACAAAAGAAATTCTTGAAATTGTTTCCGGTGCAAACGCATTAAAAGAAAGTAATGCGTAATTAGATTAGGTTTGACGTATAAAAATATTGAGATATTATGTTTGAAGACCTGACTCAGAAACTCGAATCATCTCTTAAAAAAATAAGAGGACAAGGAAAGTTAACCGAGAAGAATATTTCCGATTCCCTAAGGGATATACGTCGTGTTCTTCTTGATGCAGATGTTAATTACAAGGTTGCAAAAGAGTTTATTGAAAATGTTTCTCAGAAAGCTCTTGGTAAAGAAGTAATCAATTCTATTACTCCGGGGCAATTAATAACTAAAATTATTTTTGACGAGTTAACCAATCTTTTCGGGAACAGCAACAGCGATATTAAAATAAATGGTTCCGGAATTACTACCATTATGATGGTTGGTCTTCAGGGTTCCGGTAAAACCACTTTCAGCGGTAAGCTGGCTAAGAGATTAAAAGAAAAAAAAAGGAAGATTTTATTGGTTGCTGCCGATGTATACAGACCGGCAGCTATAGATCAACTAAAAGCTCTCGGTGAACAAATAAATGTAGCTGTGTTTTCTCTTGAGGAAAGAAATGCCCGTAAAGTAGCAGATAATGCTTTAAAATTTGCAAAAGAGAAAAATTTTGATACATTGATAGTTGATACTGCAGGCCGTCTTCACGTAGATGAAGAAATGATGGCTGAAGTGGCAGATATAAAAAATCTGTTGAACCCGGATGAAATTCTTTTTGTTGTAGATTCAATGACCGGGCAGGATGCCGTAAATTCTGCAAAAACTTTTAATGAAAAAGTTAATTATGACGGTATAGTTCTTACTAAATTAGATGGCGATGCGCGAGGAGGAGCGGCACTTTCAATTTGCCAGGTTGTGGGAAAACCCATTAAATTTGTAAGCAATGGGGAAAAATTAACCGATATAGAAGTTTTTTATCCTGAGAGAATGGCCTCCCGGATTTTGGGTAAAGGAGACGTTATCTCACTTGTGGAGAAGGCTCAACAGAGTTTCGATGAGAATGAAGCCGAACGTCTTGAGGAAAAATTAAAGAAAAATAAATTTGATTTTGATGATTTTCTTAAGCAAATTAAAGTCATCAAGAAAATGGGTTCTTTGTCATCCTTGTTGGGAATGATTCCGGGACTCGGATCTCAGGTTAAAAATGCCAATATTGATGATAAAGCGCTGGTAAAAGTTGAAGCAATTATTCAATCGATGACGGTTGAAGAACGTTCAACACCAAAATTGCTTAACGGCAGTAGGCGTAAAAGAATTGCAAAAGGAAGCGGTACATCTATTCAGGACGTTAACCGTTTAATAAAGCAGTTTGGAGAGATGCAGAGGATGATGGGTCAGATGGCAAGAAAAGGATTTGGCGGTGCGTCATCATTTAAGAATTTTAAATTTAATTGATAGAGACTAAATCAGGAGGTCATAAATTTGGCAGTTAAGTTAAGACTCAGACGTATGGGTAAGAAGAAACAACCTATTTATAAGATTGTTGCAGCAGATTCCAGATCCCCGAGGGATGGAAAATTTTTGGAATCTATTGGCTTATATAATCCTTTAACAAACCCTCATACGGTAAATATTAAAGAAGACAGAGCATTATACTGGTTAAATAATGGTGCACAGCCTACAGAGACTGTTAAAAGTTTATTGAGACAAAAAGGAATTACATTAAAAAGAGAATTATTCCGTAAAGGTCTTTCTGAAGATAAGATTCAGTCTGAACTAGAACAGTGGACTAAAATGCAGGAAGCAAAGCAGACAAGTAGAAATCAGGGAAAGAAAACGAAGAGTAAAACTAAAGATGCAGGTGAGGAAGCCAATGCTGCAAAGTCCGAAGGTGAAAATGTTACTCCGGAAAAGAACACGGAACAGGAAGTAGAATCTGAAAAAAGTACGGCAGAAGTAAAGGGCGCTGCTTCTGAAGAAAATACAGCCGAAAAAGAATAGTCTTTCTCTAAAGCGTTTTCCCCGTACGATAATTCAAAAGCTCCCGTGCTTTAATATAGGAGGCTTCTTTCTATGAAAGAATTCATCGAGTATATCGCAAAACACCTGGTAGATAATCCGGAAAATGTCTCAATTGATGAGAAAGCTCCGGAAGAGAATAAAATAGTACTTTCTCTTAAAGTCCAGGCGGAGGATGTAGGCAAAGTAATTGGGAAACAGGGCAAAACTGCCCAGGCAATGAGAACTCTTCTTACTGCAATTGCAGCTAAAGAAGGGAAGAGAGCTATTCTTGAAATTCTGGATTAATATTTTTTAGGTTGAGTGAGTATTTTTTAATTGCAAGAATTACTTCTGCATCTGATAGAAAAGGATTTGTTAAGATTTTTTCTTATTCCGATTTCCCCGAGCGGTTCTTATCGCTCAAAGAAGTATATATTGATTTCTTTGACATTAAAAAGAAATTTTTTGTAGAAGAAGTTAAGAAGGTAAAAAACGATTTTTTTATCAGGTTCAAAAATTTTACTTCTGCATCAGATACAAAAATTTTGCTTGATAAGGAAATCTATGTGGATCAGAAAAATGTGGTTAAGCTTCCTGATAATGTTTACTTTATTCATGACCTTCTGAATTGTAAAGTATTCAGGAATGAAAAATATTTTGGTAAAATTTTAGATGTGTTGGCTTATCCTGCTAACGATGTTTATCTAATTGAAGATACGAATGGTCAGGAGATTCTTTTACCGGCATTGTCAGAATTGATTGAAAGTTTTGACTCTAAGCATAAAATGATGATACTTAAACCGGGAGAAAGTTTCTATGAAGATGAGAATTGATATAATCTCTGCCGTTCCCGAAATTTTTCAGAGCCCTCTCGAGTATAGTATTTTGAAGAGAGCTCAGAATAAAAAAAAGGTAGAGATCATTGTTCATAACCTTAGAGATTATGCTTTTAATAAGCATAAACAGGTTGATGATAAACCTTTCGGCGGCGGCGCCGGGATGGTTCTTAAACCGGAACCGTTCTTTGAATGCATTGAGAAACTCCAGGAGGATCGGAGTTATAATCATATAATTTTTACTTCTCCGCGTGGTAAAGTGCTTAATCAGCAGACCGCAAACAGGCTATCGCTTGCTGAAAACCTGATGATAGTTGCCGGGCATTATAAAGATATTGATGAACGTGTAAGAGAAAAATTCGCAACAGATGAAATATCTATCGGGAATTTTGTTCTTACAGGTGGTGAACTTCCTGCACTTCTGATTGTCGATGCAGTTATTCGCCTTATTCCCGGAGTTCTTAATGATAGTGAGTCTGCCCTTAATGATTCATTCCAGGATGGAGAAAGAATTGAAGCTCCATCTTATACAAGACCGGCAGAATACCGCGGGATGAAAGTTCCTGAAATTTTATTATCTGGAAATGACAAAGAAATTAAAAATTGGAAAGAAGAGCAGTCAAAAATTTTAACTGCGAAATGGAGAAATTATAATAATTAGCGGAGAAAAAAATGATTGATGTAAATAATATATTACCCGAACAAAGCAAGACTGACTTACCTGCTTTCAATTCAGGCGATCACGTACGTGTTCATGTGCGCGTAATTGAAGGCGACAAAGAAAGAATTCAGCCTTTTGAAGGTGACGTGATCAGTATACGCGGGGCCGGAGCAAGTAAAACTTTTACAGTCAGGAAAATTTCAAGCGGCGTTGGTGTAGAAAGAATCTTCCCGTATAATTCACCTAAAATTGCAAAGGTTGAATTGCTTAAACAGGGAGATGTAAGAAGAGCAAAACTTTTTTATCTAAGGAAACTTTCAGGCAAAGCTGCAAGAATAAAATCAAAAGAATCCTGATAGAATAGTACAGAAATTCAGCCCCGCTGTCTGCGGGGCTTTTTCTTTTTAAATATGAAAATTCTTTTTCCTAAAAATATATATACTTCCATCATTGCGGTTTCATTACCGGAAAATCTGAAAAATAACCTTCAGTTCCAGCCTGCATCTTCAATCAGTTCTATGATTGAAAAAGATAATGATTGTATAGCTCTCATTTCTTCAACTGATATAATTAATCACAGGGAATTATTTGTTTCAAAAAAATTCGGAATTTCTTTTGAGGGCTCACTTTGCAATTCATATCTATATTTTTCGGAAGACCGATCTTTGCAGTCATTGAACATCGCAGGAGATGTATCTTCACTTGAAGCTATTATAAGCAAGATCTTATTTAAGGAACTATATAATTCCGATGTTGAAATTGGTTTGTCCGCTTCTTTAAAGAAAGAAAAAAATAACCTGCTGCTTGTTGGGGAACAGAATTTTTATGATGATAAGTTATTTGATGGGATAAGCTTTTCAGAAGAAATAATTGAACTGATATCTTTACCGTTTGTAAATTTTGTGCTCGCTTCATCTGATGAAAAATTAATTAAAGAAAATGAATCTTTGCTGCTTGAAATAATTCCTAATGTGTATAGTAATTTTGATTCAATTCAACAATATTTTTCATTTAATGAAAAGACCTTAAATTATATAAAACAAAATATTTCATCCCTTGTTCTTGAATTCGATATGCAGGATATTGAAGGATTCCTTCAATTAATAAGAATGCCGTATTTCTATGGTATAGTAAAAGATATAGTTGATGTTAAGTTTGTATAGAAAGGAAAGGGGATTGATTTCTCAATCCCCCTAATAATTACAGAGCCACGTGAGAAACGCTTAATACATCGGGGTTAACCTGCATCCTTTTCAGTTTATCTGCGTTCACAGGAGCTTTTAATTTCATAGTGCAGCATGCAGCAATACCACCTTCAAAAATTACGTTTTCAATTTCTTCTATATTGATGTTTCCTTCTCTTATAACATCAAGAATTGATGCGAGCACTCCGGGCCGGTCATAATGTTTTACAACAAGCTGATATTTGGCATCAGTTACTTTTGCACGGTTTATCCAGTGGGCGATAATTCCACTTGAAGTGTAATCTTCAATTATCTTTACTGTTTCTGCTGCAACTGCATTCTGAGCCTGTTCGGTAGATGCACCTATGTGATGAGTTACGTATATATTGGGATTATCTTTCAAAACAGATTTTACTTCACCTGTCTTTGCTTCAGGTTCACCCTTAAATACATCAAGTGCAACTCTTATTCCCTTTTCCTTAATTGCTTCGAGCATATCCTCTTCAACAATTACATCTGCACGGGAAGTATTGATAAGCAACGCCCCGTTCTTCATATAGCCGAACATTTTTTTATTAAAAAGACCTTTCGTATCTGGGGTAGCGGGAAGATGAATGGTAATGATATCGCATAAAGAAAGAAGCTGATCCATTTCAGAAAAATCTTTAATCTGAACTCCTTCAATGCGGGTAATATCTTTTCCATAAACATTCATTTCAAAAGCGAGGGCTCTCTTTGCTACTTCCCTGCCGATTGCACCCACACCTATAATTCCCAGTGTTTTACCTTTTAGTCCCTGCGCTTTGGAATATTCACCTTTATTCCAGATACCTTTTTTAAAATCGGCTACGTTATCAGGAATTCTTCTATCCAATGAAACCATCAAGCCAATCGCAAGTTCTGCAACCGCAACAGAATTCATTCCCGGACAATTAGCAACATATATACCTTTTTTGTTTGCAGCAGTAATGTCGATATTATTAACTCCGGCACCGGCACGTATTATAAGATTTAAGGCATTACTATTGTATATTGTTGTTGCATTAACTTTAGTTGAACGCACAACCAGTATATCAACTTCTTTAGCGGCTTCGGGAAGATCATTTTCACCCAGTTTCGGCAAATTGATTACTTCCAGGTCCATATCTTTCAATTGTTGAATATACTGATCCGGAAATTTATCGGCTATTAATACTTTAACTTTCATTTTATTCTCCGTAATGTATAAATTATTTTAACATAGGAATTTTAATATTCATTTTTTTTGCATTCTTAATTGCTCTTTCATAACCTGCATCCGAATGTCTTGCTATCCCGGTTCCGGGATCATAAGTTAGAACGCGATCCAGTCTTTTCTCAGCTTCTTTTGTTCCGTCTGCAACTATAACCATTCCGGCGTGGATTGATTTACCTATACCGACCCCACCGCCGTGATGAACTGAAACCCAGCTTGCACCGCCAACTGCGTTTAACAATGCATTTAATATCGGCCAGTCTGCAATTGCATCACTGCCGTCTTTCATTTTTTCTGTTTCACGGTTTGGAGAAGCTACCGAACCGCAATCCAGATGATCTCTTCCAATCACAATCGGAGCACTTACTTTTCCAGTCGCCACAAGATCATTAAAGATTTTTCCCATCTTAGCTCGTTCACCATATCCAAGCCAACAAATTCTGGAAGGCAATCCCTGGAAGTGTACTTTCTTCTGAGCCATTTTAATCCAGTTAATCAGAGATTTTTTTTCAGGAAAAGTTTCCATTACAGCTTTATCGGTTTCATAAATATCATTTGGATCACCCGATAAAGCGGCCCAGCGGAATGGTCCCATTCCATCACAGAAAAGAGGACGGATAAATTCAGGAACAAAACCGGGAATATCAAATGCATTTTCAACCCCATTCTCTTTTGCTTCGCCGCGGATATTATTTCCGTAATCAAAAACAATCGATCCTTTTTTCTGAAATCCAAGCATAGCTTTCAAATGCTTTACAATAGTTTTACGAGATAACTCAATATACTTTTTCGGATTTTCTTTCCTTAACCTAATTGCTTCTTCAAATGAAATTCCGGATGGAACATAACCATTTAGTACGTCATGAGCTGAAGTTTGATCCGTTACAATATCCGGAATAATATTTCTATTTAATATCTGTTGATGAATTTCTCCGGCATTGCCCACCAAACCTACAGATAATCCTCTGCCCTCATTTTTGGCTTTTAATACTTTTTCAAGAGCATCATCAAGATTATCAGAAATTTCATCTATATACCCGGTATCCAGTCGTTTTTCAATTCTCTTGCGGTCGACTTCAACTCCGAGAAAAGCCGCGCCATTCATAGTTGCTGCAAGCGGCTGCGCTCCACCCATTCCACCAAGTCCTGCTGTGAGAACAAATTTTCCTTTGAAATCTCCATTAAAATATTTTCTGCCGCACTCGGCAAAAGTTTCATAGGTTCCCTGGAGTATACCCTGTGTACCGATATATATCCAGCTTCCCGCAGTCATTTGTCCGAACATGGTAAGTCCCAATCCTTCAAGCCGGCGGAACTCATCCCAGGTAGCCCAATCGGGGACGAGCATTGCATTAGAAATAAGTACACGCGGTGCATCCGGGTATGTTCTGAATATTCCTACAGGTTTTCCCGATTGAACAAGGAGAGTTTCATCATTCTCAAGATTTCTAAGTGATTTAATTATTGCATCATAACAATCCCAGTTGCGTGCAGCTTTACCGCTCCCGCCATAAATAATTAGTTCGGCAGGATTTTCTGCAACTTCACTATCGAGATTATTCATAAGCATACGCATTGCTGCTTCCTGTATCCAGCCTTTGCAGGATAATTTCGATCCGTGAGGAGCTTTGATCGAAACTTTTTTAATATTTTCCAAACTCATTTTATCCTCTGAAATGGTTTTCTAAAATGTTTTCATATTGGTTAAGCATTGATTTATAAAGCCATTTTTTAATAAACCAACTGCTTCCCATTTCCTTCTTTAAATATTTCACATTTTCATTTAACTGGTTCAAAAGCCTTGTTCTTTCATCCTTTGTCAGCTTAACTGTTTCAGATGAAGAGGATAATTTTTCAAGTATGGAGTTAAATGCCCTGGTCTCCGCAAAGAATTTATTATCTCCACTTATTTGTTTAAGAACCTGTTTTGAAAAAGATGTTAATAATTTTTTTTCGTTTTTATCAAATTCAAAATTGTAATTTGTAAATAGTTTTTTCATTTATTGGTATCATCTGTTTATGAATTCAAAAATTTCCTGGTTTGCTGAAAACCCGGCTTAATAATTTTGTAAATGTAATCTAATCTTTCATTATAATGAATGAATGCTGATTTCATTGTATTAATAGTAATTTTTTCCATATCATCCAAAGTTATCCCGAAATATTTTTGTGCAGTTAAAAATTCTTTTGACATTGAAGTATTGCTCATCAATCTGTCATCAGTATTAATTGTAACCCTGAACTTATTATCATATAAAATTTTGAAGGGATGATTTTCAAGCTTATCTACTGCTCCTGTGTGGAGATTACTGAGAAGGCATATTTCAAGAGGAATCCTTTTATCGAGAATATACTGGGCAAGCTCCCCGAATACAACTGAGTTACCTTCCTTATCGAAAACAATATCCTCCTGTAAATGAGTGGCATGACCAATCCTGTGGGCACCACACCATTGTATCGCCTGCCATATTGATTCTTTACCAAAAGCTTCTCCGGCGTGTATCGTGATGTTAAAATTGGATCTCTGTATAAACTGAAAAGCATCAATATGTTTCTTGGGCGGATATCCACCTTCTTCCCCGGCAAGATCAAAACCAACAACACCGCTGTCTTTAAAATTTACTGCAAGCTCTGCAACCTCAAGAGAGTTTTTCATATTTCTCATTGCACACAAGATCAAACCGTAACCAACTCCAAAATCTCTTTTTCCTTTTTCAAGTCCATCAAGTACAGCCAGCACAACGTCTTCGGGATAAATATTTTTATTCGCGTGAAATACAGGTGCGAACCTTGTTTCAACATAACATACACCGTCATTTTTCATATCTTCCATCATTTCGTAAGCAACTCTCTGCATACTTTCTTTCGTCTGCATAACGGCAATTGTATGTTCAAATCCGCGTAGGAATTCGACGAGGCTTCCTTTATTAGCTCCCTTATGAAACCATTCAGCTAATTCCCCGGCATCGCCGGTTGGAAGTTTTTTGTACTTTATATCTTTTGCCAGTTCAATAATTGTTTCGGGACGCAGACCACCATCCAGATGATCGTGCAACAGCACTTTTGGAATTGATTTTATGACATTTTCGGTGGTCAAAATATCCTCTTTTTTTAGTCACCAAAAATATCTTTTAAATGAAGGAAAATCAATTTAACGGATTGTCCTTTAACTAATTGAGTAAATTTTATACTGCATTAGTCTAATTGGTTTGGAGTAATCAGGTTTTTCTTGACTATACTTACTCAAAGCAGTAACTTTAAATACATTAAATTTGATTTAATTTTTGGAGAAAGAATGCAAAAAAGTAAATTATTCGCAATAGTACTCATTTTATTAGCTGGTATTGTCTTAGTTGGATTCCAATGTGCAGACCAGGAATTAACGAGCGCCAGGTTATATATTCAACAGAAGAATTGGGATAAAGCTCTCGATGCACTTCAAAAGGAAGTTGCAAAAAATCCAAAAAGTGATGAGGGTTTCTACCTTTTAGGCGATGTTTATGGTGAAAAAGATCAATATGATAAAATGATTGAAGCATTTGATAATTCATTAGCTATCAGTAATACTTATAGTTCACAGATTCAGGATTTAAAAAAATATTATTGGGCAAATTTATTCAACAAAGGTGTAAACTATTTTCAAAAAGGTTCAAAAACAGATGATGAAGATAGCAGTAAAATACTGTACGCCAAATCTGCAAATGCATTTGACTATGCAGCCCGGTTAGAGCCGGATTCGGCAGATACTTATAAAAACCTTTCGTTTGTTTATATGGCAGCAAAAGAAGAAGATAAAGCAATTGAGCCTCTTCAAAAACTTATCGATCTTCAGCACTCAGAGGATGGATATAAATATCTTGGCACAATATATTATAATAAGGGCCTAAAAGATAAAAGTTTATTTGCAAGTTCTAAGGATTCACAGGATAGTATAAAAGCACAGGAAGATTTTAATAAGGCAATCCAGGTGCTTGAAGAAGGCAAAAAACAATATCCGAATAATGCAGATATATTGTTAACACTTTCAAATGCTTACATTGGTGCAGGTAAAGCCGATGTTGCACTTAGTGCATTTAAGGAAGGGGTGGAAAAAGATCCGGATAATAAATATTACCGTTATAATTATGGGGTTTTACTGTTAGGTAAAAATGATTATGAAGATGCTGCTGCACAATTTAAAAAAGCAATAGATATTGACCCCGAATACGGTGATGCAATTTATAATATTGCCGTTACCTATGTTAAGTGGGGAACTGCCATAAATAAAGAAGCCGAAGATAAAGGTGAAATGGATAATACCGAATATAAAGAGAAATTTCAGCAGGCGTTGCCTTATCTTGAAAAGTCAGTTCAGTTGGAGCCAAAGAATGCCACACAATGGGAATTGCTCGGTAAAGTTTATAGCGTGCTCGATATGAAAACTGATGCTCAGAATGCGTTTAATAAAGCCGATGAATTAAGAAAGTAATTAAAGAACAGAAAGAAGTGAAATAATAAATGGCTCAGAATAATCAAAATCCTCAGGGACAGCAAATTAACATTGAACTCAATGAAAAAGAAGCTGAAGGGATTTATTCAAATCTTGCTATCATTACTCACTCACCAGCGGAGTTTGTAATTGATTTTACACGTATTGTGCCGGGAGTGCCTAAAGCAAGAGTGCTTGCAAGAATAATTACAACTCCTCAGCATGCAAAAATGCTTTTAAAAGCTCTGAAAGATAATATTGAAAAATATGAAGCAAGATTTGGTGAAGTAAAAGTTGATGCACCTCAGAATCAGCATTTCGGATTTGTTCCCCCAAAAAAGGATGAGAAAGTAAATTAATTTTTAGCGGCAGGTAATCTGCCGCATATTTTTATACTTCTTATTAACCTGTTGTTTTAAAATTCATTTTAATATTAGATGAATCTTTTTTCTTCAATGAGAAATTATTGTCTCATATATATGAGGTTATAAATTGCTGCTGCAAGAAAAACAAGATTGGCAAACCACGCTGTTAACAGGGGATTAAGAGCACCGTTCTTTCCAAATGCCAGGCTTATTTGCATAAACACAAGATAAATGAAAGTTACCAGTATATTTATTCCAACCTGTACGGCTAATCCGCCTCTTCTTTTATTTGCTGAAATGGGCAAGCCAAAAAGTACAATAATAAGACTTGCCGTGGGAAAGGAAAACCGTGAATAATAGTCGATCAGAGAATTTGTAGCATCATTTCCGGCACGTTGCTGAGTTTCTATACTTTTCTTCAATTCGGTAAGATTCATCTCTTCGGGCTTTTGCTGTTTAGTAAGAAGTTCTGCGGGAGTAAAGTTTAAACTATCAATCTTCATATCCTTAAAATATTCGGCAGTCTGTGTGTTTTGATGGAATATCCTTTCAATGCCGTTTTTAGCTATCCACACATGAGCGACCGTATCATAAACCATTCTTACTGCATCTATGCGGTAAACCATCCTGGTTAAATCATTTTTATCAAACCCCTGTATGCTAACCCGGTTTGCCTGAAGGATAGAATTATCAAAGTAAGAAATATTTACAATTCTGGTTCGGGAATCCTGGAAGAAAAGATTACTACCTGTATAGTTAAATCCCTTTTTAAGATACTGCATTTCTATATTCAGCTTTGTTTTATTAGCCATCGGCACAAGGTAACCTGCGAAGTAAACGGAGAAGATGCTGATAAAAAATGTAGTAATAAGAAAAGGCAGCATAAACCGGTACATACTAACGCCGCTTGCTTTTATTGCGGTCAACTCGCTAAGCTGTGCTGCTTTTCCTGCAGTGAACAAGGCTCCGAATAAAACTGCAATTGGTGTAATCAGCTTGATTATGTCCGGTGAGAAAACAAAATAGTAATGAAGTACAATGGGTGCGGCAACATTCTGATCGATGAAATCATCAAGATTTTCCATCATATCTATCACAACAAAGATGAGGGTAAAAGCAAATAATCCAAAAACAATTGTTTGAAGAAACTGCTTTATCAGGTATTTATCAAGAATTTTCATAATGACTTTCTGAATTTTCTTCTTCATTCCCGCGAAATTGTTTCGGAATAATTTTGTTTATCCATGTGAACCGGATAGTTACAGTTTCTTTTACAGTTTTAAGTGTTAATAAAATACCCGCAATTGTTAAAAGGATATTTGCAGACCACATACCCCAGAAAGGTGCGAAGAAATCTCTTTCCGCCAGCTTTTCTCCCCCGATAAGGAAAGCCCAGTAAATAAGAAAAAAGAAAAGACTGATGCTGGCGGCAACACCAAATCCACCTTTCCTGGTCATAGTTCCCAACGGAGCTCCGATAAGAACAAATACAATGCATGCAGCGGGCAGAGCGTATTTTTTGTATATCTCTACTTCATATTTGCTTATTTCATTGTGGTTAGCTTCAAGCCTGTCGTATCTTGAAACAAGGATATTTCTTTCATTTCGAAGCCTGTCAAGTAGTCTCGCATAAATAAGATTTTTTGCTTTAATGTTTGATGGCGTTTTAATCTTATTACTGGTTGTATCAATAAAAAAATATTTTTTAGCGGTGCTTGTCAAATCTTTCTGATATTGTTTTCTAAAAATATTCAGGCTGTCTACTATCTCTCTCATTGCAGAAGCACTTAATTCTCTTTCACCTCTCGGACTGCCAAGAGCTGACTGCTGAAAAGTGAACTGTGCCCCGTCCATTACAATCCTGTGCTTTTCAAATCTCAACCTTCTGTAAAGGTTTGTTTGAGAAATATCAGACTCATGTATTGACCCGTTTTCCAGATCCATTATTAATTTTGACTGATCTTTGGAAAAATAAATTTTACCTTTTTCTGCAGTTACAACTTTTATTTCCCTGGGATCCGAATAATCATAAATTGTTATATCATAAAGTTCATCTGTCTTTTGATTTATTTCTCTTGCCAGTATAGCATAGTTTGATACTTCCTGTGAAAACACACCTGGTTCAAGCGACAGTGTTGGCTTTTGTCTCGATATATCCTGCATAAGTATTTTAGCCTGGTGGTTTGCATCCGGCAGCACATCATTATTAAAGATTAAAAGAAGATATCCAATCACAACAGAAGCAAGCAAAGGGGCAATCATCATTTTATAGAGGCTTGTCCCGGTTGATTTAATAATTGTTATTTCATTATTCTGAGACATATTTCCAAATGCCATAAGTGTAGCGACAAGTGTAGACATTGGAACAACCAGTACAACCATCCAGGCAAGGTTAAAAGCTATCAGTTTAAGAATTACAAAAGTGTCTAATCCCTTTCCAACCAATCTGTCTGCAAACTTCATAAAAAACTGAAGAATAAAAATGAAGATAATTGTTACATTGGAGTAGATAAATGGGGCTAAATGATTCTTTAATATATATTTGTATAAAATCACCCGGTCAATATATAAAAGGGGAAAAAGTTTAACAAGGAATTGATTGATGAAGGAGAAATCTCACCTCCTTTTTATATATTTGTACAGCTATGTTAAGAATTTTATGGCCTATCCTGTTTGCCTGCATAATGCTAAATAGTTGTGGAACCAACAATCACTCTGATCTTAAATTAGAAAAAAACTCATTTTATCCGAGGTGGCTTTCATCGGGAGAATTTAATGCAGACCAGACATCAGGCATAACTTTCATTAAAGAGGTCCCGGACGGCGATAAATATTTTTTACTTGCAGACGATACCGGCGGTATACTTCATCTGAAAATTTCCCGGGATACGGTATTTACAATCACTCCCATAATATTTTCGCATAATTTTCTGGCTTATATAGATACTTTTCCAAAAGCAGATTTTGAAGAAATAGTTTATTATAAAAAGATGAACGAAGTCTATCTTTCGATTGAAGGCAATGGGAAGTATCCTAAAAGATTTGCCGGGATATACAGGATATTTTTCAAAGATAACAACATTCTATCAGATACTCTTGATGATATAAAAAGAATTAACATCACACCTCAGGATCTTTTTGAAAAATATATCAGGGATAATATCGGTTATGAAGGGCTCGCAGTAGATGACAATTATTTTTATCTTGGTCTTGAAGGATTTACTGAAAAAAATATTTTTGCAGACAGTACGATTTTATTTATTGCAGATAAATATTCAGAAAAGATAATTAAACGAATAAATACGAAACCTCTTGGAATTCATACTATTTGCGGCTTGTATTCAGATAAAAACAACTCTATTTATGGTGTTGATAGAAATAATAAAACTTTTTTTCATATTATTTTCAATAAAAATCTGGACATTGCCGATACAGCCCTTGTAAAAATTGAAACAAATATTCCGAATTATAATTCTTTTGATTATGTTGCATCCATTGAGAGCATAACAATGGATCAGCAAAAAAATGTTTATATGGTCGACGATCCATGGAAAACATTCTTTATCCCTTCGAAAGAAGTTTTGGACCAGCTCGATTCAATTACTGTGAACCGATTCAGGAATTTTGTTCCTGTTATTTTTAAATATACGTTGAAGAATTAAAGCGAGAACAGGAGTTAGAAATTGGAAGAAGTAATTAATTTTATAAAAGAAAACCAGCCGCAATTTATAGAAGAGCTGAAAGAATTCTTAAGAATTCCCAGCATTAGTGCGATTCCGGAAAATAAAGATGATATTAATAAGGCGGCAAAATTTGTTGAGGAAAAACTTAAACAGGCAGGATTAAACAGGGTTGAAATTTTTAAAACCGAAGGTCATCCGCTGATTTATGGTGAATGGCTCGGCGCACCGGGCAAACCGACGGTTCTGATATATGGGCATTATGATGTTCAGCCTGTAGATCCGATTGAACTATGGAAATCACCTCCGTTTGAACCTGAAATAAGAGATGGAAAAATATGGGCAAGAGGTGCTACCGATGATAAAGGCCAAATGTACATGCATATTAAAAGTGTCGAATCATTTTTTAAGGGAAAAGGTACTCTTCCTGTTAACGTGAAATTTATTATTGAAGGTGAAGAAGAAATTGGAAGTGAAAGCCTGGAATCATTTATAATATCGCACACAGATCTTTTAAAATGTGATGCTGTACTTATTTCCGATACGTCATTATTCGATAAAGGTGTTCCTACCTTGACTTATGGATTGCGTGGATTAAGCTTTATGGAGGTTGAAGTTACCGGGCCTGACAGAGATCTTCACTCCGGCAGTTTTGGAGGCGCGGTAGGAAATCCGATTAATATTCTTGCTAAAATGATCTCCCGTCTTCAGGATAAGAATGGTCATATTACTATTCCCGGTTTTTATGATGATGTGAAAAAACTTTCAAAGAAAGAGAAAGAAAATTTCAAACGTCTTAATTTTTCAGAAAAAAGATTTGCTAATGAAGTTGGTGTAAAAGAATTGCAGGGCGAAAAAGGATATTCAACACTTGAAAGAATCTGGGTCAGGCCAACATTAGACTGCAACGGTATTATCGGGGGATATACAGGTAAAGGTGCGAAAACAGTTTTACCATCAAAAGCTTCGGCAAAAATAAGTATGCGGCTTGTCCCCGATCAGAAGCCTGTTAAAATCGCGAAGCTATTTACAAAATATATTAAGAAAATTGCTCCCCAATCTGTCAAAGTTTCTATCAAAAGCCTCCACGGAGCCCAGGCCAGCCTTACTCCGCTTAGTTCACCTGCAACCCTTGCTGCTTCAAAAGCAATGGAAAGAGCTTTTGGTAAAAAAACAGTTTTTATGAGAGAGGGAGGTTCGATACCCATTGTAAATGTTTTTGCAAATAAATTAAAAGCCCCGGTTGTTCTTATGGGTATGGGTCTGGATTCTGAAAATCTTCATTCACCTAATGAGCATTTTGATTTAAACCATTTCAAGCTGGGGATAATGAGCTCGGCTTATTTCTTTGATGAATTTTCAAAAAAATAAAAACTAATAGTGATGAGACCAGGTCACTTAATCTTGTTGTTAATTTTTTCGCTGTTTCTTTTTTCGTGCGGGGAGAAGAAAGAAGACAAGAACATTGCAGGGAAACAAAATGAAGCTGCATATTCTCCTGATAAAGATCTCCGGATTCAAAATTATAAGCTCGAGCAGCAGAAGAAACAGGCAGCACGAAGATTTCCGTGTGACACTATAGCATTAAAAGAATTTGTCTTATCTCATTACCCTGAGGGTACATACCTCGTGGATTTTGACAAAACACTTACTTATAATATTCCCAAGTCAGCGGTGATTTATCCTGAAAATTACCCCGGGTATATTTTTGGAATAATAGCAAAGTCAAAATCAGGAGAGAGATTTATTGAACCTAAAAATATAGTGGGATATAACGAGAGCTTTATCGATCTCGACAGTACAAAACTGGGAACCGCATTTTTTTATCTTGTACTTTTTCAATGTAATAATAACAGCTTTGATGTTGTCTGGGAATCAGTAATTCCATCTCACGGAGGCTTTAATACATTTTCAGTTAATGACTGGAGTTATAATAATACACCTTACATTCGTGTGAATTTCCATTATGCACAGGGAATTGGTCACATTGACTATAATTACTTCCTTCTGAACGGATTGACTTCCAAACCCCATTTAATGATGACATATAAGGGTATTAATTTTAAGAGGACTATCACAAACTATAATAATGATAAATACCCTGATTATTATGAATATCTCTATTATGATTCGGGCAAAAAAGTTGAAGCTGTTGATTCTATTCCATTTGTCTGGAACCCTGTTAAAACGGCTTATGTTGATACCCGTAACGCAAAATTGACTCGTCCTTATTGATTTTTTTTCTTATCTTTGTATTGACCTTTGTGCTGGTTATGGTCCGGCAGAATAAATTGACAAGCCGGGAAAACAAATCTCATCACAGCCAAAATTTCAATAATTAACTCGTTTTATTTATATTTTTATGGATAAATATTGATACAGCCCGGAGAAAGAATGTTACAGACAGAAGACAAATTTCCTTTTAAAGATTTATTGCAATCTCTCGGAATTGATGCCGAAACTACGGATGATAATAAGATTAAAAAGTATACTTCTGTTGAAGATGAACTAAATAGTTTATCCGATGGCGTGGGATTAAGAAACATATCAAATTATGGTATGATAGAATTAAAAGGAAAGGATGTGCTGGATTTTCTTCACAGGATAAGTACAAACTCAGTTAGAAATCTTGGTAAAGAGCAGATAGTTAAAACCATATTCACCACTGAGAAGGGGAGAATTATTGATCTGACAATCCTTATGAACTTTGAAGATTATCAGATTTTATTCTGTCATCCCGAACATCACACTAAAATATTAAGATGGCTTGAGAAGTATATTATATCAGATGATGTAAAAGTTTCTGATATTAATAATAAATATACACTGCTCGAAATGATCGGACCGCAGGCAGATTCGTTTGTTACACTAATTTGTGGAACCGTTGTAAATAATATCCCTGAAAATTCATTCAAGGTAATTAGTGCAGAGGCGATGTTATTTTTTCTTGCAAAAATGAGAGATCAAAAAGGGCAGCTTAAATACTGGATTATAGCAGACCATGTGAATGGTCACAGGTTTATTAAATATGCAGTTGATCATAAAGGTATTTTTGATTTTAACCTGGTTGGTGAAGAGGCATATAATGTTTACAGGGTTGAGCAAGGCATTCTTGTGGCACCAAATGAAATTAATGATAACTATAATCCCAATGAAGCCGGTTTGATCAAATACATCGATACTGCTAAAGGATGTTATATTGGACAGGAGGTTATTGCAAGACTAGATACCTATGATAAAGTTCAGAGAGGGGTTAAAGGCTTTGTATTTGACGAACCTGCCGAACAGAAAGAGTACGAGCTTTTTAATGGAGATGGAAGTGAAAGCGGAAAGATTACTTCAGTTGTTTATTCACCAAAATGTAAAAAGAATATCGGGCTGGGTTATTTAAGAAAAAATTATTTGCAGGAAGGCACAGCACTGACTGCTAAAGATCCTGATGGAAAAGAGATCAAAGTTTCGGTTCACAAAATTCCTTTCAAAAGATGAAAATCTATACCAAAGGAGGAGATAAAGGCGAAACCGGGCTTTTCGGAGGAGACAGGGTATCAAAAAGTTCTGAAAGAATAGAAGCTTATGGAACGATTGATGAGCTTAATTCGTTTATAGGATTAGCCGTAATCGAAGTAAAAAGTGAGGATATAAAGAAATTATTATTAACAATTCAGAGTCAGCTTTTTACTGTTGGTTCGGATCTTGCAACACCGTTAAACGAAAAAAATAAAAAATATGATATCCCCCGTGTACCGGAAAAGTTCTTTGAAGAAGCTGAGAACCAAATAGATAAATTTGATGCACAACTTGAACCCCTGCAGAATTTTATTCTTCCCGGCGGTACAAAATCTGCTTCCCTATTAAACGTTTGCAGAACGATCTGCCGGAGAGCAGAAAGAAGAGTTGTGGCTTTAGATGCTTCATCAAAAACTGGAGAAAATATTATTATATTTCTCAACCGGTTAAGCGATTTGTTTTTTGTTCTTGCACGTTATGAAAATATGATCTCAGGAATCCCTGATACAATCTGGAAACCCGGTAAATAATTAATAATCCCTGCCTATCACAAACGGGTAAAAATTAACAATTTTAAATTATTATTGAAAATTGTTAATTGTAAATTGATCATTGTTAATTAATTATTTGGGGGTGAATTTTGGTTTCGACGGGGTTGAAGAGGCATAGAACTGCGCACCGTGTTCCCCGAAATACACGTTAAACAATTGGGAATAAAATAATAACTGGCGAATATAATTACGCCCTAGCTGCCTAAGTAAAACCTTAGCAGCCGTTTACCTTATTTTTTCGTACCGGGGTAAGGATGAACGTCGTTTTGGTACGATAGCCGTTTTAGTTGTCTGTGCTATGTGCGGTGAAATTTAAGCAGGCAGGTTTAAAGTGATCCTTGTCTGTCTGGTAGCTTTAAATCAAAATAAAAACAGACTATGTGTGTAGATGTTCTTTGGATCTTAACTTCGGACGCGGGTTCGACTCCCGCCACCTCCACTTTTGCTTGATTCAGCGTGATTTTTATTTATCTCAATTAACACTAATCTTTAGAGAATAACTTATAAAGTTTTTATATTTTGGTTAGAAGTTAATTCATTTTTTATTTAAAATAACAGATACAAAACTTAGGCAATTGAAATATGCAGGAATTTGATAATACACCTGAAGATGAAAAAATAAGTCGACTTTTTCTGCAGCATTTGGAAAATTATAAACTGCCAAAAAAAATTTTGAAGATTGCTCAAAAGATTGACTTTAAGGGTATCCTAGAATCGTTCGATTCTGAATTCAATAATCTCTGGAACAATCTTTCAATTCAGAAATCTATTAAAAATTCTCAGGGTACTAAAAACGAATATAGAGACCAGGTTCTTTCTATATTAAATCAATCATTTTTCAATGCTCTATATACCGGGATAAAAGAATTAGAGATTAAACAAATAGATTTTGATGAACTAAATAAAAACATTCAGCAGGATTTCATTTCAATAATCAAAAATTTACTTAAACCTTTTGATATTAAAAATCTCCAGGTTTTAGTTTTGAAAGAAAGTAAAACTGAAGAAGTAGTAGCTTCAAAGGAAATTGAAAGTGAAGATATTCTGACGAAAAAATCAACCAGGCATCTCGAAAAGAAGTTTAATCCTGAAGATATTCCGTTGTATGATAAAATCATCAAACTATATCAGGAACAAAAGAAAGAAGATCAGGTTCTATCAGTCAGGCAGGTTGCACTTGAGATTGCAAGAAGAGATATCGGACTCACCGACAAACACGAATTACAAAACTTTTACAACCGGTTCATTAATTACAAAAGAAAGAAATGGAAGAAAAATTCTATTGACTGATTAATTTTGAAACAAACGGAGATATTTAATATCTGTATTCAATAAAATGATTTTTGTTGAAATCAGTTTTAATAATATTTTGACTTTAAGAGAAAGGGAGCCGAAGCTCCCTTGAAAATTATTTAAGGAGAAGCATCTTTTTTACAGAAACAAATTTCCCGGTTCTCAATTCATAGATATATATTCCGGAAACATTGTCCTTCGCATTCCACTGGTAACTATAACTTCCCGCCTCCAGTTTTGAATTAACAAGTTCCGCTACCTTTTCACCCAGCATATTATAAATAAACAGCCGTACATTATTGGTATTTTCTGGTAATGAAAATTGTATTGTTGTAGAAGGGTTAAATGGATTGGGATAATTCTGTCTGAGATTAAAGACAGTAGGAGCCGAAATAAAAACATTCACAACATCTGAATACTCGCAGCTTCCATCAAAGTCTATTTGTTTTAATCTGTAGAAATAGTTTCCGCTTTTAAGCTGCTTATCCCTAAAAGAATAATTTGTAGGTTCGCTTGTTGTACCGGTTCCCGGAACAAATCCTATTTTTCCCCAGGCATTATTATCTGAACAACGGAGAATATCAAACCCGGAGTTATTTACTTCGGTCTTAGTAGTCCAGTTCAATTGGACATTATTTATATCAGCAGTAGCTGTAAAACCAGTCAGTTCAACCGGGGTTACATAGTCCGTATTGATTAAGAATTTTCCCTCTGAACAGCAAATCAAACCAGTAAGGTTTTCAGTAAATTTAATTTTATAAAGTGCAATGGTATTTGCACCATTAAAATCACTTACCCAGGAAATACCGCAATCAGTAGTCTTAAAAACCTGCTCAGGTGTACCAGATACATACGCATTATCTTCATCAAACATGTATACGCCGGACATCAATCCGATTCCACCGGCATTATAGATTGTCCAGTTTGTTCCTCCATCTGTAGTCACAAGTACTTTCCCATTTTCACCACCAACTATTCCATAGTTCTGAGTAAAAAACTCAACCCCATGCAGCACAGAAAAAGGAGTCCCTGAATAAATATCTGTCCAGTGGATACCACCATTTGAGGATTTGGAAATTTTTTCATCACCACCCACCATGTAAAGTGTATTTGCATCAGCATAGCAAATATCTTCGATAGTCTGTTTTATACCAAAGGCAAAATGCCAGGTGGCTCCTGCATCCGTAGTAATAAATGCAGTAGAAGGATAAGTATCATAAATCCCGTTGTTTGAGTCCCAAAACTCAATATTATTTATATACACTGACCTTGAGTTTTCCTTAACCTGGATTACCCAGCTTAAACCACTGTCAGTCGTTTTCATTAAACAATTCTGATAACCACCTGCATATCCGACATCAACCGAAGTAAAGCAAACAGTTTTAAGACCGGGAATTGTATCAGCAGAAATTTTAATCCAGGTTGAACCTCCATCAGTTGTTTTAAGAATAATGCCTATTCCGCCGGAAGTTGAACTTGATCCGACAGCAAATCCCACTGTACTTTGGCCGGGGGGAAAGCTCATATCAAAAATGTTAGATGGATATCCTGTATCTATCCATTGCCATCCTTGTGCAAAGACGTGCTGTGAAAAGAGAATAATAAATATTGCAAATAATTTTAATATCGTTTTCATGATGAATCCTGCAAAATTTTTTAGAACTGTTTAAGATTTATATACATTCTTAAAAACGCCGGGAAGCCTTCAAAAAACTTCCCCGCGTCACGAAAATTCAAAGTCTATTTTAAAATCATCATCTTCTTAACTGAATAAAAATCACCTGTTTTCATTCTGTATAAATACATACCGCTTGAAAGACCGGAAGCATTAAAATTAACCTGGTAACTGCCTGCTTTATAAAAACCGTTTACAATATCAGCTACTTTCTCACCGAGTGTATTGTATAGGGAGATACTAACAAAGCCATCAGCGGGAATTGAATAGCTGATGTTTGTAGCCGGGTTAAATGGATTCGGGTAATTCTGTTCTAATGCATACTTAGCAGGAATAGCTGCTTCGGAAACCATCAGTTTGTTTACCGCAGTATTTTCTATTGAAATTTCCTCGCCCGGTTTTAATACTCTATTTATTTCTTTACCTGTTACATCCTGCAGGTTTAAAGTCATATTTTCAACTTTAACTTTAAATGGGTATTCTATTCCTGATAATAAAATTGATTGACTGCCGCCCAGGTCTTCAGCAAATCTACCGCTGCCAAACCTGATATCGAACACTCCTGCCGGCGGAAGAGGTGGAAGTTCATATTTGTTCAGATCAGTTTTTCCTGAGACTGCATAAAGTGTGTAGCTGCCTCCTGCTGCATTTGTTATTATTATCTTTCCCCAATTCTTCTTACTGTCAGGCAAGTTTTCAATGAAGTGCTCTGCTAATTTATTACTACCTTTGGATAATGTGTTTGGAATATGTAACATGCAATTTGATGCGGCTTTTACCCAATATGCATATCCCGGTTCTAATGTTGCAGCGGCCTGATATCCTGTACCCGGAATATATTTGTAAAGAGGAGGAATTAATTGTTCAGGCGGAGTTGTTGTCAATGTTGCTGCGTCTACTGTATTTTCAAATCCTCCAATCATATTCCATCCTGCTGTAAGATATATCGGGTCGTGGGTGACAATTATAATTCCTCCCGCTGGCCACTCATCTCCTGTGTTATAAACATTATCACCTACATTCTTCATCCAGTATCCTTCACCCGGAGTTGTAGTTGTTATCTCAGAATAACCGGAACCAGGAACAAACTTGAAAACATTACCTGATAGTTCCGGCCACCAATTAGTTATGTCCTGACCATCAGGATTTATTCCCGGTACTGAAACCATATTCCAGCCATTGTTAACTGAAACAACAAGTTGAAAGGTGTTGATATTTAAGACCTGAATTGTACCTTCGAACGGGATAACATTTCCACCGCTAACGGTTAAATTAAGCTGCCCAATGGATTGAGGGTTCACATCAAGTATTGCTGTTCCATTTGCTTGTGTAAAACCAATGGAATAAAGACTTCCTCCTGAAATACAAACCTGTACATCCGCAACAGGCAAACCACTTGAAGCATAGGTAACCGTTGCCTGAACCTGACCTGCTCCAACACCAATTGTATCTGTATAAGTAACGTTGATATTTCTCGGGGTATCTTTCCATATATGCAAACTCGGGTCGCCAAGTACATGATAGATCCTGTAATGGTATCCTACATAAGGATCAGCCCCTCCATAAACCTGCAACATATAAAATTTCCCTCTAAGAAGAGCTTCACCCGGGCTGTCTAATCCTTCTTCAAACATCCCAATATAAATTCCCCTATCGATATTATTGTTATATTCAGTATGAGTATTAGAAACCGGACCTAAAAATGCACAGGCACCACGCGGTGCAAATTCATCCCCAATCTCAACCCACGCTTCGCCAAAATTATTTGATGAGCCATTATCAAAATTAGCAACACCGCAGCCGATGCTTGTTACAAAGGTTAACTTTTGTCCGTTGTTTAAAGAGTTAACATTAGATGTACTAAAGGGAATACAGCTGGCTCCCCAACCGGAATACCAACCCTCGCCCCTGTAATTCAGAAAACCTCTGCCGGCATTTATCATATTAACAATATCTGATACATTTCCCGGGCAGGGATATGCATTGTGCATTGAATCAACCGAAATAAAATTCCCGTTATACTTCATTTCCTGTGCAGCAAATCTTTTAGTCTCTCTTTGCGATGGATACGCATTATTTGAACATACAAGACCTTTTCTAAACCAATCGGTATCAGCTATATAAGGATTTCTCTCATAGCCTATGAATTTATTTACCATTACTGTTAACCGATAATTTCCCTGGTTTGTAAATCTCCCGATCATCATCTCAGGCAAAAAATCGTTTCCTGTTAATTCCACAAAGTAATCATCATAAGTAAATGTCCATCCGTCAAGAGTAATATATTTAACCGGTGCCACGCCGGCATCTCCTACCAGCAGAACGTGAGTCGGTGGAATTGCCCAGTTTGTATATGCATCTAAAATATGATTTTTAACTGCTGTCGGATTAGAACCCGTGGCACCTATTTCACTGAATGTTGTTACGTGTATATAAGTTCCCGTTTTATGATTCCACTCAGCATAGGGCTGGAAGCTTGCAGCCAATGAATCCGGCATGATGCAAAGCATAAAATCATAACCGTCTTCTCTTCCGTTATAATTTCGCTGTAATACTTCCTTATAATTAAAAATGATACTTTTATATAACTTTGCAAAAGAAGGGGCTATGGGTTTGTTTGGTGTCAGCTTTGGATTTATTCCGATTTCACCCCCGTATTTTATTCTTACAGTAATTGAAGAGACGGCTTCAATTTCTTTTTTAGCAGGTGAATATCTAAGAGGAAATATAGATACCCGGGCTATACGGAAATCTCTGAAGATAGCCGGATCTTCAACTTTTACCAGCTCGTTCGGGTAAATATTTTCAGAACTGTAAACCCCATCATTTTCCACATATGGAGTTTCAGGTTCACCCTCAATCCAGCTTTTTCTTGCAGGCGGCATACTGATTCCTTTTATAATCTGAGCTTTTCCGATTTCCAGGACTTCCGCACTGACTGTTCCCTGGTTTGGAATTGCCAGGATTTTAGCTATATACGGTATCTCAGGCATACCGGTTTCGGAGGTTAAACCTAATGATCCGAGATCAATAGACTGATAGATTTTTCCCTGTGTATTTAATTCATTTATTTTGAAACCCGGAATACTAACCTTGATAACTGTTTCGGAAACATCATCACTTATTAATTGAACATTTGGTTTTGAATCCGGTGGAGAGTTTTTATCGAGCGATACCCATTGAGCAAGGCCGGAAGAGACACTTAAGAAAACAAATACAATAAAAAGAGGTATTTTCTTTTTCATTATTTATTCCCGCTATTATTAGAGATTGTTAATTACTATTATTGAATAGATATATCCTGTTTAATTATAACTATTGTTACAGGAAAAAATTATCGGAACTGAATTCATAGACATATTACGCTGAGACAATATTCAGTATTTATTTAAATAGCTTCGGGAGAGAATTCGAATTGTATGCTCCGGAAAGAATCAACAACCTTACTCTAACGTCTCACCCTTCACCGTAGAGAAAAATTACTTACATTAATTTGCAATTATTATTTGATAGAAGCAACAATATTAAAAATTAATTCACATTTGAAATTTAACAACCTATTTTCTTTTTATGTGAATTTTAAGCTCATTTTGGGCAGATACGATATTAATTGGAAATCCATCAAAAGTACTTGCCTCAGCGCGGGAAATTTCCAGCGACGATTTTATATCCCTCTTTAAATTTTGTATGGCGGCAACTTTATAATTTACTTTTAACAGATTAGAATAATTCCCGGCAGACAGACCACCATTCTGCGTGGTATTATAAAGTACAACAAAAATTTCATATTTTGCTGCCCCGTTTGATAATACCGGACCTTTGGTTGCATTATAATCCAAAAGCCAGCTTGCATCACTTAAATCAGATCCCTTCTGAATATCCATTGAAAATTAATACAGTACTATCATCATCTGCTTTATTTATTATTAATCTAAATTGCAATGCATGCACTTTTCCATCAAGATTCATCAATTGAATAACATCCGTATATGAGCTGTCTTCCCGTAAGTTTACAGCTTCTTTATTAAATATTAGTCTGCTGTTACTTTCAGCTTTTTTTGAATCCGGATTCTTATTCTGTGCAATAACCGGGAAGAATAACAATATTAAATACACAATCAATATGAGGTTAAAATTTTTCATTATAAGCCCGGTTGAAAATTATTTCAATAAAATCATTTTCTTAATTGATACAAATTTGTTTGTTCGTAATTCGTATATATATATACCCGAAGCAAAATTCTTCCCATTCCACTGGTACTGGTATTTGCCTGCTGACAAAGAGCCATTCACAAGTTCAGAAACATTTTCTCCCAAGACATTATAAACAGATAATCTTACATTCCTAACATCTTCGGGTAATGAGAATTCTATGGTTGTAGCCGGGTTGAACGGATTCGGATAATTCTGTTCAAGCGAATACCTGTCAGGAATAATCTCGCCCGAAACCATTAATTTATCTATGTTGGGATTGCTGATTGTTATCTCTTCTCCCGGTTCCAGGTTTTTATTTATTTCTTTGCCGGTTACATCCTGAAGTTTGATATTCATACTCTCCACTTTTACCTTTACAGGATAAGTTACCCCTCTCATTTCTATTGATTTAAAATCTTTGCTCAAATCTTCAGCAAACCGGCCACTTCCGAATCTGATATCAAATAATCCTGACGGTGGCAGCGGCGGGAGCTCAAATGCATTAAAATTTGTTTTCCCTTTTACTGCATACAATGTGTAGCTTTTTCCTGATTCATCTGTTATAATTATTTTTCCCCAATCCTGTCCGATCAAATCAGTAACTCTGTTTGATTGAGAAGTATTATCGCAGGGAGGGAGGACCAATTGACCTGTTAGTTTCGCCCAGTATCCATATCCCGGATAAAGAGTATCTGCATCCTGGTATCCATTATTGTAAGTGAAAATTGAACCAAATGTTATTCCGGGCGGAATAGTTGTTATTAAATTGGTTGGAACAGGACATTCATAGACGCCAAACATTGTCCAGCCTGAGAAAGTTATCGGTTCATGAGTTACTTTGATAATTCCAGGGTATGTATAAGTTTCATTTGTCATATTTTTCATCCAGTATCCTTCGGTAGGTGTTGTGGTTGTTATTATTGAGTAACCGCTGCCTGCTATATATTTGTACACGTTCCCGCTTAAATCCGGCCACCAATTATATACTTCCTGCCCTGCAGGGTTTATTCCCGGCACGGATACCATATTGAATCCTGTATTGAGAGAAACTGAAAACTGAAAAGTGTTGGCTGGAAAATAATTTACTGCATCAAGTGCGTTAAGGATTCCCCAACCGTATAAATTATCGGGATTAGAATTTTGGGAGGCAGTATTTCTCATTGCATCTCTTACCTGCATAGGAGTAAGAGTTGGATTGGCGCATAAAACAAGAGCTGCAACTCCTGCAGAAAGAGGGCAACTGAATGATGTTCCGCTTGCAGATGTAAATGTATTATCATTGCTTGGAGATGCAACAACATTTCCTGAACCTAATGCCATAATATCCGGCTTTATCCTTCCGTCTACGGTTGGACCAACACTGCTGAAAGATGACCTTGTTCCGGAATAGTTAACTGCACCTGCTGTAATAACACTATCTCCATCGGCAGGAGCGCCAAGAGTATTGTGGGAAGCGTTGTAGCCATCGTTTCCTGCAGAGTTAACCACAACAATTCCAATATGTGCTGCATAATCAGCAGCATTTGTTATAACTGTAGTGTTGCCATCCATATCCATCCAGGTATAACTTGGCCATGGCGGATCGAAGGTAAGGTAACTGAGTGAAGTTGAAGTTACGTCTACACCGATACTGTCAGCCCATTCCAATGCAGCAACCCAGTTGTCTTCTTCAATAGGTGTTTCACTGTCTGTATTTTCTGTTTTTGCAAGAATATAATCAGCGCTGAAAGCCGGACCAATTAAATTACCGGGAGCGTAACCGCCAATTGTTGAAAGAGTCTCTGTTCCATGAGATCCATTACCTGAATCAGCCTGGTTGCCGACATTAGGATCATTATTTACAAAATCCCAGGCAGCTATAATATTCATAGAATTAAATGCAATGTGGCTAAGCCTGCTGAAGCCTGCATCCATTACACAGATAGTAACTCCCTGACCTGTGTAACCAAGATCGTGAACCGCAGGTACATTTATCTGCTGCATCTCATCATAAGAATCACCATAATCATAACTGTGAATATCCGCAGGCTGCTGTGTCTTATTTAATGGCTGCTGTTCTTTATTTAAATCGGTTTCACGTGGATTCTCTCTTTTCAGCTTATATACGATATCAAGTTTACTTACAAAAGTAAGAGTTGCTATTTTATTAACCTGGTCTTTATGAATCGTGCCGCTTACTGCATTCAACCATTTTGACTGATGTTTTAATTTTAAGCCTTCAGATTCTACCTGAGTGATATAAGATTTGTTTACAGGTATATCCTTCATTGTTAAAGGAGAAGATTCGCCCAAAACTTTTTCTCTTCTTTGAATTGATTTCCCGCTTACTACTAACTGAGGATTATTAAAATAAATATCGGTATTGTTTCCTTTGTCGGTAAAATAAATCCAAACCAGAATTTCATCCTGAGCAGAAACACCGCTGATTTTTGATTGTAGAGGTCCAGTGATTTTATCAGCCGGGGACTGGGCGAATGCTGAAGTAAAAACGCACAATAAAAGTATTGATAAGTAAATCTTAACCATTTTAACTCTCCGGGTTGTGTAAAAATTGTAAAATGCGGGGCATGAAAAATTTATTGATTGCAGGTATAATCAGGCTCAATGCAATTAATAAAACAGCAAAAGGAAGTAAAACACTATCCAAAATATCTCCCCGTAATTATAATAATATTAAAGATATGAAATGTTAACCAAGGATAAAAGAATTTTTTAGATTTTATAGACAAGCTTGAAAGTACGAAAAAGATATGGCAGCTAACCGGAATTAAAGCGATTTCAGAAAGTATTCAGAAAGGAATTAGGGTATAAGAAGATAAGAATTAAATTATGTGAAGCACAAGAAAAAGATAGAATAAGTGAGAATGATAAACTGATAAATCGGTTAAAGTTTTTATAGCTGTTGCTGGTTTAAATTGGGGCTGTCCAAAAAGCAAGTAAATATCATTTCGATGGGGTCCGGTGAGTTCAGGTTATGGTGGCAACAGGAGGACTGAGAAATCCCGGATTGCAGAAATCCGCTAATTTTAGGATTCAATTACAAGTGTTATTGTTATTTGAAGGTAAGAACATATTATATATGCTTGACATATATGTAATTTTATCTGTGATTAAATCATTTAAAGATAAAGAAACAGAAAAAATATTTAATCAGGTTTATTCAAAAAAAATTACCTATTGCAATTCAATACCGGGCATTAAAAAAATTAATACTAATTGAATAGTGCTGAAAGTGAAGTGGATCTTTTAATTCCCGGATCGAACCGCTTTGAACATTTAAAGGGAAAAAGAAAATCAGAATGTTCAATAAGAATAAATGATCAATGGCGAATTTGTTTCAGATTCAAAAATGGAAATGCATATGATGTATGTATTGAAGATTATCATTAATAAAACAAATTAATATGAAAAAATCAGAAAAAATACCAACTCCGACAGTCGGAGAAATATTGCGTGAAGAATTTCTTGAGCCGTTAGGAATAACTTCATATCGTTTAGCGAAAGAAATAAATGTATCGACAACTACCATACTTGATATCGTAAATAATAACAGAAAAATTACAGTAGATACGGCATTAAGACTTTCCCGTTATTTTGGTAATTCTGCGCACTTCTGGCTTAACATGCAGAATGATATTGATATCAGGAATCAACAGGCTAAAATTGCTCCTGATATTGAGAAAATAATTCCCTACAGCAAAAGTACAGATGAAGGTAATTATTCCGGTGTATGAACAAGCACCGTACGAAATTCAACCATTTCCGAAACAGTAACTGGAAGCTATTGGTCAGTAGTAATTTTTCATTTGTAAAACTCTGAATTCATTTCTGCCATAATAGCTGATAAAACGAAAGCCAATCCTAAGTATATGAGAAGTACGAGAGGACTACGAGAGCAGTACGACTCAGATACCTGAAACCAATTCCTTCAAAATTGACTGAAAAATGATGTTTAATTTTTTCGCCTCATCTTAGCGGGTGACATTCCGACATACTAATTCAAACTGATTTTTCTTCATTACATTTTCAGCGCAAGTTCACTTTCGGAATGACAGTGTGTGATGATGAAAAGAATCTTATCATGACAGCGCTACTTATTATACAACCCCCTAATGAGAAAGAAATTTGGTATTGTTGAGGCAAATAAAAAAAGCCCTGTCCGGCAGTTGCCGGATTCGGGGCTCTTCTGAATTCTGTCTCCTGTCTTCTCGCTTTTGGCGGCTAACTACTTTAAAAGAATCATCTTCTTAATCGAAGAAAACTTCTCTGTTCTTAATTCGTAGATGTAGACACCGGAGGCAACATTAATTGCATTCCACTGGTACTGGTATTTACCTGCAATTAAAGAAGCATTTACCAGCTCAGTCACTTTTTCTCCCAATACATTGTAGATAGATACTTTTACATTTTTAACATTCTCAGGCAAAGAAAATTCTATAGTTGTAGTCGGATTAAACGGGTTAGGATAATTCTGCTCGAGTGCATACTTATCGGGAATAAGCTCTCCCGATATCATCAGCTTCTTTATATTTTCATTATCGATGGTTATTTCTTCTCCGGATTTTATGTTTACATTTATTTCCTTGCCGGTTACATCCATTACTCTTATATCAGTATTTTCTGCTTTGACCTTTAATGGGTATTTTACTCCATTCATTTCTATGGATTTAAAATCTTTGTTCAACTCTTCGGCAATTCTTCCGGTTCCGTATCTTATATCAAATACTCCGCCTGGGGGAGGAGGAGGCAGCTCATACTGATTTAAATCGATAGTCGTTTTATCGTTGGATTTTTCTTTAACTGCATAAAGAGTATAGCTATTACCTTCATTATCTGTGATTATAATTTTCCCCCAATCATCATTGAAATATTTTATTGCCTTGGCAAGTCCTTTACTAGCCTGACCTGGAATAATAATTTGTCCATTGCCCGTAAGCTTAATCCAGTATCCATAACCGGGAGCGATGGAAGAAGCCGTTTGATACCCGGTACCGGGCAGAAACTTATATACCGGGAAGATTATCTGACCGGGCGGAATCGTTGTTAATGCAGTTGCATCAACAATATCTTCATATCCTCCGAACATATTCCATCCGGCAAACGCATTTATAGGATCGTGAGGTACTATCTGAATTCCGTCTGCAGGCCATTCGTCCCCTGTGTTATATACATTATCACCTGTATTCTTTACCCAGTATCCTTCTCCGGGAGTTGTGGTTGTAACAGGACTATAGCCGGAACCGGGGACAAACTTATACACGCTGCCGGTCAGTCCTGACCACCAAAATGACACGCCTTGTCCATCTGAATTTATTCCCGGTACGGCTAACATATTCCATCCATTAATAACATCAACGGATAGTTGAAAGGTATTAGTTGGTGATAATGGATCATCCAGATCCATAAAAAACTTCGATGGATCTGAAATATTAGTGTTTATAGAACTTAAATATGCATTTAAATACGAGGAATACTTATCCAGACCTGCTGTAAAATTCCATTGCCAGTTAACGGGAGTGACCGTATCGAAAGGAACGGAATTAGTTATTCTGAATCTTCCAAACCTGGTACCCGGTGCAGCATCTGATATTACAGAACCATTCCCTGCACCCGGAGGAGTTTTTGGGGCAATCCTTAACTGTCTAATTACACCACCTTCACTTGTAAATGTAATATTGGGTGGATTAGGGTATTGATTGGACTCTGTTAAAGTTGAAGTTCCATCTATATAAGCTGCCGTAAGAGTTCCGCTGTCGCTTATTGCATCATTAAAAAAGATTGATACCTGGAATGTAGCCAGCTCAAGCGGAACAGTTCCGGTGCTGAGCACATAAATATCAAACTCATAATTCTGATTATCTACAAGTACTCCATTTGTTGCAGATACTACGTAATCAGGCTGTCCGTGCAGATAAACCGAAAAGAGCAGTGATATTATAAAAGTAAATAAAGCAAAAATGTTTTTCATTTTATACTCCGTTATTTTTTTCAAACTCATTATTAAATAGGTACAAATACAAATTTTATTATTCATTTTCATACCTATTGGCTGCCTTTTTTAATAGCTTTTTCTTTGGGTTTAGTTATTATAACATCCGATGGTTTCTTAACACTGATGAAATTATAAGAGTTATTATAAATGATAGCCATATCATCTGCATTTACTACTCCATCTCCATTAACATCCGTAGGAACATATCCGGTTACCGAGTTATAAATATCGTTATCAACAGCAGCCAAATCCTGGGCATCAATTATTCCATCCTCGTTAACATCTCCGCTGTATATGCACCACTTTGTTCCTTTTAACACCAGATTATTTCCGTATGCCTGGCTGCTACTGGTGGTAAAATTATAATTAGCAACTACACCTTTAGTTAATTGTACTCCACCAGCTTTACTCCACGTTTCAATACCATTTCTGTGTTTAACAACCAGGTAATAGTTTCCGTTAGGAGCATTTGGAAAACCAAAAAGTCCCGTAAACACAAATGGTTGGGTTGGTATTGTAGAAACCGACGAATCAATTACTGTATAAGGATAGAATGTATTTCTGAGATATACTTTAAAATTGTCTGTCATATTTAAAGTATTAGTACCAACATCATACAATCCTTCCAACACAGCCTGAATATTACAACTTATAAAAGGTACTAATGTGTATGAAAACTCATTGCTGGTATCTGAAACACTGATTGTATCCACGATTGTATTATTTCCGGGTTTGGAGAGTTCCAAGCGATATTGAGTTTGATATACATTATCAATAAGAATTAATCCGGTTGAATTTGTTGTCCGTGAATATATCTGATGATAGACCGTATCCTGTCCTTCCATAAATAAATTTATATTGCCGAAACTTGTAGTGTCCTGAATTGTGCAGAGTATCCTTAGATTAGTAAACCTGTTCATAGTAACGTTGTTGGAAGTTGCCATTTCACTTTCTTCGCCGCTGCTGTAAACTGCTTTTATTCCGTACTTATAAACGCCGTCCGGAGATGAAAAAAGGTTATCCGTAAATGCTGAGGAAGAAACGTTATTTGCAATCATAATATAGGAATTGTTATCTATCTTCCTGTAGACCTTGTAATGATCAATTGTAATATCTCCCCTTCCTCCCATTTCCATATCATTTTTGCTTGTTATTTTTTTACCGGAAGATTTATCACCTGAGCTTCCGTCAGCCTTGAAATTGCCGGTTTTACCGGAAGCTTTTTCTGTAAACCCACTTTTTTTAGTTGTTTCTTTTTTATCAATGAGGTTATCATTTAAGCTTTGCCTTGTTTTTAATTTACTAATTTTAACATCCCCTTTTTCTGCAATGTGCCAGGCTTTTTCACCTATTTCGCTCCAATCAATATTCATTTTGTAAACATTAAAAACGGAAGCGATTACAGAATCCGGTGAAATTAAATAATTTATATAGGCACAGTTGCCAAGGTCACTCCATTTTAGCATATCATCTGCTGCTCTTATTGAAAAATAAACAGTATCGTGAGAAGCAGATCCAGCTAGATTTTTTAAATTTAATATTAAAGAATCAGGTTGACCGCTTGGTGCAGGATAAAAATAAGTTGGGTACATATTAGCAATAAGATAGTCTCCTTCTGATAAAATTGGCGAATACGCATATCTGATATCATATTTAAATGCTGTTCCAATATTACCATCATCACCTGTTGCTGTCCATTTTAATTTAACCTGGTTTGCTCCCATACCAATTATTTGCAAATCATTGATTTGTGCTGGTGCAGTAGTATCGTTGTCTTGAGGTGTACTATCATAAAAAGCATATGTGATTTTATCATCATAGATAGCAAGAAGAGTATCTCTATCACTTACAGTGATAACACTTTTTTTAGCATAAGAAAGATCAAATTCACCTATGAATTTAAAATCATCAACTCTTCTGCAAGCTACTGTTGTTTCCTGGTTCGTTCTTTTATTCTTTAAAGTCACTGATTCCACTTGATTAGGAGATTTATAATTTTCCAATGTAATAAACATGTTATTTTGCTCATAAAGGTTTAGGGAGTTGAAATCAATCAGTGTATCCATCTGGTCCTGAGTATAAACAATTACTTCTTTATATATGCTGTCTATACTCTGTGGTCCATCCGAGGCTGTTAGTAGAATATTGTACACTCCTCGATCATCATAAGTCGGCATCCAATTAATCTCGCTTCCATTTACAGTCATTCCGGGAGGATTCTGGGAAACACCAAATGTTACAGGATCTCCATCTGCATCACCCGCAATTAGATTAAAGTTTCCTGCTTCATCTTGTATGAATACCCAGGAACTATCGGGATTAAGTTTAAAGTATGGCGGATTGTTTTCAATATTATTTGTAAAAATCAAGTTGTCTTCACCACTTTTTGGTCCGGGATTTTGATTATCCGGATCAACATAAGCAGCCCAGAACCTATATTCCTGCCCAAACTTTAAGTTCCTTAAATAAACATAGTTAGAATCTGCAACGGCAGTTTGAGCTATTTTACCGGTAGTTATGTTTTTATAGTAAACAATTGTAACAGAAGATGCTGAGGATCCCGTCCACGAAGCTTTAACGGTACTATCTTCTTCCTGAACAACTGTAAAGTTCTGTGGTGTTTCTGTAAAAATAGAATTCTGAACATTAATGGAACCGGGTGCATATTGCATTACCGGTGCATTCTGTCCATCATCAATCTGGCAATAAATAAAATACTCTCCGTTAGGGAGGTCATCATTAAGCCAGGTAAAATCTAAATTGGCATTGTTGAGAACTGTAAATTCTTGAATAAAGACTCCATCAAAATTTTTATTATCTGTATCATAATAGACTTTGACTTGCAAAGTATCAGTATAATCGTTGAATTTTAAGTTGACATCATTGGATCTGGTTCCCCTTTGTCCCGGTTCTTTAAGCAGCACTATTGGCTGCTGATTTATTCCAAAATAATCTAATGTTATAGGTTCGGCTTGGGAAGTATGAAATTCCCAGTTACCGGACTGGGGCTTATCAACAACCATCACTGTCTGATAAGTTTCGGCATATTGAGCATAAGCAGAATTGGTGGAATTATAGACTGTTGAGTCGGGAAGGTGCATAAGATAAAAGTCAAATAAATTCATATCATTACCGGCCACTACAGTAAGTTGAGATGTATTCGGACCAACTTGAAATAAATGTATGTTTTCATCATCTTTCCTGCCCTTCCATAGCTGGATTAAATTATTGTAATTCGTACCAACATAAAAATGAAATGGAATATCAAATTTTATTTTCATTGCTAAATTTGCATAAATATTTTTACATCCAATCCAGGGTAGACAGACTCTGCCAATTTTTAATCTTGTTTGAGCACGCATCGTTGTGTTGTTTACATCAACCTGGGCAGAAGCCAATGTTTTATTCGAAGCGAATTTTAACCAACCCGGTTGTGTTATGGTGGGGGTTTTAAGGGTGGCACTTGCACTTCCTATAAATCCATCTGCATTTAAGCTTGCATATATATTTCCAATTATTATATCAAAAAAATCTAAATTTCCGTTTAATTCCAGAGTTTTTTTAATTGCATCATAACTAAGGAAACCATTTGCAACATCTGTATCAAAAACTTTGAAAGTTCCTCCTCCCTGGAAATATGTCCAGGGACGTATATTAACTCCAAAATCATCGAAACCCACAACGGGAATACCGCCCACCTTTAGTTTGCTTGCTATATCAACATATACACCAAGATTCCAGCCAGGTGCAGCCAAACCTCCTACACCGCCGCAGAGAGTTGTAATGTCTAAACCTGTAGAAAATATTGGAATAGGTTCAGGCGGAGTAAGACATATAGAAAAGCTATCAATTTTCCCCTCAGAAAATTGAATTGTTAACTTCAATTTAAATGATGTTTTGGAACCTTTTGGGGATTCCAATATATTAATGAAATTAGTAGAATATAATTTTTCCTTCTTTTCATTTACCACTTCAACAGGTATGTTTTTTAAATTTCCAGGTAATTCTTTTAGGCTTTTGACCTTTGTATGTGTTGTATCATCATCTTTATCGCCTGGAATTTCAATTGCTAAACTGCCACCAAGTGATTCAGTATAGCCATCATAGTTGAGGGAAAGTTCCTCGATTTTGAATGCTTTAAAATTTGCTAATTTTCCCAGGTTACCTAATGTAAAATTTAAATGCCAATCCTTACCGTGATGAATTGAATAAGTTCTTCCGAATGCCAAATCTGTGGGGTATGGAATTTTAGATAGTGCAGTTGTATCTTTTTCCATAAATGCATCCAGCGCTTCCTGGAGCGGAGACGATAAATTCCAGAATAAGCAATCTGCTGTTATAAGCGTGTCGGTTGCCCTCATATCAAAATCCAGTGTGCCAATCTTTAAATTAAATCCGTATAGATTCTCGAATCCCTGAATTAAATATTCAAGAGCGATAGGAACAAGTTTGCCCTCATCTTGTGCTTCAAATGAAAAGGGTACGTTTTCCGCGATTTTATAGTTTTGCCCACTGACGGCAGATAGAGTTCCGACTCCCGATATAATATTTTTTTCAAGAATGGGGACGTGAACCAACAATACATCACAATTAAAAAATAATATTCCATTAATGTTTACATTTCCGCTGGCTAAATAGGTATAAGGGATAGAAGGATCAGGAGTTATATTCTCGGCATATAGTGTCAATGAATCTGACAGTTGAAAGGAGCCTGCGGTAACAGGATAAAGTGTAAAGTTAACAGTACAAGTACTACTTGAACTTGTATGAAGGATTGTGCCTGCATCACCTACAATTGTACCCGAATTTGTATTCGTAAAGTATACACTACTGAGCCAGGTTGTCGTCCCACTTGATTGCGGAGTCCAGGCTGACCCACCATTTGTGGTTCTTAAAATTGTTCCACCCTGACCAACTGCCGCCCCGTTATTCACATCACTTAAGAAGACATCTCTCAGTTCTAAAGTTATTCCGCTGGATTGCGAAGCCCAGGTTGTCCCTCCGTTTGTAGTTCTTAGAATTGTGCCTCCAAGTCCCACAGCACAACCATTATTTGCATCTGTAAAGGAGATACTTTTTAGATTATTTGATGTTCCGCTTGTTTGCGAAATCCAGTTAGCTCCGCCGTCAGTTGTTCTAAGGATTGTACCGTACCATCCGCAAGCCCAACCTCTATTTACATCCGTAAAACAAATATCATAAATCCCGTTCGTTGTTCCACTGGCTTGTAAACTCCAGACTGCACCGCCATTTGTGGTTCTGAGAATTTTTCCGTTGTCCCCAACAGCCCAACCGTTATTTACATCAAAAAAGAAGATATTCCCTAAATTAACGCTTGTTCCACTTGTTTGTGAAACCCAATCTACTCCACCATTTGTGGTCCTCCAGATTTTACCGCCCCAACCGCAAGCCCAACCGTTATTTGTATCGGGAAAGCAGATAGAATACAAAATATCCAGGTCTGTTAAGTAGCTCCAGTTTATACCGCCATCAGTGGTTTTAAGAACCGTTCCATTCCATCCGCAAGCCCAACCGTTATTTGAATTAACAAAATCGATACACAGCAAATCATCAGTAGTTCCGCTTAGCTGGTTTACCCAACCTGTGTCGCTGCCCTCAACAAATACATTTTTACCGGATGTATAATAACCCGGAAAGCTTGCTGATATATTATAATTACCAGATAATACATCATTAAAATTATAATTTCCCGAAACATCAGTTGTATCCGTTTTTGAGGTATTGTATTGCCCTGTTAATGTAACAATGGCATCTTCCAACGGGTTGCTTGAATTATCAGTCACATTGCCGGTTATTTCATATCCCTGCCCCTGTATTAGTGCAGCTGGGATATAGGAATATAGATCTCTGTTATAGTATGTCCAGGCAGAACCATTCCAGTTTTGTCTGATACTTTGAGTTCTGTTGTCATCTATATCATAGGAGTACAAGTATTTGTAATCATTAACCCAGGTAGTACTAGACCAGTTTTGTCCAACTTCCGTAATTAACTTATTATCATTATCATAAGCATATGTCGTTTTATCACTATTTATCCACAAAGAAATATCACCAATCTGGTGAACCTGTTCTATCCGGTTATTGTTTATGTCATATGTAAATACCCATCTGTCTTGGTTCTCCCACTGAGGAACATGCCAATTCCAGTACAAATAGATTTCTTCTTCCAAGTTGTTGTTTTCGTCATAAGTGTAAGACCACTTCCAATTGGTAATCCAAACTTGACTATACTCATCCCAATTTTGCTGATCTTTTTCTACCAGCTTATTGTTTTCATATATATAGAAATATCTATGATTACCACCTATCCAAGTAGAACCATTCCATCCAAATGAATAATCTTCAATCAAGTTATTATTTAAATCATAAACACAAGAATCCATGTCACTATTTACATATACATACTCAACATTTGGGTGAAGAATAGTTCCATTATTTCCCACTGCCCATCCATTTGATGGACCAGCAAAGGAGATATCAGACAAATCGTATGTTGTGCCGCTTGTTTGCGGATTCCAGAGCCAGCCTTGCCATAAAGTCTTGAGTATTGTACCATTTGTGCCAACAACAACACCATAAGCAACATCATAAAAGTAAACATTCATTAGTTTTTCAGTTGTTCCACTTGGCTGTGAAACCCAGTTTGTTCCTGCACTACTTGTAAAAAGTATTTTGCCTCCATCACCAACAACAAATCCTATATTTGAATTGGGAAAGTGGACGCCATTTCAAATTAATTGTTGTTCCACTTATTTCTGAAGACCAGGTTGTTCCACCATTCGTAGTTTTGAGGATAGTTCCATTATCTCCCACAACCCAACCGGTATTTACATCTTTAAAACATACATCATTCAACTTGACTGTAGTTCCGCTTGATTGTATTATCCAGTTCTGTCCTCCATTGGTAGTTCTGAGAATTGTTCCGCTAGTTCCAATTGCTGTTCCTTTTAATGAATCAACAAATGAAACACCTGTTAATTGCGATGACGTTCCGCTTGTTTCCGAAGTCCACGTTGTTCCACCGTTCAAAGTTTTAAGGATAGCTCCATTATCACCGACAACCCAACCGATAACTACATTTATAAAATTCACATCATTCAAGGCAACTGTTGTTCCACTTACTTGTGTAATCCAGTTTTGGCCTCCATTGGTTGTCCTAAGAATTTTGCCTCCATTGCCTACAGTAAAACTGGTATATGCATCAATAACTGAAACAGCATTTAAATTCTCAGTCGTTCCACTTGATTGGGTCATCCAATTAGATTCATCAGGTATCCATGTTTGGTAGATTTGTTTAATCCGGTTATTATTTGCATCATAAGTATTTACCCATTTCAACCAATTATCCCAAACAAAATTATCCCAGTCCCAAATTTGAAAAAGCGAGTCAATCCGGTTATTCTTTGCATCGTATGAGCAAGTATCTCTGTATAAATCATACCACATACCCGGCGCCCACCAATGTTGTTGCAGAACTTCGGTAAGGTTGTTATTTGTATCGTAGGTATATCCCCATCTATGGTTATTTCCGTAAGTAGTCCCACCACCACCCGCCCATTGATTTAGGTCCTCTGAAAGTAAGAAGCCATTCCCAGTAATTGATTCAGTTGGTGAATTAATAGTGCCTTTTGGATTAGGGATTTCTAATTCTTCTAAACCGTCCGGATTTGTTTTAAGGTATTCCTGCAATTTTTTAATATCCAGACCAGGTGAGCCGTCTTCTTTAAAAAAGTCTTCTATCTTTTTTGTTTCTTTGGGTTTTTTGTTTTTATTAAAAGGTGTCGGTTTGTCCTGCCCATAACTCTCCCCGGGCAGAGACAGTAAAATCAGCATTGCTGCTATGATGCTTGATAAGAGGAACTTAACAAACGAATTGCAGAATAAAGGTTTCATATTTAGTACCCTCACGGTTTGTAATAAAATAAAGTCAACATCAATTATTGTCTGCTTCGGGAGGGTATTCGGTGTGTTGTCTCTGGGAAGTTACCGGCGACAAATTGTCAACAGCTTTACTCTGGATTCTAACACTCTCGGAGTAGAAGAATTAGTAAGAGATTTCCTTTTGGAATTCTAAATTCTAAGTACTTTTTTCTTGGATTGGATAGATCTGTCGGTACCCGGTATGCCAAAATAATTACCAGTAGTCGATGCAGGATTAAGATTTATGTTTGCAAAATAAATTATGAAATTTTGAAAAGTTGAATTGGTTAATTTCTCTTTTATATTTGACTTCGAGTGCTCTAATGTAGTACGGAATGTATTGATGATAGGTGTTTTTCGGTGAATCGAATTTCTGCGATAGAACCTCGAAAGAAAAAACTGCCAAAACAATAAAAACCGCGAGGAATATTAGCTTTTTCATAGCTTCTTTTTATGAAAAAATAAAAAATCCGATCTTATAATTTATAATTGGAGGTCGAGGGAGTTATCGGTGTGTTGTCTCAGTATAAGTCAGCAGTTTAGCCTGTTATCAGTTTCTCCCCGAAAAGTAACAAATGCGAAGAAAATATTATGGAAATTAATTGATAGATGCAAGTAAAAAATATTTTTATAAGAAATGTTTGATGGGGGCAAATATAAGATGTGCGGAAAGGACGGAGGAAGGAAACCGGAGACCGGAAGAGGGATGTCATTCAATTTTAACTACCACTTCAACTTTACATCCGATGGTAGTCATCAATTCAACCATTGCTCGAAGCAGTGAAGAAAAGTTCATTTATCACTCGGAATCCTGAAAGGATGAAATTATTCTAGAATAATCTAAAAGCAGAAACGATAAAACCCTGAAAGGGTGATATTATATTGTCCTTTTTACGCCAAATAAAAAAGCCCCGTCCGTCAATTGCCGGATCCGGGGCTCTTCTGAATTCTGTCTGCTTACCTGTCTACTTTAAAAGAATCATCTTTTTCACTGAAACAAACTTGTTGGTTCTTAATTCGTAAATGTACATTCCTGAAGCAAAGTTCTGTGCGTTCCATTTAAAATTATATCTTCCGGCTTTTAACGGGCTGTTTACTAATTCTGCGACTCTTTCACCTAATACATTGTATATAGTCAGCTTTGCATTGCTTGCATCTTCCGGCAATGCAAACTCTATAGTTGTGCCCGGATTAAACGGATTAGGATAGTTCTGTGAAAGGCTGTAAACCGTTGGTAATGTGGGCGGTTCACCGTACACTATATCAACCTTAATGTTTTCTAATTTTTCCCTGTTCACATCTACAAGTATAAGTTTGTCAAGAGTTACTTCACCGGGTTTGTCAAGTGTGAAAGGCATAGCAGCCATTAAGTGTTCGCCGGCATCAATAAACTTTTCACCGCTGGGATCGTATAAAAGGGTTCTTAAAATATCATTTGAGCTTTCATAGAAATAGAAGCCCTGACCCAGGTCTGTACTGATTACCATATTTTCCGGGTCACTGCCAATATTTGTAAATTCAATTTGTGCACCACGTATACCAACATTGCATTTAAGGTGTACCTCAACTCCTTTTTTATTAATATAGAAGGTTACTTTTGTATCTTCACCTGCATTAACCTTTGGCATATTAATACCGCAATTTCCAAGCGGTGAACCATCGGGATACACTTCGGTTAGTATAATATTCTGAATCAAAGACATTTCCTGAACGTTCACAAATCCGTTCGGCTGCGGTGATGGATTTCCGGGTAACCATGGGGCAATATCAGCCCTGGTGAATGCTGCTCCGGTTAAAGAATCTACACTTATAATATGATCAACAACCATTAACAGATCAAGAATATCCAGGCATCCGTCGCCATTAGCATCACCGTAAGACGAGACACTGTTCTTTGCAATTACTGTAAGGAGATTGCGGGAAGGAGTAATGTTGATTGGCAGTCCCAGGTATGTGCTTGCTTCGGCATGAGATATTTTCATTGTGGATCTAATGCTGTCCTGTAACGGCGGCAGATTTGCAACTCTATAATGAACTTTAAACATCTCATTGTAGCTTCCGGGAGCCAGTCCAAAACCCTGGTTGTTATTATAAAGTAAAACATAAACTGAATCGACTGAAGCTCCGTTAGGTGTAATCGGTCCCCTGATAATATTATAGTTCAGTATCCAGCTTGAATCAATTACATCGGCACCTTTTTCAATATTCTGGAAAGTTAAAATAACATTATCATTAATTTCTTTATTTACATTTATTCTGAATTGAAGCGCATGAAGTGAATCAGTCAGATTCTTTAATTGCATTACATCAGTGTATGAATTGTTTTCTAATCTGTAAACCGAATCCTGCTGGAATATTATTCCTGCTTCAGTAACAACTACCGCTGACAGGGGAATAGTTCTGGATGGCACACTATCAGCATTAAATACTAATGTGCCGGGATATGTATTCGGAACAGTTGGAGCAGTAAATGTAAGTGTGAATTCAAAATTTCCCCCGGCAGGTATAACGGCTGTATCGGGAGAAATATTCCAGTTAGGTGGTTGGGCGATATTTGTTCTTACCAGTATTTGAGTAGATCCGCTGTTTGTTACGGTAATCGGTACATCAGTAGTTGTACCTGTTATAATATTAACAAGATCCACCTCATTTAAATCCGGTACGATTACTTCCGCTCCCGTTCCCTGTACTAAGTATGCTGTAGGTGAGCCGGATGCACTATGGGTAAATACCAGACTATCTGAATTTGATCCGATTGCTGTAGGTGCGAAAGTTATATTAAATATCCGGCTACCACCTGCTGCAATTGTATCAGGAAATGTATTTGGTGAAAATGTAAATTGTCCATTCGTTGATGTAATGTTTGATATAATAAGTTTATCTGTTCCTGAATTGTTTACCGTAGCCTGTAAAGTCGAGTTTGAGCCAACCGGCACAGAACCGAAGTTCAGGCTTGCAGGAGTAATTGAAAAGTTGGCTGCTATACCCGTACCCTGTACAGAATAGACAGTCGGTGAACCTGTAGCGCTATGAGTAAAAATTAAACTGTCATTATTTGCACCGACTGCTGCAGGAGAGAATGTTACATCAAATACCTGGTTGCCTCCCGGTGCTATTGTAATTGGAAATGTGTTGGGTGAAAAAGTAAATTGTCCGTCTGATGAAGTAATGTTTGATATAACAAGATTATCTGTACCTGTGTTATTTACTGTAGCCTGCAGTGTTGAGTTTGAACCGACTGAAACAGAACCGAAATTCAGGTTTGGAGGAGTAATTGAAAAGTTAGCTGCTATTCCTGTTCCCTGCACAGAATAAACAGTTGGTGAACCTGCAGCGTTATGAGTAAATATTAAACTGTCATTATTTGCACCGACTGCTGTAGGAGAGAATGTTACATTAAATACCTGGCTGCCTCCCGGTGCTATTGTAATTGGAAATGTGTTGGGTGAAAAAGTAAATTGTCCGTCTGATGAAGTAATGTTTGATATAACAAGATTATCTGTACCTGTGTTATTTACTGTAGCCTGCAGTGTTGAGTTTGAACCGACTGAAACAGAACCGAAATTCAGGTTTGGAGGAGTAATTGAAAAGTTAGCTGCTATTCCTGTTCCCTGCACAGAATAAACAGTTGGTGAACCTGCAGCGTTATGAGTAAATATTAAACTGTCATTATTTGCACCGACTGCTGTAGGAGAGAATGTTACATTAAATACCTGGCTGCCTCCCGGTGCTATTGTAATTGGAAATGTGTTAGGTGAAAAAGTAAACTGAGTATTCGTTGACGTAATATTCGATATAATAAGATTATCAGTGCCTGTGTTATTTACTGTAGCCTGCAGTGTTGAGTTTGAACCGACTGAAACAGAACCGAAATTCAGGTTTGGAGGAGTAATTGAAAAGTTAGCTGCTATTCCTGTTCCCTGTACAGAATAAACAGTTGGTGAACCTGCAGCGCTATGAGTAAATATTAAACTGTCATTATTTGCACCGACTGCTGTAGGAGAGAATGTTACATTAAATACCTGGTTGCCTCCCGGTGCTATTGTAATTGGAAATGTGTTAGGTGAAAAAGTAAACTGTTCGTCAGACGAAGTAATATTAGATATGACGAGATCATCTGTTCCGGTATTGTTTACTGTTGCCTGTAATATTGAATTAGAACCAACCGGCACAGAACCAAAGTTCAGACTTGGAGGAGAAATTGCAAAGTTCGGTTCAACTCCTGTTCCCTGCACAGAATATACAGTTGGAGAGCCTGAAGCATTATGTGTAAATGTTAAGTTTGCTGTTGTAAGAACCGGGGATGTCGGTGTAAATGTAACATCAAATACCTGGTTCCCTCCCGGTGTTATCGTAACAGGAAAAGCATTTGGTGAAAAAGTAAACTGTCCGTCAGACGAAGTAATATTAGATATGACGAGATCATCGGTTCCGGTATTGTTTACTGTTGCCTGTAATATTGAATTAGAACCAACCGGCACAGAACCAAAGTTCAGACTTGGAGGAGAAATTGCAAAGTTCGGTTCAACTCCTGTTCCCTGCACAGAATATACAGTTGGAGAGCCTGAAGCATTATGTGTAAATGTTAAGTTTGCTGTTGTAAGAACCGGGGATGTCGGTGTAAATGTAACATCAAATACCTGGTTCCCTCCCGGTGTTATCGTAACAGGAAAAGTATTTGGTGAAAAAGTAAACTGTCCGTCAGACGAAGTAATATTAGATATGACGAGATCATCGGTTCCGGTATTGTTTACTGTTGCCTGTAATATTGAATTAGAACCAACCGGCACAGAACCAAAGTTCAGACTTGGAGGAGAAATTGCAAAGTTCGGTTCAACTCCTGTTCCCTGCACGGAATATACAGTTGGAGAGCCTGAAGCATTATGTGTAAATGTTAAGTTTGCTGTTGTAAGAACCGGGGATGTCGGTGTAAATGTAACATCAAATACCTGGTTCCCTCCCGGTGTTATCGTAACAGGAAAAGCATTTGGTGAAAAAGTAAACTGTCCGTCAGACGAAGTAATATTAGATATGACGAGATCATCGGTTCCGGTATTGTTTACTGTTGCCTGTAATATTGAATTAGAACCAACCGGCACAGAACCAAAGTTCAGACTTGGAGGAGAAATTGCAAAGTTCGGTTCAACTCCTGTTCCCTGCACAGAATATACAGTTGGAGAGCCTGAAGCATTATGTGTAAATGTTAAGTTTGCTGTTGTAAGAACCGGGGATGTCGGTGTAAATGTAACATCAAATACCTGGTTCCCTCCCGGTGTTATCGTAACAGGAAAAGTATTTGGTGAAAAAGTAAACTGTCCGTCAGACGAAGTAATATTAGATATGACGAGATCATCGGTTCCGGTATTGTTTACTGTTGCCTGTAATATTGAATTAGAACCAACCGGCACAGAACCAAAGTTCAGACTTGGAGGAGAAATTGCAAAGTTCGGTTCAACTCCTGTTCCCTGCACGGAATATACAGTTGGAGAGCCGGAAGCATTATGTGTAAATGTTAAGTTTGCTGTTGTAAGAACCGGCGATGTCGGTGTAAATGTAACATCAAATACCTGGTTGCCTCCCGGTGCTATTGTAATTGGAAATGTGTTAGGTGAAAAAGTAAACTGTCCGTCAGACGAAGTAATATTAGATATGACGAGATCATCGGTTCCGGTATTGTTTACTGTTGCCTGTAATATTGAATTAGAACCAACCGGCACAGAACCAAAGTTCAGACTTGGAGGAGAAATTGCAAAGTTCGGTTCAACTCCTGTTCCCTGCACAGAATATACAGTTGGAGAGCCTGAAGCATTATGTGTAAATGTTAAGTTTGCTGTTGTAAGAACCGGGGATGTCGGTGTAAATGTAACATCAAATACCTGGTTCCCTCCCGGTGTTATCGTAACAGGAAAAGCATTTGGTGAAAAAGTAAACTGTCCGTCAGACGAAGTAATATTAGATATGACCAGATCATCGGTTCCGGTATTGTTTACTGTTGCCTGTAATATTGAATTAGAACCAACCGGCACAGAACCAAAGTTCAGACTTGGAGGAGAAATTGCAAAGTTCGGTTCAACTCCTGTTCCCTGCACAGAATATACTGTTGGAGAGCCTGAAGCATTATGTGTAAAGGTTAAACTCGCTGTTGTAAGAACCGGGGATGCAGGTGTAAATGTAACATCAAATACCTGGTTCCCTCCCGGTGTTATCGTAACAGGAAATGTGTTTGGTAAAAATGTGAACTGTCCATCTGAGGATGTTATGTCGGATATTATAAGATCGACTGTATCAGGATTGCTAACTGTTGCCTGTATTATTGAATTCGATCCAATTGATACGGAACCAAAGTTAAGGCTCGGTGGTGCAATTTCAAATGTCTGTCCGAAGACAGAAAGATTATACAGCAGTACGATAGAGAGTACTGAAAATAGTTTTTGCATAAGTCATGCTTTTATTTTTTATTGAAAAAGAGTGCCCACCAATCGTAAAAATCAAGTGATAGTGCATTACAAAACAGCACAATCATTATACCATCAAAATTTATCTATAAACCGATAATGTGGTTTATATTATTTATTATGATGAGAAATTCGTTTCAATGTTATACGTTCGAGAAAATTACTCCTGAGCTAATCTAAAGCATTTTTCTGTTTTAAGAGAGTATCCGACATGCAAACTCCGGAAATATACAGCAACCAATCTCTAAATTTTCACCCTCACAGTCAGAGAAACAGGTTTTAATTTGCAATTTTTATTTGATAGAAGCAAGAGTTTGGAAATAAAAAGTGAATAAATTTAAGAACCTTTTCATGATGAAAAGATAATCAGTGCACATATATTTTGAGCGTTGTAAAACTATTATTCAAAAAAATTTTTGACAGCAAAATGTATGGTAATGCTACATACTGAATTTAACAGGGGAAAAAATTGGTGTTAACATTTATCATTATTGAAGTTAAATATTATTGTTAAAGTTAAGTATTAACTCAAAAAAATCTCTTAATAATACAATTTAGAAAAATGAATTCTTTTAACGTGTTTGCTTATTGACTATCAATTTTTTTTTATTTATGGTTGCATACGCTGAATAAAATTATAGAGATTGATTGTAAATTTAAGGTGGAGATTCTATAAAAAAGCATATCGGTGAGGGAAAAAGGTTCTGATATGTTCTTTTCATTCTTTCCTGGCTCTGTTCAATAGATACTTACTAGTGCTCTGTTAAGTTCTTTAGTTCTTAGTTGAGTTTTTGCAAGTTATCTATTTATACGCATTCCTCTTTATAGATAATCCGTTTTTCTTAATAACGTTTTATTTTGTCGGCTTTCAATAAAGGTACTATATGTCGGCATATCTCAGGAATCTAACAGCAGATGTTCCTAATTCAAGAGGATTATCCTGCCCAAAAATCAAATTGATCTTTGATACCCCAAAAAGAAATTATATTGAGGGAGTAATTCATCAACGAGTCTTTCCTGCCATCAACTTTACAGGGATCTGAAATTCCCGTCAACTGTAAAGCTTTAAACTCAAATAAATAATTAATTAACAATTCGAATTCATTTTGGAGGTTCTATGTCTCGAAACTTACTCAGGTTTATCTCAACCGCCTTCCTCCTTGCACTGTTTATGTTTCCGCAGCTATCGTTTGCACAGCTTACAGGAACAAAAACAATCCCCGGTGATTATGCTACAATATCCGCTGCCGTCGCCGATCTGAATACTCAGGGAGTAGGGCCCGGCGGTGTTACATTTAATGTAACTGCCGGATATACTGAAAGTATTACCGCACCTATAACAATTACTGCAACCGGGACAGCCGGTAATGCAATTGTTTTTCAAAAAAGTGGTGCGGGTGCTAATCCGTCAATAACGAGAACAGATGCAGGTACATTATCTACATCGACAATTGGCGGTGCAGGTGATGCTATCATTCGTATTGAAGGTACAGATTACATTACTTTTAACGGTATTGATGTAACTGCTGCCGACCAGGGAATTGAATACGGATATCTGACTCATAAACCCGATGGTACCAACGGCTGCCAGTATGTCACAATTAAAAATTGTGTCATAACAATGACAAAAGGCACCAGCGGTTATGTTATGGGTATCTATATCGGTAACGGGACTACATCAACATCTTCTGCTACGGGTGTAACGGTAACTACCGCAAGCGGAATCAACTCAAATATTGTCATCACCGGAAATACGGTACAAAATGTTCACGCCGGTATTTATGTAAGAGGATCTTCCGCAACCGGTTTTTATGACAGTGATGTAATCGTCGGTCAATCAGGTGCCGGAAATATAATTCAGAATTTTGGCGGCGGAAATGCAAGCACTACTTATGGTGTTTATTTTATTTATGTCAATAATACATCTGTAGTTTATAACACAATTGATAACGCAGGCGGCGGCGGTGCTGCTCATGGAGCTACTTTGTATGGAATATTTTATTCCACTGTAACGGGTGATATTGTTGGAAGCAACAATGCTTACACACTTGCAAATATTTCAGCTTCATCGTCTACCTACGGTTCATATAATGGTAACACATGTACTTCTGAAAACTTTAGTAACAATACTTTTGCTTCAGGAACAATTTCTTCAACAGGAACAATGTACCTGATTTATGCAAGCAGCGGGACACCAAACGTTACGGTTTCAGGAAATCAGGTAACCGGGACATTCAGCAGAACTGGTGCCAGTGGTGCTCTGTATTGCTACTATAATCTTGGATCCCCTTCAAGCGGTACCGAGACTTTCTCCAATAATAATTTCTCTAACATTTCGGTAGCCGGATCAACAAGCTTATATGGATATTACAGTAATACAACCACCTCTCAAAACAGAGTCTGCAACGGTAATACCTTTGCTAACTGGACAGGTGGTACAGGATCTGCTTATATCGTATATGCTCTTTCAACTTTATCTAATCAAATATATAATAATTCGATTCACGATGTTACTGCCGGAGGAACCGTATACTGTATGTATGCGACCGGGACAAATGGAACCTTCTACGGTAATAATATATACAACATAACTACTTCCGGTTCAACTTTTTATGGACTTTATGATGGTGCTTCGGGCACCACAAATTGTTATAAAAACCAGGTATATAACCTTACCGGAAATAATGCTTCACAGACATTATACGGTTTTTATATTTCTGCCGGAACGAGCAATAATGTCTTTAACAATTTTATCTCCGACCTTAAAGCTCCCTCATCGGCATCAACAACCGGTTTAGCGGGCATATATGTTTCCGGTGGAACAGCAATCGGTTTATATTATAATACAATATATCTTAATGCCAGCAGCACAGGGACTAATTTTGGCTCATCAGGAATTTATGCCAGCACCACTCCAACAGTTGACTTAAGAAATAATATTGTAGACAACATTTCAACTGCAGCCGGAACGGGATTAACCGTTTCATACAGAAGAAGTTCAACCACATTGACAACTTATGCTGCGGCATCAAACAATAATGACTTTTATGCCGGAACCCCGTCTGCAACTAATTTAATATACTATGACGGAACAACAGCATATCAGACTTTGGCTGCTTATAAGGCACTGGTTACACCAAGGGACGCTGCTGCGTTTACTGAAAATCCTCCCTTTATAAATGTTGCAACCACACCTTATAATTTACATATGAGTACCACTATTCCAACCCAGACGGAAAAAGGCGGAACACCTGTTACCACTCCGGTTGCAATTACAGATGACTTTGACGGCAACACAAGAAATGCTACTACACCGGATGTGGGAGCAGATGAATTTAACGGCTTAATCCTGGATTTGACACCACCGGTAATTTCTTATACGCCATTATTGAATACAACTTCAACTTCGGCAAGAACACTAACTGCATCTGTTAGCGATGCAGCAAGTGGAGTCCCGACTGCCGGGATCGGTTTGCCGCGGTTGTACTGGAAAAAGAATTACAGCGGTGCATGGACCGGTGTAACCTCTACTTATCTTAGCGGAAGCAATTACCAGTTCTCATTCGGCAGCGGTGTTGCCGGCGGCGACACAGTTTATTACTATGTAGTTGCTCAGGATGGAGCAACAACTCCTAATGTTATTGCAAATCCTTTTGCCGGTGCCGGCGGTTATACAGCGAATCCACCCACTGCTTCGACGCCTCCAACAAGTCCATACTGGTACTTTATAGTTACGCAGGGCCCTCTTGCAGGAAACTATACAGTTGGGTTAACTGACTTCAACCGGATCACCGGTAAAAATATTTACTTCCAAAAAGTCGTTACAAAGGTAATGGAAGAAGTTGAAGTTCCTGTCCCTGTTGTAGAACAAAAATATGAAAAAGGTAAGGAACCATTATCAAAAGATACTAAAGCATCAGTAAATCCCGGGACAGTTAAACAATTGATGCAGGTTGAAAAGATTTCGTGGGTTCCGATGGAAAATGGTAAACCTTATGAAGGCGATCTGTATGTTAAAAAAGCATACAATCCACAATACAATTATCCTGCTGGAAGTGATGGAATTTATTCAACAATCACAGCAGCTGTTGCAGATCTTAACCTGCGCGGCGTTAGTGCTGCAGTTAATTTCTTGTTGAACGATGCATCTTACACAACCGGTGAAACATATCCGATTGTTGTAAATGTAAATAACGTAAGCTTGCCAACAGCAACCAATAAAGTTACAATTAAACCTAACACTGGTGTTACATCATTAATTCAAGGCACTTCTGCAAGTTCACAGATAATTAAGATATTAACAAGCTATGTTAATATTGACGGTTCAAATTCCGGTGGAACAGACAGAAGCTTAACCATTCAGAATTTAAGTACAACCACACCACAAGTTATTGTGATTGGTTCAATAGGAACGACACCAGTTGTGGGCTGTTCAATAAAGAACTGTACTATTATTAATGGTGTAAATACTTCAACTGCAGTAATTGTATCTGATGGAGTAGCTCCCGGAAATTCCGGTTATTTCAGTAATATTACTATTCAGAATAACAGTATTCAATTGGCTTATTTTGCTTTATACTGCAATGCCATTGCTGCTGCAGGCAATGGAAGCGGATTGAATATTACAGGAAATTCTATCAATACTGTTGATCCAAATGCCGTACTTCGCGGTATTTACGTTCAGGGTGTAGATGGTGCCACTGTGACGAATAATGATATAGAAAACTTTAACACAAGTTATTCAGCCTACAGGTATGGAATCTGGCTTGCATCCGGAACTGTAAATAGCACTGTATCAAATAATACAGTAGCAAATTTGAATACAAGTACAAGTTACTACCCATATGGTATAACAGTAACGCCTGCAGTTACCAATGCAAATATCACAGTATCAAACAATACGATACACGATTTTACAAGTACATCTTCCGGTGATGCACTCACAGGTATTTATGTCGGAGGCGCATCAAGCGGGATTAAAGTACAAAAGAATTTAATTTATCATTTGTACAATACCTATTCCGGTGGATATGGCGCATGGGGCATTGCTCTTTCCTCAACCCTTACTGCAAGTAATATTGAAGTATCCAACAATATGATTTACGATATTATGTCTTACGGCTATGCCAGCATTCTCTATGAAAACGGTATTGGTATCTTTCTTAACAGCGGCGGTGGATATAATATTTATTACAATAGCGTATATTTATATACGAACCCGACTGCTGGTTCGTCAATGTGCATGTATTTAACTTCCTCAGTATCAGCATCTTCTTCGCTTGATATCCGCAATAATATTTTCCAGAATGATAATACTGTAAATTCAAATTATTGCATTTACTCAGGTTCCGCTAATACTGTTTTTACTGATATCAATCATAACGATTATTTCCCAGCCAGTCCGACAAATGGTTATGTAGGATACCTCGGCAGTGCTCAACAGACACTTGCTGCATGGCAGACTGCAACAGGTAAAGATGCAAATAGTATTTCAGCAGATCCGAAGTTTATGAGCAATACTAATTTGCACATAAATACCGGGTATAATATTGTAGATGGTCAGGCTCAATATCTCGCTGCGGTTCTGAATGATTTTGACGGTGACGTAAGAAATGTTTCTACACCTGATATTGGTGCAGATGAATATATTTATATTCCGCCAGCAGTTGTAGACCCCTCAAATGTAAGTGCTGCAGCAATAAGCAGCTCACAGATTGATGTTGAATTCACACCTAACGGTAACAATAATAATGTGGTTATAGTATTCAACCTGGATGGTAATTTTACAACTCCAACCGGTGCACCTCCGACACCAGGACAGCCGTTTGCAGGAGGGACATTATTATATAATGGATTAACCTCACCATTACACCATACGGGATTGACACCTACAACTCTTTATTATTATAAACTATTCTCATACAACGGTTCTTTATATTCCTCAGGTGTTACTGCTAATGCAACCACACCTTGCGGAGAAATAACTTCTTTCCCATGGACTGAAGGATTTGAGGGACTGACTACAGTAGGATCAAAAATTCTTCCGGAATGCTGGGGCTATGAGAACGTTGTAGGTACAAGCGGTCCGACTTCTTCAAACACTACAGGTACATACTATGGTCCGCATACAGGAACGACTTTTATCTACACAAATTATAGTAATACGACATGGATATTTACACCCGGTTTTAGTTTGAACGCCGGAACATCATACGACTTTTCATTCTGGATGATGAATAAAGTTGTAACGACTCCTGTTGACTTTTTAATGGATGTTGCTTACGGAGCTGATCAAAGCGGGGCAGGTATGACTAATATTCTTGCTTCAGGAATCGTTTGCGACAACAGTACCTATACCTTATTTACATATACATTTACACCTGCATCCTCAGGAACATATTATTTTGGTGTAAAGAGTACATCTTCAACATCGACCCCATGGTATTTAAGTTTCGATGATTTCAGATTTGAGCCGACACCAGCCTGTCCGATGCCTACCGGATTAACCGTAACAGGTATTACTAATGTTACTGCAAATATAGGCTGGTCTGATGCAACTACTGTCGATATTGACTATGGAACACCGGGACACCCTGCCGGAACCGGAACAGTTATAAATACTGTTACTACTAATCCATATACAATTACAGGTCTTTCAGCGTATACTTCTTATGATGTATATGTAAGGCAAAATTGCGGAAGCGGCAGCTACAGCTCCTGGGCAGGACCACTTACTTTTACAACCCAGATTAATCCGCTTAGTGTACCGTATACTCAAAGCTTTGATGCTTCTACATTCCCGCCCGGATGGGTTCAGCAAGGTACTGAGTGGTCAGTGTCCGCTACTTCGAATGCCGGCGGCACACCGAATGAAATGCATTCTCTTTATAGTAGTTTAATTGGTGCAACAAGATTGATTGTTGGTCCGATTAATACTACCGGTATGGCCAGCTTAAAATTAGCATTTAAACAATTCTTTGATGATTACGGACCCGGTATAACAGTTAAAATACAATCAAGTGCAGATGCTTCTACCTGGGCAGATGAAGCCTACAGCTTCGCATCCGGCGGAGGTAATATAGGTCCTGAAACTGTAAATACAACTATTGCAAACAACGTAGGCTCTATAACTTATGTTGCATGGGTTATTGACGGTGATCATTACCAGTATGATAACTACTACATTGATGATGTTGCCGTTACACTTCCTCTTCCGAATGATGTTGGAACATTCTCAATTGACATAAATCCCAGTATTGTTCCGGGATCTTTTGCTCCTCAAGCGACTGTTAAAAACTTCGGAATAAACACTAATTCATTCAACGTTCAGATGAATATAACCGGCGGCTACACTTCAACCAAGGCAGTAACAAATCTTGCCCCCGGAGCTACCCAGCAGGTTACATTTGATAACTGGAATCCTGCATTAGGTCAATACGTAGTTAAAGTATTTACCCAGCTGGGCTCAGATCAGGACGCATCAAATGACACCCTTTATAAAAATGTCGGAGTATATGCTGGTTTATATACAAGCGGCAGTAATTATCCGACTACAACGTATCTCGGAAGCGGTGTTGCAGTAAACGGATTCCTGTATAGTATCGGCGGTAATACAACTTCCGGTCTTGGGACCGAATGCTACAAATATAATGTTGCTACTGATACCTGGACTCCAATTGCATCTTTACCATCGGGCAGAAGAGTGCTTGCTACTGCTGCTGTTGGTAATTTCATATATGCAATCGGTGGTTCTGATATGTCAAGTGTATATCAGACTACAGTCTATAAATATGATATTGGTTTAGATACGTGGACTACTGTTACGGCGCTTCCATCAACCATAGGCTGGGGTAAAGCTGTAGGTTATAATAATAACTACATATATCTTGCCGGCGGTTATGATGGAGTATCTACAGTTCTGTCAAGTGTTTATGTTTATGATGTATCTGCCAATACATGGACAGCGGCTACTTCAATGCCGGGATCAAAATTTGGCGGTGCATTTACAGTACTAGGAAACACTCTTGTTTATGCTGCAGGTGCTGATGATATTGATATTTCCAGCAGTGTTTATGTCGGTACAATAGATGCAGGTAATCCATTATTAATTACCTGGACTACAATGGCTAAGCCATTCCCGGGAATTAGTAAAACTATTCATTCAGAATATCATGGCAAGATAACTGAGATATTGAAGCCCAAAACTATCAGCAGCAATAAGTCACATTCATCTATCGAAGCATCAAGTTATCCTCCGGGAAATATGTACCGCTTCGATGCGGCTCCCTGGGGATCTGATCAAATCATTGTTGCTGCAGGAAGTCCAACTGCAGACTGGATACCCGCGGACCCAAGTCCGACCTATTCTTATAAACCTTCTAATGATACCTGGACACAGCATGCTGACGTTCCTATTCCGGTGCTGGGGGCTTCATTGGGAAGTGTTAACAGCGGTAATATATGGAAATTAGTTGTTGCCTCGGGATTAGGTGATGTTGCAAATGCAACACAAGTATTAACCGAGAACTTAAGTGTCACAAACACGTTTCAGTTATCGGTATCCATACAAAATGGCTGGAATATGGTCTCAGTACCTGGAATAAATCCGGATGGTCAGGGAGTGAACACATGGTGGTCAGGTCATACCGGTAATGTGTATAAGTTTGTCCCTGGTTCCGGTTATAATCCTGTGACAACCACAACATCGGGAGAAGGTTACTGGATGAAAAATGTAGGTAACAATGTATACAACACGGGAGATGAATGGCCTGCCGGAGGAATTCAGATAGTACCTCACAATCCAATTAGTGTTGCAGCAAAATGGAATATGTTTGGAGGATACGAGGGTACAATAGATGCAACATCATTGACCACAACTCCTTCAGGACAGATAGTATATCCAATATACAAGTTCGTACCCGGTCAGGGATATCAAACGGCACCCCAAATTGTTCCCGGATATGGATACTGGGTAAAAGTATTATCAGCTTGCCAGATCACTGTTCCTGATGTATTTGCACGTAGTAATGCAAAGACTGCAGACTTCTTTAAAGATGATTGGGGTAAGATAGTACTTACGGATGCAACGGGAAGCAGTTATACACTTTATGCAGTTAAAGGAGACTCGCCTAATGGCGGAGCAGGAGTAGATCTTGACCAGTACGAGCTACCACCATCACCACCTGCAGGAGTGTTTGACGTTAGGTATAACAGCGGTAGAGTAGCGGAAGACATAAACAATGACTTCCGGACAATCGCCATGAGCGGTGTTGTTTATCCCGTTAAGGTAAAAGCAGAGAATATGGATATAAGGCTTCAGGATATAACAGGGAAAGAGATAAATACTAATATAAAAGCAGGCGAAGAGATCACCATAAGTAATGCAAATATAGATAAACTAATGGTATCCGGGCAGCTTATTCCAGATAAATATGCATTGGAGCAAAATTATCCGAATCCATTTAACCCGAGCACTACTATTGAGTTCTCACTACCTGAAAATGTGAAGAACATAAAATTATCGATCTACAATATTTTGGGACAAAAAGTAGCAGAACTTATTAATACTTCCTTAATAGCAGGTAAATACCAATACCAGTGGGATGCAAAGAATTATGCATCGGGTATGTATATCTATGAATTAAGGACAGAGAAATTCGTTTCAATAAAGAAGATGATGCTGCTTAAGTAATGTTTGGTTTAACAACCTTTGAGGTTGCAATATTATCGGGTAACCCTGCCTGCCTGCTGTTTAAGCAGGCGGCAGGTAAACCCGAAGGTTCTGTTTGTTCTTGAAGGAAATTATAATCCTTAAATAAATATTAACCATGATTTACAAACCTTCAGGTTTACTGAAAAATATGTTTTCATAAAGAAAATGCTTCTCCTGAAGTAAATTCCCTCCTCCATAAAATGAGCCCTGTTGTTTATAGCAGGGCTCTATTAATTTGAGCTTACAATTCTCCCGTACTTATTATAAATTTTCTTTCCTGCCAACTGTTGTAGCGTCCTAATTTAAAATTGTCTAAATAGTTTAATACCGGTCATTTTGAATCTACCTGTCGCCTTACTACCAGTAAAGGCAAGTTCGGGATGATAAATATAGAAAATCAGGTACTACTGACTACTGATAAATTGAAAAAAGATAATACCAGATGGATGACATTAAGGCACGCAGATTTTGGTTTTCTAAAAGATTTTAATAATAAGTGAAATACGGCCGAAAGTAGGCTGCAAGAAAAGAATAGTGAAAATTAACGATAAATGGAATTTGCTGAATACGATTATAGAACCATTTATGAAATAATAACATTACCCAACTTTTCATTTCCTCAAAAACTTTTATTAGTTTTGCACCGGTCATAATTTCATTTCGGTATTTCATTTCTAAGGGCTTCCGGTTTAATTAGGTTAGCCGGCATATTTTACAAACAAAATTATATTTATGAAAAAGCATTTGTGTCTTTTTTTACTGCTTATATCGGGTTTGCTGTACGCTCAAACCCAGCGCACAATAATGAATTACAATCTACTCAATTATCCGGGTAACGATACAACTATCCGCAATCCCTATTTCAGAACTACAATAGCTGCTGTACTGCCTGATATTTTAGTTTGCCAGGAAATGACATCTCTTGCAGGAGTCAATGGTTTCCTTAACAATGTGCTGCTGCCCAATTATTCGGGTTATGCCGCGGGAACTTTTATAGATGGACCAGACACAGATAATGAAATATTTTACAAGACAGATTCTTTTACTTTCATAAGCAATACACCAATTGCAACAGATCTTCGTAATATTTCTGAATTCAAACTTGTAGAAAATACTACAGGAGATACTGTACGAATCTACTCTGTTCATTTGAAAGCAAGCTCAGGCTCGGGAAATGAGCAGCAAAGATTGGCAGAAGTTAATGTCTTAAGAAATGTAACTTACACTCTTCCTCCGGAGTCATTTTACATGGTAATGGGTGATTTCAATTTATATGGTTCCACAGAACCGGCTTATGCAGCTTTGTTAGATCAGTCGAATCCCGGGTACTTTGTGGATTTATTTAATATGCCAGGTACCTGGAATAATGCTGCTTATGCACCTTACCATACACAAAGTACAAGAACAAGACAATTCGGCGGCGGTGCAAACGGCGGGCTTGATGATAGGTTCGATTTAATTCTTATGTCTCAAAGCATAATAAATAGCGGCGGCATTCATTATGTAAATGATTCTTATATTCCTTATGGAAATGACGGACTCCATTATAATGATTCAATAAATCAACCTCCGAATCTTGCCGTCGGACAGGTGGTTGCAAATGCCCTCCATTATTCTTCGGATCATCTGCCTGTAGAAGTAACATTAAGCTTTGAAGCGGTTAATACCCAGTTTACAATTAATCTTAATAACGGATGGGACTTGCTTTCGGTACCGTTATTAAGTCCGGATATGACTTCGTCGGAACTATTTCCAACAGCCATATCACCATTTTATAAATTCGATAACTCATATATAGAGGTAAATACCCTGGAAAACGGTGTGGGCTATTGGGCTAAGTTTAATAGTGCTCAAAGCGTTACAATAACAGGTACAACAGTTACCAACGATGATATCCCCATCCATCCAGGCTGGAATTTAATTGGAACCTTTGACTTTAATGTTCCCACAAATGAAATAGTGACAATCCCCCCAAACATTTTAACCTCACCATTTTACGGCTATAATTCATCTTATGTAATATCTGATACCTTAAAAGGCGGTAAAGGTTATTGGGTAAAATCCGATTCAAACGGTGTGATTCAATTAAATGCTGCCTTATCAAAAGCGAATTAATTTAGCGAATTAATTTCCATGGGGAATAATAAAGTTAATTAATTATAAATCCGGAGCAACGAAAATTTTATGTTCATTGTATTCTGAACATCTTTAATATAGTAACTTTTAAAAAATTCTTGGTTAAAACACTTCTCAAAACCCTCTTTTATATTATCTAATTGAATTGTGCTAAGACAAATAGTTGTTAGTTGACAATAAGTAATTAATGAATTAGCCCGGGTTAAAGTGCAAGTATAACTGTTATAATTGAAAATGAGTCTTGAATATACTTACACATTTAACTAGTGCCGGGGATAAAAATAAAAAAATATTTTAATTTTTTTTTCGAAAAAAAATGTACAGATATGCAACAGTTTAAAGTATCAAATGGCGGACTGGAATCAGGTTACTATTTATTTTTACTATAGTTAAAAAAAATTAGTTAAAGTCAAATCTTAACCCATTATGAAATCCTTTTTTAATACAGTATCAAAAAATTAAAATAAATTTAATGAAAAAATTTTGACAGTTAGATTAATTTTTGTTAATGTTGTCCTCATCACAGTATAAATCTTACAGCGATTGATTTGTGTATTTGGGTGGAGATATTAAGTAGTCATCTTGGATCCGTGAGGGAGTCGAAAAAATTTAATTAGATTCAGAAATTTTTTAGTTACGCAAATCATTGATTTACAGTCTTCTAAATGCTGTCCTCAATCAATAGACCATTTACGCTCTGATTTTAACCCTTAAAATTACAGGCGTAAAAAAAACTGAACGTGTCGTCTATTTTCGTTTTATGAGTTTATTATTTCCGGTACTGAGTGTGTCAATAATACTTTTTATAAAAAACTCTTAAGTGTAATTGCTGTTTGGCAAGTATTGATGATAGCAGTTAACACCTAAGCAGTTTGAGGGTGGGCTTATAAATTAGGTTCGACACTTAAAGCCTTTGATTCATAAAATTAGGCTAATAAAAAGAACCGGCTTTGTTCTGTATATATCAGTTAATGTTGATATACCGACATGCTTGCATTCAAGTGTAATTAATCGGCATATAATAAGGAAATATATGGTATCTGTTTATATACTGTCTTCATTTAAAAAAGTTTTTCTTATCTCATTAGCATATCAATACCATTTACTACCGGTAATTTATCTAAGCGCATTTATAATGTTCATCAGGGAAGTGAGGCATCCACTCATTTTCCCTTGCTAACCGCTTTACAGGCAGGGCAAACTGTAAAGCGTTAATTATACTTTCAAAATATTTAACAGTTCGATATCATTTTATGGAGGTACTATGTTTAGAAACTTACTTAAGTTAATACCTGTTGTTACACTCATTGCGCTGCTGGTAATTCCTCAGAATATTAATGCACAAAGCAATGTGGAACAACTGGTAAAGGCTTACAAAACAGGTCAACTTAACCATCCAACAAAACAAGACAAAACAATCATTAGTGATTATCTTCAAAGTATTCAGAAGAAAGCACCTTATTATCAGAAAAAAGTTCTTTCTCCGAATGCTACCACTTATATAAACGAAGATTTTTCAAGCACAACACCATTATTAGTGGATAATTTTGATTTTACCGGACTTTTAACCGATAACGGTTGGTCGGTAACTAGTGGTGGAGGGACGGAAGCAATTGCAACCACAACCGGTTTAACTTATACAAATTATCCCGGAAGTGGTATTGGAAATGCTGCAGGACTCGACAATAACGGCGAGGATGATAATAGGCAATTTACAGCGATAACATCAGGATATATTTATTATTCTGCACTCGTAAATGTAACAACTCCTGTTGCCGGTTATTTTATGCATCTGGGTACGGGAACGTCCACCTTTGTGGCAAGACTTTTTGTACAGCCATCTGCAACGGCAGGGAAAATAAATTTTGGTCTTTCAAATACCAGTACTGGTACTTATGGTACGACCGATTTTGATCCTGGAACTACCTATCTGGTAATAGTTAAATATGAAGTATCCACTACGGGTAATGCAAGCCTTTGGGTAGTACCAGCGGAAATTCCGTATACTGAAGCTGCTGCCGGAGCTGCAGAAGTTACTATTTCTGCAAGCGGACAAACCAGCATTAGTGGAATATATTTAAGACAATATAATGCAACACAGAATTATACGGTTGATGGAATAAGAGTCGGTACTTCCTGGGGACAACTATTCGGTGTCGCACCTCCTGCTGGATGGGCACAGAATACGATCGCGACTGATCCAAATTATGATCTTTGGCATTTTGATAATCCAGGAGATCAAACACTTAATGCACCTATCACTAGTCCAGCTGCCATATTCGACAGCGATTGGTTGGGAAATGATGGTAATCCAGAGGATGTTGCACTGGAATCACCATCATTTGATGCATCTGCATCCACGAGCGTTTTTGTAGATTGGGATGAATATTTTTATGCTGCTGCTGGTGGGGGAGCGCATGTAGATGTGTTTGATGGTTCAGCCTGGGTAATGGATGTATATAGTTCGACAACGACTTCAACAAATCCGGCTCATCAATCAATTGATATCTCTTCAGTAGCTGCCGGTGTATCAAATGCACAGGTAAGATTCCGCTGGACAGGTGACTGGTCATATTATTGGATACTTGATAACGTTCAAGTTTATGAACCAGATCCAACGCCCGATCCTGCAGTTTTAGTTTCACCTCCTGATGCCGGAACAGGCATTTTAACCACTGCATCATTAAACTGGATTGCGGGCGGTGGTATTGCGCCAACAGGTTACAAAATTAATTTTGGAACCGACAATCCGCCTACTAACATAGAGAATAACACAGACCTTGGAAATGTAACAACTTATACTCCGGCTTTATTAAGTTACAGTACAACATATTACTGGCAGATAATACCATATAATGGAGCAGGAGATGCAATTGGTAATCCAATCTGGTCGTTTACAACAGGACCAGATCCAACAGTTACTATTCCTTATGCAGAAAATTTTGATGGAGTAACAACACCGGCTCTTCCATATGGCTGGTCCGTAGAGAATACTAATGGAGATGGCGTTGTATGGCATACATCTACATCGTATTCAAATTCTCCCCCAAATTCAATGTACATTGGGTACAATGGTAGTCTGGCAATGGATGACTGGTTTTTCTCACCACCGATTTCTCTTACCGGCGGTACAACTTACCAGGTTACATTCCAGTACCATAACAGTTCATCTTTCCCGGAGAATCTTGAAGTTAAGTGGGGTGATGCACCTAATTCAAGTGGAATGACCGGTGGTCAGATTTTTGACAATGAGGGATTCCTATTAGGTTCTTATACTGAAGGTTCCGGAAATTTCACACCAACAACATCCGGGAATTATTATATCGGATGGCATGGGTATAGTCTTCAAGATGAATATTATATCACTGTTGATGATATCACAGTTGATGTAGCCCCGGCACCCGGTCTTTATCCTCCTACAAACCTGCAGGCTTCTGTTAGCGGACAGGATGTTGATTTAAGCTGGCTGGCTCCCGGAGCCGATCAGTTTATAAGATGGGACAATGGAGTTAATTCAAATTCAATTGGTCTTACTTCAGGCGGTACATTTGAAGCTGCTGCAAGATTTCCTTCAAGCATGATGATGCCATTTGTCGGTAAAGATTTAACAGAAGTTGAAATGTATATTAATACCGTACCCAGCAGCTGTGTTATAAAGATTTACGATCAGGGAACTGCATCTCTACCGGGTACACTTTTGTATTCGGAAGATGTAACTTCACAAATTGTTGGTACAAGCTTTAATGATATTACATTAGCCACACCGGTAGCTATTAATGGAAATGATCTCTGGATAAGCTATGAAGTAACACACGCTGCAGGTGAATATCCTGCCGGTTGCGATGCTGGCCCGGCTGATCCTAATGGTGACTGGCTATATATAAGTCCTGACTGGATGCACTCAGGATATGGCAACTGGAATATTGCCGGTTATATTACTACTCCCGGACCAAATGGTATGGAACGTAGCAAAATATTAGCTCACAATTCATCCAATATGCAGAAGTCCGGCAATGAAATAGAAAGAAAGTTTAAAGTAAGTGATTTAGGAAAGTTTAGTATTGCTTATAGTTCTGAGCAGACCTTTTCTAGATTTATAAATAATAATACCATAACTCAACAATTAACGGGCGGTAACAGAGGTATAGATGCAACATTAATTGGTTACAATGTTTATCGTGATGCATCATCAATAGCCGCAGATGTAACAAATACGTTCTACAATGATCCCTCATTGGCTTATGGTTTTTATAGTTACACAGTAACCTCAGATTATACGGAAGGTGAATCGGATCCCGCAGGTCCGGTTAGTGTTATAGTTCCACCTCCACCAGCTACGATACCTTACACTGAAGGATTCGAATCCGGTTTTGATAACTGGCTGGTTGTAAACGGAGCTCAAACAAACCAATGGGTTACAGGAACTGCTGCCGGTCCTCATTCAGGCAGCTACTCTGCTTATATCTCAAATGATGGAGGTGTAACTAATTACTATAACAATGCTTCTTCCAGCGTTGTCCATTTGTTCAGAGATATAACATTTACAGGAAGTATGGGAGGCGGTTATACATTAACGTTCTGGTGGAAGGGCCAGGGTGAATCCAGTTTCGATTATCTCAGGGTTTATCTTGTAGATCCTTCTGTTTTACCTGTTGAAGGTGTACAATTAGCGAGCGGTCAACTGGGAGAAACCTATTATAACCTGCAAGCTACCGACACAATGGCAACCATACAAATACCGGAATCTGTAGACGGAACTACACAGCGCCTGGTATTTAGCTGGAGAAATGATGGAAGTCTCGGAACACAACCGCCAGCTTCCATTGATGATATAGATATCGAAGTTGCTCAAACCGGTGTACTTAGCGGAACAGTTACAGATTGTTCCTCTTTTGATCCATTGGAAGGAGCATCAGTTAATGCAGGTACATACAATACCACAACCAATGCTTCAGGATTTTATGAATTCCCGACCTTACCAGCCGGGACTTATGATGTAACTGTCAGCAGATTAGGTTATGCTGATTCAACCGCAACAGGTGTTGTGGTTACAATAGGCGGAACAACCACTCAGGATTTTTGCCTGAATGGAAATCTCATTCCTCCTACGAACCTGCAGGCTGCAGTTACAGACCAGGATGTACATTTGACATGGCAGGCACCTCCGGATAATGTACTAAGATGGGATAACGGAAATGCCGGAAATGCAATTGGCGTTGGTGGAGGTACATTTGAAGTATCCGCAAGATTCGATCATAGCCTTGTGAATTCATTGACTGGTAAAGAATTAAGAGAAGTAGAGATATTTATTAATGATCCGCCTGATAATGTTACTCTGAAAATCTATGATCAGGGAACTCCAACATCGCCGGGTACTCTTCTATATTCAGACGATGTAACTTCATCTATCGTTGCATACAGTTGGAACCTTGTTACTTTATCTACACCAATTACTCTCTCAGGTAACGATATATGGATTGGTTATGAAGTAACACACACTGGTTCAACCTTTCCTGCAGGTTGTGATGGCGGACCAATGGTTTATCCGGATGGTCAGTGGACTTACTTAGGTGGTTGGGCACCGCTTAGTGATCTATCACCTACACTTACCTTCAATTGGAATATTGCGGGATTAGTATATAATGCCGGTCCAATTGCAAACGGTAAACCAATAGTTCTCAATTCTGCGGAGAAGAATAAAAAATCCCTGAATGTTCAGAGTAATAATAACCGCAGTATGAAAACTGCAATAAACAGGGAAAAATTACAATCTGTTAAAATTAATAATAAGGCTAGTTTAACAGCCAGAAAATCCAGATTTCCAAAACAATTTGTTAGTAGAGGTATTGATGCTACTCTGACAGGCTATAATGTATATCGTGATAATGCATCAATTGCCACAGGTGTAACAGATTTATTCTACAATGATAATGGATTAGCTTATGATACTTACAGTTATACTGTAACTGCACAGTATGCAGAAGGTGAATCGGTTCCAGCAGGACCGGTTATTGCCAATGTAGTTAATCCAAATCTTGTTACAGTTGATCTGTACCCACAGTCTGCAGATTATTGGACAGGTACCACTACAGCTGCTGCAAAAACCCAGGTTAGTATAATGAATATAGCTTCCGGTGGTGGTGAAGATGCCTGGGCTAAATTTGATGTTTCCTCTCTTTCTATACCTCCAGATGCAACGATACAATCAGTATCGGTGAACTGGTATATCAATACTACAAATTGTCCCTATTTTGATATCAATGCATTACCGATTGATCCGGTAACTGCAGATCCTGCAACCTTATATTCTGCTATAACAGGTGGTACTTTATACACCTCTTTTGCTAGTTGTCCGCTTGTAGGATGGAACAGCGTTGTACTTGGTGGCACTGCTAACGATGATCTGATCGCAAGTATAGCTAACGGATGGTTTGCAGTAAGTTTCTATGAATATGAGACTTCAACCCTTCCTTATGCCTTCAGTGCGGATGGATGGTTTGAAGCAAATCCACCTTATCTTGAAGTTACATATTTAACCGGTGGAGGCCTTACCTTCCCGTTATCAGTAGATGTTTCCGACGGCTGGAATATGACCTCAGTACCTGGAACAAATCCTGATGGAATGGATGTAAGTAACTGGTGGGCAGATCTTACAGGTACAGTATATAAGTTCGTCCCTGGTTCCGGTTACAGTGGTATAACAACCACGGCAACAGGAGAAGGTTACTGGCTGAAAAACTCAGTCACTGAAACATATAGCTATCCTGCAATAACAATAGTAACCCACGATCCAATCAGTGCCACAACAGGATGGAATATGTTCGGAGGGTTTGAGAATGCTGTAGATCCGACTGCATTAACAACCACACCCGCCGGACAGATAGTTTATCCTATTTATAAATTCGTGCCGGGTTCAGGCTATGCGGCAGCAACTTCAATAGATCCCGGATATGGATACTGGGTAAAAGTCCTGTCAAACTGCCAGATTAATGTACCAAGTGCGTTAGCAAAGAGTAATAATAGTGTAGCAAATTACTTCAAGGATGATTGGGGAAAGATAACAGTAACAGATGCAACAGGAAGCAGCTACACACTGTATGCAGTAAAAGGGCAGGTAGATCTGAACAAGTATGAACTACCACCATTACCACCTGCCGGAGTATTTGATGTAAGGTACAACAGCGGAAGGATAGCTGAAGATATTAACAGCGGCTTCCAGACAATCGATATGAGCGGAGTAAAATACCCCGTAAAGGTAAAAGCAGATGGAATGGACATCAGAATTCAGGATGTAACGGGTAAAGAGATAAATGTAAATGTTAAAAAAGGTAAAGAGATAACTATCAGTAATCCGAATGTAAACAAGCTGATGGTATCAGGACAGCTAATACCTGATAAATATGCATTAGAGCAGAACTATCCGAACCCGTTCAACCCGAGCACAACCATAGAGTTCTCGCTTCCTGAGAATGTAAAGAATGCAACAATTTCAATTTACAATGTGCTTGGACAAAAAGTAGCAGAATTAATAAACGGAGAAATGCTCGCGGGCAAATACCAATACCAGTGGAATGCAAAGAATTATGCATCGGGTATGTATATCTATGAATTAAGAACGGAGAAATTCGTTTCAATAAAGAAGATGATGCTGCTTAAATAATGATTAGTAACCTTCGGGTTTACCTGCTGTCTGCCTTTTTAAGGCAGGCAGGCAGGGTTACCCGATAATATCGTTAAAGATTTGTTCTTTGAATGTTCTAAACTAAATAATCTAACCAGACCTTCGAGGTTAGCATTTATCAGATGGTTCTTTAACCCCGAAGGTTTCACTTATTAACTAACTAAGCATAGAGGTACATTATGCGCAAACTGTTTTCAATTCTTTCATTAGTATTGTTGAGTGTGGCAATAATCTACGGACAGGCAGCAGTAAATAATCCGCTAACCGGATCCGATGGCACCGCCACAATCTCAATGGCAGTCGGATTGGATTTAACGGCAACCGACTGTATTGATCCTGCACTTGGTGAAGCAGAGCTTCCGCCACTGCCACCGGATGGTGTTTTCGATATCAGGTTTAAGTTACCCGCGTCATGCGGAAGCAATAATGGAGTGTTGTTGGATTACAGAAATGCCCCTGCATTTCCATATACAGGTACAGTTCAACATAATTTACACATTCAGAGAGCCGTAGCAGGAACCGCTGTAGATCTGACGTATGATCTTGTAACCGGTGCTACAATGACTGTGTCGGACCAGTTCGGTGGTGTAATATATACTTCCGGACCACTAACCGGTACCGGTACATTAACAATAACCGGAGCAGGAGCTAACCTGAGTGATTTTTATGTTACTATGGGATATGATAATGTAGGACCAGTCGGGCCAGCACCCGTATTTGCAATTGATCCAACATCCTATGCTTTTGGTGATGTATTTACCGGCTCGTCTGCTAATACTACAGCAAGTATTAGTAACACGGGTACAGGAGATTTAACAGTACAGCAACCGGCAGCAGTAGGTGCTTTCAGCGTCACTGGTCCATTTCCTATTACAATAGCTGAAGGTGGTGCACCGGTAGATGTTACTATAACATTCGCACCAACAACGGCAGGTGCTCAGCAAGCAGATTTAGTATTTGATCATAATGCTGCAGGTTCACCATTTCTGTTTCACGTTACAGGTACGGGAGTTGGTCCGGAACCAATTTTCAGAGTAGTTCCAACCAGTTTGAATTTTGGTAATAAGCCCCCACTTTCATCAAATAATTTAACAGTAACTGTATATAATGATGGAGTACTCGATCCATTAATAATTTCGAGTGCAACCATTGCTGCCCCGGAATTTGTTGTTAATCCAACATCAGCTAATATACCCTCAGGAGGAAGCCAAATATTCACAGTAACATTTACTCCTCCGGCTGTTGGAAATTATACCGGCACATTAGTATTTGATGATAATGCAGGCGGACCTCATAATGTTGGTTTATCAGGTAATGGATATATTCCACCGGCAGTATACGGTTTAGTATTCGATTCTATATCAGTTCACAGATATGAAAACGCTTCTTATTCGAATAATCTGGACTTGTTGAGCACCGATGGTGATTTACACGCACTTCAATTCAGATTATTGACAAATATGGAAACAGATGACGATATTCTTCTTACCTATCAGAGTATTCAAAAAGGTGCTGCAATATCAGGTTCTAATTGGATATTGGAGACAAACGTAAGAAGAGGAACAATTCACGCAAACGGAGCTTCAGAAGATACAATATATGTTTTACTTTATAATATTAATAATACCGGTGATTTAGCTATGGGAAATTACCCAGGCTTGTTCACAGTTAATTACAAAGTAGCTAAGCTCCCTCCAACAATAACTGAACAGAAATCAACATTCAGAATCTTCAATGCTGAAGGAAGTTCAATTGAAGGAAACCCGATTGCAGTAACACCATCCCGTGATTTACTTACCGTGTATGTTGATGCAGCGGGCGGTGGCTACGGTGATGTAAATGGAGATGGATGCGTAGATATACTTGACCTGATTATGGTTGTTGACCATATCGTTGGCAGAGACTCACTGACAGGAGATTTCTTCACAAGAGCAGACATTGCACCCTGGGTATCCGGGGATCCGGCTCCAACACCGGACGGTGTTGTCAACGTTCAGGATCTTTCAGTAATTCAGAACATAATACTAACCGGTCAGTATCCAAATGGTCAACCAGTTGGTTCCTGCAGCTATGTTGCAATGCCGAAAATCAGCGGAGATGCAGATGCCAAGGTTACTCTTTATATCAACACAGAAGGAATATCAGCATTCCTGGATTCGAAAGTAGATATAAGAGGAGCGCAGATAGAATTCGGCAATATAAGCAATGATCTTAATAACCTTGTAATAAATACAGATCTTGGTCAGGGTTTTTATATGAAAGTAAACAACCTGCTCAGAACCCTGATGTATGACCGTCTTGCCAACAAATATATCGAAGCAGGACAGCACTTCCTTGCAGATATGCCGTTCAGGATTACTAGTCCGAATGATATAACTGTAGAGAAGATCATACTGGTAGATATGAACAGGAACAAGGTACAGAATATCCAGGTAGAGATAATCAATGGAAGTGCACCGCCATTACCATTGGATTATGTCCTGTTCCAGAACTACCCGAATCCATTCAACCCCACAACAACAGTAAAATTCCAGGTACCGCAGACAAGCAATGTAACAGTAACAGTATACAATATGCTTGGACAGGAAGTAAGAACACTGTTTACAGGACAGGTACAGAGAGGAACATACTCGGTACAGTGGGACGGAATGAATGATTCAGGAGTAAAGATGAGTTCGGGAACGTATATATACAGGATGAAAGCAGGAGAATTTGTACAATCAAAGAAGATGATTCTTCTGAAATAAATTTATTATTTTACAGAGCCCTGTAATAAATTTATTGCAGGGCTCTTAATAATTTATCATTAATTAAAAGAAAGTTTTTGTTATGCGCAAACTATATACAGTTATTTGCTTTGTGCTATTGAGTGCTGCAATTGTCTTGGGACAGGCAGTTGTAGACATTCCAATGTCAGCCTCAGACGGTTCAGCGACAATCCAACTGGCAGTTGGATTGGATTTAACAGCAACCAACGGAATTGATCCACAATTAGGTGAAAGCGATCTCCCGCCATTTCCACCTGATGGAGTATTCGAATTCAGATTTGATCTAACACCATACGCAGGTGAACCCCTATCTTCCTACAAAGATTACCGGGCACCGGGTGATCCTCCGGCTTTTCCATTTTCGGATACAGTACAGCATAGAATGAAATGGCAAAGAAGTGTACCCGGATTACCAATAGACATTCAGTATAACCTGCCGAATAATTCCAGTATGGTAATTCAGGATGAATTCGGAGGGATAATACTGAACATTGGACCATTTCAAGGTATGGGAACAGCAACAATACCGGGAACGGTTCCATTATCCTCGGCATTTTTGTATATGATATATACAGATATTACCCCTGTAGAGCTAACATCATTCACTGCAATGACGGTTGGAGAAGGAGTTCAGTTAGACTGGACTACAGCAACGGAAACCAATAACAGGGGATTTGAAATTGAGCGACAGGCAGGCATCAGTCAACAGTGGAATGAGATAGGATTTGTAGAAGGTAAAGGCACAACCACTGAACCTCAGTCATACTCATATACAGACAATGATGTTTCAACAGGAACATATACATACCGGTTGAAACAAATTGATTATGATGGTACAAACAATTATTCAAACGAGGTTACTATAGCAGTAGGCAGTATGCCGACCAACTATGCATTATCCCAGAACTATCCTAATCCATTTAATCCTACAACTGCAATACAATTCCAGGTACCCAAAACCAGTTTAGTAACCATAAAGATTTATGATCTTATTGGCCAGGAAATAAAAACATTATACAACGGGCAGGTACAGCAGGGAAGATATACAGTTGAGTGGAACGGATTGAATAATAATGGAATTCAAATGAGTTCCGGTACATATATATACAGAATTGTATCTAACGATTTTGTTCAATCCATGAAAATGATTTTAATGAGGTAATTCCGGTTAATTGAAGCCCTGCTAAGAAATCGGCAGGGCTCTTTTATTTTTTAAATAAATCATTATTGACGTGACATAATCATTCTTGTCATGAAAAGGAAAAAAATAACCGGTTAGTAATAAAGTCCCCTAAAAATTTTTGTTTAAAGAATTGATTTTTTAAACTCTCATTATTAGCAGCAGAATATAATTCTACTGTTAAATTCATTCACTGATTTTAATCTCCTACTGATAATGAGATATGGAAACTAACATTAGAATTAATTCTTTTTCCATTAAAAAATGGCTAAAAAAACAAACATATTTAACAATTAAAGTCGTACCATGAAAAATTTTACAGCTTCCTTACTAAGACTTTTACCGATGATTCTCATTACAGGAATATTTATCGGCTGGACAATGAATTTATTTGCTCAGAATTCAGATCCAAGGATGTGGAGTATACATTTTCCAAAGGAAGGACATTTTTATGATGCACCGCCGGGCAATCTGAAATACAAAAACCCAAATCATAAAACAAGATTATTTCATCTTACAAATGAGAATGCCACGGTATCACCAAACTTCCGGGTACACCCAAGCAATTTTTCACAAAGTGAAGTTCCGATTACAAGAGGTTTAAACCCTGATATTTTATTTGGTTCTGCAAATACTTTTAACTCAAGCGCGTATTTTTTTAGCGAAGGAGTTTATGTGTCTACCAATGGAGGAAATACCTGGTTTGGAAGTGATACATGTAAAGCCGCACCAATAAGTGATCATGGCGGGGATCCCGGACCCGGAGTTGGACCTGACGGTAGATTATATATGTCTTACCTTCCAGGATCATATAATTCAATTAAAGCCGCATATTCTACTAACTACGGCAGCAACTGGTCAACGGGAGTTGTTCTGCAATCCGGTTCAATGGATAAAAACCATACTGCCGTTGATAACGTTTCCGGAAGTTCTTATTTAGGCAGAGCGTATGTAACCTGGTCGGATTTTACTCAATCAAATCCTCCTATTTCTGTATCTTATAGTTCAAACGGAGGTGCAAGCTGGTCAACCTATCAACATATAAGTAATCCGGATGGAAACCATTATTCCCAGGGATGTAACGGGGCTGTCGGACCGGGAGGTGTAGTCTATGTGGCATGGGCGGAACCAAATAACAGCACCGTAATAGAAGATTATGTCGGATTAGCAAAATCAACAAATGGTGGTGCAACCTGGACTACGAATGAAAATATTTATGATGAGAATGGTATCAGAGGAAATCTTACATTCACAGGTTCCAGTTCAATAAGAGTTAATGGTTTTCCGTGGATGGCGGTGGACAATTCAGGCGGACCAAGGAACGGCTGGATTTATATTGTTACGGCGGAAAAAAATCTTGCTCCTGCAGGGAATGATCCCGATATAGTTATGCACATTTCAACAAACGGGGGAACAAACTGGTCTGCAGGAATAAGAGTTAATCAGGATGCAATTAACAATGGACAGTATCAATACATGCCTGCAGTTTGTGTAGGTGATGATGGGGCAGTTAATGTTGTTTATTATGATACAAGGAATGCAATACTCAGCAGCGGTCATCCGGATTCAGCACAGGTTTATATATCCCGTTCCACAGATGGCGGAGCAACATTTGAAGATGTTTTAGTCAGCGACCACAGCTTTAAACCAAAACCAATTTCAGGATTAGCATCCGGATACCAGGGAGATTACATTGGAATAGTGGAATCAAACGGAACTGTTTATCCCTATTGGTGCGATGATATTACCGGGATATACCAGGCGTGGACTGCGCAGGTAACGTTTGAAGCCCCATGTGGTGTTGCTGCTGCATCAAATCCGAATCCACCTTCGGGCACAACGAATGTTGACATTAATCTATCTCAGCTAACATGGAACAATGGAACCGGAGCTGTAACTAATGAGCTTTATTTCGGATCAAACCCGGCATCACTGAATTTGGTTCAGTCGGGTTCATTAGCAAGTTCATGGAGTATTACTCCCGGTTACCTGCCATTAAATTATTACACCACTTATTACTGGAAAGTAGTAGAAATTGGTACAACCTGCAGTACCAGTGTAACCTTTAGCTTTAAGACAATTCAAAATCCAAATTTCCATATGGTTACTGATACACTTTATCCCCAAAGCGCGAACTACTGGACAGGTTATACACAGGGAACAACAAAAACGAATGGCGAAATAAATACAGTAGATCCTAATGTAGGATGGGCAGCTTTTGATATTAGTTCCATTCCGGTATATGCAACCATTACCGGTGTTACATTATACGGCTATATAAATGCAATCAGCTATCCTTATTGGAGTGTTACACCTATGGGTAGTGTTAACCCCGTAACCGCCAGTGCTTCTGTAATTAACACACAGATACAGAATAACTATGGTTCAGGCAACGCGTATTTTTATTGGAATGGTCAGATGACTTCAACCGGCTGGTGGAATTCTCCATTAGAAAATAATGCATTGTCCGATCTTCAAAATGCATTAACCCTGGGTTGGTTTGCTGTAGGATTTATTGATTGGGATTTTACCTCAACGTACTATATAAATTTTGATGGATGGAATCAATCAAATCCTCCCTATCTGGTTGTTGAATATGAGTATTCCCAGGCTGATGATCCAACAGGAGTCTCAGCAACAGCAATCAGTAATTCACAAATAGATATTGCATTTACTCCTAATATGAGTAATAATAATGTTGTTGTGGTATGGAATCAAACCGGGATATTCAATGCACCAACCGGGACACCTCCATCACCGGGGCAGCCTTTTGCTGGGGGAACTTTGTTATATAACGGAATCATTTCCCCTGTGCACCATACAGGGTTGAGTTCATTAACTTCTTATTATTACAAATTATTTTCATATGATGGTGCAAGCTATTCACAAGGTATTGCTGTAAATGCTCAAACTTTATTGCCCCTGGATTTTGCTGTAGACTTTATAATAACCGATAATTGCGGGAATAATACTCATCCTTTAGTATTTGGTACAGCTCCCGGTGCAACAGATTGTTTTGACCCGGGGTTTGATCTATCAGCACCTCCGCCGCCGCCGGCTGGTATTCTTGATGCCAGGTTCAACAGTTGTAGCGATGCTTTTTTTACTGATATAAGAGCAACAAATACTAACTCAGAAACAATTTGGAATTTACAATATCAGCCGGGAGATGGATGTAACCCGGTTAGTTTTAGCTGGGATCCGGGTGAGTTACCACCTGATGGCTATTTTCACCTGGTTGATCCTGTTTTAGGTAACCTCGTTAACGTTAATATGAGAACAACTAACAGTTATTCTGATATAGTGGGTCTTAGTTACTTACAGATAAAATACAATTATCAAATACAATCAGTTTTTCATGAAAACCAGGGATGGAATATGTTGAGTCTTCCGGTAGACGCAGCAAATCAATATTATCTCGCATTGTTTCCAGGTGCAGTCCCCGGAACTTTATATGGATATTCAGGATCATATATTACCAAAGATACCTTAGAGAATGGTAATGGATACTGGCTGAAATTCCCGGTATCCGGAAGCGAGTCAGTCTATGGATCCGACAGAACGGAATGTGTTATTAATTTAAATGCCGGCTGGAATATGATAGGTGGACCAAACTGCAACGTTCCACTTAGCAGTGTAATTGATCCTGGTGGGATAATCATTCCCGGTACACTTTATGGATACTCCGGAAGTTATGTCTCAGCAACATCAATTGATGGAACCAAAGGATACTGGATAAAGGCTGGTTCATCCGGTACGATTACCGTAAGCTGCGGGACTCCACATCCTGCAGGAGAAAACAACTTTGCAAATTCGTTAGCCCCATTAACTGATTTTGTAAAGGTAGATATAGGCGACGCTGGTCAGCATAGCCAAACTCTTTACTTTAACGGAAAATTAAATGATAACACATCAATAGAAAGTTTTAGTTTACCTCCTATACCGCCACAGGGAGGTTTTGATGCCAGGTTAACAAATGACTATAAATTAAGTGAAAATGATGAAGTGGCAATTAGGATTCAATCACCCGAATTTCCTTTAAGTTTAAAGGTGACAAATCCCGGCTCTAAGGCAGTATCTGGTTATGTTCTACAGGAAATAGCTAATGGTGTGGTCGTGGAATCTCATACTATTGTAGATAAGGAAGAGGTAGTGATTAGTAATGCGAATATTTCATTACTTAAAATCAGCAAACAGGAGTCATTACCCACTACATATAATCTTGCACAGAATTATCCTAATCCGTTTAATCCGAGTACTACTATTGAGTTTTCACTGCCGGAAAATGTGAATAATGTTAATCTGACTATATACAATATATTAGGAGAGAAGATAACTGAATTAGTTAATACATCGCTGGAAGCAGGCAGATACAGCTATAAGTGGGATGCAAAAAATGCAGCCACAGGTTTATATATCTACGAGCTGAGAACAGAAAAATTTGTATCCATAAAGAAGATGCTTTTGCTGAAGTAATGAAATGATGACCTTCGGGATTAACAAATTTATAGGCCTACTATAATTTCGAAGGCTCAGGATGAGAGTTGAATATAAATATTAATCCGAAACAGCCGGAGTTTTTTCAAATCCTTTCTGATTAATATTTATCATACATTAAAACCTGTTTAAAAGGTTCAAAATATTTTATTAAGTAATAGGCTGTTGATGATAAAATTGTCACGTTTTATTCTATTTCCGATTCTTAAAATTCTAAATTTAGATATTTTTTTTAATTCATCAGCACAGGCACAAACAAACCCAAGGGATGGATTCTATTCCGGAACTCATGTCCAATTGTGCTTTCACGAAAACTATACATTTGAAGTTCCGCTTTTCTCTTACCCTAATTTAATTCTTCTGGCTTATCATAGTCTTTCAGGAAGTGAACTTAGATGTTATTAAAATATTTTAAAGAGAATAAATTCCTTTTCCTGTGTACTTATCGTTACTCAATAAATAAAATTATTTACAACAAATTATGGAGCTAATATGAGAGTGAGGCAGCAGCTTATCCTACCTTTTTACGGGCTTTACGGGGATTTTAATAATGCAGTTAACTGTAAAGCATAAATGGTGGCTACTTAATGAAAATCCAACAAAAATATTGCATTGATGGAGAAGTAAGTTTTACAACTCTGAAATCAAAATACCAGGAAAGTTGGAAGGATATATTTTTTCAGTTTATCTGTTTCGAATCTTAAAATTCTGAAATGGATGTTGCCCGAATTAATTATTTATTATTTCAAATAATTTATGAGGAGGGTTCTAATGAAAAAACTTTATAATACACAAATTCTTTTATTAACTGCTGTGCTCACTCTTTGGTTCAGCTTAGGAGCCATTGCACAGAATATAAATATAAAAGGTGAACTTACTTCAAAAGCGCCGGCCAAAATTATTCCTGCCCAGGTTGACGATATAGAAGCAATACTTTATGATCAAACAGCATCAGTGGGGGCTGATGGTCTTTCTTCACAGGATTTTGATACTGCGAATGATGCTTATGATAGTTTCTGTGCCGATGATTTTACAATTTCTTCAGGAACCTGGAGAATATACCAGGTTATAATAGCCGGTTTTTATTATAATGGATTCGGACCGGCACAGTCATTTCACGTTTACTTTTATAATAATAACGCCGGGGTACCCGGAACAATTGCTGTTTCCAGAACGGCTCAACCATATACTACTGCCGGTGGTTTATTCATAATATCGTTAACTACACCTGTGGACCTTAATGCCGGTACATATTGGGTTTCTGTTCAGGCACGGATGGATTTTGGAACCGGCGGTCAATTTGCATGGCTGACATCCGGTGGTGCTTATGGTAATATAGCTCAATGGCAGAACCCTAATGGTGGTTTTGGTGGTTGTACTACCTGGGGACCAATTACTACCTGTAATGGTGTGCCTGAGACAGATATGTATTTTGCGATTTCAGGTACTGCTGGAACAAGCGGCCCGGGTGCTGCAACCAATCCAACCCCTGCCGATGGCGCAACTGAAGTTAGTGTTACAGGCTCCAGTCTTCATTGGACGAATCCGGGGACTGCAACTTCAATCCAGGTTTTTATGGGTACAAGTATTGGAGGTCTTACATCTGTTTATTCAGGTACTCCTATTACTTCTTATTCATTAGGAACGTTGGAGTATAATACCCAGTATTTCTGGCAAATATATGAAAGCAATATATCGGGTACTGTTCAAGGTTATATCTGGACTTTTTCAACAGAATCAGCGTTTACAGATAACTTTGATTCATATACAGCCGGTACTCAGTTATGTACACAAACAACTCTCTGGCAGACATGGCATAATACCCCCGGCAGTGCTGAGGACCCTTTTGTCTCTACTACACATTCTAATTCTACACCCAATTCAGTTAAGATAATTCAAAACAATGATCTGGTAAGAGTAAACGGATCAAAAACAAGCGGTAAATGGTATATGAGTTTCTTGTTTTATATTCCTACGGGAAAAACAGGTTACTTTAATACTTTAGCAGTGTTTAATGGTAACAATTCAGATTGGGGAATGGAAGTTTATTTTAATGCCGGCGGTGCCGGTCAAATAACAGCTATACCAACCCCAACCAACTTTACCTGGCAGGAAAATGTCTGGAACCAGGTAATGGTTGTTGTAGATCTTGATGTTGGTACAGCAGAATTCTGGATCGGTTCAGGATTCCTAACCCAGATCACAACCTGGGACTGGACTCAAGGAGGAACTATTACTCCTCAGCTTGACGCAAATGATTTCTTCGGCGCGGCTGCTACAAATGAAATGTATCTTGATGACTATTATTTTAGTAATGAAATGCCTGTTATTGTGCAGGCGGCAAATGATGTGGGGACACTATCAATAGATATGGCTACGCAGGTTGCACCCGGTACAATTGCTCCTCTGGCTACAGTAAAGAATTATGGTACTGCGACTAATTCATTTAACGTTCAAATGACAATCAATCCCGGCGGTTACTCTTCAACAAAATCTGTCTCTTCTCTTGCAGCCGGAGCTACGCAGCAGGTAACATTCGATAACTGGAATGCTTCTACAGTAGGAGCTTACACAGTAAATGTATGCACACAATTGGGTACGGATGTGAATGCAACAAATGACTGTAAAGATCAGCCCGTATATGTGTGGGATAACACCGGTAGCTGGACAAGCGGCAGTGCATATCCAACCACCACTTATTTAGGAGGCGGTGTCGCTGTTGCAGGTAATATTTATAGTATTGCAGGGAATACAACATCAGGACTTGGAACAGAATGTTATAAGTACAATGTTGCTACAGATACCTGGTCACCAATTGCTTCATTGCCGGGCGGCAGAAGAGTTCTTGCAGTTGCAGCGGCTGGTAATTTTGTATATGCTATTGGTGGGTCGGATATGTCAAGTGTATATCAGTCCACGGTATATAAATATGATATTGCTGGAAATAGCTGGAGTACGGTCGCTTCGTTGCCAATGGCAATCGGGTGGGGTAAAGCAGTCGGATATAATGATCAATATATCTACTTTGCCGGAGGTGTAGATGCCAGCAGTAATCTTCTTTCTTCCGTTTATGTATATACTGTTGCTACTAATACCTGGACGACAGCTACTTCAATGCCGGGGAATAAATTTGGCGGTGCATTTTCAGCAACTGGTAACAAGCTCGTTTATGCCGGCGGGGCTGATGATGCAGGTATTTCAAATACTGTTTATGTGGGAACAATTACTTCTCCAACCGCAATTTCCTGGACTACAATGGACAATCCATTTCCCGGTAATCATAAACTTATAAATTCACCATATGATGCAAATCTTGCTGCACTACAGGTAGGTATAGTAAAGAAGGGTGATCATTCGCCGGATGCTGTTGCATATCCTCCGGGTTCTATGTACAGATTTGATGGCGCACCCTGGGGAACTGATGGAATTATTGTAGCCGGCGGCAGCCCGACTTCAGTTTTTGTACCCTCTGATCCGAATCCTTGCTATGTTTATAAACCCAGCACAGATACCTGGATAGCCCAGGCAAATGTACCAACTCCGGTTCTGGGCTCATCAATAGGTACTGTTAATACAGGTAGTACATGGAAACTTGTCGTTGCATCAGGTTTAACTACGGGATCAGCTACTACAAGTGTTACTCAAATATATACACAAACACTGAGTCCAAATACTTTCCCATTATCGGTAGCAGTTTCAAATGGCTGGAATATGACATCAGTTCCGGGAACAAATCCGGCTGGAATGGGAGTAACCAACTGGTGGGCACATCTTACTGGTGCAGTATATAAATTTGTTCCGGGTTCCGGATATGTTGCGGTTACAACTACTACACCGAAAGAAGGATACTGGATGAAAAATACACTCACTGAAACATATAGTTATCCTTCAATACAGATAGTAACACATAATCCAATTAGTGCTTCGTCAGGATGGAATATGATTGGAGGATATGAAGATGCAGTCGATGTAACCACATTAACGACTACACCTTCTGGACAGATAGTTTATCCAATCTATAAATATGTTCCGGGTACCGGTTATCAGACAGCGACCACATTAACTCCTGGATATGGATACTGGGTAAAGGTATCATCAAACTGTCAGATAAACATACCAGATCTGCCTGTAGATGGACTCCAGAAAATGGAAGAATATTTCAAAGACGATTGGGGAAAAATAACACTAACAGATGCAACAGGAAGCAGCTATACATTGTATGCGGTAAAGGGTAAAGTTGATCTGGATAAGTATGAATTACCGCCATTGCCACCTGCAGGATTATTTGATGTGAGATTCAGCAGTGGAAGAATAGCGGAAGACATTAACAGTGACTTCCAGACAATTGCGATGAATAGCGTTGTATACCCTGTAAAGGTAAGGGTGGAGAATATGGATATACGGATTCAGGATTTAACAGGCAAAGAGATAAATGTAAATATCAAGGCAGGTGAAGAGATAACCATAAATAATGCAAACATAAATAAGATAATGGTATCCGCAAATATTGTCCCTGATAAATATGCATTGGAACAGAATTATCCAAATCCATTTAATCCTAGTACAACAATTAATTTCTCGTTGCCTGAAGCAACAAATGTTACACTTATTGTATATAATGCTTTAGGTCAGAAGGTAGCTGAACTTGTGAACCAGAAGATGGAAGCTGGAAAATACACCTATCAATGGAATGCAAAGAATGTTGCCACGGGAATGTATATTTACGAAATGAGAACGGAAAAATTTGTTTCAATAAAGAAGATGCTTCTGTTGAAATAATATTAGGTTCATTAAGAGCCCTGCCTACCCGGCAGGGTTCTTCTATCGCTAAATCAATTGTTTGTTATTTTCACCATGGGGAAAAATTTGAAATCAAGTAAGGGAAGCTGATATATGCTTGCAGTTAAATGTAACTTATTATGGTTTAATAAATGAAAGGGAAAGAAATACAAATAAATGTTTTAATATGAGTGAAAGAAGAATGTCGGAAACTGACATTACATTATATTAATTTCGTTTAGCATTGTATAATGTCAGTTATTGATCGATTCTTCTTAATAACCAGAAGAAAATCATTATGAAAAAATTTTTACTAATTATTTTACTAATAATTATTGAAGCGGGTATTCTTAAATCTCAAACCAGCATTTGGTCAGATATACCGGAAGGTAATATTACTTTAACAGGCAGCCGCTATATTATACCTGATTTCTATCGTGTACTAAAAATGAATTTAGATGTAATAAAACCGCTTTTGAAATCAGCACCAATGGAATTTACTGCTACTGCTAAAATGGGAAAAAGCATTATTTATCTTCCTTTACCAGATGAAACTTTTCAGAGGTTCACATTCTGGGAATCCCCAACAATGGAACCGGATCTTCAGGCTAAATATCCGGAGATCCGTACATATAGCGGGCAGGGTATCGATGACCCATATGCTTCGTTAAAGTTTGATTTAACACCTGAAGGTTTTCATGCACAGATACTTTCTGTTAACGGAAGAGTATTTATTGATCCTTATGACATGGGGGACATTAATAATTACATCTGTTATTATGCTAAAGACTATCAAAAAGAAAATGCAGAATTTGAGTGCCAGGTTTTATATCAGGATGAATATGCGATTCCGGAGCCAGGCTATTTTGAAAATTTAGTATTACCACCATCAGGTCCACAACTAAGGACATACAGATTAGCGAATGCGGCAACAGGTGAGTATACTATTTTTCATGGCGGTACAGTAGTTTTAGGCTTAGCCGCCGTTAATACTAGTATTAACAGAGTTAATGGAGTTTATGAAAAGGAAGTTGCGGTAAGGATGGTTCTCGTTGCAAATAACGATTTAATAATTTACACAGATCCTAATACTGATCCTTATACAAATACTAATGGCAGCTTAATGCTGACGCAAAATATTAATAATCTTAACTCTGTAATCGGCAGTTCAAATTATGATATCGGGCATGTGTTCAGCACAGGTGGCGGCGGAGTTGCATATTTAGGATGTGTCTGCACAAGCTCTAAAGCAGGCGGTGTAACAGGTTCGCCAACGCCAATTGGTGATCCTTTTGATATTGACTACGTTGCTCATGAAATGGGACATCAGTTTGGAGGTAATCATACTTTTAACGGAAATACAGGTTCCTGTGCGGGAAACAGAAATGCCTCAACTGCATATGAACCGGGAAGCGGTTCTACAATTATGGCATATGCAGGAATATGCTCACCATATGATCTGCAAGATCATAGCGATGCTTATTTTCATAGTATAAGCTTTGATGAAATACGTGCCTATACTACTGCAGGAAACGGCAACAGTTGTGCAGTAATTACAAGCACAGGAAATAATGCACCAACAATTTCGGTTCCCTCCGGAGGCTTTTATATTCCTAAAAGTACACCATTCTCGCTTACCGGTTCTGCAACTGATCCCGACATCGACCCGTTAACCTATTGCTGGGAAGAATTCGATCTTGGTCCCGCAGGTGATCCGAATTCTCCTTCTGGGAATGCCCCGATTTTTAGAAGCTTTAATCCGGTTACATCACCTAAAAGAACCTTCCCGAAACTTTCAGATTTACTAAATAATACTCAAACTATTGGTGAAATCCTTCCAACCTACGGAAGAAACCTTACATTTCGTTTAACTGCCAGGGATAATCGTTCCGGCGGCGGCGGCGTGGATTATAACCAGGTAGCCTTTAATGTAGATGGTAATTCGGGTCCGTTTATAGTAACCTCACCCAATACAAGTGTAGCCTGGTTGGGAAATACTCAGCAAACAGTAACCTGGAATGTTGCAAATACTAATGCTTCACCGGTGAGTTGTTCAAATGTAGAAATACTATTATCAACTGACGGTGGAATAAGTTTCAATACAGTTTTAACAACAAGTACTCCAAATGATGGATCGGAAATTATTACACTTCCTAACATACCCACTGCCCAGGCAAGAATAAAAGTTGAAGCAGCAGGCAACATCTTCTTTGATATTTCAAACGTAAACTTTATTATAATTAATAATCCGGGAATTGACGATCCTGCTTCATTTGCTGCCGAGACGGTTAATGATACTCAAGTTGATTTGAACTTTACACCAAATTCAAATAATAACAATGTAGTAATTGTCTGGAATCTTGATGGTACATTTACTCCTCCTTCCGGTTCACTTCCTGCTGTCGGACAACCCTTTGCTGGGGGAACACTTTTATATAACGGTATTGTTTCTCCGGTTAATCATACCGGTTTAAATCCTAATACAGAATATTTTTATAAAGCCTTTTCTTATGATGGTGACACTTATTCAACGGGAATTACGGCAAATGCTAAGACTTTATTGCCTCTTGATTTTAGTGTACAGATGACGGTGAGCGATAATTGTGGAAATCATGCACATTCATTAATATTCGGAACAGCAACGGGTGCAACAGATTGTTTTGACGAAGGATTAGATTTATCCGCACCACCACCACCACCCGTTGGTATTCTTGATGCCAGGTTCAACAGTTGCAGCGATGCTTTTTTTACTGATATAAGGGGGACAAATACTAATTCAGAAACAATATGGAATTTACAATATCAGCCGGGAGATGGATGTAACCCGGTTAGTTTTAGCTGGGATCCGGGTGATTTACCACCTGATGGTTATTTTCATCTGGTTGATCCATTTTTAGGAACTCTTGTGAATGTAAATATGAGATTGACTGACAATTACAGTGATGTAATGAATCTTGGTTATCTTCAGATAAAATATAATTATCTAATACAATCTGGTTTTCATGTAAGTCAGGGTTGGAATATGCTGAGCCTTCCGGTAGATGTAATTAACAATTACTACTTGACTCTATTTCCGAACGCAGTTTCCGGAACATTATATGGATTTTCAGGTGGATATATAAGCGTGGATAGTATAAAAAATTGTGAGGGCTACTGGTTGAAATTTCCGGATTCTGAAACAGCAGAAGTTTATGGAAGTGACAGAACAGAATGTGTTATCAATTTACCCGCTGGCTGGAACATGATAGGAGGACCGGGCTGTATTGTTTCAATTAATGATGTGGTCGATCCCGGCGGAATAATCGTTCCGGGTACGCTTTATGGGTACTCAGGCAGTTACGTTTCAACAAATTTAATTGCTCCAACCAAAGGCTACTGGATAAAGACAAACACGGCAGGTACAATAACCATAAGCTGTGGAGGTTCCCTCGCAAAAAAAATTGACAATTTTAACATTCCGGCAGAATCGTATAAAGAATTTGTAAAAGTAGATATTAACGATGAGAGTAATAAAAATCAAACACTTTACTTTAATGGTAAATTGCCCGAAAGTATATCACTTGAAAGTTTTAGTTTGCCTCCTGTACCGCCTGAGGGGAGTTTTGATGCAAGGTTTACAGGTGATTACTGGTTAAATCAGAGTGATGAAGTATCTATCCGGGTACAATCATCTAATTATCCTGTTACATTAAAAATAACTAATTCAGATTATGCAGATGGTTCAGGATATGTGCTTCACGAGATAGCTGATGGAGTAGAAACAGGATCACAAATTATAGCAGATGGAAAACTGATAGTGATAAGTGATCCAAAAATTTCATTGCTTAAAATAAACAAACAGAATTCTCTGCCAACTTCGTATAGTCTCGCACAGAACTATCCGAATCCGTTTAATCCATCGACTACGATACAGTTTTCAATACCGGAAAATAACAATGTTTTACTTACTATTTATAACATGTTAGGTCAGAGGATTGCAGAACTTGTTAATGGTAAACTGAATGCCGGGTGGTATAGTTTTCAGTGGGATGGGAAGAATGCCGCCAGTGGAATCTATATATATGAACTGAGAACCGAAAAATTTATTTCTATGAAGAAGATGATTCTGCTCAAATAATATGTTGTTTGTCTTTTATGGGAATTTAATAAATAATTTTACTCGTATTGCTTGAAAAGTAAAAGAAAAAAAATGCTCCTGGTTTCAACTATTTTGTTGTTATTATTTTCGATTGATATTTATAGTCAGGCATCAGCACAAATTTCTATCCCCTTTGAGGTTTATGATAATGCTGGTGGACAGAAAACTCTTTACTTCGGATTGGACCAAACTGCAACAGATTCTATTGATGTAAGCTTAGGGGAAAGTGATTTACCGCCTTATCCGCCTACCGGTGTGTTTGATGCAAGATGGATTTTGCCGGAAAATAATTTTAATGGTTCTCTCAGTTCCTGGAAAGATTATAGATTTGCTGCCGGATTTCCTTTTTCCGGCACAATTGAATACAGGCTAAAATACCAAAGTGCGGAAGGTGCCGCTTTAATGTCCTTTAGCTGGAATTTTCCTCCGGAAGTTACAGGTTTATTACAAGACATCGTAAATGGAACGCTGGTAGATGTTTCAATAAGCGGAACCGGAGTTTATGAACTTACTAATTTTGTCATCCTGGATCAGCTAAAGCTGATAATCAATTATAACAATATTGTGACCGGAATTGTGGATGAAGGTATTGATCCTGATAAGTATTCACTAGAACAGAATTATCCGAATCCGTTTAACCCTTCGACTACGGTACAATTTTCAATACCGGAAGCTAACAATGTCACTCTTACTATATTCAACATGCTGGGTCAGAAGGTTGCCGAACTTGTTAATGATAAACTGGAAGCAGGATGGTATAGTTATCAGTGGGATGGGAAAAATGCTGCCAGCGGAATTTATATATGTGAGTTGAGAACTCACAATTTTGTTTCCATGAAAAAGATGATTTTACTAAAATAACTTTTAAAGTTGGATGAAAGTAATCCAAAAAATATTTTTGATTTCATTTGTCTTTATTGGTGTATCACTTCCACAAAGCCAGCACACAGTAATGACTTATAATCTTTTAAACTATCCTGTTACCGATACCACAGTTCGTAATCCTTATTTCAGAACGGTCTTTTCAAATGTACAGCCCGATATTTTAGTTGTACAGGAAATGATTTCGCAGGGAGGTGTTAGTGGTTTCCTGAATAATGTGCTTAATAAGGTGTCCTCGGGTTATGCGGCAGGTTTGTTTCTGAACGGACCGGATACAGATAATGCAATATTTTTTAAAAGCAGCTTCTTTACCTTTGTAAGTAATACACCTATTCAAACAGACTTAAGAAATATAAATGAATTTAAATTAGTTGAGAACCTGACTGGTGATACCCTGATAGTTTATTCCGTACATCTTAAAGCAAGCAACTCTTCTTCCGATAGTCTTCAAAGAGCAGCAGAAGTTGACAGCCTTAGAAAAAGAACAAATTCACTGCCATCTAATTCTAATTTTATTGTTGTGGGTGATTTCAATATTTATGATTCCGGCGAACTTGCATTTCAAAAGCTACTTAATCAATCACAAAGTGGTTATTTTATAGACCCACTTAACCTTGTAGGACATTGGAATAATAATGGGTCCTTTGCGCCTTTCCATACTCAATCTACAAGAGTCGAAGATATAGGTGATGGTGGTTCGACCGGAGGATTAGATGACCGGTTTGATCTAATATTAATGTCCCAGGGAATTATTAATTCGGGAGGTATTTCATTTATTCCCGGATCATATACAACATACGGAAATGATGGTAATCATTTTAACAAATCTATAAACCAACCGCCGAATGGTGTAGTAAGTCAGCAGGTTGCCGATGCATTATATTATGCAACAGATCATTTACCGGTTTATGCAAGCTTCAGTTTTGATGCCCCATATATTGAGTTAACTAATTTTAAAGTTTTGATGGAAGGCTTCTACAACGGCTCTTCTATGGTGCCGGATACAGTTACTGTTGAACTACGAAGCAGTGCAGCCCCATATAATTTTATTGATCAATCTAAAATAATTCTAAATAGTAATGGAGAGGGTTCAGGAAAGTTTTATAGTGCACAAAACGGAATGCCCTATTATATAGTAGTAAAACATCGGAATGCTTTGGAAACCTGGAGCGCATCACCACAGACATTCACTTCTAACGCGTTAACTTACGATTTCACAACAGCAGCTAATAAAGCTTATGGCAATAACTTAAAGCTGATTGGCAGCAAGTGGTGCATATTTGAAGGAGATGTAAACCGGGATGGTTTTATAGATGCATCAGATTTGAATTCAGTATTTCTTGATAACGTAAACGGAGTCACCGGATATACGGCTTCGGATTTGAATGGAGATTTATTCACAGAAATTGAAGACGTGTATATAGTTTTCATTAATAATGTCCTTGGAATTGAAAAGAAATCACCGCCCTGATACGAAAAAATGATAAGGCTAATTATACAGAATAAGTGAAAATTCGGGTTAAAATTTTTTTAGAGATTGGAAATAAATTTATTAACAATAAGTTAATCTGTAAGAAGAATAATTAATTAAATTTACAACGCAAATTTAATATGACTTTGTTCAGAAATATTAATTGAAACACTAATTAATAACTACTTTTCATATTATCAAACCAGGAGAAAAATTATGAGGAAGTCTACTCTGTTCTTTTTTTCTTTTTTTGTACTGCTGATATTCACCGGCTCAAATATTTATTCACAGCAGTGCAAAGTTATAACTAACAACATTAATTTCGAATCTGCGAACTCATTGACTTTTGATGTTGTAATTGAAAACACGGGAACTGCGGACTGGATATACAGTAACGGAGCATTCGCGTGGACAATTAATCCGTCATTCTTGAATGGGGGAGCTCCAACATTCACTTTAGTACCGGGATACAGCGATTTTCAATCCGGTGCTTATCCGCTTTCGGTGCTTTTAACAAATCCCAATATCTTGAGGACATCTTCAAACATGCCGGGATCTAATGGGATGATTCAACCAGGTCAAAGTTTACGGCTATACAGATTCAGGCTTCAGACTTCTGCTTCTTCTTTCAGCTCAGAATATTTTGATGCAGCCTGGAAAACAGATGCAGCACCTTATACAAAAATTTATAGCTGGGATAGCGGAACAGGAACTCCTGTTGAAATTAGCAATATTGATTTTTCTATACTGTCATTATTAATGGAAGAAAATTTCAATTATCCAGTGGGAGATTTAGTTGCAGGAAGCGGAGGTAACTGGGTACATTTTTCAGGTACAGGTTTTAATATCCAGGTATCAAGCGGCAGTTTAACTTATTCAGGTTATTTATCTTCAGGATTGTACAATAAAATTGATATTATCTCTACTACATCATCTGCAGAAGATGCATATAGAGAATATACCGCTCAAACTTCGGGCACTATTTATGCCGCATTTCTTTTAAATCTTCCAAACACGGATGGAATACCTGCAAATACAAGCACCACAGGTGATTATTTTATAGCTTATTTACCAAGTACAAGTACTTCTTTCTATGATGCGAGACTATCAATCAGACAGGGTGTTGCTGCAAATACATTTCAAATTGGTATGAGAGGCAGCGCAAGTAATTCCGAAGCTGCATGGTATACAACTGATCTGAATGTGGGAACCACCTATCTTATTGTTATGGGTTATCAGATTGTAACCGGTTCAGCAAATGATATTGCTTCGATGTGGATTAATCCACCTACAGATGGTACTCAACCAACACCAAATATAACACAAACGGTAGCTTCAGATTTATCTGATGTAGCCCGGTTTGCAGTGAGACAGGGAACTACTACTCCCAATGCTTCTATTGATGGAATCAGGGCGGGTACCGATTGGGCTGATATTTTCCCGGCATCAGGCTCTCCGTTTATCTCCGTATTACCAACTGCCTTATCAGGTTTTTCATATGTACAAGGAGGAGGTCCATCAACTTCACAGAGTTATAATTTAAGTGGCAGTAATTTAACTCCGGCTTCAGGGAGTATCTCTGTTACTGCACCAACTGATTATGAAATTTCATCAAACAATACAACTTTTGTAAACATTCTAAGCATTAATTACTTAGGTGGGGCTTTAAGTGCAACTCCAATTTATGTAAGGTTAAAAGCAGGGTTATCTGGAGGCACTTATGAAGGCGAACTTGTAGCTAATGCAGGCGGCGGCGCAGCAACTCAAAATGTAACCTGCAATGGTGCTGTAATTAAACCTGAGCCCACAAATCATGTAACTAACTTCACTGGAGTTCTTGGCAATCCAGCTTATTATTATAATAATCTTAGCTGGACTGATGCAACGGGAGGTACAGTGCCGGATGGCTACCTGATTAAAAAAAGTTATATTGGTTTTTCAGATATTGTCGATCCGGTTGATGGGGTTCCTGAATTAGATTCATACTCAGAACAGAATGTTGCTCAGGGTGTACAGGCTGCTGTATTTACGGGGTTTGCCGGTTCAACCTACTACTATAAAATATTTCCTTATACAAATTCCGGAGTGTATATTAATTATAAAACTGACGGCTCTGTTCCACAGTTCTCTATTACAAATGTAAACGCCCCTTCACTACCGGTTACAGAAAACTTTAATTATCCTACAGGAAGTAATTTAACAGATGACGGATGGGTAGCACACAGCGGTGCAGGTAATTTCCCGATACAGGTAAATGCAACACCACTAACTTATACAGGTTATGTTAATTCAGGTCTTGGTAAATCTGTATCATTAATTCCTCCGGGAACAGCTTCAGCCGAGGATGATAACAGAGCTTTTGATAGTGTTTACTCCGGGAGTATTTATGCATCATTTATGTTAAGTATAGATTCCATCACAACAACCAATGTGTATTTCTTTCACTTCGGTCCTGAAAACTCCACCACTCTGTTCTTCGGAAAAGTTTTTGTACAGGGTGATGGGTCAGGTAACCTGGCTTTCGGTGTAACAAAAAGCTCCAATACCTCAGCAGTTTATACCCCCTTTAACTATTCATTGAATACCACATATTTAATTGTAATTAAATATACATTCAATACAGGTACAACTACAGATGATGAAGTTAAATTATGGGTTGATCCGGTATTAGATGGAACCGAACCGCCATCTGATTTAACACAAACCGATACACAATCTGATGCTACCAGTCTTGGTTTCTTTGCGTTAAGACAGGCAAGTAATGGTCCAGGTTTAACTTTTGGAGGATTACGAGTTGCAAATTCCTGGGTACCAGCTTCAGGTACTACCACCTTCCCTTTATCAGTAGATATATCAAATGGCTGGAATATGACATCGGTACCGGGAACAAATCCGGATGGAATGGGAGTGGCTAACTGGTGGGCGGATCTAACCGGAACTGTTTATAAATTCGTTCCTGGTTCCGGTTACACCGGAATAACAACTACAACACCGGGAGAAGGTTACTGGATGAAAAACTCAATCACAGAAACCTACTCTTATCCAGCAATACAGATAGTAACTCACGATCCAATTGGTGCCACAGCAGGATGGAATATGTTTGGCGGATTTGAGAATGCTGCGGATGTAAACACATTGACAACCACACCATCAGGTCAGATAGTATATCCGATCTATAAGTATGTACCCGGTACAGGATATCAGGCGGCAACAATATTAAATCCCGGATATGGATACTGGGTAAAAGTTTCATCAAATTGCCAGATAAGCATACCAAGTGCAATGGCAAAGGGTAATAAGGAAGTAGCAGACTACTTTAAGAAAGATTGGGGAAAGATAACCCTGACAGATGCAACAGGAAATAGTTACACTCTATATGCAGTAAAAGGACAGGTAGATCTGAACAGGTACGAACTGCCGCCATTACCGCCGGCAGGAGAATTTGATATAAGATACAGCAGTGGAAGGATAGCAGAAGATATAAATAGTACCGCTCAGGGTATTGATCTGAGAGGAGTAGTTTATCCTGTAAAGGTAAAAACAGATGGAATGGATATCAGACTTCAGGATGTAACAGGTAAAGAAGTAAATACAAATGTTAAGTCTGGAGAAGAAGTAACAATAAGTAATCCAAACATTAACAAGCTGATGGTTTCTGAAAACCTAATACCTGATAAATATGCTCTGGAGCAGAACTATCCAAATCCGTTTAACCCAAGCACAACGATAGAGTTCTCACTTCCGGAGAATGTGAAGAATGTAACGGTTTCAATTTACAATGTGTTAGGACAGAAAGTGGCAGAATTGGTAAACGGAGCTATGGCGGCAGGAAGCTATCAGCACCAGTGGAATGCAAAAGATTTAGCTTCAGGCATCTACATCTATGAATTAAGAACTGAAAAATTTGTTTCAGTAAAGAAAATGATGTTGATGAAATAATCAGATCAGGATAATGGAGCCCTGTTATTTTTTAACAGGGCTCTTTTGTAAAGGATATTTTTATTAATTAGTTCATTAATATGATTTTGAACAAATAATTTTATAGATTTATTCAATTAAAATTCTTCCTATTGCACTAAAGTAAATATTATTAAAAAATGAGAGGGGAGGTTAAAATGAAAAAACTTTTTTTCATTTTTGTCCTCATAATACTTTATGCTGAAATACTTTTCCCGCAGGCAGTAGATATACCTTTAATTTCAAGTGACGGTACATGTGAATATCAATTAGCAGTCGGATTGGATTTGACTGCAACCGATTGCATCGACACTCAATTGGGTGAATCAGAACTGCCACCTATTCCTCCTGTCAATATATTTCTTATCAGATTTATGTTACCTGTGTCATGCGGTCCAACATTTGGAACATTTCGCGATTACAGAGCTCCGGGCGATCCGCCGGCATTTCCTTTTACCGGTATAATCCAACATAGATTGTTATGGCAGAAAAGTTCTCCGGAGTTGCCAGTTGATATAACCTATGATCTGCCCCCCGGGGCAATGATGACAATTACTGATGAATTTGGCGGTATAATATTAAATCTTGGTCCGTTTATTGGGCAAGGTACAGCAACAATTCCCGGTACATATCCGCTTTCATCAGCCCTATTACAAATGATATATAATAATATTGGAGGGGAGCCTATAACAGGTCCTATTTTCTCTTTATACCCGGAATCATTAAACTTTGGAGAGGTCGCTTATGGTCAATTTGAAACCTTACCGGTGACAATAACAAATATGGGATACCAGGATAGCTTAATTATTTATAACGCTCTTTCATCTAATCCTTCATTTACGATTGAACCGGATTCTTTCCCATTAATATTATCTCCTGCACAAACTCAAATAATTAATGTTACTTATATAGGAAATGTTGGAGGAACCCACATCGATTCAATCCTGTTTATGCATAATGCACCTGATTCTATCGGTAAACTGAACCTATATGCTACAACTAATGATCCTAACCCCGTTCCCACAGCACAGGTTATTAACGAAATTATACTGAATGATGGTGTGACGGCTTATGATAGACATCTTTATTTCGGTCTGGACTCTACTGCAACAGATGGTATTGATCCCCAACTTGGTGAGGTAGGGCCATTACCTCCTTTTCCGCCTCCCGGTGCTTTCGAAGCACAATTTTTTCTTCCGGAAGATAATTTTTCAGGTATACTTAGTTCTTATTCAGATTTCAGATATGCTGTTATTCCTTACTCGGGACAGAAAGAATGGAGGATTGCTTATCAGCCGGGTTATGGAAGTGTAATAAATATTATCTGGGATTTTCCTCCATATATGACGGGCATCCTGAAAGATATTATTAATGGAACATTTATTAATGTACCAATGGCTGATTCAGGAAGTTATACTGTCACAAATCCTAATACTTTTAACAGATTAAGGATGCTAATTGATTTTGATATAGAAACTCCGGTTGAATTAGCTTCGATTAATGCCATACAAATTGATAACAAAGTTCAATTGAATTGGACAACAGTTACAGAAACAAACAACTCTGGGTTTGAGATTCTTCGCTCCTGCCTTGCCGATAGGCAGGTCGCTCAGAATGACAATGCATGGAAGAAGATTGGTTTTATTCCCGGATATGGAACCACAACAGAACTAAAGTCATATTCATTAACTGATGAAGAATATTACAACCGGAATATACAAATATCGTCTGAAGCAAATTGATTTTAATGGAACATTCGCTTATTCAAAAGAGATAGAAATAGCAGTTAATTTTATTCCTGAAAATTATGCACTCGAACAGAATTATCCGAATCCATTTAATCCGACAACAACAATAAAGTTTGCATTACCTGAAGCTGCAAATGTTACCTTAACTATTTATAACTCGTTAGGACAAAAAGTAAGAGAACTCATTAACTCAAATTTGGAAGCCGGTAATTACAATTACAAATGGAATGCAAAGAACTCAGCAGTGGGAATATATATTTATGAATTAAAGACAGAAAAATTTGTATCAATTAAGAAAATGCTTCTGTTGAAATAGTATTAAATGTTTGTTTCAGAGAAAAAAGAAGCAATTGAATATTTGATAAAATAAAAATTAATAATAAATGAGAGGGGAAGTTAAAATGAAAAAGCATATTTTCATTTTTATCTGCATTATACTTTATGCTGAAATACTTTTTCCGCAGGCAGTAAACATTCAATTAATTGCAACAGATGGAACTTTCAATATACAATTGGCATTTGGTTTAGATTTAACAGCAACAAACTGTATTGACTCTCTATTAGGAGAAGCTGATCCCGGAATCATACCGCCACAAGGAATATTTGATATCAGATTTGATCTGACTCCGTATGGATGTGGACCTGTATCCACTTATAAGGATTACAGACCACCGGGTGATCCACCGGCATTTCCATTTACAGGAACAGTCCAGCACTCATTGTACTGGCAAAGAAGTGTCTCAGGGATACCTGTTGATATAACCTATGATCTGCCGATGGGTGTTATAATGACGATTACTGATATATTCGGCGGTATATTATTAAATCTTGGTCCGTTTATTGGACAAGGTACAGCGACTATTCCCGGAACTTACCCATTAAATAGTGCTTTATTATTTGTTGAATATAATGATATTGTGCCGGTTGAGCTTACTTCGTTCACAGCTTCAATTTTGGAAAATGAAAATTCTATTCAACTTAATTGGACTACTGCAACAGAAACAAATAACCTTGGATTTGAGGTACAGAGATCAGAGATCAAAGGTCAGCCCGCCGGAGGCGAGGTCTCGCTTAAAGGCGGAAAATCAGAACCTGCCTACCGGCAGGCAGGTTGGGAAAAAATTGGGTTCGTTCCTGGATTTGGCACGACAACAGAACCCAAATCATATTCATTCACCGACAAAGATATTACATCAGGCACCTACAAATACCGTTTGAAGCAAATTGATTTTGACGGAACATTTATTTATTCAAAAGAAATAGAAGTTGATGTTAATTTTACTCCCGGAGAATTTGTGCTATATCAGAATTATCCAAATCCATTTAATCCGATTACAACAATAAAATTTGCATTACCTGATGCGGTCAATGTAACTCTGACTATTTATAATGCATTAGGGCAAAAAGTAGCTGAACTTGTTAACTCAAATTTGGAAGCCGGTAATTACAATTACAAATGGAATGCAAAGAACGCAGCAACTGGAATATATATCTATGAATTAAGAACGGACAAGTATATCTCAAACAAGAAGATGCTGCTGTTGAAATAATTTTAAATGTTTATTTCGGAGAAAAAAAGCAAGCGAATATTTAATAAATTAAAAATTAAAAATAAATGAGAGGGGAGGTTAAAATGAGAAAATATATTTTCATTTTTGTCCTCATAATACTTTATGCCGAGATACTTTTCCCGCAGGCTGACCTTACGATTAATCTTTTTATTCGTGCTCCTGATAACAGCTGGGCTCAGACACTGCTTTTCGGTGTTGATTCCACTGCTACGGACGGAATAGATCCCTGGCTGGGCGAAGATAATTTACCACCAGATTTTTGTGCACCCTGGAGTCCTGGCTGCGCTTATTTTTTAATACCCCCATTCGATGGAGTGATAAATTCGTGTCTGGATTTCAGGTTTGGAGAGCTACCGTACACAGGGCAGATAACCCACCAAATTGCAGCGGTTAATTATGAAACAACCGGCAATGATAGTATGTATATTCGTTATGATCTGCCCGAGGGAGTAAGTATTCATTTTTATGATGAGCTTGGCGGAATTGTAATAAATTTCACTGTGGAAGATTCTGGCGAGGTCGCATATTTATATATACCCACATTATACAAACTCTGGATGGATGTTTATTATGAAAATGTAATTCCTGTTGATATCGTTTCATTTACAGCGAACATTAAAGATGGAAATAATATCAGGTTGAATTGGACTACTGCTTCGGAAACAAACAACTCTGGGTTTGAGATTCTTCGCTCCTGCCTTGCCGGTAGGCAGGTCGCTCAGAATGACAATGCATGGAAGAAGATTGGTTTTGTTCCCGGATATGGAACCACAACAGAACTAAAGTCATATTCATTAACTGATGAGAATATTACAACCGGAATATACAAATACCGGCTGAAGCAAATTGATTTTGATGGAACATTCAATTATTCAAATGAAATAGAAGTTGAAGTTGATTTTACTCCTAAGGAGTTTGTGCTGTATCAGAATTATCCCAATCCATTTAATCCAACTACGACCATAAAATACAAAATACCATCAGTAGCTTCAGGCTTCAGCCTGAGCAAAGTAACATTAAAAGTGTTTGATATGCTTGGCAATGAAGTCGCAACTTTAGTAAATGAATACAAACAGCCCGGAGTTTATGAAGTTGAGTTTGATGCATCGAAATTATCATCGGGAATTTATTTCTATCAAATTCATGCTGAATCATTCAATCGAACAAAGAAAATGATTTTGACTAAATAATTTTAGTAGGAGGCGAAAATGAAATTAATTTTATTCGCTGTTCTGATTTTTCTAACATTAAATTCCAAAGCACAAACAATTGACATTTCCTTCGTCTTTTTTGATGGAGTTTATACTGACACCAATTTGCATGTTGGTTTGGATTCTACAGCAACTTACGGGATAGATCCTCTATTAGGAGAGTTTGTCGTACCTACCTGGCTGCCTCCGACAGGAACATTGCAACTTTGGTTCAATTTGGATTCTCTTGAAATATCAACTTTTTGGGATTACCGGTACGCTCCTTCGTTTCCTTATTCCGGTACTCAAGTTCATTGGTTCAGCGGGTATTTAAGCACGAATGCCACAGAATTTACCATGACGTATAATTTCCCGCAAGGAGTAACCGCTAATATAAAAGATCCTTTCGGAGGGACTCTATTTAATGAATACCTTTCAGGATCAGGAAGTTTTACATTTCCAACAGGGGTATCTTTACCAAGTGCAATTTTAACGATGTATTACGATAATGTTATTCCAATCGAATTATCTTCATTTACAGCTTCAATATTAAAAAAAGAAAAAGCAGTTCAACTAAACTGGATAACTTCAACAGAAACAAATAACTCGGGTTTTGAAATACAAAAGCAAATAGGCAGTGCGCTTTCAGCAATAAGCAATTGGGAAAAAATTGGTTCCGTTCCTGGATTTGGTACGACAACAGAACCAAAGTCGTATTCATATACTGATGAGAATTTAACAACCGGAACTTACAAATACCGTTTAAAGCAAATTGATTTTGATGGAACATTCACTTATTCAAAGGAAATAGAAGTTGATGCTGATTTTATTTCGAAGGAATTTATGTTATACCAAAATTATCCCAATCCATTTAATCCGACTACAACAATAAAGTTTGCATTACCAGAAGCAGCTAACGTAACATTAACTATTTATAACACATTAGGACAAAAAGTATCTGAACTTGTTAACTCAAAACTGGAAGCAGGTAATTATGGCTACCAATGGGACGCAAAGGATGAAGCAACGGGAATATATATCTATGAATTAAGGACAGAAAAATTTGTATCAATGAATAAGATGCTGCTGCTGAAATAATTTTATATAAGTCAAGAATCTCTTGATTTCAATAGAATGCAACTAATTTAAAATCGTTATTCAAATGTCAAAGGGAAGAAAATGAAATTATTTATAGTCCTATTAATTTTTTTATTAACATTCATCGCCTATCCACAGGCAGATTTAACAATCGATCTTTTTTTGCACGACAGTTATAATCCTCCTTATGGTGGAAGTGCAGTAATATCATTTGGTCTCGATTCAAGTGCAACTGATGGAATAGATCCGCAGTTAGGAGAGCAGCAATTTCCTCCTGATATTTGTCCCACTTGGTGGCCATATTTCTGTGCAAAATTCTTATTACCACCATCATTCGGTTCTATTGATTCTCCTAAAGATTTCAGATTTGGTGAATTACCCTTTACCGGTCAAAAAACTCATATGATATTCTTTGTATCAGCTGAATCCGTTGTGACGATGGTTTATGACTTACCTGCAGGAGTTAGCATACATCTCATTGACCAAATTGGTGGAGTATTTATAAATGTTAACCTGATAGATTCTGGTCAGGTTTTAATACCTAATAATGGAATTACCTACATGGGAGTTTGGATGTATGTTGATTACGATAATGTTATTCCTGTACAACTCACTTCATTTACCGGGATTATCAAGGATGGAAATAAAATAAAGCTAAGCTGGACAACTGCTTCAGAAACAAACAATAGGGGATTCAGCGTTGAAAGAAGTATCTCTTTAAGTTCCTGCGGCTGTGGAAACCATTCCGAATGGGAGTCTATAGCTTTTGTTCCAGGGTGGGGAACAACCACACAGCCAAAATCATATTCATTTACAGATGAAAATATTACTTCAGGAACTTACAATTACCGTTTAAAGCAAATTGATTTTGACGGGTCATTCAAGTATTCTAATAATATTGAGGTCAAAATTGACCTGATTCCGGAAGAATTCGTATTGAATCAGAATTTTCCTAATCCTTTTAATCCCACTACTACTATTGAATTTTCGTTACCTGAAAATGTGAATGATATTAATCTGTCAATCTACAATATAATTGGAGAGAAAGTAGCAGAATTAATAAATGGCTCAATGCAGGCAGGGAAATATAAGTATGAATGGAATGCAAAGGATTTTGTTTCGGGAATTTATGTATGTGAATTAAGAACACAAAACTTTGCATCAATGAAGAAGATGTTGCTGCTGAAATAATTTTGTTTATTTCAGCGTAAAAAATTTACTTAGTTCTTTATAAAATAAAAATCACTAAAAAATAAGAGGGGAGGTTTATATGAAAAAATATATTTTCATTTTTAGCCTTATTATTCTTTATTCGGGTAATGTTTTTCAGCAGACAGTAAATATTCCATTAATAGCGACCGACGGCAGTTGTAATATAGCTATAGCTGTTGGATTAGATTTGACAGCTGCAAATTGCATCGATCCTCAACTCGGGGAAGTTAATCTTCCATTACCGTCTGCAGGTGTATTCGATATCAGATTTGATCTTGAGCCCTATGGGTGTCCCTATACATCAACTGCCCGCGATTACAGAGCTCCGGGTGGGCCACCGGTATTTCCATTTACTGGAATAGTTCAACATACATTAAGTTGGCAAAGAAGTGCTTCAGGTTTATCTGTTGATATTAGCTATGACCTCCCCTGGGGTGCTACAATGACAATTGTTGATATATTTGGTGGCATATTTTTAAATCTTGGTCCGTTAGTTGGACAAGGTACTGCAACGATTCCCGGCACGTGTCCATTGTCTTCAGCCATATTAACAATGCAGTACGTTTATATAGGTGGTGATCCTGTCGCCGGTCCTGTTTTCTGTATGTACCCGGATTCTATAGATTTTGGTGAAGTTGCAGTTGGACAGGTAGATACCTTATCTGTTCTGGTAACAAATCCCGGATATCTGAATGATTTAATTATTACTGATGTCGTATCTTCAAGTCCTGCATTTGCTATACAACCGGATTCATTTCCTTTGGTAATCGCACCACTCAGTTCACAGACTTTCGACATTATTTATCATGGAGTAATCGGATTGCATAATGATAAGATTATTTTCTCACACAATGCACCCGGATCACCGACTGAATTATATGTTTGCTCAAAGACACCTAATGTCAGCGTTGATAGTGTTTACTCATCGCAAGTGTATACATTCGATATAAATCAGGATGGTTATAAAGAGTTTATCATTTCCTGCACTCATACAAATTATCAATGCAGGATTTATGCTTTTGATAGAGATGGAATACTTCTACAGGGATTCCCATTTCAATTGCCCAAAAACTTAGTTGATCCACCGAGAATCTCGATGTATGATAACGATAAATTAATTGCAGCATACGAATACGATGATAAAGCATATTTCCTGGGAATTAATTCTTCAGGAGAATTAACAATACCGGAATCTGAAGTTACTGGGGTCAACGCAATGTCTGCAAAAGAGCCTGCAGTAGCAGATATAACCGGCGATGGTGTGTCCGATTTAATTTTTCTTTACTCTCACGCAGCTTATAATAGTTCAACGCTTGTTTTATATAACCCGGTAACGCAGCAGGTAATTCAAAAATTCTTTTTAAACTATTCACAGGTCGGTCCTGCAATAGGAGATATCGATGGTGATGGAATAAATGATGTTATTCAGGAGACAGGGATGTTTTGGGATGCTAATGTTACTATCTGGGTATTTAAAGGTGATGGCACAATTATATCCGACTATCCTAAAACGATTACCGGCAGTACGATATTTGCAGGTGTCCATTTAGCAGATTTTGTAGGTGATTACAGACCTGAGATCATTCTACAGCTCAGCGACTATGTTCTTCCTCCGATAGAATATTTGAAAATATTAAGCCCCGATGGTGAAGAAATATTAACCCGTACATTTAATCCGGTTCAATGGGGCGGCATACCTTTTACTGCTGTATGTAAAACAGATGAAACCTCATCTCCAGTAAATTCACCTATTTTAGTTTTAGGAAGGGGAAAACATCTTTACTACATTGATGTTATAAATAACAACATTGAATCGGTTTTCCTGGATAAAGTACCCGGTGATCTTAAAGTATTCAGGAGTGTTACAAAGGGCCCATCGGGTTCCGGATTAATTACAGTCGCAGTCCAAACCAGTAGTGGACTTTCTACTGTAAATGTGATTGATCAGAATTTACAAATAGTTCGACAGATAGATTTCGAGTCGGTACTCGATGTACAGGTCTGTGATATTGAAAATAATGGTTATCTGGATATAATTTCCACAAGAAAAAATTCTTCTAATACATATACGATCACCGTGACTTCCGATTTCTGTCAGTATGACCCTGACAAAGTTGAATGGCCGCTATACAGACACGATCCCGGAATGACCTGCAATTATGATTATCATCATGGATTTGTTTCGGTGGAATTAAAATCATTTAACGTATATATTCTGGGAAATTCTGTTGAATTAAATTGGACAACCGCAACGGAAACAAATAACTCTGGATTTGAAATACAAAAGGAAGTAGGCAGTAAACATTCAGCAGTAAGTAACTGGGAAAAAATTGGTTTTGTTCCCGGATTTGGAACCACTACAAAACCAAAGTCATATTCTTTTACTGATGAAGATATAACTACAGGAATTTATAAATATCGTCTCAAACAAATCGATTTTGATGGGTCATTCACTTATTCAAATGAAATAGAAATTCAGGTTGATTTTACTCCCAAAGAATTTGTGCTCTATCAGAATTATCCGAATCCGTTTAATCCAACGACAACAATAAAATACACAATACCTGAGGTAGCCTCAGGTTTCAGCCTGGGCAAAGTTACATTAAAAGCATATGATGTACTTGGAAAAGAAATAACAACATTAGTAAATGAATACGAACAACCCGGAATATATGAAGTAGAATTCGATGCATCTACTCTTGCATCAGGAATTTATTTCTATGAACTTAAAACAGGAAGTTATTCATCAATTAAGAAAATGATTTTGCTGAAATAGTTACAATCACTTTTTTGCAAAAAAAGTATTTATTATCGGAACAAAAAATAAAAAGTTTAATTAGCTGTTCGAACAATAATCGAGCAGGTATTTTTATGTTCTGATGGGGTTGTAATAATTACCTCTGTCATCATCCCGCATCATTATAAACCTGATATAATCATTTTGAAATAAGTACATTTGGACTGATTTCAGCCAATATCGGAGTTGGTACTTTAATTGATAAATATTGCTTTGAACTACTGAAATACTGAACTACTTTAAATTTAGGGAGAACATTGCTTAATTTTAGTCTTACGGTTGCAGTATCGTATTTCCTGATTACTTTTTCAGGTATGGCTCAAACGTCAAACTTCTTTTCTCAAAACGGGAAGTTAAAAACAAAGAAGAAAGTTCAAAACTATTCTGTATCTGATTATAAGTGGTCTTCAGGAAACAATAGTAACGGTTCAAATAAATTTGAACAATCTGACTTAAGTAATGCTTCAGACCAGGAGTTCGTCCCTTCCAATCCTCTTGCCGACAACGGACTGATTTTCGAAAATGCATTTGAAAACAGGATGGAGAATAATTCATATACCGATATACTGCAATTAAAAAACCTGAGCGATAGCGTACACGCCCTTCAATTTAAATTATTGGTTAATGAATCACCGGATGACAGCACAATATTAATTTTTCAGGACATTCAGAAGGGAACGGACGTTAGTGATTCAAGCTGGGTTCTGGATTACTTTGTCATTAAAGATACAATAGAGCCTAACGGAGCTTCAAAGGACCAGGTTTATGTTCTTCTTTATAATTTAAGTCAATATGGAAATCTAACTCCCGGAGATCATAATGAGTTATTAAAAGTAGACTATAGCGTCGCAGACCTTCCTGATTTACAGAATAATATTAAATCTTCATTTAAGATCTCAAGTACTGCAGCAAGCACTTCCCTTGGTGCCCCGGTCGATATAACACCTTCACGCGATGAATTAAAAATATTTGCAATAAATGAAAATTATGTTTCCGGGTTGGTATTTGAACAGGATTCTGTTTACAGGCTGGAGGATGCATCATATACTGATACACTCCAGTTAAAAAATCTTGAATACAAAGCTCAGGCATTTCAGTTTAAGCTGCAGGTGAATAAAGATGCTGGTGATAACGTCATTTTAACTTTTGAGAATATTCATAAAGGTGCTGATGTCAGTAGTTCTTCCTGGGTACTTGATTACAATGTTATCAGGGGACCAATTACCGGTAATGGCGGCTCAGTAGATGAAATACTCGTACTCCTTTACAATCTGAATTATGACAACGGATTACCCGCTGGTGATTATAACGATTTACTTGAAGTTAACTACAGGGTTGCAGATTTGCCGGCTCTGCAGGATAGTATAAAATCCTCCATCCGGATAATGGATGCGCTGGCAAGTACATTTGATGGTAATCCAATCGATATTACCCCTTCTCGAGCCGTTCTTACGGTAATTGCAGAAAACAGGGTTGGCTTTTATGGTGATGTTAACGGCGATGGTTGTATCGATATACTGGACCTTATGAAAGTAGTTGATCATATTATTGGAAAAGATTCATTAAATGCGGATGAATTTGAAAGAGCGGACATTGCACCATGGATTAACGGTAATCCTGATCCTGACCCCGATGGAATTGTAAATGTTCAGGATCTTTCATTATTGCAGAACATTATTCTTACGGGTGTTTATCCCGATGGTACTGCTATAAATGCCTGCAGCTATTTAAATGCATCAAAGGCAAATAGTGAAGACGATCAGAAAATAACACTATACATTAATAAAGATGGAATATCAGTTTATTTGAATACTCTGATTGATATAAGGGCAGCACAGATAGAATTTGGTAATGTCAATAATGATCCGGGAAATATGATTATTAACACTGATCTTGGGCAGGGTTATTATAAATGTATAAATAAATTATTAAGAGTACTTCTATACGACCGTCAGGGTAAAAAAGTTTTCGGGACAAATGAAAAATTACTTGCAAATATTCCTTTTCATATTTCGCATCCGGAAGAAATCACACTGAACAAGCTGATCCTTGAAGATATAAACAATCAAATGGTAGCTCAAACCCAGGTGGAAATTATATACAATACACCACCCGATGTGCCGCTTAATTATATGCTTTATCAGAATTATCCGAATCCTTTTAATCCTTCAACAACAATAGAGTATTCAATTCCTCAAACAAGCGATGTCATACTCAAGGTATATGATATTCTTGGAAATGAAGTTACTTCACTTGTAAACGAAGTTGAAGACCAGGGAAATTATTCCGTTAACCTAAGTGCTAAAGGATTAGCAAGCGGTATTTATTTTTACAGAATGCAGGCTGTTCCTACAAGTGGACAGGCAGGTGATTATATTCAAACTAAAAAGATGATTATTTTAAAGTAAGATATTACTAATTTATTTAATTCGCCCTATTTCGCTTAAAATCATTTCCTTTGATTTATTATTACATTTCTATTCCACCATAACTAATCCCGTGATCAATATCATCTTCCCTTATTTATAGAAATTTTTTTTTATTGATTTCTTGTAATTGAATTAACGAATAGATAATTTCGTGTACCCCTTTCGAGGGGGTGCAATTTCCGAATGAGAGAACTTTTATGAATTAATTGGAAGAATGACTGATTTAATTGAAAAATTACAGAAATTAGGACTTTCCAAAAGAGAATCTGAAATCTACATAGCACTTTTAACAAAGAAGGAATTTACAGCTCCGGAAATAGGTAAGATTACCTCTGTTTCCAGGAACAAGTCTTATGAGGTCCTTCAAAGCCTGGTTAAAAAAAATCTCTGCAGTGAAAAATTTAAAAACGGTACAAAAGTTTTCAGCGGGATAAAACCCGATATCGCTCTACAAAATATAATTTCTGTTTATGAAGATGAATTAAATGAAAAGAAGAAATTATCGGCCCGGTTCAGAGAAGAATTAATGCAGCTTCATGCGGCTAACGAAACAATATCGGATCCATTGGATTACATAGAGATTTTAACAGACTTAGGTCAGATAAGAAGCAGGTGGATAGAGCTGCAGGAAAATGCTGAGTCTGAAATTCTGGGATTCAATAAACCTCCATTCGCCGTCAGTCTTGAGCAGAATGTTACCAACCAGGAAAAAACAAGAGAGCGAAAGATAAAAGAAAAAGGTATCTATGAATTTAGTGAGGTTATCTCTAAAGCGTCCTTAATTCATTTTACTTCAGTGGTGGAAACATATTCTGAAATTGGTGAAGATGTAAAGGTGATCAGTTCATTGCCAATGAAGATGATAATTATAGATGAAAAGATAACAATGCTTGCTTTAAATGATCCCGTATCTATGAAGCCGAGCATCACTACAATTATAATCAAGCATCCCAATTATGCTAAAGCACAGAAAATAATTTTTGAAAGTTATTGGTCAGAATCATTTACACTAAGGGAATTTATAAATAATTCAAAGAACCTTTTTAAAGAATTTATCGAAGATGATGTCGTAAATAATTAATAAATTATACAGACAATAGCTTATTGTAATAATTAATAATTGAGATCATAATAAACAATATTTCAATCAATAAAATAGGATATATTAAAATGAACAAGACCTTACTGAACCTTACTGCAAAGGGATTTTTCATTGTGCTTCTGATGTTTTGCTTTAGTTCTGAAATGTTCGCACAATGGTCTTCAGATCCGTCTGTTAATTTACAGATATGTGATGTCAGCGGTGATCAGGCATTACCCAAAGTAGCTTCTACTTCAGATAATGGCTGTTATATTTCTTGGTTCGATAACAGGAACGGCAGCTATGCAGTTTATTTACAGAGACTCGATCAGATGGGAAATAAGCTATGGGCTACAAATGGATTACTAGTCAGCAATAACCCTCAGAATTCATCGCTGGTTGATTATGCTATAGGAACAGATGATCAGAATAATGCTATAGTAACATTTACGGATATAAGGGATAATGATAGTTTGCATGCCTTTGCTTACCTGATAGATTCATCGGGAAATTTTCTCTGGGGAGCAAATGGAGTCAGGCTGTCGGGTGCAGGAGATTTTCAGGCTAATCCCGTTGTAACACAAACCTCTGACGGCAATTATGTTTTCGCATGGATTGTAGCTTCTGATACACAGAAAATTGCTTTGCAAAAAATTTCACCAGCGGGACAAAAACTGTGGGGAGCGAATCCAATAATTTACGCAAGCGGTACCGCGGAAAACTACAGCAATCCTAAAATTGTTCCTTCCGATAATGGAAGTATCATCCTTGTTCACCAGGGATATACCGGACCATTTTTTTCTGCAATTGTCCATCTTTATGCTCAGAAGTTTGATACGAACGGAAGCATTGTATGGGGTGCCGGCGGTGTGGTAATTCAGAATTTAGGAACCATACCTTTTTATGATGTGCCGGTTGCAGTCAGCGATGCTAATAGCGGAGTATTTGTCGCCTGGTATGACGACAGGGATGCCAATAGTCTTTTTAGTTCATTTGCACAACACATAACATCAGATGGAAACATTACTTTCCCTGTTAACGGTGCAGAAGTATCAACAGTAACTACTATGCACCACCTTGATCCGACTATTGCATATAATTCATCTACAAATGAATTGTATGAATTCTGGATGGAAGAAACTCCTTTGCAGGATCAATTTTCAGTATACGGTCAGAAATTTGATGCTTCAGGAAACAGGCAATGGACAAATAACGGAATATCATTTACTGCTACGACTTCGAATGAAACGTTTGGTCCATATGCACAACCAACAGATACATCGGTTTATGTGTTTTATATTCAGGGAGGCAATGCCGGCGGTCTTAATGATGCTGTAGATGCTTTTATGGTAAACTCAAGCGGTGACTTTTCCTGGACTCCGAATATAGTAGATATGTCTGATCCGACTCAACAAAAACTGCATACTGTTACTACAATTTCAAATGATCAGATTGCAAAAGTAGTATGGGAGGATACAAGAAATGACGGCGGCGGTATTTATGCACAGAACATAAACCCTAACGGACAACTTGGTAATGTAATTGTGCCCGTTGAATTGACTTCATTCACAGCCAGTGTTAATGGAACAGACGTACTCCTAAATTGGAAAACTGCCACAGAAACTAATAATAAAGGATTTGAAGTTGAAAGAAGTCAGGGATCAGAAATCAGTAGTCAGGTTTGGGAGAATATAGGATATGTAAGCGGATTCGGTACGACAACTGAACCTAAATCATATTCATATTCTGATAATGTTGGCTCTTCAGGAACTTACAATTATCGTTTGAAGCAAACTGATTTTGATGGTTCATTTAAATATTTCACTGAAGTTGAAGTTAAAGTAAACGTTCCATTACAATTTGCGTTGAGTCAGAATTATCCTAATCCATTTAATCCGACGACTCAAATTGAATACAGTGTTCCTCAGGCTGGATTTGTTACACTTAAAGTTTATAATACATTAGGACAAGAGGTGGCCAGTCTTGTGAACGGAATGATTAAAGCAGGTACACATGAAGTAACATTCAACGGAAGTAACCTAACCAGCGGAGTGTACTATTACAGAATAGAATCCGGCAGTAAAGTATCAGTAAAGAAAATGATGCTGCTGAAATAAAGGTTAAATAAAAAAATTAATTGCGCCCTAATACCTTCGGGATTAACATCATACTTAAAGTTCTTAAATCCCGAAGGTTTTTTTAACACCTCTTTTTACGCCTTCAATCTCAATTTTAAAACCGATTTTATAACAAAGCTTACTTGACAATAGTTTTATTTTGTAATACATTTATTGAAAAATCTGTCAAATTGTTCGGGGAGTGTAATATGAAAAATAGCTTACTAAGCTTTACAAGTTTAATTATACTGCTCATTTCCTCTCAAACACTTTTTTCGCAAACCTGGGTTAGAAAAATTGATGGCTTCTCGATGTGGTCTATCGGGAAAGATTATGCCGGTAATATTTATGCCGGTACTACAGGCAGCAACAGGGGAATCTTCAAATCAACTGATGGGGGAGAAACATGGAACAACATGTACTCAACCGGTACTTCTAATTACCTGGGAATTGCCTGTGATTCTTTAAACAATGTTTATGTTGCAAACGCAAGCAACGGAATGCTTATTTCTACAGATGGTGGGCAGAGTTTCTCACTGGTCCCCGCAAGCACTTTTAACGGAAATACGATAAACATGGTAGCCTGCGGCAAACTCGGACATATATTTGCCGGTGCTACCAATGGGGGAATGTGGAGAAGCACAGACTTCGGAACCACATTTACCAATACAGCTCTTCAGGCATTTACTATTGTTTCAATTACTGTAGATAGATCAAATTCCGATATCATTTATGCAGGTGCTTCATCAACTTCTGCAAATGGATTTTTCCGTTCAACCGATGATGGTCTTACTTTCACCACATCAACTAATGATCAAAACATCTGGGAAATACTTCAGACAGAATCAGGTTCTCTTTATACTGCCTCAACATCTTCACCGTATCCTTTCGATCTATCAACTGATGGCGGCTTAACCTGGAATACAATGTCGAATCAGCCGGGAGCGATGCGTGGCGCAACGCTTGATTTGCTTGAAGATATTTATATATCGGGTAATGGTGGTGTATTTAAGTCGACAGATGGCGGGGCTTCTTTTACCAACCATAATCTTACATTTAGTTCAAATAAAATCTTAACATATCAGAATAAGATAATGGTTTGTGTTACCGGTACTACAAATGGAGGAGTTTATATATTTACGGATGATGCCATACCTGTTGATCTGACTAATTTTAATGCTTTGAGTTTCGATAGTAAGGTTGTACTTAATTGGTCGACAGCAACAGAAACAAATAATAAAGGCTTTGAAATTCAGAGAGCCACTCTAAATCTCCCCGAAAGTGAAGCTTCAAGCTGGGAGAATATAGGATTTGTTGCAGGATTTGGAACAACTACTGAACCAAAATCATATTCATATTCTGATAATGTTGGCTTTTCAGGAACTTACAATTATCGTTTGAAGCAAATTGATTTCGATGGTTCATTTAAATATTCTACTGAAGTTGAAGTTAAAGTAAATGTTCCATTGCAATTTGCATTGAGTCAGAATTATCCGAATCCGTTTAACCCCACAACGCAAATTGGATATGTCATTACAAAAGATGGATTTGTAAGTCTGAAAGTTTATAATACACTGGGACAAGAGGTGGCAAGTCTTGTAAATGGATTTAAAAAGGCAGGCAGCTATATTGTAACTTTTAATGCTGTCAATTTATCAAGCGGTGTTTATTTCTACAGATTGGAATCAGGAAATTTTATAGTAATAAAGAAACTAACATTGTTAAAATAAAAAATCTTCTCTGGTTAAACAGAAATTAGAGGGAAAGCAAAACTGCTTTCCCTTTTTTATTTAATAATAAGAGTAAGTGTCCCTACAAGTATTCAAGTGGGAATGAAGAGTTTAACTTAATACTTCAATACATCCCTATACTCATCGGAACTTTTTCCAAACTGTGCTGCAAGTGAAAGCTTAACCTTGCTTACTCTATCGGCTATTTCTTCTTATAAGCCTGCTCTTGATTCAATGGAATTATTGTATGCGTGAAAAAAATATTAAACCTTATAACATCAAACACAATCTTTATAAGAGAATATATTACCTGAATAAAAGAAGAGTTTGCTTTAATAAGAAATATTTTTGCCTAAGCGAAAAAAATATCTTGCCCAAATAAAAGAAAACCTTGTCTTAGCTTCAGATTTTTGTTCCCGTTAAAAATACCCGGAAATGTGTAATAATCATTTATAAACAATCCTAAATGTTCTACCATATAATTTAAATTTTCCATTTACTTTGAACCCGTCTTAAATTAATATTTTCTATAACTCATATTTAATTTTAAATACTACATTTCTTCTTTCCTCAAAGCTTGCACCGCTGAAGAATGCGCCTTTAATCAAATGAGAATGATCAAGCAAATTGGTTATATAAATTGACGGCTGAATTGTATTTCCGTTTCCGATAGGAAAGGTATATCCACCTGATAAATTTAATATCCAGGATGGAGTGGTATGTGCTCCCTGGTTAAATTCAAATAAGCCGGTTTTAAAGGCATAATCATCATTCCCGTTTGCCAGACCACTGCCGTAAATACCGGTTAAATTCATAAACCAATTTTGAGGCTGATAGTTCACGCTGGCAACAACCGATAGTCTTTGATCGTGGTCAAGATCGAAAGGAGCAGTAGAATTATCAGGCGGAAGGAAGCCTCCTGAAACAGGTCCTGTTCCATATGCATGTATAAGTGCGGCATTTAAATAAGCAGAAAATGGACTTGTCGGCTGAGTATAATCCAAACTCAGTTCAATTCCGTTCACTTTTACTTTATTAATATTTACGTTAACCCTTATAGTGCTTGAGCCAAGTGTTTCATCATCCAGACCCGGGGAAGAATCCTTATGGAAATAACTTACTTTGGTCGAGATCCCAAAATCAAAGTTATGAATAATTCCGCCTTCGTATAAATTATCCTTCTCCGCTAAAGTTGCAGTCGAAGAATCTCCTACAGCAGTTGCAATCGATCCCAACCCTTCAATATTTGTCGGCATAAAAATTCTGTCATAACTTAGTAATATTGTATTCTCTTCAGTCAGGAAAAAACTAAATTTAACACGAGGACTAAATTGCTTCTGCAAAGGAATTGAAGGAGCTATATGCTGATCGTATCTTAAACCTGCTTCGATATCAGACCATTCAAACGGGCGTATTTCACTTTGAGCAAAAAGACCGAAATCCGATCCTGTAAAATTTGTTTTGTTGATTGGTCCGTTTCCGTTTATATCTTTGAAAGTAAAAGTCTCAGTACCGTTTGTTGCGCTAAAATTCAAACCTGTTTGATAACTAAACTCATGAGACAAACGGTCACTATATTTAATTCTGGTTCCGAAGGTAGTAAATTTTCTATCTTGATCAATTGTGTATCCGGTAGTTGTATCGCTTCCAATAAATTGGCGGGATTCATCCAACGGATTGGTTAAAAACTTCAAACCTCCTTCCCTTACATATAATCCTGCAAACAGACTTTTCTCTTTATCAATCTCATCTGAAATAGTGTGAAAAAACGAAAGTGTTTGAAATGCATTATAACTATTCTGGTTATCATAATTAATTCCTTCAAGAGGATCAAACGGAATTTGGGTTTGAGTTTCGCTGAAATTCAAATTGGATGTAATGTAATCATTATCATTTAAAATATAATCCAGCTTTCCATAAATGAAATAATCAAATCCATGATCGTGAAACAGGGAATCAATAGGCTGATCTATTCTTCTTGCTGTTTCATCTCTTGTTCCTGAAAGAAAAAAGCCAAAGCTTCCGCTATGACTGCTTAATGAAAAACTTTGTCCGTTGGAGTTTAGAGCTTTAAAATTGCCTACCTCAGGACCTAAATTATTACCGGAAGTTAAGTAACTGCCGCCATAGCTTGACAGGCTTAAATGAAATGGTCCCGGGGGAACCTGGTTCTGAACATTAATGAGAGCAGCGATTTGCCCACCATATTCAGCAGGAAAACCCCCGGTATAAAAAGTAATAATTTTAATTACCTTAGGATCAACAACTTCATTTAAACCACCGAATACACCTAATGGAATAGGAATACCGTCTATATAATATGTGAATTCACCATGTTGTCCTCTGATATGAACTTCGCCGGTAGGTGCTCTTACTGCACCGGTTAAATTTTGTTGGATTAAAGTTGTCATTCTTGCCGAAGGCGGAGCGTGAAAAGTTTCCCCTTCAAAAGTCTGATATCCTGTTTTTATATCTACAAAATTTGAGACATGCGTTGTTTTATTCCCGGTAACCACTACTTCATTTAAACCTATAGCCTGCTGTGAAAGGTTGATAGTCAGTTTGCTGTCGGATTCATTAATTTTAAGAGGAATTGTATAGTCTTTATATCCAATGTAATGAACACTCAGATTGTAATCACCGGGAGTTAAATCGTGAAAAATAGATTTCCCGGCATGATCGGTAATATTGATATTAACAATATTCCCATCTTTCTGCAGTATTAAATTCACAAGTTCCAAAGGCTGGTTTGTCGACGAATCGAGAACCGTAACATAAAGGTTAACGTGTTTTTCAGGGTTATCTTTGGCTTCAACATTCAAAACCGGAACAGCAACTTGAAATGTTATAAATAAAATTATCAGGAATAAAATTTTTGAAAAAACTAACGGGGGAAACTTATGTCCATTAAACATAGCTTTGAACTCCTTAATATATTTTTAAAATAATTTCCGTCGGAAATACAGAGTTCGCTTGCTAAGAATGAACACCGTTATTTGTTCGTTGTTAAAAAGTTTTTCAGACCTGTATTTCCTGATTATGAAGGAAGTACAGATGGGGGAGCTCTGAGAGGATTGTTCCTGAATAATATTACGTAGATTAATTTACTGGGGTTTTCTAAGAAAGAAAATGTTTGATTGGCATCAGCACTATAAAAAATTATGGGAAAATAATTAATGAAGCTTATAGTACTTGCAAAATGAGAAACTATACATTCATTATCCAGCCCAACTAACTTATCTAATGGTATTGAAGATTCTTTGTCAGTATTACTCTCAACCTGGTAATTTCCATTTCTTAAATTGATATGGTGATAATGAAATATTGAAAGAGCAATAATGAATAAGTAGCCCGCTAATAACAGGTAAGAATAATGCTTCCTATATTTAGAAAGGTAGTTTATCATTTGATGGCGAATATTATAATTTTTTGATTCCGTAGCAAGGAAAATATAAATAATTGTCACTTATTAATGATTCCTGTCACTGATCTTTTTGGGATCAATTGATACGTTATTTTAAGTTATTAAGTTCAAATTTTTTCAAGAACAATTAACAGGAGACAAATTTAGTGTTTTCAAATATTAAAATATCGGCAGCAATACTTTGTATGGCATTAATAATCTTATTCGTAATCCAGCAAAATTTAATTGCCTGCGGATGCGGATGCAATGTTTTTTCCGTCGGTAATAAATGGATGATGGCAGCTTCAGAAGGATTTAAATTATCATTTCAATATAGTTATATGGACCAAAACAAAAACTGGAACGGTTTAAATACTGCTCCCGCTTATTTAAATGAAGATAGGGAAGTCCGTACAAGTTTTTATACATTTGGTTTTCAATATATGCCTGACAGGGAATGGGGTATAATGCTGGAAGCACCTATGTGGAACCGGTATTTTTCAACCTTTGATGATGGTTCTCTCTCTTCTGTTAATCATTTATCGTTTGGAGACGTACGGATTACAGGTATGTACACAGGACTTTCAGAGGATATGTCAATGGCAATATTATTAGGTGTAAAGCTTCCTACCGGTTCAATCGATCAATCATTGTTTGACCGGGATACCCAAATCGGAACTGGGACAACCGATTTGTTATTGGGAGGTTATAGAATGGGGCAGGAAATTTTGTGGGGATGGTTTGCACAGGTATTATGGCAGCACGCTATAAACAGCAAAGACGGTTATAAACCCGGCGACAGCTTTGATGCAAACATCGGATTTCATTACGACGGATTCGTAAGCAGTTTGTCAATAGTCCCGATACTGCAGGTAATCGGTTCTTTCCGTGGAAGCGACAGCGGAATTGAATCTCATCCCGAAGATACCGGGTATCAGCGCCTTTTTATTGCACCCGGTTTCGAATTTAAATTTAATTACGCAGTGCAGTTGTATGCAGATATCAGGATACCGGTGTTAACAAATGTAACTGGAAATCAGCTCATTGCACCGACATTAATCAATGCGTCAGCCAGTATTTCACTTTAAATATATAAATTGTTCAATAATATAAATTGGGTTTTGTGTAATCGTATTCTTTTAACCGGATTGTTTTTCTGTGATGGTATTTGGGATCATATATATTGTCCATTTTATTAGCAAAAAAATATTCATAATAATTTTTACGATATTTTTTGGGGGGACAAAGCTATTATATCTCCTTACTATAAATTAATATCGCTTATTTAAATGCTTTCCTCCTTAATTTCTTTCGGAATTAGTGCAGATGCAGCAATTCCGAATAAAATAATTATTGCCAGATAAAAATATATGTTGTGAACAGCTATTGCTAAAATGTCCTTCAACTGGACAATGAAAGATGAAGAATATTTTGCTCTTTGCAGCGGATCAATTAAAATTTTTATTATGTCAATATTTTTTTGTGAGGCTGAAAGATTTGCCCTGATATGATAATTGAGCAGCCATCCGAAAAAGGTTGCTCCGAATGTACTACCGAGCATTCTCATAAATGAATTTGAACTGGTTGCTACTCCCCGTTTAGACCAGGGGACTGCATGCTGTATTGCTACAATTGATGCGGTAGAAGATAATCCTAATCCCAGTCCAATAATGAAAATAAAAAATACAATTTCAAATAAGTCTGAATTCTTATTTATCATCAACATAAATAATGTTCCTGTTAAAAGAACAATTGCACCTGAGACAGCCGTAAATCTAAAACCCATCTTTAAAATTAATTTACCTGATTGGCTTGAAGCAAGAGGCCATCCTATTGACATAGAAGCTAAAAGGAATCCCGCTACTATAGCCGTAGTACCGAAAACACCCTGTGCAAACATCGGGATAATTGAACTTATACCGATTGTGGCAATGCCAACGACCATTGAAGTTATGTTCGGGAAAAAGATTACTGGAGATTTTAACAGCCTGAAAGGAATGATAGGGTTTTCAGCACGGTGTTCTATTCGTATAAAGAATATAAAAGTAATTAATGATAAAAGAATCATTCCCCAAAACCTGAAATCTTCAATATCCCAAATATTTCCTGCTGCAAGCATTGGAATCAGTAAAAATGAAATGGTAGCAATTAAAAGAATGGAGCCCGCAAAATCAATCTTTATTTTATTCGTTTGCCTTGCGGGATTTATATCCCCGTCAAATTTTTTAGCTGATGATAAACTTAGCTGAGCATGTTCGTGAAAATACAAATAGACAAGTAATATACATACAAAACCAATCGGAATATTTATAAAAAATACCCATGACCAGCTTATATTCTGAACAATAATTCCACCGATAGCAGGACCGATTACTGCTGCAATTCCCCAAACGCTGCTCAGGTAGCCCTGTACACGTGCACGCTCCTCAAGATTGTAAATATCTCCTATAATTGTCTGGCTAATTGGTAGAACGGCGCCTGCACCAATTCCCTGGATTGCCCTGAATAGAATTAATACATACATACTGCCTGCAAACCCGCACAATGCAGAACCAAGAATGAACAATAGAACTCCAAACGTAAAAACATTTTTCCTTCCATAAAGATCTGATAACTTCCCATAAAGTGGTATGGTTGCTCCCTGAGTTAAAAGGAATGCAGAAAATACCCATGTGAAAAGTGAAAATCCTCCCAGGCTGCTCACTATGGTAGGAATTGCTGTTGCAACGATTGTGGCTTCTACTGCAGCCATAAAGTTTGCGAGCATCATTGCTAAAAGAATCAAAGGTCTGTTTAAAAAACCGGCTTCCCTGTAAAATAAATTTGTTAAAATAGTTTTCCTGCCAATTATTTGAAAATTCTTTTATAAAGATAATCATGAAAAATTAAATGTTTAATTTAAAATACCACACATTAAAAATAATAAACCCGGCACAAAAATTACTTAATGCCGGGTTTGTTTAGAGTGAAATCTGTTATTTGAATTTATTTTTTAATTCGCTAATGATATTCTCTCTAAATTTTTTACAGTCATTTTATTTTGTACTTATCAGATTAGTTAATCCATACAAAGTTACCCCGGTAACATCTGATGTGCCAAAACATGGAATTGAGAAAATGTTAGAAGTTGGTTTTTGCAGGAACATCAAAACACTATTTCCATTATAATGAATGATAGTGTAAACCTGTGTGAAATGAGTTGCATAACCTGCCGCAGTGATATCAATTGTTTTGTTAACAACTTTATAACCATCAACCTTTATACTGGAAAAATTTTGACCATCAGGATAAATGTCTATATTTCTGCCGGTAGCTATTGACGAACCATAAATTTTAACATCTGTCAATTTTTGTCCGGATATAATAGGAACAACTATATTTGTACCTGATTTTAGACCGAGATAAGTAAGTACTTTGCTTGTATTTCTTTGAGTACCTGTTGAATAGTATGTGGTTACTGCAAATGAGTAACAATTGTCCGGTAATGGGTCTGCCAATTCAACATTTACACTATTACCATCCATTAAGCTCCAATTGTTCAGATCATAAAATTTGAATGTTGTATAGAGATCAAATGGATATTTGTTATCAGTAACATTTCCAGGCATAATAACCGTTTTATTCATAACCGGAGCTACTGGTGAGAAAGTATTCTCAGTCTGTGTACAGGATGACAAAATAAATGAGAATACGAACATCGATAAGATTGTGAAGTATTTCATAATATACCCTTATATTATTATTAGTAAAGTAATTAGTAGTATTTAGATAAGACCAATAAATTGGCCCCTGGTATGAGTCTGATTTTTGCTGCCCCGGTTAACTGACCGTGTAATACACTAATCAATTATTCAGCACCATACTTTTTTTATAATCGGAGGACAATGTAAAATGTTTAGTGCGTATCTAAAAAAATAATCCCAATGCGCTTTGAATAGTTCGCAGAAATTAATCAAGCCAGTGCTGCAATTCAATTTGGTTCTTGCAAAAGAAGTTTCTGCGAATCAGAATGTAGGATTAAAATGTGTATTATTCATTCTGTTGACTAAAGGTAAGAAGATATAAATTAACGGGAGTAATATAATTGAATATCCGTTTATGCACTTTTTAATATTACGGACCAGCTAAAAGGTAATTTTGGTCCTTGAAATATTTTGAATCCATTATCTTCAGCAATCCCGGTGGTTGTATTAAATTCACTTTGAGATACATGAAATAATTTTGGTTCGACAAGCAGGAATTCTCCCTTTTCGTTAAGAATATTTTTCAGTTCCCTGAATAAAGAATCCTTGTCGGGAACTTCGTGAACCATATAAAAAGCTAAAATAAAATCAACTTTCTCAGGTACATTGATTCCTGACTTATCACTTTTAACCAGCTTAATTCTCTTCTCAAGTTCTGTACCCATTATTTTATTTCTCAGCTTTTGCAGCATACCTTCCTGCAAATCGGCCGATATCACCTTTCCGTTTAATCCTATCATCTTTGCCATTTCAATAGAAAAAAATCCTGGACCACATCCAATATCAAGAACTGTCATTCCTTCTTTAACATAAGGTGAAAGTATTTTTTGGGGATTCTGAAGCCACCTTCGGATTTTACTATCCAGTGAATTGGCAAGTTCAACAGGACAAACGCGGTTTCGTTTACTATCCATATTTTCTCCACTTGTAAAATTTTATGACATCTGACCGGCAGAAAATTAAAACTATTACCTGGGTGATACCGGTTATAAACTCTATATACCAGGACGATCAATATCCTGAATATTACACATATCAATAAGAGTGTTCATCAAAATGACCATTCTCATTTCGATATTATTTTTTTATAATCTGTCCCAGACCTGTTATGGAAGAATGTACAACAGGTGGATTACCATAGTAAGTAATAGTTCCGGCACCATTAACAGTGGCAGTCAATTCATCGGTAACAAAAATTATAATAGAACCGGCTCCATTTAAAAGCGATGTACATTTTTTGGTTATAAAATCTTTTGCCGAAATGTTTCCTGCTCCATTAATAGAACAATCAAAAAAATTGCCGGATCCGCGCATTGTAATATTTCCCGCACCATTTATATTGCAAACCATTGTATCACAGCTTATATCATTATCAATGGAAATATTGCCTGCACCTTCAATTAACAGATGGCAGATAGATTTTAATGCAACATAAACTTTGAAAGTAATATTTGAATAGCTCCCATCTTTTAAACCAATCAAAAGTGTTCCATCTTCTGCAGAGGTAATAACATTATTCATGATGTTATCATCGGCCATAACTTTGATTGACTGGCTGGTATCCTGCACCAGGTAAACATCTCCTATATTTTTAATCTTCAAACCGGAGCATTCATCAACATTCACATATTGAGTAGCCATTTTACCGGAACCATAAATAGTGTCATCGTTAGTAACATCGGAAGTTTTATCGCATCCTGAAAATAATGCCATTAACAGGATGGCAGATATTATTGGCAAGAGAAGTCCTGGTTTTGTTTGCATAACGACCTCAGAGTTTAAAAATTCAAGTAACAGAGGATTTATTTAGGGGAAAATTTTTTACAACTCCTCTTTTGTAAAAAAACTGTTGATCCACTGCATCAAATATAGGCTATTGTTAGTGCAATATCACCGTAAATTATTTAAGCGGTTTCTTTCTTGTTTGATAAGTAAAAATTAAATATGAAGGAGATAGAATCGTATTGCTTATTTAAACATTCTTTTAGGAAGCCAATTGATAGATATGAAATACAGAAGATAACCGGTGCTACAAATTTCCACGTAGAGGCGAATTATTGTTTATCACCAAAAAAAGATTCAATTAAAATATTTCTTAAAGAAAGAATATCTTCAAGGTAATTTATCCTGTTTAAGGAATGCTCAATTCTTTTGAGCGGCTTATCAGAAAATGCCTTTAATTCCGATGCCTTGAGTTTGTCTATTGTCTTTTGGATGAATTCTTTTTTTTCTTCAGGTGTCTTTAAGGATTTCATTTCTCTCAAAATATCATCATAGTTATACATAGCGGTTTTAAAAAATTTGTTTATCGGATGGTCTTTAATTCAGAGTTCAACGTATGTGAAACCTGTTTAAATAACAACTCCTTTTTGAAGTTCAATATTAAAACTTGAAATAAAACACAAGCAAAGGTTTGAAATTGAAATTTTCCGTAATTTAGCACTACTTATTTAATGATTATTTAACCTTCAATTTATTTCCAAATAAAAAAATAAAACTATGTTTTCTGCTGATATCAGAAAGGTGAAGTATGCAGATTCCTGATAATGAAAATGAATTAATCAATTTTCAAAGGATTGCGAAAAATATAAAACCAAGCCCGGGAGAAATTCCGGATATCGATGGACTGGATATTTATGGCGAGACAATTTCCTTAATCGGAGATGTGTGTGGTGATCATATTATTTATGTGGATTTTGCCAAGAGATTTAATCTAAATGAACGATTGAAAAGAGCCGGGTTAACGGATAAAATCGAAATTAGTAAGCGGCTGGAGGGTCTTAAAAATAAAGCCGGTATTCTTTTAGCTGATGTAAGCGGGCATAGCATTACGGATTATCTTCTTGATGCTATGCTCCACCAGGCGTTTCTTGTAGGCGCAAGTTATGAATTGACAATGTTCGGAGAAATAACCATTGATCTTTTCGAAACAATAAATCAGAGGTTTTACCAGTCGTCCGGTATAGATAAATTTATTACAATGATTTATGGTGAGATACAGAATAACGGGGATTTCAGATTTATATCCGCGGGGCATCAGCTTCCACTTGTATTCTCAAATGAGTTTAATAAAATAGTAAACATCGATGATCTCAATTTCATTAGCTTTCCTCCTATCGGTACACTGCCATCCGAATCGGATATTGACGGAAAGATAACAAAAAGTCTTTTTGGTTATAAGAAAAAATATTCATTAAATAATCTGAATGTAATGGGAAGAGGGGATATATTACTTCTTTTCACCGATGGTTTTACAGAACAAAGTGATGGAGAATTAAATTATGTTAAAGACAGATTAGAACAGCAGCTTATTATTTCAAAGCACCTGACGACGAAAGAAATTTTTCTCAGGATAAAAGAGGACTTCAAAAATTATTGCAAGACACCGGATGACGATGCCACTATGATTTTGATAAAAAGAAAATAAAATTATTATATGTCCATGTTCCTTAACTTGGCTTCTAACTTTGATATTGATATGATTATATTCCTATTTTTAAAGGTGAAAGAATAAAGTTTTTAAGGAATTTATATCCGGGTTAAAGCAAATCAGTTTAGTTAAAAGGGAATAAGTTGATGTGTTCATTATTAACCTTCCTTTAAAAAATTTCTGTTCTTTGGTTTCTGAAATATCAACTGCATTAAGGAGGAGAACTTATGAAAAATTTATTTCTGCTTATTTTATTTTTTACTGCAACACTATACGCACAAAATTGGGAAAAGATTGATTCTGTCTTTGCCCCCGGCGGCGTTACGGTACAGGCCTTTACTGCCCCTGTCTTTGGTGATCTCGATAATGATGGAGATTTCGATCTTGTTCTGGGAAGCACAGGACTTGAAATAGAATATTTTGAAAATACTGGGACAAATACAACCCCAATGTTTAATAAAGTAGCTTCAATGTTTTCATCAATTTATGCGGGAGGCTATCAATATACAAATTCATATTATCCTGCTCTTGCAGATCTTGATGGTGACGGAGACCTCGATTTAACTATAAGCGGGTATAATGGAATTTTGTACTATGAAAATATCGGCAGTCCCACAAACCCAATTTGGGCGGACGTTAACACAACGTTATTCAATGATGCAAATGGACAAATCGGAACAGATGCAAGACAGACCTTTGTCGATCTTGATGATGACGGAGATCTTGATATGGTTGTTGGAATCGGTGAATCACTTTTTGGCGGTCCGACTCCCGGAATTAGTATGGGATTTCGAAATGTTGGAACTGCACTGGAACCGGCATTCCAGAGAGATGATAATTTAGTAACCGGCATTCCCGATGTTGGACTGAATGCTTATCCTTCATTTGCTGATCTTGATAATGACGGAGATTTCGATTTGCTTATGGGAAGAGATGGTGCTGCGGTTTATTATTATGAGAATACAGGATCTCCGACTGTTCCTGCATGGACAAATAATAATACTGTTTTTTCAAATGTTGAAACCACAAATTACTGGAAGGATCCAACATTTTGCGATCTGGATGGAGATAACGATTTTGATTTAATTTATGGTACTGATGGCGGAGATTTATATTTCTATGAGAATACAGGGTCTGTAACTAATCCGCAGTTTCAATACAATCCTGTTTACTTTAAAGTGATAAAGACAAGCGGCTCTTCAACAGTCTCATTCGCTGATTTTGATAACGATGGAGATTTGGATCTTATCTCAGGTTCACCGTATGATAATCTTGTATACATAAAGAACAACGGAAATAATGTTTCACCGTCTTTTGATACAACATCTTTAAATTTCGCCGGTGTTAATCCGGGTTTCAGATGTTCACCGGTTTTCATTGATATAGATAATGATTCGGACTTCGATATTGTTTCAGGCTATTCAAGCGGGGGATTAAAACTATACATAAACAATAACGGAACCTTCACTGAAAACACGACGATGTTTGCAAATGTAAGTGTGAATTATCAAAGTATTCCTGCTTTTGTAGATATAGACGGGGATAATGATCCTGATCTTTTAGTCGGTTCAGAAGATGCGGGTAATACTAAATTTTATTTAAATGATGGAAACAATTCCTTTACACAAAATACCACTTTTTTTTCAGGCATCAGTTTCCCGGGTTATTGCAGACCTGCTTTCGCGGATATAGACAATGATGGAGACTACGATCTGTTCATAGGCAGGAGCAGTGGCAGTGTAGATTTTTATGAGAACACAGGTGACCGGTTTAATCCTGTCTGGACTCTCAACAATCAATTAACATCAACTGTCAAAGTAAAACAGTTTGCTCATCCTGGTTTTGCAGATCTTGATGGTGATGGAAGAATAGATTTGATAGTTGGAGAATATGACGGTAATTTTACTTTCTACAGAAATCTATTTGCGACTGTTCCTGTCGAGCTGACTTCTTTTACAGCAAATGTTAATGGAACAAGCGTAATTCTGAATTGGGAAACTGCATCTGAGACTAATAATAAAGGATTTGAGATTCAGAGATCAGTTGTCAAAAGTCAGAAGTGGGAGAAGATAGGTTTTGTTACAGGGAATGGAACAACCACTGAACCTAAATCATATTCTTATACAGATGACTTGTCTCTCATCCGGAATAATGTTTTATCCGGTACTTATTCATATCGCTTAAAGCAGATTGATTATGATGGTTCATATAAATATTCAAATGAAGTCAGTGTAGGTGTGAATTTACCATTGCAATTTTCTTTAAATCAGAATTATCCTAATCCATTTAATCCTTCAACTACAATTGAATATTCAATCCCAAAAAATGGATTTGTAAGTTTGAAGATTTATAATGCACTTGGGCAGCAGGTTGCAAGCCTGGTTAACGGAATGGTGAAAGAAGGAACTCACAAATTAACGTTTGATGCATCAAACTTGTCAAGCGGTGTTTATTATTATCGGATAGAATCAGGTAATAATATTCAGGTTAAAAAGATGATGCTTTTAAAATAATCCTGGCTTAGTAATTTAAATCAGAAAGGGAGAGCAGTAATTGCTTTCCCTTTTTAATTTTGTAATGTGCATGAACTTAAATTTTACTAACATTAGATATTAACCTTTGCTAATTGGTTTCTTCAATGCAGTAGTTGTTTTAATTTATTTTTTAATATACTTTATCTAAGGATGAACTAAATGAATAATTAAGTTATTTGAAAATAACGCAAATTTTTTCAATTATTTCTATGGAGTAATCATGAAAAATAATTTACAGTTTTGCAGATGTACAATTAATATCTTAATACTCGGTTTTATTTTTCCGTTACAGTTAATTTGGGGGCAAACATATTGGTCATTAACTACAGGCGAAAATTTTAACAGGGTGACCATTCACAATGGTTTAAATACTGAATATTCATTTCCTGTAATGTCTCCCGGCGATCAAATGAACAATGATTTTTCTTCAACAAATGTATCCGCACAAAATGATAATCTGCTGGCAAATTGGACTCCATTGCAATCTGTGGGTGGTGTTGTAAAAGCAATTTCTTTTGTGAATCCTGAAGTGGGGTATATGTCGGCAGAGTTGGGGGTTGTTTATAAAACAACCGATGGAGGTTTTAACTGGTCGACTGTGCTAAACCTTGGTTTTCCTTATTATTGGTATGGAATTCACGCTTTCAATCCTCAAAAGGTTTTGATTGCCGGCTTTAATAACACTACCGGTGATGGTATAATGCGCTGGACAACTGATGGCGGTACTAACTGGACTGCCGATATAATTGTTGCCCCCGCTCCTCTTAACTGGCTTGAAGGATTAGGTTTTGCGGATTCTCTGCATGGTTTAGCAGTCGGAAGCATTCTATCTGCCGGTAAAGTATTCATAACAACCAACGGCGGTATTACTGCGGGTGACTGGACTCCGATTGTCGCAGATCCAACACAGGGCTGGTTCGCTGGTAATTTTACTATGCGAACTGATGGGAAATATTACATTACCGGAATCAGCTTCTGTAATTCCACAGATTTCGGTTTAACCTGGTCAAGAAGAAATTCTATTGATAATACTTTTGATGGTGGTGTCACTTTCCCGGATGATTTGCATGGATGGACAGGCGGAGGAAGTATATCTCCTTCTGTTGAAGGCTGGGTGCATCGGACAACGGACGGAGGTATTACATGGAGCGGCAGAATATTGAATACACCATATCCAATCCGGGTAGTTTATTTTTTTGATTCTCAATACGGTATTGCTCAGGGAGGTGAAGTAAACAGCGGAGTAGGTGGTATTTATGAATCAACAGATGGCGGAGTGAGTTGGACAGAATCAATAAATACAAGCCTTGAGATGGGAAGTATTGACTGGCAGCGAATTAGTCCTGATAGCATAGATATATGGAGTGTCGGTTATACAAGCTCAGGCGGATTTCACAGTGTAGTGTATAAAAAGAGAATCGGTTATAGTGTCGTCCCTGTTGAACTGACTTCCTTTAATGCAAATATTCAGAATGGGTCCGTAATTCTTAATTGGCAGACTGCGACTGAGACAAATAATAAGGGATTTGAAGTTGAGAGGAAAGTTGGCAATCAATGGGAGCAGATAGGATATGTGGCAGGATTCGGCACTACAACAGATCCAAAATCATATTCATTCTCTGATAAAAATGTAGCTGAAGGAAATTATACTTACAGGTTGAAACAGATAGATTTTGATGGTTCATATACTTACTCAAAAGAGGTCGAAGTTGATGTAAATGCACCATCACAATTTGAATTAAGTCAGAATTATCCGAATCCATTTAATCCAACGACGCAAATAGAGTATAGCATGCCTGCAGATGGAAATGTAACGCTGAGAGTTTATAATACACTAGGTCAGCAGGTTGCAGAGTTGGTAAATGGAAATTCAAAAGCAGGAAGGCATCAGGTGACTTTTGATGCTGCGAACCAGTCTGACGGCAAGGCAGGTTTATCAAGTGGAGTATTTTATTATAGCTTGCAGGCAGGCGATTTTAATCAGGTTAAGAAAATGATCCTACTAAAATAAAAACACAATTATAATACGAATACCGTATTTGAGTAATATTTATATTAAAACAAATTATATATTGATAATAGTCTTCAAAAAATCCGAATTGATCAGGAGAAAAATTAAATGAATATACTTTCAATCTTCAAATTGATTAACAGAATTTTGTATTACCAAAAATTAAATATCAGTTGTATTATATTTTCTATAATTCTGATTTTACCGGTAAATAATTATACTCAGACATTTGAGTTAGTCACTCAAGGTGCGATCGTTAATGATGGCGGATGGAATTATGGATGTGCATGGGGGGACTATGACAATGATGGAAATGAAGATCTCTTTGTGGTTAATAATCAGTCGGGCAACAACAATAATTTCCTTTATAGAAACCTGGGTAATGGATCATTTGAAAAAATAACAGCGGGTATTCTTGTAAATGATGGCGGAAGCTCCTATGGATGCAGTTGGGGAGATTATGATAACGACGGAAATATAGATTTGGTTGTTTGTAATTATAATGAAAACAATTTTTTATATCATAATAATGGAGATGGTACCTTTACAAAGATAATTACAGGATCAATTGTTACAGATATGGGTGCATCAACTTGTCCGGCCTGGGGGGATTATGATAATGATGGATTTTTAGATTTGTATATATGTAATCGTTCAAGCGCAAATTTTCTTTATCATAACAATGGCGATGGAACTTTCACAAGAATCGTAACAGGAATTATTGTAACTGAAAATAAAAATTCTAGTGCGTGTGCCTGGGGAGATTATGACAATGACGGATACCCCGATCTTTATGTCGCAAATTCAGGACCTGATTATAATTCCTTATTTCATAATAACGGTGATGGAACATTTACAAAAATAACAGGAGATCCTTGCGTTTCAGATCTGGAGCATTTTAACTCCGCAACTTGGGGAGATTATGATAATGACGGTTACCTGGATATTTTAACTGTACCCGGAATTCTTACTTACACGGCGTTCGATGTTTATCTTTATCATAATAATGGAAACGGCACGTTTTCAAGAGTTCCCGGAATTCCGCACTCTGGAATAAATACAGCCGGCGGATGCGGAATGATTGATGTTGATAATGATGGCGACCTTGATATTTTTGTAAGTGCATATGATGGTAATAACTTACTTCTGCTGAATGACGGAACCGGAAATTTTACCCGGGTTACTGCAGGTTCTATTGTAACAAATGGTAATTATAATGAGGGCGATAGCTGGGCTGACTATGATAAAGATGGCGACTTAGATCTCTTTATCGCTGTGAATAATTATTTTGGCGGCAATAACAGGTTGTTTTTAAATGAAGGAAACGGTAATAAATGGCTTGGTGTCAAATGTATCGGTGTTGAATCAAATAAATTTGCAATAGGCACTTTTGTTAAAGTCAGTGCAGCAATTAATGGACAGCAAGTAGTTCAGACAAGGGATTTATCATCACAAACAGGCGGGGGTACATCAAGTCAGAATTCAATTATTGCTCACTTTGGCCTTGGAGATGCATCCATAGTCGATACTCTGACTATTTATTGGCCGAGCGGAGTTATTGATAGTTTTGAAAACATAAGTGTGAACCAGCTTCTTTCGGTTGAAGAGGGTGAAACAACTGTTCCTGTTGAACTCCACGATTTTACTGCTTCTGTAAGAGGTAAAGATGTTAACCTTACCTGGACAACTGTGACTGAAACAAACAATCATCTGTTTGAAATTCAGAAAAATTCAGGCCACAGCTTTAAAACTATTGGGGATGTAAATGGCTGTGGTACATCCACAAATATTCATAATTATTCGTATACGGACAGGGGACTGGATGAGGGCACTTACACTTACCGCCTGAAACAAGTTGATTATAATGGAAGTTTCAAATACTCGAATGAAGTTGAAGCAGATATAAAAATACCAGGGAAGTTTTCATTGAGCCAGAATTATCCGAATCCATTTAATCCAGCTACGCAAATAGAGTATAGGATACCTGTAGACGGAAATGTGACGCTGAGAGTTTATAATGCACTTGGTCAGCAGGTTGCAGAGTTGGTAAACGGAAATTCAAAAGAGGGAAGGCATCAGGTAACATTTGACGGAAACAAACTTTCCAGCGGCGTCTATTACTATAGATTGGAATCAGGAAGTAATTTGGAAATTAAAAAAATGCTTTTATTGAAATAATTTTAGTAATCAATGAAGTTAATATATTGTTCCGGAGCCAAAACTTTAAAAGGCAGATATTATTTTATATTTAAATCAAAATCGGTATTCTGTCTTAAATATTAGTGGTCTTAAGAATCGGGTTCCTCAATGATTCCAAATATATTTCCAAATGGATCGATGACAGTCGCCAGTTTTATTCCTTCACCAACATCCTGAATATCGGTATTCTTTTTTGCCCCAAGCTTTAATATATGTTTTAAAACACTTTCAACATTATCAACTTTCCAGTAGCCGACTACACTATTTCCCTTGGTTACCAGTTTGATATCAGGATCAAGACCCAATTCGAATCCTCCAATGTTGAAGCCCACATAATACGGCTGATCAAAATATGGTTCCATTCCTAATACAGAGGAGTACCATTTTTTGGCTTTCTCAATATCATCACATGATAAATTACAGTTCTTAATCCTTTGAACAATTTATTCTCCTTGTAAAAATATTTTATTAAAAATAGCTTAATAGTTTATTCAACTTAAATTTTACCGGTTATTAAATCAACTAAATTATGTTTGCCGGTTATCATCTTCGATGTAAGTTATGTGAATTTAAAGTGGCACTATGCAAAAGATGAATAACGGATCTTTTACAGATTACAATTTCATTTTATGTTCAGGAGTACTGTTTCATATTTATTAGTCAAATGAAGGAACAAAATTGAAATCAAAACACTGGCTGGCTTTTATTGTACTTGGTGCAATCTGGAGTTCATCGTTTATGTGGATTAAAATTGCATTGCGGTAAATAGATCCTGTTATGCTTGTGGCTTTTCGTGTTTTGTTTGGTCTTTTATTTGGAATTGCAGTTATCCTAATACAGCGGATTAAAGTTCCGCATAATATTAGTGATTGGATGCCCCTCCTTATCCTCGGTATTACAAATCTTGCTGTTCCGTTCTTTCTCATTTCGTGGGGCGAACGAACTGTTGATTCATCCGTTGCAGCGATTCTGGATTCAACAGTTCCTTTGTTCACTATCTTTATTGCACACTACCTGCTGAATGATGATAGATTGACATTACCAAAAATCCTGGGTTTGTTAATTGGTTTTTTAGGGGTAATTGTGCTTCTAAGTAAGAATATCGGCGCATCATCCAGCACAATCCCGGGTCAGCTTGCAATCGTAATAGCTTCAGTATTTTATGCCGGTAGTGCTGTATATGTCCGAAGAACCACACAGAATGTCTCTGCAATATTAAGGAGTATGGGTCCATTGCTCTCTGCTTCTGCTTTTATGTGGGCTGCAGTTTTCTTTACAGAAAGTTCCATTCAAATTCCTGCATTAAATATAACCTGGATTGCGCTTTTGTTTCTTGGTGTGTTGGGATCAGGTTTTGCTTTTATCCTTGCTTTTTACCTGATTCATGAAATTGGTCCTACAAGGACAAGTATGGTAACTTACATTTTCCCCCTGGGTGGGGTAATCCTGGGCGTTTTATTTTTAAATGAACACATTACCTGGCAATTGCTTTCGGGAGGAGGGCTAATAATCTTAAGCCTTGTAATAGCAAACCAGCAGATAATCGGTAAACCTGCTTTAAGAAAAATAAAAACTGAAGATTTTTAATGCCTGGTGCTCAATCCTCACCGGTATAAAATTCTATTTGCTATTTATAATTAATTCACGTAATATGCTTCACAATTCCCATTAATTGCTTTTTGTTGACAGTTTACTATCTAAAAGTATTAGCAAACTATCAATAATATATAGATAATATTTAAAGATAAAAGTAATTACCTCTCATCGCTCCCGAGAGAGTCCAAACAGAAAACTGTATTGTAGTTTTCCTCTTTAAAAATTATTTCCACGAGAATGAAAAATATTGGTGCATCTCAAAAAATGTATGCCCAGCTAAATTAATATATGAAAGGAAGGAACCTTTATGTTTGTTAAACAATTGATATGGTCTTGTCTCTTAATTTTTTTAATTAGCTCTCTTTCCACATCCTTCTCCCAGCAGGCTTCACTTAAATTTCAAAAACTTTCCAGGGATGCTGATATAATCCTTACCGGTAAAGTAACAAAACAACAATCAGCCTGGAACCAGAATAAAACCAGGATCATTACTTATACCACTATTGAAGCAGAAGAATATTTGAAAGGGAATACAAGTAAAAATTTTCTAATCGTAAATCATCCAGGTGGAGAAGTCGGCGATGTTGGTGAAATTTATACTCATATGCCAACATTTAAAGATGATGAAAAAGTGCTGCTGTTTCTGAAAAATGATAAAAAAAGTGATGGTTACAAAGTTCTCTATGGTGAAGATGGAAAAATAGACATTATGAAATCAGGTTCAGGGGAAATGGTTACCGCTTCAAATATCCCCATCAGGATGTTAAAGGCGCAGATACAAAAATATGTCAGTCATCAATAAATAATAGTACAGAAAAATTTATTTAAACTTGAGGGAATGATGAAAACGTTTATACACTTAAAAATTAAGGGAATACTACCCTTTATAATTTTGACTGCTATGAGCAGTATCTTTGCACAAAATAATAATAATGCTTACGTATTTAATGGTGAATCAGGTTATGCCAGTGTGCTTGATGGTCAGCCTGTTACATCAGATGCAAACCAGTCAGCTTACGAATATTTTGATAATCCTTCGTATAGTAATAAAAGTATAACTGTTGAAGCCTGGGTTTATCTTCTCGGGGAAAATCCCGGCGTTAAGATGCCTGTGGTCTGCAGATCCTTTGATAATGGATATCAATCTTTTTCTATGTATATAAAGAATAGGATTGCTTATTTCTCTATTGGGAACGGGATTGGAACTGTAAGCACAATTAGCCAGCCGCTTATTCCGGCATTTTCCTGGATACATATTGCAGCTACTTATGATGGGTCTAGATTAAAACTTTATTATGGTCGAGAACTGGTTCAAAATTTACGGGTTACATTAGGTGCAGGTTACAGTTCCGGACAGGGTGGTCTGAATATTGGTAAGTCTGACGAAGGGGCTTTTAGAGGAATAATAGATGAAATAAGAATCTGGAGAAAAGCTTTGAATGATGACTACTTTGAAGACTACTGTGGAAACGGTAATCCCGCAGAACCTTTTCCTCTATCTCTTGCACCTTATCTAAATGGTGAGTGGTCATTTTCTGAATTTACGTACTACAATGGTGTCAAGGCTCTGAAAGATTTATCAAATTACAAAAATCATCTTAGAGTTTATAATATTGATGATATTATGGACAGCAGGCATCTACCCTTTTTTGTAGTAAATTCAACTGGTGATGCACCGGATCTGATGCCCGGAGATGGAACCGCAGATGCAGGTAACGGCCAAGTTACTTTAAGATCTGCCATAATGGAAGCAAATGCCCTGCCGGGATTGCAAAAGATTTATTTTTACATTTGCGGACCTTCTCCTTACATTATACAACCGGGATCAGCTCTTCCTGTTATAACGGAACAGGCTGCTCTTGACGGGACACTTCAAAGTGGTTATGCAGGAACACCGCTTATTAAAATTAGTGGTGCTAATGGTGGTTTAGTTATAACCAGCGGGGGTTGCTCTGTATCAGGGCTTGAAATAGATAATCTTTCCGGTTATGGATTGACACTTTCTTCAGCAGGAGGAAATAATATTAACGCAAACCAGATATCAGGAATATTGATAAATTCTTCCGGAAATAATTTAATCAATAATGTTATTACCAATTCTGTTTCAGATGGTATAAATATCAGTAATAGCGTAAGTAACAATCTTATCGGTGGTACGGAAGGTAATAACATTTATGGAAACATGGGTTATGGCGTTTCTGTTTTTAATTCTGATGGGAATCTGATAATAAATAATACCATAAGTTCAAATAATTCCGGTGGAATTTCCATATCAAATAGTAATGTTAATCTAACTTCAAATACCATATCACAAAATTTAAATTTAGGAATATTATTAAACTCTTCAACCGGGGATACTGTTTCCCAAAATGTGATATCCGGAAATTCAAATTATGGGATAATGCTTGATGCAAGCAATAATAATGTATTATCCGGGAATACTATCAGTAATTATATTACATCGGGAATAGCTGTTAAATCAGGAGTAAATAATAAAATTTTATCCAACTCAATCCATTCTGCTTCAGGCATCGGAATAGATTTATGGAGCGGGAATCCTCCTGCTCAGGATGGGATTACTCCAAATGATGCAGGGGATGTTGATGCGGGTAGTAATAATCTGCAGAATTATCCTAATCTTAGTACTGCCTATACCTGGGAAGAAGGCACTTCAATATATGGATTTCTTTACAGCACGCCATCAACTTCGTTTACTATCCAGATTTTCTCAAACTCAGTACAAGGTACCCGGGAGGGAGAAGCTTACCTGGGGGAAAAACAAGTGACGACAGATGCTTATGGAGAAGCTGAATTCCTGGTAAACCTGGCAAATGTTACTATGAGCCAACAGAGTTATATAAGTGCAACAGCTTATGACGCATCCGGAAACACTTCGGAATTTTCCTCTTCAATTCCTCTGGCACAGGATCAGGGACTGCATTACAAAGTAAACACTACACTGGCAGGCATACCTCTTCACTGGGCAGATGGAAAAAGTAATTATGAAATTGCCCAGTCAATAGCAGCATTGGGATATGATGGTCAGGTTCAGAATGGATTTAACACCTGGAATACTTTGGATCAGTTGAGTTATACACGGAAACCTGGTTCATCCGAACAATGGGGAGGTAACCCGGATGGAATAAATAACGTAGTGTGGGTTCCTGATTCAAGTGATTGGGTAAATGAAATCGGTGCCCCGACAAATGTTATTGCCGTTACAAGAGTAAGATATAATGCAATAAACGGCGAACTCACTGATGTTGATATAGCCTTTAATGGTGATCCGATCTCTCTCACAGGTTTTGGTCATTTCCATTGGGCTACTGATGGTTCTTCTGACAACCTGGATGTTCAAAATGCAGCCACTCATGAGATCGGGCATTATTCCGGGTTAGCTGATCTTTATAACCCTGGAGATCCTAATTATACCATAGATTTGAAAAATTTTAACCAGGATGCTACAATGTTCGGCAGGATAAATAAAGGAGAAACAAATAAAAGAACTCTTATGCCGGAAGGATACTCAAATCAATCCGATGTTGCCGACTATGATGTCGGAGGAATAAATTATATTTATAAAAATCTTGGTACAGTGTACTATGATATTGTTTTAGTATTTGATGGTTCAACGAATTTTACATCTCCTAATAACCTGAATGGTTTTGTGCCTTCTCAAAATTCTGCTATTGAGTTGGTAAATAATTTAAGAGATGGTGATGCTATAGGAATTGTTAATGGTACTGGTCAGGTTTTCCCTATAGCAAGTGATTTTCCGAATAAAATAAATACCCTGCAATCTCTGCAGCCAAATTTAGCTGGTGGAGATTTATACAATAGAATTGCTTCTGCCGAGCAATTATTTTCACAATCAACAAATCATAAAAAGGTAATAATACTCTTCAGCGCCGGGGAAACATCCAATGCTTCTCTGATTACCGACTCACTTAATTTAGATGCTGCTGTAAATATTTATACAATTGGGTTTGATCAATTTAATCAGGGACAGGATTTGATGAGCTGGCTTGCTAACAAGACTGGTGGACAATACAGTTCAATAGTTAATTCTTCTGAAATTTCTACAGTAGTAAATATTATCTGGCTCCGACTTCTAGGTTTACAAATCTCGTATTTATCCGGCGAGATAAACAGTAGTATAATTTCAGGGGGGTTATCATGGCAGGGTGGATTATCCTGGCAAGGTGGTCTTTCATGGCAGGGTGGATTATCCTGGCAGGGAGGTCTTTCATGGCAGGGTGGATTGTCCTGGCAGGGCGGACTTTCATGGCAGGGAGGTCTTTCATGGCAGGGTGGTTTATCATGGCAGGGTGGTGCTCTTGATTTGGGTCTTTCGTGGGAGGGAAGTGAATACTCACTTGTACTGCTGCCCCCGGGGGTGGAAGTAACCGATCCGCCAAATCTACCTTCTGGAGCAATCACTCAGGATAACTATCAGAACTCAATCTATGATATTGATTTTATTAATGGGTTCGCATTAGATGGTAAACCTTTTAAATATTTTCATGTAAAAAATCCGGGGGTTGGTGCATGGACTTATGCGGTAATTGAAAATATTCCTCCTGTTACACCTGAACCTATCAGAGTTTATATGGCTAATCAATCTGATTTAATACTTCAGGTAAATACGGATCAGGAAAGATATTACATTAGCTACGATCAGAATGGAAATCCGATACCAATAACAGTTAATCTACGAGCTAAATTAACTCAGGGAGGTGAATCCAGTGGGATTAACGGACACGTAATTACTGGTGGTCAACCAATTGATTCAGCAGAAGTCAGTGTTAAGATAACTTCTCCCGATGGTCAAACAGTTATTGGCAGATTAACACCGGTTGGTGATGGAATTTACAGTATTTCACTCCAGACACCATTAACAGGAAACTATGAAGTAAGTGTAATAGCTTCCGATAATAATTCGAACGGTAATTTTAATAATAGCCAATTTATTATTACAACGGAACACTCATTCTACATCTCAACCGTTGAAAAACCAATAGAGATTACTAGTTCACCTGCTTACCCGGTTTTTGCTAATGGCACTATTACTCTTGGCACCAGTGTTAAAGTTTATGATGGAAAGATTGCAGGCAATTCCAATATTAATGTAGGAGGATCTTCTGTTATACAGAATGGCATTGATGGCAATGGAGATCTGACTGGCGGAACGAGTCTCAATATCGGCGATATTTTAATTAACGGTAGCATCGTTTTAGGTGGCAGCACTCATGTTAATGGAAATATTAACAGCGGCTCTACATTTCAGAGCGGCACAAGTAACTTAATCGGCGGTAATTTAACTACTGGTAGTTCTGTTTCATTGGGTGGCAGTACAAATCTGAGTGGTAATATGGATGCAGGAGGAAATGTTAACCTGAATACGTCCGTACTTGTGTATGGAAATTTGACAACAGCCGGGATGCTGTACCAATCAACAAGTTCGCACGTTTATGGCACGATTACACAAAATGGTGTACCTGCTATTCCACAGACTTTTACTCAAGTTACTCTACCCCCTGCTTCAACTTTTACATCCGGAGGAACTAATATAACGCAAAGCTGTACACTAATTCCCGGAACCTATGGTCAAATTAATTTTGGTACTTCAAAAACTTTGAATTTAAGTTCGGGAGATTATTACTTCACTTCTATATCAATGGGGGGAAGCTGTAAAATAAATTTGAATGCCAGTAATGGAATAATCCGCATTTTTGTAAGCGGTAATGTTACGTTTGGCACAAGTTTATCTGCAACAGTTGTTTGCGGAACTCCTGCCGATGTCTATCTGGAATCAGAAGGTAATTTAAGTTTAGGAGGAAGTAATAAATGGAACGGAACTATTTATTGTCCTGCCGGATCAATAACTACTGGAACCAGTTGTCTCATAAATGGTGCTTTATGGACAAACGGTACAATCAGTATTGGAGGCAGTACAAAAATTTACTATGTACAAAATTCATTGGGTAAAAAAGTTGAATCTTCCCAACCAGGTGATAATTCCAGACCGGTTATTCCACAAAGTATTTCTCTTGATCAGAATTATCCGAATCCATTTAATCCGACTACAAATATAAGTTATCAATTACCTGAGAAAAGTCATGTTACTTTACAGATTTATGATATTCTTGGTAGTCTAATTAAAACCCTTGTTGATGATGATCAGGCCCCGGGGTATTATAAGATTTCGTGGAATGCATCCGGATATGCAAGCGGAGTATATTTCTGCAGGATAATAAGCGGTTCATTTGTTTCAACTAAAAAATTAATATTATTGAAGTAATTTTACAGTCCCTGGTTCAGTTAGATGAACCAGGGACTTTTCTTTATTTATATCATATAATTCTTTAAAATTAAAGATATTATTTTCAACAGGATTTAAGATACTCCGCGAAAAATTAAAGTGCTTATGAAAATCAAATGTTTAATCTTCATTCTTATTTTATTTTTCTTACCAGATGTCCCGGCTCAAAACCATATTATATTTAATCATTTATCAGTAGAAGATGGGTTATCGCAGAGTGCAGTTACCTGCATTTTCCAGGACAGCAAAGGGTTTATGTGGTTTGGTACGCAGGACGGGCTGAACAGATTTGATGGTTATAATACCAAAGTATTTAAAAATGATCCATCAGATTCAACAACATTAATTAATAATTTTATATTTTCAATTTATGAAGATAGAGAATCAAACCTGTACATTGAAAACCAGGGAGGTGGCTTTCAAAAATATAACCCGATAACTGAATCCTTTATAAGGCTGCTCAAGAAAAGTATTAACCTCTCAGGTGCCAGATTTAATACCGTCAGTGCATTCTTTCAGGATAAATCAGGAACTCAGTGGATTGGCGGACTTGGTGCAGGGACCGGACTTAAGCGAATTGATGCCGGGACTGGAAAAGTCACTATTTATAAACATGATCCTTTCAATGCGTCAAGCTTAAGTGATGATAAAGTGTATTCGGTATACAGAGATCGTGAGGGAAATTTATGGGTAGGTACTTTTAATGGTTTAGATAGACTGGATGAAAAAACAGGCGGGTTTATCCATTACCGAAATGATCCGAATAATCCAAATAGTCTTTCCGGCAACTGGGTCTGGCCAGTTTACGAAGACGCGAAAGGTTATTTATGGATCGGGACCGTTAAAGGCGGACTAAACAGGTACGATCCGAAGAAAAATATATTTATAAATTTTAAAAATAATCCCTCAGACCCAACCAGCCTGAGTGATAATTTTATTTTCTCCATTTATGAAGACCGCAGTGCAAATATATGGGTAGGAACTAATACCGGCGGAGTAAATTATTTCCATCCTTCGTCCCAGGTATTTAATCCCTTTACAAACGAACCCGGGAATAAAAACAGTCTTAGCGATAATTCTGTTCTATCAATGTGTGTAGATAAAGAGGGGTTGTATTGGATAGGAACATCCGATGGAGGGCTGGACAGATTTGATTACAAGAAAGAATTATTTAAAAATTACAAACATAATCCTTCGAACTCCAACAGCATTTCAAGCAATTCTATTCAGTCTATTTATGAAGATGAGTCCGGGCTTCTATGGATCGGAAATTTCAGCAGCGGATTAGACGTTTTCGACAGGAAGAATAGTACTTTCAGGCATTATCAACATTCTGCTTCCGATACTAATTCTCTTTCAGATAACCGTATTTATTCAATTACCGGTGACACAAAAGGAAATATTTGGATTGGGACATACGGAGGAGGACTAAATGAGCTTGACCCGAATACCGGGAAAGTAACTAGATTTGAACATAATGATAAAGATACAAACAGTATAAGTTCAAACTCAGTCTGGTCTGTCGCTATAGATCATTCCGGGAATCTCTGGCTTGGAACTTTTGGCGGAGGAATAGATATTTTTAATTTTACAAATTTTAAGATTACACACCTTAAAAATATCCATGATGATAATACAAGTTTGATGGATAATGATGTTATAAGAGTATTTGTCGACAGCAAAGATAATATCTGGGTAGGGTCTACAAAAGGTTTGAGCAGGTATTATCGTGAAAAGAAATTATTTAAAAATTATCGCGAAAAGGATGGGCTTCCTAATGAATTTGTTTATGGGATTCTTGAGGATAACAGTGGAGACTTATGGATTAGCACCAACAAGGGACTTTCAAGATTTAATCCTGAAACTGAAACCTTTAAAAATTACTATTACCAGGACGGTCTCCAGGGGAATGAATTTAATCAAAATGCCTTCGCAAAGGATAACTCAACCGGAAGATTATTGTTCGGCGGGCCAAATGGCTTTAATGTCTTTAATCCGGATAATATAAAAGATAATAGTTATATACCTCCAATAGTTTTTACCGATTACACCAGGTATAATTCTGATGATGAAGAAGGCAGGCCTATAATTGAAAAGGGAATTTCCGCCTGCGACAGTTTGTTTTTAACATATAAAGACAATATAATAAATCTTCAGTTTGCAGGACTGAGCTATTATAACAATTCTGATAATGAATATAAATACGAACTTGAAGGATTTAATGAAAACTGGATACAACTGGGGCATGATCATTCTGTTACTTTTACAAACTTATCTCCGGGAAAATATAATCTGAAAGTTATCGGGTCGAATAATGACGGTGTCTGGAATAATGAGGGTGCAAGTTTATTTATCCAGGTCACTCCGCCATGGTGGAAAACCAAAACAGCCTACGGTTTTTATATTGTGATTTCTCTGGGAATATTATACGGTGCCAGGAGAATAGAATTAAACAGGCGTGAACAAAAAGCAAGAATAAGGGAAAATGAACTCAGGTTAAAAGCAACTGAAGCTGAAAAGCGGGCAATTGAAGCAGAGAATGAAAGAAAAACAAAAGAGCTTGAAGAGGCCCGACAGCTCCAGCTTTCAATGCTGCCGAAAGAATTACCTATACTTCCCAACCTTGAAATTGCAGCATTTATGAGAACTGCGACTGAAGTAGGTGGAGATTATTACGATTTTATCGTTCAGGACGAAGGTGTACTTAATGTAGGGTTTGGAGATGCAACTGGACATGGTTTGCAGGCAGGAACTATGGTTACTTTGATGAAAGGATTTTTTACCTCTGATGCGGCTAAACTGGAACTGAAAGATTTTATGAATCATTGTACAGCAATGATAAAAGAAATAAAGCTGGGAAGAATTCTGATGTCTTTCAGTCTTTTAAGAATTATAAACAACAGGTTAATTTTAACGAGTGCAGGGATGCCCCCCGTTTATTATTATAATAGAAAAGCAAATGAAGTAGAAGAAATTTTAATCCAGGGAATGCCCCTGGGCGCTATGAGAAAGTTCTCTTACCAGGTTGTTGAGAAAGAATTAAATTCAGGTGATACTCTTTTATTGCTTACAGACGGACTGCCCGAACAGATGAATTCAAATGACGAAATGTTTGACTATACCCGGGTGAAAAACAATTTCAAAGAATTTGCAGAGTGTGTCCCTGATGCTATCATAAAGAAACTTGTCGATTTGGGAGATGAATGGATGGGCGGCGGGGTTCAGGCTGATGATATATCGTTTATAGTAATTAAGGTAAAATAATTAATACAATTTATCAGTTGACAATTAATGTTAAAATAATATTATATTAACCTAAACCTTCACATTACTTTTTATGGAATCAGATTTTAACTTAACTATAAAGCTTCCTAACATTCCCAATATTGAACTTGTAGCTATTGAAGGACTTGAAAGATTAGGACGTTACCTGGGGATAACGAATGAAAAGATCGGGGAAGCCAGGATTATCGTTAACGAAGCAATAATAAATGGTTTTGAACATTCCGGGATGGAAACTCCTTATGTAAATGTTGAATTTGTAATGACAAAAGAGAAATTAACAATCCTTGTAACTGATTTTGGAAAAGGTTTTGATCCTGACAAAGTAGAAGTACCCGAAATCTCGAAAAAATTATATAGTGATAATAAACGCGGCTGGGGATTAAAGCTGATGAAATCGCTTTCAGATGATTTAACTATTGAATCAGGACCGACCGGGACAAAAATTACTATCATCAAGAATTTAACTTAGCAGGCAATAAAATGAACAGCGAATTTAATATCCACACAGACACATTCAACCAGACTCTTGTATTAAAAACTGAGGGATATATCAATAATGTTGCCGGGGAAAAAATATCGCAAATATTTTCTGAACATTCTAAAGCAGATATCAGGAATGCTGTTTTTGATCTTGAAAAATCGAAAGTTATAAATTCGATTGGAATTTCTTATTTAATTGAAGTTATAGAACTGGTAAATGAAAGGAATGGGAAAATAATTTTTCTGAATCTCGATCCCTCAATAGAAAAGACTTTTAAAATAATGGGATTACTTCAATTCGCTGAAATTGCTGATTCTCTTGATTCTGCACTTCAGGTGTTGGCTTAATTTCCATCACATCTGATTGACTAATTATTTTGGAAAATAATCCTTTAGTAGACAAACTTTCTTTACAGGCGGAGTCCTTCCAGGAAGGGTTTAAAATACTTGTTCGATCCGGATCCTTTAATGAAATTGTAAAAAACTTCCGGCACCTGTTAAGAGCAAATTTTATTATTACAGATGTCCGATTACTCCATAAAAAATCTTCGGATTCAAAATGGAATGGTATCGTTCCGGCGGGTAAAATAAATGAAGATGAAATTTCATTTCTTGACAGCATTGGCAAACAATCTTTAGTTTATTTAAATGAAAAAAAATTCAATGCTGCAGCAGTATCTGCCTCTGGCAGACTGCATCATATTTAGGATTATTGTTTGGCACAAGGCTCGACGGAAATCCATTTACAGATTATGATAAAATTACACTGCAGGTACTACTGCAGGTTTTCAGCAGTGCCTATGAATCGTTTCTTAATCAGCAGAAAGAAAAGAAATTAATATTTGAGCTGAATGAAAAAGTAATGCAGTTAAATAACTTAATTGATACCGGAATTGAGATTTCAAAATTTGATAATCACAATATTTTGTATGAGCTTGCTCTTGAAAGAATGGTTTCACTTGCTAATGCATCATCTGCTCTTATGACCATCTCTGACATTGAAAGTAAAATTCCTGAAAAATCAATTACATTCCCTGAAAACATTCCTGCAGAAAGCATTTCGAATAATCCATATAAAACAGAATCTTGCTTTAATTTCAAGGAAAAGATGTACCGGTTTGTGCTTTCCGAAAAGGAAACCAGGCAGGGAGTAACTCATTTCAACGAATTGGATAAATTGCTTCTTCAGGCTATAACCCGGCAGGTACAAACAGGAATCGAGAATAACTTCCTACTTAAAGAATCAATTGAAAAAGAACAGATTGAAAAAGAGATGCGTCTGGCTGCTGCTATTCAACAGAGAATTATACCCAAAGAACTTCCTCGGATAGAAGGTTATGAATTAGCCGGAATAAATATTCCCTCGAAGGAAGTTGGCGGTGATTATTATGATTGTATTGATTTAGGTGGAGGCAACTATGCATTAGTTATTGCTGATGTAACCGGAAAAGGAATCGGTGCAGCTTTGCTGGTGAATACTCTTAATGCAGCTCTTTATTCATACCTGGAATTTCAACTGCCTTTAACTGAAATGGCAGACAGGTTGAATAAGTTAATATATAATTCATCTCCTCCAGATAAATTTATAACATTTTTTATGGCAGTGCTTGATTCAAAAACCGGAAAGCTTGATATTGTTAATGCAGGGCATAATCCTGTTTTACTTTTAAGAAAAGACGGGAACCTGGAAAAGATAGATGCAGGAGGAATCGGCTTAGGTATGCTTGACCTGGGAATACCTTACCAGGGGCAAATACTTAATATTAATCGGGGAGATAAATTGTTTTTATATACAGATGGTATTCCCGAAGCAATGAATAAAAATGAGGAGGAATATTCCGATCAAAGAATGATGGATTTCTTTTTAAAGAATTCAAATTATTCTGCCACCAGGTTCATTGAGGCAATAGTAAAAGATGTAAAAAGTTATGTTGACGGAGCTCCGCAAAGTGATGATATTACCGCGTTAATTCTGAAAAGAATTTAGGAAACCTCTCCGGCTAAACTGCTGCAAATCCCCGTGGTGATAACAGGCAATTCAAACTTAAATTATCCGAATGAAACACAAAAGTAATAGGACAAATATTGTACTTTATCTATGTAATTAATCTGGTGATTATTTTATTTAGTTTTCCTTCCCCCAAATAACAGAGAGAGGGTGGTATGTTTCAGAAATTATTTTCTCTTTCTCTGTTATCTCTCCTTAGTTGAAATTCATTTAGATGAATTAAAATTTTATTCTACACATAATACTTATATTCTTGAACGATAAAATTCTTAGATTTTATTGACGGTAATATTATATCAGTTTATTTTTGTAAAGAAATAATAAAAGAATATGCAGGGATGTTAAAGGTTAGCTGCTTCAAAGGATCTTCGAGTGTGCATGAGGATATGCAGTTATATTGTTCAACTTAAATAATGATTAAAATTTTCAATTTCTTAAATCATTGGGGAAATATGAAATCAATATATTGTCTGCTTTTAGTCATAACCATATCTTTAAAAGTTTATTCTCAATATATCAGCAATAATCCTTTGGGAGCTTACAGCGAAATTTCGGTATCGGAAAAAATCCAGACGTTTGGAATAGGCAGCTATGGTTTTGGTTCAAACGTTAATTACTTTAATCCGCATTATCTATTTGAAAATTACAGAGTAGATTTCTCAATTTTTGGTAATATAAATCTTGTAGCAAAAAAAGAATTTAGTTATGGTACAATGACAGATTCATACATTAATAATAAAATCAGAACGATTCCAGGAATTAGTATTAATTATAAGTTTAATAATTATCTTTTAAATTTAAGTTATGTTAATGATTTTCAATTTAATAGTGATCTGAATAACTATAATGAATTAAGATTTCATATATCAAATGCCACCTATTCAATCATTCCCCAAAATTCTCATTTGAGATTCAGTAACAGAATTCTACAGATTTCCTTATCAAGGAAACTGTGGAAGAATTATTCTGCTGCAATCGGGCTTTCAACTAATATTTTTTATTATAATTATACATTTGATTATTTAGGTAATTCAGAAACATTAAAACCTCATTATGACTTTAATCTTGAGTCATCGGGATTCAGTAATTACCAGTTTCTCTTTTCATTTAATCACACGGATTACAACTTGGTTTCCTGGTATATTCTTTTTAAAACTCAATATTCGGGATTAAAGCTTGATCCTTCTGAAATAGAATTGAATAATTCTCTAATCTACAGACATAATGCAGAGTTATATTTTCCAGCTCACCTGGCTTACGGTATTCAATTTAATCAAATAAAAGATATAAGCATTTCAGCCGAAATGTTTCATGAAAATGAACTGGAAAAGACTTCAAACTATGATACTAAGTTTAGTCTTGGGGCAAACTGGAATTGCCTGCCCGAATTAAACTTAGGTTTAATTGGAAGTATTTATATTGTAAAGTCTTATGCATTACCAATGTTTATCGACGGAGTCACCTACAATATAAATGGATATTGGAACAGAGTTCAACACGCTAAACACCCTTACATATTTATTTTTGATGTTAAGTATGAAATGGACTTTTTCTATTTCGCTTTAGGTTATCAGTTTACAAAGGGATCTGTTTTAAATGATACAGAAAAACTGGAAGATATCTCGGGATATTTGTTTTTCAACATTGGGTATGGCTTTGAATGAATTTATTCACTCCTCATCTAATGTAAAAAATGAAGCAAATAAAGGTGTAATGTTTTTTCTCAGATAAAAATCTTTGCTTTATGCCAGATTTCTTTTAAAGGAATTTTAAATCCCCTGCAAATATAAATCGGGAGATTATTTTCATAGGGCATGCTGTATTTTGTTTTATGAACAGCAGCAAGAGTTACTTCCCTGCATGTTTTAAGATGATCTTCTTTATTACCTCCAATTACAATTGCAGTTGTTATTTTACTTTTATCAGGATTACTCCAATACCAGTATGAATTATGCGGACAAACCACCGGAGGAAGTTGATACTTATTTGAATAATATTCAATAGCTCCGGCTTCGCCGTAATTAGACGCAAATACAATTGTATATTGCTTTTCCGAATCAGGAATTGTTGAATATACTTTTGATACTGTTCTTGCCATATCCTCCCAGCCAAACATGTCAGCATAAAACTGAGGTAATTGTGATAACTCTTTGTTCTCTGAATTTTCTGGTGCGATTCCTATTACCGCAGAATAATTTATATAAGTTTTAACAGGCAGAACAGGAAGTGCAAGAGGCAGACTAACTATACCGGATACTATTACAAAGGATATTACGGCATATTTTAACCATACTGTTTTTTTACTTTGGGATATTTTTTCTATTAATATCCCGCCCCCGGCAAATGCTATTGGGTATGCTGCTGCTAAATACTCAGGTTTACTGTGCCAGTTTATAATAAGAATAAGAAAAGTTGTAAGAAAAATAATACCCAGTATCCTATAGTCTTTTGCTTTTTTCACTTAAGATAAGAAATAAAAAATTCCCGGCAGCCAGATAAGTACAGAAAAAGGACCGGGAAGTAAAAGTTGTCCTTTAATAAAATCAATGGGTGTTAAGCCGTTATATTTAAAAGCAGTGGCGTTTCTAATGAACTCGAGATGAGCAAAATCGTGGGTAAAGTTCCAGATAATGAAGGGTGAAAAAATTATTAGTGCGATTGCAGCAGCAATGTAAGGGTACTTGCTTCTTAAATGAAATCTTAAAGGTGTAAAGATTAACCCTGCAAATAAACCTGCTCCAAACCATGCTATACTTATTTTATTGAGCAATCCTAATCCCAGTGTAATACCAAGCAGAATCCAGAAAACGGGTTTTTTATTCTGAATTATTCTAACAACAAAATATACAGAAAGTACCCAGAAAAAATGATCAAATGTGTTCATAGAAAAGAAAGTATTCATTGCAAGAAAGATAGGTGAGAAAGTGAGAGTGATGCATGCAATTAAAACAGCTATAATTTTTCCACCGATTCTTGCCGTAAGCAGTCCGGTAAAATAAACAGTCAGAGATGCAATAATTGCCGGCAGTAGTCTGATTGCAAAAAGTGAATTGCCAAAAATCATTTTCCAGAATGCAAGCAGATAAATTGAAAGAGGAGGCTGATCAACATATCCGGCAGAGAGCCTGTTTGTACAGGCTAAATAATAAAATTCATCCCGGAAGATTCCATAACTTGCAAAAAGATTTGTATAAAGATGAATTAGCAGAGTAAGTGCAGAAATGCTTAGAATTACAATTTTAATATTTTTTGTTAACACAAAATGGTTCTGATCGTCAGCCATATTGCTTCCTGTTAAGTTGCCAAATTGTACTTATAAATATTAAATCTTTCTGACTTTAATTCTTCTTGCTTCAAGGTAATTTAAAACTTTATTGAAACAATTTTCATCCTTACCAATATATTCCGGAGGTGAAATTCCTTTTGCAGTATAATCACCATTTAACACAAGATTAACAACTGCTGTACAAGTATATCCGGTTGTTCTTGCCATTGATGAGATCTTGGTTTCTTCATCAAATTTATCTAACATTGAATATTCTATTTCTTTTCCTTCGCCGGTAATTTTGATTTTGAGCACTGTAAATTCTTTCTCATTCTTACCGAGCTTCCAAAGAGGAAAAAGTAATTTTGATGTAACATCAAGCGGACTTATCATTTTCCCTTTAACTTCAATTTGATCTTTATTAAATAATCCCGTTTCTCTTAATGCTTTCATTAAATGAATATGTCCCGGGTAACGCAAAGTTTTTTCTTTCATATTAGGAATTTTCATTGTCTTTAATAAAGAACGCAGCCCGTCGGTATTAAATGCTTCAAGAGTGCCGGCTTCGGTTTCAATTAGTTCAGGTTCCGAAAGAGCTTCCTTTATTTCAACTTTTCCATTTTCCATGATTCTTGCGGGGCGTGTATATTCTTCAATTACATCTACCGGGGAAAATGGAGCTTTATATTCATACGGCGTCTTCCTTTCAAAGGGAAGTCCTCCTACATAACATTCGAATGAATCAATTTTTTTTCTCTCAGAATAATATCCAAGAATTAGATTACTCAGCCCGGGAGCAACGCCGCAATCAACTATCGCAGTTACGTCATTTTGTTTTGCAAGCATGTCAAGCTCAAAAGGATCTTCATCAAAAAAAGAAATGTCAACAACATCTTTTCCCGCTTCAATAATTGTCTTCAAAGTTTCAAAACCCATGAAACCGGGAACAGCACCGACAACCAGGTCGGCTTCTTTTATTGCTTCCTTAACTTGTGATTTGTCTGATAGGTTTTTTTTCATGGTTTGTATGGAAATTTCTGATGATAATTCTCCAAGCCTTTCTTCATTAATATCACATAAAGTAACATTATAATTTTTTGAAAGATCGGCAGCAATTGCACTCCCAACCATTCCGGCGCCAAGTACGGTAATTTTTTTCATTCTTCTCCTTTATGTTAGATCTGCTACATTAACAGCGAGGATAATTCCGCATTAATAATAAATATTCTTTACCAAAGTTACAGAGATGAAATTTTATATAAAAAGTTGTTTTTTTAAAAAGAAATTTTATCGGGGGCCAGCATTTCAAAAATATATATTACCGGACATCATTAAATCTTAAGTGTTTATCATTATTAAAAAATCCTTGTAAATAAAAAATTTAAGTTAGAAGTATAAAATTAATATGAAGACTGAATTGAAGTAACCTTTTTAGTTAAAAATAAGTCTAACTATTAAAAATATTAAGGAAATTTTATATGAGCAGATTCACTATTAGAACTTTAGTCGTATTTTCAATTATGTTAACCGGCAGCTTGATCGCATGCCGGGTTGAAGTTGGTTCTGATCTTAGCGGGGATTTACAAACTCTTCAGGAAAAAACATTTTCAATTCAGCCGGGAAAAGATTTAAGTGTTGAAGCATTAAGCGGAGATGTAACTGTTACTACCTGGGATAAATCTGAAGTTTATATAAAAGTACTGGGGAATGACAGGGCAAAAGATAAAGTCGATTTATCTTTTAACAATAACGATAATGAAGTTTCTGTCATTGCAAAGAGTAACGGTTCTGTTTTTAACTGGTTTTCCAGCGGTATTAAACTGAAGTTTGAAATTAAAGTGCCCTCAGAATTTAATACTAATATTAATACCTCCGGCGGGGATATAATGATGGGCGAAATCAGGGGCAATAACCAGCTCAAAACTTCGGGCGGGGATGTCTGGGTTAAAAATACTGATGGAGTTTTAAAGGTAACTACTTCAGGCGGTGAAATAAATCTTGATTCAAACAGCGGAGATATGAATGTATCTACTTCTGGCGGTGATATTAAAGCACGAAATTTTAAAGGAGATATTTCAGCTTCAACTTCCGGCGGCGATATTTATATGAAGGGAAGTGATTCGAAAGTTTATGCCGAGACTTCAGGCGGAGATATTGTCCTTGAATATACCGGTGTGAACAAAGGAATTGATGTTGAAACTTCAGGCGGTGATATTCAGATGAAGCTGCCTGCTGATTTTAATGCTTCAGCTAATATGCATACTTCCGGCGGTGAAATTGAATGCGATCTCACTGCAAATAATGCACATAGAATTTCTTCTTCGAGATTTGAAGCTGATCTGAACAATGGCGGCGAAAGCCTGGTTGCAAAAACATCCGGCGGTGATATTACAATTAAAAAACAATAATTTTTTTTAAATACATCTACTTCCCTGGGCGCAGCAACATTTCCCCATGTTGCTGCGCTTTTTTATTTGATAAGTTTTCAGTTGTTTTATAGTTTTAGTTTAAACAAAAAATCGAATATGAAAACACAGCTTATTTATAAATTTCTTAATGACGACGAGCTTCTCAGGATTTCAAATAAAATTAAGGAGGAAGAAAAAAAAACTGCCGGTGAAATTTGTGTGAGCATAAAAGAACACCGTTCTTTTTTACAGAAAAAGAAATCTTTAAGAATACTTACCGAAGAAGAATTTTTAAAACTTGGAATTGATAAGACAAGGGATAAAACCGGAATAATTATTTTCATTCTTCTTGAGGCAAGAGAATTTTATATTCTTGCTGATGAAGGAATAAATGAAAAAGTTGCTGAAAAGACCTGGGACAAAATTAAGGATGAAATGCAGGAGCATTTTATTCAGGGAAAATTCTCAGAGGGAATAATTTACGGTGTGGAAAGAGTCGGCAAAATATTAAGCGAACACTTTCCAATAAAACCTGATGATACAAATGAAATTTCTGATAGAGTTGTTTTGGAATAAACGTAACATTAATTTGATTTTGTCAGGCTTCAACTAGCTCAGCCTGACATTAACAACTCTTAAAGGCTTTAGCTCTACTTCTTTGCCAGCTCCTCCTCTATCGCTCCAGTAATCTCATCACTTTCAGGTGTAATTTTACTTCTGAACCTTGCAACAATTTCCCCATCTTTGGAAATAAGAAACTTTTCAAAATTCCATTTGATATCGCCCTGCTCAGTATTTGTGTTGCCTGTAAGTTTTGCATAAAGAGGAGAGCGGTTTGTGCCGTTAACTTCAATTTTATCAAAAAGTTTAAATGTTACTCCGTATTTAGATGAGCAGAAATTCTTTATCTCTTCATTCGTTCCGGGTTCCTGTCCGCCGAACTGGTTGCAGGGAAAAGCAAGAATTTCAAAACCTTTATCCTTATAGGTTTCGTATATTTTTTCAAGACCTTCATACTGAGGTGTAAAGCCGCATTCGCTTGCAACATTAACTATTAAAAGAACTTTCCCTTTGTAATCTGACAGATGAACTTCTTTTCCATTCATATCTTTAACAGTTATATCACTTATATTGTTGTCCATTTTATCTCCTCCGAAGCTGAAAGCAGAAACGGTAAAAACAAAAAATACTGATGTAAGCACCAAAGCTAATCGTCTCATAGTTCTATCCTCATTTAATTATAAACAACTGAAATCATTAATCATTTCAAACTAAGATAAAGATCTTATCAAATCCCAGATAAGACAGGAAGTTAGAGGAAATATAAGTTTATTCTTCCTGTAATTGAAAATGTATTTGCCTGCCACCTGTCCGCCGAAAAATGCTCCTACAAGTATTGGATAAGTAATAAACTGGAATCCAATCCCTGATAACAATCTTAAGGCAATTATAAAAGGAACGGGTAAATGAATAGCAAGTATCCATTGCAGAGAAAATTTATTAACGTTTGCCCTCCAGTAACCGAAGGGCAAATTTAAAATAAAAACTGAAACTGCTACAAGAACTAAATTCATAACCAAAAAATTAATTTAAGATTAACTCATCAATGCTGCAATGGCAGAAGTATTCACTATATCATCAACGCTGCAGCCGCGGCTTAAATCGAAGAATGGTTTTTTTAGTCCTTGCACAACAGGACCGATTGCTTCTGCCTTACCGAGGCGCTGCGCAATCTTGTAACCAATATTTCCGGCATTAAGATCAGGGAAAATTAATACATTTGCTCTTCCCGCAACATTACTGCCGGGTGCCTTTTTTCTTCCGATGGAATCTATTATTGCTGCATCGAACTGCAGTTCACCGTCAATGTTTAATTCAGGATGTTTCTTTTTAGCAATATCGGTCGCCTGTCTTACTTTATCGATGGTTTCATGCTCGGCGCTTCCTTTTGTGGAGAAAGACAGCATTGCTATATAAGGTTCTTCTCCCGTAAGTTTTTGATGATTGATTGCTGTCGAGATTGCTATATCTGCAAGCTGTTCAACATCCGGAGCAGGAACGACAGCACAGTCTGCAAAGCTGTAAGTTTTTTCCGGCATTACCATTAGAAAGAAACTTGATACTGTAGAAATTCCTTCAGGCATTCCGATGCATTGAATTCCAGCTCTGAGTACATCGCCTGTCGAAGCAGTAGAACCGGCTACGCTTCCGTTAACCATTCCTTCTCTAACCATCATTGCACCGAAGAAGAGATCCTTTTTCATGGTTTCTCTTGCTGCTTCAATTGAAATACCTTTTTTCTTACGGAGGTTAAAAAAGATATTTGAAAAGTCGCTCAGCTTATCCGATTTTTCAGGATCGATCACTCTAACTCCCGAAATATCGCATCCAAGCTCTTTGGCTTTCTGCCAGACCTTATCTTCATTTCCGATTGTTATAACTGAAGCTATTTTTCTTTTTTCAAGAATCTCTGCCGCTTTAATAACCCTTTCATCGTGAGATTCAGGTAACACTATTGTTCTTTTTTTTGAGGAAGATTTATTAATTATATCTTCCATTAATTTGTTGCTCATTTAAATTCTCCCGTTTTTCTGAAAAAACAACCTTCAAAATTACTAAAAATAGGGGAGAGGAAGTAATGGAAGAATGGAATTTTGGAAGTATGAATTTATGCAACAGTGAAATACAGAATTAGTACCGGTAATTATTAATAATTAAACATTATCATAATATTGCACAACTTTAAATAATTATTTTAACAAAAGAAGTTTTTTCACTGCAGCATAACTTCCTGCTGTTAATTTATAAATATAAACTCCGCTTGGCAGCTTACCGCCATCAAATTTTACCTCGTATCTTCCTGCGGGTTTCTCTTCATTAACTAAAGTTGCCACTTCTTCGCCAAGTGTGTTGTAAACTTTTAATTGAACAACCTTCATAAATGAAGTTCCTGCTGTTGGAATTGAGTATTTAATTGTTGTTACAGGATTGAACGGATTAGGGTAGTTCTGAGCAAGGTTATAACTAAAAAGATTTTCTTCGATTTGTTCTACAGCAACTATATTTATTGTTTTAAAGTAACGAATAGATGACCATATACTCCATCCAAATTGATTAGAGCAACGGACTTTCCAGTAATAACGTGTATTCTCCTGAAGAGAATAAACTACACAGGTAGTATCAGGCGTGATGAAATCAAAAATCACATCACTTGAATCAAAACCACTGTGTAATGAAACCATAGCCTGATACAAATTGGCTGAAGAAGAAGAATGCCATTTTAATTCGGGAGTTAAAGACATATTCCCTGCTCCGTTTCCGGGATAAGCAAGGTCAACTCTTCCTGGTACAAAGATGCTGTTTGCATTTCTGTAGACACATCCGCCATAAGGTCCAACAAAAATATTTCCGCTGTTATCACAAGTCAGGTTTTGTATTGAACTTCCGATCATTCCGGAACTTATATTTGTCCAGTGTTGTCCATAATCCAATGATTGAAATATGCCTCCCCACCTGTCTCCGGCATAAACATGATTTAACGAATCGGTAGTGATCGAAGTGATTCCATAACCAGGTAAACTAAGAGGTATCCAGTTATCGCCATAATCGGTAGAAAGTACAGCTTCACCCAAATCAAACCCCGCATATATATAATCGTTATTTGAAATGGCGAGAACAATTTTATAAGAGAGGTCAGGATATGTATAGATAGTCTGCCAGGATACTCCAAAATCAATGGAACGGAATATTTTAATTGATGAGGATGCGAAAAAATAACCGTTGGAATTTGTTGCGACATCCTGTGGAAATCCGTCAATACCATTGTTGGCAGGATACCAGTTGTTCCCCTCATCTGTCGATATCATTATTCCCATATAGTCTGCCGCAGCCAATAAATATTCCTTATCAGAATTTGGATCATAATAACTGGAAAAGGAATTTACATAGACCTGTGCCGATTCATGCCAGGTATTGCCCTCATCTGTAGATTTAAATATCTTACCGGTGGGGGAACCTGCATCAACTATTTTATCTTTTGTTTTAGGGAAGACTTGTCCTGAATTAAATTCATTATTTTTTGATTTAAAAGAATAATCCCAGCTTGAGAAGAGGAGGTTGTTTTCCCTGGTCTTTAGAAAGGCTGTCACCGGCATATATGTATAAGTGGAATCCGTTCTAAACCACGAATCCCCATTGTCAGGGCTTCTATAAATCATGCCCTCCTGGGAACCTGCAAATAAATACTGATTATATTTGAAGAGTGCGGTTGCATGTACACTTTTTATTCCTGAATTAATGGGCTGCCAGCATTGACCTTGTGTAAAGCTAATGAACAATCCATCTCCATACGTTCCGATAATAACTGAATTTTCCGGGTAAGAAACCATACAAGTGATATGGAGATTGTTTAATCCATTACTCCGGCTATACCAGTTTTTCCCTTCATTAGTTGAAATATAAAAGCCATTATTTGATGTACCCACAAATATTTCATTATTAATTCCTTTTGAAAGTGAAGATACGTTAGCCGGACTCCCATCTAAAAAATCCCAGGAAGTACAATTGTCCTGTGATTCATATATTCCTGCATCAGTGCCGGAGTAGTATGTAGAATCATTCAACTGTAATATTGTATTAACCTCAAAGTTTAATCCATTATCTACGTGATTCCAGGTTGTACCATAATCCGATGATCTGAATAAACTGCCATAATTGATACCTGCAAAAATGTTATCGCTGCTGTCCACAAACAGAGAATGAACAGGATCTGTTAGTGAACTTAGTGTCCAGGATGCGCCGCTGTTTGTTGATATATAAACTCCATAGTTGTTAGCTAAAACGACGAAGTTATTTTGGCAAACCCCCAGGATGCTATGAGAGTAAACATCCAACCCGCCTGAAATTGAAGTCCAGACAGAACCCCCGTTAGTTGATTTGTAAACTCCGCCGTAGTATGTCCATATAAAAATTGTACCCGAAGTATCAAATACAATAGACTCTACATTTTTATTTGAGGGGATAATAAGCGACTGCCAACTAACACCAATATCTTCAGACTTGTAAAGACAATTTCCCATATGACTGTATCCATAGTTACCGGCGTTAAATCCGGGAAAAATATTATTCTGCTTATCTACAGCAATACATTGAACCCATCCTCCTTCAGGACCTGAGGTTGGTTCCCAGAAATCCTGACTATAAGCAATTACACTTAAAAATGTGATAATAAAAGAGATAAGAAGTATTTTCATTTTTATCCCCACACAAAGATTTTACTAAAATAATTTTCTGAATAAATTATAATCAGAAGTAAAATTTAATAATAAAAATACCGGTAGCTAAAGAATACTTAGAAGAAGATTCATCCTCACACATCTCCCCCGGTAATCAAATATTTATAAATTAAAATACCAAAATTGAAAAAGAGAGGCAAGCAAAAAACTGGTTATTTGGAAAACCTACATTGAACCATAAATAAGGTAACCGAAAAAGATTTATAAAAAGGTCGTTGGGACATAACCAGCATACCGGCAGGCAGGTATATGTAACCAGGAATTTGGGTGATTATCGATGTTATTCCTTTGACTTCTTAACTATTATTTTTATTATAACAGATTATTATTAAATAAAAGTTATAATAGTGTCAGACGGTCTGAATAACGTTGATTTTTCTTGAAAAAAAGGATACATTCACACTCTTAATTTTGTCATGATTGTTGAAAACATAAAATTACTGCAGGAACGGATTGAAAAAAAATGTTCAGAGGTAAACAGAGACAGCAGCGAAATAAAATTGATAGCTGTTTCAAAGACCTTTGGCATTGGTGATATACAAAAAGTGTTTGATGAAGGGCTCAGGGATTTCGGTGAAAACAAAGCCCAGGAACTATCGGCTAAGTTTGAACAAATTGGTGATAAAATAACCTGGCATTTCATCGGTCACCTGCAGCGGAATAAAATCAGGTTTGTTGTCCCGGCTGCAAGTTATATTCATTCGGTAGATTCTCTTCAGCTTGCTTCTGAAATAAACAAGTACGCTGCGAAGTGCAATAAGATTCAAAAGATTCTTCTCCAGGTGAAAACTTCTTACGAGGAATCGAAATCTGGTATTGAAAATAAAAGTGAACTTTCAGACCTTGCACGATACTGTAATGAATTTTCAAATGTTCAGTCTGTAGGGCTGATGACGATTGCACCTTTTACTGATGACAAAGATATTATAAGGCAAAGTTTCAGGCAATTATGTAAATTGAGAGATGATTTAAATGCAGATGGATTTAACCTGGAAGAGCTCTCAATGGGTATGACATCAGATTTTGAAATAGCTATTGAAGAGGGTGCAACAATGCTGAGAATAGGCTCGGCAATTTTTGGCAAAAGAGATTATTCAAAAGGTTGGAAGGAATCATGAAAGTTTCCCCGATCAATATTAAAAAGCAGGAGTTCAATAAATCCTTCAGGGGTTATGACCCTGAAGAAGTGCAGGCTTTCCTGGATAAACTCGCTGATCAATTCGATGAGCTTCAGAAAGAGAACGATACAATTAAAGAAGAACTTGAAACTGCTAATTCTCATCTTGCTGAATTCAGAAGGATAGAGAAAAACCTGCAGGATACTCTGCTTAAAGCACAGGAATCTTCTTCGAAAGCAATTGAGTCTGTAAAAAAACAGACAAACCTGATGACAAAGGAAGCTGAAATCAAAGCTAATCAGATCCTCGAAAAAGCACGTGAGAATGCAAATGAAATAAGAGATGCCGTTATTAAACTTAGGGAAGAACGGGATCTGATTATCTCAAAATTGAAAGTGATGATTGAATCGCAGGCTCATTTATTTGAGCTGAAAGTAAAAGACGCGGGAGAAGAAAGTCCCTTAATGAAAAAACCGGAACAAGCCAGGAAAGTCGATATTGATGTCGACGATATCGTAAACAAAATACTTTGAAATGAGTGAACTGATAAATAAAATAAATGAAACACTTGAAGTAATCAGGAAGGTAACAAATGAGAATTACCCTGTGGGGATAATTCTCGGTACCGGACTCGGCGGGTTGGTGAAAGAAATTAAAATTGCCCACGAAATTAATTATTCTGAACTGCCTCACTTCCCTTTATCAACCGTTGAATCTCACGAGGGAAAATTAATTTTTGGAAAGATTAACGGGAAAAATGTTGTTGCCATGCAGGGACGCTTTCATTATTACGAAGGCTACACAATGCAGCAGATTACTTACCCGGTAAGAGTAATGAAGTTTTTAGGAGTTGCGACTCTGCTCGTTTCGAATGCCTGTGGTGGAATGAACTCTCAGTACCGGCGCGGTGATATTATGCTTATGACAGATCATATAAATTTACTCGGTGATAATCCGTTGATAGGAAAAAATGAAGATGAACTTGGTCCGCGTTTTCCGGATATGAGTGAACCATATAATAATGAGCTTATTTCTTTAGCTGAATCAATTGCGGTTGAGAATAAAATTAAAGTTCAGAAAGGTGTTTATATCGCTGTTCCCGGTCCTAATCTGGAGACCCGTGCAGAATATAGATTTCTGCGGGCAACAGGCGCAGATGTTGTCGGAATGTCTACGATTCCTGAAAACATAGTTGCCAACCATATGGGAATGAAAGTTTTGGGAATCAGCATAATAACAGATGAATGTTTTCCCGATTCACTTAAGCCCGTGAATGTAGAAGAAATTATTGCTGCGGCAATGAAAGCCGAACCTAAAATGACCTTAATAATGAAAGAGGTTATAAAAAAACTGTAATGGAAAAAAGACCAATGCATCAATATGTAACACCGGTTTTACTTGGTGTGCTTATGTTCGCATCAAACTTTATTAATACAAGCATATTCCGGTTTGGCGGGAATGATTTTGCCGTCTGGTTTGTTATATCACTATTGTGTTTTGCCTGCGGCTATTATTTAAATAAAAACTTCGGCTGGCATTTTGGCGGTAAGGTGGTTTTTTCAATTATTATTGCAGCTACAGTTTTAAGTATACTTGTTATAACTTTTTTCAGGGAATATTTTTCTGCAAATGAGCTTTTAACCGAAAACCTTATTCTCTACAGCCTGAGAAATATTACTCTCGGTGCAATGGCGATGTTCGGCATGGCAATAGATGAGGTGCTTCACCGCGAAAGGGAAGCAAATGTTTTGGAGCAAAAATTAAAAATCTATGAGGGACAGTTGCAGGATGCCCGGAAAGATGCAGAACTGGCATTGAAGGAAGCCAGGATTAAAGCAGAAAAAATAATTAACGATGCAGAAGCTTCTGCAAAAAATACCATCCTCAGAAAAGAGAGGATTGAAAGAGAACTGAAAGAATTTATTCAGACTGAAAGAGAACTGATAAAAAGATACGAGGAATCCTGAAAAGAAAATGTTTAAACAATATCCCGATAAAATAAATTATCTTGAAATTGAAGAGCGTATACTTGAGTTCTGGGATAAAAATAAAATTTTTGAAAAAAGTATCTCATCGAGAGATAGATCAAAATCATTTACATTTTACGAAGGACCTCCTACAGCAAACGGGAAACCCGGAATTCATCACGTTATATCACGTACATTAAAAGACCTGGTCTGCCGGTATAAAACTCTGCAGGGATATCGTGTGGAAAGAAAAGGCGGCTGGGATACTCATGGTTTGCCGGTTGAAATTGAAGTCGAAAAGAAGCTTGGTATAAAACATAAAAGTGAAGTAATAGATTACGGTATTGAAAAATATAACCAGGCTTGCAGGGAATCTGTTTTTACTTATCTCGATCTCTGGGAAAAAATGACACGGAGAATGGGATACTGGATTGACCTTTCTTCAGCATATATTACTTTGAAGAATGACTATATCGAATCTGTCTGGTGGGCATTAAAAACTTTATTCGATAAAGGACTTATATATAAAGATTATAAGATTGTTCCCCAGGATCCGAAATCGGAAACAGTTCTTTCATCTCACGAACTTGCGCTGGGCTACAGGGAAACAAAAGATCCTTCAGTTTATGTCCTTTTCAAAATAAAAAATTCAGATGATTACTTTCTTGTGTGGACAACAACTCCCTGGACATTAATTTCTAATGTTGCTCTGGCTGTTGGTTCAGATATCGATTATGTTAAAATAAAACATAAAGAAAAGAACATAATCCTTGCTAAAGAAAGATTAAGTGTTATTGATGGTGAGTATGAAATAATTCAAGTGTTCAAAGGAAGTAAGCTCGAGAAAACTGAATATGAACAGCTTCTGCCTTACATCAAAACAGACAAAAAAGCTTTCTATGTAGTTACAGGTGATTTTGTAAGCACCGAAGATGGTTCGGGAATAGTTCATATTGCTCCTGCTTTTGGTGCGGACGATTATGAGGTGTCTAAAAAATATGATCTGCCGATGGTTCAGCCTGTTACACGCGGTGGTTTATTTACAGATGAGATTACTGATTTCAAAGGTGAATTTGTAAAAGATGCCGATGCCGGGATTATCAGGAAATTAAGAGAGGAAGGCAAGCTATACAGGAAGGAAACTATTGTTCATTCATATCCTTTTAGCTGGCGGCATGAGAATGTTCCTGTAATTTATTATGCAAGAGAGTCATGGTTTATAAGAACCACTTCGCTTGCAGACAGAATGGTTGAGCTTAACAAGACTATCAACTGGCAGCCTCCTGAAGTTGGTTCAGGAAGATTCGGTAACTGGCTTGAAGAAAATAAAGATTGGGCTCTTTCACGCGATCGGTTCTGGGCTACGCCTCTTCCAATCTGGGTTAGTGATGGCGATATGCTTGCTGTCGGAAGTATAGAAGAATTGAAAAAAGGTTTTATCGAAGAAGACGGCAAAAGAATTCCTGTAAGTGAAATTGATAATATCGATCTTCATAAACCCTTCGTTGATAAAATACTTTTTGAAAAAGATGGAAAGATTTATAAACGCACCCCGGAATTAATAGATGTCTGGTTCGATTCCGGTTCAATGCCGTTTGCACAGTATCATTATCCGTTTGAAAATAAAGAGCTGTTTGAGAAGAGTAATTTTCCTGCCGATTTTATTTGTGAAGGAATCGATCAAACGAGGGGCTGGTTCTATACTTTACACGCTATAGCAACAATGCTGTTTGATAATGTTGCCTATAAAAATGTAATTGTAAATGAGCTGATTCTTGATAAGAACGGATTGAAAATGTCCAAATCAAAAGGTAACTCTGTTGATCCTTTTGATTTGTTTGATAAATATGGTGCTGATGCAACACGCTGGTATTTAGTTACAAACAGTCCGCCGTGGAGACCAACATTATTCGATGAAGATAGTCTGGCTGAAGTTCAGAGAAAGTTCTTCGGTACCTTAATGAACACTTATGCTTTCTTTGCTCTTTATGCTAATATTGATAAATTCACTTTCAACGAAGAAAGTGTCCCATACGATGAACGATCCGAAATAGACAGATGGATAATTTCAATGCTCGGATCACTTGTAGCTGAATACAGAACTTATATGGATGAATATGATGTAACAAAAGCTGCTCGGGCAGTAGCATCATTTACAATCGATCAGCTTTCCAACTGGTATGTCAGAAGATCAAGAAGAAGATTCTGGAAATCAGAAATGAATAAAAATAAGCTTTCTGCTTATGAGACCTTATATGAATGCCTGATCACTGTTTCAAAATTGACTTCTCCTTTTGCTCCTTTTGTTTCTGAAGAGATTTATACAAGCCTTAATTCTATTACAAAGAAAGAAAAATTTGAATCAGTACATTTATCATTTTTCCCCGGGGTTACCTACAGGAAAAAAGATCTAGAAGATAAAATGGATATTGCTCAGAGGGTTGTTTATCTTACGAGAGCGATGAGAGCAAAAAGTAACTTAAAAGTAAGACAGCCTTTAAGAAAAATTATGGTAGTGGTTGATGATACAAAACGGTCTGCTCTTGAAGAAATGAAGGATGTAATCCTTGAAGAAGTAAATATAAAAGATTTGATCATATTGAAAGATGATTCTGATATAGTAAATAAATCTGCCAAACCCAACTTCAAATCTATTGGTCCAAAATTTGGAAAGAATGTAAATAAAATTGCTGGTATGATAAAAGAACTCAATAATGAGCAGATTGCTGAATTAGAAAGAGGTGAAGAAGTAAAATTTGAAATAAATGAGGAAACTATTTCTCTTAAGAAAGAAGATGTTGAAATTATCAGCACTGAAATCAAAGGCTGGCTTGTTGAAAGCGAAGAAGGTGTAACGGTTGCTATTGATACTGAACTTGATAATAACCTGATCTCAGAAGGTCTTGCACGTGAGTTTGTAAACCGGATCCAGAATATGAGAAAGGATTCAGGTTTTGAGGTAATTGATAAAATAAAAATAGAATTTAACGGCAGTGATAAAATTATTGATGCTGTAAATTCATTTAGAGATTACGTTTCAAATGAAACTCTTGCGGTTGAGTTAATTCAAAAAGAATCAATAAATGGTAATATCGGACAAAATTGGAATATCGGGGAGTATTCGTGCTCCATTCGGATTTTAAAGGTTAATTAATTAAGGAGAGCGTTATGGCTAAGAAATCTACTACGAAGAAATCTTCTTCCAAAAAAACTGCAAAAACCACTAAAGGTAAATCAGCCGCAATAAAAAAGAAGATTACAATGAAAAAAGCAGCATCATCTGCCGGTAAAAAATTAACAAGCAAAGCTGTTTCAAAAAAAGCTCCTCTGAAAAAGAAAACAGCAGGAACAACAGGAAAATCTAAAAGTATGACAACGACAAAGAAAACAACTAAACCGAAAACTATAGTAAAAACAAAGGAAAAAAAGACTGCTATGCCCAGGAAGAAGAAGATGATAAAGGAAGAAGTGATTAAACAACCGGAAGTCTCGCAGGCCGATAAACAGGCTGAAGAACGTGCAAAGGCAATGCAAAAAATTAAAGGTTATAGTAAAAAAGATCTCGAACATTTTAAGCAGATTATTCTTGATAAACGCGACGAAATTATTGAGCAGTTACAAAACCTTAAAGAGCAAATGCTCGATCCGACAACTGGTGAATATATAAATGAAAATTCTCCTTATTCTCTGCACATGGCAGAGCAGGGAACAGATGCAATGGAGAGAGAGAAAACTTTCCTGTATGCACAAAGAGAAAATAAATTTCTTGGTTATCTCGAAGATGCTCTTAAAAGGATTGACGCAGGGACTTACGGTATTTGTATTGAGTGTATAGAAGAACCTCAGCATTTGTGTGAGAGTTGTCCTTTAATACCTAAAGCCAGACTTGAGGCAGTTCCGCATAGCCAGTTATGTGTACCTATCAAGCAAAGGCAGGAAAAAAGATAATATTATGAATAAGAAATTGAATGAGGCAATGAATTGAAAATGTTGTTTGTCCCGGTGATGATTGTTGTAGCAGATCAAATATCTAAACTACTGGTTAAAGGAATTCCGGCTATTCATTTAAATGGACTATTACCAGGAGAAAAAATTTCCATTGTCGGTAATCTTTTTAACATCACGATGGTTGAAAATCCGGGAATCGCTTTTGGTATTAATTTTGGTCCTGAATTTAAATTACTGATTTCAATTTTTACTCTCATTGCAAGCATAGGCTTGTTTATTTTCTTCATCAAAATAAGGAACAAAAATTTTGGGTTAAGATTGTCGATTGCTTTAATTCTCGGTGGTGCAATTGGCAATCTGGTTGACCGCATGTTCTATGGAATCTTTTATGGCTATGCCCCTTTATTTTATGGCAAGGTAGTGGATTTTTTTAATATCCATTTATTTAATATTTATCTGTTCAAGGGTACTGTTGGTGACTATGTTTTTAATGTTGCCGATCTTGCTGTAACTGCAGGTATGATCAGCCTATTGTTCGCTTTAAGAAAAAGAAATAAAAATACAATGGAAGCCGGCATTGAAAATTTTCTGGTAAAAGGTAAGGAATAGTTTGCGAATATTATTTATCTCTTTTTTTATTGTAATAGCAGATCAGGTTACGAAATTACTTGTTAAAGGGTTTTCAATTCCATTCCTCCATTTTAATTATACGGGAATGTACGAAGGAGAAAAAATTCCTGTTATAGGAAATTTTTTCAGAATAACTTTTATTGAAAACCCGGGGATGGCTTTTGGCTTTGACCCCGGAATTAATTTTAAATTCTGGATTTCAATTTTTTCTCTCGCCGCAAGCGTTGGTCTCATTATTTATATTTATATTGTAAGAAACAGAAGATTTAGTTTACGTTTGGCTCTTGCTTTCATTTTAGGCGGCGCAGTAGGAAACCTGATTGACCGCATGTTCTATGGGGTTTTTTATGGTTATGCCCCTGTATTTTATGGTAGAGTTGTAGACTTTTTTGATGTGGATTTTTTTGATTTTTCTATTTTCGGAAGAAGCTATGACAGGTGGCCAATATTTAATATCGCCGATGCTGCTGTAACAATCGGTGTTTTTATCCTTATTCTCTTTTACAAAAAGAATACTGAAGAAAGTGGGATGATAGAATCTTTTGAAACGACATCCGGTGAAGCAATTACAGTAGAAAACGATAGCTCCAGGCCGGAAAACCGAACACAGGAAAATTCATTAAAAGAATCCTCACAGGAAAATAAAAAAGAAGATGGCGAAACTGATCAGGGAAAAGAAATACCGCTTTGAAGTCCCGCCGGGGAAAAAGAAAGAACGCCTCGATCTCTTCCTTACTAATTCAATTGAAAATGCCACACGCTCAAAAGTTCAGAAATTAATTGAAGCGGATCTTGTAATAGTTAACGGCAAGTTTGTCAAATCGAGTTATCTTGTTCAGCCGGAAGATATAATAGAAGCAACACACCCGGTAACTCCGCGGCCTGAGAAAGCTGAGCCGGAGGAAATCCCTTTAGATATTGTGTTTGAAGACGAATATTTAATTGTTGTGAACAAACCAGCAGGAATGGTTGCGCACCCTGCTTACGCAAATTATACGGGCACACTTGTTAATGCGCTCCTCCATCATTCTGCAAAACTTAGTAATGTTAATGAACCGGGCAGACCGGGAATAGTTCACCGGATTGATAAAAATACCAGCGGTCTTTTAGTTGTAGCTAAAGATGATTGGACACACGCCAAGCTTGCTTACCAGTTTTCAAAACACACGACAGAAAGGGAATACCAGGCAATAGTTTGGGGAATTTTTAAAGAGAAAAAAGGAGAAATAAATTTTAATATTACCCGCAGCAAATCCGACAGAAAAAAATTTTCAGTCTCGGATTCAGAAGGAAAAGAAGCTTTAACTTTTTTTGAGGTAATTGAAGAATTTGAATTTACTTCATTACTAAAATTAAATTTAAAAACCGGAAGAACTCACCAGATAAGGGTGCATCTTTCGGCGATTAACCATCCTATTTTTGGTGATGCAACATATGGCGGTACGAAAATAGTTTATGGTTCAGCACTTCCTAAAATTAAAAACAGGGTAGAAAATCTTTTTAAAATTATTCCGCGCCAGGCATTGCACGCCAAAACTCTCGGCTTTGAACATCCACACACAAAACAATTCATGCGATTCGATTCAGAATTACCCGATGATATGAAAGAGGTTTTAAAAAAATTGAAATTTAATTCTTAATGAATTAAACTTGTCTTTATATTATCAGCTTTTAAACATTTAAGACATACAAAAATATATTTCGAGGAGAGTGTTATGCCTTCCGGATTACCAAAAACATTTGTAATTGGTGTAGTCACCACATTTATAATTATTTTAATTATCTATATTTTTACCCAGCTTCCATCAGGCGGTGAACCGGGTACAAAACAGGTTAGTGTAAACCTTGCAGATAAATGTTCAACCTGCCATAAAAGGGTTTCTCCGGATATCGTAAACCAATTTGCAAGAAGTACAATGGCAAGATCAGGGGTTAAGTGTATTGATTGCCACGTTGTTGATAAAGACAATCCTATGGGAGAAGATCACGAGGGATTTTTTATTACTAAAACACCAACACCAAAACAATGCGCCAAATGTCATCCGGCTGAAACCACTCAATTCGAACATAGCCGTCATAGCGCTCCTGCCTGGATGGCGTTAAGCGGCTCCTCGGACTTTACCGCTGAACAGCAAAAATTTGTTAATGATAATATACCTGAAGCAAACAGGGGACCAAATGGAATTGTAACTGCCACAAGAAATTCTTTGTTTGACATTGAGGGACCAATGGTTACTCCGCTTGCTTGTCAAAGCTGTCATTCAATCGGCAAGCCAAATGCAGATGGTAGTATTGGTAATTGTAATAAATGTCATTTAAGACATGAATTCTCTCTTGGGCAGGTAAGGAAACCGGAAATTTGTGGTCAGTGTCATCTTGGACCGGATCATCCGCAAATGGAAATTTATGAAGAATCTGCACACGGAGTAATGTACAAAACCCAGGGTGAAAACTGGAACTGGGATCAGAAACCCGGAAGATTAACAACTGCCGATATGCCTGCACCAACCTGTGCAACCTGTCATATGAGCGGCTTCGGAACCCAGGGTACTACTCACGATGTTGGAGAAAGATTATCGAAATTTTTGTTCGCTGCTGTTACCAGTAACAGATTGAATTTTGTAAGCGGAAGAGATGCGATGAAATCTATTTGCGCTAATTGCCATTCACAAAAATTTGTAGATACTCTTTATGCAAAAGCTGATAGTGTTACTGCTTTCGTTAATGTAAAAGTTAAGGAAGCTTCCGATATAATTAATGGTTTAATAAAAGACGGAATTATTACCTCCGATCCATTTGTTAATCAGATAAGCTTTGATGCTTTTGATCTGTGGCATTATTACGGTAGATCAGCAAAGTTTGCGGCTTATATGCAGGGACCGGATTTTGTTCAATGGCACGGTGTGTACCCTCTTCTTAAAGAGTTGAATAAAGTAAAAGAAGATGCTGCAAAATTGAGAAAAGAACATGGAGGAAGAAAATAAAATGGATAATGTTGAAATCTTCCATCTTGCAAATGTTCATTTGCCAATGGAGAAGAACCGTTTGCTATTAATATTTGTAGGGATAAATCTTTTTTTTACAGGGATAGATGTTGCGCTTGCTCATTCAATAAATCATTTTGTGCCTGTATATGAATGGATACCGATTTTCTATTTTCCGGTTGGAGCAATTTCGTGTTTCATAATTTCTTTTCAGCCGGAACCTAGAAAATGGGCGGCACTTGTTCATATAACTTTGATGTCAATTGGGATATTAGTGGGAGTGCTTGGAACAGCTTTTCATCTTAACGCAATTCTAAATCCATTTGGAAGCCTGACATGGTCCTGGGTGGTTTTCGGTTCACCAATTCTTGCGCCGCTTGCTTTTGCGGGAATATCATTGTTAGGACTTTATGCAATTACTGAAGAAGTGGAAGGGCAGGAGGGTATTTTAAATGTGCCTGGTCTTGGAACGTTTCGTGCACCAATTTCAAGAGCAAAACATTTTCTCTGGCTTGTCGGACTTGGATTTGGTGCAAGCGCATTAACCTCAATTATTGATCATGCTCAATATGGTTATACCATTTATAAAATGATTGCAATTGTTTTTGGAATATTTGCAACTTCTGTTGTACTTACAATCGCATTGTCAAAGGAATGGACGAAAAGAGATGAGCTTGTTTATTTCTGGACTATGATTACTGCGATTGTTGTCGGTGTTATGGGATTTGGATTTCATCTTTCCGCCGATTTAGCCGGAACCGGAGAACTCAGCCTTGAACGGATGCTCGTCTTCGCTCCTGTGTTTGCCCCTTTATTATATGGTGACCTTGGAATGCTGGGATTGCTTGTAGTTGCTGAACAAAAACGAAAAGTTATATGATAAAAAGTTGAGTCATAGCTTATAACTGAATTTCGTAGTAAATGGATGAGAAATAGGTTTTTTAATTTTGTTTTATAAAATACTTATCTTTTGATACCTGAATAAAAAGAATCTGTTATGTTTATTTACAATACTCTAACACGTAAAAAAGAAGAATTTAAACCAATCGATCCGCCTGATGTTAAAATGTACGTTTGCGGACCTACTGTGTATGATTATTTCCACATCGGGAATGCACGCTCTTTTGTCATGGCAGATATAATAAGAAAATATCTTATTTATAAAGGCTACAAAGTTACTTACGCAATGAACCTGACCGATGTCGATGATAAGATAATAAAAAAATCAAATGAGCAGAAGAAAAATGCGGATGAAATAGCTGAACATTATATAAATTCTTTTTTTGAAGATGCCGACAGGCTTAAAATTAAAAGAGCTGATATTTATCCCAAAGCAACTGCACATATTAACGATATAATCTCAATGATAAAAAAGCTTGAAGAGAAAGGTATTGCATATAACGTTAATGGAAATGTTTTCTATGATGTTTCAAAATTTAAGGCTTATGGGAAACTCAGCGGAAAAAAAATCGATGAGCTTGAATCAGGGGCTAGGATAGAAATAAATGAAGAGAAAAAAAATCCTCTCGATTTTTCCTTATGGAAGAAGGCGAAGGAAGGCGAGCCGTTCTGGGATAGTCCCTGGGGAAATGGTCGTCCCGGCTGGCACATTGAATGCTCTGCAATGAGCTGCAAGCATCTCGGTGATAATTTTGATATTCACGCCGGAGGTAATGATCTCATATTTCCACATCACGAAAATGAAATTGCTCAAAGTGAAGGAGCAAATGATAAAAAGTTTGTCAACTATTGGATTCACTTCGGGTTCCTGAATATTAATGAAGAAAAAATGTCAAAATCTCTCGGTAATTTTTTTACCGCAAGAGATGTTCTTCAAAAATATCCTGCGGAAGCATTAAGGATGTTATACGCCCAGGCTCATTACGGAGGTCCTTTAAACTTTGCTGAGGAATTACTTGCAGGTGCTCAAAAAGGGCTGGAGAAATTAAATAATCTTGTAGAAAAAATTGAACAGGAAATAAAAAATTCTGATGGAAAAAATAATCCCGAATTCGATTTCAAAAAATTCTATGATGCATTTGAAGCTGCAATGGATGATGATTTTAATACTCCTCAGGCTGTTGCTGTAATTTTTGATTTTACAAAAGAAGTAAATCGTGTTATTGCTGAGAATGAAAATATTGGTAAAGAATTTTATACTAAGGTAAAAGATTTTTTGAATAAAACTGCTGTTGATGTTTTAGGCATACTTGATTTCGATTCTTTCAAAAAAACAGGTGATGGAAAACTTGAAGGTGAATTAATAGAATTATTAATAAGATTAAGACAGGATGCAAAGCTTGAAAAGAACTTTAAACTTGCAGATTTGATCCGGGATGAATTAAAAGAAATTGGAATTTTATTACAGGACAGCAAAGAAAAAACCACATATAAAAAATTAAATAGATAAAGGTTATTTTTGGAAAAGGTGGTTCATGAGTATAATTCATTTAAAGAAGCGGATGAAGCTGAAAGAGAATTCTGGCGTAATGCTTCGGTAGAATTTAAATTTAAAACTCTTGAAGCGATTCGTTATGCTTATTATAGTTTATTCAATAAGGATATTAAAGGTATCGAAAAAGTTGTGAAAATAAGTAAGCTGCATGACGAAGAACAGGATTAGTTACGCAAAACTTTTTATAAACGACAGCGAACTAACATACCAGGTCAGATTTAGTAAGAAAGCCAGATACCTTCGTCTGCAAATAAATCCTTCCACCGGACTCGAAGTCGTTCTCCCTTCAGGATGTAAAAAAGAAGAAGCTGAAAAATTCATTTTCAAAAAGAAAGATTGGATTTTAAAGCATCTCAAAACAGTCTCCCTATTTGAAGATTTTACTTACCTTGGAAATAAGATTAACATAAACCAAAGGTATAATCTTTTTCTTAATAAGCATAAAATCAATTTCAAAAAAAATATTCTGTTAATTGAAAGTCCATCAGGTTCAAAGGAAGATTTAAATGTAATTTATAATGCTTGGCTGAAACATCTTGCAAAAAGTTATTTGCCTGAAAGAACATTAGGGCTTGCTCAAAAAAATAAGTTCACTTTTAATCAGTTAAGAATAAGAAACCAGAAAACAAGATGGGGAAGCTGCTCGACATCAGGGAATATTTCTCTTAATTACAGATTAATGAAATACAGGAAAGAGGTTATTGATTATGTTATCGCTCATGAACTTTGTCATTTAAATGAGATGAACCATTCTAAAAAATTCTGGAAACTTGTTGAAAGGATTATCCCGGATTATAAACTATTAAAAAAGGAATTGAAGTCTGTTCTTTAGCTGAAAATTTCAGTGTCAAATAAAGTGCCCATGCCAAGAATAAGATTCAGATCCAGTATTTTTTTTATCTCTGCCATCTTTCTTATATTTTCTTCGCCATACATCATCTTTAAATATTCTGTTTTCAACTTACCAATTCCGTGCTCGGCGGAGATAGTTCCTTTTAAATGAACGGCTTTTTCACAAATCTGCCGGTAGATTTCCTTTCCTTTTTTATATTCTTCTTCATTGTCAGGAAGCATATTTAAATGAAGATGTGAATTTCCGAAATGTCCGTAAGCTATAAATTTTAATCCTGAATCATTGACGATCTTTTTACATTCTTTATAGAAGTCTCTAAAATATTCATCGGGTACAGCCACATCGGTTCCAAGTTTACGGACGTTTTTTTTTGCGATATATTCATTTGCTTTTGCGGAAGCCGAATGACGGAACTCTTCCAGTTTCTTCTTGTCTTTGATTGAAAAGGCAAACCAAGCTGTTTCGGTATTGCCGTTGTGTTTTGCAATTAATGCTGCCCAATCATTAAATAATTTCTCGTCGGTCTTTTCGGTTGTTTCCTGTTCAAACCAGACTGATGCCCTTGCACCCCCAGGAATTTGCGGGTAATCCTCCCTCAAGAAATTAAGACAGTTTTCATCCATAAATTCCAATGCAAGCGCATCAATGGAATCAGATTTTTGCAGTCTTGTTTTAAATGAAATTTCTCTTGCTTTGTAGATGAAAGAGATTGCATCATCTTCCGAATTAAAAAAAATTACTGAAGACAATATATTTTCAGGCATATCTACAAGCTTAAGCTTAATTATTGTAACAAAACCAAGTGTTCCTTCTGAACCGATGAAAAGATCTACTGCATCCATATCTTTTTTTATATAATAGCCTGATGCATTCTTAACCTGTGGCGTTATTATATCGGGAATTTTCAGTTCAAATTTTTTATCTGAGTCCGTTAGTAGTTCAAGATTAAATCCCTTTGCTTTCTGTGCTCCTCTTTTCAATGTGATCTTTTCTCCATCGGCAAGGACTAATTGCAGCTCTTCCACAAAATTTCTTGTTGGTCCATATTTAAAAGTCTTTTCACCTGAAGCATTAGTTGCAACTGTTCCGCCGATAAAACAATTCCATTCCGTAGGATCGGGAGGATAAAGCAAGTTTTGTTCATTTACTTCTTTCTGAAGGTTATCAAGTATTACCCCTGGTTCGACGATTACATATTTTTCAACTTTATTTATTTCAATTATTCTGTTCAGCTTCTCTGTTGAAATTAATATGCCGCTCATCGGAACGCGCGCACCTGTTAATCCGGTTCCATTTCCTGAAATTGTTACAGGAGTTTTATCTTTATTAGCCTTTTTTAAAATATCAGGAATTTCATCTATTGATTCAGGAATATACACTGCATCGCACCTGCCTTTGTAGTTTGAAGCATCACTTAAATAATTTTCTATTTCATCCGGTGAGGTTTTAATTATCATTTTATCATTTATATTTGTTCAGGAATAAACTCTTAATATTTCAAGATAATCTTTTCTAACATTTAACGCAGGCAGCTTGCTTTTATCTCTGTCAGGAATCCAGGGAAAATTCATATAACTAAACATTTCATCAAGAGCGTCAAACATATTAATTTCGGGAAATCCATTATCTCTTAAATGATGAATGAGCTTTAAAGTTAAGAACCCATCAAACCAGCGATTTTTCTGTACCTTCAATTGTTCATCAGTTTTTGAATTCTTTAATATATTTATCATATCATCTTCAAAATTCTGGAAGTAGAGGTAACGTAACAGCTCAGGATGGATATTTTTTGCACCATTCAAATAAAAATCAATTTCCGTTTTCCCTTGTGAATTTAAAACTTCAAGCCAGTTTTTTAAAATCCGGAAAGATTCAGGGCTATAAAGGGTGTATTCATTTTGTATCCCCGTAAGAAAACGGGTTACTCTTTGTCCGGTTCCAAAAGGAACCCGCCAGGATCCCCTCTTAGAAGGATAAACAGTAGTTGTTTTAATAGTATCAACGCTGGCATTCTTTGCAAGTTTTTCGAGAAAATAAAAATCTTCTGCGGCTTTTCGTTTATTCATGCCTTCGACCTTAATGTAACTTTCATAATCACAAACCATTGTCGAACCGATTGTATGAAAGCTGTATGGTGACCGCGCAAATTTTAAACCGAGGACATAATATCTTAAAAATATTTCGTAGCATAACACTGCTTCCGTAAGGATATCATTCCCTGAGATATCGTGCTTAAAATTAACAACGGCTGCATTAAGGTTGTCTTTATTAAACCGGCTTATTACTTCTGTTAAATAATTTGGTTCAAAGGTACAGTCAGCATCTGTGGAAAGTATTAATTTTTTTCCCGGCGCGTTGAAATCAAGAATATTCAGAGAGATATCCATTCCTATTTTTCTTGCTAATCCGACACCTCCATCTTTTTTAGAAACTATTTTTCTTGGAGAGGCAGCATCGACTATACCAATATTAATATCCTTTTCAAGTATTTCTTTACTGAGAGCATCTTCAGGATTACCACTTACGAGGTTTCTTAAATAAATTAATGTCTGCTGATTATCAAGTTTAATTTCGTCGCTCGATAAATCCATATTATTAATTACGAAGATAAGCATAGTCGAATCGAAGTACTTCGGGTCTAAACGAGCAAAGGAATTTAGAAATAATTTTAAGTTATCGAATTCAGCAATAGCAGGAACTACAACAGTTGCGGTAATTCCCGAAACAAGAGAAGTTTCAAGATTCCAGTAACTTAATCCGTATTTTTCCAGGTAATCATCGACTATTTTAGGAACATTATACATTTATATTTTCCAGCAATAATTGTTTTGCTTTATCAAAGTCAGGTGATTCAATCCAATGGATTTTCATTCCTTCGCGTTCCATTTTCCGAAACCAGGTCATTTGTCTTTTAGCAAAATCGTGGATAGCACTATTTAGTTTTTGGAACATATCGTTATAATTTAATTCACCTTTTAGATAAAAGCTTATATATCTGTATTCCAGCCCAAAGAAATTTAATTTTTCAAATGATAACCCTGAATCAATCAGGTTTTTAACTTCCTCAATCATTCCATTATTTAATCTGTATCTTAATCTTTCTGTAATTCTTTTTTTTATTATGTCTCTTTCCGGTTTAATTCCGATTATAAAAGAAGTTATATCAGGAGTATATTCAGGTGATCGGGAACCGGATTCAGAAACAAGTATTGCTTTAATCATTCTATCCCTATCAATGAGATCTGTTGTGTTATGAGTACCGGTTTCTTTTGAGAGTAAAATTCTTTTTAATTCTCCCGATTCAAGTTTTTGTAATTCCTTTGCGCGTGCAGAAGAGAAATCAACTTCCTTTAATTTATAATTTTGAAGAATTGCACTCAGGTATAATCCGGTTCCGCCCACAAGAAAGGGAAGCTTTTTTTTTTCAAGAATTAAATTAAATGCCGCATAGAATCTTTTTCTGAATTCAAAAAGATTAAATTCTTCCCGGGGATCAACAATATCAATTAAATGGTACTTTATATGAGACTCACCAACAGTATAATCCTGAAGATCTTTACCTGTTCCTATATTCATTCCTTTATAAACCTGGCGGGAATCGGCAGAAATTATTTCTCCGTTAAATTGATTGGCTAACTCTGCAGCAAGTTTTGTTTTTCCTGTAGCAGTTGCTCCAAGTACAGTAATAAGATTGAATAACATCAGGGCAATATTATTCAAATGATGGAAGAGAAATAATAAATGTAGCTCCCTCCCCGGGTTTGCTTTCTACAGTTAATTCTCCGCCGTGATCTCTTATAATTTTTTGAGCTAGCGCTAAGCCTAAACCCGAACTGTTTTCCTTGTTAAAAGATTTGAAAGGCTGAAAGATCTGTGTTTTTATTTCATCTGCAATTCCCGGACCGGTGTCACGAAATTCAATATTAATTAAATCGCCGGTTTGCCGGGCTGTTATATAGATGTTACCGCTTTCACCCATTGCATCGCAGGCATTTTTAGCTATCTGAAGACAAGCTTGGTAGAAGGCTTTTTTATCAACTTTAATTTTGATTGCTCCTTCTACCTTTTTATACAACGTTACATTTCTTGATTCAACGTATTCGGCAAGCAGGCCAAGAGTGTTGTCAATTACTTCTTTCAAATCAGTTCCTTCTATCTGTAATGCATTTATGTCCTCAGTAAATGCCAGAGATGAATAAAGAAAATTCACCACTGAATCTGCCTGGTCCATAAGAACGTTTAATACGGTTTTAACATCGGCAGGAACATTCTTCTTTTTGATTTGTGCCGCATAATATTTCATGGTTAAAACCGGTGTTTGAATATTTTCAGTTACAAACTTTGTAAGTGTTGAAAGATGAATATTTTTATTTTCCTCAATCAGCTTCCTGATATTTGCAAGATTTTGTAAAGTCTGTGAAATATGAGGAACCAGTGAAGCCATAGTTTCTTCATCGGAAATAAGGAACTTTCCCGAGCTGCTGTTTGCCATGCAAATAACTGCGATGGCTTCTCTATCATCATTTAATACAGGTACGCAAAGAAGACTTGAACCAACTATTCCACGGATACTATCTACATCTTCGGAGAACCTGAAATCTTTGATCGGGTCTCTGACATTTATTATTTCACCAGTTTCTGCGGCTAACCCTGTTAATCCATTCCCAAGCGGATAACTGACTTCAATAACACCGTCTTCAGTCTCCATTTCAGTAATAAGCAGGTTTTTAACATTATCTATAAGGTACAATACACCTGCCTGGGCTTCTGTAAGCATTACAGTTTCACGAATAATATTTGAATGAACAATTTGTTCATTTAAGCTGGAATTTATTTTGGAAATTGCCCCAAGAATTTTACTCGTGTTCAGTTCAGTATCATCATATTTTAATTTTTCTTCTTCAGCTTCAATCTTTTCTTTTTCTTCTTCCGATATTTCCTGTGAAGCTTCTATTTCAGTTTGATTTGTAGTTAAATTTAACCAGGTAGTCTCTTCGTTATTTTCTTGTTCTTCAATGGATGTTTCAGCAGATATTTTTGTTGATGGATCGGAAACATCTTTTTTCTCCTCACTGTTCTCTTCAATTTTATCCGGTTCGTTCCTCACAATATCCGCAGTTTCATTTTCGACAGGTATCGTTGCTTCATCCGCTATCTTTTCATCCGAATGAATTTCTTCTGCCCGACTGATTTCTTCATTTAAATCATTTACCTGTGTTTCTTCCGTAAGAGTAATTTCTTCTATAGTCTCTTTTTCTTTTTCGTTGGCGAGGATGTTACCCTGCTCTTCCTGTGGTCCATCAGGTTCTGTATTAAACCCCGAAATTGTTAAGTTATCTGGTTCACTAACCTGTAAAGGCTCATCCTTTACTTTTGATGTTTCTTCTTCAACATCCTCATTTACTTTTTTATCCGGTTCAGTTTTTTCTTCTTCAACTATTTCATCAGCAGGTTCCTCTGTTCTGGTCTCCGGATAATTTTCTTCATTTAGATCATTTACCGGAGTTTCTTCCGGGGGAGTAATTTCTTCTACAGTTTCTTCTTTTGTTTCTTGGACTGCGACCTCAACATGTTCCTGTGGTTCGGCAGGTTCTGTTTTAATTTCCGGAGTTATTAAATCATCTGATTTATTTACCTGCAGAGTTTCATCATTTACTACCGATGTTTCTTCTTCGATAACTTCATTTACTTTATGATCCGGTTCAATTTTTTCTACTTCAAATATTTCATCAGCGGGTTCGTCTGTCTTTTCAGCAGTTTCAGAAGACCCGGTTTCCGGTATATTTTCGGTTTGAGAATCAATATAAATTTTATCGGTATCTTTTTTCAGAAGATCGGGATGAATAGTGATATGAAGTTCCGGAATATCAACTTTATTGTATGCAATGATATTATCATTAATTATGGGAATTTCAGCAAGAAAAGTTCGCAAATCACTTTTAGATAAAAAATAAAGTATGCAATCGGTATTTGCAACAGCAGCAGAACGGCGGTAAGTATCTTCCAGTACCTCGATATCACCGAAAAAATCTTTTTCAGTTTTATTCAGTTTTACAGATTTGTTCTCTATATAGACTTTTATTTTAACTTTTCCCGCAAGAATAAGATATGCACATTTGCTCTCGTCCCCTCTCTGGAAAATAATTTCCCCTTCCTTCTTTTTTAATATTTGTTCATTGTTGAAGGAAAATTTCAATTCCCGGGGAGGGATTCCATCGAACAATTTATTATTTTTGATGACTTCTTGAAAATTGTTTTCGGACATAAATTAATTACTCTTGTTCTATCCCTGGTTTAAAACAACTGTAATAATAATGAATTTCAAAGAAATAGAAAACGGAATAACACATATTTATAATAATGATCCTTCACTTGCAAGGATAATTAATATTTCTTCTCCCTGCAATCTGAAGCCTAAAAGGAAACATTACCTTACATTTCTAAGATCTATTATTAACCAGCAGCTTTCTTCCAAATCGGCTTCGGCTATTTATAAAAGATTGCTTGCCTATTACAATAACAATCCTTTACCTGAGAAAATAATCCAAACTCCCGGAAAAGACATTAGAAAATTAGGAATATCTAACCCTAAAATAAAATATATACAAGATTTTTCCGAAAAAATTATTAACGGTGAAATCCATTTCAGAGGGTTGAGCAAAAAATCAGATTCTGAAATAATTGAAGAATTCACCAAAGTTAAAGGAATAGGCGAGTGGACTGTCCAGATGTTTCTGATCTTTAATCTTTGCCGCCTGAATGTTTTGCCCGTCAATGACCAGGGAATAAAACGCGGAGCGATGATTACTTATGGTTTAAAAAAGCTGCCGGACGCAAAAAAATTAATGCAGTTGTCTAAAAAATATAATTGGGCACCATATAACAGCATTGCCAGCTGGTACTTATGGTCGGCATTGGAACTCTGATTATTTTTCAACAATATGAAACCACAAATACTGAAATGCATCTTACATTATGGATGAAATAAAATTAATTGAAGAAGCTAAAAAGGGAAATAGAAAAGCTCTTGCAGAAATAGTTAAAAAATACGAGCAGACTATTTACAATTTTTCTTTTAAAATTTGCCGGGATCCTGAAAAAGCTGAAAATATAATGCAGGAAACCTTTTACAGCATGGTAAAATCTATCAATCAGTTTGATGGAAATTCAAAACTTTCTACCTGGCTGTACAGAATAGTTGCCAATCATTGTTTAATGCAGGCAAGAAAACAAAAAGGCAGGAACTATATCTCTCTTGAAAATGATGAAGACCTTTACACTGAAAAAAATATTGCTGACTGGACTACACTGCCGTATAAAAGCACTGAAAATAAGGAACTGAGAGAAATACTTGATGATGCAATACAAAAGCTTTCACCGGATTACAGGATAATATTTTTACTTCGGGATGTTGAAGGCTTATCAACAGAAGAAACAGCCGAAGCCGCAAACATATCTGTTCCGGCGGTAAAATCCAGGCTTCACCGTGCAAGAGCATTTTTAAGAAAAGAAATTGATGAGGCGTTCAGAAAATGAAAAAAGAAATAAAAGTTACCTGTCTTGACGTAATGAGTCACATTTGTGACAGCTTAGGTGAGGATCTGAATTCCGACAGATGTAAGGATATTAAATCCCATCTTGAACAATGCCCTGATTGTACCAATTATTATAAATCTGTAAATATGACAATAGATTATTATAAAAAATATAATGTTGATTTACCGGAAGATGCGCACAACCGCTTAATGTCGTTTCTTGATCTCGATAAAGATGAATAAGTATGATGCAGGATACATTTTAAGTAAAATAACTTTTCAAAATTCAATTCATAAAATTTCAACAAAAAATTATGGAAGATATTCATCACTATAAAATTAATGTTAAATGGGATGAAGGCAGAACCGGTACTTTGTCTTCGGATTCTTTCGCTCATATAAAGGTTGCAACACCTCCTGAATTCCCTAAAGGTGTAGCTGGCATTTGGTCGCCGGAACATTTATTTGTTTCTTCTGTTGCCATTTGTTTAATGACCACTTTTTTAGCAATTGCAGAAAATTCTTCATTGCCTTTTAGCTCCTTCAGTTGTGAAGCAGACGGAAAGCTGGAAAGAGTAGAAGGTAAATTTATGATATCTGAAATTGAGCTCAGACCCGAAGTTAAGGTTAAGGAAGAAAAATATATTGAAAAGGCCGAACGAATAATTGAAAAATCGGAAAACGCCTGTCTTATTTCTAATTCGGTTAAAACAAAAATTATATTAAAGCCGTCTATTTTGGTGAATGCATAAATAAAAATTATTGAGTAAACTTATTATATAAAATTCAGGAGCTGGTATGAAAAGACTAATTGGTTTTTTTATTGTTGCATTGTTTTTATCAAATTTTGTGGCTTGTGCACAAACAACTGCCCCGGTAAAAAGTATTACAGTGAAGGAGTTGAAACAACAAATTAAAAATGATTCCAGCCTGGTAATCCTTGATGTAAGAACCCCGGCTGAATTAACAGGTCCGTTAGGAGAAATTAATGGCGTGATAAATATTCCTGTTCAGGAGCTTGATAAAAGAGTAGATGAATTAAATAAGTACAAGAACCAGGAAATTGCAGTAATATGCCGTACTGGGCACCGTTCAAGTATCGGCACAAAAATTTTGTTAAAACACGGATTTACAAAAGTTGAAAATGTTGAAGGCGGGATGACCGCTTATCGTGAGAAGTAATATAAAAGATATATGAGAGTTGTCATCTTAAAATGAAAAATAAAGATGGCAACTCTTTACAAAAAAACTTCATAAAATTATTCCAGTTCCTTTAATCTTCTTTCGGCTTTTTTAATGGCAAACTTATCTCTGAAATTTTTCTGGGGATAGGTTAAAAGTTTTTTAAGAAGAATAATCTCATCATCTTTATCACCCATAGATTTATAAGTACGCGATAGCTGGAAAGTGGCAACAATAGTATTCGGCTTAACCTGTAAAGCTTTATTTAACATCTCAATTGATTCGTTAAAAGTACCCTCAGGAACATTCCCGAAGAAAGTATTTGCAAATATCCTTTCAATCCAGCTAAGATCGGCAATCTGCCTGTAATAAATTCCCAGAATAATATAAGAAAGATATTGATCAGGATTCATTTGAAGAGATTTTTTTGCATTATCTTCAATTTTATGCGCGAGCTTAATCTTTTCTTTGCCGCCTTCAAACAACGCCCGGTTTCCGTAGGATAGTGCGAGATAAGCATAAGATGCGGCACTGTCGGGAAAATCTTTTCCCAGCATTTCAGAATATTCCAAAGCTTTTTTTATCATAACTTCAGAACTATCTCTCTCACGGTATTCATAGAATTCTTCACCTAAATCATTATAAGTTCTTGCAAGTCTGAATATTACTTCATAGTTATCGGGAGAGAGCTTATAAGCCATCAGATAGCTCTTCAGGGCTGAATGGTTATTAAATTCCGAATAATATTGATCGCCTTGTTTAAGATAATCTTTGTATGTCTCCGAACTGACAGAATAAACCGGGATGAGAAACAAATATAAAAGCACCAGGGAGATTTTCATTTGCCGTTTCCTCTTAAGTAATCTTTTATTTTTTTATCTGCTTCAAATGGTTATCAAGAAAGACATATATTTCTTTCCAGGCTTTTTCAGTTGTAGATTTATTATAAAGTTTCGAATTGTTAGGATTCATGAAAGCATGTCCAACGCCGGGGTATATATAGATTTTATTTTTAATCCCAGCTTTGTTCAATGATTCTTCAAATGAATTGACAATTGAGGGAGTTATATTTTGATCATTTTCGCCAAAGATTCCAAGTACTGACCCTTTTATTTTTTTCAGCGTTTCCACATCATTTATAAGTCTCCCGTAACAAATAACGCAGGCAGACAAATCATTACTCAATGCTGCTCTGAGAGAATAGCCTCCTCCCATGCACCAGCCGATAGAACCCATGTTGTTCTTATCAACAGATTTCATATCCTGTAAATAATCAAATGCCGAGCTTAAATCCATTGCAGACTGTTCAAGGGAAACACTCCCAGAAAGTTTGCGTGCTTCATCCGGTGAAGTCGTTGATTTACCACGGTAAAGATCGATTGCCAGGGCTACATACCCGCTGTCAGCAAAATCATCAGCATTTTTCTTTACCCAGTCATTTAATCCCCACCACTCATGAATTAAAATAAGAGCGGGGAAAGGACCTTTCCCATCAGGGACTGCAAGGTAAGATGATACAGTATCTTTTCCGCTTGTATAATTTACCATTGTTGTTTTTATGCCAGGCATATTAACAGAATTATCTCCCTTCTCGTTTTTAGTTTGAGCATAAATTTCTTTCCCTCCGGGGTAATGCACGAAAACCGTAGAAATTAATAGAATAGAAAAAAATGTTATTCTATTCATAGCATTCATTAATTTTTAAAAGATTTTAAACTTAAATATTATTCGTGGTTATATAGTGATACTTAAATCACAAAAGGGATGGAAAGAGAATGACAAATAAAAACTAACGGTAATGATTAGTTTAGGAAATGAATTGATTCGTATTTTATTTTTGTCTTTTTACTTTAAACGGCAATATTTCTCGGCTTCATTCTTAAGAGAAGTGAAAGATCCCTGGAAGCTAATATTTTTCTTCCCTGGTATTTATAAACCAGCACGAGAACTTCGTCGAAAGGAGAGCCATCATCTTTGAATATAGGAAGAATACTATTGAGAGGGACAATTTCTTTGTCAACGCTAATGAAATTTTTGTTCTCAAGATAATCTAAAAGGCTTGTGAATTTTTTAATCTTTTCAAAGAACCTGTTTTCCTCAACAGGAACTATGATTTCTTCTGTATTAAAGACAACATTAAAGTACCAAAAATGGTTAATCTTGTAACGAACGCGGATGTACGAGCAGCACTCACTAATAAACGATTCTATATCTTTAACTTTCCCATCAGAAATTTTCTGAATAATTAATTTATCATCTTCATCAAAATACATACGATCACCTCAAATGTTTCCGATTTTAGAACAATCAAAATGCCAGAATAAATAATGTTGAATTTGGTAAAAACTACCAGAACCTATGCTTCAATTTTTGGCGTAATTGCCATTTGTGGCGGAAAAGAATATCAGAATTTAACTTCTAAAAAGATTTTTTTTACTGGAACGATATATGCGTCTAAAAATAAAGAAAATAAAATTTTATTAATGAGAAAAGTAAAGATAATATTAAGTGTTGTTATCCCTGATTTCGGAGGGATAGTAATAAATACTATTCCTATGATTCTGTTTTTATCATTAACTAACTTTTTTGCAGGTGAAACACAAGGGATTCCACTATTGGTAGTAGCAGCCATTCTATTGATGTCCCTCGCTTTATTCCTTATTCCTTCACGACTGATATTAATTATTGCCCGGATGTTAAATATGAACCTGGATGAATATGGTACTTTTTCAGTTGCAATAATCGGAGGACTAATAGGGGGCAGCCTTTTCTATTTTTTAATACTATCGCACTTCTCTTTAAATTGGCTTAATATACTTGATTATGCTCTACTTGGAGTAATACAAAGTACAATTGTTCAGTTCATTTATCAGTTTATTCCCGATAACTGGAAAGTTCAAGCGGCTGAATAAGTTAATTACTTTTAATTCTGGAAATTCTTCTCCTACTCAATCTTAAATTCAAATCTTGATTCTTGCCACGATTTAGTCCCTGTATCCAGTGACTTTTCAATAAATAATACTTCATTCATACTATTAATTAAGAGGACGGTTGAGGAGCGGGTACCATAATTTTCACTTTTTATAAAAACAGGTGAAACGGCTTTTTCAAGTTCGGAACTTAATCCGGTATCAGGAAGCTGATCATCCGGAGTTTCCGTTTCATCTGATAATATTTTAAATAAATCATCTGTTACAATTTCTTCTTCTGAGGTTACTTCAAGAAAAGCTTTTTTGCTTTTTACAACTTTTTGCCAGGGAGTATCAAGCAGGTGATTGCTCAATCCATAAACACCTTCGGTTAATTGGGTTAGCTGCTTTGTCTGATTAGAAAAATAGTAAAGTGTTTCAATGTCCGAAAATAAAAGATTGTATCCGTTATAATCATCAGCTTTTTCATTTAAACCGTGTCCGTAAATTAAAGGTGAATCTTTTGAAAGAAGGAAATTTGTTACCAATTCGCCTCTGGAAGAAGCATTTTTTTTCAATGTTCTCATATCGCGGTAATTAGTAACAGCAGCGAATCTTCCGTTTTTTGTAATTCCAAGCCATGTTCCACCTGCTTCAAGATCTTTACCCGCAAGCAATTTGGGATGATCTTTCCAGAAATGTGCTGTCGCTGTTGGCCGATTATAAAATTCATCCCGGTTTGCTGCAACAATTAAAGGATACTCAGGGTGGTTGTTGAAAGAAATTAAAAGAAGACACATAAATTTTCCGTCTTAAAATTCCGGTTGAATTATTGGTCTAACTATTTTGTCTGATCAAAAATTATTTAGGCCTTTCAAAATTGTCAATAGCTGGATCAATTTAATTTTGATTTGTGTGTACAAAAAAAAATTATTTATTCATTTTTCATTATGAAAGGGATAGATATACGAAAAGTTGGAATAAAGGAAATTAACAAAGTTAATACAACCTGCCTGTGGGATAAACAAATTAATCAATAAAAATGCGGGTTGATAAACCCGCCATAAATTCATATAGGGAGAACCTTACTAATAATTATCATCGTCATCTTCATTCATGAAATTGCTTTCATCTTCATTTTCATTTTCATCTTCATCTTCATTCTCTTCCCACATTTTATCATTTTCTTCATCAGGATCGGGTTCAAATTCGCTGTCATCAGGATCGTAATTATCTGTATAATAATTTCGGTTATTTAATTTATTTTTTTCAGAGCGGGAATGTTTAATTTCACTTCTATGTTTTTTATAGTTACGAATCTTTTCTCCTCTTTCACCTCTGGCTTTATTATCTCTTTCATCTCTATCTCTGGAATCCATAACAACCTCCCGGCCTATAAAAAAATATTAATTTCAGATAAAAATATTGTCCAATTTTTTAGAATCAAAATAGTACAGCCTGCTTAAAAGCACAATGTGATATTTTGCAACAGCATCAAAATTATTGAATTTCTATACCGGGGGAAAAAGCAATGAAACCTTCAATATTTAATTTATTATTCTTAATATCGGGATAGTACCAGGCTCCATTCCAGTTTATAGCATCACCGACCAGGATATTGTAAAAATTAGCGGTACCGAGATCAGCATCTATATGCCTGGTGTAACTTTTCTTTAAGAATTCTTTTTTTACCGAACCGGGAGGGAAATAAGTATAACCATTTATGTTCTTTGCTTTTTTACTTTCAGCAATAACCTCACCATTCCAGATAGCTTTCGCCATATTTAATCCTCCAATATTACTTGTTGCTTAATATTGCTAATGTTTATTATTTTCTGCGTTTGGTATGCTTTACTATAATATAAAGAATTCAGAATGTCAATCCTTCAAAAATTCCCCTCTGGGAGCGTTTTTATTAGTTGATTTTGATTTGAGATTAGGTATTTTAGTACAAATAAAAATTAACAGGTAATAGAATATAGAAAATTAGTTACCACATATCTTTTAATAATCACAGTTAAAAATTTTCATCACAGAAGAGAGATTAGTGATAATCTAGATTGAGGAATGTTATAATTTATTTTTAGAATGATTTGTATTGTTCTTACAAGTGTGTTTCAAAGGTAAGGTTCTGTCATTGATGAAAAATAAAATAAACTCCCAAAGATTTCAGAAGTAAAAATTGAAGAAGGTAATTATATTCTAATATACCCGGCTATAGTGGACAATGTTTTTAAACTCCTAAAGATGTAATCTAATAAAGGAGAACCTTTATGAAAAAATTTTTACTGATTTTATGTTCATTTCTTATTGCTGTTTCAATATCATTTGCCGGTTCCACCGGTAAATTATCAGGAAAGATTACAGATAAATCAACCGGTGAATCTCTTCCCTTTGTAAATGTGGTTATAATGGGGACAACAACAGGAGCAGCCACTGATGTTGACGGTAATTATAATATTCTCAACATTCAACCGGGAACGTATACTGTAAAAGCTTCTGCTATCGGGTACAATAGTATGATTGTTGAGAATGTAAAGATTCAGATTGACCTTACTACCAGGATTGATTTTTCTCTTTCTCCTACCAGTGTAGAATTGGGACAGGAAGTTGTCGTCATCGCATCCAAGCCTCTTGTTCAAAAAGATTTAACTTCGTCCACTGCGATTATAAATGCTCAGGATATTCAGGCTTTACCAATAACAAGTTTTCAGGATGCATTACAACTTCAGGCCGGAATTGTAAAAGATAAAAATGGAGATTTTCATTTTCGTGGAGGCAGATCCGGTGAAGTTTCATATTGGATTGATGGTGTCCCTGTAACTAATGCTTACGATGGTAGTACAGTAGTTGATATAAATAAAAATTCAATTCAGGAAATGCAGCTTGTTACGGGTGCTTTCAACGCAGAGTATGGACAAGCTATGAGTGGTATAGTTAATATTGCTACAAAGACAGGTGGTAATGATACCCACGGAAATATAACTGCCTATCAGGGAGCGTATTTAACTCAGAATTCGGACGTATTCTATGGCACTCAAAGAGTCAACCCTTTTTTGGGTAGTACAGCAAACAAAATTAGCTGGCTGGAGGGTTCTTTAAATGGACCAATTTTAAATGATATACTCTTTTATTATGTCGATGCCCGCTACTATTATACCGGCGGGTATTTATTTGGTCAACGCAGATACAATACTTTTGATATTGCGAACACTGTGGATGTAAGTCCTGCAAACTGGATAATACCGCAAACAGGAGATGGTTCTATTGTTTCAATGGCTCCTAACATGGAGGCATATGCTCAGGGGAAACTGACTTTAAAAATTTCTCCGGCATTTACTATTTCGTATGATTACATTCTTGATAATACCCGTGGAAAAGATTATGACTTTGCTTATAAATATAATCCCGATGGTTTATTAAGCAATTTTAAAAAGGGGTATTTGAATTCGTTGACTATCACTCATGCCGTAAGCAGTTCAACCTTCTATACTGTAGGATTATCAGATTATTTTACGGATTATAGAGAATATCTTGATGCGAATACTTTTTCACTTTCTGATTTGTTTAATAGAAAAGATCCTTTCGATCAACAGTATGTGCATACAAAATTGTTATTACCACCAGAGGGTACTTTTCTTACCGGTGGTACAAATATGACTCATAATGTTAGAAGTACAAATACTTATGTGGCTAAAATTGATTTAACCAGCCAGGTATCTAATAATCATGAAATTAAAACCGGTGCATTATTTAATTATTATACTCTATTTCTTCATAACATAAATTTACATATGTCCCAGGCAGATAATAATCGTGATCCGGTTGTTGATGGGAAAGCATTTTTACAGGATCCGGTTGTTATCCCTTCGATTGAAAGTCAGGACAATCAGTTTTATCAGCATAATCCCTGGCAAGCTTCTTTTTATGCACAGGATAAAATGGAGTATCAATCTATTATTGTTAACTTCGGATTAAGGTTTGATTATTTTCATCCCAATGGTCAGATCTTAGCAGATCCATCAGACCCCAATATTTATTTACCTTTAAAACCTCAAAATCAGGATAGTGTGGTTGCACCCGGTGGAACTCATGCAGATGCTGTTGCAAAAAGGATGACATATTGGTATAAAGATGCTACGGATAAATGGCAGGTTAGTCCAAGGCTTGGTGTTTCTTTTCCGATAACGGATAGAGGTGTTATTCATTTCTCGTACGGTTTGTTTTTCCAGATTCCATCGTTTGAAAGGTTGTTTGAAAATCCAATGTACAAGCTCCCGGTTACCGGCGGAAGCACAAATCTTGGAATTATCGGAAACCCGGATCTTAAACCGGAACAAACTACCAGCGGTGAATTAGGTGTTCAGCAGCAATTAACAGATGACATTGCAATAGACATAACCGGGTACTTCCGGGATATTAGAAATTTAGCCGGAACTCTTAATGAAATACAATATGTATTCGGCGGAACAAAAATATACAGCCAGTATGTAAATACTGATTTTGGATTTATAAGGGGAATTGTCCTATCCCTAAATAAAAGATTTTCAGATGGAATATCTGCTACTTTAGATTATACTTTTCAGATAGCAAAAGGAAACGCATCGGATCCGGCAAGTTCTTTTAATCTTAGAAATACCGGGGTACAGGCAGAGACTCAATTGATTCCTCTCGATTGGGATCAGACACATTCTGTTAATGCAACATTTAATTACGTTAACAGAACTGCCGACTGGGGAGGAAGTATTGTTTTAAGATTCAGCACCGGTCAGCCATATACTCCGCAGGGAATAACTAATGTTGGCACTCTAGTTTATAACTCGCAGAATATTCCATCAAGTACAGATATTGATTTAAGCCTTTACAAAGATTTTTCTATTGGTCCTTCAACCATGTCTCTTTTCTTAAGGATTAATAATTTAATAGATACAAAAAACCCGACACAGGTTTATACAGATACCGGTCAGCCTGACTGGTCGTTGGCTGAACAGCAGCAGCTTAGAATCGGCGGACCACACCCGGTTTCTTCAGTGCAAGACTGGTATACAAAACCAAATTATTATTCAGAACCAAGAAGAGTTGAGTTAGGTACAACTATTTCATTTTAAGATGCAGGTTTAAAAAATGCGTAAATATTTTATTGTTATTATCCTTTTTGCTTCAACTGTTTTTAGTTTTGCACAGCAGAATTCCGATTATATTCAATGGGCTAAAACTCATCGCGGCAACAGTTTATATACAAGATTCGGATTGCTTAACGGAAACAGAACTGCAATTACCTATAGTAATGATGGCTCTATTGCCGGTACTAATCCTACCGACCTCAGGGGCTATTGGCCATATCCTGCTACACAGGATGGTTACATTGGCGATGTTACTCCTTTAGTTGGAATAGAACTACCCGCACGGGATTATAATGGTGATGGAATTTTAGACACTCTTCACTCAGTTACTATTACTACAGGTCCGCGTACCGGACAGGCGGCTAAAACAGATCCTAATGATGGACATTTTCAGGGGTTCGGCCCTGAACCCGGTTATGTTAATACTAATCAGGATACAGTTGCCAAAAACACTGTCAGAAATTCCTGGCCGCCTTTTTGGCCTGACAACCCCTCGTGGCTTGATTCAACAGGTAAACCCGTATGGGATGGTTATTTTGGAAAAGGAGTTGAAAGAGCAGACCAGGAAACTTTTTTTGTTATGGATGATGCCCCGGATAACAATCCTCAGTTCAGAACAAATTTTAAATTCCATCCGGATTCTACCGACACTACACGTAACGGAATGGGTCTTCTGGTAAGCGTGAGAGGAATGCAATGGTCTCAGATTCAGGCTCAGGATGTTGTTTTCTGGTTGTATGATATTACGAATATCGGAACTACAGATTATACCAAAGTTTGTTTTGGGGAAGTATTAGGAGGCTGTGTTGGCGATGTTGGTCAGGTTTACACTGACTGTAGTGACGACCTGGGTTATTTCGATCTGAATAATAATCTTACTTATAACTGGGATAGTGATGATCAGACTTCCGATCCGTTATGGATTCCTATTAACCAGGTTCTTACAGGTGTAAGACGGAATACAGGTTTTGCAGGTTATGCATACCTGGAAAGTCCGGGTAATGGATTTGACGCAATTGATAATGATAATGATGCAGTAGATCCTTCCAGCCCGGTATTCCAGGAAACTGATTTTCAATTTAATTCAAGCCTTGGTTATATCTCTTCACGTACTCTTCATAAAAGTAATCCCGGTCCGCTTCCAAATTGGCCTGCAAATAAAATCGTTATTATAGATCCATCAACCTATGAGAGAACAGTAGTTCTCCTTGATACCTTGCTTCATAGTTTAACCGATACTGTTACTATACATTCTCAGGGAATAGCTTATAGAATTTATGATGGTGTTACAGTTACCGAGATAGTAAATAACGGAATAGATGATAATCTTAATGGTCTTATTGATGAAAATCATGATCTTCACTATAAAAGAATTTTCAAGGATAATAATGGAGTTGTAATAAAGACCGAACTGAGACCTTTGGCATATAGAAATTATTTAACAGGACTTGGTTCAAATAATACTCTTATAGATGAACGTAGAGATAGTGGTCCGGGTAATATGGTTTCCGGTTATGTTCCTGATTACACACAGCAGCCTGATCCTGTAACGGGGAAGTATCCTGCTATTGTTAAATCTCACTGGTCAGGTGATGAGAATGGAGACTGGAATCCTTTGAAGGATGATGTTGGCGCCGATGGTTTGGCTGATACTCATGATGCGGGTGAAGGCGACGGAATGCCGACATTGGGTGAACCTCACTTTGATAAAACAGATGTAAATGAATCAGACCAGATCGGTTTGACCAGCTTTAATTTCTTTAACCAGAGTGCTTCCCCGCCAATGAATAATAATGAAATATTATGGAACAGAATGAAACCGGGATATTTTGATGTAATTCCTCTTCTGCCGCAGGATGGAGACTTTATATATTCATCCGGATATTTTCCGCTTCTTTCCGGACGAACAGAAAGATTTTCTTTAGCACTTGTCTTTGGTGCTGACAGTTCAAATATTTTTAAGAATAAAAAAATTGCTCAGAGAATTTATAACTCTAATTATGATTTCCTTAAGCCGCCTCCGAAACCTAAATTAACAATTGTACCCGGTGATAAGCAGGCTACATTGATCTGGGATTCAAAAGCGGAAGCTTATGTTTCTTTCCAGGGATATAAAATATACCGTTCAACAGATCCCGGTTTTACTGAAGGAGGCGGTGAGCCTATTGCTACTTTTGATTTAAAAGATTCGGTAAACGGCTATTTTGTCCCTGCTTCACAGGATCTTGCAGAGCTCCCAAGATTTTACCTGGGAAGCAACTCCGGGTTGGTTCATACTTTTGTTGATAGAAATCTTCAGAACGGACAGCGTTATTTTTATGCAGTTACTGCCTATACTTCAGGCGATCCTAATAGTAATTTTTATCCCGCAGAAGATCCCAAGTATGTTACAATAAATAGTGATGGTTCGGTAAGCACAGATGTAAATACATCAGTTGTTGTTCCCAGATCATCTGTAGCAGGGTACCAGGGTCCGAACGCACCGAGTCTTCTTGGTCCTGTTCCGGGAACAGTTCCGTTTGGCTCAGGTAAAGTTTATTTATATGTAGTTAACCCGGCTGCGGTTAAAAATAAAACTTACAGGGTTACTTTCTCTGATCAGATAACTAATTATGTTCCTGTTACACAATCATATTACGTTATAGATTATACCGGGGGGAGCGCGCAGGATACTTTATTGAAAGTGCCTCTTACTTCAAAGGATACTTTGGTTGGTGATTATGATAAATATGTTTTTGATGGTGTTTACCTTTCCATTGAAAATGACTGGACTATTAGATACGATACATCAAGGACCAGGTGGAATATTGTTCATCCGATTAAAGATTACAAGATATCTGTTTCACCTTTCATATCGGCAAATGTAGAGGAAGTTGGGATTGCTTATCCACATGATATTAATATCGTTTTTGATGATTCGCATACTTCAGCAGATACATCCACGCAACTTGTGATTACACGTTATCACGCACCATATACTTTGCCCAAGCTAAATACAAATTTTAGACTAATTGATGCTAAAACAAGTGCACCGGTCAAGTATGCATATCTTCCCGGATATATAAGTGGTATGTTTTCCTATCAATCACGAATAATCATTTTGCAGGATACTAAAACTGAAAGCGGACAAGATACAACTATCATTACTTGGTTAGCGCAGGTAGCAGGGGCTGATAGTGTTAGTTATCATCCTACTGCCGGCGATACATTAAAGCTGAGATTTAAAATACCATTTACAAGTCAGGATCAGCTTCAGATTACAACAACTTCAGCATCGGTAAATAATAAGCTCGCTTCATCACAGTTAGATAAAATAAGGGTTGTCCCGAATCCGTACCTTGCAACAACAAGCCAGGAAGCACCGTTACCTCCGACTATCACCAGCGGAAGAGGTGAAAGGAAAATATCTTTTATTCATCTTCCGAAGAATTCGAAGATTTATATCTTTACAGCAAGAGGTGAGCTTGTAAGAACTCTTGATATGCCTGCTAATCAGAGTATTGATGATGGTTCTGTGGATTGGGATTTACGCAGCAGGGAAAATATTGAGGTTGCTTATGGAGTTTATTTCTATCTGGTAGACGCTCCAAATGTTGGTCAAAAAACCGGTAAACTCGCTATAATTAAGTAAGAGGTTTTTATGAAGAAGTTTTTACTAATGGTAATGATTCTTTTAATCGGAAATATCTATGGGCAGGATAAAGTAGGTACAACTGCAGCACCATTTCTTGGTATTGGCGCCGGTCCTACAGCTATAGGAATGGGTGGTGCTTTTGTTGCTGTTGCAAACGATCCTTCTGCTTTATACTGGAATCCTGCCGGGATTTCGAGAACAGGTCAAAACCAGTTTCTTTTCGAGCATACTAACTACCTGATCGGAACAAGCTATAATTATTTTGGAGGTGTTGTAGCTCTGGATGAAGATAATGCAATTGGTTTGAGTATAACCTACCTGGATTATGGAAGCGAAAATGTTACAACTATAAATATGCCTGACGGTACAGGTGAAACATGGTCTGCAAAAGATATGTCTTTAGGTCTAACCTATTCGAGAAATTTAACTGACAGATTTTCAATTGCAGGTACTGCTAAAATGATATTACAGCAAATCTGGCATGAATCGGCAACCGGCTGGGCACTCGATGCAGGACTTTTGTATATTACGCCGTTCAATGATTTAAAAATAGGTATGGATATTTCTAATTTCGGTACTGATATGAGAATGACGGGTGAAGATCTTTACATAACCCATAATCCTGATCAGTCGGTAGCAGGGGATAATAGTAAAATTCCTGCTGAGTATTATACCGATAGTTATCCTTTACCGCTTTTGTTCAGATTAGGAGTATCGATGGATGTTATTAAATCTGAAGATAATACGGTTACTCTTGCAGTAGATGCATTGCATCCGAATGATAATGCACAGAGTGTGAATGTCGGCGGACAATATTCCTGGAATAACACTATTTATGCAAGGGTTGGTTATAAATCGATTGGTATTCCCAGTAGTGAAGAAGGAATAACTTTTGGTTTCGGTCTGGCTTATGAGGTGATCGCAAATGTAACTTTTAAATTAGATTATGCTTATGAAAATTACGGCATACTGAGTAATATTCAGAAATTTGCTGTATCGGTTAATTTTTAAATTAATTACGTACATTTTTTTTTATTTATTTTTATTGTTGTTAATTAAAAATAAAATTTTATCCACTATATGAGAAAATCTTAGTATTATCATTAATTGGTTACAATTAGAAAGGAGATCTTTTATGATAAGAAGGTTAATAACCATGGCGGCGTTATTGCTTGCTTTTGGTTATACAAATAGTGCACTTGCTACCGTTGATGTTACATTTCAGGTGCATATGGGAATACAGATGCAGTTAGGTAATTTCAACCCCGCAACAGACAGTGTTGTTGTTCAGGGTGATTTCCAGACTATGGTCGGTGATACGGCTAATTGGTATGGAACAATGTTTCTTTTAACAGATACCAATAACGATTCGGTTTACACGATCACTATAACTTTCCCGGATTCATCTGTTACTCACAGTATTCAATATAAGTTTGGGATTGAACATAATGGTTCATCAACGCTTGAGCAGGGAAGTAATAGGACATATACTATAACTTCGGACCCAACCCAAACTCTTCCAGTTGTTTATTACAGCAACCTTTCCAATCCTGTGACTGCTAGTATAACTTTTCAGGCGGATATGGCTGAATTATTAAACGAGGGTTTCGTTCCCGGTTCGGATTCAATGGAAGTAATGGGTGATACCTCACCATTAACCTGGACAACACCGGGAGCTGTCCTGCTTCAGGATCTAATTGATCCAAATTTATTTTCTGTGACATTGACATTCATTGCGCAGCCTGGTAGTGCTGTTCAATGGAAATTTCATGGTGATCCTGCAAACCATTTCTCAAATGGAGGATGGGAAAGCGGAGATAACCATACATTTACATTCCCAAGCCAGGATACAACATTAGCTATGGTTTCTCCAAATGTTCATATTGCTACGCCAACCACATCAGACAATACAGTTTATTTCCGGGTTGATATGAACGGTGCGCACGAAAGATACCATAACACCTTAATAACGGGATTAAAAAGTGTTTGGATTGGCGGTGCTGCTTTACCGCTTCAGTGGCCCTCCAACTGGACTTTCCCTGATACTGCTTCGGGAATTCTCGTAAAAATGTATGATGATGCTAGTCATAGTGATTCAATTGCGGGAGATAATATATACTCAAATATGCTCGTTTTTCCGTCAGGAACACCAGGCTTTGTTGAATTTAAATACGGAGCCGTTTTTGATGGTGTTGATACATTAAATGGCGGCGCAAGCTACCTTGATAATGAAGCAGGTTTTAGTCTTAATCATGGTCTTACACTAAATCTTGCCGGCGGTACGGTTTACAGGATTAATATGTTTGGTGATCAGGCAACTGCTATAGAACAGGTGCCGGATAACAATATTCCTAAGACTTACACATTAAGCCAGAATTATCCTAATCCTTTTAACCCCACCACTAATATTGTGTATTCGGTTCCAAAGAGTGGATTGGTTACCTTGAAAGTGTACAATATTCTTGGACAGCAAGTAACAACATTATTCCGGGGATTCCAGAATACCGGAAAATATATTGCTACTTTTGATGCATCAAAATTCTCAAGCGGAGTTTATTTCTATCGCCTGCAGGCGGGAAGTACAACTCTTACAAAGAAAATGATGCTGATGAAATAATCCCATCTATAATTGATAATAAGGGTCGTTGAAAAACGACCCTTTTTTATATATACACTGAGTTTGTAATTATTAATGCCTGACGGAACAGAAATGAATTTTATAGTTTATAGAGTGTAATTATTTTTAAGTAGTACAATTTGAAATTTCGGAAAATGACGCATGAGTTTTAAACAGCGCATCTCTATTTCATTCTTTATCTTTATCACTTTTTTTTCAATTAATAATTTATTTGCACAGCCTGATACTCTGGCAATTGTAAATGGAGAACCGATTACAAGCGATGAGTTTATTGACAGGTTTGAATTAACTGTTTATCCCGGTAAGGGACTAAATGAAGATCTTCAAAAGGCTAAACAGAATTTTTTATATTCAATGGTTGCCGAAAAACTTCTATCGAATGAATCATCTATGTCGTCTTTAGATAAAGACCCGTATGAAGATTATATAAAGAATGAAGTCACTGATATTTTTTTAAGGGATGCACTTTACAGGAAAGAAGTACTATCTAAAGTAAAAGTCTCCCGGGATGAAATAAAACAGGGTGTAAAATATTCAGGTTATAATTATATAGTTGATGCGTTTTATTTTCCTGATAGTCTTTGGGCAAATAGTTTTTATCAAAAAATAAATAATAAGCCGGAAAAGTATGTCTATCATATTTCCGATAGTTTAAATCTTTGTCACGACACACTTGAAATTGGTTATGGAGAATCGGATGAGACAATTGAAGATGCTTTCTTTAGCAGGGATATAGGCTTTAATTCAAAACCAACAAATACAGTTGATGGCTGGATTGTTTTCAGAGTTATCAATAAAAATCTTAACAAGAAGTTTTCATCGGTTTCTACTGAAAAAAAATCTAAAATGGTTCATGATATAATTGCATACAGGAAGGGATATAGAATAGCCCGCGACTATATAGATGAAGTGATGAAAGGAATCGAGGTTAACTTAAATTATAGAATATTTAACCCGCTTGTGTATAAGATAAAAAGTATCTTATCAACTCATCAGCCTGCAAGCTTTGAAGGAAGATATTATCTAAGCCGTCAAGAGCTTGTTAATTTAAAGGATAATTTTTCATTTGATCCCAGGGCACCGATACTGAAATTTAAAGGCGGTGAATTATCTCTTGGATATATTTTCGATAATCTGTCTCTTGCGGGATTTGCCCCAGTCGATACATCGATCCGGCAAATTACATTTTCACTTCATAAGGCATTAAAATTTATTGTGCAGAATTATTTTCTTGCCGAAAAGGCTAAAGAGCTTGGTTTGGAATCATCTTCGGAAGTGAAGTATAATACCCAAACTTTCCTGGATGCATATCGTTCAAACCGTTTTGAAAACGAAATTACAGACACAATAAAAATATCAGCCAAGGAATTAAATAATTTTTTCGAATCTCATAAGGATGAGGTTTTAAAAGATATTGAGCTGAGGCTGCAAATATTTTCGCCGGACAATATTGATGAAGCAGCCGAAGTCTTAAACAGGTTAAACATGTCTAAAAATTCACTTGAAGATACAACCGGGGCTGTCTGGTTTCACGCTTATCAGTTAGGAGAAATCGGGGCAGTCATCGCTGAACTGGATAACGGAAGTATTTATGGTCCGTTATTTATGAATGGTAAGTATACAATATTCAGGCTTCTTGAAAAAAGATCAAAGATATCACAGAGGGAGATAAGCAAAAGTATCCAGGCTGCGCAGGATTTATTGCTTGAGGAAAAAAGAAATGAAGCAATAAATAAATACCTTGCTAAATTAACAACCAGCCAGGCGACTAAAATTTTTGAATCAAAACTGGATAAAGTTGATGTGACACCTATTCAGATGTTAACATTCAGGTATATTGGATTTGGCGGAAAGATTATTGCGACTCCATCCCTTTATCCCCGTGAGGACTGGATCAATTATGTAAAAGATAAGAAAAAAATCCTGCCATAATTTCCCGTTGATTTATTCTTCTTTGAGTAAAGATTTTTTACAGCTTTCAAGTGCGGCTAATTGTTCTTTTGGCAGAACCGGGTATGACATTTTCAGTTCTTCTAATGTTTCTACAATCACTTCTGATACGGCGTAACGCATATACCATTTATGATCCGCAGGTATAATAAACCAGGGAGCGTGCTTTTTGCTTGTAGCTGAAATTGTTTCTTCATAAGCAGCTTGGTATTTATCCCAGAAATTTCTTTCTTTAATATCCGAAGCAGAAAACTTCCAGTTCTTTTCGGGAGTGTCTATTCTTTCCAGGAATCTTTTTTTCTGTTCTTCTTTGGAAATATGAAGGAAAAATTTAATTGTTATTGTCCCGTTTTCATATAAATATTTTTCAAAATCATTTATCTCCCTGTACCTGTTGTTCCATACTTCTTTATTAATTAACTCGGGAGGAATGTTCTGGCTTTGTATTAAATCGTGAACACGAACTACCAGGACTTCTTCATAATGTGACCGGTTGAAAATTCCTATCCTTCCTCTTTCAGGAACATTTTTATGGATTCTCCAAAGGTAATCGTGATCAAGTTCTGCAGTAGAAGGCTGCTTAAAGCTGAATACTTGTGTACCTTGGGGATTCAGCCCGGACATAACATGCTTGATTGTCCCGTCTTTTCCCGCGGCATCCATTGCCTGGAAGATGATTAATAAAGAATATTTATCGTAAGCATAAAGCATATTCTGAAGGTCTGACATTTTCTTAATGTTCTTAATCAGAATTTCTTTTGCATCTTCCTTTGATTTGAATGATCCTGTATCTGAAGCACTTGTTTGTGAAAGTAAAACTTTGCTTCCCGGTTTTATTAGATAGTCTGACTTTTTCATTTTATTTAATTCTGTTTCTTAGATGTAAATCTGTCTACTTTGTGATGAATTGGTGGTACAGTCTTTAAGTAATCATAGATTGCATTCAGATCTTTATCAGCCATACCTGCATACGAATTCCATGGCATTGGTGTATTGAATTCACCCGGAGTTATAGTAGCATCTTTGTCAGAATATTGTTCAAACTGGTTTAAAAAATCTTTTCTTGTCCATCTTCCGATCCCGGTTTCAATATCGGGAGTAATATTAACCGACCTGACTATCCCTCCTTTGATTCTGAATTCTGTTCCTCCGGCAAAGGTCAGCTCATCATCCAGCTTCCCTTCTTTCATAGGAGTATGACAGTTTTTACAGTCTGCAATAGTAACCAGGTATTTCCCGTATTCAACAGAGTTTGATTCATCTATCGAATTTATCGGATCGTACGATTTTGGTGGAAATGTTTTCACGATCAGGTTCATTGGAAAATTAATTGAACTTTGAGGGACTTCGTTTACAATAGGTTGAAGCGTTCTTAAATAAGCGATTATAGAATAAAGATCTTCCAATTTAAGATTGTGGTATTCAAGGTAAGGCATCAGCGGAAAGAGTACCCTGTTATCCTTTGTAACACCGGTTGTTATCGCCCTTAGCACTTCACCATTTGTCCATTCACCAATTCCCGATGGCGTAATGTTGCCGGCATATATAGTTCCAGGCAAACCATCTTCAAATTTTTCTCCGCCCATACCTTCAGTTCCGGGAATAACGGGTCCGGAAAACTTTGTCCAGTCCCTTGTAGAATGACAGGAAAGGCATACGGTGACGTGATTAACGAGGTAATTTCCCCTTTCAATTCGCTGAACTGTTGGGAAAATTTCAACTTTCGGTGCCTGAATAGTTTTAGGGTAGTTGTTATTGAAATAAATATATCCACCGATAAGAATTATAATGATAAAGAGAAAAAAATATTTTATAATCCGGTAGATTATTTTCTTACTCTTTTTTTTGCCCATTTATTTGTTTGACCAAATTTTTAAGATAAAAAGCTCTATAAACCTAATGAAAAATTTGATATGTATAAAGAGAATAAACATCGTTTCAAAAAATTAAAAACTATGATTGCGGAAGGACTCTTTTTAATCAGATGAAAATCGTGATAACATTTAAAATGACATTATCTTAATGCTCTTTATCTCTGATATATTATTCCCTCAATCATCATAACAATTCAGATTCAGCAATTTTCAAACAAAAAAAACCGCCCTTGTTTAATCCGGGCGGTAGAATTAATTACATATTATAAAAAAGGACATTTCTATTTTTCAGCAGCTTCTTCTGGAGTAAATCGTTTTACAATATGATAAACGGGTTTAACGGTTCTCAGGTAATCATAAATTGCACCTAAATCTTCTTTTGACATTCCGGCAAATAATGTCCAGGGCATTACAGTGTTAAAATCATGAGGTCCTACAGCAACATTTTTTGCAGAATCGCTGTCGAAAGATTTAAATTGGTTAACGAAATTTTCTTTTGTCCAGTTACCAATACCGGTTTCGGGATCCGGAGTAATATTTGCCGTCCTGATCGTTCCCCAGGGGAGATGAAATTCCTCTCCGCCGGCAAGGTCCATTCCTGGCAGCGGTTCGCCCTTTTTCGTAGGAGTATGGCAGCCGCTGCAGCTGGCAATAGTTACGAGATATTTTCCATATTCAACTGAGTTATTTTTATCTTCTGGAGGAGCGGGAGAATATGTTTTTATAGGCATTGTTTTAACAAGCAGATTTAATGGAAAATCCAATTCACTGTCGGGTACTTTATTTTCTATAGGTTTAAGAGATTTTATGTATGCAACTATCGAATACAGGTCCTCTTGTGTAAGATGATTAAAACTATAATATGGCATCAACGGGAACAATGCTTTACCATCCTTATTAACACCCTGCGTTATTGCTCTTATAAGTTCTCCGTCAGTCCAGTTGCCTATTTCAGCAGGAGTTATATTTTTACTATAAAGATTTCCCGGGAATCCTATTTCCTTTGAATATTTTTCACCGCCCATTCCTCTTGTATCAGCTTTAATCGGACCCGAATATTTTGTCCAGTCTCTTCCAGAATGACATTCAATACAACCTGTAACGTGATTTGCAAGATATTCACCTCTTGCAATTCTTTCTGGGGTAATTTCCACTTTTATGTCCCTGGGTTTACTAACATCGGGATATTTTGAATTGAAGTAAATAAATCCTACTAGAATTACCAGAATTAAAACACCAAGAACAACACCTGAAATTTTGAAAATTTTTTTCATAGTACTCCTAAATAAATTTTTATATAAAAATGCCGCCCGGTAAATGAAATAAAGAGGTATTTATTCCATTCAGGTATTATATTTTAACTGGTTTTTGGGAATTCAGGTCAAAATCTACAATTGAAAAATGACTGTGTCAATAGTTTTTTTCTAAAAATCAACACCTCCATTTCCCACGGCCATAAAACAGGAAAAATTTGCATTCATAATTCAACAATTTGGCAATTTAATTATTATCCATTTGTAGAATTTCAATTTTAGTTTTAATTTAGAAGCAATCAGGAGATTTATATGATAAGTAAAGAGCTTCTTGATATATTATGCTGCCCCGAAACAAAAGCCGATCTTGTGCTTGATGGAGAAACACTGGTTTCAACAGATAAGAATACACGGCGGCGGTACAAAATTGAAGATGACATTCCTATTATGCTTATTGATGAATCGGAACAGTTATCAGTTGAGGAGTGGCAGAAAATAATGAAGAAACATGGGAAGAAAATTGATTAGCACTTTTTCTTGTTAAAAATATGTCTGATTTTCATTTCACAAAACCTCTCAATTATGGACCCAATTAATATTTTCGTCGGCTTAAATATAATCGCAACTTTTGGTGCGCACTATTCAGGAGCAAAGAAGGGATTCCGTACTACTGTAGGTGCCTCAAGGGAAAAGCCTAAAAGCTTTCTGCAGACTGTGCCTGTTTTTTTATCAACCTTATCTCTTGTTGCAATTATTCTCGGTGTATTCAAAATCGGAACGCTTCAGTATTCTTTGTCCTATGAGACAGTAAGAATAACAGGGATGGTGATTTTTCTTGTTTTCTCCTGGATTCAGATTTTGGCAATTAAAACTCTTGGAGAAAATTATTCGCAGGATATTTTGATTCTTAAAGACCATACTCTTGTTACAAAAGGAATTTTTAGGATTGTCAGGCATCCGCAGTATTTATCGCAAATCTTTATGGATCTTGGTGCCGCCCTTGCATTGCTTAGCTATGTTGTATTACCTCTTGCGGTTATTGAAATTCCTCTCTTAATTATGCGTGGTAAGCTTGAGGAAAAACTGCTTGCAAAATATTTTAAGAATGAGTTCGCCGGTTATAAAAAGAAAAGTGGTTTTATTCTGCCTTTTATTGGTTAGATATTTATGGAATATGTTGAAGAAATTTTTTTTAATAATTAATCTGTTTTTATTCCTTCCGCTGCTGCTCCTTGCCCAGACTAATAATGGACTTGCATTGGTTACATCTAACGGGACAAGCTATATTCCGGTATATGAGCGGCAGGGGATAGCTTATTTTTCAATAAATCATTTTGCTGACGCTGCTTCAACTTCTTACTACATAAATGATGAAACAAAAAAAATTGAGCTGAAATATGCTTCTCATAATTTAAAAATAACGGGTCAGAATCCATTCATTGTATTAACTTCCAAGGATAATTCAACAGAAGAAATTTACCAGCTTCCGACTTCCACATATATAATTAATAATAATATTTTTATTCCTCTCCGCTATTCAATTGATATTTTAAGAAAAGCCTCCGGGCAGGATATCATTGTTGTGAGTGATAAGAAGCTGGTTATAAAAGGGAAGCTGGGAAATGAAATTCCTGATGAAACTTCCGAAAAAATTAATATAACAGGTTTGAAAATCGATCAGAAAGCAAATGGTACTTTAATAAGAGTAAAAACAAATAAAAGAATTCCTTCTTATTACAGCAGCTATAAAAACGGTTTGCTCACAATTATTTTCAGAAAAGTTAATGCCGATGTTAACAGGCTTTCAAATGTTAATAGCACGGGTTTGGTCCAGAGTATAAAAGTAAAAAATATCGGTCCCGATACTCAGTTTGAATTCAAGGTCAGTAAAGAATATTCAACAAGTGAAGTTCTTAATGTAGATGGAAGCAAAGACATTCTCATCACTATTCACAACAAGGTTTTTTCTGGTGCGGTAGATAATAATAAAAATAAAGAAAAATGGAAGTTTGATGTTATTGTCCTCGATGCCGGGCACGGAGGGAAAGATGCGGGCGCAATAGGCGTTAACGGTGTTAAAGAAAAGGATGTTAATCTTGGAGTTACACTTGCGCTCGGGAAGCTAATTGAAAAAAATATGAAAGATGTCAAGGTCGTTTATACAAGGAAATCCGATAATTTTGTTGAACTTTATCGCCGAGGTCAGATCGCAAATGAACAGAACGGCAAATTATTTATTTCCATTCATTGCAACTCTACTCCTGATAAGCCAACAAGTGCAAGCGGATTTGAAGTATATCTTTTAAGACCCGGAAGAACAAAAGAAGCAATTGCCATAGCTGAAAGAGAAAACAGCGTAATTCAGTATGAGGATAATCCCCAGAGATATAAAAAGCTTACCGATGAAAATTTCATTCTTGTAAGCATGGCTCATTCCGCATATATGCGTTACTCGGAAAAGTTTTCCGAGCTTGTGGACAAAGATTATTCATTGGAAACTAAAATCCCGTCGCGCGGCGTAAAGCAGGCAGGATTTTATGTCCTGGTAGGGGCTTCAATGCCGAGCGTTTTAATTGAAACAGGATTTATTTCAAACCGTCAGGATGCGAAGTATATTTCAAGTTCGAAAGGACAAAAAGAAATTGCAGATGCAATTTTCGATGCAATAAAAAATTATAAGAAATACTACGAATCTACAATTGAGAATGAATGATGAAATTGTTGAACCTGCTCTGCAAAGCAGGCTTTTTAATTGTTAAATTGCTGAATAACCTTGGTAATTTATTGTGAACCTTGTAGAAAAAACTTATTATCTTAACTCTTTTTTCCTGGGATATTGAATGAAGAATAAATATCTGTGGAATTATCTGCAGCTTCTGCAAAGAACTTATTAAAAATTTGAAAAAGTAAAAAAAAGAGAACTTACAGATGAAAAAACCTATTGGCCAAAAGGACTCCGTCGGAGATGAAATCAGAGCTGATTACCGGCTCTTTATTGATATTCAAATGGGCAAGTATTTACGCAGTAAAAATAAATCTGAATTCGATAGTGATGATGAGGCAAAATTTATCATGAGTAAAGTAATTGAGGCGTACAATCAAAAAATTGCTTCAAACTATCTGCGCCTCGATAATCTTAATGAAGCCGCGAAGGTAAGCTGGTTCAATTCAGTTGAGATTGATTTTGAAAATACTCTCAACCAATATCTGCCGGTTGAGAATATCCCGTTTATTAATAAAGAAACTCGTGATTTTATTTCATATTATAACAACTTGTTTCCCTTCCTCCCCGAAGGAGCAATAATTTATTTAATAAACGCCGGGCCCGCACTGGAAGCTTATGCTTATCCTATGGAGAGGTTCAAAAAGATTATTGAAGGAGAAGAAACTACAGAAATCGAAGAGGATTTACTTCTTTGGGCTTACAACATTGCATTTGAGGTTTCTCAGTCGTACCTTGAAAAAAATAAAGTTAAGAAAGAAAAGTTGCTTGCAAATTCAATAACCATTGCGGAAGAAGAGCTTGATGAAAAAACTGCTCTGAATGTTGTGTCACAGATTTATGCAAATTATAAAGAGAGTTTTACTGAACTGCATAAGAAAAAGAAGAATAAAAAGAAAAAAAAATAAACTTGTCTGTCGGTTTAGCCGCCGGATTTATCGTCTATGTCAGATGTCGGCAGACAGGGAAAAATTTTTCCAACGGGCCACAGATTTAATATCAAATCAAATCTTCTCTCTGTCAAGTCTGAAAATTTATAATTTTTTTTAATCCGCTGGAAATTGTATACTTAATCAACAGTAATTCTGCTCTTAAGCTTCTGTAAAGCCGTTCCAAAGCCGCTGTCTTGCCGTACAAAAGCCGCTTTAAAGCCGCTTATTTGCTTTCAACTTACCTTAACCACCCGTAAAAACCAAATTGGTTACTCCAAAGAAATTCTTCCATGGATACTCAAAGACCAAATTAAAAGCTTTTTATTTATGGTTTTTATGAATATAATTTTCTCTCGTAATCCCGCCTTTTTTAATATTCTTTCAATCGCACGCTTTTTATGTCATTCATCACACAAATTAACCTTTAATCCAAAATTAATTTGACTTGTATACCCAATTACCATACATTTGGAAACCGAAAAAACAAATAAAGTTTCCTTTGTGGTTAAAGCAGTAGTTTCTGCTTTTTTTTGAAGCTATAAGGAAACTGAATATACTGATTTAGTATCCTGAAAGGAATTAAAGGAGAAATTAAAAATGCATGAAGAGAAAGAAGTTAAAGAAAGAATATTAAACCATGCTGAACAATTATTTCTTCAGTTCGGCTACTCAAAAGTTACTATGGATGAAATAGCTGCCGGCATGGGAATGAGTAAAAAAACATTGTATAAATTTTTTCCCGGAAAAGAAGCTCTCGTTAAAGAGATTATAACTTCTATGAAATGCGGAATCGATGAGCACATCGATTTAATCTGGGCAAATGAACAAATGGATTTTATGGATAAGCTGAAATCGGTTATGAATTTTATAGGGAAACAAACTTCAAAGCTGCACGGACCTTTGCTGGAAGATTTACATAAAAATATTCCTGAAGTATGGGAAGAAATTCATGATTTCCGTAAAGCAAATGCTGTAAAAAGATTTTCTGTTTTTATAAATGAAGGTGTCGAAAAAGGAGTTTTCAGGAAAGACATAGATAAGCAGTTAATCATTCTTTTTTATCTCCATGCAATTCAGGGAATGATAAATCCTGAAACATTAAGCCAGCTTCCATATTCAGCCAACCAGGTTTTTGATTCAATTATCAGGATTATCTTTGAGGGAATATTAACTGAAGAGGGGAGAAATGAATATTTATCGTACGATAATGAAGAAATAAGCAAAGGAGAAAATTAAAATGAAGTCGGGATTAATATCGATGCTTATACTCTTGTTTAGCGGGTTTTTAACATTCCCGGGATATTCACAGGAAGTACGCAAACTATCACTTGATGAAAGTATACAATTAGGATTGCAGAATAGTGAGCTCATTCATTCATCTAAAATGAAAGTTAATTATGCCGAAGCAAAACTTAGTGAAGTGAACACATTCAGACTGCCTTCTTTAAAATTAAATGCATCCTATACAAGGTTAAGTGAAGTTGAACCGTTCATTATAAGCATACCGAATTTTGGTTCATTCAATATTTCGCCATCTATTGTAAATAACTATAATATAAAGCTTTCACTTCAGCAGCCTTTATTTACAGGTTTTAAGTTATCAAGCAGTTCAAATATTGCTGAATATAATTATGAGTCTCGGAAGCAGGAATATACCAGGGATGAACAGCAGCTTGTCTTAAATATAAAAAATGCTTACTGGAATTTGTTTAAAGTAATAAAAGTAAAAAGCGCAGTAGATGAAAATGTTGACTTAATAAAAGCGCATCTTACTGATATTACAAATTTCTTTGACCAGGGACTATCTACTAAAAACGATGTCCTTAAAGTGCAGGTTCAGCTTGCAGAAGCGCAGTTAAGACAAATAGATGCAAAGAATGGTGTGGAGCTTGCCAAAAGTAATTTGAATAATGTTATAGGACTGCCTCTTTCCACAAACGTTGAAGTTCAATCCGATGTTTCAATAAATGAAGATACAATTCCCGAGCTTGATCGATTGACAGATGAAGCTATGCAGAACAGACCGGAATTGAAAGCAATGGACTTTCAGTTAAAAGCCGGCGAAAGCGGTGTTACTCTTGCTGAATCAAATTGGTATCCGCAAATATATCTTACCGGAGACTATTATTACTCAAGACCGAACCAGAGAATATTTCCCGCTGAAGATAAATTTAACGGAACATGGGATGTTGGTGTTGGATTATCATGGGATATCTGGAACTGGCTTTCTACAAGTGATCAGACAAAGCAGGCAGAAGCACAATACGAGCAGGTTAAAGATGGTTACAAAAGTCTGAAAGATGGAATAACCCTCGAAGTAACACAGAACTATTTAAATCTTCTTAAAGCGAAAGAAAAGATTACTACAGCCAATCAGAGCGTTCACCAGGCTGAAGAAAATTATCGTGTAACAGATGAAACATTTAAAAACGGTTTGAATCTTAATTCAGATTTGCTGGACGCTGAGTTTTCACTGATGCAGGCAAAAACAAATTACGTTCAGGCGCTGGCAGATTATGAGGTTGCAAAAGCAAGTTTAGAAAAATCAATTGGTAAATAAAAATGGAGGGCATATAAAATGAAAAAGTTAAAGTATTATATAATCTCGGTTCTTGTGTTTGTAGTGTTGGTTTTAGTGTTAATAAATAACCGTGCGCAGCTTGAAGCCAAAGCAAAGAATGATAAAATAAGTGCTTACCCGGTTACAGTATCAACGGTTGTGCAGAAAGAAGTATCGAATAAGATTGAACTTGTTGGAACTATAGTCGGTGATAATGATGTCCAGGTTATTTCTGAAGCCCAGGGAAAAGTAACTGGAATTTATGCGAAGGTCGGTGATTATAAATCAGCAGGTTCTGTTATCGCTCAGCTTGATGATGAACTGAAAAAAAGCGCCTATGAAACAGCCCAGGTTAATTATGAGAAATCTAAAAAAGATTTTGAGAGATATGATGTGTTATATAAGAACAAGTCTGTTTCAGATGTTCAGTATGAACAGGCAAAGCTTGGTTATTACAATGCCCAATCTCAGTACGTTGCTGCAAAAAAAGATTATGAGGATACGAAAATTACAGCTCCTATATCGGGAATTATAACCTCGCGCAATATAGATATGGGAACTTATGTAAATAAAAATATGCCGGTTGCTAATATTGTCGATATATCCAGGCTTAAAGTAAAAGTCGGTGTAGCTGAAAAGGATGTGTTTTCACTTAAGCAGGGCAATAAAGTAACAGTTACGACCAATGTATATCCCGGTGTGGAATTTCCCGGAACGATTTCTACGATAAGCGATAAAGGAGATCAAGCTCATAATTATCCCGTAGAAATTTCTTTGATGAATAGTAAAGAGCATCCTTTAAAATCGGGAATGTTCGGTAAAGTCAGCTTTAAACAAAAATCCAATGAAGCAAAACTCATTGTTTCCCGTGATGCTTTAGTGGGAAGCATTAAAAGTCCCCAGGTTTTTGTTGTTGAAAATGGAACAGTCCACTTGAGAGATATCATTATAGGCAATACTTATGATACAAATCTTGAGGTGCTTAACGGGTTAAAGACAGGGGATAAAGTAGTTGTAAACGGACAAAATAACCTTGAAGAAAATACCGCTGTTTATGTTGTAGACCAGGATTAGGAGATTAAAATGACAATTACAGAACTTGCAATAAAAAGACCATCGTTGATTGTTGTAATATTTGCAGCACTTACAGTTCTTGGAATATATAGTTATACTCAGCTTGATTATGAGCTTCTTCCTAAAATTACTCCACCTGTTATAACTATTTCAACTGTTTACCCGGGAGCTTCACCAAATGAAGTTGAGACTTCCATAACCAAACCGATAGAAGATGCGATATCAACTCTGGATGAAATTGATAATGTTAATTCAACTTCATCTGAAGGTGTATCTTTTGTAATGATTCAGTTCAAGCAGTCTGCCGATGTTGATATTGCTTTACAGAATGCGCAGAGAAAAGTAAATGAAGTTCTGCCGCTGCTGCCTAATGATGCAAAGCCGCCTACAATATCCAAGTTTGCCCTGGATGAAATTCCTGTGTTAAGAATGGGTGTTACAAGTAAAATGCCTTCAACTGAATTCTATCAATTTATAAAAGACAGAATTCAACCGAGACTTGCAAAGATTCCGGGCGTAGGACAAATAACTCTTGTCGGTGGAGATGAAAGAGAAATAAGAGTAAACCTTAACGCTGATAAGCTTAAAGGTTATGGTTTATCAATTTTACAGGTAACCCAGGCAATTAAATCTTCAAACCTGGATTTTCCAACGGGAAAAGTTGAAGACAGTAAAGAACAATTGATCGTGAGAATTGCCGGAAAGTTCAGTTCTATTGATGCTTTGAAAAATCTTGTGGTTGCCCGTACAAAAGATGGAAGTGATATTCATCTTGACGATGTTGCTGAAGTTTATGATGGGACAAAAGAAATTACCATGCTGAACAGGATTAATAATGTTCCTTCTGTGGGCATTCTTGTTCAGAAGCAGACGGATGCAAATGCTGTTGAAGTTAGCAAGCTTGTCCGTGAAGAAGTTGGTAAAATGGAAACTGATTATAAATCAGAAAATGTCCAATTCAATATTGCCGAGGATGGCTCCCAGTTTACAATTGATGCTGCGAACGGAGTTAAGTATGACCTTGCACTTGCCGTAGTGCTGGTAGCGATTGTTATGCTTCTATTCCTTCACAGCTTCCGTGATTCATTCATAGTTATGCTTGCAATACCGGCATCAATGATTTCAACATTTATAGTAATGTATGCTTTCGGTTTTACTCTTAACCTGATGACTCTCCTCGGTCTTTCATTGATTGTTGGTATACTTGTCGATGACTCTATAGTTGTGCTTGAAAATATACATCATCATCTTGAAATGGGTGAGGAGAAAAAAGCAGCGGCTGTTAAAGGACGAAATGAAATTGGGTTTGCCGCACTTGCTATTACCATGGTTGATGTAGTTGTTTTCGTTCCGCTTGCATTAACAGGCGGACTGGTTGGAAACATTATTCGTCAATTTGCTGTTGTAGTTGTAATTGCAACTCTGCTTTCATTATTCGTTTCTTTTACTGTTACTCCGCTGCTTGCTTCAAGAATAGGAAAGCTTGAAAGGCTTACAAAAGATACAGTCATCGGGAGATTTGCTATATGGTTTGAAAATATGTTCCATAAGATTGTTGAACATTATTTGAGGGTTTTGAAATGGGCTTTGAACAACAGGTGGAAAGTAATAACTATTTCAATTGTATTATTCTTTGCTTCTTTTACTCTTATTCCAATGGGATTTATCGGGAGTGAATTTATAACTCAATCAGACAGAGGTGAGTTTGCAGTTATTCTCGAAATGCCCTCAGGCTCTTCAGTGGAGAATACAAATTATGTGACCCAGAGAGTTGAAAAATTTGTAAATAATCTGCCCGAAGTTAAAAACACTTTCGTTACTGTGGGTGCTTCCAATGAAGGACTTGTTGGTCAATCATCAAACAATGCCTCTGAAATTGATGTAGCGTTGATACCTAAAGAACAAAGAGAAAGAAGCACAGATGATATAGGTGATTTGATTAAAAAAGAAGCAATGAAAATTCCCGGCGTGAAAGCAAGAGTTAACCCGATAGGAATTTTTGGTACAGCAAATCAGACTCCTATTCAATTAATCGTCTCGGGTCCGAACAGGGATATTGTTAAAAAAGGTGCTGATATACTTATGTCAACAATGAAAAAGATTCCCGGAACAGCAGACGTAAGATTATCTTCTGAAGAAGGAAAGCCTGAAACGAGAATTGAAGTTGACCGTGCTAAAATGGCTGAGCTCGGATTAAATGTAGCGGAAGTTGGTTCAGCTTTAAGAATTGCTCTTACAGGTGATGATGATTCTAAGTTCAGGGACGGCGATGATGATTACGATTTAAGAATTGCTCTCGATAAGTTTGACCGTTCGCGTATCTCGGATGTAAAGAATCTGACTTTTATGAATAACAAAGGTGAGTTGATTGAACTTCAGCAGTTTGCCGATGTCTATCAGACTACCGGTCCAACAAAGTTGCAGAGAAGGAACAGGATAAATTCAATAACTGTATATTCCCAGGTTAATGGGAGACCAAGCGGCAGTGTAGGACAGGATATTAAAAATGCGGTAAGCAAAGGTATTCTTCCAGCCGGTGTATCGGTAGATTATGAAGGCGATTTGAAAAATCAAGCTGATTCTTTCGGAAGTCTCGGACTCGCAATGCTTGCTGCTATTCTTTTTGTTTATATGGTTATGATTGCTTTGTATGATTCTTATCTCTATCCGTTTGTGGTTTTATTCTCCATTCCGGTTGCAATGGTAGGAGCTTTTCTTGCACTTGCATTAACAATGAAATCACTTAATATCTTTTCTATACTTGGAATAATCATGCTTGTCGGACTTGTAGGAAAGAATGCCATCCTGCTTGTAGACCGTGCTAACCAGAAGAGAAGGGAAGATGGATTAAACACTTTTGATGCACTGATTGAGGCAGGCAAAAGCAGGATAAGACCAATTCTTATGACCACAACCGCAATGGTAATTGGTATGCTACCTCTCGCAATTGCACAGGATTCAGGTTCTGAATGGAAATCTGGACTTGCCTGGGCAATTATAGGGGGTTTAATAAGCTCTATGTTTCTTACATTAATACTTGTTCCCGTAATTTATATGAGGGCAGAATTGTGGAAGGAAAATATTGCGGCATTCTTCAGGAAGATATTCAGAAAGAGTAAATCAAAAGAAGAAGTCCTTATTCCTGAAGAGCTGCAGCCTGAAGAAAACTAAAAAATGACTAACGAATTACCGGGTTTGCGGATTGATGAATTCGTAAATCCGGAATTCTTAATATACTTGATCAGATTCGCAATTCAGCAATTAAACATTCAGTCTTTCTCTTGGCTTTCTCCCCCAATAACCGTAATTTTAAACTTCTAATTATTGAATTAATGTTTAATCCCCTCCGTTCGGAGTTATTTTCAGGGAGAGATAAAATGAAAAACCATTCAAAACAGGACTTTCAGACCAAATGCGTTCACGCTGGTATTGATGAATATGAATTTGGTTCGGTTGTTCCGCCAATCTACCAGACATCTACATTTAAATTTGAATCAGCAGAGCATGGTGCTTCTTTATTTGCAGGAGAACAAAAAGGCTATATCTATACAAGGATGCTTAATCCTACAGTTGAAGCAATGGAAAATGCAATAGCAGAGCTTGAAGGCGGGCATAAAGCACTCGGCTGCGGCAGTGGTATGGCAGCAGCTCATACTGTTTTTGCAAGCCTGACACAGGCAGGAGATCATGTGGTTTGCTCTTCTTCTGTTTATGGACCTACTACTACCTTGTTAAATACTGTAATGAAAAAGTTTGGTGTGGAAACTACTTTTGTTGATACTTCGGATACAGACAATGTTCTTAATGCAATGAAAAAAAACACAAAAGTTGTTTATGTTGAAACACCCGGTAATCCTACACTTTGTATTTCCGATTTAAAAGCGATTTCAGAAATTGCACATAAGCATAATGCTAAGGTAGTTGTTGACAATACTTTTATGAGTCCGGCATTACAGAATCCTCTTTCACTTGGAGCAGACGTTGTTTTGCATAGCCTCACAAAGTTCTTAAACGGGCACGCAGATGTTGTAGGGGGAATAATCGTAGTTAAAAATGAAGAAACTTATGTTTATTTCCGTAAAACATTAAACCAGCTTGGCGGTGTTATAGATCCTTTCAATTCATTCCTCGTGCACAGAGGATTAAAAACTCTATCATTAAGAATGGAAAGACATTGTACTAATGCACAAAAAATAGCTGAGTGGCTGGAAAAACATCCTTTAATTAAATGGATTAAATTCCCCGGGTTAAAGAGTCATCCTCAATATGAAATAGGACAGAAACAGCACAGAGGTCCGGGAGGAATGATAACATTTGAACTTGAAGGCGGAATAGAAGCCGGTAGAATGTTGATGAACTCTGTAAAGCTCTGCCAGTTAGCTGTTAGTCTTGGCGGCGTTGAATCCCTGATACAGCATCCTGCAAGTATGACTCATTTCTCGATGGGTAAAGAAGCGAGGGAAGCTGCAGAAATTTCGGATGGTCTTGTCAGATTATCAGTGGGAATAGAAAATGTCGACGATCTTATTGCCGATCTTGAGCAGGCGTTAAATAAAGTTAAAAATTCCGAAAAAGTTAAAGCAATGGAAGTTTAAGGAAGGGTGTAACTTTACACCCTTTTTATTATTTTATATCTTTGCCTATAACAATTATTTTTATTATTTAATAAAATAGATAAGCAACTTTCTGTGATATCATAAATCTTTTTATTCACTAATTTCTGGGGAAATTATGAAAAAATTATACGCCCTAATCGTTCTCTTTTCTTTTGTCTCTTTAAATTTAACATTAGCATCTGTGCCCAAAGGAGTTTCGTTAAACAAAACTTCTGATGGATATTCTATAAATTTTGTGCTTCCTTCATATCAGCTTAATCCGGTTACAGTTGAAAACCAGCAATTTTATACCATTGAAATTCCGGATTATGGGACAATTAACGAAGTTGGTCTTCCGGCACTACCGCAGATTTCATTTAATATGTTCATCCCTTACCAGGAAGAAAATCCTTCGGTTAATGTTGGCAGAATTAATTCGGAAGTTAAGGAGCTAAAACAAAAAATCTATCCTTTTCAGCAGCCATGGGAAAAAAATAATCCTGTTTCAGAAAGACCATTTACAATAAATCAAAGTTATTATAATTCTACCGGAAAAATTTATCCTTCCATTGATATTTCAGAACCATTTATAATTAATGGAGTAAAAGGAATAATTGTAACCATTCATCCGTTCAATTATAATCCGATTGAAAATAAACTTACCATAATTAAATCGGGTGAATTCATTTTGAATTTGCATGGTAATGTTTCTCCCGTTTCGGGTAAATCAGCAATTTTCAACAGCTTCTTTAATAAGATATTTGCCAATTACGAATACACGGGTGAAAGATCCGGTGGTAATTATTTAATTATTACGGCTCCTGCATATGAATCCGATTTAGCTCCGTTTATAGATCTAAAGAGTGCGTCGGGATTCACGGTAGATGTATTTAATACAAATACAACCGGAACTTCAAACTCGGCTATTAAAAGTTTTATTCAACTGAGATATGACAACATTGCGACAAGACCCGATTATATTCTTCTCGTAGGTGATGTTGCAAATATTCCTGCCTGGACAGGATCGGGAATAGATAATCCTACTACTGACCTGAAGTATGTTCAGCTAGAAGGCGGAGATTATTTTGCTGATGCATTTATTGGAAGATTTTCGGTAACAAATTCAACTCAGCTTGCAAATGCCATTAATAAATCCATTTTTATGGAATCCTATGTTGGCACTCTGGATTTAAAAAATGTATTTATGGCTTCCAATGATAATTATTCAATTACCGAAGGAACTCACAACTATGTTATTAATACTTATTTCGATCCTGCCGGATATACAAATCTGAAGTTGTACTCTCACACTTATAATGCTACTACAACGCAATTGATTAATGCATTAAATGATAACCAGATATTTGCAATATATTCGGGACATGGTTCTGAAACATCCTGGGCTGATGGACCGCCCCTAACTCAATCCCAGGTTAATGCACTAACCAACACCTGGTATCCTTACGTTTATTCTTTTGCGTGTTTAACAGGTTCATTTGCTACCGGTGAATGTTTTGGCGAGACCTGGCTGCGTACTGCTCACGGTGCCTCTTCGTTTTATGGATCATCGGTTACTTCTTACTGGGATGAAGATGATATACTCGAACGTAATGTAATTAAATCAATGTTTGAGGATGAACTTGTAAGAGTTACTCCAATGTTTGTTCAGGGAATGATTTATCTTGTTGATCACTACGGCGGTATAAATGGTACAACCTTAAGGTATATGGAAATGTATAATCTTATGGGAGATCCTTCATTACCTGTAGTTGAAATGCTTCCGCCATGCCCAGTTGAAACAGCATCCAATCCAAATCCGGCAGCAGGTGCAACAGATGTTTCTATTAATCTACCTGAAATTACCTGGACGAATGGTGCTGATGCAGTTACAAATGAAACTTATTTTGGAACAAACCCGGCTTCATTAACCTTAGTTCAATCAGGTACTTTAGCAAATTCATGGACAATTGATCCCGGCTATTTACCTATGGATTATTATACTAATTATTACTGGAAAATTGTTGAAATAGGTGATACCTGTAGTTCTGCCGCCACATTTAGTTTTAGAACAGTGCAGGATCCAAACCTGGTTACTGTTACTGATACTCTCTACCCACAAAGTGTTGATTATTGGACAGGAACCTGTAATTCCAGTGCCAAAACCGAGGTAAGTACAATAAAAACAGTTTCTCCTGAACTGGGGTGGATGACTTTTGACATAAGTTCAATTCCTGAAGATGCAGAAATATTATCTCTTTCCTTTAACGGTTATGTAAATGCTACTTACTATCCTTATTGGAGTGCTACACCAATGGGAACGGTTGACCCGGTATCAGGTAATGCCGCTGCTATTTATAACCAGGTAAGCAATAATGCTGATGAGGGAACTGCTTATATTTATTCCGATGAAACATCTTCATTCACAACTGGCTGGCATTCATATCCAATGGAAAGTGGTGCCGCACCTGATCTTCAGAATGCATTGGGACAAAGTTGGTTTTCCATTGGTATATTCGATCGTGATGTCTCTACAACCTACTATATTAATTTTGATGGGTGGAGCGAAGCACATCCACCTTACCTGATCGTTAGCTATCAGTATGTAACTCCTGTAGAACTTACCTCATTCGCGGCTACATCAAATGAGGGCAACGTAATATTAAACTGGGCAACTGCGACTGAAACTAATAACAGAGGTTTCGATGTTGAACGCAAATCGATGAATAGTGAATACCAGAAAGTTGGTTATGTGGCAGGCTTTGGTACTTCAACAGAACCAAAATCTTACTCTTTTGCGGATAACAATATTAATGCAGGTAACTATACTTACAGGTTGAAGCAGATTGATTTCAATGGAAGTTATTCATATTCAAACGAAGTAAATGTAAAAGTAACATCACCATTGCAGTATTCTCTTGAGCAAAACTATCCTAATCCATTTAATCCGAATACAACTATAAAATATTCAATGCCTGAAGATGGATTTGTAAAGCTTAAAGTATATAATTTGCTCGGTGAAGAAATAATCTCTCTCGTAAACAATGAACAAAAAGCAGGGAGATACGAAGTTGTATTTGATGCTTCAAGATTTGCAAGCGGTGTTTATTACTATCGCCTGGAAACCTCAAAATATACTTCGATAAAGAAAATGATACTGTTGAAGTAATTTCCTGTTAAATTTAAATTTATACCCGGTCAAATTGACCGGGTATTTTTTTATTTAAAATATCTTTTTGGGTATTCGAAGAATTCTAATTCGCAGGACTGTTCACCGATTTCTTTCCAGTGTTTAACATTAAGTTTTAAAGAGACAACAGCAGAAGTAGGAATATTCTCAATCCGTTCGTTTGAGATAAAATTAGAAAAATCTGTCAATCCCGGGTTATGTGAAAAAAGCATCAGTGTTTCAATATTACTTTCAGTCTTTGAAAGAACACTCAGTATATCATTAACACCGGCTTCATATAAATTTTTATCAGTCTTGATTTTCTCTAATGGATATTTCATTTCACCTGCAAAATATTTTGCAGTTTCGTAAGCCCTTTTAGCCGTGCTTGAAATAATCAAATCAGGTGTTATCCCTTTTTCATTAATCAGCTTTCCCATAAACGGAGCATCTCTTTTTCCTCGCTTATTTAAAGGTCTCTCGTAATCATTAAGCTCGGGATTTTTCCAGCTTGATTTGGCATGACGAACCAGGTAAAGCTTTTTCAATTCTTTTCACAAAAATTTGTTTTTATCAATTTCCGCAGCTTTTTGTTTAAGCCTGTCTAAGTTGATCTTTCGTGCTGCTCCAAATTTCTTCCTGGCGTACTCAGTGTGGAAAGAGTTTGCCTCAATAAAATTAATATTTTGTTTTAACCACTCAGAATCAGAATAAGTTCTATTAATTGTACTTTTCCATTCTGTTCTCAGGAGTTCAATTTTAACCATCAAATTTTCATTTCCAAGATAGACGAGGTCTGCGTCGCACAGGATCTCTTCGGCTATATTTTTGGGACTATGGGGAATCCTGGTAGAAAGAATCATTCCTTTGATTGAGTTTATTTGATCTAAAGGAAAATTCCTTTCTTTAAGATAAGCTTCAGCAATTTCAGCACTTTTCTCTTCATGGTTTTCAACCGATTTAATGTATCCCGTATCGTGAAACCAGGCTGCAATTATTAACAATTCTTTTTCCTCTTCGGATATATCTGAATTTTCTGCTATTTCATTTGAAGCTGAAACAACATCTCTGGTATGCTGAAAGTTATGGTATACAAAAAAAGAGGGAAGCTGACTTTCAAATAAAACTTTTATGTGATTAGAAATCTCTTCTATATATTTGTTCATCGTTTCCTGGTATGAGAAGACTTATACCATTTAATTTAAACAAAATGAATTAATTCTGATATGATTTATATGATATTTTATGCGGTTATTTCAATAGACTGTTTTTGTTTCTTTGCTCCCTTTTTTACGATAATAACCCCAATAATAATTACAGTTGCTGCAAAAATAGTGGTTAGATTAAGTGTTTCGTTTAGTACAAGCCAGCCAAGAAAAAGAGCAATAACAGGATTTATATATGCGTAAGTAGCCACAAGAGAAAGCGGCAGATGCTCTATCGCATACATATAAGAACCATACCCGAGAATTGAACCAAATATAACCAGGTAAAAGAATGCACTGATACCTTCCGGATGCAATGAAATTTGAGAAGCTTCTCCTAGTGAAAGGCCAAGTATTGTTTGCGCAGAACCTGCAATTAACATTTGAATAGCAGCACTCATCAAAGGATGGACACTTACTTTTTTATACTTGGAATAAACTGTTCCGAAAGACCATGATACAACGGCTCCAAGAATACACAGCACACCAAGCAGGTAAGATGAATTCAGAAGCTGGGCCCAATCGCCGTTAAAAATTAAAGCGACGCCAAACAAACCCAGGATAAGACCGGAAATTATGAGGTAATTTATTTTTGGGCCAGTTGGAATAACAGATTCCATTCCAACAACCCAGAAAGGAACGGTAGTAATCAGCAAAGCAGCAAGACCACTTCCAATAAATTGCTCTCCGGTTACAACTAATCCGTTCCCAATTCCTATCAAAGAAATCCCAACCACTGAAATATGAATGATATCTTTTTTCGAAGGTAACTTTTGTCCTTTTAATCTGAGAATAAAAACAAAAATAATTCCGGCAATAATCCATCTTACTCCGGCAAACAACATTGGTGGAAGATGTTCCACCCCGATCCTGATTGCAAGATAAGTAGTTCCCCAAATTATACATACTGCAATCCATGCCGAATAAGATTTGATATTTTTTGCATCCATAAAATCAACCGGTGGAGTTATTAAACTTTCAAAAATTGAGGTTAAACATACTACTTTTATAGCTAATTCAGGGGAAGAATTAATCACGTCTCGTAATATGATTAATAATTCATTATTTTTACAGCCATTGTAAAATTCACCTTTTGAGGAAAATATGGCGGAAGAAACAGTCCCAACTACAGAGAGTGTATTCAAGCAAGCTATCAATGAAATCACCCAACCATTTATTGACCTTATAAAAGCACCAAGAGCGTTGTGGGGAGTAATATTAGCTTATGCAATTGAAGGGTTATCCTATTTTGGTATGCTGACTTATTTAGCAATTTACTTTTCAGACTATGTTTTCCAGGGTGTTGCACATCCCGATATATGGTCTCATGATATGGTAATGGTACTTACGGCAGGCATTGCTATATCAATGGTTGTTTTCGGTTTTGTACCCGATAAATTTGGAGTCCGGAAAGCTTTAATTGCATCGTTTGTTTTAATGTTAATCGGCAGAATAATTTTTTCCGCTGCTCCAACAATTTTGGGACTGACACCCAACGGTCTCTGGTCTGCTTTGCAAATAATTTCTCTACTGGGAATTTTGTTTATACTTCTTGGTTATGGAATTTATCAACCTGCAGCCTATACGGCGGTAAGGCAATTCACAACACCCAAAACAGCTTCAATGGGGTATGCAATGTTGTATGCTGTAATGAATTTGGGTTCTTCACTAGTGATGGGCGCATTTTTATTACGTGACAAAGAATATTTAAACCTTGGGATAACAGGAACATTCTGGATTTTCACAGCTCTTACCCTGGTTTCGCTGCTGACTACAATTTTTATTCTTTCAAGAAAGACTGTCGAGAAAGCTATCCGGGATGCGAAAGCCGAAACAGCAATACAGGGTAATAATGAACAGAAATCAGAAGATGGATCAACTCAGAATGAAGTAATAAAAAAGAATATTACACTGAAAGATGTTCCGATATCTGCCTGGATAATAATGCTGGGAATATTGATTGCAATTTATTTTCGGGCTTCAGGTCTGGTAAGAATAATTTTAACAATTGTTGTTTTGTTAACTCCTTTTATTATTTCAATACTACCAATTGATCGCAGACAAAAAACTCTCAACTGGATTATCAGCCATCCGTTAGCAAACTCAAAATTCTTTTTCTTCATTTTTGCATTAATGCCTGTTCAAACTCTATTTACTTACAACTGGCTAATACTTCCTCAGTATATATCAAGAGCATATCAAGGTTGGATAGGCAACCAGTTTGAGATAGCTTCAAATTTTAATCCTGTGCTTATTTTCATACTTGTTCCCGTAATTACAGCAGCAACAAGCAAAAAAAATGTATACAGTATGATGGTTTGGGGAACCCTGGTTATGGGATCTTCAGCATTTGTTTTAGCACTTGGACCAACCTTCACAAACTTGTTGATATACCTTGTATTAATGTCTGTTGGTGAAGCGATGTGGTCTGCAAGATTCCTGCAGTATGCAACTGAAATTGCACCTGAAGGAAAAGCCGGACTATACCAGGGAGTTGCTCAACTACCTTGGTTTTTAACAAAATTTTTAGTGCCTTTACTTTATTCAGGGCAAATGATGGAATTATATTGTCCTGAGATAGGCAGCAAAGACACATCAATGATGTGGTTAATTTTTGGATTTATTGCAATTTCAACTCCGATAATGTTGTGGGCTGCAAGAGGATGGATGATGAAAGGATTTAAAACAAGAGCCGAAGCTTAGTAAGGAAACAATGGAGTAGTGGAATGTTCTCAGAATCCATCATTCCATTAATAAAATAATTTAGAGAAAATGAATTGCTTCTTTCCCTTTTTTTTTCATACCCCTTTCTCTAATTTTATATGTTAATTTAAAAAGATTAAGATCAATAATTGAAAAATCAGGAGAACAAATGACTACTATAGTAGATATACTTGGAAGAGAAATACTTGACTCAAGAGGGAATCCAACCGTTGAAGTTGAAGTACAGTTGGAATCAGGAATAATTGGTCGTGCAGCAATACCGAGCGGCGCATCAACCGGAGAACACGAAGCAGTAGAATTGAGGGACGGAGACAAAAACCGCTACAATGGAAAGGGAGTTCTGAAAGCCGTTGAAAATATAAATGAAAAAATAGCAGATGAGCTAATTGATTTTGATGCTGCTGACCAGGCTGAAATTGATAATTTATTAATTACACTCGATGGAACGGAAAACAAATCATCGCTTGGAGCAAATGCCATACTTGGGGTTTCACTAGCATGCGCGAAAGCCGTAGCAGAAACTTTCGGGTTGCCGCTTTACAGGTATATAGGCGGAACGAATGCCCGCACACTTCCTGTCCCTATGATGAATATTTTAAATGGTGGAAAACACGCAGATAACAATGTGGACTTCCAGGAATTTATGATTGTACCTTTCGGTGCATCGAGCTTTTCAGAAGCATTAAGAATGGGTGCTGAAACATTTCATTCATTAAAATCTGTACTTCATAAGAAAGGTTATAACACCGCAGTTGGAGATGAAGGAGGCTTTGCACCGAATTTAAAATCAAATGATGAAGCAATTGAAGTTATACTTGAAGCAATTGAAAAAGCCGGTTACAAAATCGGGACAGATATAGGAATTGCGCTCGATCCGGCTGCAAGTGAGTTCTTTTTAAAAGAAAAAAACGCATATCATCTGTTTAAATCTGCACCGAATAAAGAAATTCCCATTGAAAAAATGGTGGATTACTGGTCAGGATGGATAAAAAAATATCCTATTATTTCTCTCGAAGATGGTCTTGCAGAAGATGATTGGGAAGGATGGCAGCTTCTTACAGAAAAATTAGGAGATAAAATTCAGCTTGTCGGTGATGATATCTTTGTAACCAATACGGAAAGACTTGCTAAGGGAATTGAACTTGGAGTTGCTAATTCTATATTAATTAAAGTAAACCAGATTGGCACTCTCACCGAAACTCTTGATGCAATTGAAATGGCAAAGAAAGCCGGTTATACAAATGTTATTAGTCATCGCTCTGGTGAAACAGAAGATACAATTATTGCTGATATTGCCGTTGCTACTAATGCCGGGCAAATTAAAACCGGTTCACTTTCACGCACAGACAGGATAGCAAAATATAATCAACTCTTAAGGATAGAAGAGGAACTTGATAATGTAGCATTGTTCCCCGGTTTATCCGCTTTGAACTATACGGAATAATTTTTTCACAATGAGCTGGTTAAAATACGGCTCAATAAAACTGTTGGGGATTTTATGCCTCTAAATGATCTTCAAAAATGCAAAGCATTAATTAAAGAACGTAACATTGAAATGATCGATTTGAAAGCAATTGATCTTACGGGAAGACTTCATCACATTTCGCTTCCTGTTTATAATAATATACTTGATAAAATGATTAAAGAGGGAGTTGGTTTCGATGGTTCCAGCTATGGCTTTAGAAAAGTTGAGAACAGCGATATGGTGCTCATTCCCGATTTAAAAACTGCAGTTATCGATCCTTTCAGGGAAGCTCCAACTTTAAGTTTTTATGCACACGTATCTTTAACAGATGAAAAGCGAAGCCCATTTAACCAGGATGGAAGATATCTTGCAAAGCAGATAAAAGATCTTCTGAAAAAAACTACCGGTGCTGATAGTTCCTGGTGGAGTACAGAATTTGAGTTCTATATTTTTTCTAATGTAGAGTTTGATACAAGAACTTCTTCATCATATTATAAAGTTGAGCACGCAGAAGAATTTTATAAGAAGGCTTACCACGCTGCCAATCCCCAGGATGAGTATGATGATTTCAGGGATGAAGCTAGCAAGCTTCTTCAGAAATTCGGAATAAAAGTTAAATATCATCATCACGAAGTTGGAGAAAGAGGACAGCAGGAAATCGAAACATATTTTTCCGATTTGCTTACAACTGCCGATAACATAATTACAGCTAAATACATCCTGTTTAACTTTGCGCGACAGAAAAATCTTTTTATTACTTTTATGCCGAAACCTATGTACCACCAGTCTGGCAACGGAATGCATCTTCATTTTTATCTAACTAAGAATGGCAGGAATGCATTTTATAAAAAAGGTGAATATGGAAATATGAATGAACTCGGCAGATTTTTTATCGGAGGTATGTTAAAACACGGTGCAGCTTTATCGGCGTTTACAAATCCAAGTACAAATTCGTATAAAAGACTGGTGCCTGGTTTTGAAGCTCCTGTTATTTTAACATACGGACAGGGCAACAGGGCTTCGGCAATAAGGATACCAAAATATGTTTCCAATCCTGAAGAAACACGTTTTGAGTACCGTCCCCCGGATGCAACAGCAAATCCGTATTTATGTTTAATTGCAATGCTGCTTGCGGGTATTGATGGAGTTACAAATAAAATTGATCCTTTGAAAGAAGGATTCGGTCCTTACGATAAAAATTTTCTTGAAGATCCTGACAGTAATAAGTTTCAGTTTCTTCCACGGAACCTGGCAGAAGCTTTAGATGCGCTTGCCGCGGACAACGATTTCCTAAGACACGGTGGAATATTTACAGATGAATTACTTGAGCAATGGAGGAAAATTAAGCTGGATGAAATAAACTCAATCGGTACAATGCCTCACCCGTTTGAGTATAAAATGTACTTTAATTTGTAGGTATTAAATTGGATTTGCCGGATTTTAAAAATCCGGCAAATCTGTTGTGGTCACTTCAGCAAAATCATCTTTCTTGTTTCCACAAAATAACCTGCACTTAATCTATAAAAATATACGCTGCTTCCAAGCAGACTGTTATCAAACGACAAATATAATTTGTATGTTCCTGCCTGTTTAATTCCTTTATCAATGACCTTTATTAATTGACCAAGTGAATTAAATAATTCAACTTTGACATAAGCAGTGTTCTGTAAATTGTATTCTATCGTAGTAGAAGGATTAAAGGGATTGGGATAATTCTGGTAAAGAATAAATCCTTTATTGTCGGATACAATAGTTGCATTACTAAGAAGTTTTATATGCTCTTTGAATAAATCAAACAGATCGGTATTCTGAATTTCATTGAATGCATATTTATCAGCTATGGATGTTAGATCAGGATGAACGTAATCCCATATTACTGCTGACCTGGAAGGCGTAGACCTTATTGTCTGAAAATAGATTTTATAATTTTTAATCTTATCATTTATAACACCGAATTCTCCTAATAGGGCAGGCTTATCATAACTGCCTGAAATTTTAGTATGATTGTTTATCCAGGTATTTCCTGCAAGCACTTCTAATCCCCACCCTTCCGGATATAAATGAAATGAAGAGTAATCGATATTTTCGATTGAAGTGTTTTCGACAAAACTTGTCCCCTTGTATCCATCAAATAAAAAATATGAACTGTTGTAAAACAAATCCTCATCAGAATAATATTCTTTATGAATATCATAGCCTACTTCCCCTGTAGTAAGAAGATGACTAACATCAATTGATTTAAAATACTCTGCCATTTCTCTATACCAGGTTTTTAAAATATTTACAGAGAATCCGGTGTTTGATGCTTCATTAATTAATTCGAAACTGAAAATTATTGGTTCATCCTTGTATTGTACGCCGGTAAAAATATTCCTTCTGTTCAGAATTGAGTTGATATAAAATTTGTACCAGCTTTTTATCGAGTCATCGGTGAAGAAATCACTATGATGATAAATCTTTCCGGTTTGGGATTTCAATAACAGGTTAGCCCAATAAATATACTGTTCGATTCCCCCAAAATCGCTGAAGTTATTTTCCAGGGTTAAAATAATATTAACATTATACTGCTTTGCTTTATAAATTACATAATCGAGTGCTCTTAATCCGGTTTCCTTTAAACCCATAAGGAGAATATCTGATAATCGATTGTTTATTTGAATCCGAACCGGAATTAAATCCCCATGTTCTGATTACTTTTATTCCGTTTTGTTGTGCTGTTCTGAATACATCATCTACTATATATTTTTTAGAAGAATCTGAAGTTATCCATTGTAAGTAATAAGCACTGAATCCTAAAAAATAAAATTCTGAATTTCCCTTATAAAATTTTTTATCCTTACAATAAATAAAATCATTCTGAGGAAAAGCCGGGTGAATGAATAAAATCATCAGAGATAATATTAACATTAATATTTTCACAACTAAACCAACAACAATCGAAAAAAACTGTTTATTAAAGGTAGGATTTATTTTTTAGTTGTGCTTTATTTATCTGTTTAACAGAAAATATTTAACATTTTAAATGAATTGCCTTTTCAGGTTTTACATGACAATTCAAATATCAACTTTTATTTTCTTCAAGTCTTCAATAAAATGTTAGCAGCCTGATAGGGGGAGAGACTACCAGGCTGTGCACACAGGGAAAATTGTAATAGTTAAGCGGCTTCTTTTGTTTTTGAACTTGTTGTCCTCATCTTTGTGTACATAACTGAGATTATAAGCAGAATAATACTGACTGCCAAAAATGAAATTACTTTATAAGTAATGTCGGATGAAGTTATTCCGAAAGCTGCTAAATAAAGGCTCGTTAGTATCAGTGTAGATACTGCCATCATACGGTATTTTTTATTATTAAGGAGTTTACTCATTAAGTAATAAAGCAGAGCCAGCCCTGCCCACGATAATCCCACAAAGCTTGAAGGCAATACCTGGTAGAGTACATAAGGTAAGATAAAGAAAGCCATAATCAGGTAAGCAAGCCTGATATAATTAGTTGTCAGTTCTAATCTTGTCTTTTGCCAGTTCAGAATTCTTGCACTTATTAAAGCTGCAAACCCGAAGCTTATTCCTTCAATGCCAATAACTTTTACGTTGATGAGGTATGAAAGCAGAATACCTCCAAAGATAAAAATGTTTGCCACTATTATAAATTTGGATCTGAACCATAAAGCAGTAGAGATAACTACTATACTTTGCCAGCATAGAAGTATAAAGAATGCGGGTTCATTATATGAAGCAATAATAGATGCGCTTAGTGCAGCGTACGCAAACATCGCATAAATAAATGAACCAAACCTGCTTTTTTCTTTTGTCCAGAATAAGATTGCAAGCGTCATTAAAATTGCGAAGGCACCTAAGTGAACGATTCCAAGATTATTAATTCCGCTCAGGATAGAAATTAAAAGAAACAACCCGTATCCCAATGAGGCATTCATAATTGTAATAAATAATTCATCCAGCTCCCGTTTTTTATCTTTGATTAGTAATAAACTTCCAATCCCGTAAATCAATAAGTATGCTAATAAAAAAATCAGGTTATACTGAAACCCGGTAGTTATCTTGAGGTTATATCCAAGTAACGGATTGTTCACGAACCAGAGACAATGAGCAAGGCAAGTGAAAATTATACCAAATACCATAAGGTTGGATGATTTATATTTTAATGAAAATTGCACGACTGAAAAACTTATTACGGCAAGCATTACGAACATTAACCATGGAACCTCAGTAACAAGTGAGGTCATAATAAAGAACAGTTCTGCAAGTGCAATTAAATATATCGACTGGCGTTTGAAAGAAATTCCTATGGTTAAAGCACTTACAATCAGCAGCAGGATTACAACAAAAAATCTGCTTGTAACTATTGGTTCTGCACTGAAGAAATGAAGACGCAATGTAGTGAGATAAAGCAATGCTGCACCTCCGCCGATTAAAAAACCCGAAATATATTTAAATGATTTAAGCCAGATTTCGGGAATAACAATCAATGCAATGCTTAGCACAAATCCAATTGCAACAGGAAGCAGCGGGGGATAATTATCTAATGGCTGTGTCATCAGAAAAAACATACCAAGAAGAAATGCCAGTATTCCGATTTTTGCAAACCAGAATTCCCCGATCGTAAGCTCAAGTGAATCATCTTCTTCCTCCTTCTTTCGTGCCGGACCTGTTACCTCCTCTGTTTTTGGGTTTTCCCATTTCAGATTCAGTGCATTCTCAACTTCCGTTAATCTCCTTTCAATACGGGTCATCGTATTAATGAGGTCTTCAATTAAAGGATTGGATACATCGTTCATAACTCCTCCGGGTTATTTTAATCCTTGGAAGGATTTTGTTTTTCTATTTTCCTGATGTATAAAAACAGTACGAGTATCAGAAAACTTATTATTAACACCGATATTCCCAGGCCTACTCTTCTGAAGTAATATTCATGAATTGCCCCTCTTGCTTCTGCTATTACATCTTTTGAAGATGCAAATCCTTTATCGACAACTTCTTTAAATTTTTGTTCATTAAAAGAATGAAGAACTGTTCTTGATTGAAGTTTTGCCTGGTGTATATTTCTTAATTCAAATTTTGCTTCTTCAACTTCCATCCCCTTTTGTTCGGCTTCGAAGATAAGGTTGTGAGCCAGTGTGTCCTGTTGCTCAAGGCTGTCAAGCCAGAATTTCATTTTAGAAGCAACTTTATAACCATTAACATTTTCTGATGATGAATGGCATTTGATACATACTGCACCCGAACTTATCCCAAGAAGACTATCCTGGGCAGGAAGAATTTCGTGATGACCATGACACGTTTCACATTCGGGATAATTGTGTTCATCAAATGCTTTCTTGTGCGGACTGCCCGAGAACAATTCGGCATTTAAAACATGGCAGGTTCCACAAACTTTTGAAATGGATGTTAACCCGGGTGGCATAGCACCATGATTACCATGACAACTATTGCAGACTGGAGCGCTTAAATCATTCTTTTCAAATAAAGCTATTCCGTGAGCACTCCTGGAATATTTTTCAAATTGATCTGTCGGTATTCCGTATTGCTTCATATACTCTTTATTGCTATGACAGTTGGAACAGGTTTTGGGAATGTTGGTTGGGTATACAGAAGACTGAACATCTTTTGTTGAAAGAATGTTATGGCTTCCATGGCAGCTTACACATTGTGCAGGTTTTGGATCTCCTTTTGCATTAAGAATACCATGTTCACTTGTACGGTATTTCTGCAATTGATCAATTGCTATTTCAGGATTGTAGGAACGCATAAACTTAGCATCACCATGACACTTGTTGCAGGTTTGCGGAATATTTGTAGGATAAACAGGAGACTTGGAATCTTTCACTGAAACAATTCCATGAGCATTATGACAGGTAATGCATTGAACAATTCTATCAGTTCCGTTTAGACTTAATTTTCCATGCACACTGTTTTTTAATAATTCCAATTGATTCGTTGGAAGTCTCTTGTTATAGTGTGAAATGAACGAAGAATCGGAATGGCACTTTGCACATATTTCAGAAATTTGGTTTCCCTTCGGAACCCCGATGAAACCTTTGTTTTTATTCATGGCTTCATCCATATCTTCACTATTATTGTCTCCGCCATGGCAATCAGAACATGATAACCCTGCAAGATGATGAATATCATTTTTAAATAATTCCGCAGGTGTGCTTCCTAAATCAGAGTGGCAGGAGAAACATTGGTCCTGTTTTGCAGCATATACTTTTAAGTAACTAAATGTAAGAAAAAATAAAAATGTTAAGCAGAATTTCGTTACAGTTTTCACGACAGCCACCCGAGCGTTGTTAAGAGAATGATAAAGATTACGGCAAATAATCCCATATAATTAATCTTCAGGTTTCGTTCACCTCTTGAGCTTTTGCGATCCCAGAAAGGAACAAGCAGCCAGAGAATACCGGCTATACCGAAAAGAAGAATTCCAACAACTTCTCCTTCGAAGAAGAAGATATGAGAAGGGAAGTACTTTAAAGTCTGGAACATAAAGAGGAAATACCATTCGGGTTTGATCCCTGCAGGCGCGCTTCCGAAAAGATTTGCTTTCAACCCGAGTTCAGCAGGAAAGAAGACAGCGAGCACAGCTAAAAGGTTTAATACCAGTAACCATAAAAGAAGATCACGCAGAAAGAAGTTTGGAAAGAAAGGCATCTTCTTTAATGGTTTTTTTGATTTTTCTGTTTCAAGTGGTTCGCTCATTCCCTGTCTCTGGACAAGAATAAGATGTATTGCAAGGATCATTGTGAATATTCCTGGCAGAAGTGCTACGTGGAAGCCAAAAAATCTTGAAAGCGTTGCACCTGTTACATCACTGCCGCCTCTGAGGAAAATTTTGATTGGTTCTCCTACAAAAGGAATTGCACCGGCAATATCGGAACCTACTTTTGTTGCAAAGAAAGCAAGCTGATTCCATGGGAGAAGGTAACCGCTGAATCCGAAAAATAATGCGAGGAAAAACATTATTACTCCTGTTAGCCAGGTTAACTCTCTCGGTTTGCGGTATGCTTTTTCAAAATAAACACTAAACATATGAATGAACAATGAAAGTATAAAAAGATTTGCCGACCACGCGTGTATTGATCTTACAAGCCAGCCGAACTGTACTTTGGACATTATAAACTGAATGCTCTCGTATGCGAGATCCGCACTTCCTTTATAATAAAAAAGGAGAAGTATTCCTGTAACAACCTGTATGATAAAAAAGAAAACAGAAACTCCTCCGAAATAATACCATAATGAATGTCTGTGAACGGGCACATACTTTTTACTAAAGAATTTAATAAGGTCTTCAAACTGTACCCGTTCGTCTGTCCATTTATAAATTTTTAAAAAGAGATTTTTCATTTTTTCACTATGTATTTTTTGCAATCATTAATTCGTCGCCCTTTATTATGGTTTTATATTTTGTAAGAGGTCTCGGCGGGGGACCGGAAATGTTGCGCCCCGTTAAATCGTATTTACCGTTATGACAGGCACACCAGATTACATTTTTATCCTTCAAATATTGCACGGTACAATCAAGGTGAGTACACCTTGCTGAAAGTGCAATAAAGTTATTCTTATCAGGAATAACTATTACCGGTTCATTTCCAAAGCGGATAATCTTAAAGTTCTCTTTTTTCAGATCTTCTATTTTCCCGGCACTGACTACAGAGACTTCAACTTCTCTTTGTTTAGGAGGACGCAGAAAAGAAAAAACCGGATATAAAACGGAAGCAGAAAATGCAGTTACTCCGGTTATACCAAGAATTTTCAGAAAGCTTCTCCGGTTTGTTTGTTTATTAACTAGATCAGATTTTTCCATAATGAGAATGCTTTTATTACTTTATTTATAAAATGAAATTGTTGCTGATATTATCTCTTTAATAATTTTGTTGTCGATCGGTTTTTCGGTTAAATTAAATATGCCCTCCTGGTAAAGTATTCCGCCTTCGTTAGGATTAATTCTTTCATTTAAGATGATCAGCGGGATTCTTGGATTTATTCGCTTAATGATTTTTACCCAGTTATGACATGCAGAAAAACTTTCAGTGCAATCGCAAATCACCATGTCGTAATCATTCTCCTGGAGATCAAGAATGAACCCTGCGAATTCTTTTTTCTTAACGAGTGCAATACCAATCTCCGAGCAAATTTCAAAACATTGTGATATTGTATCCTCATCGCTGCTAAGTATTATCCCTCTGAACTTCATAAGCGATACCTTCTATATCTTAAACCTGTGAAGTCATTTATTGTACCAGAAAAGTATTTATCGGCTTTATTTAGAATTTGAAAGGATTTGGCGGGAATATAATGAGTTGCACCTCCCAAATAAATTGAAGAATGAATGAAAAGTGTATCCCTGATGTCACACTAATTGATAATTGTCAATTGTTAATTTATAATTACTAATCACTTCCTGTATTGCTGAGGATCAAGATTATATTTTTTAAGTATGCGGTGAATATGTCTGCGGGTCATTCCTGCTTCTTCCGAAATTCGGGTAATATTTCCCTTATGCTTATTTAACAAAAAAAGAAAATACTTTTTTTCAACTTCCTCTACTGCTTTATTCCTTACCTGCGAAAGTGATGTCGTTTTAAAATGAGTTGAGGTCTGTCGTGAAGAAATGAATTGGGAAGGGAGTTCGTTAAGAGTTATTTTTTCACCTTTGGAGAGTGCAACTGCACGTTCGACTATATTTTCCATTTCTCTTACATTCCCGGGCCAGTCGTATGCTTCAAATAATTCGATCACAGAATCATCAAATCCTTTTATATTCTTTGGAGATGACTTAACCGTCTTAATAAGAAAGTGTTCTGCAAGAAGCCGGATATCTCCTTCACGCTCTCTTAATGGCGGAACCTGGATGTTAATGACGTTCAGCCTGTAATAGAAATCCTTACGCATTATTTCTCTTTCAAGCGCTTTATTAATATCCTGGTTTGTTGCAGATATTAACCTTATATCAGCCTGTAGTAATTCGTTTCCGCCAAGTCGCCTCAACTGCTGGTCCTGCAAGCTTCTTAATAATTTTATCTGGAGATTAACAGGAAGTTCACAAACCTCATCAAGAAAAAATGAGCCTCCGTTTGCATATTCAAGCAGTCCTATTTTTCTGTGAGTTGCTCCCGTAAAAGCACCTTTTTCATAACCGAATAATTCTGCCTCAAAAAGATTCTCGGGGAAGGCTCCACAATTTACAGGAACAAAAGGCTTAAGCTTTCTTCTGCTGTGAGCATGAATACTGCGTGCTATCAATTCTTTTCCTGTACCGCTTTCTCCTGTAATAAGAACATTAGCTTCAGAATCGGCAACGCTTTCAATCATTTCAAAAACTTTTCTTATAGGTTCGCTTTTACCAATAATGTTATCAAACCTGTACCTGTCTTCAAGCTGCTTAAGTAAGTTGATTCTTTCTTTATAAAGGTTCCTTTGACGCAAACCTTTTTCTACTAGTATTTTCAGGTTCTCGGTTTCAAATGGTTTTTCAATAAAATCAAAAGCTCCCGCTTTCATCGCTGCAACAGCTCTGTCTATTGTGCCGTAAGCTGAAAACATAATTACCGGTGTGTTCGGTGCCAGTTTTTGTATTGCATCTAAAACCTGCATTCCATCGAAGTCTGGCATAAGCAGATCACAAAATACTAAATCAAATTCTTCATCCTGCATCAGACTAATTGCCTGTTTTCCATCAGGAACAGGATAAGGGCTATTACCCAATGCTGAAAGTATTTTCGCACAGCCTTTAAGCATATCAGGTTCATCATCTATAATCAGGATTTTGTGGTTTGCATTCATATTTTAATTCCTTCGCTGCTGTAAGGCAGAGTAATTATAAACCGTGTAAATTTTCCTTCTTCGCTTTCAACATCAAGTTTACCTCGGTATCTCTGCACTATTGTTCTGGAAATTGATAAGCCCAATCCGGTTCCCTGCGCATCAAGCTTTGTAGAGAAGAAAGGATTAAAAATTTTGGATAGATTTTCCTTTTTTATTCCCATCCCATCGTCTTCAATTGAAATAAAGATACCATTAATTTTCTTTGATCCGAACGGATTTCGATCAATATCATTTTTCCCGGTTTTTATTTTTATTTCTCCGCCATTTGATAATGCATCTATTGCATTGTTAAGTATATTTATAATTACTTGTTCCATCTGCCTTTTATCTGCAAGAATCAATGGAAGTGAAGGAGCGTAAAATTTGGTCAAATGTATTTTATTTGCTTTTATACGATGTCCTATAAGATAAACACATTCATCTATCAAATCTTCAATGCGAATAGCTTCAGGTTTGAAAGGCATTAAACGGGAATAAGTGAGAAGCGTTCTTGTATAATCGGCTATCCTTCGTGTCTGGTTCCTTATAATATTCAACTCTTCCCTGATACTATTATATTTCTCGTCTTCAAGCAGAAGCGCATCAGTGTGAGCGGCAATAATTCCTGCAGGCGTATTCAATTCGTGTGCTACGCTATCAACCAGTTCTCCTATTGAAGCAAGCTTTGAAGCCTGGTTTAACTGTTCCCTGTATTGATGTATTTCTTCGAGATTCCTGTTAACCTCTTCTGCTCTTATTCTTTTAAGATTAATAAAATATATTAATACGCCAAGAGTAAAAATCACTGCGAGAATAATTAATCCTAAAATAAAAAACAGTTGAAACCGGCTTCTTAACCCTGTCGTTACTTTAGGAAGCAATGTACTAATTGCAATAATCCATTTTTGGTTTTGAAGCTTCACAGGCACATAAGCCATTATTTTATGAGGCTCATTTCCACGCACATAATATTCATCAACAGAAGAATGATTTGATGTAATCATCCTGTTTTGAGTATCGAAATTTACATGGCAGTTGTTGCATTCATTAGTTGTTCTAAGGATTGATTTAAAAAGCATTTCCTGATGTCTCGGGTGATAAATAAGTCTTCCTTCGCCATCGAGCACCCAGGCGAAATCATCACTGCTTAATTTTAATGGCTTAATAAAACGTTTAATGAGAATATCAAAATCAACAAGATAACCAACGAAATAATTATTTTTACTTTTGTCTTTCTCATTGAGTCTGATTATCATCAGGAAAGATTCAGGACTGTTCTTAACATTACTATAATCCGGCATTACATCAGAAAAAACATATTCCGAATCGGTTCTGTTTATTGATGAAGTTAACCCGGGAATTTTTTTCAGCGACCAGTTTGGAAGGATGTTGCCTATGCTATAAATAACCAGTCCGGAAGAATCAGCCAAAAATATCGAACGTATAATAGTGCTGTCGTAGTTCTCTTTAAAGAATCTGAAATAAGCATAATTATTTTTTGCAGGGGTAGCAAGTACATCGGGATTATGAGTTAACAATTTCATATCTCTAACGAGATGCTCTATAAAGAAATTGATTCCCTGTGCAACAGATTTAGCCATTTCAAGCTGCTGAAGCTGGTGATCATGTTTTGCATCTTCCAATGTACTGTTATAAATTCTGTTTACCAGAAAAAGGAATATAAAGACGAGCACAATTGTACCGATTGTGACAAAGTATTTTCTTGATTTTCTTTTCATTTCTGATTTTATTCACCCCTTAATCAACCATAATAATAGCCGCAGATGAATATACTTAAGAAGAAAGAGTTAAAAAAGGATCATTTTAAGTTTATTTCTGTAGGGTAATTTTTCTTTGCCGCCTTAAAATAAATGTGAGTGTAGTATTAAAGGTCACAGTGTGACATAATTAGTCACAACAAAATTAATTGGAATATTTTTGAATATTAATTCTGATGCACATATATCAAAACCACTAATAATAATTTAAGGTTATTCAATATAATTTTGAAATCACTCACCAGAAATTAACCAAAAGTTAAAGAGAAATGTCTTTGCTTTATGGATTCAGTTAGTTAATTTTAAAGCTTAAAATTCCCGGGACAGAGATGGAAACAAGTAAAGCCGATTTATCTTCGCTTAGGATAGATAGGTCTAATAATCATAATCCGAATTCATCGCGAAAAACTGTAATTATTATAGTTGTAATTATTGCTGCGGCGATTTTATTATTTCTTGGATATACAATAGGTGGCTCATTATTTAATCCGGCAGAAGAAGTAAAACTTGTCACCGTCACACTTCAATCACCTTCACAGGCAAGTGCAGACCTAGCTGCAAGCGGCTATGTGGTTGCACAAAGAAAAGCAGCCGTTGCTTCGAAAGGAACAGGACGGTTGGAATACCTTGGAGTTGTTGAGGGAGATAAAGTTAAAAAAGATCAGGTCCTTGGGAGATTAGAAGATAATGATATCAGGGCTCAGCTTGAAGAAGCAAACGCTAATCTGAAATTAGCTGAGGCAGATTTAAAAGATTCGGAAAATAATTACAACAGGCAGAAAGAATTATTAAAATCCGGAGCTACAACCCAAATGGATGTAGATGCTGCCGAAGCGCAATACAAAAGAGTGCTTGCTTCAATTGATGTGGCAAAAGCAAATGTAAACTCTGCTCAAGTAGCTTTGGAAAATACTCTTATCCGTGCACCATTTGACGGAACAGTTTTAACTAAAAATGCTGAAGTAGGTGAAATTGTTGCACCGCTTGGTGCAAGTACGACTTCACGTGGTGCAATCGTCACTATGGCTGATATGAAATCACTTCAGGTGGAAGCAGATGTTTCGGAATCTTATATTGAACGAATTAAAACGGGACAGAGCTGCGAGATAATTCTTGATGCGTATCCACAAACTTCTTATGAAGGTTTTGTGGATAAAATTGTTCCGACTGCCGACAGGTCAAAAGCTACAGTACTTGTTAAAGTTGGTTTTAAAAAATATGATAGTAAAGTTCTTCCTGAAATGAGCGCTAAAGTTCTTTTTCTTTCAGAGCAGTTAACGGCTGAACAGAAAAATGAACCGTCCGTGCTTGTCGTACCTTTTACTTCTGTAGCTAAACGTGATGGACGCGATGTAGCATTTATGGTTAAAGATGATAAAGCTGTTGAAGTACCTGTTGTGAAAGGGAGAGACCTGGATTCCTTTATTGAAATTAAATCTGGACTTGCTGAAGGCGACAGAGTTATTGAGAAAGTGAACGATGAAATTAAAGATGGCGTAAAGATAAAAGTTCAGTAGTGTGTCATCATTCCTTTTAAAAAGAATAATAGATAAATCCCAAATTTTACCGGAGTTAAAATGGCAGACATTATAAATGTTTTAAATGTTAACAAATCATACTGGAGGGACAGCCTGGAAATTCCTGTTCTCCATAATATTACTTTGAATATTAAGGAAGGTGAATTTATTGCTTTGATGGGACCTTCCGGGTCGGGCAAAACTACTTTGCTTAATTTGTTGTCCGGGATTGACAGGCCTACTTCAGGCAGCATAACTGTTGCCGGTACTGATATTGCAAAGCTAAGTGAATCATCGCTTGCAAAGTGGCGTTCTGCAAACATTGGGTTTGTATTTCAGTTCTATAATTTAATTCCGGTACTTACTGCTTATGAAAATGTCGAACTCCCGTTGTTGCTCACTAATTTGTCTAAGGCTGAAAGAAAAAAACATGTTCAGACTTCTTTAGAAATAGTTGGACTTGGAGACAGGATATATCACTATCCAAAACAATTATCCGGCGGACAGGAACAGAGAGTTGCAATTGCCCGGGCTATTGTTACCGATCCGGCGATACTAGTAGCCGATGAGCCGACCGGTGACCTTGACAGAAATTCTGCAGATGATATTTTAACTTTGATGGAAAGACTTAACAAGGAGTTTAATAAAACTATTGTTATGGTTACTCACGATCCTCACGCAGCTTCCAAAGCTCACCTTATCCGCAATCTTGAAAAAGGCGATTTAATACCGGAGCTTGTATGAAAGTATTTAAACTTATTTTCAAAAACGCTCTTCGACACAAATTAAGATCATCTCTTACGATTCTCGGAATCGCTGTTGCAGTAATTGCTTTTGGTCTCCTTCGTACTGTTGTAACAGCATGGTATGTCGGAGTCGAAGCTTCTTCAGCCGACAGGCTTATAACAAGGCAGGCTGTTTCATTTATATTTCCGTTACCTTATGCATACAGAGATAAAATAGCGGCAGTGCCCGGTGTTGATGAGGTTACTTTCGCAAACTGGTTCCAGGGAGTTTATATTGATAAAAATCAGTTCTTTGCAAGATTAGCTGTTGATGCAAATACTTTTTTAGATGTTTATCCGGAATTTGTTTTATCTCCTATGGAAATAACAAACTTCAAAAAAGAAAAAAACTCATGTGTAATCGGTGAAAAAATTGCAGAACAATATCACTTAAAGATAGGCGATATGATGGCGATTGAAGGAGATATTTATCCCGGCAGATGGGAATTTGTAATTCGCGGAATTTATAAACCCAAATATAAAACCACAGATGCAACACAGATGATGTTTCACTGGGATTATGTCGATGACAGGATGAGAGTTGAAATGCCCGGACGTGAGGGTGATGTTGGCTGGTATGTTATTAAAATTAATGATCCTTCCAGGTCCGCCGAAATATCTGAAAAGATTGATGCATTATTTAAAAATTCTCCTGCTGAAACTAAGACGGAAACCGAAAGAGCATTCCAGCAGGGTTTCCTGGCATCAACCAGCGCAATAATTACTTCAATGAATTTTCTTTCGTTTGTGATAATAGGAATTATCATGCTGGTTCTTGCGAACACAATGATAATGGCTGCAAGAGAAAGAACAAGGGAATATGCTGTGTTAAAAACTCTCGGATTTTCCGCTAAACATCTGGTTGGTTTAATTATGGGTGAATCTCTTTTTATGGCTTTGCTTGGCGGAGGAATCGGACTGTTAATTACATTCCCTATGGTAAATAGTTTTGCTGCAGTTATTCCCAAAGGATTTTTCCCGGTATTTGAAGTTGAACCGATAACAATAATTCTTGCAATAAGTGCTGCAGTTATTATCGGGATTGTTTCTGCAATATTCCCTATACAAAGAGCATTAAGCACACGCATTGTTGATGGATTCAGGTTCGTGGGATAGATAATTTAATTCTTTAAGGATTTTGAAATGAAAATTCCATTTAAATACACTCTTAGAAACTTTAAAACAAGAAGACTTACTACAGCCATAACAATCGCCGGTATTGCACTTGTTGTATTTGTTTTTGCTGCTGTTCTTATGATGGCTTATGGAGTTAAGAAAACACTTGTTTCCACCGGTTCGCCTGATAATATTAAAATTACACGCAAAGCTGCTAATGGTGAGATTTCAAGTATTATTGGCGGCGAAACTCAGGATGTTATTAAGTCATTGCCATATATTGCAAAAACTTCAGACGGCACCCCGATCATTTCAACAGAACCTGTCGTTATAATTAACCTGGAAAAAAGTAATGGAGGTGTAAGTAATATTACAGTTCGTGGAGTTTCTCCAACCGTAAATGAGTTAAGACCCCAGATGAAAATAATTGAAGGCAGGATGTTTAAATGGGGAGTGAGAGAATTGATTGTTGGTGAATCAATTGCAAAACAATTCAAGGGGGCTCAAATTGGAAGCTTAGTAAAATTTGCCGGAGATAACTGGAAAGTTGTTGGTGTTTTTTCCACGGATGGAAGCGGTTTTGATTCTGAAATGTGGGGAGACGAATTACAGCTTCTCAGCGCATTTAACCGCGGGAGTACAGTTTCATCAGTAACTTTAAAACTCGATAACATGCAGCATTACGATAGTTTTATAAATGCATTTGATAAGGACAGAAGACTTCAGCAGTTTGAAGCCAAGCCTGAACAAAAGTATTTTGAAGAACAGTCGGAGATTATGTCTGCATTTATTAAATACCTCGGATTATTTATTACAATAATTTTCAGTTTTGGTGCAACTATCGGTGCGATGATTACAATGTATGCAGCTGTGGCAAACCGTACCGTTGAAGTGGGAACTTTACGCGCACTCGGCTTCAGCAGAAGAAGTATTTTAATAGCTTTCTTGACCGAATCATTATTTATCTCATTACTTGGCGGTGTAATCGGGATTGTGCTAGCATCATTTTTACAATTGATATCTATTTCTACATTAAACTTTAATTCATTTTCCGAACTTGCATTTTCATTTGCTTTATCTCCTGATATAATATTCTGGACATTATTCTTTGCAGTACTTATGGGATTTTTCGGAGGATTCCTTCCATCGGTCAGGGCAGCACGGCTCAATATTGTAAACGCCCTGAGAGCAGGGTGAGAGAAGTATAAAGTAGCAAGTATGTAGTAAGTAGCTTAAATTATCAGTATGAGAGATAACAGATAATTTATCTATAAAAAAGAGGATAAAGTTGAAAAAGAATATCGGGAATTCAGAGATTTAATAGTTTATCAGCTTTCGTATTTGCTTGCCATTGAAATATTTGAAATTACAAAAACCTTTCTCAGGGAAGAAAAATATTCTTTAGTCGATCAAATAAGAAGATCTTCCGGATCAGTACCATCTAATATAGCTGAAGCATGGAGTAGAAGAATATATACAAAGTTAAGTTACTAAGATGCTAAACAGCACGATAAATCATCCTGAAGAATTTTGCCACTAACTTCTACATATTACTTTCTACATACTTATCACTAATTACTTCTTACTAAACTATTCGGAAATTTTATAAATTTGTTTTCAAAATTTTTGTTAGTTAAGGATAATGCCATACATCGGTGAAATCAGTGCTCTTGTTACAGCCTGCCTCTGGTCTGTCTCCTCATTTATGTTTGCCTTTGCATCAGCAAGAGTTGGTTCGGTACAGGTAAATATTAACAGGATAATTCTTGCTGCAATTATTCTTTTTCTGGTTGTCGTTGTTTCGGGGATTGATTACAGCCTTTCATCTTCGCAGCTTCAGTATCTTATTATCAGCGGGATAGTAGGACTGGTAATTGGGGACTCTTTTCTTTTTAAATGTTATCAGCTTATTGGTGCAAGACTCGGTATGGTACTTATGTCATTGGTTCCGGCAATAAGTGCAATACTTGCGTGGATTTTTCTGAATGAGATTATCACTCCCCTTGGCATTGCCGGTATGTTTGTTACAATTTTTGGTGTTGTCATAGTTGTAACAGATAGAGCACATGGTTCTATTAAAAATGGTTTGAATAAACTTGGAGTGCTTAGCGGGTTTTTAGGAGCAGCAGGTCAAGCCTCCGGGCTCGTTTTAGCAAAGTTTGCTTTCGCAGAAGGTTATATAAATGGATTTGTTGCAAGCTTTACAAGATTATCCAGTGCCGGTATAATAATTTTAATTGGCGGAATTTTATTAAGAAGATATAGAAACCCGTTAAAAACTTACAGAAATGAAATACCGGCATTAAAAGCAACCATTGCTGCTACTGTTATTGCTCCGGTGCTCGGAGTAACATTAAGTCTTGTTGCAATTGAATTTACAAAGGTTGGAATCGCTTCAACACTTATGGCATTAGTCCCGATTATAATGCTGCCGATTTCTAAATATTATTACAAAGAAAAATTGTCGGTAAGAGCAATCTCAGGTGCATTTATTGCAGTTGCAGGAGTTATTATTTTGTTTTTAAGATGAACTTATTTCAAAAAAAGCATCTTCTTGGTTGATATAAATTTTCCCGAAGTCAACCGGTAAATATATACTCCGCTTGAAAAATTATTTCCATTAAACTTAACAGAATATTTCCCTGAAGGTTTAAACTCATTTACAAGAGTTGTAACCCTCTGTCCCAGGATATTATAAACTTCAAGTCTAACAATTCCATTATCCGTGATTGAATATTCTATTGTTGTTATAGGATTAAACGGATTAGGATAATTCTGTTCAAGAGAAAATACTGTTGGATTAATTTCAACTTTAATTTCATTTGAATAGGTAAATGTTCCGTTTAAATCAATTTGTTTTAGTCTGTAATAAACAATTCCTGATTGACGTGTTGAATCGATATATGAATAAAGATGCGCATCAGAACTTGTTACATTTCCTTTTACAAAACCAATTTTCTTCCAGTTCATTTTATCAGAAGAACGTTCAATATCAAATCCGTAGTTATTGGTTTCAGTTGCCGTCTTCCACTTTAAAATTACCTGGTTGTTTCCAAGGTCCCCTTCAAATGCAACCAACTCTTTTGGGACAATATCTCCTTCAAGCTTGATCAAAAGTACATCTTTATTATTTCCATTAGGAATCTCACCTGACCAACCAGTTATTAACATAGAGTTATCGGACAATATGATAAAACCATAATCAGCATAAAATCGATTACCTGATATTTCTTTTGTCCATATCTCGTTAAAATTCTGATCGTACTTTTTGCAAACAATGGAAGAATAATCATTTAAGCCAAAGAAATTTGTATAAATGCAAATATAATTTGAATCAGCACTCTGAATCATTTCAGGTATCTCATAAATGGCATCATAACCTAAACAGTAAATTGAATCAAGTAATTGCCCATCTGAATTGAATTTTAAGAAAGCCATTGAACCAAAATCATCAACGCTTATTAATAAGTCTCCTTCGAAAGTTTCATGGATCTTTCCCCAGGTGCAACGCAAATTTAATGTAGTTTCAAATTCTTCTATACCAGATGAATTAATTTTAAACAACCAGAATAAATCGTTGGATATTGAAGCAGAATCGATGCACCCAATTACTGCAAAACCACCATCTTTCGTGTTAACCAGGTGAATGCCAAAATTATTATAATAATCCCCGTAGTAATTAAACCAAATTATATTTCCATTTGGATCTATTTTAGAGACAAAAGATTTATAATGCCCATTAATACACTGTGAGCCGGTAATAGCAAAATTGCCATCAGGCGTGGGACAAACGGACATAATTCGTGCGGAGTCAAGATAGGTCCTCGACCAGATAGAATCCCCACTCTCATTGATTTTAATAAGCCAGGCATCATAGTAATAAGTAGTAAGATTCGATAGGTTTCCACCAATTAAATAACCGTCTCCGGTTTTTACGATTTCTAATCCATAATCACTTCCATTAGCAACTCCATATTGTCTGGTCCAGATTGTATCTCCGGCAAGATTGGTTCTAATGAAAAACAAATCCTGCAGGGTAGATAAAGTAGTTCTATATCCGCAAACAATATAACCATCATTATTATTTGTTTCAGTGGCTGAAAAACCGCATTCATCTGCCGAACCTGTATCATATTCTCTTATCCATGATATGTTCGGTTGAGAGAAAAGTAGGGTGTTTGCGCATAATAAAAATAAAGTAATTGCCGGTTTCATCAGAGCCCCGAATTATTTTTTGTAATGCAATGACAATTTTTGTGCCCGTACTTTCTTTTGTAATAGATAGGAGATTATTCGATTTTATTTTAGAATAAAAAGAAAAAGTAGTTGAGAGTTAAAAATAATAACAGTGGTTTCAGTTCATTTTATATTTAAGAATTAATTACCTGTCAATTTTTACCATCGTTTAATATATGTTTATAAACATCATAATTCTCATCATCAAAGCAAACGAAAACAATTTTTCCAAAATTGTCGTTCTTTTCAAGAAAGCCCTTAATTTCTCTAACTGCAATCTTTGCTGCCCTTTCAATCGGGAAATGATAAACTCCGGTACTTATTGCGGGGAATGCAATTGTCTTAACATCATTTTCAATTGCCATTTCAAGGGAGTTCCTGTAGCAGTTGGCAAGCAGTTCATCTTCATCGTGTCTGCCGTCATTCCAGATTGGTCCAACCGTATGAATAATATATTTTGCAGATAATCTAAATCCGGGAGAAATTTTAGCTTCGCCAGTCGCACACCCGCCAAGCCTCCTGTTGTATTCAAGAAGTTCAGGTCCGGCTGCACGATGTATTGCTCCATCTACACCGCCGCCGCCTAATAATGAATTATTTGCGGCATTAACTATTGCATCAACCTTTTGTTTTGTAATATCTCCTTGTTCAACAAATATTCTGTCAGTCATTTTAACTCCTCGGAATTTATTCTGCTATTAATATAAGATAATTATAGAATTTGTCTTGTTGAAATGGATACATAAATTTCTCATAGAATGTTCCGATTAAAATTATAAATAGATTGCAATATATTTTCATTGCAAGTACGGTGCTTTTTTAGGAATTTTAAAATGATAAATACTTTAATTCCGGGGAAGAATGAACGGGATAATTTTCGATATAAAAAAGTTTGCGCTTCACGATGGTCCGGGGATACGCACAACTATTTTCTTTAAAGGATGTCCGCTTGACTGCTGGTGGTGTCATAATCCTGAAAGCATACGGAAGCTGCCTGAGAAAATAAAGGTAAATTCAGTTAATCCTTCCGGAAAATCCTGTGAACTTGCAGAAGAAATTTTCGGCAAAGAATATTCAGTCGATGATCTTGTTAATGAAATAAAGAAGGATCAGATATTTTATGAAGAATCAGGTGGGGGAGTAACATTCTCCGGCGGTGAACCATTGTTGCAGCTTAAATTCTTAAATGAAGTTTTAAAATGTTGTAAGTCAATTGGCATTCATTCTGCAGTTGATACTTCCGGTTATGTAAATGAAAGCTCATTTAACAGAATTTATGATTACACGGATATTTTTCTTTTTGATTTAAAGTTGATAGATAATGAACTTCATCAGAAGTATACAGGGGTATCAAATAAACTTATTGTGAATAACCTGAAGGCTTTAACAGAGATGGGGGATAAGGTAATTATCAGGATACCTTTAATCCCGGGAATAACCGATACTGAAAAGAATTTATCGGATCTTGCTGTCTTTATAATGAAATTAAAAAATATAAATAAGATAGATCTTCTTCCTTATAATGAAATCGCCAAATCCAAATACAAAAGGTTTAACAAACCTTCCCGTCTCGGTGATCTCAAAACCCAGGATGAAGAGCAATTAAATGAAATAAAAAATTACTTTGGAGATCTCGACTTAGAGGTTTCTGTCAGAGGTTAAAATGAATGAAAGAATAATACAGCTTCGCGAAAAAACACTTCACACTCATCCATCGATATCAATTGAAAGAGCCAAGCTGCTGACTGAGTTTTATAAAAGTGGAGAGGCTGATAGAGTTTCAATTCCTGTTTCAAGAGCACTTGCATTTAAACATTTGCTTGAGAATAAATCACTTTGTATTAATAAAGGTGAATTAATTGTTGGTGAGAGAGGACCATCTCCCCATGCAACTCCTACTTACCCGGAAATTTGTACACATTCCCTTCAGGATTTTGAGATCCTTAATTCACGCGAAAAGATTTCTTTTAAGGTTGATGAAAAAACCGGAAGAGTTCAGGAAAAAGAAATAATTCCATTCTGGAAAGGAAGATCAATCCGCGACAGAATATTTAATGAAGTTGATAAAGAATGGATCGATTCCTACGAAGCAGGAATCTTTACCGAGTTTATGGAACAGAGAGCACCGGGACATACGGTTCTTGATAATAAAATCTACAAAAAAGGATTTAAAGACTTTATAAATGATATTGATGAAAGCATAAGTAATCTCGATTTCTTCAATGATCCCGAAGCCTTCGATAAGCGTGAAGAACTTAAAGGAATGAAAATAGTTGCAGATGCGCTAATAAGTTTTTCTCAACGTTATTCAAAATATTTGTATCAACTTGCAGAAAAAGAAAAAGACAATGATAAAAAAAGCGAGCTGCTTATTCTGGCTGGGATTTGCAACAGAGTTCCTGCCAATGCTCCTCAGACATTTCACGAAGCATTGCAGTATTATTGGTTCGTTCATATCGGTGTTATAACTGAACTTAACACATGGGATTCATTTAATCCCGGCAGGCTTGATCAACACCTTTATCCTTTTTATAAAAATGATATTGCAAAAGGAATTCTTAATGAAGAAAAAGCCAAAGAACTGCTTCAATCTTTCTGGATTAAATTCCATAACCAGCCGGCTCCACCAAAGGTTGGTGTTACCGCACAGGAAAGCAATACATACACTGATTTTTGTCTCATAAATCTAGGCGGCTTAACGGAAGAAGGAAATGATGCGATTAACGAACTTACTTATCTTATCCTTGATGTAATTGAAGAGATGAGAATACTTCAGCCAAGTTCAATGGTTCAGGTTAGTAAGAAAAATTCCGATCAGTTTTTAAGACGAGCATTAAAAATTATTAAAACAGGATTCGGGCAGCCTTCTGTTTTTAACACTGATTCTATTATACAGGAAATGCTGCGGCAGGGTAAATCAATTATTGATGCAAGGAACGGAGGTGCAAGCGGCTGCGTTGAAACAGGAGCTTTCGGAAAAGAGAGCTATATATTAACAGGCTATTTCAATATTCCTAAAGTGCTTGAAATAACTCTGTATAATGGAGTTGATCCCCGGACAGGAAAACTGATAGGATTGAAAACCGGTGATCCAACAAAATTTAATTCATACGAAGAATTATTTGAAGCATTTAAAAATCAGCTTAATCATTTTATCGATATAAAAATAAAAGGGAACATTATAGTTGAAAAACTCTGGGCTGAATATCTTCCAGCTCCTTTCCTTTCAATATTAATTGATGACTGTATTAAAAAAGGTAAAGATTATAATGCCGGCGGTGCAAGGTATAATACTTCATACATCCAGGGTGTAGGAATGGGAACAATAACCGATTGCTTAACTTCAATTAAATATAATGTATTTGATACGAAAAGATTTGGAATGAAAGAATTGCTCACTGCTCTGGAAAATAATTTTGAAGGTTATGAGAATATAAGAAAGTTAGTAATGGATGAAACTCCAAAGTATGGAAACGATGATGATTATGCTGATGATATTTTAAAAGAAATATTTGAAGTTTATTTTAATTCAGTTGATGGAAGACCAAATACAAGGGGAGGACATTTCAGAATCAATTTACTTCCAACTACTTCTCATGTTTATTTCGGAAGCGTACTTGGTGCAACCCCTGATGGCAGGCTTGCTAACAAACCTGTTTCGGAAGGGATTTCCCCTGTACAGGGAGCGGATAGGAAAGGACCAACTGCAGTTCTTAAATCTGCAGCAAAGATTGATCATTTAAGAACAGGGGGAACATTACTTAACCAGAAATTTACTCCCCAGATATTAAGTGATGATTCCGTTTTGGAAAAGGTTCTTTATCTTATAAGAGCTTACTTTAAATTGGATGGACATCATATACAGTTTAATGTTGTTAGTGCAGAAGTTTTAAGAAAAGCTCAAGAGGAACCCGAGAATTACAGGGACCTGATTGTTCGTGTAGCAGGCTACAGCGATTACTTTGTGAATCTTGGTTCTGATTTGCAGGAAGAAATAATTAAACGCACAGAACATTTGGCTTTTTAAAATTGCTACAAAGGCACGAAAACTCTAAGTGTTGTTTTTAAGTGCCTTGGTGACTTCGTGGCAAATAAATTACTTCCCTTTCAAAAAGTCATTTAATACTTTAAAATATTTATCCTGTTCTTCCACGTACGGATTGTGTCCGCTTTTTTCAAACATAACAAACTCCGTCTGCGGAGCATATATCTTATACTTAACTGCAAATCTCGGATCGGAAATTCTATCGTATCTTCCGGCTAAAATCAGGATCGGCATTTTTAAGTTCTTCAAATCTCTTCTGAAATCAAGCTTACCAATATCTCCACCAATTATAAAATCTCCATCTACTCCAACTATCTGGTAATAAACATCCAGGTTCAGGCTTAGAGAATCACTTCTCATTTTCTTTGCATTTTCAGGATTATAGAAATACAACAACCCTGATGGAATTTTATATGCCTCTACGTGTTCCGGTGAACTTGAGCGGTAACCCTCCTCTCTTATTTTCATTACTTTTCCCCATTGTTCAGGTTCCTGGTTTTTCATTTCATAATTTGAATTATCGTCATTTTCCTGCCACATCTCGGCGTCGTAAAATGTATCTGAGAGAATCAGCTTATCAACTGCATCAGGATGCTGGATTGCATAAGCCTGTGCAACCATTCCACCATACGAATGACCGAGCACGCTCCATTTATCGAAACCAAGCGCCTTGCGCAATCCCTCAAGATCATCCACGTCACGCTGGAAAGAATATTCTTCTTTACTTTTTGCACGTGAAGATTTACCTCTTCCGAAACCATCGAAATAAATTACCTTATAATTTTTTGTAAGCTTATCAAACCATGGAGTAAAATATAAATGAGAATTTCCCGGTCCGCCGGGAATTAAAACAACCGGTTCGCCTTCACCTTTAATCTGGTACCAGATATTTACGCCATTTATTTTGGCAAAGCTCCCCGCATCATCATTTTCCTGTGCTGAAGTTATCGGCTGATAAATAATTATAATTACAGCAACTATTAATATTATTTTTATCATTATAGAATAATGCAGATTTTTATTCATAACTAACCTTTTGATTTTCTAAATATGAATCTAAACGAGTAAAGAATTTAAAGATAGTCTGATATTAATATTTCTTTTTATAAAAAGCTATTAGACAATGAAATATAGATGTAATCTTTTATTGGTTTGAAAATTTGCAAATTGGTGAAATTCTAAAGGGTGGTCCTAATAAAAATTTTCGGAAATGAATAAACTTTATTATTGTAAGTTTATTCCCGCTTACTTATTTTACTATTCAAAAGGAACTCGTCTTTTATAGTGCTCTGATTCTTGTTCAGAAAAAATAGCTGGATTTAAAAGGAGGAGACATGAAAAATTCTATTCTGTTAATTATAGTGTGTTTATGTTTTTTACTAGTGAATGGATGTAAGAATGATGGTACAAATCCATCACAAGAGTATCCATTCTATGAAGGTGAAACGTATTTTAATGGATTAACTAATGGAGAAAACTGGTCAGGAGGAGGGATAGCTTTTATTGTAGGTGATTCTGTTTTAATAATTCGGGGTGTATATGGAGGTTTGAATAATTATAACGAAATAAATATAAAAGTTAGCAACAAGGGCTCAAATGTGACAGAATTGGATTCGGGTGAAGCTGGAAAAACTTTTATCGCCGGTGATGTAATAAAAATTGAAAATGAGTATACCAGCCGGGGACAGCAGTCAGATATAATTATTTACAACTGGAATGTGACAGAAGGATATGTATCCGGAGCGTTTAGTTTTTCTGCGTATAATATTAACTCTGTGGTTTCGCTTGTTTCCGGAGAATTTAAAATCCAGACCGCCCCTTCAGGAACAAATTGGACAAAAAAATATGATAAAGAGGGCAATTTATATTGCTGGTTTTATTAAATATTAGTATCTGACATTAAAATAATATTTTCTCGTCTATCTTTGGAAACGGGATTTATTTTAAATGTAACTTGCATTTTTTTTTAAGTAATCGGAACTTTTTAATATCACTGGTTATGACTTACTTAATCAGAATTAGCTTTTTCGAGGCAGAAAAAATACCTGCTTGCCCGCCGGCAGGCGTGGTTTTAAGTTTATAAAAATACACTCCGCTTGGCAAATCAGCAGCATCAAACTGAACAGAATAGTTCCCTGGCTGCCTTTCATCATCTACCAAAGTTTTTACTTCTCTTCCAATAACATCATATACTTTCAGAGTAATATGAGAAGTGGAAGGAATTGAATATTCAATTTTTGTCGTGGGATTAAATGGGTTAGGATAATTCTGACCTAAAGAAAACTTCACAGGAAGAGCCACATCAATTTCAACTTGCTTAGTGTATTTAAATGTTCCATCAAAATCAATTTGCTTTAACCGGTATAAATACTTTGCATTTGCAGGATTTTTATCGATATAACCGTATTGGTGCGGCTGCGTTGTAGTTCCATATCCATTAACAAAAGCAATATCCTGATATTGTTCATCAACTGATTTTCTTTCAACTTCGAAACCTTTATTATTTGTTTCAGTAGAAGTTGTCCAGTTCAGAACAACGTTATTCTGATTTACACCTGCAGTAAATGAAGTTAATTCCACAGGTGTTGTGCTATATAAATTATCAAATTCAAGTACCGAGATCTGATCTCCGAAAGGGTATAATAAAGTAGTCATCCCGGTATTTGGATCCATTGTTCTCAGTTCACCTTCTCCAAAATCCAGGTTATATGCTGCCAGGTATATTATTCCGGTTTCTATATCAATATCCATATCCTGTGCATAATTGGCATTAAATCCCAGGGAACCTAATAAAGTAGATGCCCCGGAAACAGGATCAAATGTGTAGGCATTACTTTCGGGCACCTGGTCATAAGCATAACCAACCCCGTTAGAATTGATTGCCATAGTAACAACAGGACTATCGGTTGATCCGATGTTGGAAACAAGTGTTGCCGTCAAAGTGTTAATATCGAGCTTATATAAATTATTTGCTGATCCTGTATAGCCGCATAAGTAATAAGAATCATTGACAGCATCGTAAGCAATTCCATTTAATGGAACTGCTCCCGTTCCTGTGATCAGTCCCAGTATTGTTACATTACCATTGCTTGTATCAAGTTGACATAATTTAGGTGTTACATCAAGAATATAAAAATTTCCGTTTCCTCCCTGCACCCCACCCGTTGCAAAAAAAGGTGGTGTCCAGGAAGCAAGATCTCCTCCCGGACAACTGCCATCAAGAGAAAGTCTTCCTATCATAGAAGTATTCACATCATAATAATATACGTAACGACAAGGTGTAATTATACCATCGGATATTTTTATGTTAGAAAAGTTTGAGATATGATGCGAGCCGGGTGCTTTACCGGTAGCGATGGAATTATTCTGAGCAAGGTTAAAAGTTGAAAAACATAATATGATTAATAATACAAAACAACCAAACGGTAAATCTTTTTTCATTAAGAACCTCCATTATTTAAGCCTCATAATAACTATATGATTGCTTTTTTAAAACTAATTTATTTCATTTGTGTTTTTTCTCATAAGCCCGGATTAAATGTAACTTGAAAAAAGTTTTTTATTTTGTCAAATATGATCTGGCTGAGGTAACTGGACAAATAGAGATGCGGGTATAATAAATAATGTATAAAATACAAACAGAACGCTATTCCAACGTTTCATATGGAATCTCCCGGAAATTTGCAGCCAAAGCTTGAATTAGTTGGAATTTACTTAATCAGGATTAGTTTTTTCGAGGCAGAAAAATTTCCTGATGTGAGGCGATAAATATATACTCCGCTCGGCAAATTACCCGCATCAAAATTAACCTTGTATTCACCAGCATTCTTATATTCATTAATTAAAGTTTCAACTTCGTTTCCCAATACATCATATATCTTTAATGTAACGAAATTATTAATTGATAATTGATAATTAATAATTGTTTCGGGATTAAACGGATTAGGATAATTCTGGTATAATTTAAATTGGGAGAGGGAAGTACTGTTATTATAGGTCAACCCTGTTGGCTGTCCACCGGCATTAATCCATTCAGTATAAATTACACAGGCTATTCTGTATGAAGCTTTTTTGAATAAACCAATAGTAAAGTTCTTAGCTAATTCCCAGAATTTATTATAATAGGTAGTGCTGTTGTGGTTGCCTGCAAATGCCTGCGCAACCGAGTCTGCATATAATACTGAATCAACGTACTGATAATTGTCATAAATCATATTAAAAACGAAATCAGGCATATTATCTATATACTGAAGACTGTCTCCGTCATAAACTATCTCATTCTGGAAATCATCAATCATATGGGTTTCATATCTTGAGTGAACCCCGTTTTGATTTGTATACTGTCCGTCATAATTTCTTGTTATATGTAAAGGCTGATGTGAGTCGGCAATATAGTGACCTAAATCTGCAGCTTTCAGCATTGCATGATGCATATCGTTATTTTCAAAAGCTAATTCGAGAGAATCTGCAGTATTTATTATTGCCCAGGGGAGTATTCCCTGATCCATTACGAATGATAATCCGTGAATTGCAACCAATGAATCAAAACTTTGTGGTATTGTTCCCGTTGCAATAAATTCAGGATAATTATCTATATCAATATAATGTCTTGGTGCTTCATCGGGGTCCCACGATTTTCTGTAATCTGCATCGGAGGCATGAGCCGCAAGAGAATCTGCCCACGTATTAAAGAATTCCAGTTCCGGGTAAGCTGAAAGGATAGTATTATAATTAATTATATGATGTCCAACCTGTCCCCATCCAAGAAAAAGAAAAGATATAATTGCAGTAACAGGAAGAAGTAATTTAATTTTTGGTGAGTTTTTGATTTTATCAGTAAATAAGTGCATCAGGAAGTCCCGGATTATATTTGAAAAATTTTATTTAAACATAAGAACCTTTAGTGACTAACACAATAAAATTTTTATTTCTGCCCCAAAATTATAAATCACAGTTTTAAAAAAATTAAACTCCCGTGATTCTCCTGTGATAATCATATAACAGATTTACGGGTGCACAGAATTTAACAATTAACAATGGAGTACTTATGAAATATTTAAAGTTCTTATCAGCATTTTTGATTTTGTTCGTTATAATTTTTACAGGCTGTCAGAAGAATGATATACCGACTAACGTTGATCCTCAGGATAATAATTCAATATTGGATAAAGCTGACTGGGGATTTCACGGAGGAGTTCCGGTTGTCATAACTGAATCTAATGACGCTTCAGGAAATGCAATTGTAGTTTATTCCAGATCGAACGATGGAAACTTAACATACACAGGGTCATATCCAACCGGCGGGATGGGTAGTGGTGATGGTTTAGGTTCGCAGGGTGCAGTAGTTCTCGCCGGAAGATATATCTTTGCCGTAAATGCCGGAAGTAATGATATCTCGGTCTTAAAATTCCAGAATAATAATGTAACTATGGTGGATCAGCAGCCCTCGGGTGGAACGCGTCCGATAAGCTTAACAGTCCATCGTAATATTTTATATGTATTGAATGCCGGTGGTGATGAAAATATTACGGGATTTAAAATTCATGGTAATGGCAATATATCCCAAATTTCCGGCTCAACAAGACCTTTAAGCGGAACAGGAGTCGGACCAGCACAAGTTGAATTCAGCCCTAATGGAAGATTCCTGGTAGTTACAGAAAAAATGACAAACCTTATTGATACTTATATGGTAAATCATCAGGGAATTGCGAATGGACCAAATTCCCAACCCTCAGTTGGTGATACGCCATTTGGATTTGAATTCGATTTATGGGGTCGTTTAATTGTTTCCGATGCTTACGGTGGTAATGCGGGTGCGGGAGCAATGTCGTCTTACAGAGTTGGCTACAACGGGATAAATCTAATTTCAGGTCCTGTCGTAAATAATCAAACAGCACCCTGCTGGGTTGTTGTAACAAATGATGGAAGATTCACCTATACAACAAATACAGGAACAGGTAATATTTCAGGGTATAAAATTCATTTTAACGGAAGTATAACTTTATTTAATGACGGCGGAAATACCGGAAGTACCGGGGAGGGTTCATCACCAATTGATATGGCGTTAGCCGGTTTTTCAAAATATTTATATGCTCTTGGTGCAGGAACACATACGATTAGTGTTTTCAGGATAAACAGATTTAACGGCCACCTTACTTCTATACAGACAATTACCGGTTTACCTGATCATGCAGCGGGACTTGCAGCAAACTAATTTCAAAAAATAAAAGGGCGGCATCATTTGAAAAAGTGCCGCCTATTATGTTTGAGTTCAGGTGAATTATTTACTATTAGGAAAATCTTCCTTATTTCAATAACAGCATTTTCTTAACTGAAACAAAATTACCTGATATTAATCTGTAAAAATATACACCGCTTGCAAACCTGCCTGCATTGAAGTTGACAGTATAATTTCCTGCATTCTTATGTCCGTTAACCAGAACGGCAACTTCTCTTCCAAGAATATCATAAACTTTAAGTTCTACATTTCCTGCTTTTGGAATTTTGTAGATAATATTTGTACTTGGATTAAAGGGATTGGGGAAATTATGACTTAAGGCATAATCTTTTATCATCGGTACATCTTTAACGGAATTAACCTGATCCGGAGAATGAAATGAATATAAATCGATACCAGGTCTTACCGGATTATTATATTTAATATCGATTACATCGCCGTATGCAAAAAGAGATTTATATATTACCCAATTCCAGGTAGCACTGTCACCTACAATTGTTGAGGTCGGATCTATAACATTATTATTGTATTGTGTATTTACACACCAGAGATATTCGCGGTTCTCTGTATTCCATACCATACCGCCTATGGTTGGATTGCCCGATCTATCCCAGAACAAAGCATTAACCTGTTCATTCTTATTTGTGTTCCATACTTCAAATGGAACTCTGATTGTAAATGGTTCATCCACACCGGGATTTGGATTAAGCGGATGATCTGCTAGCGAATATAAGCTTGCACCAAACAAAGTAACCAATTGTCCGCCGGAGTGAGTAATTGTAATAGAAATACCATTTATTATTGTATCGGCAAGAATGCCTGTCCATTTTAACTGATAATCCTGCTGCAAATCGAGAATATTTGTTGTTCCGCCGGCACCACCATATACGTTTAAAGTATTTTCCGCAGTAGCAGGATCAAATCCATAAAATGTAAAATCCGTTATAGTATAATCAGCATTTTGATCATTTACTTCTAAGGGTTCTCCATTCAATTTAAGGCTGCCTATGGTATTTGGGCCATCATATGATATATCAGGATCTATTTTTAATCCCTCCGCAACCGGGGCGCCAACGTATTGTTTTGAATAAAGATCATAACCATTTATTACTGTCTGCGACTTGAGAAGTGTATCCAGGGTAGTAAGATTTCTTAGATTCCACTCGTGCTGAGTTTTAAATGCGTAGCCTATTGTATGAATAGTATCAGTTCCCTCGGCATTTTGATAAGTACCCCCATAATTATCATCATAGATGATATAATCAACCGCAAGAGGGGGAGTAAATGATGAAACATTTATGGTCATTTCTTCTCCTCCTGCGAAGACACCGTTTGCTGTCTGATTGTTATTTCCATAAAAGACAGTATTATCGGTATGGTTTATAAGCGGGAAGATCCAGCTTCCGTCATTATTTGATATGCAGGGTAACGCGCTTATTATAGATACAGAGGGAGGAAATGTAATCTTTACACCATCAGCCCAATCATATGTCACAATATCGACAATATCTGTTATAAATTTGAGTTCAATGATTCCGGCTGAACTACCATAGACAGCGGCACCTTCAAGAGATGAGCCGGTGAGATCATCAGTTTCACCTTGTCTGCCTTTGTTCTTTCCGCCTATTGGTATCCATTCACCATTTTCATTACGGTAATAAGTTTGATCAGCGAAATAAACCTCATAATCATTACCTGTAAGCTGAGCGGGGTTAGCCACAGTAACATTTATAGTTCCATCTGCATCTCCAACGGAGTGCTGGACAAGGGTTGTGTCGCCGTAATTTGCCCCGGATGTACCGCTCATATACTCAACTTCAAAAGTCTGCAATCTACTTTCGGAACTTCGGGGAACAGCCTGCGGATCGGGATTATAAGTATAAGCAGTAACAGCAAAATAATATTTTTTTCCTATTACCATTGTAGTATTATTTATGTAGTCATGTCTTGTACTGAATTCCCTTTGAATTCCCGAGTCTGTACCATTCTGCAAATTTCCATTAACAGGCAACCCTGTTTCAGGATCCATAATAATTCCCGGAATGGAAGTAACTCCATCTATCTTATCAAAAGTTGCTGCCTTAACAGCACTTTCGAATATTGGTTCAGGGGAAGGTAATTGATAAACATTATATCCTTCAAAATGGTAACCATCCTGGTCAAAGTTTTCGATTTGCTCAATCAGCGGTACATTCTGCCCCCAGTCAAATTTCATTACCCATCCGGTATCATTTATTGCGACTTCCGGTACAGTCGGTTCAGGGGAATAATTAATTTCAAGCCCGTTTTCATAAACATCCTGTGCGAGAGCAGAATAATATTTAACGCTCTTAAATGAATTAAGCCTGTCTGAACCCAAGCCGGCAATTTCTGCAATTACTACTTCCTGGGTATCCCCTGCAGCCATTTGAATTGGTCCGGAAACAAGTCCGATGTGTCTTTCACCTGCAGGAAATAAATAACCGTCTATCCATCCTGCACCAGTTAGAGGATCGCCTGAGAAAGCATAAGTGGTTTCCAGTCCTGTTACAGCATTAACCAAATGTCTACCACCTGGAAAGGAACTTAGTCCCTGAAAGAAACCATAGAAGATAACAGAACCAGCATAAGCAATTAATGGTGGTTCAATCCATTCCCATCCCGGATAATTTGATAAACAGTAAACTCCTGTCATCGGTAAGTGAACGCCATTTAAACCTAATGGTCCTTTAATCAGTTTGAATCCAACTGCAGGTGGGGGTAACGGGTTATAAGATGCATCGTCGTCACTTCCATTATATGAATAAACAAGATTCAGCAAAGTATCACAGCCGGCAAAATTATCTTGCGGATTACCAAGAACAACATCTGACCACATTGAAATATACATACTGTCGAAAACAGAAGTGCTTTTATTGATGAGTTTGTACTTTCTGAAAAAAAGATTATCAAGGAATCCCACATTTTTATAATCCCATATAGTTTCCTGCACTTCAATTCCAACAGGTGGTGATCCATATAATTCATACCCACTAAGATCATTGGCAACAAACCAAATTGTCTGAGCAGCACCATCAACACCGGGAATATCAATTGAAGGCTCATAAGTTCCGTTAGCATTTACGTCTTTAAATGGAGCACCGTCAATTGCTCTCCATTCATTCCAATCAAGCTCGTACTGAGCCCTTATTTCTGCTTCTGTTTTACCTTCGTCCGCAATTTCGACTGAAAGATTGACAGGAGGACCACCGGGATAAACATCAGGTCTTATCCTGTAAATACGTACATGCGGCAGATTCGGATCTTCAGGTACGCCTGGAGAAATTATTTTACCTCCCTGCAATCCGGATCCATATGTTGAACCGTTTACGCGTAATGAAGGATTGCCGGAAGTCAATAATCCCCATAATAATCCTGAAGCATATATTGCATTTTTCCCCCTGCCTTTCGGGTAGAAGAAACCAGAATTCATATCGGGATTAATATCAGACATTCCATTATTATAAAACGCTGAAGAAATGTTATTTAAATTGAGCCTTGTATTTGAAGGCTGTCCCGAGATGGAATCTTTTTTATCGGGTGTTTGAGAAAATAAAAAAGAGCAGCTGATTATAAATATTCCCACGAATGAAAAAATGAAATTTTTCATTTGTCTCCCTTTTGTATTTATTGTGAAATAATGTAATTAAAAAATTAATTTTAGAAAGAATGAATAGAATCAGCAATAATTGAAGATCTATTTGAGGCAAGATATTTTTTGTAAGCAAAAGAAAAGAATTTCTTTTAGAAAGCTCTCCTATTTCAATAGAACTGATCAATAAAGATATTTTCATATCTCCCCTATATTAACACATATTAATATTGTTAAACTTAAATATATATTATCTTGTTTTCAAGAAGGAAATTAAGATAGTAAATGGTCGGTTAATTTGTGCCTGAAGTTGAATATTAATTTTATTTCAACAATACCATCTTCTTAAGAGAAATGAAATTTCCCGTTTTAAGTTTATAAATATATATTCCGCTTGGCAGGTTAGCCGCCTTCCAGTTTAGCTCATAAACACCTGCCGGTTTTTCCTCATTCACCAGCGTTTGGATTTCTTTTCCGAGAATATCGTATACTTTTAAAGATACAAAAGACTGTTTGGGAATTGAATATCTCAAAGTAGTTGTGGGATTGAAAGGATTAGGATAATTCTGATAAAGTACAAATTCCAAAGGTGCGTCCACTTTTACTGTTATGGTTTTTGAGTATTCAAAAGACCCGTCAAAATTTATTTGTTTTAACCTGTAACGGTAACTCTCGCCTCGTAAATTTTTATCCTGAAATAAATAATCTTGCGGCTTACTGATCGTACCGTTTCCTTTTACGAAATCAATATTCATCCAGTCCTCCCCTGGTTCATCATCTTCACGATATAGAGAATCAATATTTAGCAGCAATCTTTGAACTTCAAACCCCGAGTTATTGGTTTCAGTTGCTGTTCTCCATTTTAATATTATGTCATTCCCATTATTCATTGCTGTAAATGATTCCAGATTAATAGGGGTAATATCAGAACCTTTATAAACTCCACTGCTCCCGGTTCCGGCAAAAATAATATCCTGTTGATTTCCTGTTAATGAATAAACAACCTCAGAAACAGGCAACCCGCTGTTGAGTTCTTCCCAGGTATTCCCGGCATCAGGAGAACGATAGACGGTAGATACATCAGGATTAAATGTAACAACAGAAGCATAAACCCTATCCTGATAATCTGTGTATAACGCTTCAATTTCTCCTCCATCCTGTCCGCCCAATAATCCCGCCCCCTGCCAGCTTACGCCATTGTCAGTAGATCGAAAAAGTAAATTAGTAAAACTCGCTGCCGTACTTGTTCCCACAAAAATATTACCCTGGGAATCGGTTTTAATAAAGTTTGTAAAAACTGGCGGGAAACTTGACAGGATATTCCAGCTGCTTCCATTATCAGAAGAATATGAAAGTCCGCTGAGATCTGTAGTAACTATTATCCTTCCATCGGCTAACCTTGCCAGGTCTTCTGCACCACCCCATCCGGTTGACACATTTAGCAACTGCCAATTAAAACCACCATTTGTTGACCGGACAATTTCCACACCAATGTCCCCAATAGTTGGGCCTAAAGTAAATGAAATTACTGCTACAATTGTGCTGCTGTTGATAAATGCCATTCCGCTGCCCGAGAAATAATTATTTGGCCGGGAGGAAGAATAAACAATATTCCATGTTAAACCCTCATCGGTTGAAAGCTGAATGTATACTCCTGATGTAGTATTGCAGATGGCAAAAATTTTCCCATCGTGAGAAGCTTTAATAGTAGAAACTCTTTGATTTGTAATACCCGTTAAGCTCCATTGATCGCCATCGTTTGTTGATCTGAAAATCCCCACATTATGGCTGTATGCTACCAGGGTTCCAATCGAATCGCACTCAATCGCCGGGACAAAATCATTACCGGATAAATTTCCTGTCGGCGACCAGAACTCTTGTGCATTAGCAGATAAAACAATCAAAAATAACAATAGAGGGATCAGTAAATATTTTTTCATATAGTCTCCGGTAATTTGATATACTTCCTAAGGGAAAATGAAATAAAAAATCAAATTCTATCGGCAGTCTGCTTGAACTAAGGAGCAGAATAAATTTTATATTTGAACATAACTTTATCTCAGCAATATCATTTTTTTAACTGAAGTAAAATTTCCGGCTTTTCGGTCTTTGCTTTGCAAAGCCGAGACACGTAATTGATAAAAATAAATCCCGCTGCTAAATTTGGAAGCATCAAGGCTTACAGAATATTTTCCTGCCGGCTTTTCTTCATTAACTAATGTTTTTATTTCTCTTCCCAGTAGATCATATACCTTTAAAGTGACAAAAGATAGACCGGGAATAGAATATTTTATGGTAGTTGCAGGGTTAAACGGGTTCGGGTAGTTCTGAGAAAGTTTGTATGCATCAGGGGCAGAGACGGCGGTTACTGCTACACCTGTAATATGCGAGTATTTTATTGTAATAAAATCATCTAAATCAGTATTATTATTAATAGTTTGACCGCAAACAATAGCGTCGCTGTTATTATCTAACGTAATCCCATAACCGTAATCAAGCAAGTCTAAAGGATCATTATATCTTGCAACCCATTTTTGGTTTCCGTCCGAATCATATTTTATGGTAGTTAAATCCTCCCACAAATTAGTTTGACCAATACTTCCGCCGGTGACATAAACATTTCCGTCATTATCAACTTCGAGGTTGCTTGCCTTATCAGAATGAGAATATCCATCATATTGAACGGTCCATAATCTTCCGGATGAATTGTATTTAGCAGTTATATAATCATTATTTTTTGATGAAAATGCAGAATAGCCTGTTACATAAATAAAGCCGTTTTTCTTTTTCATTCTCCATGCATCACCGGTACTGTCCGAAGGTACTTTATCTATCCAGGCTATCGAACCATCCTGATTATATTTTATAACAGAGAATACCGGGCGACCGATTGCCAGTGAACCTGTTGAACCACACACGTAGATATAACCGGAATCATCAACAACTATATCCTGTGCATCGTCAAAATTAGGAGGGTCGGGGGTTGCGTAAAAAGTACTCCAAAGCAAATCTCCGCCAGGAGAATATTTGAACAGGGCAATTGTTCCGGCGGTGTCACGGACGACACCTGTTACATAAACGTTTCCTGCAGTATCAACATCAAGGCTTCTTCCGTAATCAGGACCAAAATTGGATCCGTCAAAAGTTCTCTCCCAGAGTTTATCTCCAGATGAATTATATTTTATAACCAGGACGTCTTCTAAAGAGTTGATTGATGTATAACCTGCTACATAAATGAAGCCATGTGAATCAATTTTTATTCTTTTACCTTCACCCTGAGATCTTATTGCCGTCCATAAACTATCTCCGTTTGAATTATACTTTATTATAAAACAATCATAATACGGACTGTTTGCGGTTTCACCGGTTACATATACATTGCCTGAATCATCAACAGCTATATCTCTCCCGCGATCATCACTGCTGTACGGACCATTAAATAATCTCACCCACTGCTCATCCCCGGAGGAATTATATTTAATTGTACCGCAATCTATTCCTCTTGCAGTTATATTAAAAACTGTACCGGTAACATAAATATTCCCATCGTGATCAGATGCAACAGCATAGGCAATGTCACTCCGGTTTGTCGGTCCGTCATAAAATTTAGTCCATAGTGGAACCACCTGGGGATGGAGTGCACAGGCTGCGGTTAATAAAAATAAAAGTATATACTTCAGCTTCATGAATCACCTTTATTAAATAATTATTGATAGATTATTTTTAATTGTCCCCGACTGCCGGATAGATTCTATAGTATGAAAAATGTAAACGCAGAACGAAGCGGTGTCTACCCTTAAGCAGATAGAAAGAAGTATTGATACCAGCGGAAAGCTAAGATCCCTCTGCCGGTCTTAAGTTGTAGACGTAAAATTGAATGGGTGAACATCTTAATTTTTTTATTTAAAAACAAGAGTTCTGTTTTAATTAATAATTAAAATATTATTTATTTCACAACTGTCTAAATTATTTTTTATAAATAGGAAAAACCTGATTTCAAGAAAAAATATAAAGGAATTTTGTTTTTCCAAGTTTTAATCTCTCTTATCTTTTCCCTTTACTTTTCTTAGTGTAAGAAAAGTAACCACCTGCCTGCCGGCAGGCAGGAAGAAGCATGCTCTGCAAAATAATTGCTGAAAAAATTACTCCATTTGGCTAAGATAAATAAACTCGGACTCCCGCCGATTTTTTTTTCATAGTATACGGGGAGTCCTCAGACAGTATTTATCTTTTATCCCGACCAGAAGTAAACTGAAGTGTCGGGATAACCGCTCAATTCAGTAATTTTTTCTTAACCTGCCTTGGCGGCAGGCAGGCAATTTCCATAAAGGGGATTTCGTCCTGTCAGGACTCAACTTTTGAGGAGCGGTTGGCAATAAATCATATCATCTGATATGCTATCATTTTATTAGCTGAATGAATCGTTGTTACAGCCGAGATCATTTTGGACAGGAATGATTTATTTAAATCTTTCTGAAAATCCTTATTTAATGCTCGCCGCTATTTCATCAGGATCATCTTCTTAACTGAAATAAAACTGCCGGCTTTAATCCTGTAGAAATAAATTCCGCTGCTTAGCTTAGAAGCATCAAAGTTAACAGAATATTTTCCTGCAGGTTTTTCTTCATTAACTAATGTTGCAACTTCTCTTCCAAGAATGTCGTAAATTTTTAATTGTACGAACTTCATTAATGAAGTTCCTGCAGTCGGAATAGAATATTCAATAGTGGTTGAGGGATTAAATGGATTCGGATAGTTCTGTGAAAGTTTGTAATCATTTGGGATCAGGTTTTTATTATTTCCGTCTTTTACTCCAAGTATTAAAATGTTTGCCGGAACCCATATTGGATCGCTTGCATCTGGATTTGGTGATGTACCAAGTGTTGCATTATTACTGAAGTATGATAAATCCTGTGCAGTTTGTCCTGTGCCTTCATCAAGTTTCCAGTAGCCAACTAAACCGCTGTCAGGGGTTGTATAATATTTGGGGGATAATGTAGTATTCATTGTACTCTGAATCTGCTGCTGTGTTCGCGCTATATCCCAGATTCTCACCTCATCAATTTTTCCGTCAAATACTCTTCCGGGATAACCGGGTGACTCACCAACAAGTAAATCACTGGTATTAGCATTTCCTATCGTTGTTGTAATATTATTTTCGGCTTCAAGATTGCCGTCAATATAAATTTTCATTTGTGTTCCGTCATAGGTTACTGCAACATGAGTCCAGTTATTTAATTGAACTGCATTTTCAGGAGTATTGATTTCATGCCAGCTTCCATTCCCGATATTAAAATTAATGATTCCGTTTCCTCCGCATCTTATCATATATCCCGAACTATTCGATCCCTGGTCTTTTACAATTACACTTCCCGCATACGGCTGACTTTTAAATTCATTCACGTTTATCCATGCTTCGAGAGTGATTTGATTTCCTGTAATCTGCAATGAGCTGTCGTTCCCGCAGTCAAGCAGATCATCAGTTCCATCAAATTGTAAAGCGTAATCATTTGTATCAGTTATTGAAGTACCGGTAGTAAAACTCCATACTGTTCCTGTTGTCGTATAGTATTGATTTTTACAATCGATCCGCCAATAGTATTTTGTATTCGGCGTAAGTATCCCTGTGTAATAAGCATTCGATGTTACATTAGTTATAAATGAAGGTGGATTTGTAGTTCCCAGGTATACATCATTTGAAGTTGCTCCGTTACCGGGTGTCCATCCCAGTGTAGTATTTCGGACAGATAAAGTATCTCCATCAGCGGGGTAAGGATTGGAAGCTGTCCCCGGTGGTGAAAACCATTGGAATGATGTTTCAGCAAATGAAGATTCTCCAAAATCATTTCCGACAGTTTGAACTAAAACCGGAACCACGCTATCTCCCGTTTCATATTTAATAAAAGGAACAAAGTATGCATTGTTTGCTGTTCCGCCGAGATAAGTTAACGAGCTGTCAGGGTTTCTTCGGAAGACATTATAGTAATAAGTTGGACTTGTAGAATGATCCCATCTTAACCTTAAGGTTACATAACCTGATTCATCGGTTTTATTTTCCACATAAAGGTTTGTAGGGGGATTTGGTGTTTGCACTGAGCCGTTATAAATTCCAATCCTTCCGATTTTTATTTCATAACCACTTCCGAACCCGCCGGTAAAGAAAAGTGCAATCTCATCAATTGTCTGCCCGCTGTAAGAACCGATATCAAATGTTTTTAAATTCCAATCTGAAGTAGTTGTGGTTCCTGCATCGAAATAATTAAAAGATGAAGGATCACTTTCAAAAGCAAATCCGATTTTCATATTGGTTGCTCCAATACTTCCTGTTTGAAAAGCGACTTCAACTTTAGTGTCCGAAGAAACAGGGCAGTGTGCTTTATAAAGCTTTATCAAATTATCACTGATAGATCGCCGGAAATTTTCAGACAATTCCCTCCATAGTATCCGTCGGTAAAATCAAATTCGGGAGTCAGTTTAGTTCCTGAACTTTGTACTATCCATCGCCATGTAGGCAGAACATCCTGCAGTGAAAGATTATTCCACCCGTTTCCTAATGAATCAGGATAAGATAATTTCTCACTGTCAATGTAAAAATCGTGTCCTTGTCCTGTACAAAAATTAGTGACAAACGGGACATTGGTTATAGGAGTGAATGCAGGAATATAATTTGCAATTCCTTTCCAGCTATTAGTTGTATTTGTATTACTGGGATCATGGTTCCAGCCAACCCAGAATATACTTGAACGATTGTAATAGTCTGTTAAACTTGTGGAAGAATTATAACACCAGTCGGGTCTGTAAACTCCAAGTGACATAACGTGGGGAAGATTCGATGGAAAAAGTCCCGACCAATTAACATTTGAATTATAGCCATTAGCCTCAACATCAATTCCGGCAAATAAATCGTACTCACTTCTGCCTAAGCTTTGTGCAAGTGCTCTTGAGCTGTTTAATCCGGATGCAGACCATGAAAAATTTAAAAACATTGTTTGAGAAACAAGAGTATCACCATATTGAAAGAACCAGTCATTCTGAGAGTCGAGTTGATTTTGCCAGGCAATGCTTCCGGTTTCTGTCATCGCATCATACCATTCAATTTCAAGGTTGGAATGCTGCTGGAAGTAGATCATAAATTCTCTCATATCGATTGCAGTTTGTGAGTTACCGCCGGCAGTTTCCTGGTTAATAAACCATCCATCAAAACCGTAATACTCAGCAGCTTCAATTAATTTATCTGCTACCGGAAAAGTATTTCCGCTCTTCTGCAGAAAATCATTTACCCACTGAAACTGTCCGCCGTAAACAGTTGGCGGGAAAAAAATATTTCCAAAGATTTTTACACCGTTTCTATGTGCGGCATCTATTAATGTAGGATTAGGTGCAAGTATCAGTCCTTCACCGGCAGAACCTCCCCAGAACACCATTTGATTAATATACTGCCAGAAGCTAAATGAATAATAGTTAATATTTGATGAACCTTGTGAAGGATTATCGCTCGTAGGAGCAAAAGCTGCTAACGGATTTACTCTTGCTTCATTTACTCTTGCATTTGAATTTACAATTGTAACACTATCAACGTATTTATCTTTTAATGCAACACCGGACTTATTGTATGGTGCATCAGGATCAGTGGTGGGATTCCAATTTAACAGATCAAGCGGAAACCAGTAAGAAGCAAAAGGCTGATCGGAAGGGAAGACTAATATTTGTTTATCATTTAAATTGTTTGCCGGTTTGGTTTGAGCATTCAGATTGAATGAAAACAATCCATCACTTAAAATCAATAAAATTACTAGGGAAAAATTGTAAACCTTTTTCATAATACACCTCATTCGTTATTCCGGAAAAGATTGTAAAAAATATACGGATAGATTTTGATTTATGGAAACTCAGTTAATTGTAAATAACTTTCCGGTGTGAACTAAAATAAAAATTCTTGCTTATAATAACTTATTTCATTTTATTTAATGCAAAATAAAAGTTAGTTTTTGCATTATCTTAATAGTAAATAAAAAGGGAAAACTTATGGAGAGACAAATCAAATTAGTTGCCTCAACTTTTTTCAATCACATTTTTTATTATTCTATTTACTTCTTTAATTGCTTTTGCTAACGGCAAAGTTTCAGGAGTTGTAAAAGATAAAATGACTCTTGAACCACTGATCGGGGCTAATGTAATTCTATTAAATACAACATTGGGTGCAGCAACAGATATAAATGGGTATTTCGAAATCAGGTTTATCCCGGCAGGAACATACGATGTTAGGGTTTCATATATTGGATACACTTACAAAATAAAATCGAAGATAACAATTAAAGATTCCAAGACTGCATTTGTAAATTTTAAATTGGATAAGGATACAACTCTTGATGTTAAAGTATTAGATCAACAAATAAATTTGCCAAAGCCTGATTCTACCCGGCCCTGGTCAGTTGATAGGATACCGATCAGAGGACTTGATAGCCTGTCAAAGAAATATACAAACAGCTACTTTAAACCCAAGAATTGTATATCCGGACAGTGTGCAAAATAATTGTCCGCCGCATTTTACACATATCAGGAATGATGACTCCCCAAGTCAAATATTATTAGGATTAAAGTTAAAGATTCATCCGGTTATTATAATACAACCAAGATTTATAAGGAACATTGATTCAGTTTCAAAATCAATTATTTACCCTGAAATTGCGGTAAGAGCTAGATATTGAACCGGAGAAAATAATATTTCCTTCTTAAAATAGATCTAATGAAGACGTTGTCAAAAGATTATAAAATGATAAAAGGTCAATCGGAGCAGGATTGTGATGAAGACTGCATTAAATGTCTTAAAATTAAGCAAAATTTTATCCCGGCTATACATAAATGGGAAAAACAGTCGAATCTGAAATGATAATTAATGTATCAAATTTTATATTGAATAATACTTGTGGATGATCCAGATATATAAATTATCATGAAATTGAGAACAATGAATATGCAGGGATATCACTGGAAGCGGTTACAAGATAATTTTATTTAAATGAGGTATGGAACCGTATTTTCTAAGAGATTATATAGATGATAAATATCCTTAAAAGAAACAGGCAAAATCACCTCAAGAATTTTTCATGAACGCTTAAATGATTTCATAATCTCCCAGTGCTTTTTAAATATAAATAAAAGTTATCTTAGAGGTGCATAAACCTGATGAAACCATACATAAGTCGTGACAAGCAGTTACCGTTCGGTGATAAATTCAAATGATGCATTCAGTGTTCGGCACTTGTGACGAACAAGACATTCACCAATAGGATTATGGGCTATACATAAATCTTATACTTTATTCATGGAGATCAAAATAAATTGGGAAGAGGTTAAAGAATAAGTCACTTTGAATAAAAGAATTTGAATAATGTACGTAGTTTTATTTATTTATATAGATCCGTGGAACTCTCGTATTTATATTAGTCAGTATTTCATAAGGAATTGTTCCTGCCCATTCTGCAAGGTCTTCAGCAGAAATTTTGTTTTTACCATCACTGCCAAGGAGAATTACTTCATCACCGTTATAAGCAGTGCCCTGTTCAATATTGACAATAATCTGATCCATTGATATGGTTCCTATAACCGGATACCTTTCTCCCCTGATAATCACTTTCGCTTTTCCACTCATACTTCTGAAGTAACCATCGCCGTAACCAACGGGAACAGTTACCGCTCTTACATTATGATCCGTCTGCCAGGTTAAACCGTAACCAACAGGATGATTCGGCGTTATTACTTTAAAATAAACCACAAATGATTTCCAGGTTAAAATTGGCTTAACATTTATAGTTTTCTTTATTTCTTTTGAGGGATAAACTCCGTACAGCAATATCCCCGGTCTTATCATATCGAGATTAGCTTCAGGGAATTGGAGAACTGCACCGGAATTAGCAATGTGCCTTACAGGTGGTTTAATTGAATATTTATCAAAGAATGAAAGCACTTCTGAAAATCTTTCAAACTGAAGTTTTGTATGAGTTAAATCGGTAGAATCAGCATTTGCAAAGTGGGAATAAATACCTTCAACAGAAACGTGTTTAAGCTTATAGGCTTCCGTTAAAAACTTTTCGGCATTGTAATAATGAACGCCGAGACGTTCCATTCCTGTATCAATCTTTAAATGAACTTTAGCTTTTATCTTTAGCTGTTTTGCCGTCTCTTCTATTTGTTTCAGCTTATCAATAGAAGAAGCAGTTATTGCCAGATCATTTTTTAGAAAAAGAGGAATCTGGTTTCCCCATACTCCGCCTAAAACGAGTATAGGAATATTTATTCCAAATTGTCTTAACAAAATACCTTCTTCAACTACTGCAACTCCAAGGTAATCAACATTCATTTCCTGATAAAATTGTGCGATCCTTACCAGACCATGTCCATAAGCATTAGCCTTGAGTATCGGCATTACCATAACTGGTGCAGCATATTTTTTTATTTGCAGGTAGTTTTCTTTCAGCAGCTTCAAATTGACTTCAACTCGGGTTGGGCGTACTATTTCATCTATGCTGATTGTGGGGTGATTGCTGACATTATTCATATTAGCCATTCAGAGTTGTTGATTATTAAATGTCCAATAATTTTAATTGTGAAGTTATTGAAATTTTTGAGAAGTAACCAATTGCAGATTTAATGGTAACTTGATTAATAATTAAAAAAGGGAGCTGAAGCGCCAGGAGAAAACCATTATTCTGGCTTGATAGTTGAACAATGGTAACAGTTAACATAATAGTGGGCTATAGCAAATGTTATATAAGCGGGAAAAAATTATCCTTTATTAATTATGATTACAATAATTATTTAGAACAAATTAAAAAGGGAACACCCTCCTATCCCTTTTTTTGTTTACTTAAGGGGCAGGTTGTTCTTTTTCTTCGGGAGAGGTTACAGTATCCTTAATAAAGCTCTGGTCAAAGAAATCCATGCACCTGATTATATTTCCGGGATACATTGCTTTTATAAGAATAGAAATTATTTTTCCACCAATATCGTCCTTATTCAATTTCATTTTAACTGTCCATCATAAATTAAATTTTATCCTGTGCTTTTCAATAAATATCCTTAAAAAAAGTAAGCATATTTTTCTGCAATCTATTTGAGGTATTACGATGACAACTGATAATAAATTCTCTTTCATATTTCTCAGCTTGTTTTTTTTATTCTCAGCTTTCATTTTTTCCCAGACTAAAAATTATAATCCGGGAGTTGACAGGTGGAGTATTAAAACATCAATCCCGGGTAAGGCTGTAAAAAAACATGTTTCAATAGAAGATTTGCTTGTTTTGAAAAATCCAATCTCCAAATACATAGAAGAATACAATGATAAACGAATTCCAATAAAAGTTAAGCCCGGTAACCTGAAGGAAGGAGATATAATTACCACAACTGCCTGGCTGAAGCTGGTTGCACTTGAAGACGATTCTAAAAACCACAGGGATGGTGATTACCATATTCAGCTTACTTCTTCACCCGGAAGCAAAGATTCATGCTTTATAGTAGAAGTTCCCTATCCCGGTTTTATATTTGACTCAACATTAAAAAAGGAATGTACGAATGTCAGGAAAATTATCCGGGAAAAGCTGCTCAAAGGAAAGGAACCAAGCAAAAGAGGCAGTGTAATGATTCATAACGTTTATGTGAAGGTAACAGGGCAATTGTTTTTTGACGGGGTTCATTTAAATGAAAAATTAAGAGGCAAAAGAGGAATGCATTCATACACTTTATGGGAGCTTCATCCGGTTACTTCGATAAAATTTGCACGGCTGCCTGACTAACAGAATTTTAAATCCCATGAGTTTGAAAATTTACATTATCTTCGCCCGATAAAAAAGGGAAACCATTCCTACCTGTCGGCTGACAGGTCTGCTTTCCCTTTATTGTTATTCCTGCAATCGAATTGTATTTATTTAAGTAATAACATTTTCTTCACTGCGGTGTAATTACCTGCATTAATTCTGTAGAAATAAACTCCGCTTGGAAGGGAAGGAGCATTAAAATTAATTTCATATTTCCCTGCAGGCTTGTGTCCATTAACTAACTTTGCAACTTCGTTTCCAAGAACATCGTAAACCTTTAAAGTAACAAATGCCGAATGACCTATTACAAATGGCAAATTAGTTGAGGGGTTAAAGGGATTGGGGTAATTTTGATAAAGTTTAAATTCCGGAGAAAGCATCATCTGTTCTTCTACTGCACCGCTTGAAGACTGAACATACTTGATTGTTGCAAAGTCTGCCCCTGTTCCCAAGCCAATGCTTATGCCTGTAATATAAATATTCCCTGAATTATCCGCATCGATTGAAACTGCATCATCAGATGAATTACCTGTGCCATTGTAAGTTGCTGCCCAAATCTGGTTCCCGTATTTGTCGTATTTAATTGTTGCATAATCAATATTGGTGCTGGAAGCTGAAGAAGAACCGGTTATATATATATTATCATATTTATCGGTTACAATGGCTGCAGCCCCGTCAATATGATCACTGTACCCCGCATAATTCTTTATCCACTCTTCAGTTCCGTCGGGACTATATTTAATTGTTAAATAATCGTACCCTGTTCCAACGATGTAACTCTTGCCGGTAACTATAACATTTCCGGAAGAATCCAGGGCGACAGCAGCAAGCCAGTCATCCGTATTTATAGGATTATTGTATCTCTTTATCCATAATGAATCTCCGTTGGTGCTGTACTTATGAATTAAATAGTCAAGATTGTTATCTGAATTAAAGCTTATCCCGGCAACATACACATTAGCATTGTTATCCAGAACTAATCCGCGGACATAATCATTATTATCAGCAGGATCATTATATCGTTGCTGCCATAACATGTGTCCGCTTGGATCGTATTTTATTGTTAAATAATCAGACTCACCGCATAAGTAACATTCACTCGTACCTGCGACATAAACATTACCTTGTCCGTCAAGTGAGATAGCTGTTGCATAGTCACCCGATTGTGTAATCCCATCAAAAGTTCTTGCCCAAACTGTATCGCCGTCAGGATTAAATTTAATTGTTATATAATTGCTTGATTCATAAAATGCCTCGCTGCTTCCTGTTGCGTAAATATTACCAATGTTATCCGCAGTAACAGCGTTCGCAACATCAGAGTAACCTCCATCTATTATTCTTGCCCAGAGTTGATTCCCGTTCACATCAAATTTTACTATTAAAAAGTCGGCAGTATAGCTGCTTCCCACACACATACCTGTTGCAATAACATTTCCTGAATTATCTAAAACCATATCATTCACCTGTCCGCCAAGTTGAACCGGGCTCAAATAATAACCTGTCCATACTGTATCTCCCAATGAATTGTATTTTATAACTCCGAATTCAGGATTTTCATTATTAACAGATATTTGCCCGCCTACATATATAAACCCATTTTTATCTACCGTAATTACTTTGGGCACATCATTAAGGTTAGCCGGACCATTAAAACGCTTTACCCATACTGTATCTACCTGGGCAGCAATATTAATTATTGAGAGAATGACAATAAGTAATGCTATAGTTAAGGTAAGTTTCATTACTTCCTCCTTTTTATAAAAAGTTGAAATGCTTGCACTTGTAGCATCTGCTTCGGGAGAGTAATCGGGATGTTATCCGGTAAGTATACAGTAACCTAACTCTAAACTTATCCCTCACGGAGTAGAGAAAAATTACGTTTTAAATCAGCAATAAATTTTTATCAAAGTCAAATAAGATTTGTTTTCATACAGATATAAAAAACCCCACCTAATCAGAGATGGGGTTGAACAAATCCTTCAAATTTTATTTCATCAGAATCATTTTCTTAACAGCAGTATAGTTTCCGGATTGAATTCTATAGAGATAAACTCCGCTTGGCAAATCGGATGCACTAAAATCTATTGAATAAATGCCGGCCTCTCTTTCTTCATTTAGAATTGTACTAACCTTCTCTCCAATACTGTTGAAAATATCTATCCTGACATTTGATTTTTCTTTTACTCCGAATTTTATCGTAGTAGTCGGGTTAAATGGATTTGGATAATTCTGCGTGAGAAAATATGTGTAGATGGATGTAACTTCAACATTAACTTCGTCGGAATAATTAAATGTCCCATTGAGATCAATTTGTTTCAACCTGTAAGTATATTTTCCCTCCGGTACTTCTTTATTCGTAAATGAATATTGATGTTGTTCCGTTGTAGTCCCTTTGCCTTCAATAAATCCCATGTCTTCCCACTGTAACTTCTGATTCCCGGCTTCTAATCTCTGGACGTCAAATCCTTTATTGTTTGTTTCTGTTGCCGTTGACCAATTAAGATTTACTGCGTTACCATTTACAGTTGCAGTAAATGATGCAAGTTCAACTGGAAGAGCAGGACCAGAATATTTGTATACTTCGTTTACTCCCCAAGGTGTCCCCCAACCTACAGTTTCGGAAATAAAATTAAGGAAACAATAATTTCCGTTATCCAGAGATGTCCAGTTATTACCGCCATCAAGTGTATAAGCTGAGCCGCCGGTATAAGCGTAAAAATCTGCGTCGCCGGCCATGACATATGCGCCGGACGTACCCGGGACATAACTAAGGTTTATCGGAACGCATCCATAAGGACCTGCTACTTCATTCCAGGTTTCTCCGCCGTCAGTTGTTTTCTCAACGAGTGAGCGGGAAGGGGAAAACATTACCAGCATACCTGTAGTTTCACTCTGAAAGGAAATGGTTAATTTATCAGAGTTAGTCGCATCGGTTGGCTGGATTGCAATCCAGTTGTAACCTTTGTTTGTGGTTTTAAATATTCTTGGTGAATGTCCCTGTGCCGGAAAAGACTGCAACCAAATACAGTCTCCCCATTCTCCAACCACAGTATTATCTACCCATTCACCAGGATACAGAGGTGGTATGTTAGTCTGCGGAACCTCATTCCAATCTATTCCGGCATTAGTTGTAGTATAGATTTCAAACCCATCGGTAGAAGAAGTTTTATCGCCAACGATCACACAATTATTAGAGTCAAAAAAATGAATATAAGCTGGTCCGTAATCTGAATTAGTATAAATTGCTTGATCCTTTTGCCAGCTAACTCCGCCATCAGTTGTTTTATAAATTCCTTGCATACCCCATGCTGCCCAGGATTGAACGGCCATAAAGGCAGTGCTGGCATCAATGGCTTCCACCCAAAATGTCGCTCCATTTTCAGCTTCGGGAATAGTATCACACGACCAGGTAGTACCTCCATCAGTTGTCCTAAAAAAACCGTTTGTAAATCCGGTACCCCACCAGGCAGTAGTCCAGTCTCCCCAGCATATATTTTCATTGACTGTGGAAAAATGTCCGGGTTGAGCATTGCCGGGTATATTCGCATTTTGCAGCATCCAGGGCTGCGGAAAAATTGAAACTGTAAGTAGAATGAAAAGAATCGAAAGTAATTGTAGCTTCCTTCCCGCAAGGTGGGATTGTATATAATTCAACATATCGAACCTCCTAATAATTAAGTTATTGATTATCAGGGTGTTCAGTCGTTGTTGTAACCTTCGAGTTTACTTGTTGAATGAGCTGTTTTAACCTCGAAGGTTGCCCGTTAATTGAACACGCTAATTTTTAATGTAACATTTTATATTGGCTTCTGTCTCCTTACTAACTACTTGAGTAGAATCATTTTCTTTGTTTCAACAAAATAGTTTGCTTTTATTTGATAGAAATAAACTCCGCTTGGGAGGTTAGAAGCATTCAATTCTACCTGATGATAGCCTGCTTCTTTCTCTTCATTCAATACAACTGCTACTTCTTCTCCCAGGAGATTGAAAAGAATTAAAATAACTTTGCCTGATTCCGGTAATGAGAATTTAATTGTTGTATTTGGATTAAATGGATTCGGGTAATTCTGTTCTAAAACGAACTTTAGCGGGATATTGAAGTCAACCTTTACAACATCAGAGTAATGGAAGCTCCCGTCGAAGTCATATTGTTTCAGCCTGTAGGAATATCTGCCCTGGTTCAGGTTTTTATCGGTAAAACTATAGTTATGCTGTTGGGTTGTTGTTCCATATCCGTTAACAAATCCAAGGGAAATATAATCCGTGCCCTCAGAACTTCTTTGCACATCAAACCCGCGGTTATTTGTTTCAGTTGCGGTTGACCAATTAATCAAGACGCTGTTTCCATTAACAGAAGCTGTAAAGGACACAATTTCTACAGGAACGACAACATCAAAGTAGTCTAAAATTCTTTGAAGCAGTTCATTTCTTGTTGAAGGATATGTCCTATCAACTAATTTTGATAAAGCATAAGAGAAGCAAAAATCTTTTTGTCCATAGTATCCTGTACTCTGAACGCCAACGTTTCCATAAGGTATTTCAATAAATGAAACTTGTCCATAAGAATTTATAGAATATAGATCAATCCAGTCATTATTTACCTGTGTAGAAGAGTTAAACAGCACTCCCTCAGTTAACGTTCCTGCCTGCCCTTGAAGATTATCAATTGGATTGTTACTTCCATCCTGTGCACTAGCTATACCTAATAAATTTAATAAAGGGACATTTCCTGCCTGATCGTAACCAATCGCATCTCCTCCTTCTATATAAACTTTACCGCCGCTTTCAAGATATTCTTGGACTTTAGCTGCAAGGACATCATCAAAAACAGTATTTGAACCTGACTGACCGAAATTACCGAAGGATAAAAATAATGCATCTAAACCATTATAAGAAAGTACAGATTCTGTTGTATAAAGAACCGGATATGAATTTACTACGAGATAATTTTTAATAAACTCTCCGCTGTAATCCTGCCCGTTTTCAACACCTTCCCAAACAAGGCAGCCTCTTGGATTTATGATAAATTTAACTTCAAACGGACTTCCAGCTACTACAGGTAAGTTAGCCGAAGCATTAAAGGAAAGAGTTGCCAGTGCTGTAGCTGCACCAGGTGCAATTTGAATTTGATACTCATCTAATAAATCAACCACAGTATTTGCAGGTATTAAACCACTATAAGTACCATCGATAATTATAACATCAGGATTATCTGTTGTTAGAATTATTGTCAAGGGATTTGCATCAAGAAAGTGCGAGCAATTTTGAACCCTTAAGCTAAAATTCATAGTGGAATCCGGATAGAGTGCTTTTGAATATGTATCCGTCGGATTTTGTATTAACGTGAGAATTAACTTTAACTCAGGTGTAATTACAACATTACTATCAGCTAAGGAACGATATGCATTAATTTTACCAGTCCCCAGCATATGTTCAAATCCTGGGTTAAATTGATCAATATTATCCGTTGTATACAGAAGCTGTTGTATAATTTGATCATTAGTCCATGTCGGATGATAGGATTTAATCAGCCCAACTAATCCCGTAACTATTGGTGCTGAAAATGAAGTCCCAAGCCCCGGATTTCCATATCCGTCACTTAGATTTAAAGCAATAAATGGTTGAGAACTTGTCGGACCTGGTGAAGATACATCAACACCAGCACCGTAAGATGAATAAGATGTTCTAATATTTAGGCTATCAACTGCGGCTACATCGATAACATACGGGTAACATGCAGGATATATCGGCTCGTCATTATAGCTGTTACCTGCTGCGGCTACGATAATACTTCCTAAAGCAGATACATATTCTACCACTTCCTTATTTGCTTCGGAATAAGGCCAGCCACCCCAACTGCAGTTAATAACATTTGCCCCGTTTTCTGCAGCGTAAATTAAACCGTTATATGCATTTGTATTTGTTCCGCCGCCCTGAGCATTTAATACTTGCACGGGCATTAATTTTAGATTATAACTTATACTTGCAACTCCAATGTTATTATTGGTACTTGCACCAGCAAGACCGGAAACCGCTGTTCCATGTCCGTATCCATCATTAGGATCCATATTATTACTATAAATATTCCATCCTATCAAATCATCAATAAATCCGTTGCCGTCATCATCAATATTGTTTATATCATCCGGATCAAAAACCCAACTTGAACCATTCCATTCAAAAGTATGTCCGTCACCATCAGCATCTTCACCTAAATTATTCCAGATATTTTGCCCCATATCCGGATGTAAATATCTGCAGCCTGAATCAGTAATCGATAGTACCACAACACTATCGCTATCTTCGCCTTTGTGAATATCCCAAGCTAACGGTGCAAGAATATTATGTAAATACCACTGCTGGTTATAAAGAGAATCATTTGGAACTTCAAGTAAATAATTAATTGGAATTGGCTCGGCAAATTCAATATTGGGATCTTTGGCAAATTCCTGCGAAACAATAACTACATTATATTTATCCGGAAATTCTATTTGATAAATTCTGGAAAGATCCGGCAACCCGGAATTCTTTGGAATCAGCTTATGTAAAAACATTTCGTTTAATTTATTAACTTCATATTTTACAGCTATTTGATCTAATGAATTAATTCCAAATGAAACCGAACCTTCCTGTCTTTGATAAGGTCCAACACCCTCTTTAACCTTAATTGCAATTTTACTTTTCTCTAGGGATGGTTTATGTTGTTCATTTTTGCTCTGCGAATAACTGTTTGCTGTAAGAACAGTTAGAAATAATGCAACAAATAAAAATTTTGTTAATGAATATTTCATATCAAACCTCCTAATAATTAAGT
>CAVQEH010000003.1:0-15697 GCA_963711455.1 uncultured Ignavibacteria bacterium
GTGGGCTGGGCGGTTTAAACCCATCTACCGGATCTTGCGAGCAGGTTATTCCACCTGTAGGTCCATACACATGGGATTATACGGGACGAATATCTAAAATAAGTCCGGCTGGTGTAAGAACTACAGTTGCAGAAAATCTGCCCTCAAGTCAAACTAGTCCTGCGCTTGGTTCATTAATCAGCAGTGTTGCTGATGTAGCTTTTATCGGTCACACTCTTTATGCTTTGCTTGGCGGTGCAGGCTGTTCTCATGGATATCCATCTATTCCCAATGGTGTTATAAAAGTTAATCATGATGGAACATGGAACTTAATTGCAAATCTCAGCAACTGGTCGCTAAATCATCCTGTAGCGAAACCTGAAGAAGATGATTTTGAACCAGACGGTACATGGTACAGTATGATAAATGTGCGCGGAGTTCTTTATTCTGTTGAGCCAAATCATGGTGAATTAGTGAAAATTAGGACTAACGGATATGTGAGTCGTGTAACTGATGTATCTGCTAGTCAAGGTCATATAGTTCCAACAGCGCTAACATATCACGGTAATTTTTATTTTAGTAATCTTGGCACATTCCCGGTGGTTCCAGGCAGCGCAGGAATTTATAAGGTTACACCAAGCGGGCATGTTCAAAAAAGAGCAAGTGGACTAACTACTGTTCTTGGATTAGTATTTGATAAAAGAGACATAATGTACGCGTTGGAAATGTCTACTGCCGCGGGTGACCCCACACCCAATACGGGCAAGATTGTGCTTATAGAACCATCCGGTGCACAAAAAGATATAGTAACCGACTTATTTTTTCCTACGTCAATGACAATGGGGTCAGACGGAAATTTGTATGTTTCAAACAAAGGATTTGGGCCGCCTGTTCCCGGGTTTGGCGAAGTTCTAAAAGTTGAACTTAAAAACAAAAATGATCATGGACATGAGCCGAAAATAATCTTCAAGCCGATAATTTTATTCAAACAAAGAAGATGATTTTAATGAAATGATCTAATATTTTGTAAATAAAAATACATACTACAAAATATTGATAGAGGCTTTGCATTTATTCTAGCGCAAATGGACTATTGATTTTAATAATAAAAAATTTGATGTTCACCCCATCCATTTACATCTACTCCTTAAGGAAGAAATTCTTCCTGGAAAAATAATACCTATTTATGCCTTCTTAGGGCGTAGATGCAGTTCTCTTTAGAGTTCTGTATTTGCGTTTTTCTAATTAATAAATCAAAAACTTTGGGAGTATGCCGTGAAATTTTCTATGATTTATCTTTTAATATGCCTTATAATATTCGTCGGTTTGTTGAAGGCACAGATACCAGAGACTCTCAGCTACCAGGGCACTTTGTTAAATGAAAGTGGGCAACCTGTAGCCAACGGTGATTATGCAATGACTTTCAGAATCTATGAAGTCTCCTCGGGAGGAAAGGCTATTTGGGAAGAATCCCAAAATATATCTGTAGCCAATGGTATTTTTAGTGCAGTTCTTGGTAGTAATAATCCCCTTAATATTTCTTTTGAACATCCTTATTGGCTTGGTGTTACTATTGCCGGTGAACCCGAAATGCAAACGCGTATTGAATTAACTTCTTCGGCTTATAGCATGAATACCAGACAGCTAAAAGGCCAATCCAATATATTTACCGGAAACGGCAACGTAGGTATTGGTACTATTAATCCTCAAGAAAAACTGGAAGTTGCCGGAACAATACGATCTACCTCCGGTGGTTTTAAATTTCCAGACGGCAGCGTACAAACAACTGCCGCTACTGGCAATGATTCGGGGGATAACCTTGGTAACCACACGGCAACGCAAGACTTGAACTTAAACGGGCATAATCTTATTAACGGAAATATCATTAATGGGCAGGATCTAAATATCCAAAGTGTTACAAATCTATCAGAAGTATCAGGAATAGATTTGAATTTACAAAGTTCGCGAAACACGGAATTAGTATCAGGACAAGATTTGAATATACAAGGCCAGCGAAACATGGAATTGGTGTCCGGAAAAGATCTGAGTATGCTAAGTGCTAACAAACTGTCATTAGAATCCGGACAAGATTTGAATATGCAAAGCAATCTGAATATGGGAATAGCATCAGGCAAAGATGTGAATATAGGTGTTGGAAGTAAACTCACCATAAACGCAGCTGATACAATAACTATAAAATGCGGTGATGCATCAATTACGTTGACGAAAGATGGTGCTGTTACAATAAAAGGTTTGAATATTTTGATTGAGGCTTATAATCATGTCGTGATAAAAGAAGGTAGTGTTGGATTAATAAAGAAATAACACTCAAGATTGTCTAAGAAAAAGTTCAAATAAAATTTAGAAACAAGTTAATAAACCAAAACTGGTAAGGTAGATTGATACAGATTCTTTGGAGTAAAAATGCATAAACAAATCAATATTATTATCATGAGTATTATTTTTGCCATTTTATTAATTGAAGTATTAGAGGCTCAAATTAAAATAAGTCACGATGTATTTAGCAATGGGATAGGAAATTTAACTGGCAGCAGTCAGAATATACATAGCACAATAGGTCAGACTCTAACCGGAATTTATAAAAACCAGAAATACACTTCGGAGGTTGGTTTCTGGTATGCAGCTTACCAGGTTGTAACCCAAGCGACAGAACAGCAAGATCTTTTGCCAGTAATATTTGAGATGTTTCAAAATTATCCTAATCCATTTAATCCAACTACAACAATAAAATATTCAATTCCAGCCTCCCTAAATCCCTCCCAAGGAGTGACTTTAACACAATTAAAAATCTTTGATATACTTGGAAGAGAAGTCGCAACTTTAGTTAATGAAGCCAAAGCCCCTGGTAATTATGAAGTAAACTTTGATGCAATTAATCTTGCAAGCGGAGTTTATTTTTATAGACTGCAGGCAGGTAGTTTTGTACAGACAAAGAAGATGATGCTGATGAAATAATTTTATTATATCAATAAATTTTACCTCTGATTATTTAAAAGTTTATCAGAGGTTTTTTTATAATATTAAAAAATAACTATTGATTTTAAATAAAAATTAATTGATTTTATTTTCGTTCATATCATCTACACCTATTAGGTAAATAAATTCTTCCCATCTATTGACGATTTTCTATTTTAAGCTCAATCCCTAAAGGCGTGGATTCAGTTCTTTTGATCAAGTTCTGTATTTACATTTAATTTCATATAGTTAATTAATTTTATGAAAAAAAAATTATCCTTTGCATTTCTATTAGTAACCGTGCAATCGTGTATTATTATAGCTCAGAATATTACAGGTAATATTGAAGGAAATGTGGTTGACAGTACCAATTCATCGCTAAGTGGGGTCAATATTTCGCTAGAAAGTAAAGATCTTCAGGGCATACTAGGTACAGCTTCCGATGATAGAGGATATTTTAAAATTATGAATTTGCCTGTAGGTGACTATAAAGTTAAAATAAGTTCGATCGGGTATCAAATATTAATTTTTCAAAATGTTAAAGTACAACTTGAAAGGACAACATATCTTGGCAAGATTCAGTTAAATTCCCAAAACATTAATTTGCCTGAACTTATAGTTTCAGGAGAACGAAGCGGTATTGATCCTAATTCAACCTTATATGGTTCTAATTTACAATCGAAAGATTTTGAAAATTTACCTATAGATAGAAATTACCAAAGTATGATTTCTTTGCTTCCCCAATCAAACACAAGCTATTATGGAGATGGTATTAATATTGGCGGGGCCACAGGTTTTGAGAATAAGTATTTTGTAGATGGTGTCGAAGTTACAGATCCACTTATTGGTGCCAGCAGTACTAATCTTCCATATAATTTTATTAAGGAAGTAGAAGTAAAAGCCGGAGGTTATGAAGCTGAATTTCAAAGTGCTTTGGGTGGAGTTGTAAATGTTATAACCAATTCAGGTACAAATGAATTTCATGGTTCATTTTTCGGGTTTTATGCAGGAAATGGTTTTGCCGCTAATAAGGAATTAGGTCTACTTGATCCTACTCAGGGTAACTTTTCAGATTATGATGCCGGCTTTAGCCTTGGCGGACCTATACTACAAGATAAACTTTGGTTCTTTACGGCTTATAATCCCACTTTTTCAAATCATGAAGTTTCTATTCCAAACTTCGGTACTGGGGTAGATCGTTCTATAAGACATTCTTTTGCTGCTAAATTAGACTGGTCTGCATTACCCCAAATGAAATTTAATATAACATTAACTGGAGATCCAGCTCAAAGAAAAGCTGTAGGCAGAAATATTTTAATCCCGCCAGCAGGTTTAGAAAATCCTGATCCTTATTTGCAGGATATTAATGAAGGAGGCTTTAACTTTTCTTTAAACGCCGCATACTCTTATCAGCAAAATTTTCTTATTCAGGGATTAATATCCGGAGTTGTTAGACACGATAAAGGAGAACCATCGACCGAAAGAGGAAACGAAGTATATTTTGAAGATTTGACTAATAATACTACTAACTGGGGAGGTGGTGTAAAAAGTAACTGGGATTCTTTCAGGTATAGTAATATTTTAAAAGTTAATGTTACTCTTTTAACAAATGATCATACAATTAATGCAGGTGTACAATATAAGGTTGACGGGACAGATAATAACTATAATAACCATTCAATCACAAAATATAACGATACTACCTATGTAGAAAGTATTGGTAAAGGTTTTCAAACAGTAAGTCAGCGCTTACCTTCTGTTTTTGTTCAGGACTTATGGAAAATTTTCAGCGGCTTTAGAGTTTTTGCCGGAATCAGATGGGACGGGCAGTATATTATCGGGTCAAATAATAAAATAGCCCAGAATGTTACGGTTCCCTTGCAGCCAAGATTAGGTATTATATTCATTCCCGATAAAAATGGCAGAAATAAAATTTTTGGCTCCTACGGACGTTACTCTCAGGATTTCGGATTATTTCAATCGACAGGACTTTATTCAGATCAAGGCTATATTTATAATATTATTTATAAACAGGATCCCCTGATAAATAAAAGTGGCGCGGATACTGCTTACACAAGTCAGGCAATTTTCTCAGAAGTTAATAATCTGAAGGGACAATATTTTGATGAATTTAACCTTGGTTATGAAAGACTTCTTGGAAAAAATATTCATTTTACTATTCAAGGAACATATAGAAAATTGCTTGAAGCAATTGATAATGGTTATGTATATGATGAAGTTAATAATCAATGGGTTTTGATATGGGGAAATCTGGGACTTGGGATGCTAAATAGTTTTCCACGACCGAAACGTGACTATAAAGCTTTAATATTTACTATCGAGCAGCATAACCAGGAGCACTTTAATTTTCAAGCTTCATATGTTATCTCAAGGAACTACGGCAATTATGAAGGTTTATTTGATGCAGTCAATCATACTGAATTTCCTAATAGTAATTCGGAATCTGATAACCCTTTTTTTGCGCCGGTAAATACAACAGGACTTCTACCTAATGATAGGACAAATTTATTTAAATTCTCCGGGTCATATAGCTTTTCATTTGGATTAATTACCGGAATAACTTTTACGGCACAAAGTGGAACTCCATTGAGCGATTTGTGGAATACTGAAATTGCTGGTATTTCATTTCTTTCTCAACGAGGATGTTCCGGAAGAACACCTTCACTATGGGATTTGAATGCAAGAATTATATATCTGCTGCCATTATTTAAAAAAGGAAATGAACGTCTAATATTGGACATATTTCATATAGCAAGTAAACAAAAGCCGGTTGATATAAACCAGTTCCATTACTTGGGTGTAGATTATAATATGAATCCTGGCATTCTTAATCCTGATTATGGCAAGCCATACAGATATCAACAACCCATGTCATTTAGGTTAGGTATGGAAGTTTCTTTTTAAAATATGCAAGTAATTATTTCAAAATATCATCTAAAAAATTTGGTCAAAAGGAGAACTATATTCCTAATATTACTTTTTCTTCTGAGTTCACTTTTTAGCAATAATCTTTATGCACAATATACCAATCTAAAATTTGAACACTTTAAAATAGAAGATGGTGTAGTACCTTTAGTTCCTTGCCTTATGCAAGACAGGACAGGATATATCTGGGCGGGCATTTATTGGGGAATAATCAGATATGATGGAAATTCATTCAAAGCTTACGTACCAAATCATGCAAAACTTAAGGATTCAACCGATTTAATAGGGGCAACTAATGTATATGTTCAGGCAATGTGTGAAGACAATGATGGCAATATATGGGTAGGCCATACAATGGGGATTGAAAGGTTTGATCCGATTACAGAAAATTTTAAACATTATGTTCTAAATCCCTCTATGCCATTGAGTGATTGGAGTAACCACGTTCTTGCTTTGTGTATAGATCATAAAGGAAATTTATGGGTAGGAAGTGGCAGCGGATTGTATTTGTTTGATAGAACTACAGAGAAGTTCAAAAGATATCTTCACGACAGCACTGATACAAATAGTATTGTTCAGAATTCGATAAATGCCATTTATGAAGACAGATCTGGAAATTTATGGTTTGGTACAGGCGGAGGTTTAGATAAGCTCGATAGTTCCGGCAAGAAATTCATTCACTATTGGACAGCTCCGAAGAATTCTGACACTTGGGGATCTATGTATTGGATAATGAGTATTTTTGAAGACAGAGATGGAACAATCTGGTTAGGAACGCAGAATGGTTTGGTAGAATTTGATAAGACGAAACGTTCATTCATTACTTATAAAAATATTCCAAACAACTCTAAAAGTCTCGGTAATAATAGTATAAATTCCATTTGCCAGGATAAAAATGGTTTTATTTGGATATCTACAGATGAAGGGCTAGACATTTTCGATAATGAAACTAAAAAGTTTGCTCATTATAAGCCTGATGAATCTGATCCTTCCAGCATAAGCAGCAATATTGCTCAAATTTTGGTGGACCGTTCAGGAACTATTTGGATTGGTTCACGCGGAGGTGGATTGAATAAGTGCATTCCTCCAAATCCTTATAATAAAGATTATCCTTTCGAAGGGTATTCTAATAGAAACAATTGTTTAGTTGAAGATCTGAGTGGAAAAATCTGGATTGGAACAAATAGTGGCCTGATAAGTTTTGATCCTAAAAAAGAAACTTTTAAGAAAGAAAACAGCGATATGTTTTTAGACTGTATGAATATAGATAGTTCTGGAACAATTTGGGTAAGTAGCGGGCCGGGTAATTTCTTTTATAAAAAAAACAAAGGAAATGCCTTTAACCATTTTTATATTAGTAAAACTTCTAATGAAGAAATTCTTAGTATTCGTAACAGCAGAGATGGTAATATGTGGGTTGGAACCGCAAGCGGGCAAGTTTTTAAATTAAATATTCATACAAGAGAAGCCGAAAAAATATTGCAATATAATCATGCAATAGTTCAAGTTTATGAAGATAAAAATGGCTTATTGTGGCTTGGAACTAATGATGCTGGAGCATTAAGATATAATCCTGAAACAAAGAGCAGTACAAGTTTTACATCTAATCCGAATGATACTCTGACACTTTCCGGAAATGACGTATATGATTTTTGCGAAGATGGGGCTGAAAACCTATGGATTATTACAAATGCTAACATTAATAAGTTCGACAAAAAATTACAAAAATTTGTACGAATGTTTGACAAGGAGGGTTTTAAAGGAGATGCTTTAAGTATGGCTGCTGATGAGCATGGAAATTTATGGCTTTGCAACATAGATGGGTTTATAAAATACAATCCCATAAATAAACAGCATAAGCTTTATAGCGAAATAAAGGTAGGATACATATTCAGGGGACGAAAAGGAGAATTGTACGTAATGACAGCTCCGTTTTTTAAAGAAAAACAAAAATTGATTATAGTAAATCCTGATCACTTACAAAATAATTCATTTATGCCTCCTATTGTGATTACTTCATTTAAAAAGTTTGAGAAATCTTATCCATTTGGAAATGAAATAAAATTATCTTACAGCGAAAATTTTATTTCTTTTGAATTCTCTGCCCTAAGCTACATTCAATCCGAAAAAAATCAATATGCATATAAAATGGAAGGGATAGATAATTATTGGGTTTATTCAGGAACAAGACTATATGCTTCTTATCCTAACTTGTCTCCCGGGAAATATATTTTCAGAGTTAAAGGCTCAAATAATGATGGAGTCTGGAATGAAAAAGGGACTTCAATTGCAATTATCATTTCACCGCCATGGTGGAAAACCTGGTGGGCTTATAGTTGTTATGCTTTTATTTTCGTTTTCGCATTATTGGGGATAAGAAAATATGAATTGAACAGGCTGAAGTTAAAAGACAAAGTTAAAATGGATGAAGCCGTTCTGAAAGAAAGAGAAGAAACTGATAAAATGAAATCCAGATTCTTTGCAAATATTTCTCATGAGTTCAGAACGCCACTTACATTAATTCTTGGCCCGGCAGAAAAAATAAGTTCCAAAACATCTGACAATATAGTTAAGGATGCAAACATTATTAAAAGAAACTCGAGGAAGCTGCTTCAATTAATAAATCAGTTATTGGATCTTTCAAAACTTGAAGCAGGTAAACTTAAACTTGAGGCAGCCAAAGGAAATATTGTTTCATTTGTAAAAGGTGCAGCATTATCATTTGAATCATTAGCTGAATCCAAAGATATTACATTAAAACTGCTTTCGGAAAAAGAGTATATTGAATTATATTTTGACAAAGATAAGATGATGAAGATATTGACAAACATTCTATCTAATGCCTTTAAGTTTACTCCAGAGGAAGGAATGATTACTGTTTCAATAAAAGAAAGTTCAAGTTTAAGTTCAAGAACTCGGGATAATAATATGATAGAATATGTTGAAATAAAAATAAGAGATACAGGGATCGGAATTGCAAAGGAAGAAATACCCAAGCTTTTTGACAGGTTTTATCAGGTTGACAGTTCTGTAACAAGGGAATATGAAGGAACAGGAATAGGCTTGGCTCTTACAAAAGAACTTGTTGAACTTCATCAAGGTAAAATTTATGCTGAAAGTGAACAAATTGATTCAAATAATGGAAGAGATGGATGGACAGAATTTACGTTATTATTCCCTATGGGAAAAGATCATTTAAAGGATGAAGAAATTGCAGAAGAAAAAGAAGAAGTTATTATAAATGGAGCTAAGGATCTGACATTAGTTGGAAATGATGAGAAGCAAAAAAATTCTTCGTCGTATTCTCTTCAGAATGACAATAATAAAGATAAAACCATAATTCTTATTGTGGAAGATAACTACGATATGAGAGAGTATATCAAAGAATCACTGATTCAAAAATCTTCATATGAAAATTCAGAATATATATTTGATGAGGCTGTGAATGGAGAGCAAGGGGTAAGAAAAGCAGAGAAGATTATTCCGGATCTTATAATAAGCGATATGATGATGCCTAAAATGGATGGAAATGAATTAGTTAAAATTTTAAAAAATGATGAAAAAACATCTCATATCCCTATAATTTTATTAACAGCAAAAGCAGGTAATGAAGATAAAATAGAAGGGCTGGAGAAAGGTGCAGACGATTATCTTACAAAACCTTTTGATATTAAAGAGCTTCAGGTGAGGGTTAAGAATCTTATAAGTATTAGAAAGAAGCTGCAGGAAAAATTCAGCAGGCTAGCATATTTGTTACCTACACAATATGATAAAAAATTAATGAGTATGGATGAGAAATTTATGTTAAAAGTAAGAGAAATAATTGAAAAGCATATCTCCGAGGAAGGATTTAATATTGAAGATTTTTGCAGTGAGGTAGCCATGAGCCGCGCACAATTACATAGAAAATTAAAGGCTTTAACCGGCAAATCTGCAAGCCTGTATATAAGGTTCGTAAAATTAGTTAAAGCAAAAAAAATGATTGAAGAGCAAACAGGAAATATTTCCGAGATAGCATACTCGCTTGGATTTTCCAGCCCGACATATTTTTCAAAATGTTTCAAAGAAGAATTTGGTTACCCTCCTAGTGATTTAATCGTTTGATCGTTTTCAAATCCTATCCATTCTATTTTCCCGTTTTATAAAACCACTAGAAATAGAAGTTCTATCATTTTATTGATTAAATGAGACAATAATGCTTTTAAAAGAAACAATAATAATATGCAGTGACATGAAAAATTTCATTTATTAACCTCCTAAAAATTATTGTGAGTTCACAATAGTTAAATAAAACCAAAATATTTTTTAACAATTCTAGTAGGAGGTTATATGAAAACATTTACATTTCTTTTCGTTCTTTTGCTTCTTGGATTTTCTTCTTTTGTTATCACAAAGGCACAAACTCCGGTCGCAAAATGGAATGTACAAACTGCATCAGGGTTAACTGTGTCTGGGAATCCTTTATTAATATTCTCAGCAGTTAATCATAATGTTTGCTGGGGAATCGAAAGTTATAATGTCGGCTGGGGTAAAACAAATCCTAAATTTGTTTTAACAACTGATGGCGGAAATAATTGGAATGTAGCTTCAACTAATATTCCTTCCGGAACGGGAGTTGAAGCTATCTATGCAAAAGATGCACTGACCGCCTGGATCGCAGTATATGATCCAAATACTGGTTCAAACACTGGTATCTTTAAAACTACAAATAGTGGAACCAACTGGTCGCGGCAAGGAAGTGCATTCATTGGTGGAGGTCACCCGACTATTGTTTATTTCTATAATAAAAGTGATACTGGAATTTGTGTCGGCACCCCAAGAAACGGTCGTTTTGAAGTATATACAACAACTGATGGCGGTGGTAACTGGATTCCCGTCCAAACAGTTAATATGCCGACAGAAGATACAGGGGATCTTTTTCCCACAGATCATACTGGAGCAGGTAATATTTTTATTTTTCCAACATTCCTTAGAAAAATTTATAAGAGTACAAATAGAGGTGTTTCCTGGTCGAAGATAAATTACACTGCTGCACCAAGCGGCGCAGGGGTTGCTATCCAATTAAAGGACAGCCTTAATGGTTTGGCCTGTACTTATTTCGGGGATCATATTAACAGGGTAAGTAAATCAACGGATGGCGGATTGAGCTGGGCTCCAATTCAGCCGCTTCCCCCATCACAGCCATCATTTTACTTTTTAAGTTATGTACCGGGAACATCCGGAACATATGTTGTAACATCTAATAACAATATTGGTTTACCTGAGCCTACAACTCCTGGTTCAGCATATACTAAAGATAATGGACAGACGTGGACTAAAATAGATAATAAACCTCACGGACCGGCCTCATTCTCAGATGATGGCTGGGGATGGTCTGGCGGAATAGGTGATACTATTTATAGTATAAATAATACTGTACTTCCAGTTGAACTAACTTCATTTAGTGCAAACACAATAGGAAATGAAATTGAACTAAACTGGCAAACTGCTACTGAAAAAAATAATGAAGGATTTGAAATTTATCGCAACGGAAAAAAAATTACATTTGTAAATGGGAAAGGAACCACTACTGAAAAACAAAATTATTCCTTTAAAGATAAAGGCCTCTCTGCCGGTATTTATAGTTACAGGCTAAATCAAATTGATTTTGACGGCACACAAAATATAATTGCAGAAACATCTGTTAATCTGGTTTTACCGGAACAATTTAGTCTTAAACAAAACTATCCCAATCCGTTTAATCCTACTACAACAATTAAATATCAAACAGCAGCTACAGGAATTGTTTCGTTAAAAGTCTATGACATACTAGGAAGAGAAGTTGCTACGCTTGTTAATGAAACTAAAGCACCAGGAAATTATGAAGAAAACTTTAATGCAGCAAACCTTCCAAGCGGGATTTACATTTATAAACTCCAGGCAGGTAGTTTAACTGAAAGTAAGAAAATGATTTTATTGAAGTAAGTCGGAGGTTGTATGAAAAAAATAATTTATTCAATTGTCATTTTTATTTCTTTGTTTTCATATTTATTAAATGCTATGGGAATGTTTGAGAAGAGTGATGGAAAGAAAGATGCATTGGAAAAGATCCCGGAGGGACAATGGTTACAAACAAACGGACCCTGGGAAGAATCTGATAGTGGAATTCAAATGGCTAATGTAAAAACTCTATATTCCTCAGGTGAAAATCTTTATGCCGGTAGCTCAGGAATTTATTATTCAACAGACACCGGTAGTTCAGAAATATATTATTCAACGGATAGTGGAGTAAATTGGAAAAAATTAAATAACGACAAATTTATCGGCCAAATAAGTGCAATTACCGCTGGTTTTGATTCTGGGATCACATATCTTTTTGTTGGCACTATGTTTTCTGATTTCTATGATATTTATGGAAGTATATTCCGCTCATCTAATAAAGGAATGAACTGGGATATTGTTGATTCTTCTTCCGGTGGAGTTCTTGATTTTGTCTGGAAGGATAAAAATCTTTTTGCAGCTACTAGTTCAAGGCGGTCCAGAATTTTTCATTCAACAGATTTTGGATCCAAGTGGGTTGAAGTAATTAACGGGTTTTCGGATGGTAATCCATACATATATGGACTAACAAGAATTAATGAATATCTTTTTGCTTGTGTATCTCCAGCACCTGGTGGAATTCCATCGAATTATAGCAGTATTTATAAATCAACTGATAATGGAAAACAATGGATTTATACCGGTTATATTGAATGTAGCTTTATTGTAGATATAACGGCGGCATCCTCAACTCAAAATGAATTTAATCTTTTTGTTGCAACTGATTGCGGCATCTTTCTATCAACCGATAAAGGGACAAATTGGAAGTCTGTAAATTCAGGTATCCCGGAAGGTTATGCCGTTACTTCACTAGTATTAAGTGACATAAATCTCTTTGCAGGAACATCTGGGGGTGGTGTTTTTCTTTCCACAAATAACGGTACAACCTGGAATGATGTGAATATGGGATTAACAAATACTCATGTTAATTGCCTTGTTGTTTCCGGTACAGAACTATTTGCCGGGACTGAAGATGGCGGTGTTTGGAAGCGCCCGTTATCTGATATGATTACAGCTGTTGAAAATAATGAAAATAATATTCCAAGCTATTTTGAACTTGAACAAAACTACCCCAATCCGTTTAATCCTACTACGAAAATTAAATATCAATTAGCAGCTAATGGAATAGTTTCATTAAAAGTTTACGATATACTTGGAAGAGAAGTAGCAACTCTAGTTAATGAAACAAAGTCAGCAGGAAATTATGAAGCTAATTTTAACGCTGCAAATCTATCCAGTGGAATTTACTTATATAGAATTCAAGCAGGTAATTTCACTGAAAGTAAAAAAATGATTTTGTTGAAATAGTTACACGGAGGAGTTAAATGAAAAAGAAAATTTATTTAGTAACTATTTGTTTCACTTTAATTTCATATTCGTTAATTGGACAATGGAGACAAACAAATGATTTATATGAAAAGAATGTTATTTCAATTGTTGTTTTTCATGATAAGACTGGTAATACAAATCTTTTTGCCGGAACAGATTATCTTTCTTCTGCTCATGTTTATCGTTCTACAAACAATGGTTTAAACTGGAATGAAGCTGATTCCGGATTGACAACTAGTGTCTTTTCCCTGGCTGTTTCTCCTTCTCCAGATACAATGAGAAGTACTGGCATCTTTGCTACAACCGAAGAAGGAGTATATCTATCTAATAACAATGGATCAAGTTGGAGCAAAATTGATTCTGGTTTCATTTACAATGATGCCAGAGCAATAGCTTTTTCATCTGTAAAGTCAAAAACTAGACTTTTTGTAGGCGTTGATGATTATTATAATAAAAGTGAAATCTATGTTTCTAGTAATTATGGAAAAACATGGGACCCGTTCAACTTTGGGTTGACTACTGGAGCTTTTATAAATGTTATTTCAACTATAACGGATAAAGAAGGGACAACATATCTTCTTGTTGGATCGAATAAAGGGATCTATATAATTAACGTAGACGAAATATGGTGGGAGGGAGATTTTTTAACCGAGCTATCTAATAATTCTATAAACTCCATTGCTGTCTCTGGATCAAATGTCTTTGCAAGCACTGATCAAGGAGTATTTCATTCATCAGATTGTGGATTAAACTGGAGGGAAATAAATGATGGTCTACAGGATTCTTCAGGCTCAACTCAATATATCATCATAAACACGATTGCTGAATACCAAGATGAAATGGGTAAAACTTATCTCTTTGCCGGTTCTTCTGGTCAATCTCCGAATGTCTTTCTTTCAACAAATAACGGTGCTAGCTGGTTTGCTGTTAATTCCGGTTTTCCGCTTGGAGTTAAAGTAAATGCTTTTGTTTTTTCAGATGGATTTATATTTGCAGGTGTAAGCGGATATGAAGGCACAAGACAGAATGGAATTTGGAAATGTCCCATATCTAGTATGATTACTTCAGTTGAGAAAAATCAAAATAATATTCTAAACCATTTTGAACTTAAGCAAAACTACCCAAATCCATTCAATCCGGCAACGAAAATAAAATATCAATTAGCATCTTCAGGAATTGTTTCGTTAAAAGTTTACGATATACTTGGAAGAGAAGTAGCAACTCTAGTTAATGAAACAAAGTCAGCAGGAAATTATGAAGCTAATTTTAACGCTGCAAATCTTTCCAGTGGAATTTACTTATATAAAATTCAAGCAGGTAATTTCACTGAAAGTAAGAAAATGATTTTGTTGAAGTAATTATTTGGAGGATATGCAAAAGTATATTTTCAGTTTTAAAAAAAGGAATTATTGAAGTTCTAAAAAATAAATTCATTTAACATTAACCAAAAGGAGGTCTTTATGAAAGATTCAAACACAACAAAATTCAGTCAACGATTAATGCGTGGGCTGTCGTTTGTTTTGCTGATCGCTCCCTGCATAATGTTCGAAACTGCCTTTGCAGGAAACAACAATGTTAATATAGGTAGCTCCATTGTGGGTTTCTGGCATGTTGAGTTGCTTTTGCCAGATGGCAGTTTATTTCATCAGGGGACCCAGCAATATCACTCCGATGGACTAGAATTTGAAAACGCAGCAGCTCCTGCTGTAAATCCCGCCAACTTTTGCATGGGTGTGTGGAAACAATCGGGAGATACTGTAAATATATATCACATAGTTTTTCTGTATAATGGAGTTGATACACTTCCGCCTGTCAATTACGGAGAACTTACGGAAACGAATATTGTTAGTGAAGACGGGAATTCACTTGAAGGTACTTTTGCGATTAAAGTGTATGACCTCAATAGCGGGAATCACCTTGCGGATATCAATGGCACTATCAAAGCAAGTCGTATTGATTTTGAACATCCATTTGCTCTATTCAGTCCATCTACAAATATAAACAGTGAAAAACTAACAGCAGGCAATTATAAACTATCTCAGAATTATCCGAATCCTTTTAATCCCACAACAACAATTAATTATAATATTCCTAAAGCCGAACATGTTACAATAAAAATATATGATATTCTTGGAAAATTAGTAAAAACTTTAGTTGATAAGGAGCAGCGTGAAGGAACTTACTATGCACAATTTAATGCAAGTGATCTTTCGAGCGGAGTATATTTCTATCAAATTGAGGCGGATAATTTTGTACAAGCAAAGAAAATGATATTCATGAAGTAAAATTTAAACCAAGCCCAATTCCTCTAAGGAATTGGGCTTGTGAATAACAATCTACCTAAAAAACTTCTAATGTTTTCTACTTTTTACATGAAATCTTCTGTAAC
>CAVQEH010000004.1:0-920929 GCA_963711455.1 uncultured Ignavibacteria bacterium
TGATTATAATCATTCGATATATAATTAATGTTGCAACTTATAATGTTTATCCATATGTTTGTTTTAACAATATTTGACTATGTATTAAAATAAAAAGGAAATAAAAATGGAAAAATCAATTGTTGAGAGTCTTGTAAAATCTAAATGGAAAGTAGATATGGCTCATACAAAATTAGGATTTTCGGCAAGACATATGGTCATTTCTGAAGTAGAAGGACGTTTTAAGGATTTTAATTTAATCGTTAATGCCGGTGATGATTTTACCGATAGTGAAATTGATGTAACAATAAAAACTACAAGTATTGAAACCGGTAATCCGGATAGAGATAATCATTTGAGAAGCCCTGATTTTTTCGATGCTGCTAATCATCAGGAAATTAAATTTAAAAGCAATTCGATGGAAAAAATCTCCCGGGATGAATTTAAATTGAAGGGCGATCTTACAATCCGGGACATTACAAAACCGATTGAGCTTGAAGTTATTTATGGCGGAAAAGTAAAAGATCCCTGGGGAAATGAGCGTGTTGGTTTCCAGGTGGAAGGTAAAGTAAATCGATTTGATTACGACTTGAAATGGAATACTTTAATGGAAACTGGTGGAGCTGTAGTCAGTAAAATAATTAAATTGAACTGTTATGTTGAATTAATAAAAGCAGAATAATCTTCAGGGAGTCTGGAATAATCAGACTCCCTCCTCTTAATCCAATTAAGAGAATTTTTTTCTACCCGATTAAAAACATTTGTGAAAAATTAGTAATAAACTAATTTGACTATTAGTTAAAATTATGGATGAAGAACAGGTATAAAATAAAAAGGTAAAGTATGAAAAAAATAATTCACCGTGCAAATGAAAGAGGCATCGCTGAATTCGGATGGCTTCATAGCAGGCACAGTTTCAGTTTTGGTCATTATTATAATCCTGAAAAGGAAAGATTCGGATTGCTCAGAGTTTTGAATGATGATATTGTCGAACCTGGGGAAGGATTTGGAACCCATCCCCACGATAATATGGAGATTATTTCCATAGTTCTGAAAGGTCAGCTTGAACATCGTGATAGTACGGGCAATGGTTCGGTAATAAATGAAGGTGACGTCCAGGTTATGTCAGCAGGGACTGGAATTACCCATTCGGAATTTAATCCTTCAAATGAAGAAAAAGTAAATTTCCTCCAGCTTTGGATTTTTCCAAAAAAACGGGGAGTTAAACCAACATATGATCAAAAAAAATTTGATATTGCAGAAAACGAAATTAAAAAGATAGTGTCAGGTGAAGAATCAGACAGTGCTCTGCATATAAATCAGGATGCTTCAATTCATTTGGGAAAGCTTAATAAAGGAAAATCATACACCTTTAAATTTGATAAAAAAGGATACGGCTCGTACTTGTTTATTTTGGAAGGTTCAATTATTTTGGACGGCACTACATTAAACAAACGAGACGCAATCGGTATTTATGAAACAGATGAATTCGGGATAATATCGGATGCAAAAAGTGAATTTATAATTATAGAAATACCAATGAATTAACTATGAGATTAGAAGATGAAATAGTGCAGCAGAAATTCGATAATGAATATCATAAAATTGCCATTAATATTTTCTATACTTCAAACTGGCTGACTAATATTCACACTGAAATTTTTAAGCCTTTTAACCTCACCGTTCAGCAATACAATATTTTACGAATATTGCGTGGACAATATCCTAATAATGTTAATTTAAAATTAATCAAGGAACGGATGCTGGATAAAATGTCTGACGTATCCAGGCTCATCGAAAGATTAAGAGAAAAGAGTTTAGTAGACCGGCAAACCTGTAAATCCGACCGCAGGCATATGGATGTCTGTATCACTCAGGACGGGTTGGAATTACTGAATAAACTCGATTCGGAGGTTAAAAAAGTGAATGAAATATTTACTTCATTAAGTGAAACTGAAATTGAAACACTGAATACTCTTCTTGATAAATTAAGAGGTTAAAAAAAATTAACCCAATGGAAATAATAATAAAAAGGGAATTAACATTTCGTAATAACCACTTGAATAAATTGAATATTTTCAAAATTAGAATGCTACAACAAACTGTTAAGTTTTAATGATTAACCAGTTTTTCTTATCTTTACAACTCATTTTGAAAACTAAAATTCTGCCCCGGTAGCTCAGTAGGATAGAGCGTCGGTTTCCTAAACCGCAGGTCGGAGGTTCGAATCCTCTCCGGGGTACAAAATGTTTTTCAAAATCCGGTAAAATGATTTTGAGCACCATAATTTAATTGCAAATTCACCCCTTCTTACTTATCTTAAAAGAAAAAATCAAGATGATCCGGCAAAATTGATTTTGTTGAATCTCTTTAACTTTAAAATTTATTAAACCCTTTCCGCTTCTTCCGTTTTAATACATAAAAAGAATGAATTCTAAATTCAATTATATTTTTTTGTTACTATTAAATTTCTGCCTTTTAACATATTCTGTTAATTATGCCCAAATAAGTAAATCCAAATCTGTATTTGCGGCCCCAGTTAGTTTCGATCGTGTTGATTTATCCGAATTTATTTCAAATGAATTTGTAACATGCATAGGACAGGATTCCTGCGGGTTTATGTGGTTTGGTACTAATGAGGGATTGTGCAGATACGACGGGAAAATTGTAAAAGTTTATAAATCGATTAAAGGTGATCCGACTTCTTTGAAAAGTAATACAATCCAATATATATATTCGGATTCGAATGGGAATCTCTGGATTGCTGCAGATGGATTACACCGTTATAATTTTGAAAAAGATAATTTTATTCGAATTGAACCTCCGGTATATGATTCTATGACTCTTAAAATAAATTTTGTAAATGCCTTATGTGAAGATAACCTCGGCCAGCTTTGGATTGGAACATTTGGTCAGGGGTTATACAAGTTTAATCCTGTTTCAGGAAAAATAAACTTCATAAAGCTCGAAGGATGTAATCCATTTCCCTTTAAATCTTATCTTATCAGCTCACTTTCCTTTGATGGAAAGGATTTAATCTGGGCCGCGGTATATCAAAATTCAATCGTATCTATTAACACTCGTTCAAAAGAGCAGCATCATTATCAATTTGAACCCAAAGGCGGTATTCAAAAAATAATTTCAGATAAACTGGGACGATTATGGTTTGCTTCGGATAATAATCCCTTAAAACTTGTTTCTGTTAAAGGAAACAATATTGTCGTCTCAGAAAGTTTTGAAAACACCAGACCCAAAAATTATTTCGCAAAAATAATTGGAGACCATAATGGAAATTTTTGGATGAGTACTCAATCTGACGGTGTCGTTGTATTCAATCTGTTAACAAAAGAAGTAGAGAATTTTCGATATAACAGCAGAGCTGTTCATAGTATTTCCGGTGACGATGTTGAAGATGTATTTGAAGATAATTCCGGAAATATCTGGATTGCAACAAATAAAGGTATCTGCAAATGGTCAAAATGGAAAAAGCCATTTCATCATTTTCAATACGATACTGAAAATCCCAACAGCATAAGCAGTTCTGAAGTAACTGGAATAGATAAAGACAAAGAAGGAAACTTATGGATTTCAAACCTCAACACGGGTTTCTGTAAATTAAATTTAAATACAGGAAAATTTACTCGCTACAATCCTTCTACCAGCAAAATAAAATCCCCCTGGGCACTTGAAATACTCGCTGCAAATGATGGAACAATCTGGGTGGCAACAAACTTTCAGCATGGATTAAATCATTTTAATCCTGCTGCCGGTACTTTTAAAGAATATTTAAATAATCCAAAAGATGAAACAAGTTTGGGCACAAGCCTTGTAACCTTCCTTTACCAGGATAAACAAAACAGAATCTGGATTGGTTGCGCCGGAAATGGTTTAAATCTCTACAATCCTTCAAAGGATAATTTTATAAGATTTAAGAATAATCCTTCCGACGAGAATTCCTTAAGCGGAAATGATGTGCGTTCAATTTACCAGGAGAATAATTCTGTTTTATGGATAGGAACAAACAATGGAATTAATGAATTTGATCTTGATAGCCAATCATTTAAAAATTACTTGCCTCAAAAATCTTTAAATGATACCTCAGATTCATTTGATGTATTCAGCATTTGTGAAGGAACCGGTAAAGACTTATGGCTGGGGACAAGCAAGGGACTATATCTCTTTAATACTGAAACAAAAAGTTTTTTACAGATGCCTCAAATATCAGAACTGAGAGATGGAAGAATATTCGGAGTATTAAAAGATAATTCCGGCAACCTCTGGCTACAAACCATATCAGCTCTTGTTAAGTATCAGCCTGAAAAGAAAGCTTACAGAATTTATGATAAAAAAAATGGATGGATTCAATCCAGTATTTTCACGAGGGAATGGATAGGCTCATATAAAAAACTTAAATCTGGAGATATGGTTTTCGGTGGTTCAAATGGAATTACAATTTTTAACCCGGGAGATATAACAGATAATACCGGGAAACCACCTGTATACATAACCGGCTTTAGTTTATTTAACACTCCCATTGAAGCCAACAGAAATCCGCTTGGTAAACGAAAAAATCAGGATTCAATTCTAACTAAGTCTGTTATTTTTACAAATAAAATAGTTCTCAACCACGATGAAAATTCATTTACATTTAATTTTACTTCTCTCGATTACACAAACCCTGCGGCTAATCAATTTGCTTACAAGCTTGATGGCTTTGATAAAGACTGGACTAATTCTGGCAGCATAAATTCAGCAGCTTTCACAAATATCCCGCCGGGTGAATATACTTTTCTGGTTAAGGCTTCAAATAGTGATGGATTCTGGAATGAGAAAGGCGCATCGATTAGGCTTATAATTCTTCCTCCCTGGTGGAAGACGACATCTGCATACATTGGATATGTAATTTTCCTTCTTGTTGTTCTTTACTCGTTTCGCAGATTTGAGCTAAACCGTATAAGAACCCGCAACCAATTGCGAATGAAAGAATTTGAGACTACCAAGCTTCACGAAATTGACCGGATGAAATCACGTTTCTTTGCAAATATTTCTCACGAGTTTCGAACACCGTTAACGTTAATTCTAGGCATACTCGATAAACGATTGAAAAAAACTGAAGAAGATAAATCTGATTTTAAAATTATGAAAAAGAATGCTGAAAGATCTTTACAGCTTATCAATCAGATGCTGGAGCTTTCAAGACTTGAAGCTGGTACGGTAAAAATAAAAGTTCAAAAAACTGATATCATCCGTTTTATCAGGAGGATTGCTTCATCATTTGTTTCGCTACCAGATCAAAAGAGAACTGATATAACCTTAAATAACCTTTCTCTGAAATCTGACGAAATAATCGAACCTGTTTTTCTTTATTTCGATTACGAAAAAATGGAAACTGCCATTTACAACCTGCTTTCAAATGCTCTCAAGTTTACGCCGGAGGGAGAAAAGATTTCATTCAAAATTACTGTAAAGGAAACCACAGTAGAAATTTCTGTTACAAATACCGGAGTTGTTATTCCTGAAGATGAACTGCCATATGTGTTTGACCGTTTTTACCAGGGTGATGCAAATTATAATAAAAACTTTGAGGGGACGGGAATAGGTCTGGCCTTAGTAAAGGAACTGGTCGAAATGCACCACGGTGAGGTCATTGTTTCAAGCAAGGATAGTCAAACAACTTTCACTATAACTTTACTCCAGGGCAAATCGCACTATTCGGAGCAACAGGTATCTGAAGTTTCTGAGGAAAATTTTGAATCCGAAACAGAAGTAACTCGGATTGCCGATGAATTTATAAAAGAAAAAGAATCAGTAAATCGAAAGGAATTGAAAAAAGAATCCCGCATTATCCTGGTGGTTGAAGACCATTTCGATTTGAGAAATTTTATTTGTGAACAGTTTGTCCGAAAGGACTCCTCAGAAGAAAATGATTATTCTATTATTGAAGCTGAAGATGGTCAAAAAGGATATCAGCTTGCCGAAGAAATCATTCCGGATTTAATTATCAGCGATATAATGATGCCGAAGATGGATGGTTATCAATTGTGTAGAGAAATAAAAAACAATTTTAAAACAAATCATATTCCGGTTATTCTCCTTACGGCAAAAGCTGCTTTAGAAAATAAGCTTGAGGGATTGGAAACCGGGGCAGATGATTATCTCATTAAACCGTTCAACACAGATGAATTAAAAACCAGGGTTAAAAACCTGATTCATTTAAGAGAACAGATGCGTGAAAAATTCCGTTCTGAAATGATTTTAAAACCGGCGGAAGTTATCGTTCCTTCTAATCATAAGATTTTTATTGATAAATTTATAGACATTATTGAAAAATATATGGAAGATGATCATTTCAATGTGGAGGTTTTAAGTAATGAGATTGGAATGAGCCGATCACAGCTTCATAGAAAATTAAAAGCATTAACAAATCAATCACCAAATGAATTTATCAGGAATTTCAGGCTTCAGAGAGCTGCTGATTTAATTAAACAGGATGCAGGCAATATGGCAGAAATAGCTTACAAAGTGGGGTTCAGTTCACAAGCCTATTTCACCAAATTATTCCAGGAAAATTTTGGCGTAACCCCAACTGATTTTAAAAAACAATCGAACAAATCGGAAGACCATCAGACACCTTAAAATTGATTAAAAAATCAAATACTTCCCTTCCATGCGACATATCTTATAAAATTTGACACGGGATTAAAAGAAAATCCTAACTAACCAACTTAGATTTACTAATCAAATATTATTACTACATACGAAAACTATGCATAGGAGATGCTGGCATGATCAGACATTTATTTTTAAAAATGATTGTTCTAATAATCATGGTTCAAATATCTGAATCGTTTGCACAGGGATTCTGGGACCCGATACCCGGTTTGGATGGAACAGTTGATATTATCAGGGTTAGCGGAAATGATTTAATTGTTGGCGGCCTGTTTCATTCCGCAGATGGAGATTCAAGTATGAGCCATGTAGCAAAATGGAATGGAACCAACTGGGACTCATTAGGTTCCGGCACAAATGACTGGGTTACTTCCGTTGCTGTTGATAATAATGATATTTATGTGGGTGGTTCATTCACAAATGCAGGAGGACAAAGTAATACACAATATATTGCACGCTGGGACGGTATAAACTGGAATTCAGTTGGTGAAGGTTTGAATCTTCACGTCAGCACACTTGTAAAGGATGGAAATAATTTATATGTCGGCGGAGCTTTTCGAAACGCCGGTGGTAATCCAGATGCGGATCGCATAGCCATTTGGAATAGTACTAGCTGGGAGGCAATGGATAAAGGATTCAATGATTGGGTATTTTCTATTGCAGTACACGACGGGGAAATTTATGCAGGAGGAGCATTTACTGCGGCAGGAACAGATACCAGCATCAAATTCATTGCTAAATGGAATAGCACAATTCTTAAATGGGAATCATTTGGAAATGATTTAAATAACCCGGTTTATCACATCGGGATCAACGGAGATGAAATTTACATCGGCGGATTGTTCACTGATGCTGGCGGAGATCCAAACGCTGATCATATTGCGAAGTGGAATGGAACCAGTTGGGAAGGATTAGGCCCGGGATTAGACGGACAGAATTCGGAAGTAGAAGAATTTACTTTCAATGGTAATGATATTTATGTTGTAGGTCAGTTTAATGTTGTTGGCAATGATAGTTCCTATAACAACGTGGCTAAATGGAATGGCAGCAGTTGGGAAAAACTTGGAACAGGAGTAAACCAGGAAGCCCGATCACTCTCTTTCCTGGGCGATAATTTATACATAGGCGGTTCGTTCACTTCTGAGGGTCCGGGCGGACAACCATATTTGCCCTACTTTGCTAAGCGATCAAATATTACATCAACAGTTAATGATAACTTAAATGTTTTACCAAACGATTTTATTCTTTATCAGAATTACCCTAACCCCTTTAATCCGAGCACGAAAATAAAATACATTATCCCCGATGCGGGAACTTCAAAAATGCAGTTCGTCCAGTTAAAAGTATACGATGTACTTGGTAATGAGATAGCAACTTTAATTAATGAATATAAATCGTCAGGCAGTTACGAAATTGAATTCAATGCCACTGAACTTTCAAGCGGAGTTTATTTCTATCAGCTCAGGGCAGGTGGTTTTGCTGATACAAAAAAAATAATGTTAATAAAATAGTAACAAAGATAAATTTATAAACAGAAGAGATAATTAAAATGTTGGAATATGTAAAACCTTTAGTTAAAAAAGATATGAGTTTCAGAAAAACCCCCGAATCGCTTAATATTGAATCAATCCGTCGTCATTTCCTTTTCCCTGGTACTAATCGAATTGTTACTAACAATGCTGCAAGTACGCAGCCACCCATTGCTCTTGTAAATTTTTATGATGAACTTATTAAAGATTATGAAAATGTTCACAGGGGGCAATCAGATGCGTCAAAATTTATGACCACTCAATTTGAAGGGTCTTATGATACAATTGCCCGTTTTATTAATGTACCCGGGCGGCAGAATATCGTAGTAACGCGAAATGCAACAGAAGCTATTAATACAGTAATGTATTCACTGCTTACTACATTCCGGGATGGAGATAACATTGTAACTACATTAATGGAACACAATTCCAATTACGTTCCATGGTATGCACTCTGTAAAGAGATCCTTCCAAAGTTCGGAATCAATATTCAGTGCAGGCTGGCAGAATTTCATCCGCATACAGGCGAGCTTGATCTTACACATTTGAAATCTCTTGTTGACAAAAGGACAAAATTAATTTGCTGCACAGGTGCATCTAACTTTTTTGGTACGAAACTGCCCTTACATTTAATTAAAGAAATAGCTAACTGTAGCGGTTATGTGCAGCCAAATGGAGAGCATCGTTCACTCATGCTGGTTGACGGGGCACAAATGGTTCCATCTTCATTTACTGATTTCAGGGCACTTGATGTCGACTATCTCTCATTTTCATTTCACAAAATGCTTGCACCTTTCGGTGTAGGAGTTCTTTGCGCTAAGGAATATTTATTACAGGAATCACTACCATTTTTATATGGCGGCGATATGATAGCGGAAGGTCAGGTGACTCCTGAACGGGTTGATTATAATGTTCTACCCTGGAAATACTCTGCTGGAACTCCGAACATTCTGGGAACAATTGTTTCTGCGCAGTCAATCCGGTACTTGCTCGACCTTGCACTGAATCCTGATGAAACTATTTACTTTGGAACAACACGGAATATATTTTACCAGATAGTAGAAGAAGCAATGAACAGAATTACTCAGCACATACGTGTACTTACTCAAACTGCAATGGATATACTAAGCCGGATACAGGGTATTACAATATATGGACCTAAAAACGTAGAGCGCAGAACAGGACTTATTTCTTTCAATGTTTCCGGATGGAACCCGGTTGACATTGCTGAAGGACTAAATAAATTTGGCGTTGAATCAAGAGCGGGCTGCCACTGCGCAACACTTGCCCACAGGCACCTTAAGCTTGATCCGCCGGCAAGCTGCAGGTTGAGTTTTTATTTATATAATACAATTGAAGAAGTTGAATATGCAGCTAAGTCTGTAGAAAGAATTGTTCGGGAATCCTGATCAAAGTAACTGATAAATATTTCTTATGCCTGTCACGAAATTAACTCAGGCGGAATACTTTTATAATTTAGGGGCTGGTTCATTCATTCAAGCAAAAAAGATGATTATTGTAAGATAGTATTATTGTTTCTTATTATTTATACCCAAATAATCATCTTATTTATTCATAATCTTCAAAATTTTTGTTCGGGCTGATGCTAAATATCATAAGCCTTTTTTGCGACAATATTAGTAGTATTTCAATAATTATACACGAAATAGTTTTTGCTAAATATCATAATAAAATTTAGTTTTACTAATAAAATTTTCAGGTAGTGGGAAAATATGCACGCCGGGAACAATTCTTAAATTAAAAAACCAAGGTGGAAAATGAAAACAGCTCTACAATATATTTTACTTCTTTTTTTAGTCGTTATATCCTTCAATAAAGTTTATGCCCAGGATGATTTAAATGGAGCTCTTGTTAAATTGACGCAGGACGCAGCAAGTCATTATATTTCCCCAATGGTATCGGGGTTTGGAGCTGATCTCAATTCAGGATGGATCACTTCTATTCCCAAACCGGTAGTATTCAGCATTGATGTTAATCTTAGACTCGTTGCAATGGGGGCATTCTTTAGTGACGAAAATAAATCTTTCAGTACAACTTCTACTTTTAGATTTAACAGGGATGAAGCCTCAGCTATGACACAGGATATAACTAATCAAAATACCCGGCAGGAAGTCATCAATCAAATATTAAATCAGGATTTTAATGTTGGAATACAGGGACCCACAGTAATCGGAAAGAAAGATGATAATATTGTTGTAAATTTTGAAGCTCATACATTTACAGTTAATAATCAAACTATCGAAGTGGGTGCACAAACTATAGAAACCGATATAAACGGTGTTCTGGATGAACTTCCGTTTATGCCGTTAGCTGCACCTCAATTAACTCTGGGCACTATTTACGGATCCCGTCTATCAATCAGGTACATGCCATCTATCGAACTTGATCCTGACCTCGGTGATTTTTCCTACTTTGGGATAGGTGTTATGCACAATCCTGCAATTTGGTTTGATAATCCTCTCCCATTAGATTTTGCCGTTGGTATATTTACGCAAAATATGAAGGTAGGAAAAATTTTTGATGCCTCTGCCACCCAGTTTAGCATCTTCGCAGGAAAAACTTTTGGCCCGGCAATTTTTAATGTTCAACCATATGCGGGAATATCTTTAGAAACTTCATCCATTACAATTAGATATCAGCAGGAATTTGAAACACCTACAGGAACTAATACGCAGGACATTTCATTCGATCTGCAGGGAGATAACACATTCCGGTTTACTCTGGGAAGCTCTTTTAAACTCTCAGTAGTTTACCTTAACATTGATTACAGCCTTGCAAGTTATAACTCATTAAGCGTTGGGCTGGGACTGGATTTTTAGAACAATAAATTAATAGCTCCCATCACTGATGGGAGCATAACCAATTCTGGTAATAAATACTTAAAACTTCCGTTAAGAATATATACTAAATAGCTTTCGGTTAGTATTTTTTATAAACTTTTAACCTTATGATTTAATACTTTTCAGTCTGAATATACTTGCATCAGACACATTTATTTTAAAGTCCTTTTTTAGATCAGAATTCCAACCGGTTAAGCTCGTGGTTATAAATATAGATATCAGACACTTCTGATTATTGATAAAATGAATAATATAAAACATGGTAGCGGACATTATGGCGAAAAGATTTTAGGTTTTTGAAAGATTTTAAAAGAAGGGAAATACCGCCGAAAGTACGCCGCAATTAAAGCACAAGATAAGAAGAGTAAAAATTAGGAAAAAATGAGCGTTAGCTGAATATGATTACTACACCATTTATGAAATTATGACACTACTAAAATCTATATAATATGATTTCCTTATCCTTAAGAATTAATTTTATAAAAAAATGAATGAATGCATACAAAGTTATAAATTCTATGTGAAACACATTAAGCAGTTTATTTTTTTTACAAACTAACCTTAAATGAAATTTATCATGAAAAATATACTTCCTTCAAATGAAGTTGCATCTTTAGCAAACGAACAGCAATCTGCCGAAATTATAAGGTAATTCAAAAAAACTTGCAGGTGGAATTTATTTTTATAAGCTGCAGGCAGGATTTTCGATTCTAATAAAGAATCATCACCATATTTCCAAATAAATTCATCACCAATTCCACCCAATAATCACTAATTAATTCCTATAAAAAAAATGAATTGAATTTTATTTTTATATTTAGCTATCTTCAGTTCAGGATGAACTTAAATCATTAAACCTTTTTATAACTTAACAAAATCTGTTTAATGGATTCTGCACATAATAACCACTATATTCATTTAAGCGAAGAGAATAAATTTAAACGCCAGCCGCTACCGGATGGTAATATTATTTCTATATCCGAACTGAAGTCTGCTTACTTTCCGAACATTGTTCATAATTATGCGATTAAACTGACATTAAGAGGAGTTGAAAATTACAGAATAAATAAAAAGGAATTCCCGGTCCCTGAAATGTGCTTTCTTACCGCAACAGCACCTTGTGACAGTATCGTTTACTTTGAATCAGAGTCAGTTGTCAGAAGTTTATGTATCGATATCAAAATGGATTTAATCAACGAAGCATATACCATATTATCTGCTTGTAGTGATATAAATCTTGATAAAAACCTTCTTGGTTATTTTAAATCAGAAAATTTCTTTGAGAATGTATATCCTGCAGCTGGCTCGGAATTAGGAATAAAACTTCTTTCTATTGCGGAAAAATTTAATTCTGAAGATAAAAATATTTCTTTCATTAATGATGAAATGTTCCTGGAGCTCACTGAAGTTGTTATTGGTCACGAATTCCAAAACCTCAGACATCTTAATTCCCTCTCTTCCTTAAAAATTTCAACGAAAAAAGAAATATTAAAAAGATTGTTACTGGGCAGAAATTTTATGGACGAAAACTTCAGAGAAAAAATTAATGTAAAGGAAATTGCCCGGTTAAGCTGCCTATCAGAATTTCATTTTTTCCGATCGTTCAAAGAAGCATTCGGCACCTCACCGCATAATTATCTTTTAAAGAGAAGGTTAAACGAAGCTCAGAAATTATTAAAGTATAAAAATATATCCATCGGTGAGGCAGCTTTCAAATGCGGATTCTCCGATATCTATTCATTTAGTAAATCCTTCAAAAACCATTTCGGTTACTCACCTTCCAGGCAGCCTTTTAAAAATTAGCAGTTTTTAACAAAAACTTAACCCAACAAAAAATATATATTTAAAAAGAATTGAATAATACCTCTCTTTGTGCAAAGCGATTCGTCTGACTGAGCAGCCTGAGAGAAAGTGATAGCAATATTGATCTGTAAAAAAATGCTGATTAGGAGAAATTTATGAAAGCAGGAATGTTAATAATATGTTTATTAGTATTATCATCGGAAATTATTCCGCAGTGGGAACAGACAAATGGACCGGAAGGGATTTCAATCAATAATCTTTATACTGTAGGAAATATTATTTATGCTGGTACTTACGGTTACGGTGTTTATGCATCTACAGATGACGGGATTAACTGGATCCCTATGAATTCCGGCATTGAAACAAAGAAAATCGGTGCAATTACAGCCAGCCCGGGAAATCTTTTCGCAGGAACCCAGGGGAATGGAATATACCGCTCTACAAACGGCGGACTGACATGGCTGCCCCCTTCTACCGCGACCAACCTTTATGTTTATGCAATGACCGTAAAAGATTCAATTGTTTTTGCAGCAACACAAAGTGGTATATATCTTTCTTCTGATAATGGGATAACCTGGGAGTTTAACGGGTATTATGGTTCTTATGAAAGATTGGGTGTAACAGGGAATAAATTATTCGCAAGTTCAGGATCTTTTGTTTATGTAACAACGGATAATGGAGCAACCTGGAGTTCTGTAAACAGCATTTATGGAACATTCGTGTGGTCTATTTACTGTAACGGAAACTTTATAATTGTAGGAGGGGTGAACGAAGGATTTATTTCCACTGACCAGGGGAACAACTTTACGCTAGTTAATATTCCTTTCGAATTTGACAATGTAAATATTTATGATATAAAAGCAATCGGCACTACTTTATTTGCTGCCACTTCCTATGACGGTGTTTATAAATCTACAGATATGGGCTTAACTTGGACTCCGTCAAATACCGGGATGGGACCTAAAGATGTCCGTACATTGACAGTGACAGGATCTTCCACACTATTGGCAGGATCTCATTATGTAGGCGTATTCAGGTCAACAAATTCCGGTTTAAGCTGGAACAGAGCCTTATCCGGTTTTCCCCCGGGTTCTACTATTGCAGGTATGTTTGCTTTCGGAACAACAGTCCTTGCCGGTACATACGACGGTGCATACCGGTCAACAAATAATGGTCTTACATGGAATAAGCTTACAGGAACCAATGATACTATTAATTATTCTCTTGTAAGAGGAATATGGCAGAGCGGTGATACAATTTTTGCAGGGACTAATTTTAAATTTCATGGCGCAGTCTACCGATCAACTGACAATGGTACAACCTGGGAAAGAAAGAGTAACGGACTTCCATCCAATCTGCAATTTCTTAACTCAGTAATAATCACCGACAATAATACTGTTTTGGCAGGAAGTGATCACAGCGTTTATTATTCAACCGATAACGGAAACAACTGGGTACATTCAAATTTCCCGGATCTTTATATTGAAAATATGGCGGAGGGAGGAGGATATGAATATGCCGCGTGTGATTACATTGGTATTTACCGTTCATCTGATAATGGCGTCAACTGGTCTAACACTATTTCAGGACTTGATTTCCTTTTAATGAGTGCGAGGGATAATTTCGCATGTGTAGGATCGGTTAATGAGGGAGCTTATGTTACAACCGATAATGGTCTGCAGTGGTTTGGGGTCAGCGGTATTCCTTCAGGCAATTCAGTTTACTCGACCTATTATATACCTCAAACCACAATGGTTCTGGCGGCGACAAATATTGGGACAAATTATATTTATGCTTCATATGACAACGGACTTTCATTTTCAACTTATAGTGAAGGACTTGGAATAAATGCCGTCACCGATGATTTTGCAGCAAGCGACTCATTTATGTTTGCAGGAGGTAGTTTTAACGGAGTATGGCGCAGATTAAGGCCGGGAATTACTCCTGTTGAACTTTCTTCGTTTACGGCAGAAGAATCTAATGGAAATGTAACTTTGAACTGGACCACAGCGACGGAAAAGAATAATAAAGGATTTGAAATCCAGAGATCGGATGTCAGAAATCAGATGTCAGGTTGGAGACAGATTGGATTTGTTGAAGGTAACGGGACAACAACCCTGCCGCATTCATATTCTTTTATTGATAAAGATTTATCTTTAAGCAAATATTCTTACAGGTTAAAGCAGTTTGATTTTGATGGTGCATCTGAATATTCAAATATAATAGAAGTATCAATTCAATCTCCTGAAAAATTTTTACTGGAACAGAACTTTCCCAATCCGTTTAATCCTTCAACCAAAATAAAATACTCTATTCCGCAAAATGCATTTGTTACGTTGAAGATTTATGATATTCTCGGAAATGAAGTTGCATCTTTGGTAGATGAAAATGAAACCGCCGGAAGATATAATGTTACTTTTAATGCTTCTAAGTTTTCAAGCGGAATATATTTCTACAAACTGCAAGCAGGTTCATTTAATCAAATAAAGAAAATGATTCTGATGAAATAACCTGCTGATTAAAGCTCATCGATTAAGCCTGCTTAATAGCGGGCATTTTTTGTTGATCTTGCACTTGAATCCTGATATTTGTTTTTCATTTTTTTTATGATTCTGTGATAATCCCGTTATTTCTCAAGCCTATCTTATTAATGCAATTCTTTATTTATTAACAAATTATTATGCACTGAAAATGCTCCCATCGGGGAGATAGCCTTCCAATGCGGCTTTAGTAAATCTTTTAAGAAACAGTTCGGCTATACTCCTTCTGAATTGCTATTTAAAAATTAGCAGATTTTAACAAAGAACATTTGATTCTAATAATTATTTTTAAATAAATAATTTACCGGCTCCAGCCCGGAATTCTGTTCCGTAAACTTGATTAACAGACTAATACATTAAAAATTAATCTCTGTGAGGATTATATGAATGCTTTTAAAAAGAATTCAGACAATTTATTCTTAAATATTTTTTTTATGTTTTCTATCCTCTTTGTTTTAGTCTTTTCAGTATTACTCGTTGCTCAATCCGTTAACATTGAGTTGTTTGTAAGCAGCAGGAACACAAATTCAGTAAAAAGGTTTAATGGAGAAACCGGTGAGTACCTTGATGATTTTGTAATTGCCGGTTCCGGAGGACTTTCCGCACCTCAGGAAGTGAGGTTTGGAACAGATGGCAACCTCTTGGTTTCCGGCAGAGGCGATACCCATATCTTAGAATACGATGGACAGACCGGTACGTTCATTGGGAATTTTACTTCGGGATATGATCTTGATAACCCAACAAAAATGACTTTCGGTCCGGATGGAAAAATTTATGTAAGTCAATGGGGAACGTTAAAGAAAAAAGTTGCAAGGTTTAATGCGGTTACAGGCCAGTTTGTAGATGAATTTACTAAAACTGATTTGAATAAAGCCAGCGGTCATGCCTGGGATTCTGAAGGTAATCTTTACGTGGCTTGTTTCGGTTCCCAGGACGTAAGAAAATTTGACACAAGCGGAAACTTTATCGGTATTTTTACACAAACAGGTCATCTTCAAGGACCAATAAATCTCTGGTTTAATTCGGATAACAATTTGTGTGTGCTCGACTGGACTTTGGGCTCAGTATTGGTTTTTGACGGAACTAACGGCAATTATCTTTCAACTTTCCTTACCGGCTTAACAAATGCGGAAGGAATTACCGCGGGACCCGACAGCAACATATTTATTTGTGATTGGACAGATAATAACATAAAACGTTTCGATCCGAATGGAAATTATCTCGGTGTCTTTACACAGGGCGGAAATATGATAGAACCTAACAGCCTGGTTTTCAGGGTTAATAATTCGACCCCGGTAAAAGACGGGATCGGGGTTATACCCAGTGAGGAATATTTAAAACAAAATTACCCTAATCCTTTTAACCCGACAACAAAGATAGATTATTTGGTTCTTCATCCCGCTTTTGTTTCAATTAAAATATTTGATCTCTTAGGAAACCTGGTTAGCACCCCAGTAAATAATTTTCAAACTTCAGGCGATCATTCAATAAATTTTGATGGTAAAAACCTGAGTTCGGGAATTTATGTTTATGTTTTAGAATCTAATGAGTTCGTTGAATCAAAGAAAATGATTCTCTTAAAATAATCCGGGTCTCCAAATAACATCAATTAAATGAATCAAGAAAATATGAAAATAATATTATCAGCAATCGCATTCTTATTATTGTTTATCTGTAACACTAATTTAGCTCAACCGATTTCTGAAAGTGTTTCTATGTTCAGGGGCAATCCCGAATTAACAGGAGACTTAAATTCAAAAGATGTTAATAGCCTGGAGAATGTCCAATTCGTTTTTCGGACAAACGGGGCAGTTCGGAGTTCTCCTGTCGTTGCTGACAATATTCTATATGTTGGCAGTAATGATGGAAACTTTTACGCTCTCGATAGCAGATCCGGGAAGGAAATATGGCGATTCGAAACAAAAGGAGAAATAACATCTACTGCTGCTGTTTATGGTGGTACTGTTTGGTTCTCCAGCAGAGACAGATATCTCTACGCTCTTTCAGCAAAAAGCGGAAAAGAAATTTGGAAATTTAAAATGGGTGAAGACTTAAGTAATAAAGATTACCAGGACTATTGGGATTACTATCTTTCTTCACCGAATATATTCAATGGAAATATTTATGTGGGAAGCGGTGATGGATTTCTTTATGCTTTTAATTGTAGTACAAAAAAGAGTATCTGGAAATTTAATGCCGACTCAAGAATAAGATCGACTCCTGCTATTAGCGGGAACTTAGTTGTTTTCGGCACTATGGATGGACATCTTATCGCTGTTGATATAAAAAACGGTAAGCGTAAATGGACTTTTGCAGTTGATGGTGCTTCATTTCATTTTGATGATAAAAGCAACGACAGAACATCAGTTTTCTGTTCTCCTTCAATTGGTAACGGTATAGTAGCGATTGGCGGGCGGGACGGATTTCTATATGGAGTTAATTTCGAAACCGGTAAGTTAGAATGGAAGACTACTCATGACGGTTCTTCCTGGATTCTTTCAACTGGTATCCTGGGAAACACACTATACGTGGGAAGCGGCAGTGCTTTCATTCTTCAAGCTGCCGATTTAAAAACCGGAAAAGTGTTATGGCGCTTTAAAACCAGGAGTGCAGTTTTTTCATCAATTAGTATAACCGGTAACACACTGTATTTCGCTGATATATCCGGATCTGTTTATGCACTGGACAGAATAACGGGCAAGAAAAGATGGGAATATGCTGCAGGTACCAGAATATTTTCTACCCCTGTTGTTTGTAATGGTATGGTTTATTTTGGATCAGACGATGGAAATGTTTATGCTTTGAAAAGTTCTTTGAATGATAAAGTTGATGAATACCCTCTTAAAAAGATCGTTTATTGGGAAGGACCAAAAACAGATAGCTCTTTCATTGCATTTCAGTTTAACACAGATTTATGGCTCCGCGATTATTTTGTCGGCGCCGGGTATACATTGATGAATTCAATTCAACTAATTGATTTCATAAAAAATAAAGAATATAAAAATTTCAGAAGTGTTATTGTTTTATCGGATAATAAAATACCGGCAGAGGTTGTCGGAAATGATTCAAGTGATTCTCCTTTGAGAAAATATTTAGATGATGGAGGAAAGGTTGCAGCGTTCGGAGATAATCCTCTTATATATCAACTTGATCCAGAGAGCGGGGTACTTGAAGCCTTTGACTATGGGCTTCCCGAAAAAATACTTGGAATTAAATTGATAGATCCGAGATATTCGAGAGGCTACTATCCCTGCAAAATAACAGAAGACGGAAGAAAATGCGGCTTATATAATTTTTGGGTTAGCAGTGGTTCAATGATTGAAAAAGATAAAACAGTTGGGGTTCTTGCTGCAAACGAATTTGGAAAAACTTCTGCCTGGATAAAAAATTATGGTGGGTCGCGAGGTACCGGGTGGCTGCAATTAAATGCTTACAGCTATAAAGGAATAATTGGTCAGCAGGTTTATCAGTTTAGATCTGCAATTGAATATGGAATTGAATGGTAAAAAAAATAAAGCAAATAGTTATTATTGCAGACAATGATAAATGAAAGAATATTAAAATAAAATATTCGCAGATAACCATGAAAATAACTATCCCACATTTAATATCCTGAAAGATTAAATTTTTCCCGCGGTGGAAGAATAACCCTAGAATGGGGGGATTCACCATTAAAAATTATCGTTGCCTGTTTAATTGATTTGTGCTAAGTTTTAATCATGGCAGATTACAAATCATATACAGAAGACGGCAAGTGTATTTTCTGCGAAATAGCTAAAGGAAATTTGCAAACTCCCGGAATATTCTGGGAGGACGAAGAATTCATGGCTTTTCTTTCCACGTATCCAAATACAGAAGGGTTTAGTGTTGTAATCCCAAAAGAGCATTACGGAAGTGATGTTCTGGCAATGCCTGATCAGAAATTGCAAAAGTTTATAATTGCTGCAAAAAAAATTTCCAAAATACTTATAACCTATTTTGATGACGTCGGGAGAGTCGGCTTAATTATGGAGGGAACAAGTATAAATCACGCTCACATCAAACTATCACCTATGCACGGAACTGCTCATTTAAAAAAAAGGAAATGGAAACAACAGCATAGCATATATGATAAATATTTTGAAACCTATGACGGTTATTTATGTTCAAACGATGGACCGAAAGCAGATGATAATGAAATATCAAAGTTAGCTGATGGACTAAAGAAGATTTCCAGCAGCATAGCCGGAGAATAAATAAAAACTTTTATTTACATAGGAACAAGTCTCGATGGTTTTATTGCACGTGAAGACGGGAGCCTTGACTGGCTGGAAAAATATGAAAGTCCCGAAATCAGTGAAAGCTACAATGAATTTATAAGTAATATTGATGCTGTTGTAATCGGAAGAGGTACATACGAAAAAGTTCTCACCTTTCCTGAGTGGCCTTATAATAAAAAAGTATTTGTTTTAAGCAGCACGATTAAAAATGTGCCTGAGAAATTAAAAGATAAAGTTGAAATACTTTCTATGGAACCGATGGACGTTATTAACTTACTCTCCGGTCAGGGTTACAGTAATCTTTATATTGATGGCGGAAAAGTAATTCAAAATTTCCTGCAGAATGATTTAATTGATGATATGATAATTACAAAAGTTCCATTGCTTATCGGGAATGGGATTCCTCTATTTGGCTTTTTAAAGCACGATCTTGCCTTCAAACATATTAAAACCGCTGTGCTTTCAAACAGACTTGTAAAAAGTTATTACAAAAGAGAGCGTTAATGAATTTAAAGGAGTTTGATATGGATCTTAAAAGCATTGCAAAAGATTTTCTTCAGCTTACGTCTTCCGGTAAAGCAAAAGAAGCTTTTAATAAATATGCTGATGATGATTTCATTCATCACAACCCATGGTTTGAGGGAAGTGCAGAATCTATAATGCAAGGAATGATAGAAAATTCCATAAAGATGCCCGCAAAAATATTCGAGATACAGCGGGCAATTCATGAAGGAGATTTTGTTGCAGTACATTCAAAGATAAAATTATCGGCGGATATTCCCGTAATTTCTGTTGTACACATTTTACGTTTTAAAGAAAATAAAATTACAGAGTTATGGGATATTGGACAGCAATTACCTGAGAATAGCCCAAACCAGTATGGGATGTTTTGAGATAATTTTAATTGCTGAATTCCTATATTGTTTTATTGTTGAGAGATTAATCAGAATTCTTAATAAACCACAGAGAAAGCTGAGATTACACTGAGACTCTCTGTTTCCTCTGCAGCTTCTCCGTTAACTCTGCCGTAAATTAATGTTAATTATTTTTAGAAAAAATTATAAACTATTGAAAGAATTCAAGATATGAAAATAAGCGCTAAAGTAGATAACAGCTACAAAAAACATAACGTTACTTTTATTACGAACGACAAGGTTCATTCAATTGAAATTCCATCCAAAGCCGGGGGATTCGGCTCCAGTGCCAATGGCGGTGAGCTGCTTTTTCTTGCACTGGCAACATGCTACTGTAATGATATCTATCGTGAAGCCACAAAAAGAGGAATTGATGTTAAAAATGTTGAAGTAAAAGTAGAAGGAGAATTCGGCGGCGATGGAGAACCGGCACAAAATATTATTTATAATGCAAAAGTCGCAGCCGATGCAGGGGAAGAAGAGATTCTTGATTTAATGAAATACGTCGACACGATGGCCGAAATTCAAAATACATTGCGTGTGAAGAATAAAGTTATCCTGAAAAGCATCGAAGTTTTGAAGGATGGTAAATAGCTGCTTTAACTTACATTTTTGTATGGACAGAGGTTAACTAAAAGCAGTATGGATATATGGTTTTTCTACTTTCAATAAAACACGACAGCTTACGCCATATACGTTCAGGCACACACCCATGCCTCGAAGCAGTCTTCAGTACAAAGTTCACATATTAAACCAGTATGTCATTTTAATGAGGAAGATGTTGTCAGGGCTCGGCGGTTTGCTATTATTTCATTGTATTGGAATCTGAGACATTATTCTTTCAATTAATCAAATAAATATTTATCCTCATATTTAACATTAAACTTATTCATAAATTCCAGATATTCTTCCCCGAATGTCTTAACCTTATGATGTTTTTGCTGATTCATTATATATTTAATCACAGTATCAATTTGTGAATGAGAATACGAAAAATTAAGATAAAGATTATTTTTTAATAATAGAACCCCGGCGGGGTTCATTTTTGTCTTCACCTTCTATATACTATAAAAATAAAATCCCCTCCGGGGATTTCTCCAAAATATTTAATCCGGTTTTAAAAAATTTTAGACGCTATATATGAAAAAAATCCCAAGGGGATTTTATTATTATAGATTGAACAAGGAACAACAATGACAAACCCCGAATGGGGTTTTATTATTATTTCACATATTCAACCAATAAGTCATCTTAATTAAAAAGATATTATCGGGACGGAGATCGGTAAGATTTGTGAACACTTTGTTAAACTGGAACTGCGGGTCATCGTAAGATTCACTTCTTGTTTGTGTCCATACAAAATAAACTACTGATCCCGGTAGGTACTCCCATCTTAAAACAGCATTACCTCTTAGAGAAACAAACTTGAAATCATTTTGCCCAAGGTCAATCGGATCAGCTGGTCCGCTGCCGTCGGGATCGGCAATGTGCGTTTCTTTGTTATATGTGGAACCGTTTTCACCATAAACGTTAAAATTATAAGTCCCGGGTTCTGCAAGTTCTTTATACCTTGCGTACTTTCCCGTTGAGATAAGCGGCTGTGCATAAAACTGCAGGCTCAAATTAGGTGTGAATGTCCAGTTAAGTCTTACTCCCGCAGATAAAGTATTCTGATCGAGCTCACCAAAAACATATCTCTTCCCGTAAGTTACTGCTGCATAGGAATCTGTGAATGTATTGATGTACTGAGAGTTATCAATATTTTTACTGTAATTAGGACTAATGCTTATAAGTACATTTGCCACAGGGCGGTAATCAACCTCAACACTTATTCCCCAGTTTTTAGAATTGTTCTCCTGTATATATGAATTATAACCTGAACTAAAAACAAAATTATTCCTTGTATCTGTATTTGCAGAAATATCAAACTGGTAACCGGGTAGATTAAGCATAACCGGTCCGCCGCGAGTTCCCCTGTCATTTATAGTCCGGGGATTGTATGCATAATCAGTGCTGATATCAAAGTAGTTCAGAGTTGTACCATTTGCAAAAGTATAAATTCCCTGCCAGGTTATATTACCATCAAAATTATAGCTGCGGAATAAAGCAGCACCAAGCTGTAACGACCTGTACCAGCCCGATGGATCATTCCATGTATAACCGCTTACGCAATGATAATTAATAATATTTGTTCTCCACATATAACCAAGATCGTTTAAATCAAATCCGGGAGAAATAACTCCGAGAGCGGTATTAAGAAATACTTTTCCCTTCTGTTTATTTACCATCAGCCTGCCTGCATAGCCGGCAAGAGAAGTTGCCGAACTATCAAGCTTCATAAATTTTGAATCGGGTCTCTGAAAATAATGACCTGAATTCTGCTGAAGATCGAGGATGCGCTGCCGGGTTCCGCCAACATAAGACATACCGCTCCAGTCTGTTAAAACCCATTCTTTATTGCTGTCAAGAAAAGTCCAGCCGTCTATTCCTCCTGTATAAGCTTCACCATTAATTTCATCTTTCAGCCTGCCGTCCTTAAAAAATCTTTTGGTAATTGTAGAAATGAAACCAAGTCCCTGCGCACCTTCATTTATTTCTTCCTGCGCACGGAAAATTCCATAGTATGTTAAAGGCTCAATTTCAGATTGGGATTTAATACCATTGGTGGATAAGTCGGCATATTCTCTTTGAGTTACTGCCTGCACAACACCCAGGTTTATATCGTCATCAATTTTACCTGTTAATTTTGCAGCGCCTAAAATATGTGTGCCATCGGGAGTGCTTGTAAAACCTGCATCGGGTATGCTTCCCTGCGGTGACCGCCCGAGTCTCCTGCTGTAAAAGAAATCGGGTGTCCCCCAGTTGAAGCTCCAGTTGCTTCTTGAACCTCCGTTGCCAAAATTAAATATGTTAAAGCCTTCCACAAAGAAAGGACGTTTTTCATCAAAGAACGTTTCTACATCGCTAAGATTTATTACAGCAGGATCAATTTCCACCTGTCCGAAGTCAGGATTAATAGTTGCATTAAGGGTGAGGTTTGAACCGAGTCCATATTTCAGATCACCGCCAAGCCCTGCAGAGTATTGTGAGCCGTTATTGAAAGGATCATTTAATGCGTGCCCTAAATAAGACGCTTTTGAAGTAATGTAAGGTAGAATTTCCAGCCGGTCAGAAGGTTTTATATTCCTGATTCCCTGCAATTCAGCAAAGTGTGAGACAAAACCACTTTCGGTTTTAGGAATATAAACAAGATAGTCTCGTTCGTGTTTACGAGCAATATCGCGTTTGAAATCTATTCCCCAGCTTTGAATTCCGGATGATTTAAATTTCAACTGTGAAAAGGGAATTTTCATTTCTGCGGTCCAGCTTTCTTTATCAATCCGGACTTTTCCTTCCCAGACGCCATCCCAGGTAATGTCATCCCACTCATCATTATATAACACACCGTCTTTTAATGTCCCGGCAGCGGTAATACCAAAATAATTTCCCGATCTTTTATCATTATACGGGCTTAGAAATACTGTAAGCTGATCGGAGTTACTGTCTTCATCCCGTCTCGCAAGATTTGCATAAATAGAATCGGGAGTGTCGTACATTCTTGCACCTATATATAAAGCAGTCTCATCATAGGATATATATATAACCGTTTTTTCAGATGCAGGTTTTCCTTCAACAGGGTCGAGTTGTGTAAAACCCGACACGTAATCCGTACTCTTCCAGATATTTTCATTAAGCAACCCGTCAATATTAATTTTCTGGTTGGTTTTAACCGCTGTGATTACCAGGTTGGGTTTTTCACCGGGGTAAACAAAATCAAAAAGAACCATAAAAGCTAAACAAAACAGTAGTAATCTTTTCATCTTCACTCCGGATCAGTTTTTATAATTCTCACTTCATTTTTTTAATATGAATTTTGCCTGAAGATGTTTCTATTTCTATTTCACTCCCGCCGCCATTTATAACATAAGTTGTTTTATAGCGATGCGAGCTTTTGTCTTCGGTGCTTAAATTGAAATCAGAAGTAACCGGGCTTTCCTTATCATTTCCCCAGCTATCCCAGTTGCGTACTTTAGCAATAATTGTAGTTTTTGCATTCGATGGAATGTACAATGTAACACTACCGCTTCCTGATTTAATTTCGCTGTTAACCTTAGGATCGGGATTCAATTCAATATTAACATCACCTGATCCTGTATAGCACTTTACTCCCTGGTTTATATCTTTTAAAGTAAGGTTACCGCCGCCTGTTGTAGCTTTTGTTTTTCCACCGGAGCTATTTATAGAAATATTTCCGCCGCCTGTTGTCACAGTCACAGTATTTGAGACTTTCATTACGTTCACATTTCCACCGCCTGTTGTTACCACTAATTCACCACCGACATTTGCCGCATTAACATTACCTCCGCCTGTGCTCACATTTAAATCTTTTTTCACATTGGATACTTTAATATTTCCGCCGCCCGTTTTAAGGTCAGCTTCGCCGGAAATGATACCGAGTGTTAGGTCGCCGCCGCCGCTCTGTATCGAGGCATCGCCATTAATTTTTCCGGTTGTAACTTCTCCTCCCGAAGTATTTAGAGAAGCATTACCTGTTATTTCTTTTGTATCAATATCTCCGCCTGCAGTTGTGCATTCGACCTTACCTGTAATGTTCCCATTAATTTTTATATCGCCGCCGGCTGTACTAAGATCAAGGTTTATTGAAGAAGGAACAGACAAAGAGAGATCTTCATCCGGGTTATCACCTGAAGTTATGGATAATGTATTTCCATTCTGTACGATCCTGAACGAGGATCCTTCTTCTTTATCTTCATCATACTTTACATTAACCTGTGATTTGTCCCAGGTATCAATATTTATATCGCCGTAGCTTATGCTCACTTCTATTCGTCCGTTGCTGCCTATATTGAATGTTTTTTCTTTCTGCTGGGCAAATGAAACTGTAATTCCAAGCAGTATGAACAGTGCCATTATAATAATTTTTCTTTTAATCGATTTCATTTTATTTATTCTCCTTAAGGACGGTTTGTGCCTGGTAACGGATAAAATTGTTATTATCCTGCTCCATTTTTTGTTTAAAGATTGATAGGTCTTCACGGTTAAATGAACTTCCTGTTTTGCTGGCTTCAACCAGCCTGTTCATTGCTTCGATCCGCATACCGGAAGATGAATCATTCTGCAGAACATAAAGTAGTGTTTTTTTAATCTCATCATCAAATTTGAATTTATTAAGAAGCTTCATTGCCTCCCAGCGTACACCCTGGTTGTTATCGAATTTTACTACCGACAGCAAAGCATTTTTAATTTCATTATCCTGTTGAGGCTGTCTGCTTGAATTTATAAGACTGATCGTATTCAATCTTGTACCCGGGTTATCTTCATTGAGCATCGAATAGGTTAAAATATTCTGAATCTTCGGATCGTTAATCTTTCCTTTTATGTGAACGGGTTTCACAGCATCGAAAGTGAACTCAACAGTTCCATCGCCGGCATTTTTATCGATGAATCTTATGTTATTAATTTTTGTATCTCCTGAAAGTGAAGCCTCGCTGATATTATTCTGCTGTTGCGGATTTTCAAGAGAATAATGTATCGAACCGGAAGAACGAAAGAAAAGATAACCAAGAATAAGTCCTATTATTAGAAATGAAAATGCTGCTGTTGCCAACTGCGGTGTAATAAAAAATGATGAAGAGAATTTGCCTGACAATCTTTTCCACCAACCTGTTTTCATTCTAGCAGCTCTCAGGTTTATCCGAAGCTCGCTGCGCACCTCCCTCAAAATATCTTCGCCGGGTTCAGGAAGCTGATCATTAAGCAGGGATTCTTTCAGTACTTTTGCAGAGTTAAATTCGGAACGGCATAGTTTGCAATCCTTCAGGTGTTCTTCAAGTTCAACTTTTTCCCTGCTGCCGATCTCGCCAAAGAAATATTCATCAATAAGATTTTTATATTTTTTATGATCCATTGTTTGCTCCAATTTCTTAAAAACGGTTGAATCCGTTGACAATAGTATGGAATTTGATTTTGATCCCACGGTTAAAACCGTGAGTTAACTTTTTCCATTCTGTTTATGCATAATAAAGATCTTCCAGTTGTGTTCGCATTTTTCTTACCGCATCAAAAAGATATTTTTTAATTGTGCCTTCGCCGCATTTCAGAATCTCTGCAATCTCTTTAAGCTTGTATCCTTCATAATGCTTTAGGATAAAAATCATTTTTTGCCTCGGTGATAATGACTCAAGTGCCTGGTTTATTTGTTCTGATATTTCTGTACTTGATACTGCCCTGTCAGGTGCAGGATTTTCGTCGATTATTTCAAATCCCGTATTCATACCTTCACTATCCTGTTCCACATCAGGATGAATTGAAACGAATTCCCGTTTGTTAATCCGGGTTTTATGTGTAAGACAAACATTAGTCACTATCCTGTAAAGCCATGTTGAAAATTCACTTTTAAACTGAAACTTTTTTAATCCTTTGAAGACCCGGATAAAAACATCCTGGTAAATATCTTTAGCATCGTCTTCATTCTTAACATATTTTAATGCAAGGGCTAACACTTTTTTGTCATAGTTATAAATAAGCTGTTCGAAAGCAGCAATGTTTCCGTTCTGTGCGCTTAGTATTAGTTCCGTTTCCTGCTGTGTCATTTATTAATCCGTTACTGTTTTGTTAGACTTTACAGAATATCAAAAGGTTGGGAGAGAATGGGTAAAAATTAATGATTTATACCATGAAAGTAATAATCAAATGATAAGCGAGGAATTGCGGGGATGGATGGAAGGGAGGAAAATGTTATATGGAATATTGGAGATGGAATTTGGCCGGGTCAGGGATTGGTTTTATAAATTTTGTAAATCAAACATTTGCCGGGAGAGATATTGATTTGAAGTTTTGCCGTTTCGGAAGTACTTCCCGAAACTGTTCCTTCTTCTCCTGAAAGCAGTTCGGTAAAATGTATTTTGGTAGAGTCCAATGGAATATCAAATTCTCCCCGTTTCTTCCCCGTATTAAATACAACAATGATTTTTTCATCTTCATATTTTCTTTCAAATGCAAATGTTGCATTTTCATCATTTGAATAAAGAAACTGAATATCTCCTCTTTTAAGGGCTTCGCTTTTATTGTGAATCGAAATTATTTTTTTGTAAAAATTGAGAAGGTCTTCATTCTGATCAACTTTATATCTCCCCCATCCTTTCTTAAAACCTGAAGCGGTATTGATTACTTCATCATCGTATTTAAGGTTATCCCAGATCATAGGCTTCCTGTCTTGCGGATCATCGGCTCCCCACATCCCGACTTCATCGCCATAGTAAATCATTGGAGCACCGCGGTATGTCACCTGGAAGGCTGCAATCAGCTTTTGTTTTTCATAATCTTCTTTTGAAGGTTTGCCCGGGTTGTAATTCGAATTATCTGCATTTCCCTCACGATCATAATTCCGATCAGGATTTTTAATCATTGAAGAGATTCTTTCAGTATCATGGCTGTCAACAAGGTTTTGCAGAATAAATAAATTCTTCTCAGGATAGGTTTTATCTATTTCCTTAAGTTCATTTATAAATTCAGAAACCGGAATTTTTGTTTTTTCTGCCACAAAAAATTTATTCACAGCAAAAGCAAAATTATAATTCATCTGTGAATCGAAAACTCCATTGTCTGAGATGAATTCAGGTGAAAGTTCCCACAACTCACCAACAATTATGGCTTCCGGATTTATAGATTTTACAAGCTTGCTCCAGTCATGCCAGAAACCCATCGGGACTTCTCTTGCAACGTCGAGCCTCCAGCCATCTATTCCATCAGAAGGATCGCCATCATTATTCGGATCCATCCAACGTTTGGTGGAGTAAAAAATATATTGTTTAGGACCTGAGGCAAGATCGTCTTTTGTCCTGTTGAATTGCGGAAGTGATTTTACATTATACCAGCCTTTATAATCAAATTCATTCTTTACAGTTGAAGGATTATCGAAAGAAGTAATTTCATACCAATCTTTGTATCTGGAATTCTCCCCATTTTTTAAAATATCCTGAAAAGCCCAGAACTGAACACCGGTATGATTAAATACGCCGTCGATAATTATTTTCATTCCCCTGTTATGAACTTCTTCTATCAGCTTAAGAAATAACTTATCCGCACTTGTCCATTTCCATGTTGAAGGATCATCAGGAGTTTCCGAGGCAATAAGTTTCTCATCTCCTTCGGGGTCTGGTCCAAAATTTACATCTATGTGATGATAAGTTGATGCATCGTACTTATGAAGAGATACTGCCTCGAAAACAGGATTCAGGTAGATAGCACCAACCCCGAGATTTTTTAAGTAATCAAGATGATCAATAATTCCCTGTATATCACCGCCGTATCTTCTTTCATAGAGATGCCTGTTGAAATTACCGCCGGATTGCTTTTCCCAGCCCGATTGTTTAAACCAGTCGCCGGTCCATTTACGAACGCGCCAGCCCTTGGGAATGAATTTACTATTTACAAAAACTTTTTCTGCTTTTGGGTCATTAGTTGTATCAGAATTTGCAAATCTTTCAGGAAAAATCTGGTACCACACAATTCCTTCAGCCCAATGTGGAAAATTCTTTTGAGCATTAAGAAAAGTCGGGAGCAGCAGCAAGATTAAAAATCCTTGTACAATTAATCTCATAAAGAAAGTTCTTTTTTCATTTTCACAAGCGATTCATTTATTGAATGCGGCTTGTACCCTAATTCTGTTTCAGCTTTTAAAATTATTAACCCCGATTTTAATGGTCTCGGTGCGGGCTGATTCAAATCCTTTGTAGTTATCTGCGAAACAAGGTTCTTATCAAGATCAAAGAAATCAGCTATCTTTATGGTAAAGTCAAAACGACTTAGAAATTCTTTCCCCCCGATATTATAAACACCAAACTTTTTGTATTCTATAACCTTGCTTATTGCCTGCACAAGATCATCTATAAAAGTAGGATTGTTAATCTGGTCGGTTACTATTCTTATTCTCTTTTCATCACGAAGCGAATTTACTACCCACCTTACAAAATCAGGGCGGCTGTTATGAGCAACGCCATACAAAACATTTGTCCTTAAAATAGTATTGAAGGTACCGCTAATCCGGAGGACATTTTCACTTGCAAGCTTCGTCCTTGCGTAATAACCAAGTGGATTAGGTTTATCTTTTTCGGAGTAAGGTCCTTTTTTTCCATCAAAAATATAATCGCTTGAAATATGAACAATATGTGAATCCAAAACCCGCGAAACCTCTGCAATATATTCAACGCCTTTTACATTTATCTTCCAGGCTTGTTCGCGTTCGGTCTCGCTTAAGTCTACATTAGTGAAAGCAGCAGCGTTTACAATTACATCAGGATAAAAATCATATAGAAGATCTTTAACCTGGTCCCTGCGGGTTATATCAATTTTCCTGTATTCTATATCTTCAAATACAGGCTCATCTTCTATCGAACAGGCAAGCAGTTGTATAGTCGGTTGCTTACTGTAAAAATCAACCAGTCTCTGACCGAGCATACCATTAGCCCCGAAAACAAGAATTCTTTTTTTAATTATGTCGTGAGAGAACATCATCTTTCAAATTTATAAAATCATTAGTATTATTATAAGCAGCGGCGCATCCGCCTGCTGTAACTGCATCTTTTAATGCAATACTTATAGAACCATTTTTAATATAACTATAAAAAAATACCGCCCCAAAAACATCACCAAGCCCAACCTGGTTATTAACATCAATTTTGATTGCCGGCATCTCTTTAATATTTATTTCAGAATTTTCTATGCTGCAGCACAAAGCCCCGTTACTTCCCCTGGTTTCTATTAAGTATTTCACACCATTCCCGAGAATAAATTTTATAATATCATTTTTGTCATTATAGTCTGCAAGAGTATAAATTTCCCTGCTGTTAGCCTGCAATATATCTATATTCTCCAGCCATTTATCAAATTCCGGTATCAATCTGAATTCTCTTTTCATATCTTTACTCAGTCCACGGGAAAAAGTATGAACATCAAAATAAATTAATCCCTTATAATTTTTTCTTATATCTTTCATCTGGTTCAGAGTTAAATCATAACCTGTTATCATATTTATAAGTATACCGTCAAACTTATTTAAATCCGTTGTATCAACAAACAATTCAGATGTTATGTTTTCATAAATTTCTTCGCGTTCATTATTATCAGAAATATTTAATCTTACTGTAGGAATAACGTTAGTATAGTTGAAATAGCCCGGTTTCAGCCTTACATATAATTCAGTGAACAAGTCACTATCTTTTTTGTAAGAAGTGCAAAGATAAACTTCATCTGTTTTATTTTTAAAATTATACAATGCTGCAGCCGAATAAAAAATTCCTCCGGGTTTAATGGTATAATCATTTCCATAATAAATATGATCTTCAACCGAATGACCTATTAAAAGGAATTTCATTTTGTCTTTTCTGATAAAAGATTTTAAAAAAAGATTTACTGTACTAAATTCCTGATTTTTTTAGAATGGTAAAAGGATATTCTTTCAGAGATTTTGTAACGCACATAACAAAATTGGATTCAATATTCTCAAATTTTATTATATATTTGTTTCATCAATTGATTATCAATCCCAAACAAATGTTTAAAACCAAGAGATTTTAAAAGTATGAAAATCGGAATTACCTGTTATCCTACCTACGGCGGAAGCGGGGTTATTGCTACTGAATTAGGAAAAGAATTAGCATTAAGAGGGCACAAAGTACATTTCATCAGCTATGCTTTACCGTTCAGATTAACACAGTTTGTTGAGAATGTGGTCTTTCACGAAGTAGAAATGAGCAGCTATCCTTTATTTGAATTCCCGCTTTACAGCCTTACTTTAGCCAGCAAAATGGTAGAGGTTGCTGAATACGAACAGCTCGATTTGCTCCACGTTCACTATGCAATTCCTCATGCTACCAGTGCTTACCTTGCAAAACAAATGCTGAAAGAGAAGCTTGACCTCAAAATAGTTACCACCTTACACGGGACAGATATTACATTAGTCGGATTAGAACCGTCCTTTCTTCCTCTCGTAAAATTCAGTATTGAAGAAAGCGATGGAGTAACCGCGGTTTCAAGATTCCTGAAAGAAAAGACGATAACTAACTATGATATTGAAAAAAATATTGAAGTGATTCCAAACTTTGTGGATACAGAACTCTTTAAGCCAAATGATGGTTGTTCATACAGAAAACATATTGCTCCTAATAATGAAAAAGTACTCGTTCATACTTCAAATTTCAGACAGGTTAAAAGAGTACCGGATACACTTAGAATTTTTGCGAAAGTAAGAGAAGAAGTGCCTTCCAAGCTGGTTCTTGTAGGTGACGGACCTGATAGGTCGGAATGTGAAAGATTGTGCAGGCAGCTTAATCTGTGTGATCATGTAAAGTTTCTTGGAAAGCAGGATGGACTGGTAGAAATATTAAATGCATCAGATCTTTTTCTGATTCCTTCCCAATCAGAAAGCTTTGGACTGGCTGCGCTTGAAGCAATGTCTTGCGGTATTCCGGTTATTAGCTCAAGTGTGGGCGGATTACCCGAACTGGTAAGACATAATGAAACAGGCTATATTGCTGAGATAGGTGATATCGATAGGATGGCAAAATACACCGTCGACTTACTTACCAACGAAAGGAAATATAAATTGTTCTCTTCAAATGCAAGAGAAAGAGCCGTTACAATGTTTGATAAAGCAAAAGTAATTCCACAATATGAAGAATATTATAAAAAGGTTTTAGACAAATGATAGTTTATTGCGCAGGTGCCATAAAGGGAGATGCTTCCCACAAAGACAGCTATAAAGAAATTATTAATATAGTTTCAAGATATGATCACTCAGCCCTGTCTGAACTGAACCCGGATTTTCATTCGGCGCTGCCGTTAAGTGATGGACAGATTTTTCAACGTGATTTAAAATGGATTGAAAACAGCAGTTTAATGATTGCTGAAATATCCGGTCCAAGTCTTGGGGTTGGATTTGAAATTGCCTATGCTTTATACATAAGGAAAATTCCCGTGCTTGCAGTTTATAATTCAGACGTGGATAATGTTTCCTCGATGATTCGTGGTTGTGATTCAGAGCTTCTATTTACTAAAATATATCATAGTAACGGGGAGCTTCAGGATATTATTAAAAGTTTTTTGAACCGGCAAACCTGATTTTGACTTCAAAAGAATTTATAGCTAAAAAAGTTAAAGACATTCCCGCAGAAGGATTAAAAGTTTTCCCCGATGATTTTTTAATATCCTGTGAAGTTACTTCATTGGATTTACCACAAGAAACTTTAATTATCGGTAATCAGTTTTTCGGCTCTTATGAAGTGCTTACTGCCAAAGGAAGTTCATTCTGCCAGGCTGAATCTTTAACCAGGGCAAAATATATTGTTTATGCAGGGAAGCAAAAAAATAAAATGATTAAAATTCCTTTAAATGAAAAAGATATCGAAACTGCCGTTAAGAATTATGAAAAATACCTTGATGATTTACTGAGGCAGATTAAAAAAGAATACAGAGTGCAATTCCCGGATGTAAAAGAGATTGATCCCACTATAAATGAAATTTTCAGACTATTAAACCTGAGCAGGCTGTAGTGAAATTAAGTCAGAATATTTATAATTATTTGAGTTCCCTGTTTGGTGAAGATGCTGCAAATAAATATGATGATTTCATTAAAAGCGAACCCCGGAAATTTATTCGTGTGAATCATTTGAAAACTTCTGCCGAAGAATTAAAATTTACTCTGGAAAATAATTATGGAATCGTTTCTGAAAGAATTAAAGACATTCCGAATGCTTTAAAGATAATCGACGATAAAGGAACTCTTGGCAAAACGATAGAGCACATATCAGGTTTATATTATATACAAAGTCTCTCCTCAATGCTTCCACCCCTGGTATTAAATCCCTCAGAAAAAGAAGTGGTGCTCGATCTTTGTGCCGCACCGGGCTCAAAAACTACCGGGCTTGCTGAATTAATGAATAATAAAGGAACTCTGATTGCAAATGAAATTCAGAATGACCGTGTGCGGATGCTTGTATTTAATATCGACAGGATGAACTTAATAAATACAGGTGTAATTCATTCCAAAGGTGAACTTCTCAGTAAGGTTTATGCTGATCACTTTGATAAAATTCTTGTCGACGCTCCCTGCAGCGGGTTGGGAATAATCCAGAAAAAAAATGAAGTTACAGACTGGTGGTCGCAGGAAAGAGCAGAAAGACTCGGTGAGCTTCAGTTAAAATTATTGATTGCCGCAGTTAAAATGATAAAGCCTGGTGGTGAAATAGTTTACTCTACCTGCACACTTACAGTAGAAGAAAATGAAATGGTGCTCGATACAATATTAAAAAAATATCCCGTTGAAGTGCTGGAAATTAAATTACCTTTCAAAGCAAATGATGGAATAATTTCTTTTGACGGAAATAACCTTAATCCCGAATTAAAAAAAGCAAAAAGAATTTTACCCTGGGAAATCGGCTCTGAAGGTTTCTTTATAGTTAAATTGAAAAAGACTGGGGAAACATCTTCTCCCCAACAGGTACAGCCGCATAAAAGAGAAATAAAGTTTTTAACTTCTCGATCGAAAGAAATAATAAAACAATTCGATAAGCTCTCATTAATATTCGGAATTGAAAAAGAAGTTTTTAACGAATTCAAATTCTTCCATAAGAAAAATGATATCTTTTTTACAACAAAAGATTTTGAAGATGATAATCCCGGGTTGTTTGAAAGAATCGGGTTAAAGTTTGGAACACTTGACAGGAATAATGAGATTGTCCTGCATACCAATGCGGCACAGCTTTTAGAAAATAAAATCACTCAAAGCATATACCATTTACAGAACCAGGATGAACTGAAAACTTATCTTGAAGGCGGAACTATAAAAAAAGACACTGGGACTTACGGACAGTTTGTTATTAAATACAAAGATTTACTATTGGGTACAGCTATCATATCTAAAGCAGGAATAAAAAGCAGGTTCCCCCGCTCTAAAAGAACGCAGGAAATACAGAAAGAATTTTAAAGATTCAAAGATTCATTCCCTGTAAGGAAGTGGTTCCTGACAGCCTGGAAAATTAACACTTACTATACGATACTACTAAATCTTCCGTTTCATATCCATTCAGTCCTTTCAGAGGCGGGTAGACAGGGTTGGTTCATATCTACTGATATTAACTAAATTGTAAAACTAAATTATACAACAATAACCTCTGCCATATTATCATATTTGAAATAATTTTCTCACAAACCCAACATTCATTATTTGTTCATTTTCACAATATTTTAATTGGGCTTTTAATTGGCTTATACTTTCGATGTAATTCAGGCTGTGATATCTTTGTTTCTTTTTTTATAAAACCTTCGTGACTAATTGTCGCACAACGGAAAATTAAGCAGCTATCAAAAGTTTTTTTTTAATCCATTTTCAAATTATCAATTTCCCTGATCTGAGTCGTACTCCTCTCGTACTGCTCTCGTACTCCTCATATACTTTTCCTATATTCCGCAATCAGACTGCATTTCTGACACACCAACACCTGAACCGGAACCCACCTCAGTATGACCATTGAATGACGATTGAATTACTAAGAGTGACCATTGAATACATAAACCCGCTCTGCACCCATTGGTTTGCCGTATAAAAGCCGCTTTAAAGCCGCTTAGGGAAATTTCAGCGTACAAAACGGGAAGCGTGAACTTATAAGTTTTTAGTCTTATGCGGGATTTACGGAATTTCACCCCAAATATTTTTAGCCCTGTTTCCAATATTGGAAATGAGGATATACGCTCTTTTTACACTTTCCCGACTTTTACTCTGCCACGGTTTAACATTTCCAGAGCTGTCACGAACCACTTCGTGACAGAAGATAATCTTAATCATTTTTAACCCGGACACAATTATTCAGTATTTTGATTCATCACTTCCGGCACGTTTATATTTATCAGATGAGAGTGAATGATTATGTAAGGTTGAAGAAAATAATACTTATTAAATAAATTCAAGGGAGCACAAGCTCCCTTTTAATTAATACCCTAAACATCGTAGTAAAGCGCAAACTCATACGGGTGCGGCTGCAGCGCCATCGGCTTAATCTCTTTATCGATTTTATACTTTATCCAGGTTTCAATTACATCTTCAGTAAAGACATCACCTTTCATTAAATATTCATGATCATTTGCGAGTGATTTAAGCGCTTCATTTAAACTTCCGGGAGTAGAAGGAACATTTGCAAGCTCTTCCGGCGGCATATCGTAAATGTCCTTATCCAACGGTTCTCCGGGATCTATACGGTTGATTACTCCATCAAGTCCGGCCATCATTATTGCAGAAAATGCAAGGTATGGGTTGCAGGAGGGATCAGGACAACGAAACTCTATCCTTTTAGCTTTTGGACTCGTCGAGTACATAGGTATCCTTACAGATGCACTCCTGTTTCTTTGTGAATAAGCAAGATTAACCGGGGCTTCAAAACCGGGAACTAATCTTTTATAAGAGTTTGTTGTTGGATTAGTAAACGCTAACAGTGACGCAGCATGCTTTAAAATACCGCCGATAAAATATAAACCCATTTCACTTAAACCTGCATAGCCGGTTCCTGCAAAAAGCGGTTTTCCTTTTTTCCATAAGCTTGTATGAACGTGCATTCCGCTTCCGTTATCACCAAAAACAGGCTTGGGCATATATGTTACTGTCCTGTTATTTTTCTTTGCAGTATTCTTAACAATATACTTAAACATCAAAAGCTGATCAGCAGCCCTTACCAGGGGCTGAAAACGAAGATCAATTTCGCATTGTCCTCCGCTTGCCACTTCATGATGCTGTGCTTCTACTTCAATTCCGCAGTTGATAAGATTTAAAACCATTTCATTTCTTAAATCCATTAAAGCATCGGTAGGAGGAACTGGAAAGTAACCTTCTTTATATCTTGGCTTGTAGCCAAGATTCGGATTTTCCTCTCTGCCGCTGTTCCATCTTCCTTCAATTGAATCAACCATATAAAAGCTGCCGTTTGGCTGCGAATCAAATTTCACATCATCAAAGACAAAAAATTCTGCTTCCGGTCCGAAGTATACTGTATCTGCAATTCCTGTCGAATTTAAATAAGCTGTGGCTTTTTGTGTAATGTTCCTTGGGCATCTTGAATATTTTTCTTTGGTGGCGGGTTCATAAACATCGCAAATAAGACTTATTGTAGGGGCTTCAACAAACGGATCGAAGAACATTGTATTCGCATCCGGAATTATAAGCATATCCGATTCATTTATTGCCTTCCATCCCCTTATTGATGAACCATCAAATCCGAACCCGTCGTCGAAAGAGCTGATTGCAAGCTGTGAGACAGGTACTGTAAAATGCTGCCACTGACCAGGGAAATCCATGAACTTAAGATCAACAAAAGAGATTTTATTCTCTTTTATATATTTTAAAACATTCTCTGCAGGGGAATTTGTTTTAGCCATAATGCTCCTTTTATATTTTATTTGATATTAATAAATGTTGTTTCTTTTATAGTCGATAAAACAAAGATTGTTTTAGTAGCCATTACCCCGGGCCACGATTGAATTTCCCCAAGCAGCTTCTCTAAAGATTCAGTATTTTTTGTTACAGCTTTAAGCAGGTGCGAGCCTTCACCAAGAACAGAATGACATTCAAGAATTTCAGGTAAATGATCCACTTTATTTAAAAGAGTTTTATAATGTTTGGAAGATTCCATAACCACAAGTATATAAGCCATAATATCATAACCAAAAGCTTTTTTATTCAGCCGAACAAAATAACCTTCAATGACACCATTCTCTTCGAGTTTTTTCAGCCTTTCACTTACCGCAGGAATGGAAAGACCTATCTCTTCTGCAATCTGGTTTCTTTTTGTTCTTCCGTTTTTTTGCAGAATATTTAATACCTTAATATCTAATGAATCTACCGACATTTACCTTAATTATTTAGGTGAATATAAAAATATGCCTGTGAATATAAGGCAAGAAGTCTAATTATGCAAATAAATTTTTACAATTGAGGGAATTTTTTTGAGGATATCTCTATTGCTTTATTCCGAAAGGAGTAAAAGCGATCCCCGCTTCTTTTACCTGCCTGAACAAATCGAGATTTTTCCGGGGTCTTTCCTGAAGCCGATGAAAGAGATGATATTGAATTGCAATATTATTAAGGGATTTAATTCTTATTCCTTTCAGCTCTAATCTATACTGAACATCTGAATCTTCGCCGATTGAAGGAGCCTCATATCTTTCATCAAAGCCATTAATCATCAGCATATCATCCCTGTAAAGGGAAAAATTGCAGCCTAAAAGTCCTCGAGTCTTTTTATTCAGAATATTTCTCAAATTATGGTTCTTCACATAAAATCCTTTTTCAACATAAAAGGATTCTCCAAACAACCCATCGGCAATAAGCTTAAGATTATTTTTTTCAAGAAAACCTTCCTTAACTGATACGGGGGAAAGCTGCTTTGTTATTTTTTCAGAAAGATTAACCCTTCTTCCAGTAAAGCAGACGTTTTTTTGTTTGTAATTCAGATGTTCTTTTACAAACTCCGAATGCGGTACACAATCACCATCAATAAAAATTAAATAATCAGAATTTGAATTCACGATAGCTTTGTTTAATATTTTATTTTTTCTGAATCCCTTATCTTCCTGCCAAATGTGAACTAAGGGAAATGAAAGGTTTGATGTGATAAGACTTAATTGTTTTACAAATTCATCATCGGAACCATCGTCTGCAATTATTATTTCGAATTGTTTAAAGCTTTGTCTTTCAAAACCAGCCAATACTAACTGAAGGTAATCAAACTTATTATATACAGATATGATTACGGAAATCTCATGCTTCAAAATTATTTTTCCCCGTTTTTATTCTTGCGCGATTTATCCTTCTCCTTTTTTCTGTCGTAAGCGCTTTTATCTTTTTCAACTTTGGGAGGTTTTTTAGGGACAGGTATCCTCTTTTTTTTCTTTTCTATTTTAATTTTATCTGCCATAAGATTTCAGAAAATAGCATAGATAAAAGGAGCGAGCGCTGAGCCTTGTGTGAGAATAATTAATCCGCCGAGCAGCAGAAGGAATATTATTATCGGAGCCAGCCACCACTTTTTTCTTACACGCAGGAACTGCCATAATTCTGCTAATATTGAAAGTTTACTCATTCAAAATTGTCTTTCATAAGTTGAAGGATCGATTTTCTTTTTTTCTCTTTTCTCCCAGTAAGTTTTTGCAGAAGGATCGATCTTAAGATCAAGAAATTTTTTGTTAAAAGCCAATGCAATAAAACGAAGCGGGGTTATTGCAAGATAAAACAGCACAGATAAAATCACACGGGTCATTATCCATCCGAGTAAAATTGCAAGGCTCATCCAGATCTTATTTAACGGCTTAAGAACGACGGGAAAAAACATTGCTGTCAGTATGAAAAGCAGCCCGATAATTCCCCAAACAGTATAAGAAGATTTATTTAACCAGAATAATAATGCCGTAATTATTAAAAGTGCAACACCTATCGTTAATCCAAATTTTTTAAGAGCCGCAGGAGTTTCTTTTATACTCTTTATTTCCGATAAAATTTCGTTCATATTAATCCAGTTCGAATTCTTTTTTCCAGTCTGTATCTTCCACCATTGCCTCCTGTTCACTTTTATCAAGCAGGAAATTTCCTATTATAAGATAATCCATGTTTGTACGCATAAAACATTTATAAGCATCTTCAGGAGTGCATACTATCGGTTCGCCTCTTACATTAAAAGAAGTATTTATAAGCACGGCACTTCCGTAATTTTCTTCAAATTTTGAAATGAGCTTATAAAAAAGAGGATTTGTTTCTTTATGTACTGTCTGTATCCTTGCCGAATAATCCACGTGTGTAACAGCAGGAATATCAGATCTGACTACATTAAGTTTTTGAATACCAAAAAGTTTTTGTTCATCCTCAGAGATTTTCTTTCTTCTGTCCTTTTTCACATCTGCAACAAGAAGCATGTAAGGAGATTCTCTGTCAATTTCAAAATAATCTGAAACTCTCTCATTCAGCACAGCAGGTGCAAAAGGTCTGAAACTTTCTCTGAACTTTATTTTTAGATTCATAACAGATTGCATTTTCGCTGACCTGGCATCACCAAGTATCGATCGGGCTCCTAAAGCCCTAGGACCAAATTCCATTCTTCCTTCAAACCATCCGATGACTTTTTCCTGTGCAAGAAGTGCAGCAACTTTTTCAGGCAGATCATCATTTCTAATTTCTTTAAACCGGATTTTATTCCCGGCAAAGAATTTCATTAGCTCTTCATCCGTATATTCAGGACCAAGGTAGGAACCTTTTTGAGTATCATTTCCTGATTCAACTTCGCGTTTGTTTCCAAGATAATGGTACCATCCTATCAATGAAGCACCAAGAGCGCCGCCTGCATCTCCGGCAGCAGGTTGAATCCAAATATTTTTAAACGGACCTTCCCTTAATAGTTTACCGTTAGCAACGCAATTCAAGGCAACTCCTCCGGCAAGACAGATGTTTTTTAATCCGGTTTCTCTGAAAACATGATTTCCCATCTTAAGTACAATTTCCTCGGTAACATCCTGAACAGACCTCGCCAGATCCATTTCTTTTTGAGTCAGATTAGATTCGGGTTTTCTTGGCAGACCTCCAAATAATTTATGGAATTTTTCATTCGTCATTGTTAAGCCGGCACAGTAATTAAAGTAATCCATATTCATCCGGAAGGAACCATCTTCTTTAACATCAATTAATTCTCTTAAAATTAAATCTTTATACCTTGGTTCTCCATAGGGTGCCAGTCCCATTACTTTATACTCGCCCGAGTTAACTTTAAACCCGGTGTAGTAAGTAAATGCCGAATATAGAAGTCCCAGCGAATGAGGAAATTTTAGGTCTGCTAAAAGTTCTACACAGTTTTCTTTACCAATTCCGAAACTGGAAGTTGTCCATTCCCCTACTCCATCCATTGTTAAAATTGCGGCTTCTTTTAAATGGAGAAGGAAAAAATGCAGAAGCTGCGTGAGATTCATGATGTTCCGGGAAAATAATTTTTCCATCATAACCCAGTTTATCCTTAATCAACTCTTTCATCCACAATTTTTCTTTTATCCACAATGGCATTGATTTTATAAATGATTTTATTCCTGCAGGGGCATAACTCAGGTAGGTTTCAAGAAGCCTTTCAAACTTAAGGAATGGTTTATCATAGAAAGCCACCAAATCAAGTTGATCGCTTCTAATTCCGGCAAATTTCAGGCAGAAGTCAATTGCATTAGAGGGAAAACTATAGTCATGTTTTTTCCTGGTGAATCTTTCCTCCTGTGCAGCGGCAATTATATCTCCATCATTTATCAGAGCTGCAGCACTGTCATGGTAAAAAGCAGATATACCAAGTATAAACATTTCATTTTCAATTATTTTCAACTTAAAAATAGATTTTTCGAAAGGCTTTTACAAAGTAAAAATGCAGAAATTCAATCTTAAACCCGGAATTACACTTAATAAAAAAACACCAGTAAAATAAAATCAGGGCATTTTTATAGAACTATTTTAAAAAAATTAAGTAAATTAGCGGTGCAGAACTGCTTTTACCTGAGTAGAGAGAATTTTTCTAACATTAAAAGGATTAAAATATGAAACAAGTATACCTGTATATACTTTTAATAATCTTTGGATTAAGTATAACAACCAACGCTCAATTTAAGGAATGGGGTTCCAAATTTGGTGCGAGGTACAGTCTTCTTTTCCCTCAAAATGAATTTCCGAATATAGGCTTCGGTGGAAATGATAAAGCTTCACTCAGTGATTATACTTTATCGTACCTGCTCGAAGGTTTTGTCGGATTTGAATTAACACCGGCAGTGGAATTAGATATAAACGGCGGTTATGGATCTTATGCAGGTTTTGATAATTTAGATAGTTATTATAAAACGGAGCTAATTCCTTTTCATCTTCGTTTCAGGATTGCTCCATTTGATATGAAAGGGTGGAATCCTTACATCTATTTAGGTGGTGGAATAATGCATTACGATGTTAAATTTGATCAGGCAGAAGTTTCCCCGTTGCCGGTTAACAAAAATGGCTGGGTAGGCATATTCCCCCTTGGTATTGGAGCTGAGTTTGCATTGAATGATATGCTGTTGTTCGATTTTTCTTTAGGCGGAGGATACAGCTCAACATACGATCTGAATAATTATGATAACGGTAGTAATATAGTTGATGCTTATTATAATATTTCTGTCGGAGTGACAATCACCGGTGAAAGCTGCAGCTCTGACAGGGATATGGACGGACTTGGTAAATGCGAGGAAGAGAAGCTTGGTACAAGTCCGAGAAATCCTGATACAGATGGTGATGGATTGACTGATGGTGAGGAGGTAAAAATATATAAAACGAATCCGTTGCAGACTGATACTGACTTGGACGGACTAAGTGATTTTGATGAAGTTAAAAAATACAAAACCGATCCGCTTAAAGCCGATACGGATGGTGATGGCTTAAATGATGGTGAAGAAGTAAATAAGTATAAAACTGATCCGTTGAACCCTGATACAGACGGCGATGGATTATCAGATGGTGATGAAGTAATTAAATATAAAACCGATCCGCTTAATCCTGATACTGATGGTGACGGATTGTCAGATGGACAAGAAGTAAATGGAATTTCCGTTGAATTAAATGTTGTTGGAAAACCTGTTGAAACCAAAGTATGTAAAACTGATCCGTTAAGGGTCGATACTGATGGTGACGGATTGTCAGATGGAGACGAAGTACTGAAATATAAGACAGATCCGCTTAATGTTGATACCGACGGTGGAACAGTTAACGATGGTGTTGAAGTTAATCGTGGTACTAATCCGCTTGATCCTAATGACGATGTTGTAAAAGTTGGTGTTCCTATTATTCTTGAAGGAATAACTTTTTCAACCGGTAAAGCCGATATCACTCCTGAATCGGAAAATACTTTAAGGAAAGCTCTAAAAACATTAGAGACATATTCTGATATCACTGTAGAAATAGCCGGTTATACAGATGACGTAGGCAGTGCAACTTCGAACCAGAAACTTTCTGAAAAAAGAGCAAATTCCGTAAGAGATTGGCTGGTTCGTGAGGGTATTGATCCGACAAGAATAGAGGCAAGAGGGTATGGTGAATCAAATCCAATTGCTTCGAACGATACTCCTGAAGGAAGACAAAAGAACCGGAGGATTGAATTTAAACGAATTAAATAGTCGTTGTCATTCTAACACTAAAGGACACTCAGTAATGGGTGTCCTTTTTTTATGAGTAGAGATATAATGTTAATTTAAATTTTATAAAAGCTGTCTTACCTCTCGTTTATACCTTAATCCTTCCTGCGCATACCCAGGTACTTGTCAAACCACATTTTCCTTAATCGATCTACTTCTTTCCTGTGGTTTTTCAGAAAATGATCTCCTTCTTCAAAAATTACGAGACGATAGTTTCTTTTCTTTTCAGAAAACTTTTTCGCAAGTTCAATTGATTGTTCTACGGGAACCGTATCATCACTACCTCCATGCATTAGCAGGTAAGGAATATCCGGAAGATCATTAATAAAATTTACTGAAGACCTTAGTTTTAGTTTTTTATCAAACTCTTTTGATCCAACTAATTTTTTAAAAATCTCAGTGAGATTTTTATTTGAATCAGCTATTGCTTTCAAATTGGAAATGGCGCCGCTTAATACTGCGCATTTAAAATCGTGTTTTTCTTTTAAAAGGATAAATGTCATCATTCCACCTCTGCTCCATCCTTCAATGCCAGTTCTTGTTGTGTCAATGAAATTCAATTCTTCCGCAACAGAAAAAAGATTTTTTATATCGTTAATATCTTTTCCTCCTAATTCATCTTTCCCTTCACCTCCGTCATTTCCCCTGTATTGAGATGCGAGCACTGCATAACCCCAGCTTGATATTTGTCCGAATATTCCCTTTGCAGTAAAACGATCTATTGAACCTTTTTCCCCATAGCCTCCGCGGTTCCAGATAATTAAAGGAATTTTAATACCAGGAGAAATTTTCTTAGGATAAGAGAGATACCCTTTTACTTTTAAGTTATCCGATAAATAAGTAATTTTTTCAACAACCGGGCTTTGAATTACTTCTTTCCCCCAGCCGCTTATAATCATCCTGGTTTGAGTTTCATTAAGGATGATTTCTTTTCTATCAATTAAATTTGGTTTCATAATCTTTTGCGTTTGATGAAAAGTTATTATTAAAATTGTAATTTGAACTTATTAAAACTGTAATTTAGTTCTCACAAATAAAAGTTATATGACAAAGAATAAAAATACTGCAGATAAATCACCTGAAAAAAAATTATCAAATCTTTATAAGATAGCTGCACTTGTAATTATAGTGCTGGCTGCACTTTATTTTATTTTAATATATCGGGGAGAAAGTTCAAAGAATAATGAAGAGGAATATATGTTCAGAAAGGACGGGGAGTTAACTTTCCTTGATTCATCGGGTACTGTTATCATAAAAATTGATATTCAGATTGCACAAACAGAATTTGATAGGGAGCTTGGTTTGATGTTCAGAAAAAGTATGAACGAAAACCAGGGTATGCTTTTTATTTTTCCGGATGTACAGGTGAGAAATTTCTGGATGCGAAATACTGAAATTCCGCTTGATATGATTTTTATAAATGACTCTAAGATAATTCTTAACATTGCAAAAAATACCACTCCATATTCGGATAATTCATACGCTTCATCAGGTCCGGCAAAATATGTATTAGAAGTAAACGGAGGTTTTTCGGATAGTCACAATATAACACCCGGAACAAAAGTAAACTGGATACCGACACATTAAAGTTTTACGATTGATACAATTCCCTTTCAACCAATTCGCAAATTATATGAGCGGCTGTTATATGTCCTTCCTGTATCCTTTGAGTATTGGACGACGGGATAATGACTGATTGATCGACTTCTGAAACTAGCTTTCCGCCTTTCCCTCCAAGAAAGGCAATTGTTTTCATACCTTTACTTTTTGCAGTCAGGACAGCTTTAATAACATTAGGCGAATTTCCGCTTGTTGAAATAGCGAGGAGCACATCCCCTTTGTTCCCAAGACCTTCGACTGAACGTGCGAAAACATTTTCAAAACCAATATCATTCCCTCCTGCTGTAAGGTTTGAAGTATCGGTCGTAAGTGCAATTGCCGGAAGTGCCGGTCTTTTAATATCATGACTTAACCTTATTACAAGCTCTGCTGCTATATGCTGACAATCGGCAGCACTGCCGCCGTTACCGCAAAGAAGAAGCTTATTGCCATTTGTAAATGAGCCGGTAAGGATATCTACGACTTTTAAAATATCGTTGAGACAACTTCTCCCCATTTCTAATTTAGTTTCAGAACTCTCCTTTAAGGAATCAGCTATAAATTTTTTTTTGTCCAATTTTTTCTTTCTGAAATTTTTGGGTGATTTAAACCGGGATAGGAATATTAATATGAATTGCCCTGGAAAAGTCTTTGATTAATTCCCAGTTATTTTCATCTTCAAAAAAATTACCGGTTACTACTATTTTAGCACCGTTTTTTACTTTGCTTCCGGCTGAAGCAGCATTTCTTATTCCGCCGCCAACAACAACCGGCACAGAACAAACATTCGAAACTGCTTTAACTATCTCATCCGGGACAGCGTTTTTGGCACCTGAGCCGGCTTCAAGATAAATAAGTTTCATTCCAAGATATTCCCCCGCAAGTGCAGTAGCTGAAGCTATTTCCGGTTTGTCTGCCGGCACCGGCATACTGCCATTTATATATTGAGCTGTCGTCAAGACTCCCGATTCAATTAATATATACCCGGTTGAAAGAGGTTCTATCCCTATCTTTTTAATTAAGGGTGCTGCAAGAACCTGCTTCCCTATAAGATGCTCAGGATTTCGGCCGCTTATCACTGAAAGAAAAAGTATTGCGTCTGCGGATTTATAAATCTGGTTAACATCCCCGGGAAAAATTATTACAGGAAGTTTACTGTTCGTTTTAATTACATTGATACAGCTTTCAATATCTCCATTTACCAAAAGGCTTCCGCCTACTAAAAATCCATCAACTTCAGAATTAGTACAATGCCTGACAAAAACAGCGAGCTTCTCTTCATTAATATTATCAGGATCGATAAGTATAAGGTATGCGGCACCTTTGGTTTTAATAACATCTAACAGATAATTATATGTTTTCATTTAAGATAATAATTGATAAGCTCCGACGAATATAGGAATTTTGCTTCTTAGAATAAAGATTGAAGATATTTAATTGAAATCTTTCTATTCCAAATCAATAAATTCAGGTTTTCATACTCAATGAAATTCTGCCTCTTTCAACATCTACTGAAATAATTCTTACATTAATAATTTCACCGACACTTAATTCTTCTAAAGGATTTTTCACATATTTATCAGCAATTTCAGAAATATGAAGCAGTCCATCCTGCTTGACACCAATATCAACGAATGCTCCAAAGTCTACGATATTTCTTACTGTTCCTTTCAATCGCATACCAACCTGCAGATCATCCATTTTCAATATATCACTTCTGAGAATCGGTTTGGGCAGTTCTTCACGCGGGTCCCGTCCGGGTTTTTTAAGATTTTCTAATATGTCATTAAGAGTAGGCTCACCGGTTCCAATTTCTTCGGCAAGCTTTTTTATTCCTTTCTGTTTTATGAATAAATCTAATAGAGAACCGGATTCATTTACATTCTTTAAAGAAACATTAAATATCTTTAAAAGTTTTTCTGTTGCCTGGTAAGATTCAGGATGAATAAAAGTATTATCAAATGGATTTTCACTTCCGGGTATTTTTAAAAACCCTGCTGATTGTTCAAAAATCTTTTCACCCAATCCGGTTACTGCTTTAAGTTCTTCACGATTCTTAAACCTTCCATTTTTTTCTCTGTACTTAATTATGTTGTCAGCTATTCTTTTATTCAATCCCGATACATAATTCAATAAGGAAGTTGAAGCCGTATTCAAATCAACCCCGACAAAGTTAACACAGCTTTCTACCACATTATCCAGCTTGTGCGAGAGTAACTTCTGGTCAACATCATGCTGGTATAACCCGACACCAATGGATTTCGGATCAATTTTTACAAGCTCTGAGAGAGGATCTAAAATTCTTCTTGCAATAGAAATATTTCCTCTCTGGCTCGCTTCCAGATCAGGGAATTCCTTCTTTGCAATCTCAGATGCCGAATAAACAGAGGCACCAGCTTCACTCACTATTATATAATGACAATCAAGGTTTTTTTCTTTAATTAGTTCCGCAATTAAAAATTCTGTCTCTCTGCTTGCTGTACCGTTACCAATGGCTATTACTTCGACTTTGTTTCTCTCTATCAGTTTAAGTAATATTTTTTTTGCTTCTTCCGTTTTATTCTGCGGCGGATGAGGATAAATTGTTGAACCTTCAAGATATTTACCGGTTTCATCAATTACAGCAACTTTAGAACCTGAAACAAAACCGGGATCTATTCCCATAATTATTTTTCCGGCAAGCGGCGGCTGAAGAAGAAGCTGTCTTAAATTGGAAGCGAAAATTTCTATTGCATGAAGATCTGCAGTTTCCGTAAGGAGGTTTCTTATCTCTCTTTCTATTGATGGAAAAATCAGTCGTGTAAATGAATCTTCAATTACTTCTTTGAGAATATCCATAAAGACGGATTCTCTGAATTCGAATGCGGTATCCTTTATTCTCCTTAACATTTCAGGGTGATCGAAACTTAACGAGATTTTGAGCATTTTTTCTTTTTCACCCCTGTTTATCGCAAGAATCTGGTAAGCCTTTATTTTTTTTATATCAATATTGAATTCATAATAAATCTGGTATATCTCTTTTCTTTCTCTCTCTTTAAGCTTCTCATTTGTTTTTTCTCCTTTTTTTTCTTTCGTCTTTTCCGATTTCACGATTGAATTTTCAAGAAGAAATTCTCTTACATCTTTTCTGACTTCAGCAGTATCACTGATAATTTCTGCAATTACATCCTTCGCACCTTCTAATGCTTCATCAATATTATTAACCCCGAGTTCAGGGTTTACAAACTCCAGCAGTTTATCTTCAAAATTCCCTTTAAATGCCGGATTTTGTAAAATGAACCATGCAAGCGGTTCAAGCCCTTTGGCTTTTGCTATTGTTCCTCTCGTTTTCCTTTTGGGTTTATATGGAAGATAAATATCCTCAAGTTCCTGAAGTTTAACTGCAGCCAATAGTTTATTCTTTAATTCATCAGTAAGCTTTCCCTGTTCTTCAATACTTTTTAATATCGTCTCTCTCCTTTCCCCGAGCAAAGTTAAATAATTAAGCCGATCCTCAATTTCACGAAGAGCCTCTTCATCAAGTCCGCCTGTATGTTCTTTCCTGTAACGAGCAATAAAAGGAACGGTTGCACCTTCACCGAAAAGTTTTACAACAGCTTCTACCTGGAAATCTTTTACATTTAATTCTTTTGCAATTACCGAAGGTATATTCATTTATATTCGATTTATTTAATGAGTGACAAAGGTAGGAATAAAGTTAAATACAATTCAATAAAAGAATATATGTTTCATGAAATATAATGAAACAACACTCGTAGGAAAAAATAAAAATCTCTGTCTCTCACATAATAAGAAACAGAGATTGATGGATATATAAAATTATTTAATGCAAGCGTTAATAGGTTATATCTTGATAAATTCTTTTACCGTCAGCATTGCTTTCTTTAACAGTTATTCCGATAGTATGGGAAGAACCTGATCCTGAAGTTATAAATTCAATCAGGTAACTATTTGATAAAGCCCCGGTAACAGGAAGTTGTGAAAGATCAAGTCCTGATGCGTTTTCCGGAATAAATTTAATAGTTCCGCCTGTGCATAAACTCATTTCCCATGGTCTTTCATTATATTCATCCCATTGCCCGTTTAATCCGTAGCTTGTATCAGCAGGTCCGCTGTATATAGTGTGAACGGTTGCTTTTCCTCCCATTACCTGGCATAGCTGCTGTGTACTCCATTCAACATATCCGTTAGGCTGGGTTGATTCGTCTGTAAAGTTTATAAATACTCTTTGTGCATCAGAACGCCAGTTAAAATAGTTGTCGGCAAAGAACACAGCTACAACTCCGTTTTCATCATAAATATATGGGGCAAACTGACTTGCAGAATTATAGAGTGAAGCACTGTCGGGTCCTGCGAAATCTTCGGTCCGGCTTGTTCCTTGAGAGTGGTTAAGATAAGTTGATAATGACTGGGCATTTGTAAAGTTTATTGCTCCGTTCACTTCGCCATAATAACCTACGCAGCCAAACTTAACATCAAGCCCGCTGCTCTGAAGTGTCTGAGAAAATTTAATTATTGAAGCTGCAATAGAATCAGCCTCTTCATCCATACTGCCCGAATTATCAACTGTGAAAACTATATCAGCTTTTAATACATTTCCAGTCCCGACTTTTGTTACTAACAATCCTTTTACCTGGGAATCTTCTGTAACAAATAGGTTCTGCTGTGCAACAAGCTGTATAGGCTGATTTGTAACCGGGTTAATTAAACCGGTAAGGTTCATTCTGATTCTTGATTCATTTCCGGTTGTCTTTGAGAAGGCTGCCGTAGGGGTAACATTATTTATTGTTGTTGTCGGAACTGTGACATTGGTAGGGTCAGTTGGAATGTCAGAGTTATTTGTATTATTTACTGGATTACTATCCTTTTTGCATCCTGTGTAAATTGCAATTATAGATAAGATTAATATGAAAGCAAAGATTTTCTTCATTTTCTCTCCTGTTTTTTATGGAAGTGATTTAAGTTGTTATCTGTAATAATTGATATATGAAATTTATTAAAATTGACTTCAAAACCCAAAACTATTATGCAAAATAATGTTTATTCTGCCTCGTCCGCCTGGAAGCATGAGGAATTTGTTTTAATTTAATAGAAAAAGCCTCAAAGTTTTTTGAGGCTTTATAGTTTTGTAAGGTGTTAATAATATTATTCTTCTTCGTACGCCATTTCACCGTGAAGTGAACTATCCAGTCCTGCAATTTCTTCTTCCTGTGAAACTTTAACAGGCGTAATAAGATTAATTACTTTCAGCATTAGATAGGTGAATATAAAGCAGTATGCACCAACTGCGACAACTGATATCAATTCCTTCAAGAAGAATTCTGCTGACCCTCCTATCAATAAACCATCAACCTGAACTGCAGGATTAACAGCTTTAGTTGCAAACAGACCAAGCATAATTATTCCTATTGTTCCACCGACTCCGTGCACTCCCCAAACGTCGAGAGCATCATCCCATTTTAATTTATTTTTAAGACTAACGGCGTAATAACAAATGATTCCCGATGCGATTCCAATTATTGCTGCATCGCCAATAGTTACATAACCAGCAGCCGGAGTAATTGTCGCAAGCCCGGCAACTGAACCGGTTAGCAAACCGATTAATTTTGGTTTCTTTTCAAGAATCCATGCAAGGAATAACCAGGTAACTGCGGCGAATGAAGCTGCAACATCAGTATTAAGAAAAGCAGACGAAGCAATAAAATCTACTTTCAATTCACTTCCTGCATTAAAACCGTACCAGCCAAACCACAGAAGTCCGGTTCCTATTGCAACAAGCGGCAAGCTGTGCGGTCCGCGTTCAAATATTTTTCTTTTTCCCACATAAAAAACAGAAGCAAGGGCGGCCATACCTGCGCTTGCGTGTACAACGATTCCGCCTGCAAAATCAAGAACTCCCCATTCTGCTAAAAGCCCGTTTCCCCAGATCATGTGCACCAAAGGAAAATAAACAAAAACCAGCCAGAGAGTTAAGAATAAAACGTACGCGGGAAATCTTACCCTGTTTGCAAACGCTCCTGTAATTAAAGCGGGAGTAATAATTGCAAACATCATCTGGTAAGCTATAAAGACAAACAATGGAATCTGATTATTTCCGGTAAATATTGCATCAATACTTACTCCGGATAGAAATGCCAAATTCAAATTTCCAATAACAGCACCCTGTCCTCCGCTAAAGCATAAAGAATAACCAAATGCAAACCAGAGAACGGTGGTCCAACCCAGAGAGAAGAAACTCTGGATCATGATAGTTAAAACATTTTTTCTGCCGACTAATCCGCCGTAGAAAAGCGCAAGCCCGGGAGTCATTAACATTACAAGGCTTGCAGATAATATCATAAAAGCAGTACTGCCTGTATCAAACATAAAGACCTCTTTGTTTTAGTTTAATTATAGTGATAAAACAAAAACCAGGTAAGAAATTTCTGCCTGTGGATTAAGTACGTACGAACATGAAACAGGTAATGAAAAATCCTCCGATATTTTGATTTGTTTTGATGCCTTCAAACCTATGTCGATTAAATTAAATTTATCGGTACCATAGTAACCGGGATTATCCTTACTGCCTGCTGCAGCTCCGACAAATGCTCCAAAATCAACTTCCTGAATTGTCGTTGAATAATCCACCTGAAAGTATATGTTTTTCCCTTTATCGTTATAAACATTTACATATCCGCTTAGAGACAGAGGGAAAGTTTCAGATCCGGCAACTGTTACGCCAGCTTCAACTGTGTGTGCTCCTGCGCCTTTAACGTTATCAAAATTGTTGAAGCTCCCGATTCTTATTCCGCCATTGGGATAATAATAATCCGTGGCTATAATACTTAAATTAATCACACTGGCAGGTGAAAAAGAATAACTTAACCATGTATCAATTTCCTGGCTTGTAGAATAATATTCGTCTGATGAGTTTTGGTGAGTAAGACCATAAGAACCCCAAAATCCAAAACCAAGTCCGGAATATTCAAATGTTATTGAAGGCTGAATATTGGGCTGGTCATTTACATTCAGTCCTCTCCAGATATACCTGCTTACAAAATCTGCGTTTGCATTTAGTGAAAGACTTTGTGCATTAAGTTGAGAGAAAATGGCTAAAAAGAAAAAGAGAGTATATAATTTCAGTAAATATGAATTTTCCCCTTTCATAATCTTCTCCTCCTGTTAGTTATAAATAATGTTATACAAAATTTTAAAAATCCGTTTCAAAATTGATAAATAATTTTTTTATTTAGTAACACTTTGCAACAAGCGTAACATTTTTGTCTTAAGTGAAACAAATCTGCCGACAGGATACTTGATTTTTCTACAGTTTCTTTAAATAAAAAGGAAACAGGATTTCTGCAGGAAATCTCATCAATGTTTTTTAGTTTTACTGTCAAAAAAAAACGCTTCATTGAAAAAAGTATTGATAATCGGGAACACGGAGAAAATATCTGCAAGGATTGAAGCGATTTTATCAGATCAGGATTTTAAAATTTTCTTTTCCAATGACCAAAAGGATGGTCTTAAGATTGCAGCACGTTATTTACCTAATCTGATTTTATATTGTTCATCAGCCATTAAGAATGATCTGGAACCCATTAAAGAAATTTGTTCTGATGAGAATCTGGCAACCGTACCCCTGATTATTATTGCGGATAATTTTTCTTTTGATGAGCAAAGAGTCGCAATGGAATCCGGGGCTGATGATTATGTGCCGGCAGTATATTTAGAACGTAGTCTTCTTAATTCAATTAAGAAACGATTTGTAAAACTATCACGTATTAAACAAACAGTTCACAATTCAATAAATTCTTTTGATGAATATAATGAAGCGCCTGGAAATAATGATCATATACTTGTGAAGATAGGTAACAAATTAAAGCTGGTTGAATTTTCAGATATTGTTTGCATTACTGCTTTAAAAGAATATAGCAAGATGATTACAAATGGTAATTCTAAGATCGTAGTCAGGAAATCATTAAAAAGCTGGGTAGATATTTTGCCCTCCGGATCTTTTCTGCGGATCCACAGAGCAACTATAATTAACATCAATTATATAGAAGAAATTACTAAAACTAACGAACGCACTTATACCGTCCATTTAAAAAATATAAAAGAGACCTTCGATTTTAGTCACCGTTATGCGAATATAATGAGGCATACTTTTCCGACTTAAATATATTTAATGACTTAATTATTGATTTTATTTTAAATAAAAAATCCTGGTTTTATTCTAAATGAAATTATTTCCGTTAATACTGTATCCTGTTTCACCCTCCGGACCCGTTTAATTGTAATTTTTTGAATAATAAATTAAGTTATCTACCTGATTATCAATAATTTAGACTAAAAACTCTCAGTTGGTTTTACCTATGCGGGCAAAATCATAAATGAATAATATTAATATTCCATATTAATTCTGAAAAAAGGATTTCATAAATGGCTAAAGAAAAAACAAAAGCAGATGAACTTAAAGAAATTGAGACAAAAGAATGGCTTTATTCACTTGATTATGTATTTGAACACGGAGGTTCTGAAAGAGTAAAAGAGCTTTTACATCAGCTTCAGATAAGAGCTCATAAAGCCGGTGTCGATATCCCGTTTTCTGCCAACACTCCTTATTTAAATACAATTCCCAGGGAAAAACAGCCTCCTTTTCCGGGCAACCGCGAAATTGAAAGAAGAATCAAAAGCCTTATCCGCTGGAATGCAATGGCAATGGTTGTAAAAGCCAATAAACTTGAGAGCGGAATAGGCGGTCATATTTCAACGTATGCTTCTGCTGCCACTCTGTATGAAATCGGTTTCAACCATTTCTTTCGAGGTAAGGAAGATGATTATGAAGGAGACCAGGTATTTTTCCAGGGTCATGCTTCTCCCGGTATTTACGCAAGAGCCTTTCTTGAAGGAAGGCTTACAGTTGAACAGCTTGAAGATTTCAGAAGGGAATTAAAACCTTCAGGAGGTTTGTCATCTTACCCGCATCCCTGGCTTATGCCTGATTTCTGGGAGTTCCCGACTGTGTCTATGGGCCTTGGTCCTATAATGGCAATATACCAGGCACGCTTTAATCATTACCTGGAAGACCGCGGTTTAATTGAAAGAAAAACAGAAGGACACGTTTGGGCTTTTCTTGGTGATGGTGAAACTGATGAACCGGAAGCACTCGGGGCAATTTCCCTGGCAGCAAGAGAGAAGCTTGATAACCTTATCTTTGTAATTAATTGCAACCTCCAAAGGCTTGATGGACCGGTAAGAGGAAATGGAAAGATAATACAGGAGCTTGAAGCAATTTTCCGCGGCGCAGGTTGGAATGTAATTAAGATCGTCTGGGGAAGCGATTGGGATCCGCTGCTGGAAAAAGATACTGAAGGTAAACTCGTAAAAAGAATGGGGGAAGTTGTTGATGGTCAATATCAGAAATATTCTGTTGAAACCGGAGATTATATAAGAGAGCATTTCTTCGGAGTTGAAGATGACCTGCTTGAAATGGTAAAGAATCTTTCCGATGAACAATTAAAGAAAATGAAACGCGGTGGTCATGATCCTGAAAAAGTTTATGCTGCATTTAAAGAAGCAGTTGAACATAAAGGTTCTCCTACTGTAATCCTGGCAAAAACAATAAAAGGTTATGGGTTGGGTGAAAGCGGTGAAGGAAAAAATATAACTCACCAGCAGAAGAAACTTAACGAAGATGAAATGAAGGAGTTCAGGTCGAGATTTGGAATTCCCATTTCCGATGAAGAAATCCCCAGTGCTCCTTTTTACAGGCCTGCGGAAGATAGCCCTGAGATGAAATATTTGAAGGCAAGAAGAGAAGAGCTTGGAGGTTACCTCCCAAAAAGAAATCCAAATATCAGACCCATCAAAACACCGCCGGAAGATATCTTCGAAGAATTTTATAAAGGTACAGAAGGACGGGAAGTTTCAACAACCATGGTTTTTGTAAGAATGCTTGCTAAACTTTTAAAGGATAAAGAAATCGGTGATTTGATTGTTCCTATCGTTCCCGATGAAGCAAGAACTTTCGGAATGGAAGCTCTCTTCAGGCAGGTTGGAATTTATTCTCACGCAGGACAGCTTTATGAACCCGTTGATAAAGAAAGTCTTCTTTATTACAAGGAAGCACAGAACGGCCAGATACTTGAAGAAGGGATTACAGAAGCCGGTTCTATGTCTTCATTTATTGCTGCCGGTTCTGCTTACGCAACGCACGGAATAAATATGATTCCATTTTTCATTTACTATTCAATGTTCGGGTTCCAGCGAATGGGAGATCTTGTCTGGGCTGCAGGAGATATTCAGTGTAAAGGATTTATGGTTGGTGGTACATCGGGAAGAACAACTTTAAATGGCGAGGGTCTTCAACACCAGGATGGAAATAGTCATCTTCTCGCATATACTATTCCGAATATTGTTACTTATGATCCTGCGTTTGCGTATGAAATTGCAGTTATAATTCGTGATGGTATCAAAAGAATGTACGAAGACCAGGAAAAGGTTTTCTATTATCTTACAGTAATGAATGAAAATTATGCTATGCCACAGATGCCTAAAGGAGTAAAAGAAGGTATCGTCAAAGGAATGTATAAATTCAAAGCTTCCGGTAAAAAACAGGCAAAGTTAAGAGCTCATTTGTTTGGAAGCGGTACTATTTTTAATGAGACAATGAAAGCACGGGATATCCTTGAGGATGATTTTAAAGTCGCTACTGATGTCTGGAGTGTAACGAGTTATAAAGAATTAAGACGGGATGCACTCGATGTTGAAAGATGGAATATGCTTCATCCTACTGAAAAACCGAAAGTTCCTTATATAACTCAGCAGCTAAAAAATGAGGAGGGTGTGTTTGTTGCCTCAAGTGATTATGTTAAGGCATTACCCGATTCAATTGCCAAATGGATACCGGGAACTTTGATGTCACTCGGTACCGATGGATTCGGGAGAAGTGAAGGAAGAGCAGAGCTCAGGGACTTTTTTGAAGTGGATGCAAAACATATCGTGATTGCGACTCTCTATGCTTTGGCTAAAGAAGATAAGATTAAAATGATCACTGTTGAAAAAGCAATTAAGCAGCTTGATGTTGATCCGGGAAAACCGAACCCGGTTTACTCATAAGCAAATAATAATTTCTCAATACAGAATAAATTTTTTAAATCAGGAAATTACAAATGGCTACAGAATTCAAACTACCCGAACTTGGCGAAAATATAGATTCGGCTGATGTAATAAATGTATTGATTAAACACGGGGATAATATCGACTTTGATCAGGGTGTGATTGAAATTGAAACCGATAAAGCTACAATTGAGGTCCCATCAACTATTAAAGGAATTGTGAAGGATGTTAAAGTTAAGGAAGGTGATAAAGTTAAGGTTGGACAGGTGATCTTTACAATAGAAGATGGTAAACAGCAGCCTGCAAAAAAGCAAATAGAAGAAAAAGAGAAGAAAGACGATAAAAAAGAAAAACCGGCACAAGAAGAAGAGGTTAAAGAACTTTCAACTGAAAAACCTGAACCGGAATTGAAGAAAAAAGAAGGTGGAAAAAAAATAGTTGAGTTCAAGCTTCCTGAGCTTGGTGAGAATATCGAATCGGCTGATGTTATTAGCGTTCTTGTAAATAAGGGTGATTTAATTGAACGCGACCAGGGGATAATGGAAATTGAAACTGATAAAGCAACCATCGAAGTTCCATCGGACGTTACCGGGAAAGTAATTGAAGTTTTAATAAAACAAGGAGACAAGGCAAAGGTCGGGCAAACAATTATTAAAGTGGAAACTAATTATTCAACTGAAGAAGAAGAAAAAGTTGAAGAGAAAGTTTCAGAAACAGTAGAGATCCAGGAACCCGGGAAAGTTGAACCTGGAGAAAAAAAGGAAGCTGATGGAAAACGTGAAGATTTCAAACCTGGAGAAATTGATGAACAGCCGCCTATAATGACTAATGCGGCTCCTGCTGCTCCTTCCGTAAGAAGAATTGCTCGTGAGCTTGGAATTGATATCAATAAAGTAAAAGGCTCGGGTCCTAATGGAAGAATTTCTATGGACGATGTGAAAGCCTTTGTGAAAAATATTAATGAAGAGATAGAATCAAGAGGAATTGGAGTCGGAGTTAAACAGGAAGTTCTTCCGGATTTTTCAAAATATGGCGATGTTGAACATAAACCAATGAGTAAAATCCGCTCAAAAACTGCAGAACATTTAAGCTATGCCTGGGCTGTTACTCCTCACGTTACACAGTTTGATAAAGCTGATATAACGAATCTCGAAAAGTTAAGAAAAGATTTTAACCCCGAAATTGAAAAAGCAGGTGGTAAACTTACAGTAACAGGAATATTGGTTAAGGTTCTCACTTTGGCAATAAAAGTATTTCCCCAGTTCAATTCAAGCATTGATATGGAGAAGAAAGAAATTATTTATAAAAAATATTTCAACATAGGAATTGCAGTTGACACAGAAAATGGTCTGCTTGTTCCAGTAATAAAAAATGCCGATAAGAAAAATCTGAAAGAAATTTCCGTTGAAATGAATCAGCTTGCAGAAAAAGCAAGAAACAGGAAAATATCATTAGAAGAAATGCAGGGAGGAAGTATTACAATTACAAATCTCGGAGGAATTGGCGGAACATATTTCACTCCGATTGTAAATTCTCCGGAAGTTGCAATACTTGGAGTTTCACGTGGTGAAACTATCCCGGTTTATAAAGAAAACCGGTTAATCCCGAGATTGATGCTCCCGCTGTCTTTATCATATGATCATAGAATAATAGATGGCGCAGATGCAGCAAGATTCTTAAGATGGGTTTGCGAAGCATTAGAACAACCATTAAAACTTCTGATCTAAAAAAGGAATAAAAATTATGGAGAATAAAATCGCAAAAAATGATCTTGAAAAATGGGCAGATTATTTACTGGATTACAGTATCGGCGGAGTAAAAAAAGATGATGTAATAATGGTAAAGGGAGAAAGTATCTGCTGGCCGTTAATAAGTGTTTTGCAGGATAAGATTTTTAAAGCAGGAGGAATTGCTGATATAAATATAATTGCACCCGATAATGACCGCGGGAAAGTTTGGGGCAATTCAATTGCAAAATTCGGAAGTAAAGAGCAAATAAAAAAAATTCCTGAATGGCATATAGACCGGTACAAAGCAATGACAAAGTTCGTCGAAATCCTCGGCGTATCAACCCCGGAATTATTTGATGGTGCGAAAGAAGAACTTGCGCAGGAAGTAATGAAAGTTGATGCTCCCGTAAAAGAAATCCGGCTTTCAAAACCATGGGTACTAACTCTCTTCCCCACCCAGGGTTTTGCAGATATGGAAGGAATGACACTTAAGGAGTATTCTGATTTTATTGTTAAAGCATCTACTGTTGATCCTCGTTTGCTGGATGATGTTGAAGAAAATATTTATCAACTGCTAAAAAATAGTTCTGAAATAAAAGTTCAGACTGTTCATCCCAAGACAAAAAAGGAACTTGAGCTTAAAATAAATATAGCCAGAAGAAAAATAATTAAATGCGCCGGCGAAAATAATTTTCCTGATGGTGAAGTTTTTACAAGCCCCGACGCAAATTCTGTTGAAGGAGAAATATTTGTTGATCTGCCTGTCTTCCAGGGTGGAATGGACATACAGGGAATTTATTTGAGATTTGAAGGCGGAATTATAAAAGAATATACTGCGGAAAAAGGTTTTGAAGCTTTGAAAAATATTATTGAGACTGATGAAGGTTCACATAGACTTGGCGAAGTTGCACTTGGAATGAACAGCGGAATGGATAAAGTACTGAAACATCCTTTGTTTGTTGAAAAAGTCGGAGGCACTTTACATATAGCTATCGGGCAAAGTTATCCCGAAGCTTATGTTGATGATGAGAATTCTGAAGAAGCGAAAAAGGAGATTTCTAATTTGAAATCAAAAGGAATTTTTAATGAATCTGCACAGCATGTTGATATTGTTACTGATTTCCGTCCCGGCGGAACAGGTAAAGCTGTTTATATTGATAATGTAAAACTGGAAATTAAAAATAATATCTGGGTTGTGCCGGGAAATTCTAAATAATTAATATCTACTTTAATTTGTTCAGGTTGAATATTGACATCACAAAATAAGAGTGTAACTGTAATCGGCGCAGGACCCGGAGGTTATGCCGCCGCTTTTTATGCTGCCGATCTCGGGATGAATGTGACTTTAATTGATAAAGAAATTAATCCCGGCGGAGTATGTCTCTACCGTGGATGTATTCCTTCAAAAGCATTATTACATGCGGCTATAGTAATCAATGTATCCAAAGAAGCTAAGAACTGGGGAATCGAATTCGGCAAGCCCAAAATAAATGTTGATCGTTTACGCGAATGGAAAAATGAAGTGGTAAATCAGTTAACTGGCGGATTGGGTATTGTGTCCAGACAAAGAAAAGTGAAATACATCCGGGGAACCGCGAACTTTATTAATTCTAACACCCTTGAAATTACAAAGACGGACGGCTCAACAGAAATTCATCAGTTTGAAAATGCTATTATTGCAACCGGTTCTGTTATTGCTACTTTTCCATCGCTAAATATTGAAAGTAAAAGATTATTAAATTCAACCTCAGCTCTCGATCTGCCTGAAATTCCAGATTCACTTTTGGTTATTGGCGGAGGGTACATAGGATTGGAACTTGGCTCTGTCTATTATTCTCTCGGTACCAAAGTTTCCGTTGTAGAAATGATGCCGGGTTTGCTTCCCGGCGCTGATCGTGATCTTGTTTCTCATCTTGCAAAAAAACTTGGAAAAGAGTTTGAGAGAATTATGCTTAACGCAAAAGTAGTTGAGATGAAAGAAACAAAGAACGGAATTAAAGTAAAAATCGAAACGGAGAATGGAACCGAAGAACAGGAATATAATTATGTGCTGATGTCAATTGGAAGGAAACCTGTTACAAAAGGATTAGGATTGGAAAATGTTCACGTAAATGTTAATGAAAGAGGGTGGATCGCTGTAAACAAACAAATGCAAACCAGCGGTAATAATATTTATGCAATAGGTGATATTGTCGGCGAACCGATGCTTGCGCATAAAGCTTCTCACGAAGCAAGAGTTGCGGTTGATACAATTGCCGGTGAGAAAGTTGCTTTTGAACCTTTGGCGATTCCTGCCGTTGTTTTTACCGATCCTGAAATTGCATGGGCAGGATTAACTGAAAACCAGGCTAAAGAAAAAAATATAAACTATGAAGTTGCTAAATTTCCATGGGCTGCTTCCGGAAGAGCAACAACCATAGGCAGAAGCGATGGTGTTACAAAATTAATTCTTGATCCTGAATCACAGCGAATTCTTGGAATTGGGATTTGCGGACCCGGTGCGGGAGAGCTTATTGCTGAAGGAGTTTTGGCAATTGAAATGGGTGCAAATGTTACTGATTTGAAATTAACTATTCATCCGCATCCTACTTTATCCGAAACAATAATGGAAGCTGCAGAAGCTTTCTTCGGACAGAGCACTCATATGTACAAACCGAAAAGAAAAAAGTAATTACTCCAGTATTTTTTTTACTTCTTCAAGACTTGTTACCGGTTTTTCGCAAACATAGTCTCTGCAAATATACACTGTGGTTTTATTGTCAATTTGAGTTTGAAATTCTGTAAAAGGAGAAATATTTTTTAAGTCTTGGTCATCCGGTTCTTTTAATAAGATTATTTTATTAGGAAAATACTTATTCCGGAAATACTCAATAATTTCTTTTGTGGTTTTATCTTCTTTCCAACCAACGATAACTATTTCAAATGATTCACCAAATCCGAAACATAGCCCTGTTAAGGTTTGAGAATATGCAGAAGGCATACGGTTAATCTGATCTGAAAAAACTTTGGCAATTTTAAAAGCTTTTTCTTCATATGAAATATTACTTGTTATCCTTCCTAATTTTAAGAGGTTAAGTATTGCTACAGAATTACCGGAAGGAATTGCACCATCATAAATTTCTTTTTGTCTTACAATTAATTTTTCTCCGTTATCGGGTGTGAAATAAAAAGCCCCGTTTTCCTCATCCCAAAAATGTTTAATTAGACTTTCATTTAACTCAATTGCAGTTCTTAACCATAGAAGATCAAAAGTGGCTTCATATAAATCAATTAAAGTCGAAATAGTAAAAGTATAATCATCAATATTTGCAGTTATTCCGGATTCGCCGTTTCTGTACCGATGAAGCAGCCTGCCTTCTTCATCTCTTAATTTTCCCAGGATAAATTCAACCGCTTTAACTGCTGTTTGCTTATAAAGTTTATTTTCAAATACCTGTGAAGCTTTGGCTAATGCAGATATCATTAATGCATTCCAATCGGTAAGAATCTTATCATCCTTGTATGGATGAATTCTTTTTTCACGGACTTCAAATAATTTTATTCTTGCTTTTTCAACTTTTTCAGTAAGAATATTTATATCGATATTTATTCCTTCGGCAATTTCATTGAGAGATTTTTTTAAATGAAAAATATTACTGCCGGATTCTTCACCGTGGAGATTTCCCATCCTCTTTTAAATTGAAAATATCTGAAATTAAATCGACATCTTCGTTTAAGATTTCATTTATCTCATCTTTACTCCACAAGTAAAATTTTCCTTCTTCACCTTCGCTGTCAGCATCTTCAGCAGAATAAAATCCGCCTTCCGGGGAAGTCATATCTCTTAACACATAATCAAGAATTTCCTCAACTGTATTTCTGTAAATATCATTTTTAGCTACCTGGTATAATTCTGTATATGCAATTGCGAGCAAAGCCTGGTCGTAAAGCATTTTTTCAAAATGAGGGATGAGCCATTCCCTGTCGGTTGAGTATCGATGAATCCCGAAACCAATATGATCGTAAATTCCGCCTTTCCTCATTTCGGTGAGACTCTTTTCAACAATGCTCAAAGCGTCTTTATCATTTTTCATCAAATAATATCTTAACAGGAAAGATAAATTATGGGGAGACGGAAATTTAGGAGCTTGTCCGAATCCTCCATATTCAGGATCAAACCTGTTTTTGAAATCATCAAATGCTTTCTCAAAAATCTTTTTGTCAATTTCATTTGCAGAAGGAATTATACCCTGATTCAGTGCATTTATAATTTCAGATGCCGATTTATTAATTTCGTCTCTCCTATTTAACCAGATGTCTTTTATCTGCGGAATCAATTCTATTATTCCCAGTCTGCCAAACCTTGCAGTTTTAGGAAAGTATGTCCCTGCAAAAAAAGGTTTTTTGTCTGGAGTCATAATAATAGTTAAAGGCCATCCGCCGCTGCCAGTTAACATCTGGCAAACTGACATATAAATTCCATCAATATCAGGTCTCTCTTCTCTGTCAACTTTAATCGATATGAAAGCATCATTCATTAAATCTGCTATCTCTTCATCTTCAAATGATTCTTTTTCCATTACATGGCACCAGTGGCAGGTTGAATATCCAATCGATAAAAAGATTGGTTTATCTTCTTCTTTTGCTTTATAGAAGGCTTCGTCACACCACGGATACCATTCTACAGGATTATTTGCATGCTGAAGAAGGTAAGGGCTTTTTTCATTGGAAAGATGGTTCATTTTTCATTTCTATTTTGATAAAATTATAATAAAGATTTTTTGAAGAACTTTACAGATTATTCCTTGTTTAGAATAAGAAATAATATATTAGTTGTTAAGAATTCACTTTTTTGATAATTTTGACTACTCTATAATTAACAAATCCATTATGAATAATAAAAATAATCTTTTATTACCAGCGAGTATAATATCTATATCGATTATCATCTGTGCAATTATTATTGCGGCAACCTGGAAATCAAATTATTCATCAAACCAGACAATTAATGTAACGGGTTCTGCTGAAAGAGACATTATTTCGGATCTTGGAGTACTGCGGGGAACAATAACTGCACAGGCATCTACAGCCGAAGAAGCTTACAGGGAACTTTCGAAAATGAAACCGGTTTTGATTTCATATCTTTCCTCAAAAGGATTTCCTGAAGATAAAATAGAATTTTATACAATTAATAGTTATCCCGTTTACGAGATAGGTGCAAATGGTTATCAGACCGGGATAATAAGAGCTTATAATTATAACGAAAGAATAGAAATACAATCAGACGATGTTAATAAGATAAAAGATATCTCACTCGATATTCCTTCTTTAATTGAAAAAGGTGTTAACTTCAATGTTGAGCAGCCTGAGTATCACTATACAAAACTATCTTCATTAAAAATAGATATACAGGCTGATGCGGCGAAAGATGCAATGGTGCGTGCTGAAAAGATTGCCAGAGCAACCGGACGATCTCTTGGTACAATGCGTGATGCGAGAATGGGTGTTATTCAAATTACTCCCAGACTTTCGAACCAGGTTTCCGACTACGGGATAAATGATTTAAGTTCAATTGAAAAAAAAATTACCGCAGTAGTGAATGCATCATTTGAAATAGATTAATTTTTTTAATAATATTATTCCTTAATAATGACAAAACCTCAAATTTGGGTAGCAGCTTTTCTTGTTCTTTTTATATTTTTATTTTTTCTTCAAAGGATAACTAATGAACCGCCAAGAGAAACAGCAGGTCCGGTAAACGGTCCGGTATCTCAACAGGATATGGCGTCTAATAAAAATATGAGTGCCGCAGATCTAATAAATAAGCTTGGCTGCAAAAACTGTCACGGGGCAGAGCTTGCAGGTACAAATATGGCTCCTTCTTTACAAGGAATAAAACAATATTGGAGTAAAGATCAGCTTATTAATTATTTAAGGAATCCCTCTTCATATATGTCCGGCGACAGGTTTAAAGAATACGAGAAGAAATATCCTAATATGGTTATGCCTTCATTTAATAATATTAATGTACAGGAATTAGGAAAGATAGCCGAGTATCTTTTAAACCAGTAGAAAAATTAAAGAACTTTCAAGGTTAACAATAAGAAATGCTAACCCCGAAAATTCAAAAATATTAAGCAACAGTTATTTCTTTGCTTAAGTAAACATCCTGGATAGTGTTCAATAATTTAATTCCATCTTTCATAGGACGCTGAAAAGCTTTTCTTCCAGAAATCAAACCCATACCGCCGGCTCTTTTATTTATAACAGCAGTCTTAGCTGCTTCTGCAAAATCATTTTCGCCAGAAGCACCACCGCTGTTGATTAACCCGGCTCGTCCCATATAATTGTTAATTACCTGGTAACGTGTCAGATCAATTTGATGATCTGTTGTAAGATCCTCATAAACTTTTTTACTTGTCTTACCAAACTTTATCGCATTAAAACCCCCGTTATTTTCGGGAAGCTTCTGCTTGATTATATCAGCTTCGATCGTAACACCAAGATGATTCGCCTGCCCGGTTAAATCTGCTGAAACATGATAATCTTTATCTTTTTTGAAATCGCCGTTGCGCAGGTAGCACCATAAAACAGTTACAAGCCCGAGTTCATGTGCATACTGAAAAGACTCGCTCACTTCAACAATCTGTCTGTCGCTTTCTTCAGAACCAAAATATATTGTGGCACCCACCGCAGCAGCACCCATATCATAAGCCTGTTCAACTCCTGCAAACATTATCTGATCATAATGATTAGGATAAGTTAAAAGCTCATTATGATTTATCTTAAGTATAAATGGAATTTTATGCGCAAATTTTCTTGAACTCATTCCAAGAACACCAAGTGTGGAAGCCACTGCATTACAGCCTCCTTCAATTGCAAGCTTTACAATGTTGTGTGGATCGAAGTATTCGGGATTTGGTGCAAAAGAAGCTCCCGCACTATGCTCAATACCCTGATCAACAGGAAGAATTGAAACATATCCCGTTCCTGCTAATCTGCCCGTGCTGAATATCCACTGAAGGTTTTTCATTACATTTATGTTTCTGTCGCTTTGAGCAACGATTCTATCAACAAAATCGGGACCCGGCAGGTTAAGCTGGTCTTTGGGAAATTTTGCTTTATAATTCAGAAGTGAATCGGCATCACTTCCAAGTAGTTCTCTAATTTTATCTATCATTATTTTCTCCCGTTTGTTTTATTATTCATAGTGTTATAAGATAATTCATTTTCACATCAAACATAAAATTATTATTTGTTTTTTTGCAGATAAAAATTGTTATCTTTTTCTATCAAGCGAATTAAAAATTGATTCCGCATGTAATCGTGAATTCTCAATAAAATACCTGCTTGTATCCATTCCTCCGCAAACCACGCCTGCAAGATAAACCCTTTCCTTATTAGTTTCATATGTTTCTTCATTGAACACCGGGATTTGTTCTTCAGTGATTTTTATTCCTGCCTTACTCAAAAATCCAAAATCAGGATGATAACCGGTCATTGCAAAGACAAAATCATTTTTAATTGTAAACTTCCATTCCGGAGTTTCTAAATCAACCTCATCATCTCTTATTGACAATACCTTTGAATTGAAATAGGCTTTAATCGAACCTTCTTTAATTCTGTTTTCAATATCAGGACGAACCCAGTATTTAACACCATCTTTCAGAGAATCCTCTCTTACAACCATGGTTACTTTTGAACCTCTCCTGTATGTTTCCAGCGCTACATCAACAGCAGAATTCCCGCCGCCAATCACTACAATATTTAAATAAACATAAGGGTGGGCTTCATCAAAATAATGTTTTACTTTGGGTAAATTTTCACCCGGGATATTAAGAAGATTCGGAAAATCATAGAAACCCGTAGCAATGATAACGCTTTCAGCGGCATATTTCTTCTTATCCGTTATTACAATGTAATCTCCGGATTCATCCATTATATTTAAAACCTTTTCATAAGTATTTACATTTAGTTTCCAGCTATTTACAACTCTGCGGAAATATTCAAGCGCTTCTCTCCTTGTCGGTTTATCACCATGAGACACAAAAGGAACATCGCCTATCTCAAGTCTTTCAGATGTTGAAAAGAAAACCATATTAGTCGGATAATGAAAAAGGGAATTTACCAGGCATCCTTTTTCCAAAATTAGATGATTGTATTTTCTTTTAACGGCTTCTATACCACAGGCAATACCTATTGGTCCTGCACCAATTATTATTACATCAAATTCAGATTTCATGCGGAATTGTATTTTTTATAAAGCTCAGACGTAAATTTAATTAAATACGGGCTATATATTATTATTTCAAAGCAATCATTAACCATACTCGATTTAAAATAAAAAACGGCGTGATTGACACGCCATGGCAAATAATATTTACGGATTATTCTGTTATTTCAATTAATGAACTGGCAACGGTTTTATCATCATTATCGAGAAGAAAAACTCTGTAGAAACCGGCCTCATCAAATTTCATATCACTAACTTCATTCTTTGAGAAAACGATATAACTCATATCCTTACTCACGGCATAATCAAATTTTTTATAAAAATCAAATTTTCCTGTGCGGAAATTATATTTATCAAACTGAACATGAACATCTTCAAGACCCAAAGCATGATCGCATTTAACAACAACAGAAAGATACCCTTTCGAAAAGATATCACTTACTCCCACCTCACCTTTATCTTTATCATAATGTTCGCAAAAATAGAGCACCGGCTCACTCTGTGCAATTATTTCATTTCTGGTTGCGAAAACTGCAAAAAGCAGAACAAAAAGTAGAAATGTTTTCATACTAAATTCTCCCGGCTAACTATATATGATTATAAAAAGAAATTATTATTTTTCGTTAGAAAAACGATTTCTTATATAAAAAGAACTGCCTGAATGCGGCTCACTAAAATTTCAATTAAGAAAAATTTATAAAAACACTTCACTATATTAAATAAAAAGTATGAGAAAAATAAAGCATATTTGTTTCGATCTTGATGGAACTCTTGTTGATTCCTATGAAACAATTTATAAAACAACTGTTAAAACTCTTCAGCATTTAAAAATTGATGAGCCATTGCCCGAACCGGAATTTTATAAAAGAATCGGCCATCATTTTATTCACATTTTTAGTGATCTGAATATTCCTGTAACAGATATTGAAGAGTTTATTGATATTTATAAAGGTTACTATTTTGATTTTATTGATGAATCTGTTCTCTATCCCGGCGTTACACATGTGTTAAATCAACTAAAAAAAGAGGGGATTAAAATTTCTCTTCTTACTACAAAAGGACAGGATCAGGCTGATAAGATTATAAATCATTTTAATCTGAGGAAATACTTTGCATTTGTTATGGGAAGAAGGAACGGAATTGCAATTAAACCTTCCCCGGAGTCTTTGCATTTTATCTGCAGCGAATTGAGCGTTGAAGAATCAGAAACTATAATGGTTGGTGATGCTGAGCTTGATATAAATTGCGGGAAGAATGCGGGAGCTTTTAGCTGCGCGGTTACCTATGGCTACAGGTCGAAAGAAATGCTGGAAGTTGAAAATCCTGATTTTATTATTGATGAAATTGGAGAATTATTGAGTTTTGTTTCTGAATTAAATCAATAATTCCCAAATTTTCCGGGTTATTGTGCCCGAAATTATTTTATTAATACCATCTTTTTAATGCTGGAATAACTATGATGTCCGTTTAACGGCATAGCTTCAAGCCTATAAAAATAAACTCCGCTTGGAATGCCATCCGCAGAAAAAATTATTGAATGATTTCCGCTTGCCATTTCACCATTTGTTATAGTTTTAATTTCATTTCCTAATAAGTCGAAAATTTTTATCCTGATATTGGACATCTCAGGAATTGTAAAATCTATTTTTGTTGATGGATTAAAAGGATTGGGATAGTTTTGAAATAGTTTAAAACTTTCAGGAGATATACCTTCAGCGATACCACTTGATGAGTTAGTCAGCACAAAATGAATCACGGAAAGAGGAGGAATATTATAGATGAACTGATTATTATTGACGATGTTTGAACTGCCAAGCGAATTAACTGCCGGGTTTCCATCAGAGAACCCATAAGCACTGACTTCAGGATTGAAAGTTATATTACCTGCAATTGAAAAATGACCTTCAATAGTTTCATTAGTTTTATTTATCGCTACAAGATGCATTTCAGAATTATTGTCATTAAGTGAAGCATATACAGAGGCAGCTTCAATATTATCTGTCGAAGAGAAGATCTTTTTGTTTCCGAATTTTCCATCGTTATTATCATAGTTGCGGTAAATCATAAATGCGCTTTTTGCATATCCATCCAGCTTACCGAAGAATGTTGCAAAGTAAACATTAAATTTTCCGAAAATGCCAAGCGCGTCCGCAGTCGCAATTCCGGTGCTGATATTATCCCCTGTTCCGAAGCGCCACTCTGTAAAACCAATTTTAGTGCCTGGGTAATAACCATTAATTGCATCCTGCAGATCGGGAATTTGCCTTATCGGCTGACCAAGAGTAACATACTGGGTGATCCAGCTGTCTTCAACAAAAGTATCATCCCACAAAGAACGGGGAGCCTGCATTCTTCTCTGTGCAACCTCAGGCGAATTATCATCCGAATCAACTCCTTCCTCCTGTGAATACCAATGTAAAGTAAAAACATCAAGCAATCTTTTATTTACAATTTGAGAATACTCATTCATCTTGCCAAGATATGCTTCAACAAAACGTGGGTATGTTCCGGAGTAATTTCCCCAATCAGGCGCAAAATGAAGATTATAATAACCTGCATAATTTGCCAGGGCAGGTCCAAATGATTCTGCAGAGGCATCCATACGCTTAATAGTTTTTGCCAAATCCTGTGACTTTGCAAGAAATGTATCAACACGTAAAGGCTGAGGAAATATTCTTGGATGAGTTCCTGTTTCAACTCCACCCTGAACACCATCAGCGTACCATATATCAGGTTCGTTATCCATCTCATAAGCCTTAACTCCATTTGGTGAAGATGAATTGCCGTAAGTCTGTATAAGAAAATTTATTTCTTCATCAACATAAACATTTGCATCGCTTGTATCCGGGAAGATTGTAAAACTGCTTCCTTTTTCATTTACGACTTTTCTCCACCTGTATGATGGTGCGGATTGAGCAACGGTTACATAACCGGCTCCATCACGTGAAACATAACCTGCCATCGGGAGCTGAATTAATGAATACGACTGATTGTTTACGGATACATTATGAAAATATTTCAAGACTTCCCCGGGTACCAGGTAATCACTAACAGGAAGTTGATGAAAATATGGAAGTGCATCATCATTGGGGCTGCAATAATCAAAATTACCAGGATTGCCCGGATCGCAAACATAGCTTCCGCCGTTAGAAAAATTATTTTCCCAATTATAACCTGTTACCCTATCGCCTCCAAATCTTCTTGATGGAATACCCGGATAATAATTATCAACATCACTGACGGGAAAATTATGCAGTACGTTCGCACCATATATTAAAGGGCTTATCTCACCTGTACCTGTACCGGTATTGATAGTATAATTTATAACTGTTTGTGCATTAGCACCAATTGCTGCGGAAATCAGAAAAAGGAAAAAGTACTTAACCTTCATACTTACCTCTTAAATTATTTTTATTAAATTCTTTCCGGAGTCCGGTTTGGAGAATACAATATTCACAATGGTACGACTAATAGATAACCGAGCCTTTGTAAAATTGATCTCAGGGGAATTTTGTATGAAATATTAAGAAATATAAAATTGATTTCATAGTATTAATTTTATTTTAGCAGAAGTTGTGAGACTATTCACCACGAAAGGAAAGCAAAACGAGAGAGACATTTAATAAAAAACCCCGGCATATAAACCGGGGTTGTTAACTAACTAAATCAATACATTTTATTTCACCATCACCATCTTCTTAACGGCAGTGAAAGTATTCCCTTTATTCTGAGCAGTAATTCTGTATATGTATATTCCGCTTGCATAATTTGAACCATTGAATAAAACTTCCTTATATCCCGCATCCTGTACTTCATTTACAACTGTCGTAACTTCTTCTCCAAGAATATCATAGATTTTTAATGTTACCTTACTGTTGAAGGGAATCTGATACTGGATTTTAGTAGTTGGATTAAAGGGATTAGGAAAATTCTGCTCAAGCCTGTATTCTTTGGGGGGAGTGAAATTCAGTATAATTTCTTTTTGTGCATTAACATTGTTGTCTCCTGTTATGTTGAATCTTAGAGTATCCTTTTGGTTAACAGGAGCATTTCTGTTAACATCAAATTCAAAGACTGCTTCTGTTTCTTTTCCTGCATCAATCTGTTTGATCAGTTGAGCTGTAGTCTTAATTACGATTATACCTTCAGGGAAAACAACAGGCTTAATTTTAATATTCTCCAGCGGGTTGGTCCCTGAGATATTTGCCACAGTCAGATTTATTTTGTTGTTTTTCGTTCCCGGCTGTACATCATAAGCTGAAGAATTCTGAGAAGCATTTTGTGCGGGAACGTCTAAAGCCTGAAGCAGAATTATCAGACAGATCCAGAGAATATTCCGCGGGATGTGAATATAAATTTTCACAGTATTTCCTGATTTTATTTTATTAAACATTTTGAAAACTCCTTTATTAATAGATTTTTAATTGCCTATTCTATCATTTAATCACAGGGATTTGAATATTTATTTGCAAGAATTCTCCCGCCTGTTAAAACCCAGTATAAATTTTTTCCGTCAAACACGGTTGAAAATACATTTGGATGATTACCCGGCTGAAATATATTTGGTTGTCCGCGGTAGCGATCTCCCGGTGTGAAATAATTATAATCACTTCTGCTTACAATACCTACCGGAACAGTATTCTGGTTGTTGTAGCCAAAGTATGCTGTATATGTTTTATCCGGGTTAGAAACGATGCATTGAAGCGTTGGTATTATACGCTCCGGAAGTGAGTTTACAACAGACAAATACATTGTATCTGAAACAGACCCATAATTGCTTACCCAGATCGGGTAATTCCCTGCGAAGCGAAAATCAATTGAATTAAGATTAATTGTTAACACTGAATCTGAAATAAATGTAGTTGGTTTTGCATTACCATTATAATATACGATAGTAGAATCAGTAAAGAATTCCCCGGTTACTGTAATTGTAAGTACATTTGGTTCAATTGGGGTAGCATAATATGGCAGTGCAAGTGGCGGGGTGATGGAATGAAGTTTAGGTTTTAACAAAATATAAACTTCAGGTTGTGTTAAAAAATTTGTCACATAATATACATTATGGGAAAAGCTATCGAATATCAATAGTTTACCACCTGGAGGCAAATTATAATTTTTTATTAGTTCACAAGTAGATGTTTTATAAATGCTAATTTCCCCATTTAAATTTTCATCTGAATTTTTTGTAGTATCCCAGAGTGCTTTTTCTAAAATAATAAAATCAGCATTGGTAGACAGATAACCATATGACCTAAATGGAAAAGAAATTTCAGCAGAAAACAATTCATTATCCAAGTCATAAACTATATATTTTTTGGTTAATATATCAGATTCAACCGTATTATAAGCAAATAGTGCAGAACCTGATTTTCCAAATTTATAATTAACAAATGAATTATTTGAAAAAATATCATTAAAGTATTGATTATCTATAATAGAATCTGAATTAATTGAATATTTTTCAAAATATCTTTCTCCAGTAGTATCAAGACCTAATTGATAGATGAAACTACTATTTTTTGACATAAACGCTTTCTCATCAATTGAAACCGAACATTCTTTAATTTTTTGTAATGAAGTTAAGCTCAATAAGTCAGTATTTTGAATAATATCACTATCGTTTTTTTCAAACCAAGACAAATATAATGAATTCTGTTCAGGTACCGAGAAAACTGAAATGCCTATAACATAATTACCATCAGGTAAAATAGAATCAATAACAGTCGGATTGTTAGGACTATAAATTGAAATACCATATTTATTGGAAAGGATAAAGTATTTCTGATAATTATCGCAAGCAAAAGTAAAGGGGTTTTCGATATTGGAAATAAACAAATCTTTTTCTCCGTTACTTAAATTAATTCTATATATATCATTGTAGTTTAAAGAATTTAATTCTTGGTAAAAGAAAAAAGGTTGGGCATAAATCTCCAATTTAATTAAAAAAAGGAGTACTAAGGTTTGTATAATAGAACAATAAATATTTTTTTTCATTGTAATTTCTCCTATTCATTCCACCCTTCGGGGTATATTCCTGATAAAATATTTAAATAAATTTCCCAAGCTTCTCCACCTCTATTATGTGATTGACTAGGTGAAAAAGTCCATTCGCCTGAACCGCTTGGATTTTCAGGATCCATTGGTTCCCAACGCCAATAATTTCCTCCTCGATATCTTTGATGAGTTTCTTTCCAGAGTTGCTCATCATTAAAATCAGTTGCACCCGGATATGCATAAGGATACCAATCTTCCGAGTGGGGGTAAATAGGTTCAAGCCAGTGTTTTTTCCCTTTTTCATCTTTATTCCAGGTTTTTCCATTTCTAACATTTGCTGGGTATCCTAGAGCACTCAATCTTTTCTCTTCTAATCTTGCTTTTCCTTCTGCTCTATTTATGAACCAACTCCATATTTGTTGATTGTTTTTAGGCGGATCAACTTGCATTCACCCATAACCATGCGGTGGGCCGAATATAGGAAATCCATCATTACTAAAATGCTGCCATTTAGGTAAGCTTTCTAAGTAAACGACAATCTGTTCATGTAAATTAAGATCTGCTCGAACTTCTTCGGGTGAAAGATGTGAACCTAAAATCTTATAGGGATTAATGATAGACCTTGTATAGATTCTTGGTCCATCATATACATACACATATAATGTATCCTTATCCCCTCCAATAATATCACTGCCAAAATCTATTTCCCAAGTTGCGATATTAGATAAAAAACCAGGGCAATTACCCTCGTATGTTTCTTGAATTTTTCTTTTGGGATCTTCCACGTTATTTGTCCAGGATTGAATATATTTCCAATTAAAGTTAAACTCCGCCGTATTATAATTATTCATTTTAGCTTTCACTGTTAAAACAGGCATTGCAGGGGTGGAAGTTATAAACTTTTCTTCAGTCATTGATGTTGGCTCAATAATTTCCAAAGGATTATCTACCTCAGTATAAGCAGGAGATAGATTGGTTGCTGGGGTTCCAACAAAACAGTCAGTAACCTCAAATGGTTTTAGGTTAAACTTTCTTTTGTTATTCGGTTCGATGACCCCTACCCCCAGTTTAACGATTCCTGAATCAGATGCGAGTGAATCAATGACTACAGTAGAGGTATCTACTACAAATTTAATCGGCTGATGAGCTCCATAGAAATATGCGCCGAGGGAATCTTCTGCCAGAATATCTCCCCAGATACACCCCTCAAGTTTTGCAACTTCAAAGGTTTGGGATGAATCAAAATCAACTATCGAGCTGTCCTGCAGCATCAGTTTTTTTATTACCACTGATGCAGTATCCCCGGGATATAAAATCTCAGGTTCAATATTTACCAAAAGATCATAATCCTTCATTACTCCGACAAAAATCTGCAAGACATTTATGTACCTGAAAATACACTCATCATACCATCCAAACGTTACATCCCACCCCACCAATTCACCATTCTGATAATATGCCACTGTATCGGTCATTCCATATGTAATTGTATCGCCGGTTTCAATATTATCAGAGAAATATGTGAATTGAACAGTGTCACCCTGATTTACATTTCCTACATTATATAAATATTCATTTGGGTCATTGGAAGAATTATAATAATAAACTTGTCGGTAAGTAATCTGGCCATAGCAGTAATCATATAAAGTTTCATAATTTATAGTAGGCTCCGCTAATCGCGGCATAATCGAATCAACTTTGGATGAATCTCCCCTGAAAAAATACGAATTTAATGTGGAATAATCAGGCAGAGGATAATCAAAGTGATTAACATAAGCATAATATACCTGGAGTTTCCCGCTTGAGGGCATTATTAAAGCGGATGCAACTGAAGTATTTTTCTTCAGATTGTTCTCAGGCAAACCATTTAATTCTATTTTTTCTTTAATAGTTACCTGGGCAATTGCAGTTGATAGAAAACAGGAAAAGAAAAGAAGGAAAACAATAGTTAAGAGGATTCCTTTAGACCGGGTTGAAAGATATTTAAGCATAAATACTCCCCGTGGATTATTTTTAAATACCTGCCTTTTATCAGGCAGCGTGAATAATTTTTTGGTAATGGATCATTAAGGAAAGTACGGTATGAAAAACTAATCCTAAGAATAATTAAGATTAGTTTGATTATGTTTATCAGAGTCGCCCGCATTACTCTCCCCGGAACAGATTATTAAATATTACTCCTGAGAACCAATTAAAAACTTATGACTTATCTCCCAAATCTTCAGTACTGGTCAAATACTTTTTCTGTTTTTGCTTATCACCTCAAAAAATCAATATCAATTTCATGCAAATAGAATTGCCGAGCTATTGTTTAATTTTTGAAAGGATGATTACCATCAAGCGGCAGCACACGAAGTTTATGACGCAGGAAATGACATCAAATAAAGAAGCCGGGAATTGCCCGGCTCTTTGAATATATCTAATCTAAAATTATTTTACTTATATTATTGCAGCTATTGTATTACTTCAAAACAATCATCTTCTTTGTTTTTACAAATGCACCTGCTTTTATTGTATAGAAATAAACTCCTGATCCGATATTTGATTTTAAATTGTTAGTCGAGAATTCTACAAAATATTTTCCTGCTTCCTTATATTCATTTACAAGAGTAACAATTTCTGATCCAAGCAGGTTATAGATTTTTATTTCAACATTGCCAGCCTGAGGAACGGCATATTTAATAATGGTCGATGGGTTAAACGGATTCGGATAATTCTGTGAAAGAGAATAATCTGTTACTCCGTTAAAGTTAACTTCAACCGGACCATAAATTCTGAATGTACCATTGAAATCAATTTGTTTTAGTCTGTAAATTGAATTCCCCTGCAACGGTGAATTATCTGTAAAATGATAACTTGATTCTTCCGTTGTAGTACCATTCCCCTGGATAAAACCTATAGTCTTAAATTCAGAAATTCTTTGGTTCACTGTTCCCGAAGCTTTTTGAATTTCGAATCCTTTGTTATTTGTTTCGGTTGCAGTCTCCCAGTCTAAAGTTACATTTCCATTCCCTGTGTTTGCAGTAAATGATGTTAACTCAACCGGTACAAGTGTATAATAAATAACACCGATATCATCAAGATACCATCCGTCGCGTGTTGTGTATCCGTCTGATTTTAACTGGAACTGAAACTTAACATTGCTAAGATTAGAAAAATTAAGAGGTATTTCTTCTTTTACCCATGTTGTGTTCGTTCCATCGTAAAGAGGTTGACCCGGCGGCTGAAAACTTCCTGTTCCAGGATTAGTATACATTCCTTCAAGCGGCGTCCATGCAGAACCGCCGTTTGTAGAAATTTTTACCTGGCCATAATATAGTGAACCCCAAATACTGGACAAAAATTTAAGGTGGAAAAATCTTAAATTTATATAAGCCAAAGGAGGCTAAAATGTCCACCAAAAGAAAAAATTACAGTAGCGAACTGAAAGCAAAAATCGCACTAGAGGCAATCAAGGGATTCACCAGTATAAACGAAATTGCAAAAGAATACAGAGTCCACCCAAATCAGATAAGTCTATGGAAGAAACAGTTACTAGAAATACTTCCTTCTGTGTTTGATAATCCGAGGGGACCAAAAACTGATGGAAGCTCAGAGTTGATTGACCAGCTCTACCGGCAGATAGGAAAACTTCAGGTAGAGGTTGAATGGTTAAAAAAAAAGTACGAGCCATTCAATTGAAACTCTCAAAGGACTCATAGAGCCTGAGCATGGTTTTCTTAGCATAACTGAGCAGTGTTCTTTGATAGAATTACCACGTTCGAGTTATTACTTTGAGCCGTTAGGCGTAACGGACGAAGATCTCGAAATAATGAAACGGATGGATAAAATATACACGACCTGGCCTTTTTACGGTTACAGGAAAATAACACGGGAGTTAAGTAAAAATGGTGAAGTCTTTAATCATAAGCGGATACTCAGGTTAATGCAAATAATGGGAATACAAGCACTTACACCGAAAATGAATCTTAGCAAACCAAACAAGGATCACCTGATATTTCCGTATCTGCTAAGAAATGTAAGCATAACAAAAACCAATCAGGTATGGAGTACAGATATAACATATATCCCGCTCTACAGAAGCTTTGCCTATCTTGTTGCAGTAATGGACTGGTTTAGTAAATATGTTCTGTCCTGGGAAATATCTAACAGCCTTGATGTCCATTTCTGTCTTAGCGCTCTGGATAAAGCATTGCGTTCAGGTAAGCCGGAAATATTTAATACCGACCAGGGCAGTCAGTTTACCAGTCTTAGTTTTGTCAATAAAGTCCTGGACAATAATGTAAGACTAAGTATGGATTCCAAAGGCAGAGCTTTAGATAATATTTTCATTGAACGTTTATGGAGAAGTTTGAAGTATGAAGATATTTATTTAAAGGAATATCGAAATTATCATGAATTATTTGAGGGATTAAATAATTATTTCTATTTTTATAATAATAAAAGAACACATCAGTCATTAGGCTATAAAACTCCGGCTGAAGTATTCTTAAAATAACATGGTGAGTACTTAATTCATCCACCTTAAATTAAGGAAAAACCTGTCTAGCTGAAGGGGTTCACCATATAATCCCAGTTATTCTCAATATCCCAGCGTGTCCAGAATGATAATCTCGGGTTGGTAACGGTGGAAAGATTAATCGAATTTGTAAGAGTCATCGTTACGGTTGCATTATCAAGATAGTTTCCGTTTTTACTATCTGTATACGAATTGGGAGATGAAACGAACGTTGCTGTGGTTGCTTCCCATTTGGGATAAGAAGGAGTTGCAGTAATTGTCCATAAGCTGTTCGGGTCATTTGTTGAATCAACAAAAGCATAAGTTGGAACGCCTACAATAATGTTCAGGGTATCATAAGACATCGGTACACCATCGGAACTTGTGGTGACAAGCAACTTAATATTCTCTTCAACGGGAGCTGCGGGATCAATAGCAAAAGATAGTGGTGTAGAAACTGTTACTGTATTTCTTGCCGGTATTGATGCAAAATCAGCAGTGCCGTTATTGATTGTTGTATATGAACTCAAAGAGCTTAAAGCAATTTCTATATTATTTCCATCCGCAAGACCTTTATTTCTAAACGAAGGGCTCATCTCTACCACATCACCCGGATTAAAATACTGCTGCGCATAATTTGGCTGGTACAATTTTACAAACGCCCCTGCAACCCAGGTATAATAAATATTTACCGGAAGGTTTTGTTCAGCAATAGGAAAAATTCTATTTTGTGGGGGCCAGAAATAGTCGTTGCTGTTTCCAACTTCAGGGGTCATTGCAATAATTTTCCCATGGTTCATTACTGTGTCGCCGTCATAAGCATAATCATCACTATTTCCTCTTGTAGAATATCCAACTGTCTGTATATCACGCCCTGCTGTATATCCATTGTAAGCAATCATATCACCCGAAAATTCTCTGAAGATTACTGAATCCGGAGTCTCCGCATTTATTGCACCATATGGATAGATCATATCTTCACCGAAAGCATGATAATTAAGCTCACAATTTATATTGTGTGCGCCAAGGAAATCTCGTATTGCAGAAGTTTCCAACTCTGAAAAAGGAGCTGTGCCTCTGTATGTCTCATCGCCAATGTAAGTGCTTGATCCGCCGTTTGAAGAATTCCAGTAAGCATAAGGACCATAATTTCTATTTAAATCAACACCATCATAATATTCACTAAAAGTTCCGTTGCCATCATTATCTTTTTTATTTTTTCTCCACATATAACCGCCGTTCGGAGACATCTGGTGGTTATACTCATATCCATCCGGATTAACACAGGGAATACAATAGATTTCACGATTATCCACTAAGTATTTAACCGAAGGATTTGTATTGTAATTTTCCAGTAAGTAGTACATAAAATATAATAACTGTTCCATCCCCTCGGGTTCACGTGCATGATGAATTGCAGTAAACAAAACCTGTGGTTCATTTTCATTAATATCCGGGTTATCAGAGATTTTAACCATATAGATTTGTCTGCCTTCAACAGTAGTACCGATGGATTGTTTTGCAGAAATCAGGTTAGGATAAAGAAGCCTCATTGAATCGAGTTCCTGGTTAATTTCAGCAAGAGTATAAAAACCACCCATTGACCCGAACCCGAACCCGGAAACATTAAATTTTTGTTTGCTCTCATTAATAAATGCCTGTTTCTCCGGTTTGGTGAGCTTTGGAAGGCTATTATAATATTTCATCCAGTTGTCGATTAAAACTTCATATCTGAAATTTGTCATCTGAAGTTTTGAAAACTCCTCATCATTAAGAAAAACAATGATTCCATTATCTTTGGTAATGGTCGAATGATCGAACTCAAGTCCTGCCCGGTATAAAGCAGAAATATCAGACCTGTCATTAAGATAAATTTTAACCTCTCTGTAAGTCTGGGCTTGTATCCCTGCTGCAAGAATTATCAGAACAAGGAAAGTAAGTAAATATTTCATCGATAAGATCCGCCTTTTAATAATATGTTATTAATTAAGTTAGCCTAAAAATAAGATATTTTTCTTAATAAATTAAGAGTGTTCGATAAATTAATAATGTAATTTATAGCTTCAGTAATAATAAATTCATAACAGGCTTTAAATAATGTATCAGGTTAAATACATCTCCATCCTCTTAACCGTTCTGTTTATTTCAGTTATTTACCCGCAGCATAATCGTCCCAAATTAGTTGTGGGAATAGTAATTGATCAGATGAGGTATGATTATCTATATAAATATGAAAAATATTACGGTGAAGGCGGCTTTAAAAGATTAATGAATGAAGGCACTGATTTTACTTTTGCCCATTATAATTATGTCCCCACCTATACCGGACCGGGGCACGCATCCATTTACACCGGTTCAGTTCCGTATTATAACGGGATAATAAGTAATGACTGGTATGACAGAAAAACGGATTCATTTGTTAATTGTATAGAAGATAATTCCGTCAGGACAATAGGAGTAGCGACAAACGAAGGACAGGCTTCTCCCCGGCGATTGCTGACTACAACCATTTCCGACCAGATGAAGATTGCTACCAACGGGAAATCTAAAGTTTACAGCATCTCTTTGAAGGATCGTGCGGCAATACTGCCTGGCGGCCATACACCTGATGAAGTTTACTGGTACAGTTCGGAAACAGGGAAATTTATTTCTTCCACTTATTACACAAATTCACTGCCATCCTGGGTTATCAAGTTTAATGAACAAGATATTGTAAGTAATTTATTTAAAGGTGAATGGGATTTGCTGCTTCCTGAAGAAGATTATTCTGTGAGTTTTCCAGATAATGCTCCCTGGGAAGATGATATTTTTTCAGAAGGCAAAACCAGCTTTCCTCATTCATTCAGTAAAGTAATGGATAAGAAATATGACTTGATAAGAGATACTCCTTACGGAAATGATTTACTTTTACAATTTGCCGAAGCTTTGATTGAAAATGAAAAACCCGGCAACGGTGATTATACTGATTTCCTTGCTATAAGTTTTTCCTCCACGGATTTTATCGGACATGATTACGGACCTAATTCTGTTGAAATCGAGGATGCTTTCATAAGAATGGACAGGCAGCTTGAGGAATTATTTAATACTCTAGATAAGAATGTCGGTAAAGGTAATTATATCCTTTTCCTGACTGCAGATCATGCAGTTTCAGAAAATATAGGATTTTTAAAGAAGATGAATATTCCTGCCGGAAATTTTAGTACTCATACCTGCAGAGATTCATTAAAAGCATTTGCAGAAAGAAAATTCGGAACTTCCGGCATAATTAAAAATTTTCCAAACTTTCAGATTTATTTAAATGAAAAAATTATGACTGAAAAGAATCTAAATATTTCTGAGGTGGAAGAGGATTTCGGAGAATATCTTAAAAATGAACTTCCACAAATAGAAAATGTTTTTCTCCGGCATGGTTTGAGAAATATTTCTCCCCAAAGAATACCGGGTAATTATATTCTTAATGGATTCAATCCTGAAAGATCGGGTGATATTGAGTTTGCTTTAAAGCCAAATATTCTGCCACTTAATGAAAACTATGGAACAACTCACGGAGCCGAATACCCTTACGATACACACGTTCCTTTGCTATTTTATGGATGGGATGTTCCCGTAAAAGAAATAAATACTCCGGTTTACATAGTTGATATTGCACCAACTATATGTAATATACTGGGAATAATTGAACCGACAGGTTGTATCGGGATACCGATTATTCAGAAATAAAATAAATGAACCATATTTTTAGATATTAAACTTTTAAAGTTTCACCCTCAGTTTTTGCAATTATAACTGCTCCGCACGAATCACTCCAGACATTTACTGATGTTCTGCACATATCGAGTATTCTATCAACCGCAAGTATTAAACCGACGCCTTCAAGTGGCAAACCAACAGCAGAAAGGATTACAGAAATCATTACAAGACCTGCCATCGGTATTCCTGCCGCCCCGATTGAAGCAAGCAATGCAGTAAAGACAACTATTACCTGGTGCATAAAATCAAGATGAATTCCATAAGCCTGTGCAATGAACATTGCTGCAACACATTCGTATAAAGCTGTGCCGTCCATATTTACAGTTGCGCCAAGAGGAAGTACGAAACTTGTAATTTTATTTGAGACTCCATCATTATTTTCAACCGCGTCAAGAGTAAGCGGTAAAGTTGCAGATGATGAAGAAGTTGAAAATGCAGTGAGAAGCGGAGTAGTCATTGCTTTAAAATGTGCCCACGGGTTAGCTTTACCGAATAATCTTAATAACAGGGGTAAGGTAATCGTCGCATGAAATGCTAATCCCAAAAGAACTGCAGAGCATATAGATTCCAAGTCTTTGCATCATATCAAATAAAGCCGCACTGTCGCTTGCCTGTTCAGCAACTACACCAGCAACTATTCCGAAAATGCCGAGAGGAGTAAATTTTATGACGAATGAGGTAATCTTCATCATCAATTCAAATCCCCCGTTAAAGAGATTTACCAAAGGATTTTTATACTCATCGGAAATTTTTGTGAGAAAGAAACCGACAAGAATAGCAAAGAATATTATTGCCAGCATATCCGCAGATACAAGTGCCTGGAAAAAATTTGTAGGGACCATCCTCAGCAAAATATTTCCAACCCCTCCCGAAGCAGCACTTAAACCCTCAACTTCTTTTCTTAAGCCAAGATCAGCCCCAACACCCGGCTGAAAAAGATTGACTAAAGTCAAGCCGACTAAAATTGCAAACAAGCTTGTGGAGATATAATAAAGAATCGTCTTGAAACCCAGCTTACCAAGGTTTTGTGCATTACCAATATTTGTAACACCCGAAACAATTGACGTGAGTATAAGCGGAACAATAATCATCTTTAATGCACGGAGAAATAAATCCCCCATCCATGTTACATACTGAACATAATCTGTTAAAAATATTGCATACAAAACGCCTAAGAAAAAACCGATTAGAATTTGCCAGTGAAGTTTTAACTTAATCATGAAATAGTTTTTATTTTTGAAAAATATGCAGAATTACTACAAAAGATTCCCGAGAATTTCATCACAGAGAGCATATCCTCTTTTCGTAAGATGGATAAAATGATCATCAATATTTAAAAGATTTTGCTTCTTTAATTGAATAAGATAATCATATTTTTCTTTTATCCAATCCACTGTTGAATTTTTGTTTTCAGTTCATTAAGATTTAAACCATTACTTCGTAGCGCGAGCATGATATATTCATTTAATTGCTGCTCATCGTTTATAGATTCAAACCCGGCAACTGCATTTTGGTTTTTTTCAAGTTCATTAATATATCTCTTAAGACTTGAAAAATTCCACCACCGTTTTCTATCCATAAAAGAATGGGCCGATGTTCCGAAGCTGAGATAGTCCCTGTAATTCCAGTAAGCATTATTATGCCTGCATTCATAACCGGGATAACAGAAATTTGAAACTTCATATTGACTGAAATTTTTGTCTTCAAGAAAATCTAATGTATACTCGTAAAGATCGGCATCGTAATCATCATCCTGAAGAATCACTTTTTTATCGAGCACCATTTTATTCAGGATTGTACCTCTCTCAAGAATAAGGCTATATGCGGACAAGATGAGTTATAGGAAGTGAAACTGCCTGGCTTAGATTCTCAGCCCACTTCTGTTTTGTCTGTCCGGGTAAATTAAAAATTAAATCAAGACTTATATTTTCGAAACCAGCTTGCTTTGCGTTTTTAATAGTTTCAATTGCAGTTTCACTATCATGAATTCTTGTGAGAAATTTTAATTCATCATTATGAAAAGATTGAATCCCGACGCTTAGCCTGTTTATACCAGCTGATAAAAATTCTTTTAGTTTATTTTTGTCAACTGTCCCGGGATTTGTCTCGAGTGTAATTTCCGCATCACTTTTTATATCGAAATTCCGTTTCAAATGATTAATAATTTCGGATATGTAAGAAGGTTCCATTAGAGAAGGAGTACCGCCGCCAAAATAAATTGATGAAAAGATTCTGTCTTCGGAATAAATTTCAGAAAAATGATTAATTTCTTTTTTAAGCGATTGAAGAAATGGGTTAATATTATCTGAAGTAATTATAGAGTAAAAATCACAGTAAATACATTTGTGATCACAGAAAGGAATATGTATGTAAAGTGCGGTTTCTTTCATCTCAAAATCCTTCAGTCTTCTTAATCATAACCTGCCTGCCGGTTTATCAACCGATGGTTGGCAGGCAGGTCTTACTCTTACTCTTAATCTTAATCCAATAACAGAACAAGAATAAGATTAAGATATTGAGAAAGAGTAAGAAATTGTTCTGTTTGTTTATAAAATATTAACTAAAACAAATATATCTGATAAAGTCCATTTCATAAACAACAAAATCAATCTTGTTTAAAATATAAAAGGCTGCCCATTGAGGCAGCCATAAAACATTATTACAATACCGGTTCCGGCAAGTAATTATAACATTATTCTCATTCAAAAAATGGGAACAACTTAAAATTTAAAATCTACACCAAGCTCTAAAGCGCCATAGCTTAATGAACCATAACCAAGTCTTGCTGAGATTCCAATGGTTGGAGAGACCCAGTATCTTGCACCGGCATCAGCACCAATAAAGAGACCACCATAAGTTGGCGAACTATAATTGTAACCTGATGGTCCATCCCATGATACAGAACCTGCATCATAAGCTAATGTAAGACCTACCCATGGATCAAACTTATCATTATCTAATTTAAAATGGTAATTTCCCTGAGCACCAATAAGGACATCAGTGTAGCTCCACTTTCCATAATAATAATCTTCACTATAACTCCAGTAACGGAAAATTCCACCTATTCCTACTCTTCCAAAATTTTCCAGATCCATTCCATACTCATAGTTAACACCAAACTGCGGTGTTGATCCAAGAAATGAAAGACCAATGCTTGGACCTAAGTAATGATGCATAGGTGTAAACTGAGCATTTGAATTTCCATATGCAAATAGTAGCAGAACTAATATCGATAACAATTTTTTCATATTCTGACTCTCCTAAATTAATAATTTGTAAATATATAATTGGTCACTAAATTCTAAATAACTGTAAAATTTTAAGCCAGCGCTAAATTATTAACAATAAGTCTTAAAGTAAAATGTTTTTTTCTAAAATATGATTTTTTTTCTGTTGAAAACCATATTTATCCTAATCTAAAATTGATTATGTTTGAAACTTCAACAATTTCAGATTATGAAAGTTCTACGAAGATTATATGACTGGGTGCTTAGCTGGGCAGAGACTCCTTACGGAGGGATAGCGCTGTTTGTGCTGGCTTTTGCCGAATCATCTTTTTTCCCTGTTCCACCAGATGCGCTTTTAATTGCAATGGTTCTCGGCGCAAGAAGGAAAGCTTTCAAGTATGCAGCAATATGTACAATCGCTTCCCTCGTTGGCGGAATGTTTGGATATGCAATTGGTCATTATATCTGGTGGACTCCTTCAAACGAATTTACATCTGTAGCGGATTTCTTTTTCCGAAATATTCCCGGATTTACACACGAAACATTTTTCAAAATTCAAAAATTATATGACAGATATAATTTCTGGATAATTTTTACTGCAGGATTTACCCCACTTCCTTATAAGGTGTTCACCATTTCTGCGGGCGCTTTCAATATTTTCTTCCCAATGTTTGTAGTAGCTTCCTTTATAAGCCGTGGTGCCAGGTTTTTTCTTGTTGCAGGTTTAATCTGGAAGTTTGGTCCGCAAATAAAAACTTTTATTGATAAGTACTTCAATTCATTAGCAATTGCTTTTACCCTCTTACTGATAGGCGGTTTTTTTGTTATTCAATACCTGTTTTGATTTTTATCCTCTTGGTATTATATCCTGTATTTTTATTGTTGCTTGATAAACAATCCCTAACTATATTTTTTGTTGAATTATTTAAGTTTGAAATAAACAATTCAGGAATAAGATGAAATATTCAGGAGCTATTGCCTTATTACTTATTTTATTTTCACTTCAAATATATGCACAGGCAGATTATCAGCCGGTTACAAAGTTCGATCCCGGTAGAAATCCATCAACCGATTTGCAAAATGCAATTGCTGAAGCTCAACGGACAAACAAAAATATCATTCTTGATGTCGGTGGTGAATGGTGCATCTGGTGCCACAGGATTGACGCTTTTATAGATGGACACGAAGACATTAAAAATTTCCTGCATAATAATTTCGTGGTAATGAAGGTTAATTTCAGCCAGGAGAATAAGAATGAAGAGTTCCTTTCAAAGTTTCCTCCGATATCCGGCTACCCTCATTTTTTTGTGTTGAATAAAGACGGGGTATTTCTGCATTCACAGGATACCGGTAAGCTTGAAGAAGGAAAAGATTATAATCCTGAAAAGTTTATGGCTTTCCTGCAAGAATGGACTGCTGCAAAAAACTAAGCTTTCCTTTTTGATAAAATTCTTGATGGCAGTTTTATAATAGTTCTTATTAATTCAAGTACTCCGTCCACAGCCACTCCGAATATCCTGAACAGGAGTAATACAAGCCAGATAATCGGGTAGAGTATGATTGCCAGTAGTGCTAGCGGCCAGCAAAAAAACAATAATAAAAGCCATATAATGAAAGTAGTCACTTTATTTCCTCAATGAGTTCATAATCGTGAATCTGATCTAACTGCAGAATTACTTCTCCGTTTTCATCCGTAGTAAATGCACGTATGTATCTTGCGTTCCATATTATCTCATCAAACCTGTAAGAATACCGGATGTGAACGTCCTGGTTGAAGCTTTCATCAAATCCTTTAATAAGAATTAAAATCTCAGCATCCAGTTCTTCAAGCTCTTTACTTGTTTTTCCCTTAAGCGGACTATCATCATTTATCGGGTGAACTATTGTCCAGCTTAGAGGGAAAAATGAAATAAAGGGTAAGTCAAGATTCAAATTATAATACCGCCTGATATACTGTTCACCGGATTTTTCCATCAGCATCAGCAAAAGCCTTGCTTCAAGGTTCATCACAACATTCGATCTTTTATTTGCAATTCTGAACTGGAGGCTCATACCGTTTTTAAAAGGTGCAATTATTGCATTTTCACTGAATACAATTTTTGCGGAGGGCTTTGCAAACCTTCCATAGAGCAAACCGGTTGCGAGAGCAAAACCCATCAGGCCTGTCATTGCTTCAAATGAAGCTACTATATTGGATAAAATGCTGCCGGGTAATATCCCGCCGTAACCAACCGTGGTAAAAGTTTGTACGCTGAGGAAGAAAGAATTTAAAAAAATCAGCAGGAAAGAATTTTCCGGCTGCCCCTCCAGGTCATGGATTCCAATCGAAGAGTATAACAGTGCAAATATCAGGTTAATAAAAATGAAAGCTCCCGAAAGCAGCAGAAGAAAACTTGTCCAGTTAATAGTAATGAGAAAATGATAAATATCGCTGACGTTAAAACCGGAATGTGTTCTTCTCACATTAAATGAACCATCCTTGTTTATTATGCGTTTTGTCCGGTTAAAATATTTTTCACCGAAGCCCGGGTCATCAACCTGCCTGTACATAGTTGTCTCATAAATTATTTTGGAATGTAAATAAGATATGAAATTACCTTTTCAGGTAAAACAGTTTAAAACGGGATGAATATTTTAAAAGTTGTTCCGGGCTTTTCCGGTTCAGAAATTCTACCGGGACTTTCCACAGAAATATTTCCCCCGTGTCTCAGAATAATTTGTTTTACAATTGATAATCCCAAACCAGCTCCTTCATAACCTTTATTCTTAATATTGGAGGCTCTGTAGAAATCCTTAAATATATTTTCCTGTTCATTAACAGGAATACCAATGCCATTATCCGAAATGATTAAACTGATACCATCGTTCAGTTCAGAAATTATTATTTCAATAATTCCGTTAGCACTTATATATTTTATTGCATTAGCAAGAATATTAGATACAGCCATTTCAATTAAAAATTTATCGCCCCGGACAGGAGTTCTCAACAGGCGGTCATCGGTAAGTTTCACGGCAATTTTTTTTGATTCTATTCCTGCTTTTTGTTTCTGAAGAATAGAACAAATTATTTCTTTTATCCTGATATTTTCCTTTACTATTTCATAAGTAAGTCTAAGTCGTGAAATTTTTAAGATATTGTTAATCAGATCTATCGCTTCAACAGCTCTTTCCTTTGCCGAAGTTAATTTCTGTTCAACTTTTTCATTTAAGGGACCAACGTATTTTTGAAGGACTAGTTCGAGATAAGAAAGTAACGCTGCAACCGGAGATTTTAATTCGTGAACAACCCCGATTATATATTTCTGCTTCTCTTCTTCCGCTTTATTCAATTTATCAAGTGATTCCAAAAGTTGTTGTTCGTTCCTGTATAACTGTCGTGCGATTCTGTTAGCAAGTAAAACACTTACAAATATTAAAAAAGCAAAGAACACCGTAAACGATAACACATAATTAAAATCTGTATAAACAGGATATGTTAAGAAGCTGGCAACAGAATGATGAAACAAAACACCGTAATACTCAAGGAAAACCTGGCTCGTAAAAATCACCACAATAACTGCAGCAAAAGAATATACAACAATACCGGGCAGGATCAGGCTTCCTATTATCATATGAAATACAAAGAGAAGGAACAGAGGTGATTCTATGCTGCCCGTAAAATAAACAAGCAAAAACAGTGCAACGATATCAAGAACCATCTGAATTAGAGAGTGATGGATAGCGTTAAAGTGGTCAGGTTTCGCTGTCACAAACCTTCTCATATAGTGGAGAAGAATATTATAAAACAGTATTGCTCCTGTAATCAGGAAGATGGCAAAACTCTGAGTTGGGGAGAACTTCATACCAAGAATGAACTCTGCTGCAAAAAGAAAAAGTAAAAGCATTCCAACGGCGCTGTACCTTAACTTTATAAACCAGGCATTCCTTCTTCTTAATAAATCCCAGAACTCAGTATAATGATGAGCCCAGGATGGAATAAGTGTTATCATATTTCCTGTATATCCGGGTGACCCGTTTAAGGGTCACCCTTAATATGTTATGAAATAAATTTTCCTCTCTTAGTATAATGTGTATGAAGCAATTTATGTGAAAGTTCACTGCAGGGACCTCCAGTCAAAAAATTCTCGTAAATATATTTAACATGAGGATTTTCATGAGACTTCCTTACAGGCAGCGAAGCGTCCTCTTCATATATCGCCTTTGCGCGTTTCTTTCTGATTTCGGGTGATGTTGGAATAGGCTGTCCCCCGCCGCCAAGACAACCGCCCGGGCAAGCCATAATTTCAACAAAGTGAACATCACTTAATTCACCTCGAATAAGCATCTCCATAACTTTTTTAGCATTTGCTGTACCATGAGCGACAACAAATTTTAAATCAACGCCCTCAAGAAATTTATATTCCTGTACACATCCTTCAATTTTAATCGATGCCTGTTTCACACCTTCAAAACCTCTGCAGGGTACAATATCAAGGTTTTTGAATGGTACCTGCCTACCTGTAACAAGCTCATAGACTGTTCTCAGGGCAGCTTCCATTACTCCGCCTGTAGCTCCGAAAATTAATCCTGCACCCGAGGCTTCGCCAAATGGTTCATCAAAATGAGTCTTGGGCATTTCGGGAAGATAAATACCTGCTTCTTTTATCATCTGTGCCATTTCTCTCGTGGTTAAACCATAATCAACATCCTTAAAACCGGAAGCATTCATTTCAGGTCTGTTGCACTCAAATTTCTTTGCGGCACAGGGCATAAGCGCAACAGTAACAATATCAGCAGGATCAATTTTAGCTTCCTTTGCATAAAATGTTTTTATGATTGCGCCGAACATCTGTTGGGGTGATTTTGCAGTTGAAAGATAATCAAGATATTCAGGATAGAAATGTTCAATAAATTTTATCCATCCCGGCGAACAGGAAGTAAACTGCGGCAGCTTGATGCTTTTGTCTTTATCAACCAGGGCTTTTTTCAGGCGTTTCAGTAATTCAGTTCCCTCTTCCATGATTGTAAGATCAGCAGTAAAGTTTGTATCGAATACTCTGTCAAAACCGATTCTCCGTAAAGCTGTATTTAATTCACCTGTAAAAGAATGTCCCGGCTCAATTCCGAATTCTTCTCCAATAGCTGCACGGGGTGAAGGAGCTGTTTGAATTATCACATGCTTCTTAGGATCATCGATTGCCAACCAGATTTCATCGGAAGGATCATTTGCTCTTAATGCACCTGTAGGACACCTGTTAATACACTGACCGCAATTTATGCAGATAACATCTGCAAGAGGTTTATCGAGGAATGTTCCCACTTTAGTTTCGTGTCCGCGGTTCAATGCTTCAAGAACCCCGACTTCCTGTAAATCGATGCAGGTTCTGATACATCGTTTACAAAGAACGCATTTATTCATATTTCTTACAACCGCCGATGAAGATCTATCTACAGGGTAGCGTGGTTCATCTTGCTTACCGAAAACAAAACTGTCAACTCCATATTCTTTTGCCAACTCCTGTAATTCACAATTATTATTACGCGAGCAGGTATAACATTCACCGTAATGTTCACTCAAAAGCAGATCAATAATGTGACGGCGTGCTTTCCTTACCTGTGGGGTTGAAGTTTTTATTTTTATTGGCGTTGTGATTGGAAATGAACAAGAGGTTTGCAGTGTTTTCATTCCTTCCACTTCCACAACACAAATCCGGCAGACACCGGCAATACAAAGATTCTTCATGATAGCACAGTGTAGGTATGTGAATCTGGTTTTCCCTACAGGCTTCAAGAATTGTTGTCCCGAGAGGTACCGATATTTTTTTCTCATTTATTTCAACTGAAACCATTCCACCAATAGTTTCTTTTACTCTTTCTGATTTTTCAACAACAAAGGGTCTTTGACTATCCGGTGAACGGTTAGCTTTATATTTTTCCATTGTTACTTCCCTTTCTGCCTGTATGAAATATTTCATCCTTAAAATTTTCAAGGATAGATATAAAGGAATTTGGAGATGATTGACCGAGTCCACATTTGGAAGCAACCTGCATAGTCCTGCCGAGGTCCTTTAAAAGAATTTATATAAGCAAAAGTGTATTCATTCTTTTCTATTTTTTCTACGCATTCAAGCAGCTTAACATTTCCGATGCGGCAGGGAGTACATTGTCCGCACGATTCCTCTACAAAAAATTCAAGGAAGTTTTTTAATACTTTCAACATATTACGGGACTCATTGAAGACAATGACAGAGCCCCCGGTTACAGCATCTTCATACGCCAGAACCCTGTTAAACTGCGACTTCGGAATACATATTCCTGAAGCTCCGCCAACCTGTACAGCTTTAGTATTTTTTGCATCGACGATTTTAAGTAACTGCTGAATAGAAGTACCCCAGGGGAGTTCATAAACTCCCGGTCTTTCACAATCACCCGAAACGGAGAACAATTTAGATCCGGTGGATTTATCGGTACCGAAATGTTTGAACCAATTGCCACTCTTCATTATTATATGAGGAACCGATGCCAGAGTTTCAACATTATTAACTGAAGTCGGATATCCCATATAACCTGTGTTAACAGGATAAGGAGGACGGTTGCGTGGCTCACCTCTATGCCCCTGGAGAGATTCAATTAACGCTGTTTCCTCCCCGCAAACATAAGCCCCTGAACCAAGCCTGATACTGATATCAAAATTAGATCCTTTTTTACCAAGAATGTTTTTCCCAAGAAGGTTATCTTCTCTCATTTTCATTAAATATTCTTCAAGGTATTCGAGCATATATTCATATTCACCGCGGAGATAAACGATCCCCGTTTGCGCCCCGATTGTATACCCGCCTATAACCATTCCGTCAAATACAAGCTCGGGATACTCTAAAAGAAGCACCCGGTCTTTAAATGTTCCCGGTTCGCCTTCATCTGCATTACAGACAAGGAATTTCTTCTCTGCTAAAGCCGCCGCAGTAATCATCCATTTAGTTGATGTGGGAAAACCAGCTCCTCCTCTGCCTTTCAAACCCGAATTTTTTAAGTCAAATAAAATATCTTCCCGTGATCCGCTGAGAGCCTTCTTAATTCCTTCACCCCTATTATATTCTGAAAATAAAACCGGTCCTGTTCTTTTTTTAGTTGTGTGCATTGTATTCATTTTCATCCCTTTCTACTTTAATTCGTTAAGAATTTGTACTGCAGTTTCGGGATTGAGATTCGTATAAACTTTTTCGTTTACGAGCATAGCCGGTCCCTGATCGCACATACCGAGGCAGTTTGTTCGTTCAAGAGTAATTCGTTTGTCCCCGGTTGTTTCACCAAAAGAAATACCAAGCTCCCTTTCTATTGATTTTTCAACTTCCGTTTTTCCAGCCATATCGCACGAAATGGTTTTGCATAATCTTACAATATTTCTTCCCTGAGGTTTTTCATGCAGAAAAGAATAAAAAGTGATGACACTGTGCACTTCTACAGGATGCATGTTCATCAATCTGGCAATTTCCTGTTGAGCAAAATCTGAGATGTAATGATGTTTCCTTTGAATCGCCTGCAGAATTGGCAGTAAAGCAGACCTGTCGGGTCCGAACTTTTCCACAAGCTCTTCAATATCTTCCGACAATTTATTTTTTTCAAATACCAGCATATTCATTACTCCTTTACCTTTGCGTGCAATAATCTTTCAACTTTCTCTATCAGCTCATCCGGTGAAATTGGTTTTTCTATATATTCGTCCACAGGAACCATATCACTTTTACCAAAATCCATCCCCAATGCTTTTGAAACTGATGTATACATGATAACCGGCGTGCTGATTTTCTCCCTTCTTAATTTCTGAGCAAGAAAAAAACCGTCATCCGGTTCGTTCATCATTACATCGAGAATAATCAGATCGGGATTCTGATCTACGATTAGATTAAATCCGTCATCAGGGTTCTGCGCAGTAATAACTTCATATCCTTTTGAAGTCAGTACAATTTTACTTACATCCAGGATGTCCGGATCATCATCTATTATTGCTATTTTAGCCATTGTTTGTCCTGTTTATTTATTAAGAATTACCCTTAAGGGTAATAGTTCATTTGCTTGCGTTTTGTAGGAGTTTTTTCCCATTCATAAACTGCATTGCCAAAAGGAAGAAGGGCTCTTGGAATTGCCCCGTGCATATATGAAATAAGTATTCCGTGATTAACAACGGGAACATCCATTAAGTGCGCTTCATTCAATCTCATCTGCATCATTTTCCTGGTAAGCATACAGGCTTCGCAGTGAATGATTAAATTATATTGTGACAAGTTTTCTGGGAAATCAGAGCCCTGTGCAAAATCTATCTGAAGATTTTTCTTCGTATGAAGTCTTAACCATCCCGGGATTTTTTCCCTGCCTGTATCATCTTCCCAGGCATGATGTGAGCACGCCTCAGCAATTAAAATCTTGTCGCCGTCCTGAAGCTCAGCAACTCTTTTTAGTCCTTTAATAAATGTCCTCAGGTCTCCTTTATATCTTGCCATAAGTATTGAAAATGTTGTCAACTTAATATCTTCAGGAATATCTGCAGCTACCCTCATTATAGCCTGGCTGTCAGCTATTATTAGATCAGGTTTACTGTTTAACGAAGCTAATGCTGAATGAAGCTCTTTATCTTTAACAACAACAACAATTGTATCTTCATCCAGGGCTTCTCTTATAGTTTGGACCTGTGAAAGAAATAATCTCCTGCCGGGTGCTTCTATATTTACAGGAACTACAAGCATGACAATATCCCCCTGAGTAACGAGATCACTTAGTAAAGGAGGTTCATTATCAGCCGGCAGCATTCTAATAACTTTCCTTTTTAGTGGTTCAATTCCAACTCCGAGCTTGCAGGAAATTTCAAAGTGGAAGGCATTCAATAATTTTATTTCTACAAGAAGATCCGGGTTTATTCCCAATTCAATTTTATTTGCAGCGATTACGAAAGGAACTGAAATCTTATCTAGATAATTTAGTATTTCATATTCTTCCGTTGAAAGCCTACAGGTTGCATCCAGAACAACTATAGCAAAATCAGCTCCTGAAATTGCTTTAATTGTTTTACTGATCCGTTTTTGTCCCAATTCTCCATAGTCATCGATCCCGGCAGTATCTATAAGGAGCACTGGTCCGTATGGGAGAAGATCCATAGATTTTCTTACAGGATCTGTAGTAGTTCCGGGTATTTCGCTTACAATGCTTAAATCCTGTCCCAGGAAAGTATTGACAAGTGAGGATTTACCCACATTTCTTCTTCCGATAAAAACAATTTGTTTCTTTTCCAGATTAAGCGGCATATTTAATATCCCTCCCCTTTTCATTTAATTCTTTGTTATTTATTTCTTCATATTGAAGGAGATTATGCTTTATTATTTTTTCACTTAAAGTTGAAATATCAGTAAAAGTATCTGAAGCTGAAAAGACAGGAAAGTTATTAGATGATCGTATTGTGTTGATACTGTAAAGAACTTCATCCGGTAAGACTTCTCTCCCCAAAGAATCTTTTTCTTCACGCATAATATTTCTCCTCTCTGCCGGAAGACAAAAAGCGTTCCATCAAAACAAACCCGGATATACCCATTTTCGAATAAAACTATCATCCGGGATTTTGAGGGTGTTGAATCTTTATATAGTGAGTTTCATTTTTCATAATTATTATTCTCTCTAATAAGAAATGATTTGAAATTTTAGCAAACCATATTTCACTGCAGCGGAGCAAATAGTGCTCTATACTGTGACTAAATACACCCGCAAAAAATAACGTCCGGATATGTGGTAACTATCATTACTTTATTCAGTTAATCTTACAATTTTTCATAAAATTTTATGTGAAATTTTAGGCCTTAATAAATTGACAAATTTAAATAGCCGGGGAAGACAGAGATCACCATGGCCATGGATTATGGGATTAATTATTCTTGCAGGATTCTTTTGGTTTCTGCTTAATTATGTTTATATGCCGGACTATACTAAAAAGGTAACTTCTTCCAGTAACGACGTTTTTTCAAAAAGAAGATATATCGATCCGATAGATTCGATTAACGAAGTGAAAGAATTTATAGATTTTTCCAGGAGTACTTCAAACCCAGGCGACACCAGGCACTATTCCGAAAAAGGATTAATAAAACTTCAGTCTGCCTTAAGTTATTTAGCAGACCGGATTAATCCGACCGATGCTATGGTTAAGAAAAATATTGATACTCTCGACATAACCGTAGCAAAGATAGACACTTCTTCATCAAATTATTTAAGTGAACTAATGCCTGCATTTTCTGCTGCTGTCACTACTATGTTCACAATACAGAAGCTTAATTATCCCGATCTTGCAGGAAATATTTCTGATTTGAAAAATACCGAAAATACTATAAATGAAAGTAAACCAATTAGATCTCAGTGCAATAAAATTGTTCATTTCTTTAACGAAGCGGGAAACACAATCTCGCAGATGAAAGTGTCTTATGCTATTAACAAATCAAAAGTAGGGTATTAAGAATCATTTGGATCCGCAGAAAACTTAATCTTCAAAAGAAATCATTCTAAAAGCTTTTTCCCTTCGTATTTTTTTTTAACTTTGTAAAATTTTTTTACCAAAATAACCGGGGAGACCAATTGTCTGAAAATCCTGGAAAAAAGAAAAACTCCTGGAAATTTCCGGGTGCATTCTGGACAGCAAACCTTGTAGAACTTTTTGAACGATCGGCATACTACGCAGTATTCATTGCTATAACTTTATATTTGTCAAGAGTTGTAGGATTTGATGATATAGAAGCCGGCTGGATAGGGGGAATATTTGCTGCGGGCTTATATTTTCTTCCTCCGTTCACCGGGGCTTTTGCAGATAAAATCGGGTTTAGAAATGCTATACTGCTGGCATTCAGCCTATTATCTATTGGCTACTTTACTTTAGGTCTGCTTCCTTATAAAGCCATTGTTCTGCCAGCACTTGTCGTTCTGATGTTCGGCGGATCTTTTATCAAATCTATTATCACCGGAACTGTTGCTAAGACAACCACCGAAGAAACCAGGGCAAGAGGTTATTCAATTTTTTATGGTATGGTCAATGTCGGTGCTTTTCTCGGAAAAACCTTTGCTTACCCGCTGAGATTAAACTGGGGTCTTCAATCAATTAATTATTATGCTGCAGTAATGACCCTTCTTGCATTTATTGTGGTTTACTTTTTCTATAAGAATGTTAATATAGATGGCGAAGGAAAATCTTTTAAGGAAGCATGGCGCGGACTTACAAAAGTTGTAACCAATATTCGCCTGTTGATACTGATATTTATTGTTACAGGATTCTGGATTATTCAGGGTCAGCTATATGCGACAATGCCAAAATATGTTTTACGTACAGTCGGCGAACATGCTTCGCCTGAATGGATCGCAAATGTTAATCCTTTTGTTGTAATGATAACTGTGGTGTTTATTACAAACTTAATGAAGAATGTACGCGCTGTATCTTCAATGACAGTCGGAATGTTCCTTATGCCGTTGTCGGCCTTATTAATGGCATCAAGTCCTGTACTGGAATCGTTAACCGGTCAATCGGTTTCAATATTCGGATTATTCTCTGCTCATCCAATAACTGTGATGATGATTTCAGGTATTGTTGTTCAGGGACTTGCAGAATGCTTTATTTCTCCGCGTTATCTTGAATATTTTTCCTTACAGGCGCCGAAAGGTGAAGAAGGGCTTTACCTCGGGTTTAGTCATCTGCATTCTTTTCTTTCTTCAATTATTGGTTTTGGAATATCCGGTTATTTGTTAACAGCCTATGCTCCGGATCCTGAGTTTCTTTCTCCCGAACAATTGATTCACGCTTATGATCATGCACACTATATCTGGTTTTATTTTGCTGTAATCGGATTAACTGCAGCCGTTGCTCTTTTACTATACAGGTGGCTGATTGACAAAGAAATAAAACCGGGAGGAGAATTAGCTTAAAAACTGATTAATAATTATTTTCTTTAAAAAGAAAATTCATTAGATTTTGTTATCAGGTTCTACATCAATAATTGGAGAATATAAGATGTGGATATATGTATACATTCTCTTAGCTTTATTAATAGTCGTTTTCGTTTTTTACATTATAAGTAAAAGAAGAATCAAACCAAACCCGTCCAGCATTGTTCAACGTTCTAAACTTGAATCTATGCTTCAAAAAGAATTAATTCCTAAAGAGCAACTGGAAAATGAAGACGAAAAGGGGGATTTCAGATATAGGGATGATTATAAAACTCATGGCAGCATTGAGGAAAACAAAGAAGTGCTTGATGAAGAATATAAGCTTATTTTAAAGGATGGCATCGCTAAATATAAAGCGAAAGATTATGACGGTGCTGAACTTGAGTTTTCAAAAATAATTGAGTCGGGTACAGTCAATGCTGCAACCTATTATTATATAGGTTTAATAAAAATTAAAAAGCTGGATTACGCTGAGGCAGTAAATGATTTTGATTTTGCTTTTACATACGGATTCCAGGAACCTGATCTTTTTCTGCAAAGAGGAATTTCAAATTATCATTTAAAACTATATGAAAAAGCCTGTGCTGATCTCGGGGCATATCTCGCGATGAAACCCAATGATACGAAAGGCTACTTTAACAAAGGATTATCTGAAGCTGCATTGGGACATCTTACTGCTGCGATAGCAGATTTCACAAAAATTATCGCATTAAATCCAAAGCTCGAGCTTGCGTATTACGAAAGAGGTAAATGTCACCTGAAACTTGAAGATAAAGAAGCTGCCTGCAAAGATTTCAGGGAAGCTTATATTAAGGGATGCCTGGCTGCCCATCATTATTTAAAAACTGAATGCAATCAATCCACCGATTTGAATTCTGATGTTCCCCAGTAAGAAAAATTTTGAAATCATAACTCTTCCCTCTGTATCGCAGGAAATTACAAACTTATCTGCTGCGCTTCATAAAGATCTTGAATTGAGGTATGGAAAAGGAACTATTGAAGAATTTGTTGAGGAAAATAAATCTATGCTGATTTTTTTTGCCGCGTTGGATGGAACTGATTCTGTAGTTGCCTGCGGTGCCTTGAAACATTTCGATATTATAACTGCCGAAGTTAAAAGAATGTATGTGAAAGATGAATTGAGGGGAAAAGGAATATCAAAATTAATTTTGAATAAACTTGAAGAGACTGCACTTAACCTTGGTTACAAAAAAATAGTTCTCGAAACAGGATTGAAACAGCCCGAAGCAATGAGTCTTTATGAAAAATACGGATACTCTAAAATAAAACCATACGGAAGACATAAAGACGACCCGGACAGTGTTTGTTATGAAAAACATTTAGAGTAATAGATTATTCAGAATTTTATTCCGATTCACCGCTTATTGAATAAGGAAGTTTCATATTCTTTGCCCAATCTTTGTTAGGTTTAGATCCCATATTAAATACAAGCTTTCCGCCGTTAATTATATCTTTATGAAGAATAAAACTATTATGATAGTCTTCTCCATTTAAAGTAATCGACTGAATGTAAATATTTTTATCCGTAAGGTTTTTGGCTTCCATTGTGAACTGCTTTCCATTTTCAAGACTGATAACAGCACTCTGCATACACGGACTTCCGAAAACATATTGGTTGCTTCCCGGTGCAACAGGATAAAAACCCAATGGAGCTGAAAATATACCAGGCCGACATCTGTCCGCAGTCATCATTGCCGCAAAGTCCGTCCGGTTTACTTCTATACATTGTATTAACTATCTGATGGATTCGTTCCTGTGTGCGCCACGGCTCACCTGCATAAACATACATATAAGGAACATGGTGACTCGGTTCATTTCCGTGGACATAATTTCCTATCATTCCTGCTTTTGTTACATCTTCTGTTTCTGCAATATTTTCTTCTGAAACCTGCATTGTAAAAAGTGAATCAAGCCAGGTAACGAGTTTATCTTTTCCGCCTAATAATTTTATAAACCCTTCAATATCCTGTGGAACATAAAGTGAATAATTCCACGAGTTGCCCTCTATAAATCCCTGGCCGTCAGTGCTGAGCGGATCAAAATTAGGTTTCCAGCTTCCATCAGAATTCTTCGCTCTCATAAACCCGGTACTTTTGTCAAATATATTTTTAAAAGATTCTGCCCGCTTTCGAAATTCATCGTATATCTTTTTCCTCCCGAGCGCTTTTGCAAATCTTGAAATTGTCCAGTCATCAAAAGCATATTCCAGTGTCTTTGAAGCTGAATATGGATTCAGATCTTCCGGCACATAACCGTATTTTTCATAATAGCCGATACCATCGTATGGTTTATAAGTTGCACTTGCAACAACTGCCTGAAGAGCTTCATCAATGTTGTATCCTCTTATCCCTTTCATATATGCATCAACAATAACCGGGACAGCATGATAACCAATCATACACCAGTTTTCATTGCTGTAGTGAGACCAGATTGGTAATATTTTATGTACACTCTGCTCATAATGTGCAAGCATAGAATTAATTATATCATTTGTCCTCTGCTGCTGTACAATAGTAAAGAGCGGGTGAAGAGCGCGGTAAGTATCCCACAAAGAAAAAATTGTATAGTCTTTAAAACCGTCTGCCGTGTAAATATTCTGATCAAGCCCGCGGTATTCTCCGTTAACATCCGAGTAAACAATCGGTGCGAGAAAGCTGTGATACATTGCAGTGTAAAAATTAACTTTGCGGTCTTCGCTTGCTTCTATCTGTATTTTCGATAGTTCCTTATTCCACTCAGCTTTTGCTTCATATTTTATTTTATCAAAGTCCCATCCCGGATTTTCAGCTTCCAGGTTTTCAAGCGCATTGTTTGTACTTACAGCAGATAATCCAAACTTGATCATTATATTTTCACCTTCACGCGGTAGTAAAATCAAAATGTGCTTTTATATTATGTCCTGCTCTTTCAGGAAAATTTTCATCCTGGTTCCACTTTCTCCAGAAACCTTTGTAGATCAGTTTTTCATCATCATGTAATCCATAAGATTTTATTGGTTTGGAAAAAACCATAGCAAAGTAAATGAACCTTGTTCTCGCCCAGCCGTTTGTCTGCCGGTATCCTGTAACAAGCGTATCATTCTCAACTCTGATTGATGCCCATACAACCTTGCCGTCGTAATTGTAAATTCCGCTTGTCATATCAAGAATAATATGTGCACTATCAGATTTCGGGAAAGTATATTTATGAAATCCTGTATGAGTGGTTGCCGTTAATTCCACTTTGATGTTATAGTCATCCAGCTTAACCGCATAATAGCCGGGATGAGCTTCTTCTGTATTATGAGAGAATCTTGATCTGTAGCCGCTATAAGGATTGTCTGATGTTCCAGGATTAAGTTGAATTTTTCCGACAGTCGGCATAATTAAAAAATCTCCAAGATCCGAGTGACCTGTTCCGCTGAAATGTGTGTGGCTGAAACCGACAATTGTTTTATCATCGTACTGGTAGCCGGCACAGTAACGGTAAACATCAGGATTGTATCCATTGCCATAGCTGTAATAAACTGTGTCTGTTTCGGGACTAAGCTGCACCATTCCGAAAGGAACCGCAGCCCCGGGAAAAGTATGTCCCATTTCCTCAGTTCCAATAAACGGATTAACATAATCGGCAGGAGTCTTATCTTTTACAGAATTGGTTGAGCTTTGTGCTGAATTGATATTTGAAAATATTATGAATAAGGATATACAGAAAAGGGTGGTTAAAAATTTCATAAAACTAAGCTCACCATGATTAAGATTATAAAAAAACTTTCCATTTCCACTCACCCTCCCAAGTTCATCTGGTTTTGTTTTTTCTTTAACTTCTATTATAACATTTCTTTATGCATTTAATTGAAAATGGTTTTATCATGAACTAAAAATGACACTATACTTTACAAATCCACTCGCAAATAGATATGAGTTGTTTCTCATTTGTCAAATTTGCAGCATTGGTTAAAGTTTTTGCTTCCATTTGGGTATAAATTTCTTGAGCCATACTTTTTTCAATTGCGGCGCCAATAAAAAAAGTATGCGGTTTCAAATTAAGACTCTTAAATGCAATCCTAATTCTTTCTAAGGCCGTATTAGCAGTTTTCCAATGCTCATCTGCACCGGCAGGATCAATTCCACCTTTGAGTTCTCCGAGAGCAATATATTTGGCAGGAACTTTATTTAAGGACGAATCATAGTTATTATTAAATTCTGAATAGTCTCCATTTAGTAGACAGAGGTCAACATTTTTTCCAATGAATGATGGTGTAAGATTTAATAAAAGAGTTCTTTTTTTCTTTTTAATTTGCCAATACAATCCTTTGGTATTTTCTTCAATTGTGGTGTCAGTATCGGTTCCATCAATCCAAGTCTTTGATTGTTTATTTAAAAATTTAAATTAGATACCTTTCAATGTGAGAGATGATACTATTCCACGAATCAGTTTTTTCTCACCAATGCTGCCAGCAAGATTTCGCATTATACCACCAAGAGCATCGCCTTTCGTTAAAAGAAACCTATATATAAGTTCGTCTATAAATGCGTCACCTGCTGGTTCTAAAAATTTTTCAATCAGATTAATAATCGCTTCTTTTTGATCTTTTTCCGATAAATAATTAAGTGCTTTTTCACTTAATCCGGAAGCTGACAATAAAGAAGGAAAAATATCTGTAAGTTTTAATAAGTCCTTTGGCTTTTTTGCTTTTTGAGCAAGTACTTTAAAACTTTTGGCTTCTTCAATGAATGGCGTTCCTTTAACATTCTTTTCATAAGCAATTGAGATAAAACCTGTTCTAGTTGCTTCTTGAGTTGTTACTAAATCTTCCCATTTTTTTATATGCTCATTAAATGGCATACTATTTCTCCCATATATATATACATTTTCGGAGTTCGGACCTTCCATGTAATCCCATTTGTTGACTACTATTACCCTTCCCAGTGGGTAAGGTCCATATCTTTTTAATTCTAAAACCAATATTTTTTGCAAAATCTGATAAAATAAGATCGACGGGAATTTCCTCACCACCATATCTTACATTATCGTTAACCATTACCACTATACCCTGATGCTTCAACAAACGATAAAGTTCATAAATAACAAAGAGCATTTCATAAAAATAATTTTTAACCATTCTTGGAATATTTGAATTGTTCAGTTTATCCAGATCATTTAATTTCGAAAGCACATCATTCACTTCTTTCATTGCAGGATGAGAATTATACATTGTATTAATAAAATTAAAATCTTTGGTTCTATTTAATTCAAAATAAAGATTTTCTAAGAAACCCATTTTTTCCTTATTCTCCACTGTACAAGTTAACATAGTCTGTCGAAGCTTTTTAACTTCCTCATCATCATTATTTAAAAAGATTAACTCTAAAGCATACGTCCGTGTATAGTCATATCTGTTGCAGTACGGTGGTGATGTCATTACAAAATCGATACTAGATGATTCAATGCCTGGTAATACCTCAAGGGTTGAACCTTTTAAAATTTTAGGATCAAAAAGATCTTGATTTTCTTTCTCTTCATTGAAAAGTTCAATACTTTCTGTTGGTGATAGATCGCTTATTATTTCTTTTATTTTCTCTTTTACAATAATTATAAAATCAAAAATCTCTCCTTTATTAAATTCTGTATTTCCATACGATCGATTGGCTCTTGAATCCCACCTTAAATATTGTCCGTCTTTTCTTGTATAACTTATTTCTTCCAAAACAGAAAATGCTGCAAATTCCAAAATAATTTTAATTGATTCATTACTTATCTTTTTACAACATGACAAATATCTATTGAGATTATTTTCATTTTCCTCTGGAAATGCACCACGAGTAATTGATATATGCTGAATGACAGAGTCCTTATCTGTAATCTTATCAAAATTATTCCAAAAAGTATCCACATCCTCTTTGAATTTTTTTAGTGTTATATTTTCAGCAGCTAACCTTGCTTGAATATTAAAAATACCAATTGGTAACAACTCTATACCCGTTGACTCCCAACCTTTTTCTCTTGCTGCAAATATTGTTGCTCCCGATCCAGCAAATGGATCTAGTATATGTCCCTTCTTAGGATGATATTTGTCAATAAAATAATTAACCAGTTTTTTGGAAAATCCCTCTTTATATTTGAACCACCTATAAAAAGGTTCTCTTTTATTTGCTTGAAAACTAACCAGTGATCTATTTAATGCATAATTAGTTTCAATTATACTTTTATATTTTTCGTAAAGCTTCTCCCTTTCAGTGGGAAAAAGTACATTTTTAACTTCATATTTGGCAGTTTGTTCAGACATTACAAATCCTAAATTATCCTTTTCATTAACATTAATTTAATATAATTTATAAAAAGAACTGATATCCCAATAAAAATTCATTGAATAAAATTAAACAATAAATACATTGCAATTATATTTGGTGATCTAAAATTAATCTCCTTATTCTCGAAACTTCGTAGAACCACCTAAATAGTTTTTACCCTGTTTCCAAAATTGGAAATGCCATCCAAAATGTTTTTAGCACTATTTCCGGGTTTTCGGGTGCAGAAAAAATTTTAATCCGGCTCAGTTAAAGAGACAATAAAAATTTCAGAACATCATTGCAGTGATAGAAGAATTAAGCTCATTCGGTTACTGAGGTTTTATGGTCGGGTTTGTTGCCTGTTCAACTCCTTCGGCTATCTGCGGCAGGATACCCATACTTTGATAAATCGGTCTGATCAGGTCTCTTATAACTGGAAGCTTATACAGGTAGAATACTGCACTTGCAAGACAAACAGAACCGCTCAGCAGAATTGCGGTTGGTGCGCTAAGGCTGCTTCCCAAACCGCCTGCCAGCAGACTCCCGAAAGGACTCATTCCCCTGAAAGCCATTGCGTAAAAGCTCATTACTCTTCCGCGTTTATTTTCTTCAGATAAAGTCTGCAGCAATGTATTTGTTGAAGCTATATGAAGCATCATTCCCAGGCCTGCAAGAGCCATCATAATTATTGAAAAGACAAACACGCGGGAAAAAGAAAAAACAATAAGGCTTATTCCGAATATGGAAACTGCAATTCCTATAAGCTTACCTAATCCAAGTACAGTTTTTTTATTAAGCAGGTAAAAAGCTCCAAAGAGTGCCCCTGAGCCGTAAGCACTCATCAGAAATCCGAAAGTGCCTGCACCACCTCCAAGGTACTCTTTAGCAATAACAGGCGCGAGAAGAGTTATTGATGTGCTCATTAAACTGACTATGCCCAATAGAATAATCAAGTAACGGATTGGTTCAAACCCGAACGTATATTTAAATCCTTCCGATAATTCCTTTAATATCCTGGATTCTTTTTGTTTGTGCGAAACAGGCTCTACTTTCATTTTTAATAATGAAACAACAACTGCGAAAAAGCTTATCGCATTTATAAGAAAGCACCAGCCTTCTCCGACAGTTGCAATTAGAATACCGGCAATAGAAGGACCAATAAGTCTTGCCGCATTTACCATTGAAGAATTAAAGGCAATAGCATTGCCGAGGTCTTCTTTTTTATTATCGATCATTTCAACAACAAATGCCTGGCGTATCGGCATATCGAAAGCATTTATTATTCCGAGAATGACACTGAGAACAATAAGCTGCCAGATCTGAATAACATCTATAAAAACCAGTAAAGAAAGTACCAGGGCCTGTATAAGCGCAAGAGACTGTGTATACAAAAGAAGCTTGTGCCGGTTTGCTTTATCCGCTAATACTCCGGCAAAGGGAGCAATTACAAACAATGGAAGCTGCCCTGAAAATCCGACTATGCCCAGCATGAAAGCTGAATTTGTTAACCTGTAAACAAGCCATACCACAGCTACCTGCTGTATCCACGTTCCTATAAGTGATAAGCTTTGACCGGAGACAAATAATTTGAAATTTTTATGACTTAAAGCGCGGAAGGTAAGTTTTAATTGATTTTTTGCAGAATTCATACAGGCAGAAAAATATCGTAATTTTTATGTTAATATAATACAGCAATAAATAAAAAAATAAATTAAACTTTCCTGCATATCTGAAATCACTACTTATTAACTTATAGAAATTCACCTTCTTCTCATTAGTTTGTTTGAATTATCTTATAGAATATTTCAACGGTAGGTTTATGAAAGAGAAAATCCCTGTGAATCTTTGAATAATTTTTCCCTCCTCCCGGAAAGTCCTCGTTATTACCGAAAGCAATATGGGCAGTGTGAATCGCTTTTTCATCTTCAAGCATATTGCCTGTTATCCGGGCTCCGGGATTTAATCCGATTCCTAATTCTCCTATCACCCTGGCTTCTTCATCAACTGAAGATAATTCTTTAATCCTGTCAACAAGCTTTTTATCATCGCTTTCGAACCGGGTAATTTTTCCGTTCTTTACATATGAACTTTTAAAGGAGTTTTCAGAAGCCCGATGTCGCCTATGCTGGCATCGAAGACAATCAATGCCGTCTGCTTTTGTTTCTTCGGGTGCACAATAAATTTCACCGCAGGGAAGATTACTCATTTTACCCGGTTTAATAAGAACATCGTCGGTAAAAATCCGGTCTTTAATTCCGAGTATTAAATCTGTTCCGGCTTTAGTAGTTATATGTAAATGATCGGCATCTTTTAATTTGTAAATTAAAGCAGCGGCATTTTTTCTCATATCTTTATAATCAATATTCATAGGACCTTCGGTCATCATTGCCTTAGTAATTCCGGGCATATGTGCACATTTAATCTTATTATTCTCTTCAATCTTAAACAGCCATTTAATCCGGAAATTAATTTCTTCGGGGAAAGCTTTAAGGATATTCAGGACTACTGTTTTACCTTTCAGTAATTCAACAAGCCCTTCCGGGATTCCTGATAATGGTCTGTCTTTTTCATTTATTAAAAAAGAAACGGTCTTACATTTTTTGGTTTCTGCAGCATTACGGAAAGCATCGGCTACAAACCGGCAATGAATATCATTAAGAATAAGGACATCCTCGCCGGGTGCAATTTGCACAACTTCATTTAAAGCACTGAGTGCAGCGGTGAGCAATTTTTCTTTTCCCATAATATTTTTCCTGTCTTAATAACTTGTAAAGAATTCGGTTGAAGATTTATTTCCAATTTATAAATTTTAAATCATTAAATCTCACTTGTACTATCCGGCCGAGATTATTTTCAATTGTGTTCACTTATAAATTAAATTATATTGCATTAGGATTTTTCAAATTGGAGGTTAGGAATGGAAACATTGGACCTCTCCTTTCTGCGGAAACAGCTAAATGAGCGCAGAGACCGGCTGGAATCGAGCGCTAAAAATCTGACCGAACCTATTAAAATATACAGGTTATTACAGCAAATTGACCGGGCTATAGAAAGATTGAATAAAGGCTCTTTCGGAATATGTGAAGTTTGTCATGATCCGATTGAACCCGAAAGGCTCGCTTATGATCCTATGATTACCGTTTGTCTTGATCATCTTAGTAAAGAACAGCGCCGTGCTCTTGAAGATGATCTTGAGCTGGCAGGAAAAATACAAAGGGAATTATTACCTAAGCAAAGTATCTCCGTTAAAGGATGGGAGTTCGGCTACAGGTATAAACCGGCAGGAATTGTAAGCGGCGACTTCTGCGATTTTATTCCTTTAAATGACAGCACTTTCTTTTTTGTCCTGGGAGATGTCTCCGGTAAAGGAATTTCCGCTTCATTAATGATGTCACAGCTTCATGCGCTTACAAGAAGCTTTCTGTCTTTTGGGCTTCCGCTTGTTGAAATCGTTAGGAGAACCAACCGTTTATTCTGCGAAAGTATTCTTTCAAATAACTATGCTACAATGATATTCGGCAGAGCAAATTCCGAAGGCGAAATTGAATTCTGCATTGCCGGTCACAATCCTCCGATGATCTTAAAGGAGAATGAAATTACACGGATAAGAGCAACCGGAATTCCCGTCGGTTTATTCTGCAATTCGGAATATAATGTATGTAAATTTAAACTTGAATCAGGTAATACGATTTTAACTTATACTGATGGTTTGACAGAATCATTCGTAAATGAGACAGAATACGGGGAGACAAGGCTGTTAGAATATTTCTTAAAAGCAGGCAGCCAGCCGCCTGATTTAATTTTAGATGATTTGTTAAAAGATCATTCCGCTTTTCTTAATGGAACAAATGCATCCGATGATGTTACTGTTGCAGTTTTAAAAAAGATATGATGAAGAAAAATTAAGGTGAATTTACAATATCTTAAAGGAAAAACTTTTCACTTTTTATTATCGGCAGTCTAAAGACAGATAGAAAAAAAGTTGTTCTGCTTTTCCGGGTAGAGTTTCATCATATGACACAGCCGATTTTCTTTTTAACATTCCCTTTTTATATTCACTACCAATCCAATCTTTAGCAATAACTAATGGAAGGAATTATGAAATATTCTTTTATTATTTTATTAGGACTTTTAATTGCTTCAGGGTGTTCGGAAAAAAAAGAAAACGGGACTAATCCTGATTCATCGCTGGTAATAAAAAAAATAAACTACTCGGCAGATGGAACAACGCTTAAAGGATTTATCGCTTATGACAGCAATAATACAGGTAAAAGACCGGGAATAATTGTCGTGCACGAATGGTGGGGATTAAATCAATATCTAATGGATAGAGCAGAAAAGCTTGCAAAGCTTGGTTATATTGCACTTGCAGTAGATATGTACGGAAACGGAAAAAATACTGAGAATCCAGATAGTGCCGGAAAATTTGCTTCGGAGGTTATGCATAGTATGGATACTGCCAGGGCACGTTTCGATGCGGGGCTTAACCTGCTTAAAAAACAGCCGCAGACAGATACAAATAAAATAGCTGCAATTGGTTATTGCTTCGGAGGTGGTGTTGTTCTTCGTATGGCTCTTGCCGGTGATGATATGGATGGTGTTGTAAGCTTTCATGGAGATTTACCTACCGAACCGGTAAAAGATCCCGGCTCAGTTAAAGCAAAAATACTTGTATGCAACGGTGCCGCTGATCCTTATAATCCTCCAAAGAAAGTGGAAGCTTTCAAACATGAAATGGATAGTGCAGGAGTTGATTATACTTTTATCAATTATACCGGAGCCAAACACGCTTTTACTAATCCTGCTGCAGATAGTCTTGGGAAAAAATTTAACCTGGGAATTGCATATAATAAAGAAGCAGATGAAAAAAGCTGGAATGATATGAAGGATTTCTTTAACAGGATATTTAAATGATAATAAAAACCTGCCTGGGGCAGGCGGGTTCAGGCTGCAGTTAAAGAACATTAATTGATTTTGATGACTGAAGATTCAATTAATACCCGTTCTTGTCCAATCCGGTTTGAGCGGCAGCTCAGGTATTGAACTGTTTTTTCCGTGCAGCTTCCAGGGCTCTTCCGTTTTCTCCTTTTGCACTTGCTTCCAGCGAAGCCAATAATTCTTTTACATAAGGATTTTCCGTAAAGTGTTTCTCGCCCAGTAATTTATTTTTATCGGCCTGTGTCATTCCGCTTACGAACAGAATTATAAATGCCTTTCTTAATATTGCTATATCTTCTGCACTGAAATTTTTTCTTTTAAGTCCTTCTGTATTTATACTTCTTTCACGTGAAGGATTACCTTCCACAATTACAAACGGCGGAACGTCTCTGTTTATACGGCTCATAAAACCAATAAAGCAGTATCTGCCAATCGTTACAAACTGATGAACGCCTACAAGTCCCCCTAAATAAGCAAAATCATTTATTACGATATGTCCTGCAAGCTGGGTACCGTTAGCAATAATTATATTATTTCCAAGCATACAATCGTGAGCAATATGAGAATAAGCCATAACCAGGTTATTATTGCCGATTATAGTTTTACCTTCATTCGCAATAGTTCCCTGTTGTATTGTTACGCATTCTCTTATCGAATTATTATCACCGATTATTACTTGCGATGGTTCCCCTTTGTATTTCAGATCCTGGTTAATATTACCAACTACTGCTCCAGGATGAATAACATTTCCCTTTCCCAGCTTAAGCGGACCATACAGTACAGAATGATCTTTTAATATGCAGCCGTCGCCAATCTCCACTTTTCCTCTTACAACGACGTAAGCACCAACCTCAATGTTGTTCCCTAAAGTAACATCTTTTTCAATTATTGCAGTAGGATGAATATTCATTTGCTTTAGAATTAATATTAACTGGAATAAAATAATGATTATTTGAATAAATTGGGAAAGATCTAAGTGTGTTGAAGGTGTCGTTTTTTATCCATTATTAAAGTATATAATAAGTAATAAGGGTAAAAGTTGAGAGAGGCGATAATTAATGATATAAATATTATTGTGACAAATTAATAATATGTTAACAAAATAAAATTTGCTTTTAAAACAAGCTTATTTTAATTTGATATTAAAATAAGTGCGGGATAAGAAGGCGAACTGCTTCAGTGATTAAAGGGATATATAAATGTTTGTAGTAAAATCCATATCCTTTAATTACTTTAATACCCACACAAGTTTTAATACTTTATACTTTATATAAAAATAAATAAAAATATTTAGTGCTTCTCTGAAATATTTTTAATCGTGTCAGACAAAGATGGCGTTAAGTTTAAATTTTGATTTGAAAGTCGCTAATAAACATAATTAAATTAAGGTGTGAAATTTGCCTATAAAAATCTGAAGTTCAGGGGATTAGGGTGAACTTTAAAATCCAGGGAGACAAAATGAAAATAATTAATCGCTTCTTTTTTGTTTTAATTTTATTCATTTCTATTGATTCATTTCTTTATTCTCAAGAACAATCATATAGTGATACTATAAAAATTCCTGTTCAATACCGCCGTGGAGGTGAGATACCTCCCGGTTATCAAAGTTATTCACAGAAATACCAGGGGATAGATCTTCAGGAAGAAAAAAGAAGATCGTACCCTCTTAATAATATAACCCCAGGTACAGGAATATGGACAGAACTAAATCCAAAAGTGCCGAGAGTAGAATATTTTGGAATTCATTTTATAAATCCTGATACCGGTTGGGCGGTGGGGGCTGAGGGCAGTATTATAACTACTCTTGACGGTGGGTTAAGCTGGCATACAATAGATTCACCTACTTCAAATATTCTTCTTAATGTTAGCAGTTATAATGGCAGGATTGTTATTGCAACAGGTTATGACGGGATTATAATTCGTTCAGAAGATGCAGGTAACTCTTGGCAGCAGGTAGCAAGCGGAGTTAGTGGTGATCTTTGGAGAGTACAAATGCTTAATGATACACTGGGATGGATATGCGGGGTTGGACCAGCACTGCTGAAGACAACTGATTCTGGTTTAACGTGGAATTCTGTAAGCACAGATTATAATACTTTCCAGTATTGGTCGCTTGATTTTTATGATGAAAACATTGGATATATAGCAGGGGGATACGGGAACATTCTGAAAACTACAGATGGCGGCAATAGCTGGCAGCATTTTGATATTAGTTCGGTTATGGAATACAGTCTTTATACTATTGATGTTGTAACCCCGGATAGAGTGTTCGCAGGAGGCTTTAGCAGAATAGCTTATACTACAAATGGTGGGAATAGTTGGACTCCGGTCGGGATAAGCGGAACTGTTAACACGATTGCATTTGCTGACAGTCTGGTAGGTTATGAGGGTGAGGGTGAAGGAGCAACCTGGAAAACTACTGATGGAGGTATTACCTGGCAGATAAACAATTGGTTCCCCTTATATAAAAAAAACTGGATAATGTTTGTAAATGATACCCTAGGATATATTGCAGGTAACAACTTAAATATTCAGAAGACAACAAATAAAGGCGAACAATGGAAAAGCTGCATTATAAATGATGATTTCAAGGATGTTTTTTTTATAAATAAAGACACGGGTTGGGCAGTATCCGATTTTAATTTTTATAAAACAACCAATGCAGGAGATAGCTGGATAAAGCAATCGTATCCTGCAAGAGCACGTTCTCTATATTTTATTGACGGTTTAACCGGTTTCGCTGGTGATAGAGATAATGGAAAGATATATAAAACAACCAATGGAGGTGACACCTGGTATGAAACAAACACAACCGGAATAAATGGTAGTATTGGAAAAATTATTTTTTTAGATTCACTGACCGGATTTGCGACTAATGATTTGGTTTTAAAAACAACTGATAAAGGAGAAAACTGGACCAGCAATTTTAATATTCCATTTAGATACTTTTGGGGAATTGCTCCCTCTAATGATTCAACGATTTGGGCTGTTGGTGGTGATAATTATCCGTTTGAATTATATAAGTCAACAGATAGGGGTAATAATTGGATTCCAATTCCTTTTGAAGAAGATCAACACGATATATTTTTTATAAATGAACAGGTTGGATTTATGACAGCTTTTAATCAGCTTTATAAAACAACAAACGGGGGTTCTTCATTTCAGCTAGATTCTACATTATCCTGGTTCGGGACAAGCAGAATTGAAAATTTTTTAAATCAAAGTGTTTATATAGTAGGTGATAAAGTATTTGTAACAACAAATGAAGGTGAAGAGTGGTTTGATTATCCTGAAGTGCAGGGACAAGTTCTGGAAGCATTGAGCTTGTATGAAGTTAACAAAGGATATGCGGTAGGAAACACAGGAATAATTCTAAAATATTTCGATGAAAATATACCTGTAGAACTAACTGATTTCTCTGCAGCGGTAAAGGGGAGAGATGTGTTGTTGAACTGGAAAACAATTACTGAAAAAAATAATTTGGGATTTAATGTAGAAAGATTGAAAGATAACGAAATTACGAAATCACACATTTGGGAGAGGATTGGTTTTAGTGAAGGTAATGGGACTACTACTAAAACTCATTCTTATTCATTTACAGACAAAAATGTGTCTCCGGGAGAATATAAATATAGATTAAAACAATTAGATCTTGATGGGAGTTATGAATATAGCAAAGAAGTAGAACTAAATATAGAAATACTAAATAATTTCTTTCTTGAACAGAATTATCCTAATCCCTTTAATCCAACAACCAGAATAAGCTTTAGTTTACCAACAGATTCCAAAGTAATACTAAAATTATTCGATATTCTTGGAAGAGAAATTAAAACATTATTGAATAAAGAATTGCAGGCTGGGTATTATAATATAGATTTCAATGCCTCAAAATATCCAAGTGGTGTATACATTTACAGTTTAAAAGCTCAGGAAATTAACGGGAAAACATTTAATTCATCAAAGAAAATGCTACTTATAAGATGATATTCATTATTTAAAAATTCCGGTATAGAAATAATTCTTACCGGGAGTAATTCAGTATCAAATTATGGAGTGAACACTTGAAATTAATAAAAGAAAATGAACGTGCACCTCCATAAAAAAGGCCCGCTATTAGACGAGCCTTATAAAATATTAAATCGAATAAAAGAATTATTCTGCTTCCGGTTTTCCTCTTAAGGAATCCCAGATCATATAAACACAAATTACGGCAAACATAATTAGTGCAAGCAGTTCTGCGGAGTGGGATTCTGCCCATTCTAAATTTACCCAGTTGTAACCAAGATATCTTAAGAATGCACTTATAACTCCCATCAATGCACCGCCTGCAATAAATCCTGATGCAATTAATGTTCCGCGTTCCCTTCTTGCATTGTTTACTTTTTCATCCTTGCTTCTTGTAGAAACAAAGTGTGCAATCAAACCGCCTACGAGAAGAGGAGTATTTAAACTAAGCGGTATGTACATACCGAGTGCAAATGCGAGTGACGGTATGCCGATCATTTGTAAAACAAGAGCAAGGATCGCCCCGATAATATAAAGAACCCAGGGTGCAGGCTGCTGCGCCATTAAAGGCTGAATTACTGCTGCCATTGCATTTGCCTGGGGAGCAACTAATGAACCTTCACCGACAAAGCCGTAAGTATCGTTCAGTATCATTATAACATAACCAACTGTTAATGCCGAAACTAAAACACCAAGGAATTTCCATTGTTCCTGTTTATATGGTGAAGTGCCAAGCCAGTAGCCAATCTTTAAATCTGTTATGAAACCGCCTGCCATTGATAGTGCCGTACATACAACACCGCCGATTAACAAGGCAGCAACCATCCCCGAATCACCTTTCAGTCCAACGGAAGTTAAGATGATTGATGATAGGATCAATGTCATCAAAGTCATTCCGCTTACAGGATTTGTTCCTACAATTGCTATTGCATTTGCTGCTACTGTTGTAAACAGGAATGCAATAATCATTACAATTAACAATCCGGCTAATGCCCAGCCTATATTGTGCACAACACCGAAATGGAAGAATACAAGCAGCAGAATTGCAGTTGCAATTATACCGAAGACAATAATTTTCATTGAAACGTCGCGCTGGGTTCTGATGTGCTCATCATCTGTTTTTTTCTTCTGGAAGAGTTCTCTCACTCCCATAGTAACAGCACCCCTTATAATTTTTGATGAACGTATGATGCCTATAATTCCGGCCATTGCAATTCCGCCGATGCCAACGTGACGAATATAGTTGCTGAAAATTTCTTCGGCGCTCATCTGGCTTATTAACTTTGTAATGTTCGATCCGAGAGGAATTGTAAGGTCTGCACCTATATAAGAAACAAGAGGAATAAGCAGGTACCACGAAACAAACGAACCCGCGCAGATAATTGCTGCATACTTTAACCCGACTATATAGCCAAGACCCATAACAGCAGCACCTACATTAAGCCTGAAGACAAGCTTAAATTTATTTGCAAGGGTTTCACCAAAATCGAAAACACGGGATGTAAATGTTTCACTCCACCATCCGAAGGAAGCGACAATAAAATCATACAGACCCCCGATTATTCCACTTACAACTAAAACCAGCGCCTGTTTCCCGCCTTTCTCTCCGGCAACAAGAACTTCGGTGGTAGCTGTTGCTTCAGGGAATGGAAATTTTCCGTGCATTTCTGAAACGAAATACTTTCTGAATGGAATAAGGAAAAGTATTCCGATTATACCTCCAAATGCTGATGCCAGAAAAATCTGGTAGAACTGTGCCTGAAGATTAAGAATGTAAAGTGCAGGGATAGTAAAGATAGCACCGGCTACAACCAGGCCTGAGTTCTGCCCGATTGACTGGATAATTACATTCTGTCCCAAAGCTCCTTTCATTTTTCGGCTTGCAGAAAGCCCGACTGCAATAATTGCAATAGGAATAGCTGCTTCAAAAACCTGCCCGATTTTTAAACCAAGGTAAGCTGCTGCTGCAGAAAACAGAACCGCCATCAATAACCCCATTATTACAGAGTAAGGTGTAACTTCTTTCGGCTTCTGGCTGGCAGTCATTATCGGAACATATTCTTCTCCCGGTTTTAATTCAGAATATGCATTCTCCGGCAGACCTTTAACTTTTTCCGTTTGTTCACTCATAAGATATAGCCCTATTTAAAGTTAATGATAATTGGTAATTCATATTCAGTTTCTTTTGAGGCTGAAGATGCAAACGTGATTTTTCCGTAAACTTTTGCACCCTCCGGTATATCATAAGATGGTTTGGAATAATTTAAGTAAAGCTGCTGTTCAATCGAAGGATAAAGTGATGCGCTTCCTCTTCCGCTTCCTGTTACTGCAAATGGCTGTCCTGCATCCATCTCGGTTTCTTCTTTTACTGTAATGGTCATACTATCGGTTACATTGGTAAAACCGGGAATGATTTCAAGTGTAAGATTTGGACCATTTTTAATATCACCCTGTGAAACTGATATACTTCCTGTGTGATAACTTAATCCATCCTTTATAAACGCAACTCCGCTGTCATCAAGTATCTGGTAACTAAAGTCGGTTACTTTGTTATAATTTTCTTTGCTTAAAATTATTTCGAAAATCTTAGAGGCTTCACCTTCTTTCAAAACAAATGGATATTTATAAGTTTCCTTACCGTTCAGTTTAAATTCATGGTTCTGAACATAACCTTCTATTTCTCCTGATAAATTATATGATTTATGATCGTTAAAATAATTTATTACATCAATTGTATTATTAGTACCGGTAAGCTCATCATCATCAGTCTGTTTGATACTGTTGAAATCAACAGCAAGGTTATATGCTGAAGTTGTGTCAGCCAGAAAGAATCCTTCGACCATAACTTCATAAACTCCCGGCTGAAAATTGTAATAATCCTTTTGAATAGATTCATTATCATTTAAAGAATACAGGATAGATGAAAGTTCAATCGGTCTTCCATCCGGATCGGCAATACGGTAACGTACGCCGGTATATTCATTTCCAACTTTACTTAATTTGATATGCATTGTGGTTTGTCCGGCTGGTACATCAATATAATACCTGTTAACCATCCCGACACCCACACTTTCTTTCTTCCATTCCATTCTATAATTATTTGAAGAGTTAAACTCGTATGGAATAACAACTGTAGCAAGCATATCGAATTCAGGCATTTTTGTATAATCATTACGTGTGGCGGATATTCTTCCGCAGTATAACCCCGGCTTCTGCAATTTAGATTTGTCTATCCTTACATTTACCGTAGCAGTTTGATCATTACGGATATAAGTTTTTTTCTGAATGGGAATTAACCAGTCTTTATCGCTCTTTATATCGTATCCGCGGTAGAAAGTTTTATCACCCTGGAAATTATCTCTTTTAATTATATAACTAAAAGTTTCTTTACCGGTAATGAAAGAACCATCACGGAGATAAAGATTTGGAGCTTTGTTATCGGGCATGTTGGGAGCAAGAGAAGTTATGGTGTAATGTTCGTAATTTTTAATTTCCCCACCATCTACATATTTCTTTAAAAGTTCCCAGGCATTTGCCGCGTTTATATAACCATGCCCCTGATCAAGCCAGGTATAGTTATCAAACACTGTTGCACTTTGTCTTACGGCTTTATAAAGGAGTTCTGAAGGAATTTTTTTATCGGGATATTCTTTTACAGCCGCACTCAGAAGAAGAGACATTACCCCGGTAGAATAGGGAGATGCCATACTTGTGCCCCAGAGCCTGTCTACGGGAAAGAAATTCGGAACAGTAGAAAAAGCAGCACCCGGTGATACTACATCTGGCTTATCAACTTCTCCGCCTCTTGATGAGAAATATAGAATAATATCATGGTTTAATTTTGCACCATAAAGATCCCTGCCCACATTCTGAGTTAATACGGCTCCGGAAGAAAATACATAATCTGCCGCAGAAGGAAGCCCTGTTGAAGAAATACCCGGGCCTTCATTACCGTTAGCAACGCAGATGTACAGGTAAGGATTATTTTTCATAAGATTATTCAGGAAAACTTCCATTTCAGAGCGCCCTTCTATTTCAGAGCCAATCCCGAAACTCATATTAACAATGCACGGTTCTTTTCTTTCTTTTGAAACTTCATCGGCATAAAGGTAGGCTCTTTTCATACTTCCAGTTACCGTGGCTCCGCCGGTATTTAAATTATTTCCGATCTTTAATGCGATAATTTTTGAACCGGGGGCAACACCATTTATAGTTGATCCGTCAATCATATAACCCGATGCAATTCCCGCTACGTGAGTACCATGAAATCCATCATCGAAGAACAGGGAAATCTTTTTTTCATCCGGAAAAATATTAACGGCAAAAGTCAACGGAGCCAGATTTTTTGAATTTTCTATTTTGAAATACTGCTGGTCTTTACTGTAATCTTTTATCGGTTTTTCATCTGACAGATCGCCGTTTCCATTGGTATCAATATAAACAACCCAATCGCCTGAAGCATCCTGGAAGGTAACCATGTAATATTTATCATAAGTATTTCCGTTTCCATTTAAATCCGCAGAACCGGAATTGGAATTAATGAGCTGTTTCTCCGCGAGCACTCCGATGAAATAATCTCCTTTTGCTCCTTTAATACTATCAGCTCCTTTAACTGAATATCCCATCTCATCATTTACAAAATTCCCGTCATCTTCATCGGCCTTGTAAATCGGGATATCACCTTCCCCTGTAAAATCACGTACATCGATTACTTTGGTTTCCCCCGTTGAGGTTTTTTGCAATCCTGCAATTCCCATATCAACACCGGTATCGAGGATAAAAATAATAGTGCCTCTTCCATCATATTCAGGATGGAGACTAAGAAATCTGGATACACCTGTAGGATTTAAATCAAGAAAAGTCTGAGTTGAATCCTGCGCATATAAAAATGCAGTAATAAAAAGAAATAAAACAACAATAATTTTTTTATGATACATAAGTATCCCCGCTTACTTTAATTGGTTTAAAATTAATATGAATTACATAATCTGAATGAATTAATCCGGTAAGATTAGCATTAGCTAATGATTTAATTAGTTTGGCCATTTCTCCAAAATTACATTTTAAGTGGCACCCCAAAATTACGTACATTTGTATACAGTGACAATTAAATATTTTTTTTTATAGAAATAATTCAGACTATGAATAAAAAATTATACCTTGTTTCCACACCTATTGGTAATTTTGATGATATCACCCTCCGCGCATTGAACGTATTGCAGGAGGCAGATTTTATTGTCTGTGAAGAATTTAAAGAGGGCAGGAGACTTTTATCTCATTATAAAATTGAAAAAGAGCTTATTGCTTTAAACGAGCATAATGAAGAAGAAGTTGTTAATGATATTGTTTTGAAAATCTTAAATGGTGAAAATGCGGCGCTTATTTCAGATTGCGGAACACCCCTTTTTTCAGATCCGGGTCATTTACTTGTTGATGTTTGTATTTCGCAGGGAATAGATGTAATACCTGTTCCAGGAGTAAGTTCTCTTCTTCCTGCATTGGTTGGTTCAGGATTAGATTTTGAAAAGTTTTTTTATTACGGCTGGCTTTCTCCCAAGAAAGATATCCGCAGACAGGAACTCTATAATCTGAAGCGTATGAATTATCTTATTGTTATTCTTGATACACCATACCGTCTTAGGACATTACTAGCTGATATTGTAAAAGTGATGGGAAAAAATATTCCGGTTGTTATTGCATTTGAACTGACAAAAAAGGATGAAAATTTTTACCGTGGTACTGCTGAAGAGATTCTGCAAAAAGCAGAACAAAAAAATCTGAAGGGAGAGTTTGTTTTATTGATAGATAATAAAAATTAAGTCTGGATTCTTTGCCCTGCTAAGTCTGTCTGCCATCTTTATCAACCATGTAAGCCGAAAGGGCGCTGGTTAGTTTCATAAAATTATTTGGAATAAGTTTCACTATAAATGATTCTATCAGATTAAATGCTATTCCTCCGAATACAGCATTTCCTTTACTACCGGGAGATAATTCAAGTGATCCGCTGAAAGTAATTTTTGTTCCTCTTCCGGCAATGGCACTTTCAAAACTTGTAACACCCTTGCAGTTCACATATTCAGAAAATGCATGCGGTTTAATATTCCATCTGCAATTAAAATCTCTCTGATCCCAGTCTGCATAATCTGTCCATATAAACATATCGGATTTAAGATAATTTTTTACAACTGCCGGGATCTTCGGTGCTGCATACCAGATATTGGTTATTTTTACTTCATTAGAATCAGAATTGTTCCGTTCATCTTCTACAATTTTATCAATGTCCTGCAGATATTTAGCTATCTCAGGCAGGTTATCCCTCAATTTTACCCAGGTAAGATCAAGAGGATATTTTACAACGGACATGCATTTAAAATCCATAAGCCAGAATTAATAAAATTTATGATTGAGTCTGTATTTGTAAACTTCGTCTGCCGGGTGTATCTGCGAACGAAGTGAATTTGAAATATGATTGCTTGTAATCAGCCAGGAGACTGAATCAACTAATGCTTCACGTGATGAAACGGGATTATATCCAAGAGCCCTGATGCGGTCGGAGCTGTACCAGAAATATCTGCCAACCATTTTTGCCTGTATGCGTGTTGTAGGGGGTTCTTTTTTACTGAACAGGCTGATGGCTTCATAAACAGAAGCAGCAATGTACGATGAAGTATGATTGGCTGTCATTAAAGGACCCGGCAAACCGCACAGCTCGGAAATAATTTTATGGACATCACTCCACAGCAGATTTTCTGATCCTAAAATATATCTCTGATTACTTTCACCTTTTAGAGCTGCAATCAGATGTCCTTTAGCAACATCTTTAACAGAAACTATATTACACCCGCCAATCCAGCTTGCTTTAAAAGGATCGTTCAGATAATTTACTATTATGCTGTTGCTTTCACTTAGTCTGTAATCCCTTCCTCCCACAGTAACAGCTGGTAATACTGAGATTAATTTTATTCCCAATTTATCAGCTAATTCAAATCCTGTTTTTTCCTGTTCAATTTTTGCTTCGACATAGGGAGAAATATATTCTGAATTATCAACAGAACTGTCTTCATCCCTTACCTCATATTTTGTACCTGAACCAAGCACCGCGGATGATGATGTCAGAACAACAGTATTTATTCCTGCAGCATTGGCAGCATTCATAACATTCCTGGTTCCTTCAATTCCGGTATTCAGGATTTGTTCGGGAGAATATTTACTATATGTATATAAGGCGGCGGTATGAAAAATTATATCGCATCCTTCCGCAGCTTTTAAAAGTGAATCGTAATTTAAAATGTCGCCGTAACAAAATTCCGTATTAATTCCTGAGAGACTTTCCAGGTTGCTTCCGTTCCTTACAAATGATTTTACCTGGAATCCATTGCTGGTCAATTCATTAACGAGGTTGCTTCCGATAAGTCCATTTGCGCCGGTAACTAAAGCTTTCATGGAGTCTGTTCCGATTGCTTATTAATTAATTTTAAATCTTTATTGAACGCTTCAAATAAATCCCTGAAGAAATCTTTTGCTTCATCATTGAATTTATTCCTTTTCAACTCCGGAGTACCCTTAAAATGCCGGTAACCAAGCTCATCCGTTTCCTTTTCACTATTATCAGTAAAGATCCGGGTTTTTCCGATCAGTTGTTCAAACATTCCGGTTATTAAAGTGTAAAGTTTTGTTAGTTGTTCGGCATTAGAAAAGCCGCCCTTAAATTCCTCATCAGGAATTTTTCCTGTTCCCGTGTTCCTTCCCTCAAAAGCTGCTTCATAATTATTTAATGTTCTTGAGAAAAAAGTATTGTATGCATCGGATAACAATGCATCCTTTATCTGCGGTACGTAATCCAGATCAAAAACCTGCCAGATTACAGGGAGAGAAAATTTTTGCCGGGCTACAATAGTTATTTCCGTTCCACCTCTGTGCCTGGCAAAAGTTACAACGCCGTCATCAAAATCAGCAGACTTATTAGAACTATTAACTGTACGCCAGAAAATATTTTGTGAATTCTTCCTGTATTTTATTGTCTCTATTTTACCGACATCAATTGTCTGTCCTCCGAAAATTACCATCCAGTTCGGCTGCGGAAGATAAATATTCCTTTCAACCTGGCATTTAACTCTTCCCGATTTATCATAAGTAACAGGAAGATATGCACCTCCGATATTATCATACATCATCTGAACAGCATAACATATATTCACCCTTGAGACAAATTCATCATAAGGTATGGGCAGGATTTTGGAATATTCGAACAGCACAGATTTATCAATGTATCTCCATCGCAGGCCATTCTGATCTTTTGGTATGAACTTAACAATATTTGCAAGCTGGTTTATATAATTGACAACTGCCTCATAATCAGCTGGCTTATAATCCTCAATATTAAAATCAAGAGGAACAATTTTTCTTTGAATATTATCCTTGCTGAATAAGATTTTATAAGATTCAATATTATTGTACACGCCGGTGAAAAAATAATTGGCAAGAATCATTACCCAGTAAGAAAGCGGGTGATCATCAATATCACTGAAAAGCTTGATAACAAATGAATTTATTTGTTCATCAATAACATTTTTGAAGGGGAACATTTCTTTGTCAACTGTCTGCAGCCATGGTTTGAGCATTCGATTTAAGTACGGAATTTCATTTCTCTTTTTTACTGAATCAGATAGAAGAAGAGGTACATTTTTCCATTCATTATAAGGAGAAAGATCGCCAACGACTCTGTAATTTACAGGCAGATCATAAGTTTTTAAACATTTCTCATTTAAGCCGGATGAATATGGATCGATTCCCATCTTCAGTGCCCCGATCCAGTCAGCCAAAAGCAGATCGCTGCTTGCAATTATTGTATTTGTAGCTGCAGGCTTGTTCATTCTCGTGCCTGCTATTCCATGATTGCTGATAACCGCATCAATTATAGAAAAGTTAACGGGAAAATGTTTTATTAATTCTGTGCAAAGATCCCACGATTTCAAGCGGTGATGATAATGATATTCCTTATCCCTTTGCGGCAGTACATCCAGCAGGTTTTGTAATCCAAGAGCATACCTGTTTTCTTCGTCGGTTTTATTTTTAGTAATAAGAATTCTGAAATCTGCATTCATCCACAAATTACTGATACTCATCCCATCAAGAATGGAACCCGATTCTGAGTTGAATTCAGAAATTTCTTCACTTAGATTGATGAAATCATATTCGTTCCCTTTATCAGTTGAAAACCTGTATCCAACCAGGTCGGCAAGAATTATTACATCCCTGTTCTCAAGCCAGGAATCGGAACTGCTGATACTGTCAGATATATAAATTTCCCTGTAACCTTTTTCAAACAACAAGTCAACAAGATGTTCAACTATTTGCGGATCAGGAACAGATGCGGCTCCCGGTTCAAATATATCAAGCTCTGTTTTTATTGCGATTCTGAACTCTTCCTTTGAGATCCCGGAAATTTTACGGCAATTATCTAATTCATCCATGAATTTTGATAATGTCAAAGCATCTTCAAGAGCTCTGAATTTATCTGTGTCACCTACTTCCGATATTGCAGCAAGGACAGTTTTCCGCTCTCTCCTTTTAACTAAGCGTGGATTGTTCATTTATGCCCGGAAATTATTTATGCAACATTTATTTCGTTCTGAATAATTTTGATTATCTCAAGGTATGCTTTTGTGGAAATCTCGGATGCCTTCTTCTGAGCATTGACAGCTTCTTTAACAGACTGCTTCAATATTGCTTCGGATTTGTCCAGTGTCTTTGAACTAATCCCTATAGTTTCCAATGCTGTTTTTTGGACATCTATAACAGTTTCAAATGAACCAAACCAGAAATCATATAAATCATTCATAGCCTGATTAACTTTAGGGGCAGATTTTTCAACTAAGTCCAGGTAAATACCGGCGGCTTTGGTAAATGCGGTACCGGCAGTGCTTTCTTCTGTAAACTGAGCTTTACGTTGTTTCCTTTCATTCTTCTTTGTTGCAGCCATATTTTTCTCTCTTTTTATTTATAAATATATAAATTCATTTAATTCTCAACAGGACTTAAAAGCAGACTGTGATGAAAGCCAAGACGCGGATCGGATATTTTTGAAAGTGACATATATTCATGAAGATCCGGCATTTTCACCCTGAACCTTAACTGCAGTGACGGGTAATCATAAACTGTAATATGATTTAATCCTCTGTTTGCAGTAAAAAGCAAAGACTGATCTTTGGAAAGCTGACAGGCATGAATTGAATCAACAAGTGAAAACCGGCTAACTCGTAAAGCCCCGAGCAGATACTGGTTGCTTGTAAAGAACCCTCCTCTTACAAGACAATCATAAACTTGTGTTCCTATCTGTCTTTTATTCTGAAGCAATGTTCTGAAATCAGGTCTTTCATCTATTATTCTGAAATCGGAAAAATTTTCCAAATTGATCAGGACGACAGTCTGACTTCCTCCATTGCAAAAAATCAGTTCAGTATCGGAAATTGTTAAATCGGAATTAATATGAGCAGGTATTTCCCTACCACCTACCCAATGCCTTACCACTCTTTTCTGCTGCGGATCTATCTCAAAAGCATATTCCTTAAAAAAAGCCATCGCCCATTGATGATAATCTATCTGGTCCTGCGGTAATACCCGGAAAGATACGGCATAAAAAAGATCCCTGGTACGATGAGGTACTACATGCCAGCAGGTAGTTGGAAGATCAATTTTTGTTGCTTCACCTGTTTCCATATCCCATACCCCGACCATTTTGGATTCTCCATCTCTTCCGAAACTCGGATTGTCCATTGAACCATAACAAAGATATCTTCCTGAATGCGTCATTTTTAATGAATGCGGCAGCTTCAGTTTATGAGGACCAAGTTTTTCACCTTTTTCAAGATTGTTTATGTTGAATCTGTAAAAATAATCACCTACAGTTGTAATAAACTCTTCATTATTAAGCCAAACATTGTGAGTGCTTCCTCTAATTGTGGTATCATTTGCTTCATAGCATAATGTCGAGATTCTTTCGAGTTCCTTCAAGTCTGTCGGATCATACAACACAAGATGCTGCCCGGTAGTTCCGAGATAGCCGACTGAACGGGATGGATTTACATTAACAGCATGAGCTCCTGCAATGCCGTTATAATATTTAATTTTGTATGCATAAGAATTATCTTCAGGATTGAACAGAAAGCTGCATACACCAGCCATACCTTCCAGTCCATTAATTCCGTTTCCATCAAGAGCTATATGAAATTTATATGGATAAGATTCAATCATAATGTACGTATATAGAATATATTATACTTTAATCTGCAGTTGTTTTGCAGTTCAATTTATTTTTTTTGAGTTGGATTGTTTGGTCAATAGTTCGGAAACAAATTACAATAACTTGAATGTATTGTCAAGAAATATTTTCTATTTGCTCCTGAATTATCGATAGTTGCCGGTTGACAAAACTATTGCGGTGGCAGGTAAAGTAATTGGTACATATGTAGCATTTTAAATCAATCAGGGACCGGGAAATAGTATAAAATTCAGCAATAGACTTGAAATAAGATGGAAAATTTGTGGAATAATGTTTGACAGAATTGAGAGTGTAATAAAATAAACCTCGACCTGATGGAAAGGTATGAATCGCAATCGTAGTATTAGATTTTATTCAACTCTAATTTTATCCGATCTTTTCAAAATTTCAGTCCGGGTAGAGCATCTCTTTGATTTTGATTTAATCTGAAAATTTATCAATGGTAGCCAATCTGAAATTAGAATTATCCAAAGAGTTTCCGCAAAATTTAATTGAGAACAACCGTGTTCCATTATTTTGTTCAAGTGAGTATGCAAACTATTTAAAGAAAGTTAAATTAAATGATGTTTGGTGGTTCTTTGGCCGGTTGAACGATGAAGTACTTTACATTATTCCCTTCTGTGTTGTTAGAAAAATGTTTTTTAAGAGGGGTTATTTTTTAACCGAGGTAATACCAATTTCCTGTTCAGATAGTGCAACTGAAACAAAATTTTTGGAAATGGTAGTACGGCATATAAAAGAAAATAAAATTTGTGACTGGATACAACAATCACCCAACTGGGCTATTTTCAAATCAATTCCGTCTGATTCTGTTTATTGCCAGTTTAGTACGTATATAATTAATTTAACAAATTGCAGTGATGCTGACCTATTAAATAAAATGTATCGCGATCATAAACAACATATCAAACAAGCTTTGAAAGATCCAAAAATAATCATAAGAAGAGGTCCGGAATTATTAGATGATTGTTTAAAAGTTTTTTCTCATTCTAACTCTCGTAAGTATGTAAAACTCCCAACTGAACCGGAGATAAAACAGTGGATCGAATATTTGCCGGAAAATGTTCACATATATGTAGCTTATTTTAATGATACACCTGAAAGTTGTGTAATATATTTTTCGGATCATGAATCCTTCTATGCCGTATATGCAGCTATGAAACCGAATGTACGAAAAGGTATAAATCATTTATTGCATTGGCAGGCTATCCTTGATGCAAAATCAGCCGGGATTAAATATTATAATTTAGTTGGAAGTAGAATCAGTCCAATCAAGGGATCAAAGCTTGCAGGTCTCAAGCATTTTAAGAGCCACTTTGGAGGTGATTTTGTAAAAGGATATTTATGGAAAATGCCTGTATCAAAAACAAAGTACTACTTATACTGTTGCCTGAGTGAACTTTTTAGTTTCCTGAAATTTGAAAATTACAAAGGTGATATTATTGATCAGGAAAGGAAGCGATTTAGAAAATTTAGTAAGTATGATAAAAAAACAGACTACATTAAACCGGAATTATTAATTGATAAAAAATATTCTGCCCCTGAAAAGGAATATGTAACCCGTTAAAATTGGTCAATTAAATCATTCCATTGACAAAAGCACCACATTTTCAATATGGTAAGTATGAGGAAACATATCCACGGACCTCATCTTAATCAATTTGTATCCAGCTTCAATAAACATTTTTACATCTCTTACCTGTGTAGTTGGATTGCAGCTTACATAAACTATTCTTCCGGGATTTAAATTTATCACGTCATCAACCGTGTTTTTGTGCATCCCGCTTCTCGGTGGATCAATTATAATTTTGTTCGGAATGGGAAGCTGTTTTTCTTCAATAACCGGAAGGAATGATTTATATAAATCCGCTGTAATAAACCCAACATTATTTACTTCATTTATTTTTGCGTTCTCTTCTGCATCTTTCACAGCAGATTCAACCGATTCAAAAGCATAGACTTCTTTAACTTTTCCTGAAAGATAAATTGCTATAGTTCCAGCTCCTGAATAAAGATCGTAAATTATTTCGTCTCCCTTTAAGTCTGCAAATTCAAGTGCTGTGTCGTAAAGGTTTTGAGCTTGTAAAGTATTTGTTTGAAAAAATGAATTTGCACTTATACGGAATTTATATTCGCCGATATTATCATAAATAAAGCCTTCACCAAAATAAATTTTTTCATAATCCCCTGTAGCAACCGCCGCCTTTTTTAAGTTGATATTATTAATAATAGTAGTAACCTGTGGAAAATTATTTATTATTTGTTCCGAAAATTCTTTCATTAATTCATCATTTTCAGAGGCTGTTACCATGTTAACCATTACTTCTTTTCTACTCTTCGATAACTTGATTACAAGGTTCCGGAGATATCCCTTATGGGTTTGGGTAGAATACACAGGAATATTTTTTTCTTTGAAAAATTTTCTTGTGAAGTTTAATATATCATTGCTTAATTCAGACTGAAGGAAACATTCATCAATATCAAGCACTTTATCATAAACCTGCGGGACGTGTAAACCTAGAGCAAAATTTCTGTCAAACTGTACCTGGGAATTTATTTCCTCTTTTGTAAGCCATCGCTTATCAGCAAAGGAAAATTCCATCTTATTCCTGTAGAAAAATATATCGTCGGAGGGGATTATATCATCAATTTCAAACTCTGAAAGTCTGCCTAACTTTTCAAAAATTTCTTTAACCTGCTCCTGTTTAAAACTTAGCTGGGCAGAATAGTTCAAATCCTGCTGCCGGCAGCCTCCGCAAGTTCCGAAATATTTACATTTTGCTTCAACCCTGTATGGAGAAGGAGAAATAACTTTTTCTGTGACAGCTTCCGCAAAAGATTTTTTTGTCTTTGTTATTCTTGCTTCAACTTTATCCCCTGGGTAAGCTCCGTTTACAAAAACCACAAAACCTGATGCTTTATCTTCCTGGTTTGCTTTTTGTATCCTGGCAACCCCTTTCCCTTCAAAGGCATATTTTTCAATTTCTAACTCTAAAATATCTCCTCTTTTCAAAATTATTTTTTCCTCATAATTAAAGCTGTAAATCCCATAAATTCACTCCCGCCAAGCTTCAGATAAACATTTGATTCATGGCTTATTTTTTTTAACAGCCTTTTATGATAACTTTTTTCTTCTTCGCTTAAACTTTCACTTTCTTTTAAAAGCATTTTTTCACTTTGCTGATAGAATTCTTTTAAAGTATATGATAAATCTTTTTTGTCTAATATTTCAAATCCTCTTTCCTCATAATATTGGGATAAAGTTTCCACCTGCAATGGCAGGAGATCGGACGAATCCCAGATATCTTTAATGAAGGCTGGAGAACTTTCTTTCAAACTTACAATCTCCCCTGCACAAAAAATTCCACCCGGTTTAAGAATATTTCTTATCTCTTTTACAATTTTATTTCTGCCTGACCCTGAAATTGAACCCTGTGAATAAATTATATCAAATGAATTCGGTCTGAAATCAGTATTTGCAAATTCCATCATTTTGATACTGATATTTTTACTTCCTGATTTATCATTAAGGTAGCGCATTGTAATTAATGAATCATAATCTTCAACAATAATTACGATTTCTAAGGGCTTGCAATCGAGCAATTGTCTTGCTGTTTCCATCGTTCCGGCACCAACGATGAGAAGTTTTTTTCCTTCTATATCAGTCGAATTCAGAAAAAATTTCATTTGCTGATCAGAACCGGGCAGGAATATCATATTAAAATAATCCGGGAAAAAATGAAGTTTATAATTTGAGTTGTAAATTTAATTAAACTTTTAGAAACCCCGAAGATGGTATGATGCAGTTCTCATAACGTTGCCTTTCTAAACAACTTAAACTATTTTTGATATGTACCGGAAAGTAAAAACAGATAAAAAAATTCGATGCCGGTAATGAATAATACTATTGAGGCTTAAATGAATAAATTACTCTTAATTCTGTTTCTTTTACCAATAGCAATATATTCTCAATTAAAACAGCCCTTAACCGTAGACGACCTCTGGGCAATGAAGAGAGTAGGCTCATTTGATCTTTCACCTGATGGAAAAACTATCGCTTTTTCGGTTACCACTTATAATATGAATGAGAATAAGGGAAATACTGATATTTATCTTGTTGATTCTGATGGAAGCAATCTCCGTTCTTTAAAAAATTCCGATAAAAATGAATCTGATCCTAAGTTTTCCCCTGATGGCAAAAGAATCGCATTTACCCGTGATGGACAAATTTGGTCATGCAATTATGATGGTTCTGACGAACAACAATTAATAGATATTTCAACCGGAGTTTCAGGAATTGTCTGGTCACCCGATGGTTCAAAAATATTGTTTGCTTCATCCGTTTATCCTGAATGCGGAACAGATGAATGCAACAAGCAGAAAGCAGAAGAAATAAAGAACAGCAAGGTAAATGCTCATTTATTTAAACAGCTTTTATTCAGGCACTGGAATGAATGGCGGAACGGGAAATGGAGTCATTTGTTTCTGCTTGATATCAAAACGAAAAAATATGACGATCTTTTCCTGAATAAAGAAAAAGATATTCCGCCGATTGCCTTGGGCAGCAGCCACGATTACGGATTTTCTCCCGATGGAAAAGAGATTGCTATTACGATGAACCCCGACACATTAGTTGCAGCCAGTACTAATAATGAAATTTATTTAATCGAATTAAAAGATGTAACGAACAATTCTGCTGCCACGTTAAAGAAAATTTCTGTAAGCCTTGGGAATGACAATCAGCCTGTTTATTCTCCTGATGGAAAATATATCGCTTATGTTTCAATGAAACAAGCTGGTCACGAATCCGATAAACAGAACCTTGTTTTATATGACCGTGCTTCGGGGGATCATAAAATACTTACAGAAGGCTTTGACAGATCGGTTGGACAATTTACCTGGTCGCCGGATTCAAAATCAATCTATTTTATTACAGATAATGAAATTTATAGTTCTGTTTACAAAACTGACATTGCTTCCGGTAAAGTTGATATGATTTTAAAAGAACATGATAATGCAAGCGTCAAGGTTTCCCCCGATGGAAAAAAATTGTACTTTGAACAGCAGAGAAATAATCTTCCGACAGAAATATTTTCAATGAACACTTACGGCAGCGATATTAAACAACTGACTGCTTTGAATAAAGACCGGCTTTCGAATATTGAAATGATTCCTATAGAAACTTTTTGGTATATCGGTGCTAACGGTAAAAAGCAGGAATCAATTTTGGTTAAACCTCCGTTTTTTGATTCTACTAAAAAATATCCTTTGATCCTTTTAATTCACGGCGGACCACAAGGACACTGGAGTGATGATTTTCACTATAGATGGAACACCCAGCTATTTGCATCAAAAGGTTATGTTGTTATTGCTCCGAATCCAACAGGAAGTACCGGGTACGGGCAGGAATTTACTAACGAGATATCCGGTGATTGGGGTGGAAAAGCTTATACTGATATTATGAATGCTACCGATTATGCGCTTAAAAATTTTAGTTACATCGATAAGAATAATATTTTTGCAGCAGGTGCATCTTACGGCGGTTATATGATTGACTGGATGGAAGGACATACCGACAGGTTTAATGCGGTAGTTTCGCACGATGGTGTATTTGATCTTAAAAGTATGTATGGAACTACAGAAGAATTATGGTTCCCTGAGTGGGAATTCAAAGGAACCCCATGGCAACATCCTGAACTTTACCAGAAATGGTCACCGAGTAATTATATTCAGAACGCAAAAACTCCGATGCTGATTGTCGAAGGAGCACATGATTTCCGTGTTCCTGAGGGACAGGCGTTTGAGCTTTTTACTTCTTTACAAAGACAGGGAGTTGAAAGCGAACTGCTTTATTTTCCCGATGAATATCATTTTGTAACTAAACCACAGGATGCAAGACTCTGGTGGAATACTATTTTTGACTGGTTTGAAAAACATAAAAAGGAGTAGCGATGACAGATAACGATTATCAAAATGGGAACAATGTTACTGAACTGGAAGAATTTGCTGATCTTGATTTTGGGGGAGAACGCGAAACAAAAGAGAAGATAAATTTTGTTGAAGAAAACCTCTGGGAAAAACTGGAGAGAGTAGGAAAGAAAATTTCCTTTGCAAAAGATATTCTTGCACTGGTAAGGTATATGAGAGACCCGATTGTCTCGTGGCATCGTAAAGCAATAGTTGTTGGAGCTTTAATTTATTTTATCAGTCCGGTTGATGCCATTCCGGATATTGCGCCTCTTGTGGGATATCTTGATGATCTGGGAGTAATCACTGCGGTGCTTAAGTTTCTCGGGCACGAGCTTATTCCATACTATGATTCGGATTATAACAAATAAATTTTTCCGACATTCAGTATTTTAAATTCCTGTCATACGGCAGGAATTTATTTTAAAACGGAGATTAAATGAATTACAAAATTCTCGAATCCGATATTTTATTCAGAGGAAAAGTTTTTGATTTACGTGTAGACAAAATAAAATATGACAGCGGAAATGAAAGCGTAAGAGAAATTGCTGTGCACCCCGGCGGCGCAGTTGTGGTGCCGGTTAGAGATGATGGAAAACTGATTATGGTTTCTCAGTATCGATATCCTTTTGAAAAGTTCATGATTGAATTTCCTGCGGGAAAGCTCGACTCTAAAGAAGATCCCAAAGAATGTGCATTGAGGGAACTGCAGGAAGAGACGGGATACATTGCCGGAAAAATTCAAAAGCTTGGTTCAATTTCTACAACCCCCGGATTTTGTACGGAAGTTCTTCATCTTTTTATGGCAACGGGATTAACTCCCGGAAAACATAACCGGGAAGAAGGTGAGTTCGGAATGGAGGTAAAAGAATTTTCTTTCAAGGAAATAGAAGAAAAGATTTTACACGGAGAAATTATTGATTCAAAATCAATTTGCAGTTTATATATGGCTGCTAAATTTCTTTTAAAAACGGAATAAAGCAGATTATCTTTTTGCTTTTGAATTTCCTTTCAAAATAAATTAATTTTCACCTCAATAATAAAGTGATAAAATGCTTAAATCCCTTCAGGTAAAAGATTACGCCTTAATCGATGAAATTAATGTTGAATTCGGCAAAGGTTTAAATATCATTACCGGTGAGACCGGAGCAGGTAAGTCAATACTAATTGATGCAATGGGATTATTGCTTGGCGAAAGAGCCTCAACCGAGGTTGTACGAAAGGATGCAGTTAAATCTGTGGTCGAAGGAATTTTTGATGTCGGGACTAATAAAAAAGTAAAAAAGATTATTGAAGAAAATGAATTGGAATTTTTACCCGAACTGATTATCAGAAGAGAAATCTCATTAAAAGGAGCCAACCGCTGTTTTGTAAATGATACTCCCGTTCAACTTTCTTTAATAAAGGACCTTGGTAACCTGCTTGTTGATCTGCACGGGCAGCATGAGCATCAATCATTGTTAAAAACGGAGACTCATATAAATTTTCTTGATGAATATGCCGGATCAGAGGATTTTCTTAATAATTACGAGGCAGAATTTAAAAACATTAAAGATTTATCTTCAAAATTAAATGATCTGAAAAAGAAGGAATCTTCTTTAAAGGAAAAGAAAGATTTTTATTCATTCCAGATTAAAGAGATTGATGCTGTTTCCCCTGTTGAAGGCGAAGAGGAACATATTAATAATGAATTTAATATTCTTGAGAATTCAGAAAAGCTGATGGGATTAACAAGTGAAGTTTATACCAATCTTTTTGATTCTGAAAACTCCGTTTACGATCAATTAATACAAATTAAAAACAGGCTGGATGAACTGTTAAACATAGATAATAATTTTTCTGAACTTGAAAATGAATTCACATCCGTAGCTGCACAGGTGAAAGATGCAGCCGAATTTATAAGAAAGTATAACGCAAAAATTGATCTTGATCCTGAACACCTTGAGCGGCTTAGAGAAAGACTTGGAGCAATTTCTTTGTTGAAGAAAAAATACGGCGGATCAATTAGTGCAATTATTGAATACAGAAAAAAAATAGGTGAAGAATTTGATACTGCCGAGAATTTTGCAGCCAATATTCTGAAACTTGAAAGAGAAATTTTTGAAGCCCGCAAAAAAGCCGGGCTGACTGCTGTGAAGCTGTCATTAAAAAGAAAAGAATCGGCAGGGAAAGTTGAAAAAGAAGTTGTAAAAGCTTTGTCAGTATTGGGAATTACTGATGCTAAATTTGAAGTAAAAATAATTCAACAGAAGGATGAAAAAGATTCCGATGACTCTGTTATTATTAAAGGAAAAAACTTTAAAGCTGATTATACCGGCATTGACACCGTTGAATTTTATATTTCAACTAATCCCGGAGAAGATACAAAACAATTAATTAAAGTTGCATCCGGTGGAGAAATTTCCCGCATTATGCTTTCACTTAAAACAATACTCGCAAAAAATGATAAGCTCCCATTGTTAATTTTTGATGAGATCGATACAGGTGTTAGCGGTCGAATTGCACAAAAGGTTGGCAATGCTTTAAAATCTCTTGCTTCTTCACACCAGGTTATTGCAATTACACATCTTCCGCAAATTGCAGGTATTGCCGATTTTAATTATTCCGTACAGAAAATTACAAATGGGCAAAGAGTAAGCAGCTCGATCAGGAAGCTGAACGGGGATGAAAAAATAAAAGAAGTTGCGAAATTAATAAGCGGTGAAAATATTACCGAAGCAAGTATTAATGGCGCAAAAGAATTGATGGGATTGCATTAATGGTAGAAATATCCCATTTTGATTTACAATTTGATTAATTTCCTAAAATTTTGCTGATTAATAATCATTTTTTAAGGGTACTATTTTTGATACTATTAGTCGAATGTGAAAAATAATACCCTTTATTTCCACGCTGGATTTAAAGCTTTTATTAAAAAAACTATAGGGATAAGTAGATGAAAATAGCTCTACTCTCGCTTGCTTTATTTATCTTCGTTGCGAATTTCTCTTTTTCGCAGATTGAGGATCGTTTTTCACAGTTAACAAAAGATAATGCTATTGAATATGGTAAGCCGTTTGCAACCACTCTTGGAACCGCAATGAATTCGAGCGGCTATTATTCTGCGGATATTCCATCAACATTCTCTATTTCAATCAGCTTCAGAGGGATGTATATTTTAATTCCTGAGTCACAAAAAAATTTTATTCCTACTTTCAATGGAATAGGATACCAGACCAATAAAGAAACTGCAACTATTTATGGTAATAAAGGTGCTGCTTATGCCGGGCCTGATGGTTATATAGTAATGCCTCCGGGGATAAACCAGTCGGGAATTCCTGTTGCTTATCCACAGCTTGGATTAAGTCTTTTAGGGACGGAGGTAATTTTGAGATATCTGCCAAAAATTCCAATAGGAGATCAGAATGATCTCAGTATGTTTGGAATTGGTGTTGCCCATAATATCAGCCGGTACATTCCTTTCTTCCCAATTGATATCGCAGTTCAGCTACTTTATAACAATTTTGAAATTTCCGGTATAATGAAACTTAACAACATCGCTTTTAATGCGCACGCAAGTAAAACATTTGGACTAATTACCCCATATTTTGGTCTTCAATATGAAAATACTACACTCGATTTGAATTACACGATAAAGGGTGATCCGCAAAACGGAGATCCAGCTTTAAGGAATGATCAGAATATTGCAGTATCAATTACAGGGAGTAATCATTTCAGGGCAACTGCCGGAGCATCGTTAAAGCTTGCCGTAATTATACTAAATGCTGATTTCAGTTTGGCGTCACAACCGGTGGCTACCGGGGGACTAACTTTTGAATTTTAACATGGAGAAAAAATGAAAAATTATTTAAAATATTTAACCGCATCCGTTTTTCTATTATTCCTGATGTGCACATGGTACGGATGTGACTCTTTTAATTCTTTACCGCTTAATATCCCTTTCACAATTAATGTAGAAATGCAAAGTAATGGTAACTCATTAACTGATACTGAACAGGGCTGCCTTTCCGCACAATCGGATACTTATTCTAAATACAATGATAAAATTAATAGTTTAAAATTCGTTGAAGCAGCTTTTAGAACAATTTCAATATCACCAGATACTCTTTCAGGAGATGTTAAAGTTATGCTTCTTAATAATAATGCGGATACACTTTTTTCTTATACAATTCAAAATGTGGTTCTTGCCGATTATATGAAACCTAATTCACCTTTTATTCTTAAGCTTACACAAGGTCAGATCGATTTTGTTAACGGTTATCTTGACAATGTGCTGCACGGAAGCGCCTGTTTCACTGCAACAGTTACGGTAAGCAATTTAAATGGTCAGCCTCCATATACAATGAAAGGGGCAATCGATATGGTTATAGAGGCTGATACGCATTTATAATATATAAATTATTTTTACACGCTGATTTCCCCGGAGTAAAACCGGGAATTTTATTTAATGCCAAATATTTTACATTAACTAATTTTTCATCTTTACAACTCTTTATTTATTTTAGCCCATCAAAATTTTTCAGGTGTTAAATGAAATTCGAAAGAGCAGCAGGAATACTCTTGCACCCTACTTCCCTGCCGGGTAAATTTGGCATTGGTGATCTCGGTTCGGAAGCTTTTAATTTTATTAATTTCCTTGAATCAGCCGGGCAGACACTCTGGCAGCTTTTCCCTTTAGGACCAACCGGTTATGGTGATTCTCCTTACCAGTGTTTTTCAGCATTTGCAGGCAACCCTAACCTGATTAGTCCTGAAAAATTAAATGAAGCCGGACTCCTCAGTAATAAAGATTTAGCTAGCCCGCGTGTGTCTGGTGCTCACAGGATTAATTATGGTCATGTTATAAAATATAAAAGGGAAATTCTTCAGAAAGCCTTTGAAAAATTTAAAGCTAACCATTCCTTATCGGACGAAAACTTTGAGCAATTCTGTGAAGAAAATTCTGACTGGCTGGAAGATTATTCATTCTTTATGGCTGCAAAAGATTACCACGGCGGAGGTTTATGGACAGGCTGGGATAAAGAGCTTGTGAAAAGAAATGAGAAATCTCTTATCAACTGGAAAGAGAAATTAACCGATGGAATTAATTATCATAAATTTGTTCAATATATATTCTTTAAACAATGGTCTGATGTAAAACGATACGCTAATGGTAAAAGAATAAAAATTATTGGGGACATGCCGATCTTTATCGCTTATGACAGTGCCGACCTCTGGGCAAATAAAGATCTTTTCAGCGTTGATAAAGAAGGCACTTTGAGCTTTGTTGCTGGTGTTCCTCCTGATTATTTCAGTGCGACCGGTCAGTTGTGGGGAAATCCCTTATATAAATGGGATGTTATGGAGAAAGATAATTTTCTCTGGTGGAGACTTCGAATGAAACAAATGCTTAATCTTGTTGATATGATTAGGATCGATCATTTCAGAGGATTTGATGCTTTCTGGGAAATTCCCGGGGATGCTCCTACTGCTGAAACAGGTAGATGGGTTAAAGCACCCGGAGAAAAATTCTTTAAAACAATAAGAGATCATCTGGGTCCGCTTCCTATTCTTGCAGAAGATCTTGGAGTAATTACAAAATCAGTGGAAGGGCTCAGAGATGCTTTTGATTTCCCGGGAATGAAAATTCTTCAGTTTGCATTCGGAACGGGTATGGAAAGAAAATTCCTTCCACACAACTATAATAATAATTGTATTGTTTATACCGGTTCACACGATAACGATACTACGGTAGCTTATTTTGAAAAAGAAAAAAATAATGATAATGATATATATCAACATGCACAGAATTACTTAAATTATTTTGGTGACGATATTACAGGCGCATTAATCCATACTGCATACTCTTCGGTAGCGGATTTAGTGGTTATACCTATGCAGGATATACTAAAACTTGGAGGAGATGCAAGAATGAATTTCCCCGGCAAGCCGGGCGGCAACTGGCAGTGGAGATTTACCTGGGACCAGGTCCATCCTGATCTGGCTTCACATTATAAATATCTTTGTGAACTTTATGAACGTCCTCCTAAGCCACGGAAAGAAACAGAAATTAAAGTTAATTAAATAACGGTAGAAAGATGCTCAATTATTTAAAAAAGATTTTCAATCTTCCTGAAACAACCGGAGTTCAGGAATACAGAGATAATAGATATTATAAAATAGATGAAAATAAAAAGCTGCAGGTAGCTACCTGTACTCTTTTCATAGAGATGGCAAAAGCAGATGATAATTTTACTGAAAAGGAAAGGGATAAAATTATATCAATAATGAAATCGACGTTTGATCTTGAAGATGAATGCGTAAATGATCTAATTGAGCTTGCCGAGAAAAGATTAGAAACCGACGACAGCATTTATGATTTCACAAATCTTATTAATAGCAATTTTGATAACGGACAAAAATTTGAACTGCTTAAAAATCTATGGAGATTAATTTATATCGATAAGAAACTGGATATGTATGAAGATCATCTGATTAAAAAAATTGGCGGTTTGTTAAATATGGGGCATGAAGACATCATCGGAACGAAACTGCTTGTGAAGGAAGAACTGGGGAATAATTAGTCGGTTTAGTTAGTTCTGCAGCTTAAATAGTTTTCCTGAATTTTCACCTTCTCCATTTTTCATTTTCCTGTTGCTCATCAGAGTATCGTAAGTCGCTATTCCCCCAAAGAAAACCACCAGGAAAAGCTGTATTAAATTTGATAACATTTCAATTCTCCTTAGAATCTTTTTATTTGTTACTAAAGTAAATGCTTAATTATATAAAGGTGTTAAGCAGGTATTAAGAAACTATTAAGATTCTGTTAAGAACAATTCTGCATTTCGGGTATTCTTTACCATTCATCCTTTATTTCGTACGCTTTTCAAATGTTTGACCTTTGGGGTGAACTTATCCTTTACGTGTTGCGTCTCAATAACTAAAAACCGGCATTAGCTTTAATTTTTTTAGGAGGTAAAAATGATAACAATGAAAATTACAATTAAACTTCTCCTGCGTTTTTTCATCCCGACATTAATGCTTATAATTATTTCAGGATGCAGCACTTCTAACCAGGGAACTTTTAACCAGCTTGATAAAAACAACAGGGCTGACCAGACTTTTTCTTTTTACAATTCTGAAAATGGAAAGGACGTCCGTTGGGAAGTAAATTTTGAAGATGGAGATATCAACTCAGTGTTTAAGGATGGAGAACGCATCCCTGATAATGAAATAGATAATTACAGGGAAATGATTTATCACAGGCTGAATAAACTTCAGGATAAATCGCAGCATATAACCGTTGATTTAAGCGGCTTTAAAACCGATATGAAGAAGTTCAAAGTAGATATGCAGAAAATGAAAGAAGAATTAAAAGATCAGAAATATGAATTTAATTTTGATAATGAAGACTTTAATAAAGGGATGAAAGAGCTGTCAAAAGAGTTGTCTAAACTGAAGAACAGGAAGATAGAAATAGAATTTGATACAGATAAATTCAAAGATGAAATGGAAAAGTTAAAGAACGATATCAATATCGATGTGCATATAAATAAGAATGATATAAGAAAAAATATCGATAAGCTGAACGAAGAAATTCAGAAACATGGGAAAGAATTAAACTACATAGATATTGATTTATCAGGTCTTGATGAAGTTATGTCGAATCTTGGCGAGAACATGCGTCATATAAAAGTCAATCTTCACGGGCTTAATTCAAAAATGAAAAAGCTGAATGACTTTATTGACACACTAAAAGATGAAATGATAAAGGATAACCTGATAAAAAATGAAAGTGATAAGTTGAATTTAGATCTTACTGATAATGAAATGGAAGTTAATGGAAAAAAAGTACCCGCGGAACTATTTGAAAAATATAAAAAGATGTACGAAGAACATTTTAATAAAAAACTCTCCGATGAAAATCACTTCCGAATAGTGGAATAATTTCATCTAATCTCAAACACAAAAAAAAGCGGCATCCATCTAACCGGATGCCGCATTTATTTACTAGCTCTTATTATTTCTCCAAGATATAATTAGAATGCAAAACTTGAGGACAGATATGCAAAAGAAGGTGTTCCTCCGCCAACAAGGTTAAATCCTTCTCTTAATACCTGGTCATTAACTGTTGCATCCAATGTAAAGCCGCCGAACCTGAAACCAACACCAAGTCTTACATCGCCTCTGTCAAAATTTGTAAAATCTTGTTCGTCAACAGTAGTGGCAGACACCGCCTGCTGCATTGTCTCTGAAAAAGTGCTTGCAACATATCCCATTCTGCCGATCAACCAGTCGGTTAAATACCACTCAAATCCGAGATTCCAGCCGGGGAAGGTGGTAGTTGAATTATCTATTTCAGGTGATACATTTGCTACTGATTTTTCAGTTTCTGTTTGATACAAAAAGGAAGGACCGCCGGCTATTAGTATATCACCAAACTGGTAATGAATGCCCACACCGACAAGAATTCCCATTAATGATGGGATATCACTTGAGTTTGCACCAACCTTAACTGTCCCGCTGCTGTTATAAAATCCAACATTAGGAACCAAAGAGATTTTATTTGATAAACGCCAGAAAGCGCGTGCATTTACCAGCAGATCAGTATTGGATGCATCTATTTTATCAGCTCCTGTGGTCCCTGGTTCATAAGTTGCGGACGGCAGAATAATTGAGACTGCAGCATCGAATTTGAAGTTTGAAGATATAGATCCCATTATTCCCAGGTTAGCTCCAAATTGACTTGCACTATTTTTATCGCCTGTACCTGTTGCCGGTTTATAGTCATTTTTTGTTGCTGCATAGGCTAATGCCAGACCAAATACATAATTCCCGGCTTGTAATGAAGCAAGCACCTCAAAATTATTATCAAGAGGAACAATAGCTGCCCCGGTTACATTTGAATTAATTTGATTAACTAGACCTCTTGAGTCGAGACTTCCAATGCTATAGCTTGGCATAAAATCATTCCTGGTTAAAAGTATGCCGAGAGTAAAGTACCTGTTAAATCCATAATTAATTCCTGCAAACTGACCATAACCTCCGGCAGGATTTTCATTTGAGGACCCGATATCTCCCCAAATGAAGTTTGAATATATAGAGGAATATGCCGGGTTCAGCTTCATATTATCAGGATCGACGATATATGGATTATCACCCATTGCGCTTAATCTTGCATAACCTCCGTAACGGATATCCTTTCCACCGTCCTGCGCGTATGACAAAAACGAAAAAAGAAGAATAAAGAAAACCAGCAAGACTTTATACGAAGAATGTTTAGTAAATGGACGTATCATATTTTACCTCATTTGTTGTTAAATGAATTATTTTGATTTGATTGATTGAAAGTAAATAAAGATCAGAAACAGAAAATCTGAGAAAATTTTCTGAATTTTTTATGGACAGGAAGTAATGAACTTTTAATTTTCGAAGTATCAATTTTTTTAATTTTTTACTAAAAATTTTACTTCTACCGGGCAAAATCTAAATAATTAAAAACATAAAAACAATAAAAATATTGGGGTTACATAAAGTAAGTTATTAACTAACTTTGTTCTGTTAAAGATTTCCTGAGGCTGTTTAGAAGGTTATCTGCTTTCACCCCTTCTTCAGGAGCAACAAGAGATTTATATTTGAAAAGTGCACTAATTGAATCTTCAAATTCTTCGTTAATTGCATAAACGAGAGCTAAATTAAAATAAATATTAGAAAATTCCGGTTCTATTTCGGCAGCAATTTCATAATGCAGTTTTGCAAGCCTGTAATCATTCTCTTCGAAATAAAGATTCGCGAGGTTATAATGCGCTTCAAGATGCCGGGGTTCATATTTCAGACTCTCTGTAAAATAATCAAATGCTTTTGCTGTGTTACCTGATTGAGACTCAAGAATACCCAGGTTGCAGTTTGCATCCGCTACACAATCTTTGGCAATTATAGCTTTAAGATAAGCTTCCTGCGCACCTGAATCCCCTTTTTCATCCAGCCAGAGAGCTTCTTCAAAAGGAGTGAATCGTGAGGGAAGTTGAATTATCTTTACCTCTGCCTGCGCAAACAGGTTTAGCTGACCTTCAAGAGCTTTCGTTTTTCTTTTTTTGGCTCTTTTAAAACCAAGCTTTGAAGGTCTTGATGTATCGAGCTGAATTACATTAGCCATGATTATTTAATTTTATGCCTGTTTTCTCTGCTTACTTTGTTTCTGTGCAGGTTTTGCTTTTTTCTTTTTTCCTGTTGCTTTAGCCATAGGCATTTTTTCCTTCTTTGCCTGTTCAAGACTTTCTTTTAATGCCTGCATCATATCAATAACAGGTTTCACTTCTTCGGCTGTTGATACGATTTCTTTTCCATCGATTTTAGCTTTAATTAATTCCTGTAGAGCAATTTGGTAATGATCTTCAAGTTTGATATCCGAGAATTTTGTTGTCATAGAATCAACAAGAGTCTTAGCAAGTTTAAGCTGTTCCTTATTTGATTTCAATCCATTAAGAAGCGGTACTTCTTTCAAACTCTTTACTTCATCTGGATATCTTAATTTATACATTACCATCCCGTTTTCTTTTGGTGAAAGAGTTATAATATCTTCACGGTCTCGGATTACCACACGACCCATTGCCATTTTACCTGTCTCCTTAAGAGTCTGAAGTAATAATGAATACGATTGAGCCGCTACTTCACCATCAGGACCAATATAATAAGGTGTATCAAATAATGTGGGATGAACTTCATCTTCATCTACAAATCCCTCTATCTCAATGATCTTTGTACTTTTTATTTTAATCTTGTCGAGGTCTTCCTGGTCGATTATTACATATTGATCCGGTTCGTATTCATATCCTTTTGTTATTTCATTAGAAGAAAGAGAATTGCCGCACTTTTTACATTTTTTATCATAACCAACTCTACCGTTATCTTCTTTGTGAAGCTGGTTAAAGCTTATGGTTTTTTTCGCATCAATAGCGGTATACACTCTAACGGGAATAGTAACAAGCGAAAACCGGATATGACCATTCCAAATGGCTCTCATTTGAACACCTCATTCTTATTTTTAAGTAAATGTAAACAAAGATGCTACAGGTTAGTATAATTCTTTCAAATATGCAATGATTTTATCACAAAGCTATTCCCTTAAGTCATTACTCTGTTTGCCCTTTTATTAATAAGAAGATCACTTTTAAAATATTATTAACCTGATTCTATAATCAGACCCAGCCTCTTAATTTACAGGCTTCTGCAACTCGGGCAACCCCAACAACCATAGCCCCTAATCGCGGGTGAACTTTCTTTTCCTTCATAGCTTCATCTACCCGGTAATAAGCTTTGGTAAGTTTTTCATCCACAAGCTTATGAATTGTCTCCTCATCCCAGAAAAAAGCATACTTATCCTGAACCATTTCGAGGTACGAAACTGTTACACCCCCGGCGCTTGCAAGTATATCGGGAATAATATGAATTCCCTTCTTATAGAGAATCAGATCTGCTTCGGGGGTAGTGGGACCATTAGCAAGCTCACAGATAATTCTGGCTTTTATCTTATCAGCATTATCTTTATGAATAGAGTTCTCCAGTGCAGCAGGATAAAGTACATTCACATCAAGTTCCAGAAGCGCTTCGTGAGATATTTCTTTTGAACCGGGAAAACCTTTAACAGTACCTTTCTTTAGTTTATAAGTAACCAGCTCTTTTGTGTCAAAACCATTTGGGTTATAAATTGCTCCTTTTGAATCGCTTACGGCAACAAGCTTTCCGCCGCCAAGTATTTCCTGGTGAAGCAAAGCTGCTCTTTGTCCGGCATTTCCAAATCCCTGAATTGCATAAGTTCCGTGGGAATCTACATTCATTTGTTTACAAGCTTCTCTCACTGTTATCACTCCACCGCGCGCAGTCGCATCACGTCTTCCTTCAGTACCGCCAATCTGTGTAGGTTTATCAGTAAATGAACCGGGATGGTGCTGGTTAATTATAGTTTCATATTCATCCATCATCCAGGCCATCGTTTGCGGGTTAGTATATACATCAGGTGCAGGGACATCCTTGTCGACACCAATCATCGGGGCAATAGCTCTAACATATTCGCGCGAAAGATTTTCCAGCTCTCTTTCGGACATTTCCTTGGGATTACAACAAACTCCTCCCTTGGCTCCGCCAAGAGGAAGATCCAGGACGGCCGTTTTCCAGGTCATCCAACAGCCGAGTGCTCTTATAGTATCAATAGTTTCGTCGGGATGAAACCTTATGCCGCCTTTAGCCGGTCCCCGGGCATAATTGTATTGAACCCTGTATCCCTGGAAAATTTTGACTTTACCCGAATCCATTCTTACGTGCAAAGTAAAATTGAACTCTCTCTGTGGCAGGCTGAGGAGCCTCGTTGTAGGCTCATCGAGGTTTAAATTTTTTGCAGCTTCAAGAATCTGCTGCTGGGCAACATGAAATGAATTATAAGATTCCATTTTCAATCTTCCTCAAACTTTGATGGTTTATCCTGATCTTTGAGATTATCCTTCTTCAAATCAGGCTCAAATATTATACGGTACCAGCAGTTTTTGCAGGTAATTGTTCTGTCAACTTTTAGAAGTACCTGCTGCCATGGACTCAATTTATGTCCGCAATGAGGGCAGGTATCCGGAATTTCTATATTTTCATTCATAATTTATCTTTGTTCATTTTAATTTTCTGGTTTCAGAATTATTCCTTTATTCTTATGCCGGTTCATTTTAACTACAACAGGTTTTTCAAAGCGCAATAATTTTGTAAAAGTCTTTTTTTCTTTGGGTTTCTGATCCTGCAGCCATTCCCAGTTAATAAAACCTTCCTGTTTATGACTATCGACCGTAAAATATCCAACCATAAATGAGGTAATATTCTGGAAGAAATGAGAACCCTGTGAAGGTGCAACAGAAAATTCTTTAAAACCTGACTCTACAATAGTTTTTGCTCCTGCAATCTGTTCCCACTTAACCGGGATTCCAAGCCAGGGGTCGAGCGTTCCCCATCTCCCCATACCAATTAACAGATAAGGTCTGTTCAATTCCATCAAAGTTGAATTAAACAGGCTTACTTCTTTAGCCACGTCCCGCGATTTTGCTCTTTCAAAAGTATCAGGATCAACCAAAACGATATCATAAATATCATCCATAATTCCGTTTCCCAATACCTGGGTGCTTGTACAAATTAACCGGTCTTTATCGATATCTTCTATATTAAAATTAGTCAATTCCCTGTCTATAACAAGAGGTCTCATTTGAAGAAGTCCGAATTCTTTCGGCTTATTAATACTTGTCGACATATCAACAGCAAACTCAATTTCTATGGGTGTTCCCATTCCCCAGGTTCCCATATCAAGTAAAAGTTCAAGTATTTCAGGAAGAGGGAAGAGCTTATATTTAAGAAGAGGGGCAAAAGTTACTACTCTGGTACCCGGTCTGGAAATTCCATCTGATATAGTGTCGTTATCGGGTGAATAAGTTGAACCAACATATCCGAGTGTTCCATCTGATTCTGCGGATTCGATCGGGTACTGTTTTAATAAAGCGTCATAAGTTGAATATTCAAATCCATGGTTGCTTTCCATCTGTAAAGCGAAAAATTCCCTCTGACTTGTATTTAGTGATTCTTCAACCGAGTAAAATTGTATCAGGTCAGTAGGATACCTTGGACAAAAGCGGACAGTATTCCCGCCATCAACAACGGTTTTTCCCAGACCGAGAGCAACAGAGACAATCCCATCCTGCGGGGTTTGAGGGGAAAGGGGATAAAAATTATATGATTTCGCTACCCCTGATATGTCGGGATAAAACCTGTTCCCGTACGCTTCGCCAATCATCTTTTGAACAATGATTGCCATTTTTTCTTCTTCAAGCCTATAGGAAGTAAACCTGATATAATTTTTTGCACTCTGGAAAAACGTTGAGGCATAAACTTTTTTTATTGTATTAAGCAGATCATTCAATCTCGCAAGTGCATTATGATGATTATTGGGAAGCATAAATGTTTTATACACACCAGCAAAAGGATGATATTGTGAATCTTCAAGAAGACTTGAGGAGCGAACTGCAAGAGGAGTGTGCATTAGATCCAGGAATGCAGCAAGCTCACCGAGAATATCTTCAGGGAAGCTATCCGCTTCCACGAAACGCTTTGTAATTTCCTCATCATTACTACAATTTAATGCAAAAGTTCTTAAATCATTTTCATCAAGAAACTGATCAAAAACCTCCGTTCCGAGTACCACTCCCGCAGGCACAAATATTTTTATATCCTGAAACTGGTTGCGGACGTTATAATTATTAATCAGCGTATTAACAAACCCGAGTCCTCTTGCTTTTCCACCGAGCGAGCCCCCGCCTATTCTTGCAAACGTACTGTTAGGGTCAAAAATTTCTTTAACGAAATCAGTTATTATTCCACGCTGCCTGTTATGCCTGTAATTTCTTAATGTGTGAATAAGATAATTTCTTAAGGCTTCAATGCTGGGATATTCGGATACTTTTCTGGGACGAAGCTTATGCGCCAGCCAGAACTCGGTTCTTGCTTTCAGCCAGTTGGAAAAATGATTTCTTTCTGCGTGATATTGAATACTTTCCTCGGGGATAATTTTCAATTGTTCTTCAAGACTGCGCAAATCATTTGCTCTTCCAACTTCAACTCCATCAGCAGTACGAAATACAAAATCACCAAAACTGAAATAATGATTTAAAAAATGTCCAACCTCATTTAACAAAAGAGGAGAATCTTTCATAATAAAAGTAGCCCCTGTTTCTCTTGCAGCCTTTTCATTTTGAGCATTGTTGGAAAGAAGCAGAATCGGTACATCGGAATGCTCGTTCCTTACATTGACAGCGAACTCAATTCCCGCTTTGGGATCCGGTACGCCATGACGGGGAAAATCTATATCTGAAATTACTCCAAGGATAAACTCATTATATTTCTCATAATATTCCCAGGCTTCTTCATATGTTGAACATAGAAGTATTTTGGGCCGGGCCCGCATTCTGAGAAATTTATGAGAAAGATTTATTCCTTCGGAAATTAATCGCTGCGATTGTTTGAGCATTTCAGTGTAAATAAGAGGAAGGAAGGAAGAATAGTATCTGAGATTATCTTCAATAGCAATAACAACCTGTACACCGACCATTTTAGTATCGTGCTCAATATTCATCCTGTCTTCAAGATATTTTATTATAGCTATAATGATCCTGAAATCACCCTGCCACACAAATATTTTATCAAAGACGGAAGTATCTTCATTAAGCAGAAGAGTATTCAGCTCAGTATTATCATGAGCAAGAAGTATTAAAGGGATTTCTAAACCGGATTCTTTTACGAGCTTTGCAAAATTTATTGCGTGCATATCTTCTATATGCAGTGTTGTAATAATCAGGTCAAACCGTTTTTCCTCCTTAGCCAATTTAATTGCTTCGTGTCCGCTTGATACCCTGGTAAGTTCAGGCGAATGACTTAAATTTAAACCCTGATATTCATTACGAATAAGCTCATACAGTCTTCCGTCTTCTTCGAAAAGATATAGATCATAGAGACTGGAAACCAGGAGTACATCTCTTATACGAAGCCGCATTAAATTCTGAAATCCCTGGAAACGATTCCCATAACCGTGCTCTACCCAGAGATCATCGAAAGTAGTTCTTATTTGTTCGAAGCTTGTTTTCATAATAATTTGAGTTCGGCAGTTTCTATATGTTTTGCTGTGATTTTTTCTGACTCACTAAACCTAAAATACCGTGCACTAATAATAGTAATGGAAAAAGTGTAATTATTCTATCCCGGTATAGAAATAAAAAATCTTTTTCGAGAAAAAGCTTATAAATAATGTATAGGATTATTATAAGAAATGAGATCACAAAAACAGAGCACTTAATTAATTGGTATGATACGAACCAGTAATTATCCTGAATTGAAATTTCTCTTGTCTTTAAAATAAGAGGTCTGATGCCAAAAAAAGCGAGAAATCCGATAGCATAATGATCCCAAAAAATTATTAATAATGTGGTGGTGAGTCCAACCATTATTTCAAAGGAATAAGCAAACAATAAATTCTTATATATTTTCATTTGACTTCTTCCCTGTTAAGCAGACCCCGGAAAATATCCGGGGTCAAATATATTAAATAATTTAATCTAATAATCCAGGTTAAACCACACCCTGATCCATCATTGCATCTGCAACCTTTAAGAATCCGCCGATATTTGCACCGTTGACCAGGTTACCCGGTGTGCCAAATCTATCGGACATATCAACGCAGGTTTTATGAATGCTCTTCATAATCATTTGCAGGCGTTGATCGACTTCTTCTCTTGTCCAGGGGAGTCTCATACTGTTTTGTGCCATCTCAAGCCCTGATACAGCAACACCACCGGCATTAGCTGCTTTTGCCGGACCGTAAAGAATTTTCTTATCAAGGAATAATTTTACGCCGTCTAAAGTCGTAGGCATGTTAGCACCTTCAGATACAACATAAACACCATTCTTCAAAAGATTCTTTGCATCTTTTTCATTTATTTCATTTTGCGTAGCACTCGGAAAAGCGCACTGAGCTTTTATATCCCACATAGGATTATGATCAGCATTTGGATCAAGATCAGTATAAACAGCACCTTTAAATTTATCCGCATATTCTTTAATTCTTCCGCGTCTTACATTCTTAAGATCCATAACAAATTCTAATTTTTCCCTGTTTATTCCGGCTCCGTCATAAATAAATCCATTTGAATCCGAAAGCGTTACAGCTTTAGCTCCAAGATCGAGAAGCTTTTCAACTGTATACTGTGCAACGTTACCGCTGCCTGATACCAGGCAGGTTTTACCTTCAAGAGATTCACTTCTTGATGCAAGCATTTCTGCAGCAAAATAAACGGCTCCGTAACCAGTAGCTTCAGGACGAATAAGAGAACCGCCCCAGTTTAATCCTTTACCGGTAAGAACACCTGTAAATTCATTTCTTAATTTTTTATACTGACCAAAAAGATAACCGATTTCTCTTCCGCCAACACCAATATCACCAGCCGGTACATCGGTATTAGGACCAATGTGACGGAACAGTTCGCTCATAAAGGCCTGGCAGAATCTCATTATTTTCATATCACTTTTTCCCTTAGGATCGAAATCCGATCCACCTTTACCACCTCCCATAGGAAGAGTTGTTAAACTGTTTTTGAATACCTGTTCAAAGGCAAGGAACTTAAGTATTCCCTGGTTAACCGAAGGATGAAATCTTAAACCTCCTTTATAAGGACCAATAGCACTGTTCATTTCAATCCTGAAACCGCGGTTGATATGAACTTCACCCTGATCATCTACCCAGGGTACTCTAAAGGTGATAATTCTTTCAGGTTCAATTATCCTCTCTAAAATTTTTGCTGCTCTGTATTCGGGATGTCTATCCAAAACAAGAGCTAAAGATTCGGCAACCTCTTCAACTGCCTGGTGGAATTCCGGTTCGGCCGGGTTTTTTGCCTTAACTTCAGCCATTAAGCTTTTTACGTACTCTGACATTTATACCTCCTGTGTGGTTGTATTGTTAATTACACCAGCGTAATTCAGGATATACAATTTTACGCATAGCATGGTGAGTGAAAAATTATTCCGGAAGTTAGTCTCCCGGCTTTAATATTATTCCTTTATTTTTACTACCGTTAATCTTCACAATAACAGGTTGATTAAATTTTAAATGTCTCGTAAACTCCATTTGCTCAACAGCTTTCTGCTTTGCAAGCCAATCCCAGTCAATAAACCCTGAGTCGGAAGAAGAGTTAACTGTAAAATAACCGACTTTGAAGGAAGTGATATTCTGGAAGAAGTGTGAACCCTGGGATGGCGTAACATTAAAGTCCTTGAATCCCGATTCAACAATAGTTGAAGCACCGGAAATCTGATCCCAGGTTACGGGAATTCCCAGCCAGTGATCAAGGCTGCCCCATCTGCCAACACCTATGAGCAGGTAAGGAGTTTTTTTATGTACTAACTTTGAGTTTAACTGGCTTACTTCAAAAGCCACATTTCTGCTTTTTGATCTGTCATACTTATTTATATCCACATAAATTATATCGTAAATATCAGTCATCGCACCGTTTCCAAGCACCATATTACTCTGGCATAACAGTTTATTTTCCGATGTGTGGTCAACATCGAGCTCTTCAAGCTCATGACTAATTACAAGAGGACGCATTTGTAGCAATGCAAATTCTTTTGGCTGATTTTCATTTACCTTAAGGTTAACTGCAAATTCAATTTCGATCGGAACACCCATTCCCCAGGTACCAATATCAAGAATAAGATCGAGGACCTCTGGTAATGGAAAAGCTTTATGTTTCAGGATAGGAGCAAAAGTTACTACCCTTTTTCCAAGTCGGGATATTCCATCATATACAGCGTCATTCTCAGGGGAATATGTCGATCCAACAAAGTAAAGGGTTTCGTCCTCTTCAGCAATGCCAAGATTAAATTTCTTTACAAATTGATCCGGAGTCCATTTTGCATTTGGCGAACTATTCCCGTTAAAAAGCAGAGCATAAAAATCCTGCTGAGCATTTCTTAAAGTTTCTTTGGTTGAAAAGAACTGAAGCATATGCTTTGGGTATTTCGGACAGAACCTGACTACATTCCCGCCATCAACAACGGTCTTACCTAATCCCAGGGCAACCATTGCAATTCCGTCTGACGATTTTTGAGGTGGCACAGGATAAAAATTATATGATTTGGCAACTCCGGCGAAATCAGGATAGAATCTGCCGCCTCTTCTTGCACCAACAAGTCTTTGAATAATCACAGCCATCTTTTCTTCTTCAAGGCGGTAATCTGTAGCCTTCATATAATCTTTTGCTTTTTTATAGAAGGTAGATGCGTAAACACATTTAATGCAGTTAATAAGCTCGGCTAAACGGATTTCGGGATCAGGATGGTTGTTAGGAACCATGTAAGTCTCGTATACCCCGGCAAAGGGCTGGAACTGTGAATCTTCCAGAAGGCTGGAAGATCTGATAGCAAGAGGTTCTCTTACGACTTCAAGAAACTCCTGAAGCTTACCTATAAGTTCAGGAGGAAATTTTTCAGCCTCAATAAATCTTTTGGTTAATTCATCGTCGTCGGTAGTACTTAATGCAAAAACGTCAAGCTGGTTTTCTATAAGAAACTCATCAAAATAATCAGTTGCAATCACAACTGCAGAGGGAACGGTGAGCTCAACTCCTTCAAATCTGTCTCTGATCTTGTTGTGATTTATAAGAATATTAATAAAACCCAATCCTCTTGCTTTTCCACCGAGAGAACCGGTTCCGATTCTTGAAAAAGTATTAGCAGGATCAAATGTTTCCTTATTAAATTCCGTTATAATACCGCGGAGACGATATTCCTGGTAATTCCTGATCGATTTAAGAAGATGCTGTCTTAAATCATCAACAGATTTGAAATCAGAAACCTTCCTCGGGCGAAGCTGGTGTGCCAGCCAGAATTCGGTTCTTGCCTTAAGCCATTTTGAGAAGTGATTTCTTTCAGCATGATACATCAAACTTTCTTCGGGAATTTTTCTTATATATTCCTCAAGTGCTTTCATATTGGTAGCTCTCCCAACTTCAGAACCATCCGGAAGCTGAAAGACAAAATCACCAAATCCGAATTTTCCCATCATAAAATCACGAAGCTCATGGAGCAGACGCGGAGAACCTTTTTGAATAAAATATGCACCCGCAGTATAAGCTTTCATCGCAAAATCAGGATTGCTAGATTGCAGTAATATCGGAATATCTTTCTGACGTTCTTTTACTTCACGAATGAATTTAATTCCGGCTTCAGGATCGCGTTCATGGTGATGCTTGAAATTACTGTCAGTTATAATACCAAGAATCGATTCTTCATACTTCTCAAAATAATTCCATGCTTCTTCATAAGTTGTACTAAGAAGAATTTTAGGCCTGGCTCTCATCCTTAAAAATCTATGCGACAGGTTGACGCCTTCGGAAATCAATCTCTGTGACTGGTTAAAAATTTCCGTGTAGATCAGTGGCAGGTAAGAAGAATAAAACTTTACGTTATCCTCCACAAGAATAATAACCTGGACCCCGACGGCGGCAACATCATTTTCAACATTCATTTTATCTTCGGCATATTTTATTATACCAAGCAACAGCTTAAAATCACCCTGCCAGATAAACACCCTGTCAAAAAGCGATATATCGTATTTTGACAATAATTCTTTCCGCTCACGGTTATCATAAGCAAGAAGAATTATAGGTACGTGAATGCCAGCATCTTTCACCTTTTGAGCGAAAGTAATTACATGCATATCTTCAATATGAAGAGTGGAAATTATTAAATCAAATTGGTTTTCAGATTTGATAAGTTCGAGCGCTTCCTCACCTGTTGTAACGTGAGTTATTTCGGGAGCCTGGCTGAGGTTTAGGGTTTGATATTCCTGCCTGATAAGCTCATAAAGTCTTCCATCTTCCTCAAAAAGATAAAAGTCGTAGAAGCTGGATACGAGTAAAATCTCACGTATCTTATAAGGCATTAATTTCTGGAATCGCTTAATGCGGTTGGAAAAAATATCTTCTAAGTGAAATGCTTGAATCTTACTCATTAAAAAAATCTAAGCTGCCCGAAATTACACGGGCAGCAATGAATATAAATTACTTTACACCAACCCCTGGTCAAGCATTGCATCGGCTACTTTAAGGAAGCCTGCAATGTTTGCACCATTAACATAATTTCCCTTTGTTCCGAATCTTTCAGCAGTACTGACGCATGTATCATGAATATTCTTCATAATCATTTGTAAACGTGAATCAACTTCTTCTTTAGGCCACGGCAGACGCATACTGTTCTGTGACATTTCCAATCCTGATGTAGCAACACCACCTGCATTGGAAGCTTTACCCGGAGAGAATAAAATTTTTGCTTCCTTAAATACTTTATAAGCTTCCAGTGATGTTGGCATATTGGCACCTTCGCAAACACATACACAGCCATTTTTTAAAAGTTCCTTTGCATCGTCTTCAAAGATTTCATTTTGTGTGGCACATGGCATAGCAACATCAACCTTTATTCCCCAGGGCCTTTTTCCTTCGTAAAATTCAACTTTGAATTTATCAGCAAAATCCTTTACCCTGTCATTCGCACTTGCACGCAATTCGAGCATATAATCAATCTTCTCTCCTTTTATTCCATCTTTGTCATAAATAAAACCATCAGGTCCGGATAAGGTTACAACTTTACCTCCAAGCTGATCAATTTTTTGAACAGCACCCCAGGCAACATTTCCAAATCCTGAAACGGCAAATACACTACCTTCAATATCCTTTCCGATTGTCTTTAACATTTCGTGAGCGAAATAAACAGCACCGTAACCGGTAGCTTCAGGACGAATAAGTGAACCACCCCAATTCAATCCTTTACCGGTAAGCACTCCTGTAAATTCATTTTTCAATCTTTTATACTGACCGAACAAAAATCCTATTTCTCTTCCACCAACACCAATATCACCTGCAGGTACATCTGTGTTAGGACCAATATGTCTAAATAACTCTGTCATAAAGCTCTGGCAGAATCTCATTACCTCGTTATCACTTTTTCCTTTAGGATCGAAATCAGAACCGCCTTTACCACCACCCATAGGCAATGTAGTAAGACTATTTTTGAATACCTGTTCGAAAGCTAAAAATTTAAGGATACCGAGATTAACAGACGGGTGAAAACGCAAGCCGCCTTTGTAAGGACCAATTGCACTATTCATTTCAATTCTGAAACCACGGTTGATGTGAATATCACCCTGGTCATCCATCCAGGGTACACGGAACATAATAAGTCTTTCGGGTTCAACCATTCTTTCAAGAATTCTTGCAGATTTGTATTCCGGATGTCTTTCCAATACGAGATCAAGAGAATCAAATACTTCTTCAACAGCCTGAAAAAATTCAGGCTCATTTGGATTTAGTGCTTTTACTTTTGCAAGCACATTTTGAGCATATTCAGTCATGACTTTCCTTTAAATAAAATTTAAGTAAGCACCCTTTCAGGGTTATATCTAACAAATATTTTTAATAACAATTGTGCATAAATTTAAAAATTGCACAGGAAAAATTAGCAATTCTTTTAATTAAAAACTTGGAATTCTTTAAAACTATTGATGTTTAGATTAGGGGGATTAATGCAAAAAGAGACAAATTCAGGATGGGGGAATGTTATTCTTGCCGGGAAAAATGAATAAAAAATTTTGTAATTGAAATGTGAAAATTGTGTTTAAAGAAGATGATAATCTTTAAGATATTTTAATTCAGATAATTTTTCTCTTCTTTTCGTAAATTAAATAATCCCCAGATGGCAGCACTCAACCCTAACCCGAGGGCAGCAATACCAAGGAAAAGAATTGGAAGATACCAGAATAACAAAGATTGGTCGGGTTCACCTGATCTATCGACATAAGCATCCATTGCATAAGTAATAATCAAAATCACACCAAAGATGCTTAGAATAATCCCCATTATTAAAGAAGCAATGTCCCGGTATTTTTTTGAATTCAATGATAGTTTGAATTTATGATTATAAAATTTATATGAGGAGAGAATATTTCAGTCAGGTAGTGTAAGTTAAGAAATTTCCGGGGTATTTTCAAAATTCTTTCCTGAACAGAAAATTATTTTAGAATAATTATCATATCAGGCAACTTTTACCCCGTCTTTTTATTTCTTTCATTTCGCTAAACCATATTGAAGCTTTACACAAATAAGGTTAAGTTATACCATAGTTATAATTTCAATTCCAGGCAACAAAATCTTTTAAGGCATTAATGAGCTACAAGTTAGATTACCTTGATGATAAAAAAATTGTCCGGCTTAAGATCCAGGGAAAGTTAAATTTTGGACTCGTTCAACAATATTCATCTGAAGCTCTTAAACTGGCACACGAAAATAATTGCTATAAATTTTTATTCGATCATACCAAAACATTGCCTGAAGCAGGCGGATATAAACTACATACTGACGGGGATACATTAGAACAATTTGGTTTTAAGAGTAAAGACAAGATAGCTGTTGTTATTTCAGCAGACCATTCGGATATTCATAGTCTTAATTCTAAAAAATCAAATATCAAATGGAGCAATATTCAATATTTTAATACCATTGATGATTCCATTAAATGGCTGTTAGAGGATTAACCATTTCATTCTGAACTATTTTTAATAAACTATTCCAGAATAATTCTGAGCTGCTTTACGCTTCGGGTAATAAGTTCCCAATTCATCATTTTTACAATATTGTAATTTTTCGTTCTTGCTTGCTTGCATTCATCTTAATAAGTTTAAGAATTATATTTTTCCGATTACAAAATTTCAGGTGTTAAAAATGAATAAAGAAATCTTTAAAGAAAAAATTGATCAGGCAGTAAAAATCTTAAATGAAAAAAAAATTGATATGTGGATGATTTTTGTTCGTGAGAGTTCCACTATTCATGACCCCAGCCTTGATATGATTGTCGGGGGCAACTGGACCTGGCAAACAGCTTTTATCATTAACCGCGACGGAGAAACTGCAGCAATTGTTGGTTCACTGGAAGAAGATAATATTAAACGTGCAGGTACTTTTAAAAGCATAATAACTTATCTTAAATCGATAAGAGAATCTCTGAACGAATACTTGAAGTCAAAGAATCCTTCAAAGATTGCCATTAACTTTTCAAAGAATTCCGTTTTGGCTGACGGACTAACTTACGGAATGTATAATATTTTAACGGAACACCTGGATGGAACCGGATTTGAAAACAAGCTCGTAAGCTCCGAAGAGATTATTTCGGCTTTGCGAGGCAGAAAATCTCCTACAGAGCTTTCAATTATGAAGGATGCAATAAAAGAGACAATTAAAATATTTGATGAAACTACCGCATTTATCAAACCGGGAGTTACAGAAATTGAGATTGCAAATTTTATGAAACAGAAAGTTAAGGAAAGAGGATTCGGACTTGCATGGGAAGAAGATCATTGCCCTGCTGTATTTACCGGTCCGGATGCAGGGGGCGCTCACTCAGGTCCTACTGATAATAAAGTTGAAAAGGGACACATTGTAAATATTGATTTTGGAATTGAGTACAAAGGCTACTGTTCCGATCTGCAGAGAATGTGGTATGTGTTAAAAGATAATGAAACAAAAGCTCCTGCCGAAGTTCAAAAAGGATTTGAAATCATACGGGATGCAATTCAAAAAGTTGCCGGTCAGTTAAAGCCGGGAGTTGCCGGATGCGATATGGATGATATTGCCCGCAACTATATTACTGATAAAGGATATGAAGAGTATCCGCATGGGCTCGGACACCAGGTTGGCAGAAATGTTCACGATGGCGGGGTTGGACTATTCCCAAGATGGGAACGTTACGGTGATACTCCTTATATGAAAGTTGAAGCAGGACAAATATTTACAATTGAGCCGAGACTTCCGGTTAAGGATTATGGAGTTTCTACTCTTGAAGAGGAAGTATTTGTAACTAAAACCGGATGTGAATTCATTTCACCGCCTCAGAAAGAGTTAATGCTTATTAAATAAAGAATTAAAAACTGAAGATTATTAAATTATAATCCTCAATTGGAGGATTGTCTCACTTTAATTGATAAGACAATCCTTTTTTTTTGTTTAAATTTTTTTGCTTTCCCACACTGGATATTATCCGAATTATTTATAACTTCCTCCCAGCTTTGGAAATTAAACATTAAAGAATAACCCGTAAACTTTAGGGTATTCTATGCATTTATTAATAATTTAGGAGAGCGTATTTATGAAACAGTTCGTTGTACTACTTTTTTGTTTTCTTCTTTTTACAGGGATAAAATCCTTTGCCCAAATAACAATAACGGAGAGTGATTTGCAGGGTTATGTAACCGTTGGAAATACACTATCCGCAATAAACGATACCTCTACAACGTCTTTAAATATTGGAAATACAGGAGCAACCTCATGGGATTTCAGTGGATTATCTGCCGATCAGGTATTTACACTTACCTGCGTTGCCCCTTCAGGTACTCCTTTAGGAAGTCATTTTCCTTCTGCAACCGTTTGTTTTTTCGATACAACTGAAATTTCGGGTTATTTACTCAGCAGCTGGCTGTATCTCGGTGTTAATAATGGTTTGTTAAATTACGGTTCTGCCGGACAAGGTAGTGCAGGTGGATTTCAAATTAACTTTTTGAGCCATAATAATCCTGTAGCCAAAAACCTTGTTCTTCCTTTAACAATGAATACAAATTGGACTGAGGATTATGTTACAACTGATTCCACAATAATATCACCACTGCCTACAACAGTTACAACCACCAATATTCATGATGAAAATATGGTAGACGCATACGGAAATATGAAATTACCCGGGGGTGCTACTGTACAGGCTTTAAGATTAAGATCAGATACAAGAACTTACCAGCAGGCAGTGGATGGCTCTTATTATGACCGTACTATTTCATATTTATTCCTGACAATGAACGGAACACAGATTTCTGTTGATGCTGCAGATACATCATCACCCAACACGGGTGTTATTCCGGTAAGTAATATAACATTTATAAATGCTGGTATTACAGATGTACGGCAGGCAAATAATACCATTCCTGAAAATTTCAAGCTTGAACAGAATTTCCCGAATCCGTTTAACCCGACCACCACGATAAGTTATTCAATCCCCTCTTCACAGAAAGTAATTCTTAAAGTATATGATGAATTGGGAAGAGAAGTCACAACACTTGTCAATAATGATCAATCCGCAGGAAATTATTCCGCAGATTTTAATGCGGCAGGACTTGCGAGCGGGATTTACTTTTACAGGTTACAAGCAGGTGATTTTGTACAGATGAAGAAGATGATTCTGATGAAATAAATTTTTTCAACCTTCGGGGTTAGAACTGTATTTACAAAACTTTAACCCCGAAGGTTAACTCTAAAACTCACATCCTCTCACATAGGAAGAATACAAAAGCTCATTATACTTATCCATATCAATTTCAATTGCACCAAACATCTTAAGATGCGGAGTCATAAACTGCACATCAAGCAGTGCATAATTTTTTTCTTTTAAATGAAAAAGAAGATTTATTAAAGCAGATTTGGAGGCTTGAGATTTTTTTGAAAACATCGACTCACCAAAAAAAGCACCCCTGAAAGTAATCCCGTATAATCCCCCGATAAGTTTTCCTTTTTCCCAGGTTTCAACTGTATGAACATATCCAAGCTTTTTCAATCTAAGATAAGCTTCTATTAATTTATCTGAGATCCAGGTTGAATCCCTGTCGGCACAGCCGTTAACCACCTTCACGAAATCAGTGTCATAGCGGGTTTCAAAATTATTCTTTTCAATAAATTTTTTTAATGATCGTGGGTAGTTAAAATTATCAAGCGGAATGATTGTCCGCACTTCAGGCATATACCAGTTTATCTTATCCGTTTTTTCATCTGCCATAGGAAATGCACCGCTTGCGTACAGCCTGATCATATTCCCCGGTCTTAGCAATTCATCCTGGTTATATGATTTCTCATCACTCATTTCAATTAAAGATATTACTCATCAATTTTAACTTCAAGCTGAATAATTTTAAATCCTTCTCTCGTCTCAGAGGCTGCATACAGAACACCGGCAAGAACCGAAAGCATTCCAATCAGGAAAAAAACAGTGACCACGATATTCAAATCAAGCGTTGCAAAATACTGTATACCTATTAAAAGAGAAGTTACCACAAAAAGAGCAACAGCAATTGTATAAGCAAGAACAGCATTTCTTACCAGCTTTACTCTCAGGGTTAATTTTTCAAGCTGAAGTGAAATACTTTCAATTCTTACGTTCTCCTCGTAATTAAAATCCTTAGCGGTTGATTTGTTTAATACTTTTCTTCTTTCTTCATTCAACAATCTTACACGGTTCACAACAAGAGAATATTTATTATTCATTCCGAGTAACAACAGTCCGCATGCTGAAATCATAAGTCCGGGAGCCAGCATCAACTGAATTACCTGGACGATAGTATTAGTCTCTGGCATAAATTTAAACTCACAAAAAACTAAAATGATTCAGGGTAAAAATAAAATGAAAAAAGCCGACAATTCAAATAAACTGTCAGCTTTTTATCATCTGGGGTGTAGTATTAAGGGGTATCCAGTTTGTGTTGGTTTTTACCAGGTAATATAAAATTCTTAAAGGTTTCCTTTATCAGGTTCTTTACCAGTTCAGAATTAATAATAATAACCCGTAAACGGGTATTCACATCTATTGAACTAAGCATAGTCACCACGTCATTATCTCCGTTTACGGGTTCAAAAAAATTCGTGTAAACAAAACCGGGATTTTCTTTTGCTAATAATTCCATCACTAAAGTACGACTGCAATTTTCATATACATCTTGCTTCAACAACCAGCTAAAAAATCCTATCACGAAATTTGAAGAGTTATTATTTTTTATAATCATCAATTTCATAATCGTCTTAGTTTGTTTTATTTACGAGATGAACTTAAATAAAAGAATAGAGGGAGGTTGTGATTTAGAATATGAGTCTAAGCACCCGTCCTTTTGATAAAATCAATAACCACTTGATCTTTTGAGTTAAGAAGTTCTGCAGGGGTACCTTCAAAATGAATTTTGCCGTCGTGCATCATAGCGACTTTATCCCCGACATTTTTCACACTATACAAATCGTGTGTAACTACCACGGATGTAACATTGAGCTTTGAACTTAATTCCTTTATTAAACCATCAATTGAATCGGACATAATAGGGTCTAAACCAGTTGTCGGTTCATCATATAGAATATAATCGGGATTAGTAACAAGCGCCCTTGCCAGCCCTACTCTTTTTTTCATTCCTCCTGAAAGTTCTGCAGGTTTCAGATTATTTATGTCTTTCAATCCGACTATTTCAAGTTTCTCTTTTACAACCCTGTCAATTTCTGTTTTTGAAAATCCATTTTTAGACTCAACTAACGGAAGCCCTACGTTCTCCCCAACCGTAAGTGAATCAAATAAAGCAGCACCCTGGAATAGAAAACCGAACAACTTTCTCAGTTCGTACAGCTCTTTTACCGAGAGCTCCGAAACAGTTTTATCTTCAACTTTAACCCAGCCTGCATCGGGTTGCAGCAGACCAACAATATGTTTGATTAAAACACTCTTACCGCAACCGCTTCTGCCTATAATAACAGTGGTTTCGCCTTTATTTATCTGCAGGTTTACACCGTTAAGAACTATTTTACTTCCGAAGCTTTTTCGTAAATCGTTAATTTCAATCATACTAAAATTTCGCTGTGAATAAATTAAAAATACTTAAAATCTGGAACAGATTTAATAATAATACCCATTATGCAGATCTATAATTTTATATAATTAAAATTCTTTATAGTTTTCGGGAAGGAATAAGGAGGTTATGATGAAATTGTTTGCAAAATTATTTCTTCTATTAATATTAATCTCACCTACGGTATTATGCCAGTCCCAATTACCATCCTATTATTTACAGGATGAATTCAATATCGCCTCTCCCGGTGCCTATAAATACGGGCTATATGGGTATGTAAACCCTGCACTTCTTGGAATGGTTGAGCAGCCAGATTTTTATTTTGCCTGGAGCGACCAAACGGGAAGATGGAATGATTTTAATAATTATGGATTATTCACTTCTTTTCCTCATTTTGGATTTTACTTTGTAAATACCAGGTTAAATTCTTATTCGGTTACCGATTATAAAATTTCAACAGGATTTGGTTCCGAAGCAGTTTCTTTTGGAATGGGATATGGCTGGTCATCGGGAGACATAAATGAATTTAATCACTCAGATTATTTTACTTTAGGTTCTATCTATCGTCCCTTAAAATATATTTCATTTGGTTTGGTCGGAAACCTTTCAACAGGGAACAACAGCGAGGGAATGATTGATTTTGCAGTACGTCCTTTAGGGAATGAACTCCTTTCTCTTTATGCAGATTATGCTTTTGGCAACAGGAAACTAAAAGAAGATTTGAAATGGAGTACCGGGGCAGTTGCAGAAGTCTTGCCGGGTATAAGGATATCGGGAAGATATTTCTCAAATCACTTTTTTAATGTTGGGGCGGAAATAAGCTTCGGCAGGTTAGGTTTAACTTCCGAAAGCCATTTTTCAAAAGACGGTAAGTACGGTTATAATATTTACGGTATAAGAATAGGTGCTTACGACAGGAATATAATCGAACAGCTTAAAACCAAAACAGATTATGTAAATCTTGATCTGCTTGGTGGTATGAAATACCAGAGATATAAATTGTTCGATAACTCAAATACTCTTTTCAATACAATGAAAGATATTGATGCTGCTTCCAGAGACAATTCTGTTGCAGGAATTGTTCTTAATCTTTCCGGAATGGAAATAAATAAGGAAATGTTATGGGAACTGAGAGAGAAGCTGGGAGTACTTAAAACCAGAGGAAAACATATTATTATTTATCTCGACCGCGTAAACATAGACGGATATTATCTTGCTTCTGTTGCTGACAAAATTGTAATGAACCCCGAAGGACAGATTACTCTTGAAGGTTACATCTGGGGAAGACAGTATTATAAAGGGGTTCTGGACAAGCTCGGGATTGGTTTTACCGAGCTAAGATACTTTAAGTATAAATCTGCCGAAGAAACTTTTTCACGTACAAATATGAGTGAGGCTGACAGCGTTCAGTGGAAAGCCGTAATTGATGCTTATTATGAAACCACAAAAGATGGGATCTGCAAAAGCAGAAATATAAAACCGGATGAATATGATAGCCTTGTTAATGATGTTGCAATGTTTTCACCGCAGGATGCACGTAAGTATAACCTTGTAGATACGCTTGCAAGATGGGAAGATATAAATGATATAATTGCAGGTTATGAAGGAAAGAATAAACAGATGATCAGTCCTGGTTCACTGGCTGAATTTCAACTGCCGGAGGACAATTACTGGGGAAAGAAACCGCAAATTGCTGTGGTTTATGCAATCGGTGTGTGCGCTATGGATAACGGCATAAATGCAAGGCACCTCGTAAAAGTTGTTGAAGGTGTAGCTAATGATCCGAATGTAAAAGGAGTTGTATTCAGGGTTGATTCACCCGGCGGGGACGGGCTTGCTTCGGATATTGTTGCAGAAGCTTTAAAGAAATGTAAATTGAAAAAACCTGTAATTGTTTCACAGGGTTATGTTGCTGGTTCGGGTGGTTACTGGCTTTCTATGTACGGCAATGAAATTTATGCCGCACCAACAACTATTACCGGTTCAATCGGGGTGATTGGCGGATGGTACTACAATAAAACCTTAAAGCAGGATGTTGGTGTTTCAACCGATCTTGTACAAATCGGAAAGCACGCTGATCTTCCGTTTGGTATGAGATTTCCTTTTATTGGCATTTCACTTCCCGACCGTGATCTTTCTCAGGACGAATTGCAGAAAGCAGAAAAAAGTATAAAGGATATGTACCGCGGTTTTGTTGATAAAGTGGCTGAAGGAAGAAAGATGAAATATGATGATGTGCAGGAAATTGCACAGGGAAGAGTCTGGTCCGGTATTGACGGAAAGAAAAATAATCTTGTTGATAAGCTCGGCGGACTTGATGACGCGATAAATGAAGCCGTTAATAAAGCGGGATTAAAAGGAAGTGAATATGAAGTAAAAGAATACCCTGAAGCACCGTGGTTTAATTTCAATTCTTTACTTCCGAATATTTTAGGATTCGAAATCCCCGATAATAAAGTAGTTGATCATTTATTATTCAGGCTTAGATATAACGGAATTCCTTTATATATGCTGCCGCTTGAGAATATGAATAGTGATTTTCCTATGGAGAGGTATTGAAAAAGTATTAAAGTTAAGAATCAAAAATTGTTTTTGTTTAATTAATTGTTCTTATACTCTTTCATAATTTTTTTAGTCTTTCAACTTCTAATTTTATTTCATCAATTATTTCTTTGTTCACTATTTCTTTTTTGCCATTAATTTTTGCTGAGAAAACATAAAATACTTTTCCACCGAATACCTCTGTAAATTTAAGGTGAGTTTCTTCCTGGATTGCTCTTTCCTTGTATATCTCCGGTAGTTGAATGCCTTCATTTACCGGCTTAATTTGGAGCCCTAAATACTTTTCGCCAATTTTAATATAAAAGTCAACATTGAATAATCTGTCCCATTCATCTGGAGCGGGTTCAATTTTTATTTCTAATATTTTTTCAAGTTGACCATAAATTGTTTCTATTTCAGTCATATAACCATCAAAGGTCCTATTGATAACGAGATTAACCATATAATCAATGCAATCTTGTTCTGTAATATCATCAAGTTCAGATTGAACAACTTCAGTTATCTTTACATAAAGTTTTTTGCCTAGTTCAGCAATATGCTCTTTGGGTTTAACATTTTTGAAGTAATACTCTTCCCATTCTACTAAAGTCTTAGGAGAACATTTGCGAATTGATTCCGAAGTAGCTCCAACATTTCTTTTAAAATTTAATTGGAATCGATTCATCACACTGTTCAGTATCCATTCTTTAGGCATAAATTATCTATTTCTCCAGTTTTGCATCAAATTTCTTATCCTATTTTCTATCCCCCTTTGTCTATTACGGAGAGATTCCAAATATTTATTGTATTCACCTTCATTTTGGATTATATAGAAACCATGATTGTTGCTTCCGATTAATTCCCTTTCTTGGATTGCATGACAAATGACATCTCGAATAGGCACTTCGACACCATTATCTGATACACCAAAATGTAATGCTATCTCTCTTTCTGTTCTTGCATTATCGCTTCCCCTTCTTAGAAATCTAATTAATTGACGTTTAGTTGGAAGTGGCATTTTTTTTCTTTTAAATAATGAGATAAATTTTGATTTATATTTATATTCATTAGACAAATCAACTTCGACAAGTTTGTTTTTAATTAAATGAGCATTAATGAATGTTTTATTCTGCAAATAAAGGTAACAAAGCAATCTATTTTTATCATCATATTTTTGCTCATCATACTTTAAGAAAACTTTTTGGCCTTTAGTTTTAGAAATCAGGTATTCTTTAGCCTTTCCATTTATTTCCGTTTTTTCCTTAACACCAATTAATCTCACAGTCAAATCATTATTAAGTTTAATTACTTCCGGACTTATAACTTCTTTTACAGAAAAATATTCTTCCCGTTTACTTCCATTCTTGTCCAGTTTAGAACCAAACTGAAGTTTTTTGAGATCTATTTTTTTATCAAAACTATGCGGATTTTTAAATACATAACTAAGATTTTCTACGTCTTTTTTATAATCAAAGTCATGCTTTTCCTGAGAAATAAAGTTATATGTGTTTTCATCAAAAAAATTTTTGCTGTTCAGTGAAAGTTTCTCCTTAATAGTTGGTATGAATTCAGAATTTATTTCATAACCTATTGAATTTCTTTCAAGATTTTTTGCTGCAAGTGAAGTTGTGCCGCTGCCAAGAAAAGGGTCAAGAACATTATCACCAACAAATGAAAACATTTTGATTAACCTTTTAGGTAATTCTTCAGGAAACATTGCCAAATGATTATCTTGTCTGACCCCACTAAAATTCCAATGTCCCTGAAAGTATGTATTCCATTCTTCTTTTGTCATTGCGGATTTTATTTTATAATCTTTATTGGGTTGTGGCGGGTTACCTGGTTTTTTAAATAGAAGAATAAATTCATAATCAATCTTCAAAATTCCATTTCGCGGATATGGAAAGGAACCCATGATAGTTGCACCGCCAGTGGTATTTGAAGTAGTAACCTTTTGCCAGATTATAGCCCCCATATAATCAAATCCCCTGGTTTCACAGAATTTTATTATTTCTGTTCTGATAGGATGTGATTTTGAATGTTGAATGAGTTACCCTATGACGGTAAATTCATAACATATGAGGTAATAACTTACTTTTTCTGGCTTACTAAATCAATAGACACACAAAAAGCCATGTTGGATTTTGGCAATCCGAAATATCTGCTAATCGCTTTTATATAAACTATTCCGAATTCTGCTGTGATGATTTAGTAACTTTCGTATTAAAGTCCGCATCTGTAAGATGAATTTTTACCGCCGAATGATTAAAGATATCTTCGGATAACTGTGTCGCAAGAATTTCAATATAAACCTGGTATGAATCACTATTAATTTTAGCAGGAGGAACACTCAGGCTTATCTCATAAGTGCTGTCTGTTTTAATAATCCTTGCTTTATTTACGTCATTCGTAAAAACAGCACACTGGTTAATATAATTTCCAAGGCTTTCAATTTTATCCTGCGGAACCGAATTATTAAAATATAATTCACCATTATCAAGCTGTTTCTTTTCATAATTATTATTGCTGCAACCCCCAACAAGTAATAAAGTCAAGCAAAAAATCATGCCTGATGTGATTGAGAAATAAAAAGTGTGTTTCCTGTTCATAACTTCCCTCTCAAATTATTTCTGTTTAATAACCTAATAAAAGAAGTTTATTTAATCAATCAGATTTATTGTTTTGTTAATCTTCAGATGAAATCTTTAAATTTTTTAAGAAATTATCCCAAAAACTTATGACTAAAGCATATGTTTTTGTATAATTAGTAAAGCAGATTTTTAATGCTTAAACAGGAGAGAACTCAAATCTTAAAAATATCCTAAATGTCAGCGGAGGTAAGATGTTTAAAGGACATCCTAAAGGACTATACGTTCTGTTCTTTACCGAAATGTGGGAACGATTCGGCTTTTATACAATGCTCGCAATTTTTGTTTATTACTTAAGCGAAAATTTTGGATGGGATGCCGCAACCGTTACAAATGTTTATGGAATATTTATTGCGTTTGTCTACTTCACGCCCATTGCCGGGGGCTGGATTGCCGATAACCTACTTGGCTATGGCAAGACCATAATAATCGGGGCAATTACAATGTGTATAGGATATGGTCTTATGGCAGTACCTACACAAACCCCGTTTCTGCTTTACTTTGCGCTTGCGGTGGTTTGTATCGGCAACGGAATGTTCAAAGCAAATATCTCTGTACTTGTGGGAAATTTATATTCTCATACGAGCGGTTCTTTAAAAGATGCCGGGTATAATATTTTTTATATGGGAATAAACATCGGTGCATTTTATGCGCCGTTTGCTGCAACAGGAGTCAGAAAGTTTTTTATGGAAAATTTTGGGGCATCACTTGCGCACGGATATAATGCAGTGTTTGCTGTTGCATCTTTAGGAATGATTGTTTCGGTTTTAATCTTTACAATTTTCAGAAAATTTTATGCCGACGCGGATTACAGATCAAAAGAAAAACCAAATACAGAAAAAGATGTAACTTTAACAAAGCCACAGGAAAAGGAAAGAGTGGTTGCACTGCTGACAATCTTCGCGATCGTTATTTTCTTCTGGATGGCTTTTCATCAGAATGGTGCTGCGTTTTCCCTTTTTGCAAGAGATTATACATACAGCATGGTTCATAAATTTACTTTTATAATTTTTGATGTGGTCGGGTTACATGCAGTGCTTGCAGTTATTTTAGGAGGGGCAGTTACATTAAACAGAAAAACTTCCGTTAAAACAAAAGGAATTGGAAGCCTGTTTGCACTGGTCGGTTTGATAGTTATAATTTATAAACTAAACTACCTGCCAGATTTAAACCAGATTGCTCCGGAACAATTCCAGTCGTTTAATCCTATGTTTATTGTTCTTTTAACGCCGGTTATTGTAGGATATTTTGCATGGCTTAACAGAAAAGGAAAGGAGCCTTCCTCACCTGCTAAAATAGGGATTGGAATGCTTATCACCGGTTTGGCTTATATTATAATGGTAATTGCTTCAACTGGTTTGCCAGCAGTGCATACATTAGGCGGGGGGACTTCTCCTGAAACTGTTTCACCTTTCTGGTTAATCGGAACTTACTTTACATTGACACTTGCTGAGCTTCATTTAAGTCCGATGGGACTATCTTTTGTATCTAAAGTTGCACCGCCCAAAATGAAAGGTCTGTTGATGGGAGGCTGGTTTGGTGCTACTGCAGTCGGAAATTATCTGTCCGGATTTGTCGGAAGGTTTTACCAGAACTGGGAACTATGGCAGTTCTTCCTTTTATTGGTCGTTACATCTTTAATTGCTGCAGGACTTGTAGTTATATTTCTAAAAAGACTAAAAGCAGCTACTCGGTAAAAAATTTTTGTGTATGCCGGATTGCATAACTCCGGCATATTTTATTCAATCTCAATACTGCTGATTTTTATTTCTTTAAGTTTATTAATCTTCTGTGATAGTTTATTTGCCCCAGATGGTAATTAAAATGATTACAAAAATAAATCAGTGCAAAGCCGTTGTCCCTTAATTTGCCGCCAACCTGCACAGGATACGGCTTGTTTATATCCTCATCTTTAAGTTTTGGGAGAGATTTTTTTACAATTTCAATTGTTGCATCAATACGATTATTAAGCTCTGTGCGTGGAACATTTTTATCCGAAAATTCAAGATCACGGTTCCGTTGATACCCTGTGTTACCAATCAGGTGACCTATAGTGTGATTTATATTCCCCAATAAATGCAGGCACAAATTACCGGCGGAATTTGCGATCTCTCCTTTAATAACCCAGATGTCTTTTTCATCAGTATAAAGATTGATTTCCTTCTTTAACTTATTAAGATCGCTATCCAGGATTTCCATTAACCAGGCAGAAAACATTTTCATCTCCTTATCTTGTAATTGAGTAAAGACGGACGTTTATAAAGTTTCCATCTTTTAAATAATATTTTTTAAGCAGACCTTCAAACTCAAACCCGCACTTTTCAAGAACCTTGCAGGAACTGATGTTACTTTCAAAAACGGTTGCTTCAATTCTTATTAGATTTAGTGAATCGAAACCATAATCGCAGAATTTTTTCACGACATTACTCATAATCCCCTTGTTCCAGTAGTTTCTTGCAAGCCAATAACCGAGTTCATCTTTATGTGAAGTCAGCCCGTATTTCATGTGATAGCTTATTCCGCCAATTAATTGTTTCTCCTTATTACGAATTGCAAAGTTTAAAAGTAATCCGGATTTCTTTTTATTCTCGTCAACAAATTTAATCCACCATTCAGCATCCTTTAAAGTATATGGGTAGGGAAGCCTGAGAGTATTATTATATATTTCCTTATCAGTGAGATATAGGATAAGGTTCTTTTTATCCTTTTTATTCGGCTGATCAAGATAAATTTCATTATCAACCAAAATTTTACTTTGATTTAATATTCCAAACATTATTCTTTTATATTTTCGGTTAATTCACCTAAGGGTGGATCAAAATTTTCATTAAAGAATTCGAAGGGAATTTCATCTCCGATTTTTTCAAGCACACCCGACTCTTCAATTGTACTTTTGTATGTTTCATAACAGTTCAAGGAATCATTTAAAGCTTTTTTCATTTCAGGATCTAGTTTTATCACACAATCGATCAATTGACATTCAGTTTGTTTTAAAACGATGGCATCACCCATCCAGGGTGAAAGTCCTTTATCGGGAATTGTGTTAAAAGCAAGTCTTTTTAAATATGTATGTCCGGAGTCTTTTAATTCAAGATAAACCCTTTTTACAACAGCATGTGTTATAAGATGATCGTGAAAACCACTTATACCATGAACAGGATAAGTTACAATAATCTCCGGTTTAATATTCTTTAAGTGCCCTTCGATTATCTTCTCGATCTCACGGGGATCCATTTCCTTTAACCCGCCGTCAGGTAAGTTAAGTACTTTCATGCCGCTAAGTTTCAGCACTTTTTTTACTTTTAACATTTCTTTAAAACGAATGTCACCCATCTCTTCAATGCTTTTGCCAAGCTTAAACCTTTGCTTCGTTGCTCCACCTTTCGTTAATGTAAGGAGAAACACCTCATGTCCTTTTTTCACCTGATCGTACATTACTGCTGCCGGTCCGAATGATTCATCATCAGGATGAGGATAAACATATAGAATCCTGTAGTTCATTAATTTAAGTATTCCATCTTAATAATCTTCGAATCAAGAATTTTCCATTCACCGTTTGTTTTATGCATAGTATAGATTCCGGTTACCTTGTTATCTCTGAAAGTAGGTCCTTTGACTTTTTTTATAATCTGTATATACTGAACTTTAGCTTCATTGTCTTTTAGTTCAATTATCTTTAAATCCTTCACCTGGTAATTGAGATCGTAAGTTTTGTATATTGTTTTCATCATATCTTCGAGCCTGTCATAATTTTTATACTCTTTATCCATCGTGCTAATATAAGCCGCCACATCCTCATTATTGCCTGCCTCAGCGTTTTTGTATATAACATCTTTTATCTCCTGCTCATCCTTGCTTTTATCTGAGCCGCAGCCGGGAATAATAAATGCGATAATTAAAAATAAATAAAGTAATTTCATTTTTATTTCTCCTGAAAATTCTAATTAGTAGTTTAAATATATTAACAACTTTATAAAAATTAATTTAACACAAATAAAAAAAGCCGCAAAGTTTAAAAATTCTCCCATGCTTTATTAAGCTTAAAACTACATGGCAGGATTTTATATTGGTAATTAAAAGTATTTACCATAATTTGCTAAAAGAGTTTATATAAATAAAATCTTGTAAATTTCATTGTGGGGATAAAATGAAATGTTTCCCATCTCTCAAGACAGAATTCCGAAAAACGACATAGAATATATAAATCGTTTTTAGTTTTAATACTAATATTTTCATTTTCTGTTCTGGTGAATGCACAAAATCTCATACTCGGTTTTGATTTGGAAATTCATCTGGTAATGGCTAACAATGGTACTGGCATTCCGGGAGGTCATAGATTACCAATTTCGATTGATTTTGATGCTGCATATAATATATCTCAAAATTTTTCTTTACAATCTAAAATTGGCAGAACTTTTCATTTAGAATTCTTAGGTTGGAAATAGGCGGCTACCTGGACTTCTTTGATAATGAATCCCATACATATAATTTTAAATCAAGGATTAGGTAGTATTTTAATTTTGGTTGGGAACTTTGACTATTACATTCATAGATATATAAAATAAAAAGCCGCAAAGTTTAAAACTTTACGGCTTTTTTATGATTCCTTTTTTACAATGTTGTCATAGAAGCATTACTTAATCACTCATTTCATCTTTTCACTTATATTCGCAGGAATCACAAAATCTTTTTACTACTTAACCAAGAAATTTTAACAATGAACAATACGTCTTAAAAACTAACTTTCAAATGTCTGCTGTCAACTACTCATTTTACTTTTTAGACTATGCAAACAGATGAATAGTTTAAAAAGAATTGCCGCTTTGTGAGCGGCTTTGAATAAAAAATGATTCTGTGATTTAACTCTCTACATACTTTGTCAAATTCTCTTCACTCAAATCTTCAACTTAACCATCGGTTCTCAGAATCAAAATCTACTAAAGAGTAAGCAATGGTTATGCCATCAAGAAAAGACTTGAAAAACAGTCCTAATAAATTTTTTACTGCCAAATGTGAGAAATGAACGAAGCTCTTTCGCGGACTACGAATTTTTTTCAATAAGAGAAAATAACATTAAAAATATTTTTTTTAACATCAATGTTTTGAAAAATATACAGCTAAATTTCTGTTAAGTGATCTGGAATACGCCACTTAAAAATCAAAGTTTTCTTGCGACCACAACCACTGTTTTAAGATTTTCCACAACTCCCGAATTAGCATTCACCGCTTCAAGAAATATTATGTAAATTCCCATCCGTAAAGGCTGACCGTCATCACCTAATCCATCAAATATTATTGAGCCTTGTGAAGCTGCCGGCTGATTATTAGCTAAAGTCCTTACAAGTCTTCCACGGTTATCAAATATTTTTATTCTGATCTGGGAAGTAACCTGGGTTAAAGAATAATTAATGATAGAAAAATCTTCAAAGCTGTCATTATCAGGGGAGAAAGGATTGGGTGAAACAGAAATTTTAGCATGCCGGTTATTATTATCTGTATAAATGCTGTTCTGTTTTCCGGGAGTTGCTCCTGAAATATTGACACAAGTACTCCAGTTTTGTGCATAGTTCCCATTCAACCCGGGATTTATCCTTTCGAGTGATTTATTCTTTGTGACATTAATATTTTTGTTATTCCATCCGGATGAATAAAAGATTGAATCGATTACTGTTCCTCTTGCATCTTTTAAAAGAATTAATTCTCCATCATTTGTTAGTCCTAAATTTGATGCGCCCGCAAATGAAATATTTTTAAAATCTTTAAAAGAATATTTTTTTATAATAATTGAATCAGCAGAAAGCAAAAAATAATCTCCCGGGTTAATCACAAAGCTTGTGTCCATAAGCCTGTAGAAGTTTCCCTTCTCATCTTCAATTCGCCAGCCGCCTATATTGATTGAATCATTAGAGCTATTAAAAAACTCAATGAACTCACAATTGTCTATGTCAGGATCATACATTATTTCATTTATAACCAAAGAATTTCTTTCTGCTGCAGAAATATTTGAGATTGAATTTTCCTTTCCCGGTGTAGATTTTTCAGGATTTAAACAAGTCGCCCAGTTACTGCTGTCATTTGAAGATGAAGAAGAAGATATTCTTTCAAGTGAGTAACCATTTTTTCCGCCCCAATTTGATTTATAGTGAACACTGTCAATTACAGCATCCCTGAAATCATATAGCTCCACTCCATCTTCGGAATTTCCAAGTGTGCCAAAATTTGCAATGAAAACATTTTCTACTCCCGGGTGATAAGAATTAAATGATGTGTCTTTTGCAATTACAGCATATTCATTTGGTTGAAGATAAAAATCTCCGTTTGTAATAAAATCTCTTGTTGCTGTTGATAAAAGGTCACTTGCCGACCAATTTTTCAAATTCACACTATCTGGTGAATTGTTATAGATTTCAAACCATTCCGGTTCACCGGCAGAAGAGTTATACATTATTTCATTTATTAATATAGATTGATCAGCGAAACCCGGTTCAATAAATCTTTCCGCATAATTGTTAAGTGTATCTTCATCATTTTGAAAAATTACTTTTACTGCAGTTAATACTTTTGAAGATAAGTTTTGAATCGATTGATCCGAAATAATATTAACCGAATCATCAGAGTTTAGAGAAGTTCCTGATTGTGATGACAAAAGTTTATCCACAACATTATTTGAATCGCTGTCAAAATAAAATTCGACTGTAATGTTTGAAGCAGTTTCACTTCCTTTATTTTTTATTACTGCCGAAATAAAAACATTATCACCTTCAACGGGGAATTCAGGCTCGGAAGAAATTTTTGTTATTTTAACATCTCTGTTTTTAGGAGTAATACTGTTTATTCTTCCCGGAGTACTAAATTCAATGTCATCGGATGAACCCCAATTTGATTGAATATTCGATGGCGCCGAAGTTGAAATTCTTTCAAGCGAATGACCATTTGTTCCACCCCAATTGCTTTTGAAGAAAACCGAATCCATAGTTTGTCCGCGGGAATCCTTTAGAACAAATCCTTCTGCGTCATTATTCAGCACAGGTAAATTAATTTTAATTATTTGTGAAGGAATAATCCTGTGATAATTAATAATGGAAGAATCTTTAGCAATCACAATGTAATCTTTGGGAGGAATAACAGTTTCGGTTTTTATTTCAGCATAGGATGGTGTTGTTACAACATCATTTACCTTCCAGTTTTTTAATTTAATCGAATCATTTGATGTATTATAAATTTCCACCCATTCCGGTTCTCCTCCCGATGGCGTATACATAATTTCGTTTATTACAATTGTGGAAGGAGGATAACCCGGTAAAATATTTTTTACAAAATAATTATTGCTTGTATCCATATCAGCATTAAAAACCGCTTCAGCATAATAGTTATGCAGGCTTTGTAAATTACTAATTGTATATCCCGATTCAATAATTGAAGAGTCGTTCGGCTGTCAGGATTAGGTTTGAAATTGTTTTCAGTTGCACATCCGGCAGTGAATCAAGATTTGTATCCTCGTAAAGCCCAATAGAATAATTTGCCTGATTCAAACCAAAATTCTTTACTTTGATTTTTAATTCAACGTCATCACCAAATGCCGGAAACCGGGGAGATGGAATAATATCGGTAACAGAAATATCATAATCTTTTGATGTAACAGAATTTAAATATCCCGGAGTACCCTTATACCTGCTGAATGAAGTTTCCCAATTGTCAGGATTAATTGAAGGATTTTCAGAATTAATTCTTTCGATAGATTTTCCATCTTTTCCACCCCAGGCAGATGAGTATTCCAGCGAATCGATAACGCGGTTAAGTGAATCAAGCAAAATTATCTTGTCTCCGGAATTATTTAGTGCCGGTAATGATTTTATAATTAATGCAGAAGGAATGTTAAAGAAATTTCTGATTGAACTGTCTGAGGCTATTACAGCATACTCACCCGGATTAATTAACAAAGAATTTTTGTTCACTTTAACAGTATCGGCAGCATCTGCCACCTGGTAATTTTTCAGATTAATTATCTTATTGCTTCTGTTAAATACCTCAAGCCATTCCGGCTGGGGTGAATCGGGGTCATACATAAATTCATTTATCACCAGATCATTTCTTACTTCATTTACCTGGACACCCATAAAATCAGTAAAAGCAATGTTGTTTGTTGTATCATCATCAGGAATGACAATTAATTTTGATATGAAGTAATTTGTTCCCTCCTGGAAATTATTAGTGGAAATAAACAACAATGTACTGTCACCTGGTAATAAAGGTGATGAATTTAAAGTAGTAACTAATTCGGAAGATTGAGGAATCGAATCCTGGTTTATATCATAAAAAAGAGAAACCGGATATACGGGTGATAAATTCAATCCTGCATTCTTAATATTTATTTTGAATTCAACCTGCTCACCAATGATTCCGAAATCTTCTGTGGATTCAAATGAGGAAATTTTCAAATCATTATTTTTTTGAGTTACAGAATTTATTTTGCCCGGAGTTGCTTTAAAAATACTTTCGGAAGTGCCCCAGTTACTTTGTTGATTACTCGGATCATCAGCAGAAATTCTTTCAAGAGATTTACCTCCTGTATTCCCGCCCCAGTCGGGATGGTAGAAAAGACTATCGATTAATACTCCCATCGAATCCTTTATTACAACCGCATCTCCTGTGTTATTTAATGCAGGCAGATTAAATTCAATTATTTCCGAAGCAACAGAATAATAATTCAGTATTGAAGAATCTTTGGCAAGGACAAGAAAAGATTCGGCAGGGAGAATTATATCCTGATTAGTAACTAAAACAGTACTTGAGTTGTCGGAAAATTTCCAGCCATTCAGATTAAGATTATTTGAAGTCCTGTTATAGAGTTCCACCCATTCAGGTTCACCAGTTGAAGGTGCGTACATTATTTCATTTACAACAACATCATTATAATTGTTTCCGGGTGGATAAACTGTAAAATTCCTGAAGGCTGTATTATTCGAAGTATCTTCATCCTGAATGAAAATAACTTTTGCAATTATATTATAAAACCCTGAAGAAGCAGATAAAATATTGACATTTGCTGTTACAGAATCCTCTGCGCCAAGATTAAAATAATCCTGTGAAAAAATCTGTTCGCCACTTTGAGGAATTGAATCGAGATTAACATCATTAAAAATCTGAATGGTAAAGATACTTGCTGTATTCTCACCTGAATTTTTAATTCTGGCTTCAATAGAAACGTTATCACCTTCAATGGGAATTTGCAGGAAAAATTTTAACTGAGTTTACAGCCAGATCAAAACCTAAAGGCGTAACAGAATTTCTGAAACCGGGAGTTCCGTTTGAAGGAATTGAATTAGCCCAGTTGGATTGAGAGCTATCCGATTCAGCATGTATTTTTTCATCAGAATGAGTTTGTGAATTATTTGCGGAATAAGTATAAACATCAATCGTATCATCAGAAGCAGACAAAAGCCATATTGGTCTGTCGGAAGTATTAGCCATTCCAGATGAGCCAAACGAGTTATCGGAAATTTTTACAACTATCAGGCTTCAGGCGGAATTATATTATTATAAATTCCTGAAATGAAATCATAATCACCTTCAAGAATAACAGCAAAAGATGATGGCGGAAGCACAGTCCCCTCACCCGCATCAATAATTATATCGGCTGATGAGGTATAATACTTTATGCTAAATCCATTTAAGTCGACGCTCTCTGTCGAACTTGTATTATACAGCTCGATAAATTCATTATTACCCGTTGCGGGATAAAACATGATTTCATTTAACCTGAGAGACGTGCCTGTCTGCGCGGCAGAGAGATAAGTAATGAACAGGAATAACCCAATTACCTTTTTCATTTACTAAATATGCCCTATTTTATTTTCAATATTAGAAAATTAAAAAGATAATTACAACCCTTTCTGTTTTAATCCTTCAAGATGTTTTCTGGCGAAATATTCAAACCAGGAGTCGGGTACTATCTCAAGCAGCTTTGTACTTAAGACTGTAAATAATGGGAATTGAATTTTTCTTCTTTCTTTTTTTATTCCGCTAATAATAATGTCAGCAGCCAGTCCAGCGTTCATTAGAAAAGGCATGTGAAATTCATTTTTATCTGTCATTGGCGTTTTTATAAATCCCGGACGTACAGTAATAACTTTTATTCCATAATCTTTTGATTCTATTCTTATACTTTCCAAGAGTTTTGTAAATCCAGCTTTACTTGCGTTATAAAATGCACTGCGTGGAAAACCTCTGGAATCGGCAAGGCTTGAGATGCCTACGATCATTCCTTTTCTTTTATTTATAAAATAAGGAAGCAGTTTCTCGATAAAATAAATATTGCCTGTCAGGTTTGTATGGATGATTTTTTCACCTTCATCGGAAGAAAAATTTTCAATGTCAATTCTTTTACTTACTCCTGCATTTAAAATAATAATATCAATTCCGCCAAATTCATTAATTACCTTATCAACTGCCGAATGGATGTTTTCTTTTATAGAGACATCACAATAGACAGGAAAAATAATATTATTTGGAGTTTTATAATCAACGGCAAATTTCTGAAGTTTATCAATACTTCTTCCAAGCAGAGCAATTTTACAATTTTCCCCGGCTAATTTTTTTGCTAGTTCAAACCCGATTCCGCTGGAAGCCCCGGTAAGTAAAACTGATTTTCCTGTAAAATCCATAGTTATCCTTCATTATTAAGTTCTAAACTAAAAAAATATTGGGAAAGATTTAAGGAATGAAAATTAAGGGTATTCTGATTTCACATATTATCTTCCCGGATGTAATTAAATAATAAGCCCGGCTGGGGCAAGCAGCCGGGTTTCATAGAGGTACTATGTTTAAAGATATATTCTATCCAAAAACATATTATTTAAAGATAAAAACCGGCATTGGGAATATTTGTGACAATTAATAAAATAGGGATGTAAATAAAAAAAACGGTTTCAATATTTACTCAATTGGCGGGTTTATGAGTAAAAAATATACCTTAAATTATTAAATATTCTTGACATTTAAACTCTTATTAAAGAATTTTAAATGTTCCTTTTTCAGGGGCACCCTAATTAGAGTGCTATGTGGATTCACTTTTTAACATTCGGGGGAACGAATGAAAAAGCTATTATTTATTTTCGTTCTTTTTTTATTTCTCCTTCCTGAAATTTATGCAAAGACTATCTTTATAACTAAGACAGTTTCAAAATATCATTACGCCAGCTGTTCATATCTCAAAAAGAGTTCCATTCAATTTAATTGGCAAGAAAACTTATCTACGAAAGAAAAAATAAATGACAGAAATAATTAATTGGCCAATAGCTGCAATAATCATAATAATTTCTATTGCATTCATATTCAAGAAGCAGTTTTCAAATCTTTTGTCAGGTGTTAAAAGATTGGATATTAAAGGAATTAAGATGTACACTCAGGATTCAGATACAAATATTCTTAAAAGTGAGTCCAATATGGAGGCAATAAAATCTTTTGATTCTCAATTTATACGTGAAAAAGAAACAGAAATAACCCAGCTTTTAGTTAATTATAAAATATATAGTGATAATGAAAAAATTTCATTCTTAATAAGAATGGCTGCCGAAATGAATATAACATTAACTTTTGAAAAATTATACGCTTCTATATATGGTAGTCAAATTAGATTATTAGAATTATTAAATACTCAATCTTATGGTTGCGAAAATAAAGAGGAATTAAAATCATTTTATGATGATGCTGCAACACGATTTCCTAATGTTTTTGATAAATATAGTTATAATGATTATTTAAATTTTTTGATTATGAATAAAGTAATAACTGATAACAATGGATTGATATGTATTACACATATAGGCAAGGAATTTTTAATGTATTTAATCAAAACAGGAAAAACATCATTGAGATATTATTAATTAACAAAAAAAGGAATATATCATGACAGTCCTAGAAGCAACAGTTGAAATTGTTAAATCAGCCTTACAGGGAAGTCAAGCTGGTTTCGCATTTGTAACTAAGAAAGAAGATGCCGAAAAGTTAGCAGAAGGTATCGAAATTATTTATAAAAAATTAGAAGAGCTTGATAAATATGAGGGGCCAAAAGGTTATCAGGAACATAAATAGATTATAATTATTAATAATCCTTGTCTAAACTGAAAAAGCTGAAGACGCTCAAAAGAAAATCTCAAGAGTTTGGAATAAAGGCTCAAGAAATAAACCGACTAAGACAGAGAATGAAACTAAAAAAAATGAATCTCTTACTATTGTCGATACAAAAATTCAATCAACAAATTAAGGATGTTTTATGGCTGACATTATTCAAGGTTCCGTCACAAATGTAGTCGATGGAGACATTTGATATGAATGTAGCTCAAATTGGTACTAAGCATCTGTCTGAAATTATAATTTTTTATTTTTCAAAGCTGCTTTATGATATCAGGCAAGACTTAAAACAATAAGATCAAAAAACAACTATAGGAGTTGGTATGAGTAAAAAAGTGAAATATCCTCCATTATCCGATGACCAAATTCGACAAATAATGTTACAATATTTTTATGATAGAAATAAAAATTCAACAAGTCGCCGTGGTAAAAGTATTGGGGCAGCCGCAACAATTAGTATAATCAGAGCTGATTTGAAGGCTTCCCCTGGATTAAAAATTCAACAGGTTCAGAGTAACCTTACATATTTATTAAGTCAAGGTTGGGTAGAAGATCAATCAATAGCGAAAAGTTATACGACACCTAAAGGCGGAGTTATACCTTCTACAACAAGTTATTATATTATTACTGCTGCTGGAATTGATAAAATTTGTGGTCCGAGTGAATTTACTCCTGACAGATTTGAAGGAATTAAAATTGAAGCAACAGGGCAAAATATTATTACTCTTGGCAATGGTAATAAGATCAATGCAAAATATCAGCAGATTGGAGAGGCATTGTCAGAATTAAGAAATCAAATTAAGGCATCACCAAGTTTAACAGAAAATCAAAAATTAGATGCGGTAGTAGATATTGATAGTCTTCAAGATCAATTAGCAAAACAAACACCAAATAAAACAGTAGTTCAAAGTCTATGGGAAAATATAAATAGAGTTGCTACAATTGCTGGATTGGTGGAATTAGCTTCAAAGGTTTACTCCTTCATTGCTAGTTTATTTTCTTAGATTAAATGTATTATTAATATTAAAATCAAGCTAATCAATTTTACCAAGTGATTTCTTGGAAAATAAAATCCATTCATATATATTTAAGCATTGTTATATAATTATCTCTTTTGTTATGACATACTCACTGAAAAAAGGATTATTAATTGCCATTGAAGGTATTGATGGAGCCGGTAAAACTACACTTGTTAATAATCTCCAATCTTATTATGAAAATAAAGATTATAAATGTTCAAAATTCAAAGAGCCTACTGATGGTCAATATGGAAAAAAAATTAAAGAGTTAGCACTTTATGGACGTGATTCATATACTGCAATGGATGAAATGTTATTATTTCTTGAAGATAGAAAAGAAAATCGTAGAAATAATTTAGAGCCAGCTTTAAAAAGAAAGGAAATAGTTTTTTTAGATAGATATTATTTTTCATCAATTGCATATCAAGGAGCAAGGGGATTAGATCCGGATTTTATAAGAAGAGAAAATGAAAAAATTGCTATTAAACCGGACTTGGTTTTAGTTCTCGAGTGTTCCGTGCGTGTGGGGTTAAGCCGAATTATGACTTCCAGGAATGATATTCCTAATCATTTTGAGCAAGAAGAATTATTAGAAGCTGCGAAAGTAATTTTTCAAAATATGGAGGCTATTTTTATTCAAAAGATTGATGCTTCCAGAAATGAACATGATGTATTTATTCATGCTAAAAGTATATTGGACACATTAATTTCAGCTTATTTGAAGAAAACTCAATATACACTATTTGAATCTAATAGTTCATATATCAACAATTGAATATGCCACAGGAAAGCAATACCCATTTACACAAATTGATTTCATTATTAAAAGAAAACCAAAAAACAATTGAAATCATACATGATTCATTCGATGAATCAAATAAAGAAATATTTAAAGCAAATTGCTTAAAAGATATCCCAAGATGTGAGCCTGAATTTTGTTCTTTTAGAATTGATGGTAGCTGTAAATATATTGATAAACTGGAACCATTGAATGATACTAAAAGAAAATTCAATTGGGAATTGAAATAGTAGTTCTCAATCAAATCAATAGTTTCCCCTTTTTTCTGTCCATTTCTACCACGACATTAGTTTTATTCTAAATCAAATAACATTCCTCAAATTCTATATCAATAATTAAATTTTAAACTTTCGTATTATCCAACTAATTATTATCTTACAACAAAAATTATTCCAATGTTTTTAAATAATATTGTACCGGTAGAAGATATAGAAGTAAGGAAAGAAGTGCTAAAAACGCATTTTTCCTGCGATCTGGAAAAATGTAAAGGAGCGTGCTGTACTTTTGAAAGCGAATACGGAGCCCCATTATACGAAGAAGAAGTAAAAATAATTGCAGACATATTACCTAAAGTATTGCCTTATTTGCCGGAAGAACATAAAAAACAGATTGAAAAGGAAGGTTTTTACATATACAAGCATAAAGAATTGATGACCAATAGTCTTGGTAATAAAGCTTGTGTATTTGTCTATTACGAAAATGAAATTGCGAAATGCGGGATAGAAAAAGCCTACCTTGATGGTAAAACCGATTTTAGAAAACCGGTATCCTGCCATTTGTTTCCGATCAGAATTTCGAAGTTCGGAAATGAAATTTTAAGGTATGAAAAGTTCAGTGAATGCGACCCTGCATTAAAAAAAGGGAAAGAAGAAAATATAACAATTGCCGAATTCTGTGGAGAAGCCCTTGAAAGAAAATACGGCAGAAAATGGTACTCGGCATTAAAGGATAAAATAGAATAGAATATGCTAACTCTCAGTCAAAAACTATCACAGCAGCAAAAGCTGTCGCCGCAGCAAATCCAGTATCAGAAGCTGCTTCAGCTAAATACACTTGCACTTGAGCAAAGGATTAAAACTGAACTGGAAATCAATCCGATCCTTGAAGAAGTGATGGACGAGGAAATTGAAGTTTCACAGGAAAAGGAAGAAAAAGAAAAAGAAGACGGGGCCGATGATGAATTTGAAGACTTCGATAAAGAGGAATTCGAACTTGAAGACTTTATGAATGATACGGATTTTGAAGGAGACCGTGCGAACAGGAGTAAAGATGATGAAGTATACCAGCCGCTTGCACCTGCAAAGGAATCCCTTACAGAGCATTTATTAAACCAGTTAACAATGCTTAATCTTGATGATGATTTGTTCATGCTTGGTGAAGAAATTATTGGTAACCTTGATGCAGATGGGTATTTAAAACGCAGCCTTGAAGATATATTAAAAGAACTCGTGATGTTTGATCATGTAAATATCTCAAAGGAAGAATCGGAAAACCTGTTAAAAAGAATACAGGGTTTTGATCCCCCGGGAATTGCATCAAGAAATTTGCAGGAATGCCTGCTGGTTCAGCTTAAATACTCCGATCATGATCCTTACTTCACTTATCTCGCAGAGCAGCTTCTTGAACAATGTTACGATGACTTCACAAAAAGAAGATTTGATGCAATAAAACAAAAATTAAATTTTACCGACGAAACCCTTAAAGTTACAATCGATCTCATTCAAAGCCTTAACCCGAAACCCGGCGAAGGAAATATTGAATCTGTTGAAATGAACCAGATCACCCCTGATTTTGTAATAGAAAAAGTTGATGATAATTTTGTTATAACATTGAACGATAGAAGCATGCCTTCTGTTACTATAAGCAGAACCTACCTTGAAATGTTCGATGCAAACAAAAAGAGCAAGAAAACCCCAAGGGAAAAGGAAACTTATAAATTTCTTCGCGAAAAATTTGAATCCGCAAAATGGTTTATTGCTTGCATTCAGCAGCGAAGAGAAACCCTGATGAAAATTATGCGCGCAATTCTTGAAAGACAATATGAATTCTTCGAGAAGGGACCAAAGCTTCTCCATCCAATGATTTATAAAGACATTGCCGAAGAAATTAATATGGATATTTCAACAATCAGTCGTGTTGTAAACGGGAAATATGTGCAAAGCCCGATGGGAATTCACGAACTGAAATATTTCTTCAGTGAGGGATTAGCAACCGACAGCGGTGAAGAAGTATCAAACAAACATATTAAAGAAAGACTTAAAGAAATTATCGATGGCGAAGATAAGGGCTCTCCTCACAGTGATGACAAGCTTGCTGAGATTCTTAATGAAGAGGGTATTCACATAGCAAGAAGAACAGTAGCAAAGTACCGTGAACAACTGAGAATACCTATAGCACGTCTTCGTAAATCTTTATGATAATTGCCGGTGAGGTTCTATTAATCTTTCTTGTTTTTGGCTTATTCGGGTTTTTACATTCATTTCTTGCGTCCGGTAAATTTTAAAGAAAAGCTTGTAAAGGAAATCGGGACTTTAATAGCATTTTACAGAATAACCTATAATTTAATCGCCCTGTTTTTCTTCTATTTAATGTATGAGCTCCTGCCTCATCCCGATCAAAAAATTTATGATTTACAAACACCCTGGGATTTGATAATTCTCATTCCGCAGTTTATAAGTCTGGCAGGAATAATCTGGACACTAAGGTATTTCAGCAGCCTTGAATTCCTTGGAATAAACCAGGTAATAAGATGGTTCAAAGGAGAATATAAGATTGAGGATTCGGATGAAAGATTGACTTTAAGAATCGAAGGTCCTTATAAATTTTCCCGGCATCCTCTTTATTTTTTTTCAATACTTTTTCTCCTGTTCCGCCCGGTAATGGATATCTTTTATCTCACTTTTTTTATATGCATAGTTGTTTATTTTTATGCAGGATCATTTTTCGAAGAGAAAAAACTTTTAAAAACATTCGGGGAGAAATACCAGGTTTACAAAAAATCTGTTCCCCGGATATTTCCTTTCAGAATCTCCGGCAGGTGATTTATTTCCTTTGAATTTGAACAGTTAATTAATGCTGTTTAAATTGTATAGATGTTTTAATTTGAATAAGGAGCAAATATAATAATGGAACAAATAAAGGCAACAACTATTTTAGGGTTAGTTCACGACGGAGTTGCAGCTTTGGGCGGGGACGGTCAGGTTTCATTTGGTAATACAGTAATGAAACACAATGCAATGAAAGTCAGGAAGATAGCAAACGGCAGTGTTTTATGCGGGTTTGCCGGTGCTTCCGCAGATGCTTTCACCTTAATGGAAAGATTTGAAGATAAGCTGGAACAGTATCGCGGGAATGTTTCGCGCGCTGCTGTTGAGCTGGCTAAAGACTGGCGGACCGATAAATATCTCCGTAAGCTTGAAGCAATGCTCGCGGTTATTACGGCCGATAAAGCCCTGGTTGTCAGCGGCAACGGAGATGTAATTGAACCTGATGATAATATCGTTGCAATTGGTTCGGGAGGAATGTATGCATTGGCTGCAGCGAAGATGTTGAAAAAATACAGTACACTTTCGGCAAAAGAAATTGTAGAAGAAGCTTTAAAAACAGCCTCGGAAATCTGTATTTATACAAATGACAAAATAAACGTTGAAGTAATTGAAAAATAGAAAGAGAATAATGAAAAAAGCGAATAAAGAATATACTCCTTCACAGATAGTTAAGGAATTGAACCGTTTTATAATCGGGCAGCATGAAGCAAAACGTGCTGTTGCAATCGCTTTGAGAAACCGGTGGAGAAGACAGCAGGTTGAAGATACAATAAGGGAAGAAATACTTCCTAATAATATTATCTTAATTGGTCCAACCGGCGTTGGGAAAACTGAAATAGCAAGAAGACTTGCAAGACTTGCAAATGCACCTTTTGTAAAAGTTGAAGCATCTAAATTTACAGAGGTTGGTTACGTAGGAAGAGATGTTGAATCGATGATCCGCGATCTTACAGACTACGCAGTTAATATGGTTAAATCTGAAAAAACTGATGCGGTACAAGCAAAAGCTGATGAACTTGCAGATGAAAGAATACTAGATATACTTATTCCACCGGTAAAGAAACCTGCTCCGGCAGGCAACCCGGAGGAAGAGGTTAATAGTGAGGCATTCCAAAATCAGAAAACGCGTGAGTGGATGCGTGAAAAATTAAAAAGCGGGGAAATGAACGACAAGATGATCGAGTTTGATGCTTCTGCAAATTCTAATATAGGATTGCAAGTTCTTGGTCCGCTTGGTCTTGATGATATGGGAATAAATTTCCAGGAAATTATGGGCAATATGATGCCTAAAAAAAGGAAGAAGAGAAAATCAAAAATTTCTGAAGCTAAAAAAATTATCGCACAGGAAGAAGCTCAGAAATTAATCGATATGGAAACTGTTCAGAAAGAAGCTATCGAAAGAGTTGAAAATTCAGGAATAGTATTTATAGATGAAATTGATAAAGTTGCCGGCGGCGGCAAAGGACAGGGACCGGATGTATCAAGAGAAGGGGTTCAGCGTGATCTTCTTCCGATTGTCGAAGGTTCGAATGTTAATACAAAATACGGAACAGTAAAAACTGATCATATTTTATTTATTGCTTCCGGAGCTTTTCATGTTTCCAAACCATCTGATTTAATTCCCGAACTACAGGGAAGATTCCCGATAAGAGTGGAATTAAAAAGCTTAACCGAAGATGATTTTGTCCAGATTTTAACCCAGCCTCAGAATGCATTACTCAAACAGTATCAGGCAATGCTGAAGACTGAAGGGGTTGATCTTGAATTTACTGATGATGCAATAAGGGAAACAGCACGAATTGCAACAGAAGTTAATGAAGCGGTAGAAAACATAGGCGCAAGAAGATTGCATACAATACTTACAACACTCCTTGATGAAATCCTGTTTGATGTTCCCGATAAATTACCAAAGGATAAAGTTGTAATCACCGGAGAGACTGTGAAAGACCGGCTTGAATCAATTGTTAAGAACAGGGACTTGAGTAAATATATTCTTTAGTCAAATTGGGGATGCAGTAATAACTGCTCCCCTCAATTATAATTTCCTTCCGTTTAGAAAAACCCGTTCAGATTGTAAATGTAAAATGCAAGCCCTGTTAGTTTAGTTTCAAATTCGTGCCCGGCAAAGAAGTTGGTATTATAAAAAATTATATCAAAATGATCTCCGAGGAAATCAGTAATGGGATTTTTAGCCCACAAAGCATAGAGTTTGAATAATCCTTTAGCCCGCAATTCATAACCATTTGTTTTTCTCATACCAAAATCGCGCCCGGTAAAATGACCTGTGCTGTAGGAAAAGGTTTCGAACAAATCAATTTTAAAACCGGCATGAGAAACAATTCTTCCATCACCTTCTACGTCGATAATGTTTCTCCAGAACCTGAGATCACTTAATGTAGATTGATATGACCAGCCTGTCGAATCACTGTTAATTAATATATCATCTGCTTCTGCGGTAAAAGCTAAATTAATTGCTTTCACATTAAAATCATCTGTGATGAAATCTAATCCTGCTGAAATACCGTATCCCAATCTATCAATTCTCGGCAGCGGATCAGCCTGGGCAGGATCAACATAGTAAATGGAATCACCAATATTGGATTTTGAATATCCAAGAGAAAAATTAAAATCAGGCTTAAGCACATCATCATTATCCAATTTAAATTTATATTTATCATCTATTAATCTTAATACAGGAACATTTAATAGTATGCCGAAATCATTTACTGTTTTTTCTTTAGTGACGCTTTGTATTGAATCAAGGGTAGTGAAATCAACAACAGTTGAATTGATATGTTTAATAGTAAACCCTGCACTTAATTGAATGATGTAGTCTATCCCTACTCCTAAGGAATAAAGATTATCATAATCTTTTGGTGTTTCTGTACCAAGAATATTTCCCAATTCATCCATTCTATAAAATGTACCGAAATCAAACTCTGTTTTGGAATATCCGAAACCAATGCTTAATGGAATACCAATCAATTCTTTAAAGTCGTAACCGGCATTGAAAGCTAATCCTTTTAATTCATAACCTGAAATTGAAAGATTTAACCAATCGACTTTTGAAGGATAGAAAATAAACGAAAGATTATTTTTCTGACTGGAATAACCTAATTGGGCAGGATTCCAGACAAACCCAAAAGGGTCTTCTGTTGGTAGCGTCGTCCCCGTCTGCCCCAATGCACTTAATGATGGCGAGGGTTGAAGCAATAAAAATGGTACTGCCGCTTCTCCCTGTGCAAAATCAGATTGCTGCAATGAAAAAATAAACAAGAATATTATTAAGATGAATGATGATTTCATTGATGCTTCTCTCCTGTAATGTTGATTTCCCAATGTACCGTTCCCTTCTGAATCTTTTTAGAGAACGATTATAACTTAGTCCGAATTCATCTTTTAATCAACAGACTAATTCCACATTTTAAGGATGAATAAACAGTGCTTACTGTATTTAGTATAATAATAATTTTCTTTCTAAATTAAATTGTAAATAATTAAAATTAGATCTTCCTTTAATTTTATTATGGAATGAAAATGTTGCATAACAAAGTAAAAATGTTTTTACTTATAATAGGTTTTATGTTAAACGGATTAAGCTTTGCTCAGTTTAATAAAGTGTATCGGGTAAGTCATCCGGAAGATTATCAGCCCGCCGAAGTTACAATTGCCATTAACCCCAAAAGTCCGCAGAACTTAGTTGCTGCTTTTATTACTATGCTGAAAAAGTTTCCTTACATAGAAAGCAGCACTTATATTTCTCAAGATACCGGAAAGACCTGGTTAAAGATCAAAACAAATAACCCGGAAAATAGAATTCAAGGGGATGACGGGGTGACCTTTTCATCTGAAGGTACGGTTTATCATTCTTATTTATCCTTCTTTGATTTATCCCGGAGTTATTCAAAAGAAAGACCTTCCTCGGGAATTTATGTTAGCTCTTCAACTGATGGCGGTTTATCGTGGTACCAGCACTCGCTTGTTGTAGATCATATAAATACGTGCGACCCGATGGAAGACAAACCTTATGTTGCAACTGATAACGCTCCTAATTCATCTTATAAAAATAATGTTTATTTAGCATGGACTCACTTTGAAAAATATGCAAGTAAAAATCCTGCCGATTCCTCTCAGATTTATTTTTCAAGATCAATTGACAGTGGTAAAACTTTTTCTCCGCATTTAAGAATTTCAACTTATGGCGGTGATTGTCTTGACAGCGATAATACTGTTGAAGGTGCAATTACAGCAGTTGGTCCTAAAGGCGAAGTTTATGTTGTTTGGGGAGGACCGCGCGGACTTGAGTTTACAAAATCTCTTGACGGGGGAAAGACTTTTTCTAAAAGTGAAGTGTTTGGATATATTCACAACGGATGGGATATTGATATAAAAGGAATTTCACGGTCTAACGGAACGCCTGTTACAAAAGTTGATTTAAGTAAAGGCAAATACAATGGTTCAATTTACGTTAATTGGGTTGATGACCGCAATGGTGATCCTGATGTTTTTATAAAGTATTCAAGAGACGGTGGAAAAACCTGGTCTAATCCGGTACGTGTAAATGATGATTCTGTTGGGAATGGGAAAGATCAATTTTTTACCTGGATGTCTGTTGATCCGACTGATGGCTCTGTAAACTGTGTATTTTATGATCGTAGAGATTTAGATAGTACTAAAACCGGAGTTACTTTAGCAAGAAGCGTTGACGGCGGGAAGACATTTAAGAATTATAAAATAAATATTGAGCCGTTTGAATGTAATTCTGAAGTGTTCTTTGGTGATTATACCGGCATTGATGCTTATAACGGCGAAGTAGTTCCAATTTTTATGCACTTTGTTAGTAAAGATAATTTAGCTGTTTCAGCTGCAATATTTCAATTTGAGCCCGGAACTTTGAAAGAGAGGAAAACAAACAATTAAAATTTAAATTGAAGTAAAGCATATTAACGAATTAGTATCATCTTCTTTGTCTGTACAAAACCTCGTGCTCTTAATTGATAAAAATAAACTCCGCTTGGAAAGTTAGCTGCATTCCAATTCAATTTTTAGAGGTACCGGCGGACTTAACATCACTAAAACTGAAGTTGCCCCGTTGTCTTTCATATAAATTCCCGGTCGTATATTGAAAGTAACAGGTCCGGAAATACTGTTGGTCTTCAATACATTAGCTGCATCCTGAAGTGTTGTAAAATCCGGGGAATGTCCCCCCACAGTGTACGAGCCATTTAATGGCTGAGAAAAAATCCCTTTTGCAAATCCTGTAACTAAAATTACTGTTAAAAATATTTTCATATATATACCTCATAATTATCTATTTCAAAAGAATCATTTTTTTAGCTGTTCTGAAAAGTGTTTTATCTGTAAGATTTTCAGCTAATATCTGATAGATATAAATTCCAGAAGCCAAATTTTGTGCATTAAAATTGATTGTATGTTCACCTGCCGATACCTGTCCGTTCACAAGCTCTTTTACTTTTTGCCCAAGGATGTTATAAACAAATATCTTTACATTACTTTCTGTTGGCAGGTTAAAATTTATTTTTGTAGACGGGTTAAATGGATTAGGATAGTTTTGTGATAGTTCAAACTTTTGCGGAATTTCATTTGATGATAAATTATTTTTAATGCCTGTGGGTTGATTAATTCCTCCTAGATTATATAAAACAAATAGAGAGTCACCACCCAATGGTGTTCTTGAAACAACCGCAATATCTGTATTACCATCCTGATCAAAATCTGCTGCCACAACTCCGTTTGGATGACCGCTTGCAAACGGGAAGAAACAATTTTTCTTTTCAGTAAAATTACCTGAACCGTCATTTAGGAATATCGTAATCCCCGCACTATCGAGTGTATTATTCACAGTTACAAAGTCCGGATCTCCATCATTTTCATAATCCAGCACAACTAATCCTCTTGTTGCAGAAGAAGGTATCGTATCAGCAGAGAAATTGAAATCACCTTCATTCCTGATATATACGCAATAATTATCATCCCAGCCCGTTGTTATAAAATCATAGTCGCCATCTCCATCAAAATCTGCTGTAATTATGCTTGATGAATTTGTATAGTACCCGGTTGTCGGGTAGTCATATTCGTGATCAGCCGAATGGAAAAATATATTTGTATTCTGACAGAGAACCCACCCACCCAGGGCTTCAACATCGAATGCAAAAAACCTGGGTAATGCATTAGAGGAACCAAACAGACCCGGGGCAACAATGGCAGGCATCCCTTCGCCTGCTCCTAAATCAGACAGGACGAAATCATTCAACACTGCGTAAATGGTATCAACATCATTATTTAAACCGCTGCGCTGGACATCATAACATAGCTGCCTTCCGGTTGTATTCATTATATACCCGATAAAACTGGTTGAAGGAAGATATCCATTATCCTCTGTAGTTATAATAGTAGAAATATCAGGGGTAAAACTTGGTCCCTGGTCCAGCGATCTTACTCTTCCAAATGTTCCTATGATATCAGGACTTGAAAAACCTCCGTTTCCGTCTCCCCAGAAAATTTCTACTGCATTTGTGTCTCCTCCAACTATTAAATCCAGTTTATTGTCTTTATCGAGATCAAAAAGCCTGACCAATGTGGGCGGGAAATCGGTGAAAACTGTTCCTGTTTGAGTAAAGGTTCTTGTAGCCCCGTTATTGTGGAAGAGAAGAACCTTTTTGTTGTCCCAGTCAGGAACAGCAATTCCCGGCAAAGAAGGATTATCAAATTTACCTGAAGCCACTGACAATGGAAAACCGGTTAAGCTTGTCCTGAATGGATCACCGTACATATCGAATGGAATCCTTACACCTTCCACTGCTCCGATAAAAGGTTTTACAGAATCCCGGTATGCACCGTAAAAATCAAATGGGACTTCATTTAAGTGAATACCATTTAGCGCATCATTCTGGGCATTGCATTCATCAAGATGAATCCCGAGTGAATCAAAATCAAACGCTACATCTGTGAAAGTTGAATTAGAATCAAGTCCTGTTTCTGTCTGGTAAAACTCAAAGGTGAAAATGAGATTACCTGTAACATCCTGAGCAAAATACCAGCCCGGATTTTTAAAGAACACATTATGATCGGAAACAATACCCTGAGCTCCGTTTATGTTGTATGCCACTATTGTATTTGATGAAGCTTTGAGGATATTGTTAATCACTGTACAATTTTGACCTGTTACCCAGAGTCCGTTATTTCCCCCGGTATTTATGATTGTATTGTGAAATATTTTAGTATTTCTTGTCCGGACCTCTAATGTTGAATATTCACCAGGACCAATTAAAACATTATTATAAACAATCAGCGAGTCAGTGCGATCTTGCGAGGCTGAATTCAAACCGCAATTCATTTCGTCTTTAAAAAATCCCTGGACATAATTCGATTCAATTTTACCATCTTCAGGCCATACAATATAAATTCCTCTGGCTCCAGCTGAGTTTGAAACAAAATTTTTTCTTATTTGTACGTGTGGGAATTCAATTTCAATTGCAGAACCTAATGCGTCACCGGCACCGGTATAACCAAGGTAGAGATGATCGAATTTGTTATTCTCAACAATTATAGAATCACTGCTGGCTCCTCCTGTTTCGGCATCTAACCCAACAGCTCGCATAAAATTGGTGAAATGGTTATTGGTAACTGTCGCCGTAGCGAGAAATTCAGAATATATGCCATAATCAGTGCCATACTGCTGTCCCTGAGTATAATACGAAGTTCCAATAAATCTGCACCCTTCTACAATTAACCCTTCAACAGTGTTATTTACATTGGTGACACCTTCTGCTCTTATTAGATAAGAAGCAGGTGTATCAAGAGAATCAATATCTCTAAGAGTAATATCCCTTATTGTTGTATAATCTATTTCCACTTTTATTATTTGTTTTTCTGATGAGCTGGAGTTTACATTGAAATCGCATTGAAGAATTACATTATTTACATTCCCTCCGGCTGTTGCATCCGGTTGAAACGTAATTCGATTTGAAGGCGATATACCTGCAATAATACTATCGAGTATCATAACAGAGTTTGCCCCGTTGTCTTCCATATAAATTCCCGGTCGTATATTGAAAGTAACAGGTCCTGAAATACCGTTGGTTTTTAGTGCGTTAGCAGCATCCTGAAGTGTTATAAAATCAGGGGATGAACCTCCGATACTATAACTGCCATTCATTGGCTGAGAAAAAACTATGTTGAAGCAAAGAATAAACAAACCTGTTAAAGTCTTTACAGTTAATACAAATCTTGATGTTTGCATAATTTCTACTCCAATTAAAATGTGCTGATTAGATTAATTCTTTTGGAGAATTCTATGGAATAAATTCAGCTGTTGCTACTGCATAAAGATGCGGGGGAAGATGGAAGGGGATTATAGAAGATGGTTGATGGGAAAAAGTATCTTCCGGAATAATTGATGGTTGTTCCTTTTTATTAATCCGGGAGATGATTTTTTTTAGCTTAGTTTAATATCTATTTCAGCAGAATCATTTTCTTATCAGTTCTGAAAAGTGTATTTCCTGTTAGAGGTATCTGCCACTATTTGATAGATATAAATGCCTGATGCTAAGTTATTTGCGTTAAAATTTATTGTATGCTTTCCTGCAGATATTTGTTCGTTTAATAATTCCTTTACTTTTTGCCCCAGAATGTTAAAGACAAATATTTTAACATTACTTGCGTAAGGAAGATTGAAATTTATTCGGGTCGATGGATTAAACGGATTAGGATAGTTTTGAGATAGTTCGAACTTTTCCGGGATTTCTTTTGAAGTTAACGGTTGTTTTACCCCGGTAGTCTGATTAAATCCCCCAAGATTATATAATACAAAAAGTGAATCTCCTCCTCCTGCGGTGTTTGAAATAACAGCTACATCAGTTAATCCATCCCCATCAAAATCTGCCGAGACTATCCCGTTAGGATGTCCGCTTGCAAACGGAAAAAAACAATTTTTATTTTCAGTAAAATTTCCAACACCATCATTAAGGAATACCGTTATTCCTGCACTGTCTAGAGTATTGTTGACTGTTACAAAATCAAGGTCACCATCATTTTCATAATCTAATTTTGTAAGACCTCTTGTAGCTGAAGAAGGAATTGTATCGGCAGTAAAGCTAAGGCTCCCGTCTCCTTTTATAAATACACAATAATTATCATCCCAACCTGTTGTTATAAAATCGGTATTTCCATTCCCGTCAAAATCACCGGAAACTATGCTTGAAATATTTGTATAGTAACCAGTCACAGGAAAATTGAATTCATTATTATATAGCCAGAAATCAGTTTGTGCATCCGGACAAACTGAAGCTGGATCAAAAGGAGTTTGAATTTCAAAAACAAATAACTTAGGAATTGGATTAGATGATCCGAAAATTCCAGGTGCGATTATGGATTGAACATTACCTACCCCACCTACATCTGCAAGAACAAAATCATCTAACACCGCATAAATTGTATCAGGAGGATTCGGCTCATTTGTAAGCTGATGGCATAACTGTCGACCTGCAGTACACGCAGTGTATCCTATAAAACTTGTTGAAGGCAGAAACCCATTATCCTCTGTTGTTACTATAGTTGTAAATGCGGGATTTGTGAATGTTGGTCCGGGTTCAATAGAACGTACTCTTCCATCCGTTTCAACTACATCCGGTCCTGAAAAATTTCCCGATCCATTTCCCCAGAAAACTTCTAAAGAAGATTCGGAAGTATCTCCTGCTACTATCAGATCCTTATGAGAATCTTCATCAACATCGTATATACATACTGCCGTTGGTTTGAACCCCGTTGATACGGAACTTAACTGTGTAAAAGTTCTTGTGACACCATTGTTATGAAAAATATGAACCTGACGATTATCATAATCAGAAACTACTATACCGTTACCCCAGACATCTTCAAATCTCCCCTGTGCAATTGAAAGAGCATAGCCCTGCAGACTTGACTTGAAAGGATCACCAAACATATCGAAAGGAAGACGTACACCCTCCACTGCCCCGACAAATGGTTTTACAGAATCCCGGAGTGCACCATAATAATCTACGGGAACTTCCGGTAACGGAATTCCGTTAAGACGTGAATCCTGTGCCTGGCATTCTTCTAAGTGAATACCAAGTGAATCGAAATTAAAAGTTACATCAGTATAGGCAGAGTTTGAATCGAGACCTGTTAAACGATAACCATCGAAAGTTGTATAATAAGCCCCTCCTATGTGAGCAAAATATCCGGTTTGTGCTGTTTTGAAAAACACATTGTGGTCTGAAATAAAACCAGCAGTACCACTATTGACTTCTAGTACGGTGCTGCCATTATAAGTTAAAATTATATTGTTTAGTAGAGTGCACGAATCTCCGTAAATCTGGGCACTAGTATTATTATTAGGTCCGGTATTTATAATTGTATTATTCAAAATTTTTGTATTTCTTGTGGCAATCTGAATTGAATTTCCAAGGTTCTTTCTGATAATAATATTATTCTTAACTAACATAGAGTCGGTTACATTATGTCCATCTACAAAAAGTCCACTGTAACCATTGTCACTTGCTTTAATATAATTTGCTTCAATAACCCCTGTTGCCGGATCCGATACCTGTATTCCTTCACGTGCCGCATCAATATAGTTATTGCTGATAAATACATTAGCAAAACCAGCATAAACTGCGCTACCGGCAGTAATTGAGTTATTAAATGTTTCTATGCGGTTATTATTCATCTCAACATTATCCCCGATTCCAGAGTTAAAATTCAGAGACATACCATCAGTTAAATTTGTGAACTGGTTATTAGTTATTACAGCATCCGTAATATTGCTTCCTTCAATTCCATTTATCGTTCCAAGCAACCGGTCAAATGGATCTGTAAACGGCGTCTCCCCAATCAATTTGCAGCCGTCTATTACCAAACCTTCAATAGAAGGATTCCCTGAAATCAGCCCGGTTCCAAAACGAATTAGAAAGTTAGCCGGTGTATCCATAACATCAGCATCAAAAAATGTTAAATTTCTTAATGTTATATAATCATTAAAAATAAAAGCAGCTTCTCTATCAGTGGTACCTGTATTAATTTCACAGTCAATCTCAAGAATAACATTATCAACTTTTCCTCCCGAGGCAGCATCAGGCTGGAAAGTAAGACGATTTACCTCTGATAGTCCCGCAATAGCACTGTCCAGTAATAATACTGGTCCCGGAGAACCTTCTTTAATATATGTTCCGGGTCGTATATTAATATTAACAGAACCCGACATACCATTGACAAATAATGCATGTGCAGCATCCTGCAGCGTTGTGAAATCAGGCGAGTTGCCACCAACGGTATAGTTGCCGTTCAAAGATTGAGGGAAAATTCCAATTGTAAAGATTGAAATGAAAATTGCTATAAGCAATGTTTTCATAAATACGCTTTTTAATAAAATTTATTTTAAAAGCACCATCTTCTTGGCAGTTATAAAATCCCCTTTTCCTGAAATTGTTTTTGCTTCAATTGTGTAGATATAAATTCCTGAAGCTAAGTTTTGTGCATTAAAGTTGATTGTATGTTCACCAACTGAAAACTGCCCGTTTGTAACTTCTCTTACTTTTTCTCCAAGGATATTATAAATCGATATCTTTACATTACTTGCTGATGGAAGATTAAAATTTATATTGGTTGTTGGGTTAAACGGATTAGGATAATTCTGAGATAGTTCAAATTTTTCCGGGATTTCTTTGGTCGATAAGTCTTGTTTGATACCCGTGGTTTGATTAAATCCACCAAGATTATATAAGACAAATAGAGAATCCAGTCCGCCAAGCGATCTGGAAACCATAGCAATATCAGTATTGCCATCTTCGTCAAAATCTGCTGCAACCACGCCGAATGGCTGACCGCTTGCAAATGGTAGAAAGCAGTTTCTTTTCTCTTCAAAATTGCCTGAGCCATCATTAAGGAAAACTGTAATGCCCAAACTGTCAAGCGTGTTATTCTCCGTAATAAAATCAAGATCACCATCATTTTCAAAATCAAGTGCTGCAAGCCCTCTAGTTGCAGCAGTAAAAATAGTGTCAGAAGAAAAAGTGAAGTTTCCATTGTTTTTAATAAATACGCAGTAATTATCATCGAAACCGGTTGTAATAAAGTCGGGATCTGAATCACCATCGAAATCACCTGTAATTATACTTGAACTATTCGTATAATAACCTGCGACCGGAAAAAGATCCTGATGATCGGTTGAATGGAAAAAAGAATTGGTATTTTGACAAACAGTCCAACCGGACTCAGCTAAAACATCGAACGAAAAAAGATAGGGAATCGTGCTTGTTGAACCCAACAATCCGGGAGCTACTATCGCAGGCATATTTTCATTTGCACCAAGATCAGCAAGAACAAAATCTGTAAGAACCGCCTCTATTGTATCTACATCGTTGTTAGGGCCAGTACGCTGGACATCATAACATAAATCCCTCCCTGAGGAATTCATAATATAACCGATAAGACTCGTAGATGGTTCGAATCCGTCTTCCGAAGTTATTATTGTTGAAAAGTTTGTAAATCTTGGTCCGGCATCTAATGACCTCACTGAACCAAATGTATTTACAATATCCGGACTTGTAAAATTACCATTTCCATCACCCCAGAATATTTCTACGGAATTTGTGTTTCCACTAACTATTAAATCGAGATTATTATCTTCATCCAGGTCATATAGTTTAACAAGTGAAGGTTGAAAATTAGTAGACACAGTTCCTGATTGAGTAAATGTCCTTGATGCACCGTTATTGTGAAATAGTAAAACCTTACTGTTATCCCAATCAGGCACAGCAATTCCAATTGAATTTGAGTGATCAAAATCTCCGGTTGTTATACAAAGAGGAAATCCAGTTAATGCAGTTCTGAAAGGATCACCAAACATATCAAACGGCAAGCGGACTCCTTCAACAGCACCGACGAATGGTTTTACTGAATCACGAAGTGCTCCATAATAATCGACGGGGACTTCTGGTAGATGTATTCCATTAAGTGCCTGATCCTGTGCCTGACATTCATCCAAATGTATTCCAAGTGAATCAAACTCGAATTCTATGTCCTTAAAAGTTGAGTTAGGGTCTTTTCCTGTTGCTAATCGATAGTCATCGAAAGTTGTATAATACGTACCAGCTATTTGGGCAAAATATCCCACTGTCTCAGATCTGTAAAAAACATTATGATCTGAGAAAACATCAATAGCATTATTATCAATTCTAAAGGTAGTCCCTGTATTGAAATCCAGGATTATGTTATTGATAACACTACATTGGGTCCCGCTAACATAAAGAGTCAATCCGCTGTTTCTGATATTATTAATTGTATTATGAAAAATTCTGGTATTATCCGTAGTTACATATATTGCCCCGTAATCTGCTCCACCTATGATTATATTATTTTTGACTACGATTGAGTCAGTAACATTGTATCCCTCAATGAAAAGTTGTCCCGACCAGAAGTTACCTGTAATATAATTTGCCTCAATAATGCCTGTTACTGGAGATTCCACCTGTATCCCATTACGTCCTGTGGAATTACTGACGTAATTTTTTCTTATTATAGTTGAGGAGAAATTAGTATAAATTGCCCCTCCATTTATCGCCCCTGTATTTGACGATATTGGAAATAGATCCTTAAACTTATTATTTTCAATGATAACGCTCCACATTGTTGCTGAATTACTATTCAAAATCACCCCACCATTAAGATTCTTAAATTGACTGTTAGTTACTGAAGCTTGTGAAATATTACTGCCTTCGATTCCATAAGTTGTCCCGAACTCGCCGTTACTGCCCTGATCATAATATGGAGTACCAATAAACTTACACCCGTCAACCTCTATTCCATCAACAGTAGGCTTGGGAAAAAGGGTTTTTATACGGATAAGCCATTTCGCTGGTGCCTCTAATGAATCTGCATCTTTAAAAGTTAAGATTTCGAAAAGTTGTATAGTCACTATGAAGGTAAATTATCTCCCTGTCATTTCCATAGTTTGTAAGTGAATCACAATCAATTTGTAACACAACATTATCAACATTTCCACCCGTTGAAATATCCGGCTGGAATGTTAAACGGTTATCTGCTGATAAGCCTGTAATTACACTATCAAGTACAAGTACAGGTCCAGGAGAACTTTCCCTGAAATAGGTTCCCGGACGGATATTAATATTTAACTGGTCCGGACATACCATTGACAAATAATGCGTGAGCTGCATCCTGTAATGTTGCGAAATCAGGGGATGATCCGCCAACAGTATATGAACCGTTTAATGCTTGTGAATAACTTAATCCACAATAGCTGATTACGAAACAAACAGAATAAAATCCAATAATTAAATAGTTGAATATCTTCATCATTCAATTCTCCGAATTAATTATCATTCTTAATTCATTTTGTGCGGGTTAACTATTGGATGAATTTAGAAATTAAGATAAAAATTAAATTTGAAGTAGACAACCGCATAAAGATGCGGGGAAGATAGAAGATGGATGATGGAAGATGGAAGGAATTCAATTGTTAACTGATATTCTAAAGAGTGTTGATAGTGTTTTCAGATTTCTCCTTTTAGAGATTTACTGATGACCTCAGCTTTTGAATTTACATGCAGTTTGCGGTAAATATTCCTGATATGAAACCGGACGGTATCAATAGAGATTCCCATTTTATCTGCAACAAGCTTATAGCTTAAGCCATCAACCAAAGCATTTACAATTTCATTTTCTTTTTGAGTCAAATCTGATTTATATCCTTCAGATTTTTTGGGATTAAAATATTCAATTACTTTTCTTGCAATTTCAGGAGACATTGGGGAACCCCCGCTATCAAGGACTTCAATCGATTTTTTGATTTCATCCAATGGGGTATTTTTTAAAAGATAGCCGGAAGCACCCGCACACAATGAACTGAATATTCTTGTCGGATCGTTATAAACTGTGAGCATAATAATATTAATATCAGGATATTCTTTTCTTAAAATTTTTATTCCGTTTATCCCTGAAATGCCGGGCAATCCTATATCGACCAGGGCAATATCAACAGGTCCATTTATTGAGAGCTCAGGAAGAAAACTTTCGAAGCTCTCCCCTGCTATGTCACATACAAAATTATCCTGTGAATTCAGATATTTTTGAATTCCTTCACGGATGATATGATCGTCTTCTACAATTCCTATTCTTATCATGCCTAACACTAATTATTAATTATTTATTTTTAAACTACATAAAGATGCAGGCTATTTATAATTCTTGTCTTTTAAAGCTTATTTTAAATCCATCTTCCTTAATGAATTCAATTTCACCACCAATTCTTTTTGCTCTCATCTGCATATTTTTTAAACCATGTCCGGTTAACTTTTGAGGAGAAAAATCAGAACAGGGATCAATAATAGTCATTATAAAATTTCCATCCGAATTTCTCAACGAAACTTTTATCTGTTCAGACTTTGAATATTTTGCAGCGTTATTCATTGCTTCCTTAAAAATAAGGTAAATATTCTGACGAATATCGACTTTTAATTTCTTCTTAAAATCCAGATTATCGGTTTCAAAAAGAACCTGAGCATTCTTCAATGAAAATAAGGAAAATGAAAAGTCTTTCATCCTGTTAATTAAATTTTCAATCGAATCATTCCTAGAATCAATAGACCAGACAACATCGCTCATTGAAGAAATAATTTCACGGCTCATTGCACCAATCCTGGCTAACCCTTCTTTATTTCCTCCCGGATTTATATTTGAGTTAAGCAATTCACTTTCCATTGAAATTCTTGTTAAAGCCGAACCTATATCGTCGTGTAAATCTGATGCGATTTTTATTCTTAATCTTTCCAGATCAAGCAGCCTGTTTAAGCGGAATCGGTAAATCGAATATAGTATCCCCAAAAGAAATAAAATCATTAAACCCCTGAACCACCATGTTTCCCAGAAAGGAGGAGTAATGATAATTGCAATCTGAGTTGGTGAATTATTCCAGACACCATCACTGTTAGTTGCTTTAACCTTAAAATTGTATGTGCCCGGAAAAAGATTTGTATACGTAACAAATCTTCTTGTTCCACTATATATCCAGTTTTTATCAAATCCTTCCATCATATAAGCATATTGATTTGTTTCCGGGGCATTATAGTCAAGCGAAGAAAACTGAAATGAAAAAACATTTTGATCAAACGAAAGAATTATCTCTTTTGAATTGTTTATGGATACCTTAAGAGGTGAATCAAATCCTAGTGGAATATTTTGATTAAAAATCTGAAACTCAGTTAAAATAACCTTAGGTTTAAAATCAGAATGATAAATGCTATCAGGATAAAAAATGTTCAGACCGTTAACACTGCCAAGAAATATTTCCCTTGTATTTGTTTTTAAAGCTGAATTCGGATTGAATTCATTCCCTGGCAAACCATCATAGATAGTATATGTATCAAGTATTCCCTTAACCGGACTAAATTTTATTAATCCTTTATTAGTAGTAATCCAAAGGTCACCATTATCGTCTTCCACAATACTGTTTATCGTGTTTGTAATATTATTCTTCTGCACCAGGTAATGCTCTATTTTTACTTCCGGTTTTGTTTTAACTGATGAGCTATTATTAATTATGAATTTATTTAACCCGTTTGTCGTACCAATCCATAAAATAGTTTTATCTTTAGTTTCATTGATATGAGACTCACAAATAGAGAGTATATTATTATTGCTGAGACTTTCAGGATTATCAGGTTTGTGCTGCCAATTATAAAAAACTCCTCCATCGTCGGAATCATATATTCCTGCTTGTTGGCTGGCAAGGTTCAATCCGCCGCCGTAAGTTCCAATCCATATTCTATCATGACTATCCTCATAAATTACCCAGACGTCATCGTAGCTTAAGCTTTCGCTATTATTATTGTCGTGATGCCATCTCTTTATTCTTCCACTTTCAGGATCGAGACGATTTAATCCGACACCCCACATGCCAATCCATACAGCACCGGTTTTATCTTTGCACACAGCTCTTACATATGAATTCGCAATGTTAGCTGAATCAAACCAGTCACCGCTCCAGGTACGAATCTTTTTTGAATTCAGATCAAGATGTTCCAAACCATTACCATAAGTTCCGATCCATACATCATTGTTATTTCCTGAATCCAAAGCCCAAATATTCTGATTCGATAAACCTGTATACTTTTGTAGAACAGCTTTATCTGAAGAATTGCTTAAGATGAACAACCCGGCTGAAGTTCCTATACAAATATTATTATTTCCTGTTTCACATATAGCCTGAACATTTGTCAGATTAAACTTTTCAAAATCTATTGCTTCATATTTGTGTAAACCTAAAAAATTAAATTTATCTTTATGTTTAGGATAGTAATCGATACCTTTCTGCCCGGCAATCCATAAAACACCCGAATGATCTATTAAAATTTTATTAATGTGGTTGTTATTAATACTATAAATGTTTCCGGATTTATTAATCCATCTGTTAAATACCAGATTATTTTTATTTGAATTTAAAATTGAATCCGTCTTTTCACATTGAAATGGATCTGTATTTAAGTCAGGTAATCTTAGTTTAACCAACCCTTGATAAGTTCCAAGCCAAAGAATTTTATGTTTGCCATAATTGTCTTCGCAGATTGAGCTTATGCTCCTGCTGAATTTGTCGGGATTATTTTTATCCGGAATAATTTGAATAAAATGCCTTGTTATTGTATTCAGATATGTAAGCCCATCATATGTCGCAATCCATATATGATCAGAATCTGAGGTTGAAGGAAAAATTTTCCAGATGATATTATCTGATAATGAATTAATATTTGATGGATTATTATAAAAACAGATGAAAGGATGTTCGGCAGAATTTTTATTGAAAAGGCATAAACCGTTATAAGTTCCGACCCAGAGATTTCCCCGCAAATCTTCATAAACAGAAGTAACAAACTTGTTACTTAGTGAAGAAGTATCTCCGGGAATATTCTGCCAATTAGAAACAGCTCCCGATTTAATATTGAGCCTGTATAAACCACCTTTATATGATCCTATCCAGAGTAAACCGTCTCCATCTCTATAAGTGCAGGTAATACTATTTCCACTCAATGAATTATCAGAATTTATTTTGAAATGCTTAAACTTCTCTGATTCAGGATTGAAACAATTTAAAATTCCATCCTGAGTGCCTATCCAGATCAAACCGGTTGAATCTTCAAAAAGAGACCAGATATTATTATCAGAAAGTGAATTCGAATCCCCCGGGATATTACGAAAAATCCTGAAGCTGTACCCATCAAACCGGTTTAATCCATCCTCTGTTCCAAACCATAAAAATCCTGTGTGGTCTTCAATCATGCAATTAACAACACTTTGAGATAAACCGTTTTCAACCGTTAAATGCTTAAACTTGATCTGTTGTGCATTAATGTTAGCAAATACGAAAATCGTAAGAATTATTAATGTATAAGTAATATTATTTCTATAAGTAAACTTCATTTAAGATCTTTAAATGAGAGAACTTTGTTTTCTCCCGGAACATAAATTCCGTTTCTATGAAATGGTATAAATAAAAAGGGGAACTGAATAAAACATAATGAAAATAGGTTATTATTTTTCATTAGTCAATAATAAGATTGCCGTTTGATTTATATTGCTTTAATTTAGTAAAGTTTTTAGGGTATTAAGGTTGCAAGGGCAACTTAATTTTCGGGAAATTTTTAAAGAGGGAAAAGCATGAAAAAGAGATTTTTCCTTTTATTTGTATTTGGCTTAAGCTTACTATTTATGGCTTCGTCAGTCACTCCGGTAAATAAAAATAAGATACGCGGCTGGGTTTACGATTCTTCCAATGCAAAACCACTAGCAAATGTTAATGTTATTATAAGAGGTACAAAATTCGGATCTACGACAGACAGCAATGGATACTTTCAAATGGCATTGGATGACGGAAAAAAATACACAATTGTTTTCAGTCACCTCGGGTATGACAAAGTAGTACGTGTATTATCCCTTGTACAGCAAAAGGAAGTTGAATATAGAATTTTTCTTAAGCAAACCGGAATTGAACTGGCTGAAGTTACTGTTACCGGCGAAAGAAAATACGCAAAAATTCCGGCGTACTGGTCTCTTAAAGGAGATGACCTGGAGCGCCTTGGTCAAAAGAATCTTGAGAGAGCATTAATGTATTATTTTCCAGGAGTAATTTTTCCCTGGTGGGCTCGTGAAAAAGATGAGGATAAAGATTTTACTTTATATGTAAATGGAGTTTTTAAAGAAACCGAATATCTTGATCAGATTGATCCGTTTAGTGTGAAATATGTAAAAATATGGAAACGTAATTATAGTAATATTAGTAACGAAAGTTGGAACAAAAACTGGAATGAGAGTAAAATTGAATATACACCGATTGAACTTCCTTGTCGTAATGGGAATTATGTCGTTCTTATAGTTACAAATGATGAAGAATCAACTATGGCAAAATAAATATTAAAAAAAAATGAAAATAATAAGTCTGTTAATTTTATTTATTTCAACCTGTTTGTTATTCAATTCCTGTGACCAGTCAATAGAGCCCAGATATTCATCTTATAATCCTGTTTTAGCTCCAGCTCAGGAACTTCCAGTGAAAGAGATTATGAAATCCGAAGGAATTACTTCAATCCACTATAATGAATATGATTCCTTAATTGTTTATGGCATTCCCAGAGAGTTAAGACCTCTAAATGAATATTATATTGACACATTAAAATTTGTGAAGATTGAATTAGTAACCTCGGATACTACAGTCTACGATTTGGTTTATTTCCCCCTTTCTTATCAGCAGGAAGTTCAAAAAGCCCTGGGAAGCTGGTTAAAAAATCCAATAAAATATTTAGGTGCTGAAAGGTTAGATGAAGAATTATGTTATTCTTTTACAGACATAACAGGATATCAGGAATGGGTTTGGGACAAAAACAGAGTGCCTGTCTTACGAAGGTTGCTACGCCATAATAACGATGGTGATGCAGTAACAATACTTATAAAAAGGGATATTATTCTAAATCAGAACTTCTAAGAAATTTATAGTTCAGCCATAGTTGAATTATTTCTGTCAGTCCACTATTATTTTATGCACAATCTTAAAACTTTAATCCCACCCCAATGTTAAAAAATCTTTTTGAGTAAATATTTGCAATTGGTACAGGTTGTCTTGTATCCGGCAGAACATGATACCATGAATATGATGCAATGTTATATTGATTAAAGATATTATAAACTTCCGGACTGATTGTTAGTTTGTAATTTCCACCCAGTTTAAAATCGAATGTTAATCCCATATCCACACGAAAATAAAAAGGAAATGTGTTGACTCTGTCATAATCAACGGTAATAGTATTCAATCCTGTAACCGGGTCGGTCACTGTTTTTTCAGGATGGAACAAAAATCCTGAACCGAATATAAATACCACGTGCGACTGGAAATTTTTATGACGCTTTGCTCTATCCTGCAAATAGATTCTTATAGTATGCGTCTGGTCAAGAAGTCTTGGCTGATAACCAGTGTTATTAGATAAGTCTCTTTCCTTTGTATTTAAATAACTGTACCCAATCCAGCTTGTAATTCCCTCTACTAACTCGCCACGGTATTGCAAATCCAGTCCGTAAGCATATCCGTCAAAATTATTCTGGTTACCATAAACAAGCTTTAGCTGATCCACAGAATACGGAATGAGGTTCGATAATCTTTTATAATAAATTTCGGCCAGCAATTGAGAGGTTGGCTTAAATTTATTTTCCCAGCTTAAAACATACTGCACAGATTTTTGAGCTAGTAAAGGTTTTATTTTTGAAAGATCTTTGTCCCGGAGTTCATAATAAAAAGGCGGCTGATAATAATATCCCCAACCTAGATTTAATTTGTTATCCGGGTTCAGATTATAATTAATATTTATCCGCGGACTAACCAGTGTTTGATTATTATAATAATATTGTAATACTCTCACTCCTAAATTAGCCTGAATCTTTTCATTAAAGTAAATGTTATCCAATAAATATCCGGAAACAGAATTGAAGTTTACATCCTGATTTAGTTTTAATGTGTAAGGAGGATTCAAAACCGTATCAGGACCTGCCTCGTGAGCGGATACTTCCAAACTATTTTTCATATTAGAGAATTTTGCATTAATCCCACCTTGCACGTTATGCCCATCTAATTTATAAGAAACATCAGACTTCAATTCATATGTATTAACTTGCAGATCATTATTGTCAGTATCATATGCAGTTTTAAGATATAACCTGTTATCCAGGGGATTATAAGCATCTTCTGAATAATATACCCTGCCAGCAAGATTTTTATTTTCATTCTCCTTATTAGAATAATATGCGAATGACAAATCCAACCCCAGATTATCCGATAATTGTGAAAAATATTTTAAACCGGCAATATTCCTGTTAAAGCTGTAATACTGTTTGCCGTCGTATTCAAGAGTAACCTGCCTTATATCGGCTCTGCTAAGCTGGAAATATCCATCCCAGCTATCCGGCGTTAAATCAAACTTGTTATATGCCTTTAATAAAAAAAGTTGGAGAGAGTTGTTTTCGGAAAATGAATAAGTAGACAATAATTGAAAATCATAAAAAAGAGGCGAGTACTTTCCGCTTGTCTGAAGCCGGTTAGCAAACAAAGCTGGGTTGGCATATCTGAATCCACCGGATACATTTAAATTTCCGATCTTTCTTTTTAGTGTTAATCCGGTATTCAACAGATCAATGTTAATAGTACCGTTAAGAGTTGAATCAAAATTATTTTCATAATTAATTTCAAGCACCGATGACATTTTATCCCCGAAGTTTGCCGGGAAAACTCCATTATAAAAATGAATATCCCTTACCATGTCCTGGTTTACTATCGATTGATTTTCCTCGATACCCTGTTGGAGCAGAAACGGTCTGTAAATTTCATAACCATTTAAATAAATCAGGTTTTCGTCAAAGTTTCCTCCGCGTACATTGTATGCACTTGTTAGCTCATTGTTTGATGTAACACCAGGAAGGATTTTTACTCCTCTTATTACATCGGAATACAGATTGGGCATTGTAGTCAGATCTTTTTCCTTAATCTCCTGTACATTAATTGGATTATAGGTTTTCCCGCTTACACTAACTTCATTTGTTTCATACACTTTGGGAACTAAAGATATGTTTAAATGAAATGATTGCTGGGATTTGGAAATTTTTAATTCTTTGAACTCGTTTTCAAAACCTATACAGCTATAGGTAATTGAGTAATTGCCCGGGGAAATTTTTAATAAGTAATAACCTGTACTGTCGGAAATAGTACCAAGAGTTGTTCCGTTAATAATTACATTTACATCTTTTACCGGGGCGCCGGTTGAATCATTTGTTATGTGCCCGGATAGTGAAATTGTGTTTTTCTGTGCGTAAATCTGGAAGGTAAGCAGAATGAATATTAATACCGCAAACTTCATTAAGGCCCTGAAAGGATTAATTAAATAATTAGTTTACAGTATAAATTATTTTATAAATTTCTCCTGTTTTATTAACATTAAAATTATTGAAAATTAGTTGGTTAGACAATAAAACCGTGGGGGGATAATTTGTCTCTATAATGGCTGCTATCTTAATAATGATTGTGACCTAACTGGATATACGAGAATAAAATTAATATTTGATAAATCAAATTATTCGATTGAAAATTGAGTTGAATCTTCATTCTTACATCCCAATCGCGAATATGGTTATTCATTTCCATACTTATCAAATCTCTATGAATTACTGTTTTTCTTTGAGTATTTGAAATAATTAGGTTAAGTTTATAATTAATAAATTTAGTTTAATCCGGATTAAGGTTCTGTAATTGAAAAAACTCTGATTAATTCAATATTTATAAATAATTGGGAGTTAAACTATGAACCTTGTTGACAGAGCTAAGAATATTCTTCTAAGTCCCAACACCGAATGGGATATTATCCGCAATGAATCTCCAACCCCCTCTGAACTTTTCACCGGTTATGCAGTTATACTCGCAGCAATACCTGCTGTTGCCGGCTTCATCGGCTATTCTCTTATTGGAATATCATTGGGTGGTTTTGGGAATATAAGATTACCCATCGGTACTGCTATAACCTGGACAATCCTTACTTATATTCTTTCGCTTGTTGGCGTTTATGTTCTTGGTTGGATAATTGACGCATTAGCTCCATCTTTTGGTTCTTTAAAAGATTTAAACTCTTCATTAAAGATTTCTGTTTATGCATACACTGCTACCTGGGTAGCAGGAATATTCCAAATCATTCCTTCGCTTTCGTTCCTTACTGCTCTGGCAAGTATTTACAGCCTTGTATTGCTTTATATGGGATTAAAGAAAGTGAAGCTTGTACCGGAAGATAAAATGGTGGGTTATTTTGTAGTAACAATTGTAGTAGCCCTGGTTCTTTACTTTGTAATTGGAGCCATTATCTCTTCAATTGTTTTCCGGGGTTATTATACCGGCGGTACAATTTAATTAATTTAAACCCTCCCTGAATACTGGGCGGAATTTTTCTTAGATCTTTTTAATAGTTAACTTTATTGTTACAGAGCATTAATTTAAAAATGCAATTTATAATTTTCTGTTAACTATCCTCAAATCGGAGTACGGGATGGACCTTAACGAAAAATACTTCTCTAATAATACCCGCGGGTATAAAATTTTAAACCGTTTTTATTTAAAATACCGCGATCTTTTTAGTAAAACAGTTTTCACCGAATTTGAAGATTTCAGGAACCAGATTTTTTTAAATATTTCGGGAATAAAGTTCCCCGATGATGTTAAAAATAAGGAAGCATATATTATCGGGGCAATTAAAATTCAATGCCGGGTGCAGCTTAATAAAGCTTTAAAATACAAAAATGAAAAGCCGGAGAGTCAATTACAGAATAATGGTGAGATTATTAGTGAAGATGGAATATCAATTACTGATCAAGCACCTAATTTTCTCCCGGATCCTCAACAGATGCTCGAGGGTGAAGAAGTATTTAACATAATAAATATTTTTAAGCTACAACTGAATACCGGAGAGAAAGTGCTGCTGAATAATATGATTGATGAAAAAACAAGGACGGATATTGCCGACGAGAATAGTTTAGATGCCAATATCAAAAGACTTAAAATAAAATTCTTTGCTTTTCTTAAAGAATATGATTTGAATTACGAGATGTTTAGAAAATATGAGAAATCCGAATAATTTTTTTTGAAAGTAATCTGCCGGTTTAAACTTAATAATCGGTACATAAAAAAAGGTAAATGAAATGGAAAACTTTCTTATAGAGTATTCAAAATTTCTTGATGAAACAAATAGTCATCTTTCTATACAAACATTGGCAACTTATATAAACCTTTCTGATCAATTAAGTGATAAGGAAAAACAATTTATTTCAAATCATCTTGCTGAGTGCAGCGATTGTTCACGTTCTTTCGATCTTATATTTGATGAAGATCTTGAACTTGACGGAAAGAAAAATGTTATTAGTCTTTTCAGGCAGCCTGAAAACCCGGACGATGAAGCTGTAATATTTAAAAGTGAGGATGGCCTGGTTGAAATTGAATTATCAAAGTTAAGCCAGACTGATTTTAACCTCAGGTTTATATCATTGCCATCAAGGTTAAACAGGGAAAGAGCTGCCCTTAAAGTTTTTTCAAAATATATTCTGCGTGTTCCTTCCATGGAAATGGAGAATATGTTTATCATTCATAGTGAAGAAGACATAATGAATCTCGATTCATTTGAGCTGGTATCTTTAACCGCACCGCCTGTAATCCCGGTAATTCCCAAAGTAGAAAAACCGGAAAGAAGCACGAAAATTTACTGGTATGCCGCTGCTGCAATTGTAATTTTTATATCTATTATATTTATTTATCTGACAATGAAATCCGGCAGTCAGTTACCTAACCCTGGTGAACAGCCTCAGACAATTACAGACCTTACTCCCGGACAAAAACCAATAAGGGAATCGGATAATGCGGCTACAAGAACACCTGAACCAACACAGAAGAGTATTCCGGAAAATAATCAGCAAACCACTGAGCCGGACCATGATGTTTTTGCAGCCAATGTAACCCTGGAAAATTTCATTAACAGAAATAACAGGAGTGGTTCCCCGGTTGAAATAGTTTCACCCGCAATAGGAGCAGATGTTAAAATGCCTTTAACCTTTGAATGGGCAAATACAAAAAAGAATGTTACATTAAAATTTGTGATACTCTCAAATCAAAATATTCCGGTTTATAACAGTTTAATAAACGGGAAAGAACTTACGATTGATATTAAACTGGATCCGGGTTTGTATTATTGGAAACTTGAATCCTCCGAAAGCATTGAAGTTATGGGAAAATTTTTTATAAGAAGCTAATGCCCAATTAAAATGAACGGACTCCATTCAAGAGGATATGAATACAAGCCTCCTTTGATCATATCAAGTTTAATCTTCCTCAGAGCTGAAGAGTAATCCATTCCGTTCAGGATATTTTTATAGAAGTTTATCATTAAAACAGAAGTCGATTTATCGGTAACCTGCCACAACGAAACAACAATATTATCGACGCCGGCATAGAAAAAAGCCCTGGTTAACCCATATATACCTTCCCCTTTAACCACCTTTCCAAGCCCGCTTTCACAGGCACTGAGAACAAGTAAATCTGCATTTAAATTTAAATTATAAACCTCGCCAGCGTACAGGATTCCATCATCTTTAGTTGAATCATTTGAATCATATAAGACCAAACCGGAAAGATCGGGATGTTCTTCATTAATAAAGCCGTGAGTCGCTAGATGAAGAAATTTGTACCTGTAAATATTATCTGATTTCAGTTCACTTTCCGTGGCAGCTTTATTTATAAAAACCTCTGTGGGATAATTGTCACTCTTGAATAAATCACCTATAGATTCCACTTCAGTTTTAGTTTCAGGAAGAGAAGAATATTTTTTCCCCTGAATTTTTATTGAACGCAAAGAACTATAATTGATTAAATTAGTATCAATAACCGAAGCTATTTTATTTAAATCTTTTTTATCATCAGAAAAGACAGGTGCAAAACCCGCAAAGGATGTTTGCTTACTATCATTTTTATGAAGTAAAGTTTCCCTTAGTAATTCAGATGAATAATGATAGCTTATCTCATAGTCCCTAATTAGATAATTTAGCTTTGAAAAATCCCTGTTAAAAGGAGTTGTATAACTTTTTGTCAGCAGTGCTTCAAAAGGTAAATAAGCTAAAATATCATCAGGAATTATATAAAGCTTTTTTTTATTTTTTATGAATTTTGTAACAGGTTCGATGAGTTTAAAATAAAGAGTATAAGCCGAAGATAAATAATTGATATAATTTAACTTTTGAAGTGCTGCTCTGAACTTTCTTACTTCGTTAAAAAATGTGGAATCACAGTTAACAGTAACTGCATTTACCGAACTATTTGTTAAAGCAAAAATGGTTATTGAGGAATCCCCGGTAAAATATTCGATTAATGATGCATAGGGAGGAAGCAGTTGTCTTATGTCTGCAGACGTATTAATTTTTTCCGGAAATTTTAATATGTTATAAGCCGGAAAGTTCTGTTCAATAAATCTGAGTAGCTCATCATATTTTGACTGCGCGTTAAAAAGCTGATTCTTATTCAGATTAAACGAATAAGAGTCATTTTCTTTTTCAGACTCTTCCAGTCTTGTTTCATATAATGTAAGATCTGCCCTTAAATCATTTTCTTTACTAAGCAGACTATCCGGCAGACCAGTATATTTTCTTACATGAGCGTCTGCAATAGACTCGGATAGAATTTCTGCTTTGTTTCTTTCAGCAAAGAAAAAAGCTGAATCAATAAACTCGGGATTGGTTGTTATTTTATAAATCTTCAGCGAAACATCAACAGCGTTTTTATTTACTTCATATGACCTCCTGGTAAGCATCAGTTTGGATTCTTCTCTGCCTAACCCGTTCTTAAGCTTATCTATTACATCAGTAGCAGTTTTATAAACCTTTAAGGATTTTTTCAGAACAATTATATCTGAAGTTATATTACCTTGTTCAGCTAAAGCATTGCCTTTTTTAACAAGAGCTAATATAAGTCGCTTTGCCGATGGCATTTTTATTAACGATTCCGGGTCAGGGTGCTCAGGGTTATATCCTGTCCAGACAATGGAAAGAGCAGAATCGTAATACGCGACAGCGGAATTATAATCTTTTTTCTCTCTTTTGAGTTTACCGGCATAAATATAAGCGTCGGCTAATTCGGGATTTGACGGAGCAATTTTTTTATAAATATTTATCCCTTTATTTAAAAAATATTTTGCATTATTAAAATTTCCCATTTTTGTGAAAACATTACCGATATTAGCGTAGCTGAAGGCAACTTCAGGTGATTCTTCTCCTGCATAGTCTCTTCTTATATCCATAGCTTTATAAAAGTAACTCAGAGCCTTTTCGTATTTTCCATAATACGTATAAATCGAAGCAAGATTATTATAACTCATCGCTATATAAGGATGGCTTTCGCCTAATTTATCTTTCCAAATCTTTAAAGCTTTTTCATCATATTCTATTGATTTGGAATAGTTTCCTTTAAGGAAATAGACATTAGCTAAGTTTGTATAACAATTCCCTATACGAGGATCATCATCGTTAAGAATTGATTTCCAGATAGAAAGAGCTTTCTCTAGATATTCAAGGGCTTTTTCATAGTCACTGGTTCTGTAATAAATCAAACCAACATTATGAAATCCCTTTGCTGTAACAGCGTTCTCAGTCCCAAATAGTTTTTCGTTAATTTCAAGCATATCCCGATAATATTTGTATGCTTTTTCATAATTACCTTTCTCATAGTAAACCGAACCAATGCTGTTATAAAGTTCAGCTTTAAGTGAATCCTGATTTTCATTAAGAAAACCAAGAGCATCCAATCCATCATTAAGATGATTGAAAGCCTGAGAGTAATTGCCGAGATACCTGTAATTAATTCCAATGTTTTTCTGACAATCTATATAGTCTCTCCAGATGTTTGATTTCTTAAAAATTTCAGAGGCTTTTTCATAATAAAAATTAGAGCTGTCGTACTTTACATTCCGCCCAAAATCTTCTGCCTTATCATAATAATTCAAAGCCTCGAGTGAGTCGGGGTGAACCACACAAAATAACATACCATTCCCCGAAATTATTAATACTATCGCGGAAATTAATACCCTGAAAAATCTGCTCATTTTAGATGTTTTGCAAAAAATGCATAAAAGTACTTTTTTTCAATGTAATTTTTCTTTTATTCAGTTTCAACAATTATTTTATTCATTCATTTTAAAGATAAGATACTAAAGTAATTACTTAAATTTTTACGATGAGCCAACTAATTAAAAATTCAATTTACCCCGGCTCAATTTTATTTTTTTCTTTTTGTTTATATTAAAGATGAAATCAAATCTCAAAGGAATATTTGGTGCTGAAAAAATTCAACCAGCAGATTACTGAAGGAATTTTATATACAGATCAGTATGAACTTGTTATGGCTCAGTTATTATTTAAGATGAACCTTCATGAAAGAAGAGTGCAGTTCGATCATTTCTTCAGGCATTACCCCGACTATGGTGTGCATAAAGCCGGCTATTGCGTAAATGCCGGACTTGAATGGCTTATTGACTGGATGCAGAATACTTACGTTACCAATGAAGATATTGAATTATTAAAGAGACAAAAAAACAGTGATGGCAACTCCGTATTTGAAAATGATTTTTTAGATTGGTTCCGTGCTAACGGAAACTTCAATCAAATAACTTTAAAAGCAATTCCTGAAGGAAGGATTGTGCATCCGAATGTACCTTTAACTGTAGTTGAAGGTCCTGCGGCCATGACACAGATTCTTGAAACTGCTTTACTCAATCAACTGAATTACCAGATATTGATCGCAACAAAAGCATGCAGAATAAATGAAGCCGGTCGGCGTCAGATGCTTCTTGAATTCGGGACAAGACGTGCACAGGATCGCGGTTCCAATGCTGGCGTTCGTGCTGCTTTGATTGGGGGAGCAGATTTTTCTTCAAATACCGGTATCTCGCAGATTCTTGGTTATCCTCCAAAAGGAACTCATGCCCATAGTTTGGTACAAATGTTAATGGCTCTTGGTATGACTGAAGAAGATGCGTTTGAAAAATTCGCTTCTCTTTACCCCGCTGATACTATTCTTCTTGTGGACACAATAAATACTCTTGAAAGTGGTGTGCCTAACGCCATTAAAGTTTTTGAAAAGATGAAGAAGAAAGGACAAAAACCTCTCGGGGTAAGACTCGATTCAGGCGACCTTTCGTATCTGAGTATTCAAACTGCTAAACAATTAAACGATGCCGGATTTGAGGATGTAAAAATAGTGCTTTCTAATGAGCTTGATGAAATGAATATCTGGCAGATAATATCTCAAATTACAGATGAAGCCCCAAAATACAAACTTGATCCTGAAGGAATAATAAAACGTCTTGTTTATGGAGTGGGAACAAGGCTAATTACTTCCAATGGAGATCCTTCAATAAGCGGCGTGTATAAGCTTGTAGCAGTTACAAATGAAAAAGATGATTGGATTCCTGCAATAAAAATTTCCGAGTCGGTTGAAAAAATTCCTAACCCGGGGAATAAAAAAGTCTGGCGAATATATAATTCAAAAGAAAAAGCAAATGCCGATCTGGTCGGCTTAAATGATGAAAATATTTCGACAGATGAAAATTTAATTCTTCACCATGCAACAAGTCAGAGTAAAAAAAGGATAATGGAAAAAAGCCATATTTCTAAAATAGAACCTTTGCTGGTATCCATATTGGAAAATGGAAAGCTGATGTACAATTTCCCTTCTATAGAAGAAATCAGAAAAGTGAGAATGAATGATATTGAAAGCCTTGACCCTGGCGTGAAAAGATTAATTAATCCTCATTACTATCATGTTTCCATAACCGAAAAATTATTTAATATGAAATTGAACTTGATAAAAAACATTGAATAGTTACTCCAGTTTTATTCTTACTGTCTGGATACCATCTACTACCTTAATATCCAAAATCCGGGGTTCATTCTTTACTTTAATGAAGCTTATTTGTCCGTCTCTTTCAAGGTAGGCTTCTTTAATATTTTCAAGTGTCGTCTGGTTAGCTTCAATTCTTAACTGTTCTTTAAGATCTTCATCCGAAACATGCTTTTTCCTCATTTCATTTTTATTGGTTTTATAATTCTCAACTATCCTGCTTGTGGTACCTTTTACAAGTCTTCCAAATCCTTTATGCTTTAAAGATACAACAGCAAATAACCAGTGAAGACCGACAAGCGTTATTCCTGCAGATATAGTAACAAACAATGGAGCCGTTCCATTTATAGCACGACTGAAAACGGAACCTATTACTATACCGATTACAATATCGAAAGCTGTGCTTTTACCAAGAAATCTTTTATTACCAAATCTTATAATTATTAGTGAGGAGACATAAATAAAAGCAGCTCTCATCGCCATCTGCCAGAAATTAACATGATTAATTTCGAGACCAAAAATATTAATCATTACACGATATATTTCATTCATTCTAAATTCTCCTGAAATTGTTTAGCGTTTTATCTTAGCTAAAAATGAATGAATCATTTATGATATGATTTGAACTGTGATAAGAAACAATTGAGAATTTTTTTAACTGTGCAATGAATTAAAAACATTTGGGAGATGGTTTATTTTTTTCCAGCCTTCCCCTTTAATTACAAGTTCTATTTTTATATTATCAAAATAATTATTTAATACAGCTTCCTTCTCCTGTGCCAGTGGGGGATTACAATGATCTTCTTCTTCCCAGGCAACTATACCATCATCATATTCTTTGGCATTCTTTAAGCCAAAATTTAACGCTCTTCCAAATGGATGTAAATTTCTGAATTCTTCATTCATTAATTTTTCCCTAAGCTCACCTAATTTATCTTTTTTTACTTCAGCTTTTACAAGATAAAATGACATATTATTATCCAGCTTCGTTTTTAGACTTTTTCTTAACCAAATCAATTAGACTTCCTTCAAGAATCATTTTAACCTGTCTTTTACTCATTGAATGAGTTGCTTGAATCTTCAGATTCCTGCTTTTATTAATTACTAAAATTTCATTTCCTTCATTTACCATTTTTACAAGGTTTTCTATTAAAAGAATATCCCCCTGCTTGATTTTATTTTTATCTCTGGGATTCAAAAATGTTAGGGGAAGTATACCGAAGTTAATCAGGTTCTGCCAGTGAATACGTGCAAAGGAAATTGCAATCACAACTTTTAATCCGAGATATCGTGGTGCAATTGCCGCATGTTCACGACTTGAACCCTGACCGTAGTTTTCCCCGGCAACAATATAGAACCCTTGTTTTTTATATTTCATTGCTCTCTCATAAAAGGATTCATCAATCTGGCTGAAAACAAATTTACTCAGTTCAGGAATATTGCTTCTGTATGGAAGAACTTTTGCTCCTGCCGGCATAATTTCATCTGTAGAAATATTATCTCCTACTTGAAGTAAAACCGTTCCTTCAAATTTTTTTGGTAAAGGAGAAAAAGGAGGAAGAGGCTTAATGTTCGGTCCTTTCTCCAATAGAACTTTTTGATTTTCTTTGGCGGGAGGAAGCAACATCTCTGTATTAATTATAATATCCTCCGGTTCTTTGAATTTCGGGTACTCCATTTTTAATGTCCTTGGATCGGTAATAACTCCCGTTAAAGCTGAAGCTGCAGCAGTTTCAGGTGAACATAAATAGACTTTGTCTTCTTTTGTTCCGGAACGTCCGGGAAAATTTCTTGGAACAGTGCGGAGACTTATTTTATCTGTTGCAGGAGCCTGTCCCATACCAATGCATCCATTACAGCCTGCCTGGTGAAGTCTTGCACCTGCATGAATTAATTTACCAAGAAATCCAGTTGATATAAGATTTTCAAGGATTTGCCTTGAAGTAGGATTTACATCAAATGAAACCTTATCATTTACCTGTTTACCTTCAACTATTAATGCAGGCACAGCAAAATCTCTGAAGCCGGGATTTGCGGAGGAACCTATATAAGCCTGGTAAATTTCTTTGCCAGCTACTTCTTTTACAGGGACAACCTTTCCGGGACTACTTGGCAATGCAATTAATGGTTCAAGTTCTGAAAGATTTATTTCCTCATACTCATCATATTTTGCCTTTTCATCGGCAAGCAATTCTTTCCAGTCGTTTTCTCTTTTTTGTATCTTAAGAAATTTTTTCACTTCCTTATCAGAAGGAAAAACAGTTGTGGTTGCACCAAGTTCTGTACCCATATTCGCAATCACGTGCCTGTCCATTGCGGAAAGATTTTTTAATCCCGGTCCGTAATATTCAATTATCTTGTTTACACCACCGTCAACATTGTGTCTTCTAAGCATTTCAAGCACTACATCTTTTGCAGAAACCCAATCGGGAAGCTTGCCTGTTAATTTAACTCCCCAGATTTTAGGCATTTTTATGAACAGCGGTTCTCCTGCCATCGCAAGTGCAACTTCCAGACCGCCAGCACCGATTGCAAGCATACCAAGCGCACCGCCTGCCGGTGTATGACTGTCAGAACCGAGCAAAGTCTTGCCAGGTATTCCAAACCTTTCCATATGAACAGGATGACTAACTCCATTTCCGGGTCTGCTAAACCAGACTCCGAATTTCTTGCAGGCGCTTCTTAAAAACAGGTGGTCATCGGGATTTTTAAAATCTTCCTGTATAAGATTATGGTCTACGTACTGAGCCGATAATTCGGTTTTAACCCCCTCAATATTCATTGCTTCAAATTCGAGCATCACTAAAGTACCGGTTGCATCCTGGGTTAATGTTTGATCAATCTTAATACCTATTTCTTCCCCGGGAATCATTTTTCCTTCAACAAGATGAGATTCAATTAATTTTTGAGCAACATTTTTTGCCATTTGAAAAGCCTTATCATTTTTTGGGAATTAATATATAAAATGTGAAAAATAGCTATAGTTCTTTAACGCACTTGTCACATGGTAAGAAGGGAGTAGAATTTTATCTTTTCAAAGATTAAATTACAGATGTTCACACCTTAAACCATTCGGTTCTTTCTTCGGCTTAAGATGTATGGTGAGTAAAAATAATTTATCCATACACAGAGGAGGAAGCCCATGAAAACATTCATATTACTAACGAAGTTAGCTCCTGAAATTTCCAGGCAAATGAAAGACCGTGCAAAGCTGGGAAGAAACTGGCTTGAGCAGGTTAAAGAAAAATGTCCGGAAGTAAAATTTATCGAGCATTATGCATTACTTGGTCCATTTGATTTTCTGGATATTTATGAAGCACCGGATGAAGAGACCGCCGCAAAAGTTTCAATGATAAGTCTTTCCAACGGTGCATTCGAAGCTCAAAGCCTTATTGCGATTCCTTATAAGAAGTTTCTCAATCTCATTGAAAAAATTTAAGTGAGCACAGAAAAATTTTAATTAAGGAGATAAGAAAATGGCAGTAAAAAAATTAAAGGAATTCTTAGATGAAAATCACGTAAGATATTTAACTGTATCTCATTCCCCTGCATATACTGCACAGGAAATTGCGGCAAAGGTACATGTTCCGGGAAAAGAAATTGCAAAAACTGTATTGGTAAAAATAGACGGCAGGCTTGCAATGGCAGTTTTACCGGGTTCTTTCAAAATTGATTTTGATGAACTAAAGAAAGTAACCGGTTCAGATAATGTACGTCTGGCAGATGAGCACGAATTTATAGATAAATTTCCCGATTGCGAATTGGGTGCTATGCCGCCGTTTGGCAACCTTTATGGAATTGATGTATTTGTCGCAAACAGTCTGGCGGAAGATGAAGAAATTGTGTTTAATGCCTGTTCTCATTCTCAATTAATAAAAATGTCTTATGCAGATTTTGAAAGGCTGGTAAGTCCGATAAGGCTTGTGTTTGCTTTTCAATCAAAGCTGTAGAACAATTCACCTGCGGCTTTAAATTAAATCGACCTGATGTGGAGGGAATTGGGTTTTTCTATCCTCTGAAAATCTCTTTATATTACTTTATAGAATTTCCATAAAGTTAAAGGATATTAATGGCTGCGTCTAAAAAATCAGGTAAGGCAAAATATTTTAAATATTCAGCAATAATAATTGTAATAATATTTATACTCATTCAGTTCGTACCAGTTAAAAGAACAAATCCACCCATAGTTAAAGAACCTAAATGGGATTCACCCCAAACAAGAGCATTCACAGTGAGAGCCTGTTTCGACTGTCACAGCAATGAAACTAAATGGCCGGCTTATTCGTATGTTGCACCGGTTAGCTGGATTATTTCAAGCGATGTAAATGACGGAAGAGAACATTTTAATATGTCTGACTGGAAACCCGGAAATGGTGACAAAGCTGCCAGGGAAGTTAGTAAAGGTGATATGCCGATGTGGCAGTATACTTTGATGCATTCAAATGCAAGGTTAACCGACGCCGAAAAGAAAGAATTTGCTGCGGGTTTAATAGCAACTTTTGGGGAAAGAAAAGTCAAAAATAATAAAGATGGAAACAGGGATAAATCGATTCGTTTTTCTGATGAGGGTGAAAAATAATAATAAATGAAACTTCAATTAATCATATTACTCTTAACAACTTTTTCAATTGCATCCTGCCAGAATAAGCAAAATATAAATAATGAGAAAAAGGATACTATGAACCAATTAGTAAAGCCCAATAATCCTTATTATTCAAGAACAGATACAACAAAACTAAACGTTACTGATGCTGAATGGAAAAAAGTTCTTCCGGAAGATGTTTACGAGGTTGCCCGGAAAAAAGCAACAGAAAGAGCATTTACTGGAAAGTATTGGGATTTTGAAGGGAAGGGAACTTACTACTGTGCAGCTTGTGGAAATCCTTTGTTCAGGTCGGATGCTAAATTTGCAAGTACCTGCGGCTGGCCCAGTTTCTTTGAACCAATCAGGAAAAACAGTGTAATCTATAAGACAGATAATTCTTTCGGAATGCATAGAACAGAGGTACTTTGCGGGAGATGCGGTGCTCACCTGGGGCACATTTTTGATGATGGTCCGCCGCCGACAGGAAAACGGTATTGTATGAACTCAATTGTTTTAGATTTTGAATCTAACAGCACTTCAAAATAATAATACAATAAAAACGAATTGGAAAATGAAGCCTCAGTTTTTTAGTAATCAATCCCATCTAAGAAAGTGGTTTGAGCAAAATCATAATAAAAATGAAGAATTACTTTTAGGTTATTATAAAAAAAGTTCTGGTAAGCCAAGTGTTACCTGGGAAGAATCTGTCGATGAAGCCCTTTGTTTTGGCTGGATAGACGGAATAAGAAAATCTGTAGATGAAATAAGCTACACAATCCGTTTTACCCCACGGAAGAACAACAGCAAATGGAGCACAAAAAATATAAACCGTGTGGAAGAATTAATAAAATTAAAATTGATGCAGCCTCCGGGTTTGGCTGTTTATAAAAAACGGAAAGAGGAAAACAGCCACACATATTCATTTGAGCAGAGAATTGTTAAACTTGATGATGACTTCGAAAAAATATTTAAGAAGAATAAAAATGCCCGGGAATTTTTTCAGGCACAAATTCCATCTTACAAAAGACCTGCAGTACATTGGGTAATGAGTGCAAAACAGGAAAAGACAAGATTAAAAAGATTAGAAACACTTATCAAATGTTCAGAAGAAGGAGAACTAATTCCCCAGATGAGATGGGGAAATATTAAGATAAATAAACCGGGAAAGGATTGACATGCAGGTAATACTTGGATCGGGAGGAATTATTGGAAATGGACTGGCAAAGATTTTACCTCAGTACACTGATAAAGTCAGGTTGGTGAGCAGGCATCCTTCAGCAATGAATAAAAATGATGAGCTGGTTAAGGCAGACTTAACTGATTATAGTCAAACAGAAAAAGCCGTTGAGAATGCAGATGTTGCATATCTTGTTTTAGGAATGCAGTATAAATTAGATGTTTGGCAAAGAGATTGGCTGAAAGTAATGACTAATGTAATCAGTGCCTGCAAAAAATTTAATACCAAGCTCGTCTTCTTCGACAATGTTTATCTTTACGGTAAAGTTGATGGCTGGATGACGGAAAAAACTCCGGTTAATCCTTCAAGTAAAAAAGGAGAAGTGCGTGCGAAGATAGTTGAACAATTAATAAACGAATATAAGCATGGAAATATAAAAGCACTTATCGCAAGAGCTGCAGATTTCAACGGACCAACAAAAAGTACCTTTGTTTACCCTCTTGTGTATGAAAAGATAATAAAAGATAAAAAGGCTCAATGGTTCATTAATGCGAAGGTAAAACATTCATTAACCTATACGGCTGATGCAGCCAAAGCAACAGCTTTGCTCGGCAATACTCCCGATGCTTATAACAGAACCTGGCATTTACCAACAGATAAAAATGCATTAACAGGAGAAGAATTTATTCATCATGTTGAAGAGATTTTAGATAAAAGAAATAAAGGATGTACAGTTCTTAAAAAGTGGATGCTTCAAATGGTGGGATTATTTACTCCAATCATAAAAGAAATGATTGAAATGCTTTACCAGTACGAATCAGATTATCTATTTGACAGTAGTGATTTTGAAACTCATTTCTTTAAAGCCACTCCAGTTAAAAAAAGTATTGAAGAAACCATCACTGCACTGGGTTAGCTGATGTTACGGCTGCCAAATAAATGAAAAATTAAAAATACTTGTTAAGTTTTCGGTAGAACACTAATGCCATACCTATTATGTTTTGTTTAAAAAAAGGAATAATTAATGTTTGAATTAAATATAACTGATGCAACTGCTTATAAAGCTTTGGCAAACAAAGATCCAAAGTATGAGGGGTTATTTTTTGCTGCAGTAAAAACCACGGGAGTATTTTGTCTGCCAACCTGTAGAGCAAGGAAACCCAAAAAAGAAAATGTGGAGTTTTTCTCAACAGCTAAAGAAGCAATGGCAAATGGTTATCGTCCATGTAAAATTTGCAGACCGCTTGAAAATCCCGGTGAAATTACTGATGAAATAAAATCTTTATTAAGAGAGCTTGAGTCGAATTCCTCTGATAAGATTACGGATTATTCATTAAAGCAAAAAGGAATAGAACCAAACAGAATCAGGAGATGGTTTCTAAAAAACCATGGGATGACGTTTCATTCATACCAAAGAATGTTAAGAATCAATAACGCACTTCGTAATATAAAAAATGGTGATAAGGTAATCGAAGCTGCGTTCGATTCCGGTTATGAATCATTGAGCGGGTTCCAGCATACATTTAAAAAAGTAGTTGCACAAAATCCATCAGAAAGTAAAAACGGAAATGTCTTATCATTTGAAAGGTTCTCAACTCCACTTGGACCAATGATTGTAATAGGAAGCGAAGAAGGAATTTATCTCCTTGAATTTACTGACAGAAGAATGCTTGAGACTGAATTAAAGCAGCTTGAAAAACATTTTAAAGCAGCAATACTTCCCGGAACTAATAAACACATCCAGGAATTAAAGAAGCAGTTGAGTGAATATTTCGAGGGAAAAAGAAAGCAATTTACTTTTCCGTTAAAAACTTTCGGAACTGAATTTCAGAAGAAAGCATGGGATGCTCTTTTAACAATTCCTTACGGGAAAACAAGATCATACAAACAGCAGGCAAAAATTATTAACCATCCAAAAGCTGTACGTGCAGTTGGTACAGCAAACGGATGCAACAGGATTGCAATCGTAATCCCGTGTCACCGTGTAATTGGCGAAAACGGAAAGCTTACCGGATACGGCGGCGGTTTATGGCGTAAACAATGGCTTCTGAACCATGAAAAAAAATTCATTACTGAATAATTCAATTATAATATTTTTGTTGATTTAAATATTAATTCATTCTAATTTATCCCCCCACAGGTACAGAGTTTAAATTTAATTTTAAGAGAGGTGTAGAATGAAAAAATTCATTGCAATTTGTTCGTTTCTCTTTCTTTCGGTTTTTTGTGTTTCATCTTTCGCACAGGATGAACAAAATCAGGAAGCTATGATGAAAGCATGGCAGGATTATATGACTCCTGGCCCAATGCACGAAATGCTGGCAAAAGGTGTTGGTGAATGGATGGCAAATATTAAAATGTGGGAAGATCCCTCAAAGCCGCCAACAGAATCAACGGGTACTTCCGTAGTAAAATCTATACTTGGCGGAAGGTATTTTCAGGGAAGTTACACCGGAACGTATAACGGTATGGAAATGAACGGACAGGATATTACCGGTTACGATAATGCGAAGAAAAAATTCTTTAATACATGGATTGATAATTTCGGAACCGGGATTATGTATCTTGAAGGGACATACGATGACAGCGCTAAATTATTCACATTTACCGGGACTTCTGTGGATCCTATGAGCGGGAAAGATATACCTGTTCGTGAAACTTTTAAGATGACAGATGCGGATCATCAGCATATGGAAATGTTTATGACGCAAAACGGACAGGATTTTAAAACAATGGAAATAGATTACATAAGAAAAAAATAAAACCTTTCTAATAAATGACGCGGGGAAACTGTCCCTGCGTCATTTATGTTTAGCCCGCTGCAATCCCCTTCGTTAAATAAATTTGAAACAATTAAATAAAATCACTACATTTAATTCAACTAATTCACAATCTATCTTTTACAGGTTTGTGTATTTGAAAAAATAACAGGAGAGCAAACTATTTAGGGAAAGCGGGGAGAATATGAAAACTTTATTTCTTCTCATGTTTACTGCAGTTCTTACCTTTGCACAAAACGATACTCTTTTTGAAGCTTTAAAATATTATCCTCTTCAAAATGGTAATCACTGGGAATATGCGAATCATTACTGGGAGTTCCCATATTATGATGATTCTTCCTTCTACTCAATAGAAATTACCGGTGATACCCTTCTTTTTAACAATAATGTTTACAATATACTTACCCGAAAAAACATTCCCTTCGATGGATACATTGGCAAAACATATGAAAGAGTAGACTCTGCAACAGCTTGCGTTTATCGATTTACAGAAGATACGATATTTGTTAATAATGAATATCTTATTGATAGTCTTCTTGCAAAACCGGGTAATTATTTTGGCGGGTCCTACTATGGATTTACATCAAATCAGGGAGTATTTTCTACTCTCTGCCTTAATCTATATGAAGATACTGTTCTAAATTACCTAACAGAAATCAGAGAATTAGAAGATCAATCAGGTATTCCCGCAATAAATTTGTTGTTTGCAAAAGGATTTGGATTTATTAATAGTTCATCCTGTGAATTCGGATGCAGTATTACCAATTTACGTTATGCAAATATTGATGGAGTTGAATATGGAACTCAGATTACTAGCACAAAAAAACCAAACAATCAACAACAAAAAGCATTTATCCTTTATCAGAATTACCCTAATCCCTTTAATCCAACTACTAACATTGTCTACTCAATTCCCAAGCCTGGATTGGTATCACTTAAAGTTTATGATGTTCTTGGAAACGAGGTTGCAGCTTTAGTTAATGAAGAAAAACCAGCGGGTAGATATAATATTAAATTCGACGGAAGCGACTTTGCAAGCGGAATTTACTTTTATCAATTAAAAGCTGGTTCATTTACTCAAAATAAAAAGATGATTTTATTGAGGTAGTATTAAAATTTATTATTATGGGAGAAAATAAATGAATTGGAAAATAATAATTTTATTTAATCTCATTTCCATTTTATGCTTAGTGACTAACGAATCATTTCCTCAAAATTCCTTTTGGGAACAAAAGTACAGCCTAGAGGATTATTATTTAAATATTGCGATCGATTCTAGTAACAATATTTATATATTGACAGCTATTAACGGTCTTTTAATTTCAAATGATTTTGGAGAGACATGGAGCCAAATTAATTTACCCTTTAATAATGAAGATTATAGGGATATTGCTGTTGATAAAAACAATCATTTATATCTAAGTCGGGCAAGTAGTGTTTCCACAGGCATACTAAAGTCAACTGATAATGGTTTAACATGGTTTTCATTAAATTTCGGTACCAACAGGTCAGCTTCTAAATTCTTCGTTGACAAAAATGGGGATATTTATGCCGGCAGTTGGGAGGGTGTTTTTAAATCTACAGATTATGGAACAAGCTGGCAACTTTTTTATTATCATTCAAACGTTACTTATTTTATAAGTAAGGTAGATAGTTTAATATTTATTGGTTCACCCTGGGAAGTTTATTGCTCGACGAATAATGGACAAAACTGGACAACTAAATATTTTCTAGTTGGTAACTATTTTCCACATATGCTTGACGGAACCATTGCAGATAAATACTTCTACGCAGGAACTGATACAGGATTATTTATTTCCTCGGACTTTGGTAATTCCTGGATTCGTAAATTTTCCTGCTCATTTTATTCTGTAGTATCACATTTTGAGGGTAATATCTATTTTGCTACTTCAAATGGAATCAACTTTTCAAATGATGCCGGTTATAACATAAGACAGTTAAATGAGGGATTACAATCATACTATGCAGAATTTATTGAGTTAGATAAATTCGGCAATATTTATACAGCATTGGGATACGATGGAATTTACAAAGGAAATAAATCTGTAAATAACCTCTTAAGTAACTTCAAACCCAGGAGTTTTTTCTCACCATTTGTAGACGGATGTTTAGATTTTATCACGATTGAAAATAAAGGCATTGAACAATTAGAAATAAGCCAAGTGATTTCTGCCAATCCTTTAATCACGGTTATACCGTCAAATGCAACCATAAATCCGGGTGAATATGATTATTTTAGATTTTTCTCCAATGGCCTTCCTAAGGGTGTTTATAATAATACAATTCAATTCATTAGTAATTCATTTTCTTCTCCAGATCAATTAGATTTGACGATCTATTATGGAGTTTCCTATTTAATAAAAAATGTAGACACACTCGAATTTAATATTACTAACATAGGAGATTTAATAACCAATAAATTAGAAGTAAAAAACATCGGATTTGGTATTTTACAAGTTGACTCAATTAATATAAATAATCACAATGTCACAACAGATACTTCAAATTTTATACTACAGCATGACGAACAAATAAATATATTAGTTAAATATACACCCGATGGGTTGCATAATCCTGATAACTGGCTAGTTTTATATAGTAACTCACTAACTTCTCCGGATAGTGTGTATCTTAAATTTAATCTTCTTTCTTCCGTTCTGGATTATTCTCTCCTTGATAATTGCTATGAGTTAAAACAGAACTACCCCAATCCATTCAATCCAACGACAAACATTAATTACTCAATTCCTAAATCGGGTTTTGTCACTCTTAAAGTTTATGATGTTTTAGGCAATGAGGTTACAGCTTTAGTTAACGAAGAAAAACTTGCCGGTAGATACAACATTAATTTTGATGGAAACAAACTTGCCAGCGGAATATATCTCTATGTTTTAAGGACAGGGGATTTTGTTCAATCGCGGAAGATGCTGCTTTTAAAATAAAATGGAAAAAGGTTAATTCATATTTTAACCATTGATCATTAATTTCAATCTGCTATCATCTGAAATTGCTGTATATCCCTTAACATTTTCGGGTAGATACCTGCCTTCATATATTCTATTTAAAAAAAAGAAAAAATATGAAAACAATATTTTGTTTTATTATACTATCATTCTTCCCGGTGCTTATTTATTCCCAAATATTTACTAAAATTACAACAGGTCAATTAGTAAATGACGGGGGTGATTCAAGATCTGTTAACTGGATTGATTATGATAATGACGGCGACCTTGATTTGTTTGTTACTAATGGTCCTCATCCGGGACAGAATAATTTCTTTTATAAAAATAATGGCGATGGAACTTTCACAAAGATTGATTCAATTGCAATTACACTTGATAACAGCAGCTCCGATGGCAGCTCCTGGGGAGATTTCAATAATGACGACAATCCTGATCTTTTTGTTGCAAACTGGTGGGGACAAAATAACCTTTTATATATAAATAACGGAGATGGAACCTTTACTCCCATTACAAATTCTCCCATAACTACAGAAAGTAATTATTCTGAAACGGGTGTATGGGGGGACTATAATAACGACGGTTTCCTTGATCTTTATGTTTGCAACAGCGGGGGCGATTTGAAAAATGCCCTGTATAAAAATAATGGCGATGGTTCATTTACTAAATTGACAGGTGGTTTCTTGAATGATCAGAATTATTCAAGAAATCTGAACTGGATTTATTACAACAACGATAAACTGCCTGATCTTTTTGTTACAAATGAAAATAATCAAAATGAAAAACTATATATAAATAATGGTGATGATACTTTTTCTTCTTTAGATGTTCCTTCACTTTTAAATTTTAACGAAAATTCTACAAGCAGCAATTGGGAGGATGTTGATAATGATGGCGATCTCGATGTTTTGGTTCTGAATTATTCGAACCAGCATAACAATCTTTTCATTAATAATAATGACGGAACATTTACAAAAGTAAATTCACCTCCTTTTTCAGAAGATACAAGTAATTCATTCTGCAGTGCAGTAGGAGATATAGATAATGACGGCGATCTCGATATATTCATTACCAATGCTTTTACAGGAAATTCTCCAACCCATAATTTTCTTTATTTGAATAATGGCGATGGTACATTCTCAAAGGATACCGGCGTTGCCACGCAGGATGCAGGTTGGTCATACGGTTGTGCTCTTGGTGATTATAATGGAGACGGTTATCTGGATTTGTTTACCGCAAATTGTTTTAATGCAAATCAAAATAATTCGCTTTACTTAAATAATGGGGGAACTAATAACTGGCTGCTGTTAAATCTTAAAGGAATTAAATCAAACAGATCTGCGATTGGAGCAGTTGTAAAATTAAAAGCAAATATCTTTGGAAAATCATTCTGGCAAACCCGGAGTGTAAGCGGAGAGACAGGATATTGCGGGCAGAATCTCCAAATTCATTTTGGGTTGGGTGATGCTTCGGTAATTGATTCACTTAAGATTGAATGGCCTTCGGGAATAATTCAATATGAGGCAAATATTCAGGCAAATTCCGTAAACACTATAGTTGAAGATACTTCGTTAGCTACCAAAATACATCAGTTTGAAAATAATCCGCAGGGTTATAACCTCGAGCAGAATTATCCAAACCCATTTAATCCGGGAACGCGATTGTCATTTGTAATTGGTCATTCGTCATTTGTAAATCTCAAAGTTTATGATGTCCTAGGAAATGAAATTGTAACTCTATTTAATGAAGAAAAACCTGCCGGAAAATATAATATCAATTTTGATGGAAGCGATTTCGCAAGCGGGATATATTTTTATGTTTTGAGAGCAGGTAATTTTTTTCAATCGAGGAAGATGCTGTTATTGAAGTAATTCTTTCAGCCTCTCCTGAACTTCACCAAGATTTACATCAAACCGTTCACCGGTTTTGCGGATTTTAATTTCCAGTTTGTTATCCTTAAGTTTTTTATCACCAACAATTAACTGAACAGGCATTCCCAAAAGATCGGCGTCCTTAAATTTAAATCCTGCCTGTGCATCGACTCTGTCATCGAATAAAACTTCATATCCTGCTGATGTAAGTTCATTATAAAGTTTATCGCAGGTTTCAATTACTTCCTGCTTTTTCATATTCAGTCCCATTAAATGAATATGAAATGGTGCAAGAGTCTTATCCCAAATAATTCCATAATCATCATAGTGCTGTTCTATATAGCAAGCCATTATACGTTCAACTCCAATTCCATAACTACCCATAATTATAGGATTTTCTTTCCCGTTTTCATCAAGAAAGTTAGCCCCCATTGACACTGAATATTTTGTTCCGAGTTTAAAAATATGTCCAAGTTCAATTGCTGTAAACACCTCCAGATTATGATCACATCTGGGACAAGCTTCTCCGGAATTAATTGATCGTAAATCAAAATATTCTATGCCTGCCGGGTCTCTTTTCAAATCGATTCCGCCAAAGTGATAATCTGTTTCATTTGCACCACTGAAAAGATTATTTGCATCTTTTAATCTAAGGTCGGCAATGATTCTTCCTTTAAAGCCAACAGGTCCAATTGAACCGGCTTCAGCACCTGTTATTTCAACAAGCTCCTCTGGATGAGCGGGACGAGCTGCTCCTCCTAAAGCCCTTTCAAGCTTTGCTTCATTTACCTCTTCGTTGCCAAGCATTAATACAAGTACAGGATTCTCATGGTAAATGTAAACTCTTGATTTTGCACATTGAGTCTCATCGATTTTAAGAAACTCACAGAGCTCATCTATTGATCGAACATTGGGTGTGTGAATCTTCTTTATCTTATTGCTTTTATCATCTCTTTTTTTGCTTTCTATTTTTGAAGTTGCAACTTCAAGGTTAGCGGCATATCCGCAATTTTCACAATGGGCAACGGTATCTTCACCAGCATCTGATTTAACCATAAACTCTTCTGAACCAGATCCTCCCATGGCGCCGCTTGATGCGCCCACAATAAAATACGATAAATGACAGCGGTCGAAAATATTCCTGTAAGCTTTATCATGAAGACTGTAGGAATGATCGAGTCCTTCCGGAGATATATCAAATGAATAAGCATCCTTCATTAAAAACTGGCGCCCGCGTATAACTCCGCTTCTCGGTCTCGATTCATTTCTGAACTTAGTCTGAATCTGGTACCAAATCTGCGGCATATCTTTATATGATTTAAGCACATTCCTTGCATGAAAGGTCATTATTTCTTCGTGTGTAGGGGCAAGAACGTAATCCCTGTTTTCAATATGAAAAAGAATATCGCCGAATGCTTCAACTCTTCCGGTTTCTTCCCATATCTCCTTTGGATTTAATGCGGGCAGATGAAATTCCTGACCGCCAATCGCATTCATTTCCTGGCGAATAATTTCAGATATTTTTCTAATTACTCTATAACCAAGAGGAAGAAAAGAATAAATACCTGCGGATACCATTCTGATCATTCCAGCTCTTAACATTAAAATATGACTGGTAACTACTGCATCGCTCGGGACTTCTTTTAAAGTTGGAACAAATGATTTACTAAGTTTCATTTTGAAATTTGCTTAAAGGATGATTAAAAACATTAAATAGTTGACAAAAATAAAGATTTGATGATGCTTATCAAAATAACTGGAAATGAATTTTATCGGCCGTGTTTAATATCTGGTTTGAAATAAAATATAAAATTATATGGTATTGAATGAAACTTGAAAGCAATCCATGACATTCGGTAATCCTGATGAATTAAGAGCCAAATCTTAAGTTATTTTGAAATTTTTACCGGAGCATTTTTAATCAGATAAACTGCATCCCGTGGTCTTACCAGTTCATTACATTTAAAAGTAATCTTATCCCCTTTTCGTGCCGAATCCGCTTTTTCATCTTCGTTTAAAATATTCTCAACTTTAAGCCGAACGACTCCTGTTGTTTCCCCGATTATATAAACTTCATCTCCTTCATTTAAGGTCCCGGTTTCAATTGAAATATAAACCACTCCTGCATGTTTATAATAGTTAATTACTTTTCCAAGAAATTCTTTTCTTGTACTTGCTTTGCTTCCGTAAATATTTGAATATTCTTCTGAACCGGGAGTGTTAAAATAAAATCCCGAAGAAAATCCTCGGTTAAATACTTTCCCAAGTTCAGCCACCAATTCTTCTTTAATCTCCTTTGTCAGTGTCCCTTCAAAGTAAAGATCGATGGCTTTTCGGTACGCGGCTGTTACTGCTCCAGCGTATTCAGGACTTCTTTTCCTGCCTTCAATTTTGAATGAATCTACACCCGTTTCTATTAACTCATCTATAAATTCTATTGTGCATAAATCCTCAGGGGATAAAACATAATCTTCCCCGACTATCATACTTTTATTAATTGTCGGATCGTAAACTTCATACTCTCTTCTGCATGGTTGAATGCATTCTCCCCTGTTTGCACTTTTTTCAAAAAGATGATGACTCATAAAACATTTGCCGCTTACAGCAATGCACATTGCACCATGAACAAAAACTTCAATTTCAAGATCAGTTAAAGTTCTCATTTTTTTAATATTTTCAAGTGAGCATTCCCTAGCAAGAACAATTCTTTCAGCGCCAGTATCTTTGTAAAATTTCGCAGCAAGAGAATTTGAAACGGAACTCTGGGTTGAAATACAAAACGGTATTCCGATTTCCTTACAAAGCTGAACAACAGAAAAGTCCCAGCAAATTATTCTATCAACACCAGCTTCTTTTGCTTTATTAATAATTTCTCTTAACTGATCCAATTCTTCTTCATAAATAATTGTATTCAGTGTGAGATAGGTTCGAACGTTTTTTTCTTTACAATAAGATGTGAGTTCATGCAAATTATCTATTTTGAAGTTTGATGCTTTTGCACGCATATTCAATTTTTCCACACCAAAATAAACAGCATCTGCGCCGGCATTTACTACCGCGGTAAGCATTGTTTTATTTCCGGCGGGAGACATCAATTCTGGTTTTCGGCGAGTATACTGTTGTCTGTTGTTAGTGCTCATTTATCCGGAATCTCTTTAAATCTCATTTATAATTATATTTCATCGAAACATTTTTGGGCGAACATTATCATCTATTAAATTCGAATTTCGTTTCATACTTATTCAAATCAAACCAACCACAAACAACAGACTACAAACAACTAACACATTTACGATTTCTCTTCCCAAACTTTTGCAATTTCAATAATAACTCTTACAGCCATCTCCATATCCTGGATTGCAACCCATTCAACTTTTGAGTGGAAGCTGTGTTCACCTGCAAATATATTGGGACAGGGTAAGCCCATAAATGAAAGTTTGGAACCATCCGTGCCGCCGCGAATTGGGTGCATTATCGGCTCAATGTTTAAATTCTTCATCGCCTGTATTGCATAATCAGTAACCTGCGGATGCTTTACAAGGATTTCTTTCATATTCCTGTATTGTTCAATTACTTCAAAACCCAGTTTGGCAGCCGGATATTTTTTAACAGTTTTTTCGGCAAGGTTTTTAAGTAATTCTTCATATTCTTTAAGCTTTGGAGTCTCGAAATCTCTTATAATAAATTTTAAAGTTGCAAGCTCTTCATTGCCATTAAAGGAAGTGCAATGAACATAACCTTCACGTCCTTCTGTTGTTTCGGGAGAAAGCTTATCTTTAGGCAGGCTCTCCATAAACTCTGAAGCAACTCTCACAGCATTAACCATAATTCCTTTAGCATATCCGGGATGAATGTTCTTTCCATGAATTTTTATATTTACTGCATCAGCGCTAAACGTTTCAGATTCAACTTCACCTCTGCTTTGTCCATCCACTGTGTATGCATATTTTGCACCATACTTGGTAACATCAAATTTTTCAGTCCCTCTTCCCACTTCTTCATCGGGAGTAAAACAAACTTTGATCGGTCCGTGTTTAACTTCTGGGTGAGTCAGCCAGTAATTTACAGCATCCATAATTTCTGCAACACCGGATTTATTATCAGCTCCCAGAAGGGTTGTTCCGTCTGTAGTGATTATATCAAATCCCTTCATATCTTTTAAGTCAGGGTTTTCAATTTCAAGTATTACCTGTGAAGGATCTTTTGGCAGCTTAATATCACCGCCTTTATAATTCTTGTGGATCACAGGATTTACACCTGCACCAGTAACAGCCGGTGAAGTATCGACATGAGCAATAAACCCGATTGGTGGAATTTTTTTATCGGTATTTGCAGGAAGTGTTGCCATAACATATCCGTATTCATCCATATGAGCATCTTTTAAACCCATATTTTTCAATTCTTCCGCAAGATCTTTTGAAAGGATTTTTTGTTTTTCTGAAGAAGGAAATGAAGTGGCATCCTCATCAGATTGAGTATCGTATTTCACGTACTTAAGAAATCGGTCTACACAGGTAAATTTATATTTATCATCAAACATGAGTACCTCTATTTTTATTTAGTTAGATTGCCAAAAGTATCTAAAATCATAAAGAGTATCAACCTAATTAGTCGAAATTGGAGTAAATTGGGCAAGAGTTATGATGTTCATAGCTTCATGAATTCTTGTTTCTCCCCGGAATTTCTTCAAATTAATTATTTTAGAAGAAGTATTTTACGTACGAGAGCGGCGTTTTTTGTAATCAAAGAAACAAAATAAATTCCGGAACTTAAACGGGATCCATCAAAGCGCATTTTATAATTACCCGCATTCAAATAACCATTTTGTAATATGGATACAGTTTGGCCGAGAATATCTGTTATTCTTAGAGTAACATTGGTTCCTGCGGGTAGATAAAATTCTACCGTAGTTGAAGGATTAAATGGATTAGGATAATTCTGATAAAGTTGAATTTTATCAGGAGCAACAGGTCCATTGAGTACAGAATTAGGATCAGGGAAAAACAGATGAATGTTCCCCACATTCGTTGTCAAGCTATCAATGATTATTTTATCGCTTACAGCATCCTCATAACCAATTTTTTGAGCAACGAGGTAATAACTGCCATAAGGAAGAAAATTTTCACTGAAGTTTCCATTATTCTGGGAAAATGCATAAGTGATCAGATTATTTTCTGCTGATTGAGCATATACAATTGCATCACTGACACTGCTGTCTCGCATTCCGGCAACCTGAACATTTCCGGATATTATTCCGCCCCCAAGCGAAGAATCCCTCGGCATATAAATATTTAAATTAAATAAATGCGACCCCACAAATATTGTATCGGCATCCTGCCAGAAACTCGGGTAATATCCCGATGAATCATAATAGGTGGGTACAAAGTAATCGGAGAATGATTGAACATAATAGAAACCCGCATCAATAATATCGTCAACAGTAAAAGAACCATCCGTATTTACAAAAGCACTATAAGTACCATCCAATGCAGGTGAATTAATATAAGATGATTTCAATTTATGAGGCGTATGTGTTCCGCTTCTTACTATAATGATTCCTTTATTTAAAGAATAAACAGAAGTAGAATCAAATATTTTTCCAGACACAGCATTTGAGGTTGGGTTTTTTCTTACAAGCGAAAGATTTACAGAAGCCACACCATTTGTATCGATAAAAACCTGGGTTGCGTTCAAAGGATCAAATTGTTGGTCATAGAAAGAAACATAAAATGAGTCTTTTTCTGAAGCGATTGAATAGCTCCCTACTGGCAGTTCAACAGAATAATTTCCATTTATATCAGAAGTTGTCTTGTCTATAATAAAATTTCCGCCGTAAAGGAAATAGACATTTGCATTTGCTACCGGGATACTATCTGAAGTTATATTTCCCTGTAAAGTACCGGTGTAATATTCATTTTCATAATAATCTATTTTGATCTTAAGTATCCCCATAGGGTTTATGCCGTTGTTATAAATAAACAGAGTATCCTGTGTATCGCCATAAATATAATTATAATAACCTGCTAAAATACAATCCATTCTTATCGTATCATTTGGCTGAATTGTTATAGGATATCTCCAAACAGTATCAAACCTTACGAAATAAAAATTATTATTATAGCTCATGCTGTCGATTACAAGGGCTGAATCTCCTACATTTATAAAATAAGCATTTTCCAGCCTGTGAAAAATATCTTCAAATTCCAGTTCTTCGGGATAAACCTCAAGCTGCGGCTGTGCTTTTACTGATAAAAAAATTATAAAAATTAAGATGCCGGTAGTAAGTAGCCTCATTTTAATTGTTTAATTTGATTTTAATAATTATAATAATAGTAAATTAATTTAATTATTAGTGACATCTCTTGAATGATCAAAAATTAAATTACATAAATTTTACACAAAATGAATTAAAAGATCTTTTCTCCGGTGCAAAAGATGGGGATTCATCTTCTTTTAATCAGTTATCAGGATATATAAGAAATATTTCCTACAGCTATTTTTTATCAAAAATGAGGCACGGAAAGATAATAAACCGAGAAGATGTAGATGACCTTTCCAATAATGTTTATTTATCTTTTGCGGAACAATATCATAAAATTGAAAATCTCGAAAACTGGCTGAGAAGAGTATTGTTCCTGACTTTTGTAAGCTGGTATAAAAAAAACAAAAAAAGAAAAACGTTCGAACTTGACGAAGCTTTTTATATAGAACAGAAGACTGAAAACCCGGCAATAAAAATTGATGCTGAGAAAATCGTTGCTATATTAAATACGCTTAGCGAAGATAAACAACAGATTTTTAAAATGCGATTCTGGGAAGATTTAAAATTTGCTGAAATAGCTGAAAATATTGGCAAAACTGAAGATGCCGTAAAAAAGATGTTTTACAGAACAATTGAAGAGTTAAAAATTAAAATATAGGTTGTCACTTTATTGATATTATTTTTACTGATTGCATATAAATTCAGATAGAAATTGGAAAAAATGGACCGAAAACTTAAAATACTGGAACTTTTAGAAAAGAAAAATCTTTCGGAAAATGATATAAAAGAAATTGAAATGCTTGCTGGAAATGACGAAGAGCTAAAAGATTTTGTTTTAACATATAACAGGCTTGCCGGTCTCGTAAAACATTCATCTCATTTAAGTGAAGAAGAGATATCAGAATATATACTATACAAAAATGATATTAGTCAGGAAGGCAACTCATTAATAAAAAGAATTCCATTTATCGAAGTACATTTAAGCGGGTGTCAGCAATGTTCGGAAATATTTAAAGAATTGAATAGTGAGTATTCAGCACTTGATAATTTTATCGCTGAAAATTCTGTAAAAGAAGAGAAACCCGTTTCTGAGAATTTTGCTATTAAAGAAAATCATAGGAGATACAAGGCGCCCCGATATGCATTTGTCTCATTAATAATTATCGGGTTTGTTTATCTGTCCCTCTATTTTATTTCAACATTTACAACTCCCCGTTTTTACAAAGATGCTGCTATTAAAAATGAATCTGAATTTTCTATAAATAGGGGACGGGCAACCGAATATTTTCAGAATAGTCTCAAAGCCCTGGAAAAAAATAATTTCAATGATGCGATCAACTATCTTCAGAAAGATATACAACAGAACCCTGGTGATGAAACCATTTTTTATTCATATTACATAATAGGTTTGTCATATCTTAAAATTTCAGAGCATAGTTTCCTTGGTCTTTTTCCAGGTTTCAATCAGCAGCAAGTTAAAAAAGGCGATGAATATTTAAGGGAAAGTATAAGTAAAAATAATTCGGGAAGATTTCTTAACATTAAACTAAACTCATATTTTTATCTTGCAAAAGCCAGCCTAATGCTGAATGATAAAAACTCGGCAGAAAAGTATTTATCTATGGTTATAAATCAAAAGGGGAGTAAAATGGAAGAAGCAAAAAAACTTCTGAATGAATTGGAGTAAGTTGTGCTAAATGATAATACAAAAAGTTACAATATTATTATTAGCTCTTATTTTTTCTCTCCTGAAACCTGCAGAAATCAGTTCGAAAATTTCTAATGATGAGGTTTCAAAAGATATAACCACTCTGGATTCATTAAAGTCTGCAATAAAGGAAAATGACTGGAATCCTTACCTTCTTTCTTCATTACAAAATTATCTTGTTAATTCTGATCTCCCCGCACAGAAGGATTCGAATAATATTTCGGATATCCGGCAAGGCAGTTTCCAAAAAGCATTTTTAAAATCTATTCTTTTTAAGAAAGAGAATAAATTTGTTGCTATGTATGATTCATTAGATCTATATATTAATAAAGTGCCGCACTATCTCCCATATTACAACGAGTTGGTATTTGCAGCAAATGCCACATATCAGCTATCAGTGCTTGAAGCCAAAATTGAAGCAATAGAAAATTTTCCCGCACGTGAAAAAAATTACTTGCTTGGATTAATAAATTACAAAAATGCTAATTATAAAATCTCAAAGGATTATTTTGAAAATTGCCTGAAGAGTGATTCAACCAATAAATTTATTTTTTACGAATTATCATATGTCTACCGAAGTCTGGGAGATTATAAAACAGCATTAACTTTTATTAAAAAAGCTGAGGATTATTCGGGAGGAGATTTATCTTTTCTTGTTAAATCTTCTCTTGCAGAAGGAGCACTATATTTTCTTTCAGGAGAATATGATATTGCAAATAGAATCTATGAAGAAACCTTTAAGCGTTGCACTGAAAACAAATTAAGGGAAGGTGAAGGATTATCTTATGTGGCGCTCGGAATAATGGATGATATCCAGGGATTCACTCAGAAAGCAAGAGAAAAATATTCTGGTGCAATAAACATAGCCGGAAGAATACAAAATATTGAATTAAAAGCTTATGCACTTTCAGAACTCGGTGTGTCATATAGTTATATCAACAAATTAATTGAAGCAAAAGAAAATTACCTGGAAAGTTATTCCCTATATAAAATGATGGGAGACAGGCTTCGGCTATCTCTCCTTTCGGACAATTTAGGGAAAATTTATATGTCCATTTTTAATTATGAATATGCACTAAAATACTATAATGAAGGGATTGAATATGCAGGTGATGATAAGCGTGCTTTAATATTAAATTTAACCGGGATGGCGGATGCCTATACCAATATTGCAAATTATTCTGAAGCATTAAGATATTATAATAAGGCGAAGAAACTTTCTTCCGAAATGAATGAAATAGAATTAAGCATTAACATAAACAGCGGACTTGGTGCACTGAATTATAATCTGAACAGGCTGACCAACTCACTTTTATATTACTCACAAGCTGAATCGGAATGCAGTAAAATTGACAACCCTTTTTTAACAGCGGACATTTTAGATAAGCTCGGGAATGTTTATCTGTCATTAGACAGCCTGGATATTTCTGAAAATTATTTCCGTGAAGCCATGAATCTCGCGCAAAGAAATAATGCTACTTACACAGCAATGTTAGCCGAAACTGATCTTGCTGAAACGTTAGTTAAGAAAAAAAATTATATTGAAGCGATGGTAGTTCTTAACAAGTCTGGCAGGACGGCATTATCAGGCGGGTTTAGTTATCTTCAGGCAAGATCCGAAATCTTAAGGGGGAATATCTTAAAAAACAAAGATGATTTTGAGGAAGCTAAGTCTTCATACATAAATGCCCTGAATATTGCAAAGAATTTGAACGAAACAAATCTTGAAATTGAAGCTTACTACAATTTGGCAAAATTATTTGACTCAAAGGATCTGAGCAAAGATGCCGAATCTTATTACGCCTCTGCAGTTAGAACTATTGAAGATGTATCACGCCCGCTTTTCAGCAGCGAGGAAGTTCAAATTTCTTATTTTTCCGGAAACAGGGAAGTTTATGATTCATTTGCGGAACACTATCTGAATCAAAAAAAATTCCGGAAAGCGTTTGAGCTTATTAATAAATCTCATTCGAGGAATATGATTCAAAACCTTAATAACCTCAAGCTGCAATCAATGATAAAAGACAGCCTGGTTATAAGCAAATTGTATGATTATGATTGGATAATACATTCGGGTATTTATGATGATCAGGAAACCGGGGTTGTTAAAGATAAAATGAAAGAACTTAAATTTTCACTATTAAAGAAAAATCCTAACCTTGCTCCATATTTAAATATGGAGAAGTGGCAAACACTTGATGAAATTCAAAATTCCCTTACCGAAAATGAAAACTTAATTTCTTATTATTCAACCGAAAAGAATACTTATGCCTTCCTGATCGGCAGAAATATTTTTAAGCCGTTTGAATTTGATATTTCAAAGGATCAATTAATTAATCTTGTACATAATATATCTCCGTATTTTGATAAAAATATTATTAAGGCTGATGTTTATTATAACCAGGATTTATTTTCATTTAACTCTGAAGCCGCAAATAAACTATACAAATATATTGTCGAACCAATAGTTCAGAATATTCCCAAAGAACAAGAAATCATTATTGCCCCCTCCACTGAATTACTGTCGTTGCCATTTGAGTTTCTGGTAACTGATTTTAAGGATTCGGAAAGTCCTTACAATTATGCCAATAAAAAATTCCTGGTTTCAGATTATGAAATATCATATTCACCATCAATTACAGCATTTATAAAGCAGCAAAAGAATGACTTAAAGAATGATGGTAAGGTGCTATTGGTGGGAGATCCATCGATAAATACCGGAACTGAAGAATTCGCGGACAGAAGAGGATTGCTGGATGAATCAACCGGCGGAGAAAGAAATTTTGCTTTCCTTCCATTAAAATATTCAGGCGAGGAGATTAATAGCATCGGGAAAATAATTAATGCTAACACAATTCTTTTAAATAATAATGCAACCGAGACTAACTTTAAACAAAATGCATCACTAAGCAGGATTATCCATTTATCAACTCATTCATTTCTGTACAATAAGCAGCCGGTGATATTTTTCTCCAACACTTACGATGCTGAAAATGATGGTTTTCTTGAAGCAAGTGAAATCGTTCAGCTAAAGCTGAACAGCGACCTTGTTGTCTTAAGTTCCTGTAATTCGGGTTTGGGAAGCGTGGATGAATCTGAGGGAATTTTAGGACTCACAAAGGCTTTTTTTGAAGCTGGTACAAAAAGTATCCTTGTTTCTTTATGGGATGTTAATGATAAGTATACTTCAAAATTAATGACATTGTTTTATGAAAAGTTAAGTATGGGTTATGATAAATCGAAGGCATTACAACTCGCAAAGACTGAGTTTATTGAAGAGTATTCACCGAATCCGTATTACTGGGGAGCATTTGTCTTATCCGGTAATATTTCCCCTGTTAAGCTTAAGCATAATAAAGACATATCTTTACCAATGATTACTTTGCTTACATTAATTGCTGCAGCACTGGTTGTGGTTATTATAATAAACCGGAAAAGAATAATAAATTAGTATCCCCGAACTATCATTTTTTCAAGATCGGCTTTTATCATTAATTTCACAAGACTGTTAAAAGTAGTTTTCGCTTCCCATCCCAGAACATTTTTAGCTTTAGCCGGGTTACCTATTAATAGATCAACTTCAGTAGGTCTGTAATATTCAGGATCAATTGCTACCACCTGACTTCCCTTTTTTAATATTGTTGAAAATTTAAGCTTAGAATCAGAAGATTCTGAGTTTAAAAGTTCCTTCGCTTTAGTCCAATTTATTTCTTTTACTATTCCACTTTCATCAGCTCCTTTTCCCTGCCATTCCAAATCGATTCCTAATTCCTTAAAAGACAATTCGGCAAATTCTCTAACTGTATGAGTTTCGCCGGTTGCCAGGACAAAGTCTTCGGCATTTTTATGATTAAGGATTCTCCACATTCCCTCGCAATATTCGGGAGCAAATCCCCAATCACGTTTGGCATCAAGGTTACCGAGTAAAAGTTTTTCCTGCAATCCTAACGCTATTTTCGATGCTGCTCGTGTAATTTTTCTTGTCACAAAAGTTTCACCGCGGCGGGGAGATTCATGGTTAAATAAAATACCGTTTGAAGCAAAAATATTATATGCTTCGCGGTAATTCACAATTATCCAGTAACCATATAATTTTGCAACACCATAAGGTGAGCGCGGATAGAATGGGGTTTCCTCGGATTGCGGTACCTGCTGAACTTTTCCAAACAGTTCACTTGTCGATGCCTGGTAAAATTTTACTTTTCTTAAGCCGACTTCCCTTATCGCATCTAAAAATCTAAGTGTGCCCAAAGCATCTACCTGGGCAGTATAATCAGGAATTTCAAATGATACTTTAACATGACTTTGTGCAGCGAGGTTGTATATTTCGTCAGGTTCAATTTTTTCAAGCAACCTGTTGAGTGCACTTGTATCTACAAGATCCCCGTAATGAAGAAAAAGTTTTTTATCAAGGATTTCATGGTTAGAATAAAGATGATCAATTCTTCCTGTGTTAAAAGAACTGCTCTTCCTTATTATTCCATGTACTTCATAATTCTTCTCAAGTAATATTTCGGTCAGGTAACTTCCATCCTGACCGGTAATTCCTGTTATTAAAGCTTTTTTCATAACTGCCAATTAGTTTTTAATCTCTAAGTTGATTCAAATACCACTTATAAGTTTTCTCTATTCCTTCATGCAAACCTGTTTTAAATTTCCAGCCGAGATTATTTATTCTTGAAACGTCCATTAATTTACGAGGTGTACCGTCAGGTTTACTTGTGTCACGATCGATTTTACCAGAATAGCCGACAATATCAGAAATAAGTTTTGCTAATTCGTTAATGGTAAGATCTTCTCCCGAGCCTATATTTATATGAGAGATTCCCTGTTCATATATATCTTTAGCTTCAATTTTTTCCAGAAGAAAAACGACTGCTTCTGCCAGGTCATCAACATAAAGAAATTCTCTCATAGGATTTCCGCTTCCCCACAAAGTTACTGAAGGAAGTTTATTTTTTTTAGCTTCGTGAAATTTTCTAATTAGCGCAGGTAATACGTGTGAAGTTTCTGGATTAAAATTATCATTCCGACCATACATGTTTGTCGGCATAATTGAATAAAAATCAGAACCGTACTGCCGGTAATAATTTTCACACAGTTTTATTCCGGCAATCTTAGCTATAGCATAAGGTTCATTAGTTAATTCAAGGTAATCGGAAAGTAAATATTCCTCTTTGAGCGGCTGAGGAGCAAGCTTTGGATAAATACAACTGCTTCCCAGGAAAATCAATTTTTTAACATCATTTAAATACGCCGTATGAATAATATTAGATTCAATCATCAGGTTATCATAAATAAACTCGGCACGGAAAGTATTGTTGGCAAGTATACCTCCGACTTTTGCCGCAGCAACAATTACTATTTCAGGTTTTTGTTCCGAAAAGAATTTTTCAACTTCAGCCTGCCTTATAAGATTTAGCTCAGAAAGTTCTTTAAAGATCAGATTTGAATAATTTTCTTTTTCTAATTTTCGTTTAATAGCGGAACCTACCATTCCGCTATGTCCCGCAATATATATTTTTTTATCCAGATAAGAATCTAACAAGATTAATCTAATTGGTTTTATTTTTTAATAGAGTTTGCGATTTCGCTAACCACATATTTTTGCTGTTCAGTAGTTAATTCCGGATATATAGGTAATGCAATAGAATCATTTGCAGCTTCTTCTGCAAGAGGAAAATCACCTTTTTTATATCCAAGTGAAGAAAAACATTCCTGCAGATGAAATGGTACCGGGTAATAAATTTCTGTCATTATTTCTTTATCAGCCAGATGCTTTCTAACTTCATCTCTTTTTTCAACTCTTATAATATACTGATTATAAATATGATAATTCTTAGCACTACTATCTTTATACACTGCTTTTGGAAGAAGTACTTTATTTTTATCATCAAACCTGGTTATACCTGTAGTTTCCGAAAGTCCGGCTTCTATAAATAATTTGGTATATAATTCAGCATTGTTTCTTCTCTGAGCAGACCAGTCATCAAGATGCGGGAACTTTACATTTAAAACTGCCGCCTGAATAGCATCCAGCCTGAAGTTACCACCAATTATCTTATGATAATATTTTGGTTTTCCCCCATGTACCCGGAGTATTCTTAACTTCTCACCAAGATTATCATCATTTGTAACGACTAGTCCACCATCTCCGAAACAGCCAAGATTTTTACTTGGGAAAAATGAATAACATCCAATATCACCAAAAGTTCCTACGTGTTTTCCATCTTTATATTGAACACCAATGGCTTGTGCCCCATCTTCAATTACTCTTAAATTATGTTTCCGGGCAATACTCATTATTTTATCCATCTCACTACTCTGTCCATAAAGATGAACAGGAATTATAGCTTTGGTTTTTGTTGTGATTCTTTTTTCAATGTCTTCAGGGCTAATATTAAATGTAACAGGATCGCTATCTGCAAAAACTGGAATTGCATTCATTCTTGAAACAACTCCGGCAGTGGCAAAGAAAGAATAAGTTGGAACTATAACTTCATCACCAGGTTGAATATCAATTGCCATCAGAGCTATTAATAAAGCATCTGTTCCTGATGATACACCGATTGCATACTTGCAATTAAGATATTCACAAAATGCTTTTTCAAGTTTTTCAACTTCAGGACCGAGTATAAAGTGTTGTGATTCAGCCACATTAATTAATGCTTCATCCAGTTCACTCTTTAATGTATGATATTGCTTTTTAAGATCTAATAAAGGAACTTTCATATGTTTATCTCCATTTCACATTTTCATTTCAGAATAAACAAAATCCTGTTCTATTTCAGTCAAAGATTTTCCTTTTAAATCTTTTTCGGAAATAACCGGATTATCAATTCCCCAATTAATATTTAACTGGGGATCGTTATAAAAAATTGTACGCTCGTGTTCTTTACTGTATAATTCGGTGCATTTATACATAAAAATTGCTTCATCTGAAAGCACAGCAAAACCATGAGCAAATCCCGGAGGAATCCATAATTGCAAATGATTGTCTTCAGATAATTTCAGTGCAACGTACTTTCCAAAAGTTGGTGAACCAAACCTGATATCAAGAGCTATATCCAGAACTTTACCTGAAATCACCTGGCAGAGTTTTCCCTGTGCTTTATCTCCAATCTGGTAGTGAAGTCCTCTGATAGTTCCTTTAAGGGATTTGGATATATTGTCCTGTACAAAATTCATTTCAAGGTTATTTTCTACATAACGATTCAGGTTAAATGATTCTAAAAAATAACCCCTGGTATCCTCATACACATCCGGTTTAATTTGTAAAACACCGAGTATATCGGTTTTAATAATTTTCATATTTATTAACAATCATCCAGATATTTTTCAAGATAATCTCTATATAATGATTTCGGCATAGTTGAAATAAGTTCCTGAAACTTATTCCTGTCAATAAATTTCATTTTATAAGCTATTTCCTCTATACATGCAACTTTAAGTCCCTGTCTTTCTTCAATTATACCAAAAAAATTAGAAGCCTGAAGCAATGCGGTCGGATTTCCGGTATCCAACCAGGCAATGCCCCGTCCTATTTTTTCGACTCTTAATTTCCCCTTTTTTAAGTAAGCATTATTAACATCAGTAATTTCCAGTTCACCTCTTGCAGAAGGCTTAAGAACTTGTGCTATTTTGACGACCTTGTTATCAAAAATATATATTCCCGGCACGGCATAATCAGATTTAGGATTCTGCGGTTTTTCTTCGATGGAAATTGCATTTCCTATCAAATCAAATTCTACAATTCCATAACGTTCAGGATCATTAACACGGTAACCAAAGATAGTTGCCCCATCTTCATGTTTTTTTAATGCCTGATACCAAAAATCAAGATTACCATAGAAAATATTGTCTCCAAGAATTAAGCTTACATTGTCATCACTAATAAATTTTTCCCCAATAATAAATGCCTCAGCAATTCCACGGGGTTCTTCCTGTACTGCATATTCAATCTGTAATCCTATTTGAGAACCATCTTCAAATAATTGTTTATATAACGGAACGGTTTCTTTGTTAGAAATAATCAGGATTTCACGAATCCCCCCTAACATTAAAATTGAAAGAGGATAATAAATTAAAGGTTTATCATACAATAATGCTAGCTGCTTACTGTACACCTTCGTTATGGGATAAAGACGGGAACCTGAACCGCCCGCAAGAACGATACCTTTCATGCTTCTTTTATTTTCCTGATTTAATTGTTAAGCTTCTTTTACTAAACCGTTTTCTAATTTATATTTTTTCCCTGACTTCTCACAAAATGCAAATCCATTGTCGTCAAAGATAAGTTTCTTACCAGCTTCACTGTACCACCCTTTTACCTTGGCTGGATTTCCTACAACAAGAGCAAAATCAGGAACATCTTTCGTAACTACTGCTCCCGCACCAACAAAAGCAAATCTTCCAATAGTAATCCCACAAACTATTGTAGAGTTGGCACCAAGTGAAGCTCCTTCTCTAACAAGGGTTTTAATATAAAATTCGGCTCCAACCTGGGGATATTTTGAACGGGGATTAAGAATATTTGTGAACACCATTGATGGCCCGCAAAACACATAGTCCTCAAGTTCAACACCTTCATAAACAGAAACATTGTTTTGTATCTTAACAAAATTTCCTATTATAACATTATTAGCAATATTAACGTTCTGACCAAGTATGCTATTCTTTCCTATTTTTGAACCTGACTGAACGTGACTAAAATGCCATATTTTAGTGTTGTCTCCAATTTCAACTTGATCATCTACCACTGCATATTGATTAACAAAATATTTATTATTATTCCATTTATGCTCCAAAGATTTCGATATTATTTTATTTTTATTTTACTTTTAAGGCAGAAATGTGCTTTTTCAAGAATTTCGAGAACTCCTAATGCATGAATCCCATTTGTAAGAGGTTGATAATTATTAATAATAGAATCAAAAAAATGTTTTTGTTCCTCAGCAAGGGGTTGAAGGTTTTCAAATTCAACTAATTCAAAATCCCCTTCAAATTTTTGAAGCGCCCCATTCACTTTTCTGAATCCTTTCGGATAAAATTTTAACTTATCGGTTTTCAAGCTGTCCTCAAAAACAAGCATTCCATCAGTGCCAATAATAACAAGTCTCTGCTCCTTAAAAGGATGAAGCCAGCTAACAAAAATATGTGCATGAATATTTCCCGGGTATGATAAATAAGTTATCGTTGTATCTTCTATTTCATTCTGTAAAAAATCAGCTCCTTGTGCATCAATAAAAACAGGGTCACTTTCAAGCAGGTACTGAATAACCGAAATATCATGCGGTGCGAAACTCCATAGAATATTTTCTTCACTCCGGATCGAACCAAGATTTAATCTGTTGCTATATATATACTGGAGTTTCCCAATTTTCTTATCTTTTATCATTTCTTTAATTTTTTTCACTGCGGGATGAAATAACAAAACGTGCCCAACCATTAAATTGGTGCCTGTACTATCTGCAATTTCAATTAATTTTTTTGCATCCTTCGATAGCAGTGTTATGGGTTTTTCGACCAGAACATTTTTCCCGTTTTGCAACGCATTTTTTGCAATTTCATAATGCGTTTCCGCAGGTGTAGCGATTATAACAGCGTTGATATCTTTGTTCTCAACAACATCTTCAATTTTCGTAGTAAAAGGAATCTCTGGAGAAATTCCTGCTATTTTTTTTGAGGCTTCCGGATTGAAATCGCAAACAAATTTTAAGTTTTTTCCCAGTAATTGATTAGCCGTACGAACATGATTTATACCCCATTTTCCGGCACCAATAATTCCCAAACCAATATCATCAACCATCTTAAGCCTTAATTATTTTTTTATTATCAATTATTCCATTTTTGGAAAAAGCATTCCGACTATCTACGATAAGGTTTGAATTTTCTGATATCATTTTATAATCATAATCAGAATGATCGGTGCTTAAAACGACCAGATCAAACTTTTTAAGATTTGCTTTTGTCAATTCCACAGATTCAAGATCAAACTTATACTTACGGGTTTTAGGAAGTTTAGAAACATATGGATCATTATATGATACCTCGCATCCTTTTTCACGAAACAGTTCAATTAACCGTAATGAAGGTGATTCCCTCATATCATCAATATTCCTTTTGTAGGCTACTCCAAGTATTAAAATTTTGGATCCGTTTAAAGATTTTTTAACCCTGTTCAACAATTCTCCGCTCTTTTCAACAACATAATAAGGCATATGAGTATTTATTTCTCCGGCCAGCTCAATAAACCGGGTATTACATTCAAACTCACGTGCTTTCCATGTTAAATAGAAGGGATCAATGGGTATACAATGCCCGCCTAAACCCGGACCCGGATAAAAAGGTTGAAAGCCAAATGGTTTAGTTGACGCTGCTTCAATAACCTCCCAGACATCTATATTCATTCTGTCAAAAACCATTTTCAATTCATTAACAAGAGCTATATTAACTGAACGATAAATATTTTCTGTAAGCTTTGTAGCTTCTGCGGCTCTCGTTGAAGAAACAGGAACTGTTTTCACCACGACATTGATTATATAATGTACAGCCAATCTCAACACAATTGGGAGTAACTCCGCCGATTACTTTAGGTATTGTTGCCGTATTAAAATTAGGATTATTAGGATCTTCTCTTTCAGGCGAAAAAGATAGAAAAAAATCCTTTCCAACAGTAAACTTCTTTCCCCCATTACGCAGACCTGCTTTTTCAAATAAAGGTAGAAGAATTTCATCTGTAGTTCCCGGATAAGTAGTTGATTCCAGTGAAACTAATTGCCCTTTTCTGAGATATTTCGCAATTGTCTCTGCAGTATTTATTATATAAGTCATATCCGGTTCCCGATGTTCATCAAGAGGCGTAGGAACACAAATTATTATTGCATCTGCTTCAGGAAGCTTGTTGAATTGAGTGGTTCCCGAAAATGTTTTTTTATCTAATACTTTTTTTACTCTATTTGAAGCTATATGTTTTATATAACTTTCTCCTTTTTTCAGGTTTTAACTTTAGTTTCATCAAGATCAAATCCAATAACCTTAAATCCTTTAGAGGCGAATTCCAATCCAAGCGGTAGCCCCACGTACCCCAAACCAATGATTCCGATAACGGCAGATTTATTTTCAATTTTATCTGATAATTCCATATCATTCCTTTAATTTTGATGAATTAACATTTCGAATTTCGATCAAAATGTAAGCCGGGTTATAATTATATGCTTATTATTGATTTTTAGATTGGCTGTAAATTTAGTGAGAAAAGTGGAAAAGACAAAATAAAAAATTATGTTACGCATGCTTCCAGGACAAATCATTTCATAACATTGTCCCTCTAAGTACAAATATGGCAACCCAGAAATATATCATTAAACCAACTACATCGACCATTGTGGCTACAAGAGGAGCGCTAGATGTAGCGGGGTCAGCACCAAGTTTTTTTAAGATGAAGGGCAGCATTGAACCGGATAAAGTTCCCCACAAAACAACACCTATTAAAGCTAATGAAACTGTTAATCCAACCAGCAGCCAATGTACACCATAAACATCGGAAACTGCCTGCCATACAGAAATCCTTAAAAACCCGATTATTGCGAGAATTGCACCGAGTACTATCCCTGAAATAATTTCCCTTCTCATTACAAAAATCCAATCTTTTAATGAAATTTCACCCAGGGAAAGAGCGCGTATAACCAAAGTGGATGCCTGTGAACCGGAATTACCTCCGCTTGAAATTATTAGTGGTAGAAACAGGGTTAAAATAATTGCTTTTTTTATTTCACCTTCAAAGAGACCCATAGCAGTCGCAGTAAACATTTCACCGACAAACAACAATGCAAGCCATCCGGCACGTTTCTTAATCATTTCATATAATGATATGGAAGAATACGCTTCTTCCAGCGCTGTAACACCTGCCAGTTTATGAATATCCTCGGTGGCTTCTTCTTCTGCAACATCAAGTACGTCATCAACAGTAACTATTCCCAGGAGTACACCAAAAGAATCGACGACAGGGAGAGCAATCCTGTCATATTTTTTAAATATTTCAACCGCTGTTTCCTGATCATCATAAACATTAAGGGCAATGTAGTTTTCATCCATTAAATCCAGTATCTGTTGATTGAATTCAGCCAGCAGCATATCTCTGATCCGTACATCATCTATTAGCTTTCCTTTTTCATTTACAACATACAGAGTGCTGATTGTTTCTTTATCCTTACCATTTTTTCTTATGTAATTAAGAACTTCTTCAATCGTCCATTGAGGCTTCACTGCCAGATAATCCGGAGTCATTAATCTTCCCACACTATCTTCCGGATAACCCAGCAGAGTACGTGCTACTTTTCTTTCCTCGGCTGAAAGAAGCATCATCATCTGCCTTGCGGCACTGCTTGGTAAGTCTTCCAACAGGGCAGTTCGATCATCAGGGGACATGTCATTAAGAATTAACGCAACTTCTTCATTCCCCATAGCTTTAAGCAGGGCAACCTGCATATCAAATTCAAGGTATTCAAAGGTATCAGCGGCAAGGTCATGCGGGAGTACTCTGAAAACAACTGCCTGTTCATTTTCTGTAAGTTCGGACATTAATTCGGCTATATCGGCGGGCGACCAGTCACTTAAAACTTCTTTGAGAGTGCTGAGCTTACGCTCATTTATTAAAGATTTGATTTCGGGTTGCAGCAATTGACTCAGCATTTCATCGCTCCTTAATTTAAGTGAACTCGATTTTTTCTACATATTCTTTATCTTTTAAAACTATTTTAAGAAAAGGTTGTAAAAAATATATTTTAATGTCTGAAAAAACAATGTTTTCTTTTTATTATTATAATTTTAATCCATACAAAGCATTATGTATAATATTTTAGTTGATGAAAACATTCCTATTGCAAAAGAAGCCTTTTCCGGTTTCGGCAAAGTAAATTTAGCCGCCGGAAGGGAGATGACTAACGCTCTTTTAAAGAAGATAGACATATTAATTATAAGATCAGTTACTAAGGTTAATAAATCCCTGTTGAATGATACAGCAGTTAAATTTGTAGGAACAACAACTATAGGGTTGGATCACCTTGATGTTGAATATCTTGAACATAATAAAATTGGATTTGCCAATTCTCCAGGCTGCAATGCTAATTCAGTAGCTGAGTATGTATTTGCAGGATTGTTAAGAATATCTTTGGAAAAGAAATTTAATTTAAGTGATAAATCAATTGCGATAATTGGTTATGGAAATATTGGTAGTAAAGTTGCCTGGATAGCAAAAAGTTTTGGAATGAAGATATTTATAAATGATCCTCCATTACAAAGAACTACCGGACAAGCTTTTTTTGTTTCATACGAAGAAGCTTTGAAGGCAGATATTATCACCTTCCATGTTCCTTTAAATATTGAAGGAATTGATAAGACACATCATATGTTATCTGATTCCGAATTGAAAAAATTCAATGATCAAAAAATAATTATAAATGCTTCACGCGGAAGTGTTGTCTCAAACGATGACTTAAAAAAATTTCTTCTTAAGAATAACAATTCTGTTATCCTCGATGTCTGGGAAAACGAACCCGGAATTGATTTGGATCTGCTTAAACAAATAAAAATAGGGACGCCGCACATTGCCGGTTACTCAACCGAGGGAAAAGTAAACGGAACAAAAATGATTTATAATGCACTATGTAAATTCTTAAATATAAATCCTGAATGGACGCCTGATTTGCCGGCTATTAATAATCCTGTGATTAATTACCCGGAGACTGAAAATATACAAGAATCATTACACAGAATAATTTCTGAAATTTATAATATAGAAAGTGATGATGTAAGCTTAAGAGAGATCTGCAACCTAAAGAAAAATGAACAAGGTAAATATTTTGATCAATTAAGAAAAAAATATCCCGTAAGAAGAGAATTTTCAAATTTTAGTATCAGAATTAATAGTAAGCTGAAAAAAGAAATAAAAATTTTAGAGGCTTTAAGATTTAAAATTATTCAATCTTAGTCCTTGTCATCAAGTTTAAATTCAAGTGGAATTATTATCTGCGTCTTTACCGGCTTGCCTCTGATTAACCCCGGGTTAAATTTAGTATAAAGAACAGTAATTTTTGCAACCTCATCACATCCATAACCAATACCTTTTACAACTTCAGCTTTTGTTACATCACCATTCTGATCGATAAAAGCTCTCACCTGCACTGTGCCTTCAATATCATGTTCCTTTGCATAAGAAGGATAAATAAGTTTTTTCTTTAATTTTTCTATACCATCCTTTGGTTCAGGCATAACTTCTGCACTTAAATAGTAAGCAGGATCATCGTCTAAATTGTCTTCCTTAATTACCGGTGGCAATAGGTTTTCATCTGTCTTTTTAATTTTATTTTTCTCGGCGGTTATTTTCTTATTTTCATCGTTTGATGCAATCTCAGTTTGGGGAGCAGTTATTTCCTGTTCCGGTGGTTTTTCAATTACTCTTACTCCTTTGTCAAAATCCTTATCAGTAATCCATGTACCTGTGCTATCATAATATGAAGTAGGTCCCTGGCGTTTTCCATCTTCAACGGAGAACAATTCTTTCAGGACACCTTTTTCGTCATATTGTTTAACGGTCCCATCAACTTTACCGTTTACATAATTTACTTCTTCTTTTACATTTCCATTTTCGTAATAGAACTTTGCATCTCCATTACGAACATTCCGCTCGTAATTAATTTCAGATTTTAATGAATCATTGGAATAATAGGATTTAACCAATCCCTCCTGAGCAAAAGAAAAGGGTACTGAAAATATGATTAAGAGAAATAAAAATGATTTCATTTTCTTATAATGATTTCTAAAAATGAAGTTAAAATTTAAATATTATTATTGAATTATGAGAGGCAGAAATATAGTAATCTGTAATCTAATGAAGAATAAGCCCCGGTTTATCTGCGAACTGAATTCACTTTAATGTTTTCAGTAGATTTTAAAACCTTGTCAGCCAGCTTATTGAAGATGACTTTAAATGTAGTTCCTTTCTGCTTCTGGCTGCTAACCAAGATTTCAGCTTGATTTAACTCAACGTATTTTTTAACCAATGCGAGACCAAGACCATTACCTTCAAATTCTCGTTTATAACCCATATCTTCCTGGGAGAACGGAGTGAAAAGTTTTTCCATATATTCCTTGGACATTCCTATACCGGTGTCTTTTATTTCAACATTTATTTTTCCCGGACTGTTACCGAAAATCTGAACTTCTATTTTTCCGGCTTGAGTGTACTTGATTGCATTTCCCAACAGATTCTGGAATATCTGGTTAACAGTATATTTATCACCCCTGATAAGAGGATCGTAAGCATTACAGTTAAAAATCAGTTCCAGATTTTTTTCCATAGCCAGGGATCTCATTTCCTCTACCAATATTTTCAAATCATCATTTAAATTTATGATTTCAAATTGTGACATATAATTGCCGCTTTGAACTGAAGAGAGATTAAGAATCATATCTATTGTTCTCTGTAATCTTTTACCTGCAGAACTAACAGAATCCAATAATATACTTGTATCTTCATCACCTGATGAGAGGTCCTCTGCCAGCAATGGAGTTGCAGTTAGTATCACATTTAATGGAGTCCTGATTTCGTGAGACATCTGTGCAAGGAAAGCGCTTTTCAAACGATCAGATTCTTCCGCTTTTTCTTTGGAGAGTATTAATTCTTTTTCAACTTTTTTACGTTCTGTAATATCAATAACCTGTTGTATTATGTGAAGCGGCTTATTGTCTGCATCCCTGGTTAGAACCGATTCAACTATAGCGTGCATAATAGACCCGTTTTTCTTCCGAAGTTCTTTTTCAAAATACACATGAGAAAGGCTTCCATCCAGCAGATTTGATTGGAGCTTCTTGTCATAATTAATATATTCTTCAACCGTAACTTCTGAAATATTTTTATTTTCAATTTCATCTGAAGAATATCCGAGAGTTTCACAAAATGCATAGTTGCTTTTAATAATTTTTCCCTCAAGTGTCATTATAACCATACCAATCGGGGCCCTTTCAAATAAAATACGAAACTGTTCTTCGCTTTGTCTTAATTTATACTCGGCAAGTTTTCTCTGATTAATTTCAAGATTAAGTTCACCTATTTTATTTTTTACAACTGTTTTCAATTCTTTATTTAAAATTGTCAACTGGTTATTAGATTTCTCAAGATTAAGAGCAAGAAAATTCATTGCCGCGGAAATAATACCGAGTTCATTTTTTTTACGATATCTTAACCGGTAAGCAAGATCTCCGTTAGAGATATACTGGGCTCCGACAGCAATTTTATTTATCGGGGAGGTAATAAAAATTTTGTTGATTACAATTAAAATCAAAAATCCCAGGAACATTAAACCAAAAACGATATAAATTATTTCAACATTTTTTTGCATTAAATAATCTTCAATGTCATTCCCGTTTAATCCAAGGAACATAATAAAATTTTTATCTTTATAAGGAATTACGCATTTAATTTTGTAAATAGAAGATTTATCATCATAACTTCCCTCTGGTTTTGATGATAAATATGAATTGATATTAGCTTCGGAAAAGTTATAACTGTTTAATACTTTACCAGAATCATTTGCAAGGATACAAAAAACTATATCCTGTTTTTTCACATAGGTTATAAATTTTTCTTTATTCGATCTATTTAATGAATCAGGCGGCAGGAGATTTTTACCTAAGATTTCTCCGGAGGATATTTCTGATTTGTATTTGAGCTCTTTGAGTCCTTGTAACTCAAACTCTTTCATAAAGAAATTATAAAGCACTAATGCCAAACCAATAAAAAGAAGAAGAATGATTATATTAGTTAAAAAACTTAATCTCAGTCCTTCTGTTCTTATCTTTTCTTTTTTGGTCATTTTTTGCAATTGTTCTTTCTCTAAACCCTTAATTCACTGGTGTCTCAAATTCAACATTTATGCCATTGAATAATTGCAAAATTAACCACAAACCAAAAGTTTATTTGACTCAGATTGAGATTTAAAAATCAAAAAAGTAAGAAAAATGAAGAGTATTTTGATAATGTTCTATTTCAACAATAACATCTTTTTTGTGGCTTGAAGATTTCCGGATCGTAGAATATAAAAATAAATTCCGGTTGAAAGGCTCCCGGGTTTAAAGTTCACTTCATATTCACCCGGATATTGGAATTTGTTTACAAGAGTTTTCACCTCTCTGCCAAGCGAATCAAAAATCTTTAATGTTACAAAAGATTCCTTTCCCACCGTATATTTAATTAATGTCGTCGGGTTAAAAGGATTAGGATAATTCTGATATAATTTAAATGAAGCTGGTGTATTATCAATCTGTTTTTTTACTCCAAGGATATTTCTATCAATTACCGATGACCATACCTGGTAAATTCCTGAATAATCTGCCATCCAGAATGCATTCAGATAATTATCTCTTGAAATGAGGACAATGTGATCTCCCTGGTAACCTGCTGAACCTCCGGCAATAGGCTTTGGTTTAAAGGTTGTATTTTTTATCTCGTACTCAGTCCAGTTGTCTCCTCCGTCAGTCGACTTATTAATAAAAACCATTGCTGAATCAGAGGTTGTATTTCTATCATCATAATAAAGAATATTTAAATTTCCTGAATCATCGATATTCAGATATGGGAAGTACTGTATTTTGCCATCATTCACAGGATCCTGGTTTACACGAATTCCCTGCGACCAGTTCACACCACCATCGGTTGAACGATGTAAAATAATATCAGGGTCGCTGCCAGCAGGTGGATTATTTTTTTCAGTTGTAATTATATAAAGCCACCCGTTTCTTATACTCCCGCTGTTATCTATTTCAATCTGGGGGATACCATTTACTTTAATGTTACTTTTTTCCGGAAGAAGGCCGGCAATACCATTCATATCAATTATATTCTGGTTAACATCCCAGGTGGCACCGCCGTCTGATGATTTGGCAAATCCGATATAATCTTCATGATAGGGAGAAGTTGATGTGTTCCCAGCCCAGCAAAGGTAAACCATCCCATTAGAACTTATTGTAAGTGATGTTCCTGTACTATTTGTAGGCGGATTTGGATTTATCTGTAATGGCTGACTCCAGTTTTCCCCATTATCATCTGAAATTGAACATTGAACCGTACGCGGCAGATTTACATAATCAACCCAAGTAAGATATAACCTGCTATTATAACTGCTTTGAGCAGAGCTGTCAATTGCAAGCGTTCCTTTATCCTCACTCTGATTACTCGTTATTACATTATTAGCAGACCAGGTTTCACCCAAATTATCAGAAAAATTTGAATACATCCCCGGAAAAAGATAACCTATATGTGAAAGTATCAGTCTGCCGCTATTTGTGATAGCAACGCCGGGATCACCACCATGATTTGTTATCAAAGCCCCGGTACAAGTATCATTTCCATTCCAGGAATATCCTCCATCTGTAGATATATAAATACCTTCACTCTTAAATGCAGTGCCAACATTAAATGTAACTGCACTTACAAAAATAATCGAACTGTTAAGCGGATTAAAAGTTGCTACAGGTTCTGTTTGAGTAAATGTACTGGGGTAAATTCGAAATTTGGGTATATCCAGAACATTTTGCGGGAATATTGTAAAATTCAATAGTATCAATAAGTATAAAGTTTTTAAAAACATTTTATTTCCTGCGGATTATAAATTCATACGGATATTTAATCCTGAATAAAAACTTCTGGGTTCACCCGTTTCATAATACCGTCCAAAAAAATCATTGGTATTAACGAAACCGACATATTTTTTATCGAAAATATTATTAACACTTGCATAAAGCACCGCACTAAATAATTCGCCCTGGTATGTTATCCCACCCATTATATTTCCATAAAAGTATGCGGGGGCATCTTCTGAATTTGCATCATTAACAAAAAGTTTACTAATATAATCACAATCCCACTGCAGCAATCCTGATAAATCTTCATTAATATCAAATTCATAATTAAAAATAAAATTTACAATCTGCTGTGGTACAGAAGGTTCAAAATTTCCAGAGTAATTTACCGTTACATTGCCAGAAGGAGTAGGATTGACTGTTTTATAACTCGTATATTTAAAATTAGTATAAGTGTAATTAACTGTCATTTCTGTTTCTTCAAAAGGATGTGTTGTTACACCTATTTCAATTCCGTCGCGCCTGGTTTTAGCGGCATTTTTAAAATAAGTTTGTTCATTAATTACAAAGGGCACAATTTCATCAGACAATAAGTAATGAAAATAAGTAATATCAAAAACCACTTTTTTCATAAATTCAGATTCTGGATTAATAATATTACCCTTAATACCTAACTCAAAATCATTTGAGCGTTGCGGAGAAAGATCAGGGTTTAGTGTGTATGATGTATTCGATGTAAGAGGTGTATTATCCAATTCACTAAGGGCAGGGAAATCATAGCTTAATCCATACGATGTATATAAAGCAACCTGCGGAATAATTTTATAATTAATTCCGATTTTAGGAGTTAATCCTGTAAAAACCCTTGAAGAATCATTAGAACCAAAAGGAATGTAAATATCCCTTTTAAATGAGCTTATGTCATACCTGCCCGATAAAAAAAGCCCGAGTTTGTTTTCAAGCAGATCAAGATGATTAAGAAAATAAAAACCAACATTACTTACACTTGCATCGTATGAATTTTCAACCGAAATTCCCCGGTTACCAGTGATGTTTTCAAAAGCATTTACAGGACCGCTCTGAAATGCGTAATCAAAACCAGTAGTAAAAGTGTTATTCATATTCAGTATATGTCCACGGTTTGTATAGCGGGTTAAACTGCCCAGCGAGTACCGTGAAGAAAGGGTGTAGTATTGATTATCAGTTTTGGTCAGTTCACTAACCCCTCCATAAAGTGAAATTTCAATTTCATTTTCATCAATTCCGCCAAAACCGGTTCTGTATTTTATTGCAAGTCTTCCTTTCTTAGTAATTCTTTTGAAATCCTGGGCAATCGCCAGAGGACTTGCCATAAAAGGATCACTCTCATATTCTGCTTTGGTTAGAGGACCGGGCAGCCTGTTAAAGCCATCATCATAATTGCCCAGCAAGGTTATACTTGTTCTTGTTCCGAGATACCCTTCATAAACTGCATTAAGAAGATGCTGATATTCCTGGCTGTGCTTCCGGTATCCATCGAGGTTCCGGTAATAATATGAAAGAAAAAACCTGTTATCACTATTTTTTAATCCAAGCTTAATTCCATTTTGTCTGAAACCAAATTGGCCAACCTGGTTATAAGTTGCCGCATAGTTTTCATTGAAAAGGTAATCGGTTTTAAAATCAATTACACCGCCGGGTGCATTTGCATAAAGAGATGAAAGATTACCTTTCACAACTTCAACACCTGCCAGCGAGGTAAAATCAATCGCATCAATAACAGTTTCACCGTCCGGTTCAGATACGGGAATTCCGTCTTGTAAAATTCTGATACCTCTTATTCCGGTATTTGATCTGTTCCCAAATCCCCTGATTGAAACTCTTAAATCCTGACCGCCATACATGGATTGTAAAAACAAACCGGGTACATCTGCCAGCACACTTTTTGCCGAAACTTTTTTCCCGTAAGCAAGTTCTTTCTTATCAACACTAAAAACTGAATATGGAATATCTATTATCCTCTCTTTTGTACGTGTCCCAACAACAGTTACTTCTTCCAGGTTGTATTTAATTGAATCTTTTTCTTCTGTTTTTGGTTTTAGCGTATCTGGATTTTCAGCTTTTTGTGAAAATATTTTGGGAGAAGAGAAAAGTAATAGAGAGAAAGACAGAATAAGAAAAGTATTGCGAAGTTTCATAATCAGGATATGGTTAAATAATAAAATTTCTAAAGATAAAAATAAGAATTATATCGAAATATTTAACCATAATATCGCGGTCTTTTATTTTCAGAATTCCGGCACTCATCAGAACAGCAGTAATCGTATTTTTCTTTACAATTGTGGCAGCAAACAAAAAGCCTATCGCATAACTGGTTATGGCAATTAATATAATATGAAGTTGGTTCGCCACAAAAATGGCAATTTGCAATATGTTTTAATTCTTCCCTTTTATTCATGTTGATAACTCTTCTTTCATCAAATACAAACATTCCTCCTTCCCAGTATGTGTCGGGATACTTTTTAATGAAATTAACTATCCCGCCCTCAAGCTGATAAACATCCTTAAAACCTTTTTCAACAAGATAAGCCGAAGCTTTTTCGCATCTGACTCCACCAGTGCAGTATGTAACAATAGTTTTATCCTTTTTATCTTTTAATTGTTCAGCAACTTTTTTCCATTCCCTGAAATTTTTCATTTGCGGAGTTACTGCATTTTTAAACTTACCGATTTTACTTTCATACCAATTGCGTGCATCGATAATTATAAAGTCCTTGCCCTCCTCATAAAAATTCAGAAGCTTATCAGGAGATAATCTCTTCCCGGTATTATTTAGTGAAACTTCTTCAAGTCCGCTGTTAACAATTTCATTCTTTAATCTTACATGCATTTTAAAGAATGCGTGTCCTTCTGATTCAGCTTCTTTAAACCAAATATCATTAAACACCGGATAATTTCTGAGATGGGTTTTATATTTTTCAATATTTTCCCTTGTTCCGGAAACGGTCCCGTTTATTCCTTCTTCAGCAATAAAGACTCTTCCTTTAATATCATTCCGAAGACACCAGTGAAGATGTTCATCAACAATTACCTGCGGATTATCAACCCGGACATATTTATAGAACAATAAAACACTAAAGTTCATTTTTATTTTTCTTTTATTCCTAAAATCGGGTTATAAAATAATAATTATAAGGTCTTTGTGAAAGGATAAATGTCATTAGTTCTACAATTCATACATGCTATTGATATGCTATTGCAACGATAAAATGGTTTTGCCAACTTTTTTTTATTTTTACAGGCTTAGTTGACTTTCTGTTAATTCAAAAATCTTATATTCTAAATCATTTATGAAAATTGCAGTTTTGTTATCCGGCGGCGTCGATAGTTCTGTTGCTTTAAAATTATTAAAAGATGAAGGACACGATCTAACAGCTTTTTATTTGAAGATCTGGCTGCAGGATGAATTCTCATTCCTTGGTGAATGCCCCTGGGAAGAAGACCTTGAATTTGCACGCAGCGTCTGTAAACAGGTTGATGTTCCTCTTGAGATTCTTTCTCTTCAAAATGAATACTGGGATACAGTTGTAACTTATACTCTTACCGAAATTAAAGAAGGCAGAACTCCTAACCCAGATATATTTTGCAACAGCTTAATTAAGTTCGGGCAGTTTTATGATAAGATAGATGATTCCTTCGAAAAGGTAGCCAGCGGACATTATGCAAGAGTTGAAGAGGAGAACAGAAAGTTTCTCCTTAAAAGATCTCCTGATCCTGTAAAAGACCAGACATATTTTCTTGCTTACCTGACACAAAAGCAATTAAGCCGGGCATATTTTCCTATCGGAAAATTTAACAAACCAGAAATAAGAAAGCTCGCAGAAAAATTTGATCTTCCCAATAAATCAAGAAAAGACAGTCAAGGGATTTGCTTTCTTGGTCAGATAAAATTTGCTGAATTTATTAAACATCATCTTGGTGTTAATAAGGGAAAGATAATTGATATAAATTCTGATAAAATAATGGGCGAACACGATGGCTATTATTATTACACCATCGGTCAACGCTCAGGTCTGGGGTTAGGCGGAGGTCCTTGGTATGTGGTTAAAAAAGTTATTGAGGAAAATAAAATTTTTATTTCTAATGAGAATACTTCAGGAAGGGAAAGACTTCAGTTTGAAGCAGGTAAATTCAACTGGATAAATGAAAGACCATCCGCTGATAAAGAATATCTTGTAAAGGTAAGGCACGGTGCAAATTTTTATAAATGCAAAATTAATTTCTCTGAAAATGATAGTGCGCAGATTACTCTTAATAATCCTGATAAAGGAATTGCTCCCGGTCAGTTTGCTGTTTTTTATGAAGATGATACCTGTCTTGGCGGCGGAGTTATATTGAAATAAATTCTAATCAGCCAAACCTTAATGCGCTCACCACGTTTATATCATTATTTAAAAAAAATTGACTTTGGTTTAATATCACTGACAAGATAACAAATTCATTTTTGATCTTTTAATTTATTGACATTACTTTTTTATGTCACTAAATTGACTCGCCTTTGTTTCATAATATGAACTATTTCCTATTATAAAGTTTTCTTTGTCAAGGAAAACTTACAAGTCCAATTCAGTATCGTATACGTTAAATCCAAGGAGCTTGTTTTTTGGATTATCATTTATTCTGTATTTCAGAATTAAATGCTATTGCCGGAACCATCTTAAAAAGTTCGAACCATTGTAAAGATTATTATTCAATTAAATAACTAATTTCAGCGGATTACTAACTAATATAATGGAGGTTTGTTTATGGCATACATTTTTAAAGGTATTTTGTGTGGTTACATTTGCAGGGATTGTACTGAACCCCTTACAAATTTAAAAATAAGACTTTACAAAACGCGTAAAGATCAAAATGTAACCGCCCTCGCAGTCGCTAATCCTAAAGACACCCTCAATATAATTTCCGATGGCGAAATCAAAGAAAAGGAATCAAGCCTGATTGCCGAAGCAGTTATAGATGAAAAAGGGAATTTTCAATTTGAACTTGGTGGAAAAGATAAGTACAAAGGGGAAGCATTTGAGATCGATGTATACTGTGAATCAGTTCCCCACCTTAAATCAAAATCTGAAAACTCGAAACCAATCCAATTTACGGTTACGGTTCTTCAGCCTCAGTGGAAAAAAGTTGAAGATAATTATGTTGGAATCTGGGAATACTGTATCCCCTGGCGGTTCTGGTGTATATTACGCGCAAGGTTTGGTGCATGGGTAATCTGCGGGAAAGTAACTGTCTGTCAGCAGCAGGTTCCCGTTGGAGGTGTTAAAGTAAGTGCATTTGATGTCGACTGGCTGCAGGACGATGAAATCGGTTCTGCAATAACAGATGTGAATGGTAAATTCAGGATTGATTATACTTATAGTGATTTTAATAAAACACCGTTTTCGCCTCTTATTAATTTTGAACTTGTTGGCGGTCCCGACATTTATTTCCGGATCGAAGATTCAGGCGGAACTATTTTATTAAACGAACCCCGCTCAAGGGGAAGACAAACTGACAGAGAGAATGTTGGACCATGTTTCTGTGTAGATTTGTGTGTCGATGTCCAGGTACAGCCACCGTTTAATAACCCATGGTTTACTCACGTTGGCGACTTCCATATTATAACAGATATTAATTCTGTCAGTGGTTTAACAAATGCTGCTGTATTAGGACACGGTGGTCCTAATTATGCCTTCTTTGGTGGTATGAAATTAAGAGGCTTCTGTCCGAAAACTGCCCCATCCGGACCACCCTTACCAATGCGTTACAGATTCCAATATGCATTGTTATCAACTCCATTATCACTTAATCCAATTACCGGCGACAAAGTATTGCCCGTTTTAGTTGGAAGCCGCCTGATAAAATGGAAATTATTTGATGATAATTTGATATGGACATTCCAATCAATCTATGTTCAAGGTTCAGGTGCAACGCCTGATCCGACTCCAACACCAATTGGTCCTGGTCCATGGGGACCTGTTCCTGCACATGTAATTGTACCGGATTCAGATGGCTGGGTTAACGTAGATCAAAATTCATTGGACAATGGATTTTACGGACCACTGATAAGATTTAATTCATCAGTTGCTATACCGGGCGGAGCTGCACCCGGTAACGGTGCGGGTAATGCTGTGTCAGATCCGAAAAACGGAACACCAATAAAAATTGTTTTTGAAGCTGGTCCTGTTGGAAGTTCTGCAACTTTTACTAATGAACTATCCAATGTTCTGGTAAATAACTGGAGTGAGGTAAGGCAGGTCAACCTGCAGCAGTTTACTGGTGGTGGAACGGGTTGCTCAGGTCTTGTAAATAATCTGAATATTCTTTACACCGCGGATCACCAACAGATGGTATCGTGGAGTGTTGGTATTTCGAGTGCGGCAACTATTCCGCCAATCTCACCGGCTCTTCCATCGGGATCTGTTCCACGGGGTGCATTCGGCAATAGGTTTATCGATATTAGCACATGGCAAAGCTGTTCATATCTTGTATCTTTAACTTCACGCAGAGCACTTACGGATGGTGAAAATGATGACAGTGCAAATACATCATATGTTACTTTCTGTAAATCTTAAAAATAATTAATTGAGGCTGATTTACTTCAGCCTCTTATTAAATTTTACTTCAGACGTGTACTGTTTTCAGAATATCACTCGAAAGCTAAAATTATAATTGATTATAATAATCCTTAATAGGGAAAACGCCGTAACTATTTCGCGGTTTGTGTAGAAGGCGAGATTCGAATTAAAAGCAGGTTTAAATTGAATTAAAAAAACAAAAGGTGAGACCTCAACACTCTCACCATTTTGTAAAAAATTTTAATAAAATTCGGCTTGTTATTATATTACCTGTTAACACTTAATTTTTTCATTTGCCTTGCGACTTTTTTAGAATTTGTGCGGGCAATAATAACAAGAATAGAGAGATAAAGTACAACTCCTATTTCTATGTATTCCATTGTGGCTCCTATTAATTTGAACGTTCGACAGAAAATTAACAATTTTGGTGCCATTTATCACATTTGCTGATCTACTTAAATTTTGAATAATCTCATTTTGAGAGATAATAATTCCAAGTAATTGTTACTACGAATGGGAAATAATAGAAGTCATCTGATAGAATATTTTTAATAATTCCGGGTTAAATATGATCATTTTCTTTTCTGTTTTTTTTACTATTTACGCTTTAATTAATTACTACATTTTTATCCGTGGATGGCAGGCATTATCATACATTCCTCAATTCAGAATTGTCTACCTCATAATATTTCTGGGAATATCTCTTTCGTTTATAATTTCAAAGTTGCTATCAAAATATATCCCTTCAATATTATACGATTTGATGCAATGGGTCGGGTCATTTTGGTTTGCGTTTATGCTTTATTTTATACTCACAATTGTGCTACTTGATTTAGTGAGACTATTAAATTATTTCCTTAATATTTTTCCCTCTTCAATTCTAAATAGTTATGATAGCTGGAAGTTCGGAATTTTTGTATCAGTAATATTAATTACTTCAATCATTGTACTTACCGGTTACATAAATACAAGAATAATAACCGTTAAGAATCTTAATATTACCCTGAAAAAAGGATCATCTCAATTAAGTGAATTGAAATTAGTTACATTTGCTGATATTCACCTTACCCCGATGAATAATGAAAAACTATTAAGCAAAATAATTGATAAAGTAAATTCATTAAATCCTGATATCGTTTTGATACCGGGAGATTTTGCGGATGAAAAAACAGAGTGGCTTGAAGGAAGAAGTATTGGAAAATCTTTTTTTAGATTAAAACCCAGATTTGGATTATATGCATGCACCGGGAACCACGAATTTATAGTCGGTGTTGACAACATCTCAAAATTTATCAGCGATCATAATATTAAACTATTGCGTGATGAAAATATTTTCATTGACAGTTCATTTTATCTTGCTGCACGGGACGATCGCAGCAAAAAACAATTCACAGGAAAAGATAGAAAACCATTAAATGAAATTCTTGAAAATAGAAAAGAAGATTTTCCCCTGATTCTTATGGACCACACACCATTTGGTTTGGAAGAAGCGGAAAATAACAAAGTTGATTTGCAATTATCAGGACATACACACCATGCCCAAATGTTTCCCTTAAATTATTTAACTCAAATGATTTATGAAAAGGACTGGGGTTATCTCAAAAAAGGGAATACACAATACTACGTAACCTGTGGTGTCGGAACCTGGGGTCCACCTGTGAGAACAGGAAGCAGAACTGAGATTGTTAATATCAAAATTAAATTTGAATGAGAAACATAGATATGACAGTTTTTGATAATCTGTCATATCTATTAAAAATAATTCTTAAAAATTTACTGTGAAGCCGAACTTAAACTGGTCATAAGCAAGCGGGGCAGCGCTTTTGAAAGGCCAGTTCATTTTATCCTGTCTTAATTCATATATTCCGTAAGATAAAGCATTTTTAAGAATGAAGCTCATTACGGGACCAGCATAAGGTGAAGAATGTATTATCTCATTTACAAAACCATCAACCATCCACTGCCCGGCCATTTCAATGGCTGAGCTACCAAGCCATTTCCAGAATAAATGCCTTGGAAAAATTACTGCTCTTTCATAAGATGCATCAAATGTAAGCAATGGAATTACTTTAAATTTAATTCCGCCTTCCCAGTTGGTACCAAATCTAAATGCATTATCAAAATTTGAGATTAGCCCCTTATCCGGCTCAGTTATAGTCTGATTCTTCAAATCCAATTTAGACCAGGAAAGATCGAAAGAGTAGTATGGAATTATAGCACCTTTTCCGATCTTATAGCCAAATCCCGAAGCATTACCCAAACCAAAACGCCAGGTATTGCTGTTAAAACCGGCAGAATTATTATTTAAATCAGTTGAGATATTAGAAAGGTATAAATATTTGAAATTATATTTCAGGATATTCTCTTCAGAACGGTAATTCTTCTCATCAGTATAGCCTAGCTTAACTTCCAGCAAATTGGGATCAGCAAGCTTACCAGTAAACTGATTTAAACTTAAACCTGAAATACCATAACCAAGAACAACTGTCGGACTTCCATGGAAATCCATTTTTATAAAATCCATATCATGGTGAAACTCTTTCCAATCATGCCAGTTCCAGCCGTTTTCACTGGTATCAGGCTTTGTTTCTACATCCTGCGAAAAAGCAGATCCCGATACCAAAACAAGCAAAAATAAAGTCAGTATATAATTTTTTTTCATTTTTTCCCTCTTAGAATTGTTAAGTTCATTACTGATTCCCAAGTAAGATGCCAGTTATTTTTTTCATTTTAACCTGAAGCGCACATTCTTATCGGATTAAATGAATAATTTTTTAGACACTTAAGTATTTTTCTATGACCAGTATTCAGAATTAAATAATTTGTAAAAAGTTACTCATCAAAATTATTTAATACTTTTTTTGTATTATTATTATTTTATAGGATCGAGGGAATTTTGATTATAAATGGTAAAATTTTATGATAATTGAAGAAATTAAACGAAAGTTTTTTATTTCAAATTCTAAATTGACATCGAAATCAAACTACTAACTGACAAAACAGTCTTCAGTTGGAAAACAATTGATGAAAACTCCAGAATAATTTAGGTTTACAATATGTATTTGAAAAAATTGATTGAAGATTCAAAATAAAAATATAGTATTATAATGTTCGATCATTATTCCATTTTATAGTGCGGTAATTTCAGAATGAGCTATCTAATTTATAAAAATTTATTTTGCTTGCTGTGCAGAATTTAATTGTAGTTGCCGGACTTGTTGCTCCTGTTTTTTTAATTGTTGCCCTGGGGTATATATTAAAGAAGCTGGGAATGATAAATGATAATTTTGTGAAACTCTCATCCAGAATAGTTTTTACAGTTTCTCTTCCGGCTCTTATATTCAGCGAAATTGCCAAAACCGACTTTACCCAGATATTCAATATTAAATTAATCGGGTTCGCCTATATAGGAACGTTAATTACTTTTTTCTTTGTCTGGTTTGTTTCAATTCCAACAGTAAAAATAGCAACAGACAGAACGGTTTTTATACAGGGAAGTTTTAGGGGAAATATGGCAGTTATAGGGCTTGCTTTGATAGCAAACATTTACGGAGTAAATAATCTCGGCAGGGCTTCAATTCTTCTGGCTTTTACGATTCCAATATACAACACATTGGCTGTAATTGCTTTAACTGTTCCGTTGAGGAAAGAGAAGCAGATGAACATTACAAAAACATCAATTGAGATAATCAGGAATCCATTAATTCTCGGAGTATTTTTCGCTATTCCCTTTTCATATTTCAAAATTGAACTTCCTTTTATAATAGAGAGAACAATAAATTATCTCGCTGTTCTTGCTCTCCCTCTTGCCCTGATTGGTATTGGGGGATTTATGAATTTCAGTGAGATTAAAAAAGGTTTTTCACTATCTGTTTATGCTTCCTTGCTAAAGCTGATATTATTTCCATTATCAATGACATACCTTGCATGTTTATACGGTTTTCGCGGTTATGATCTTGGGCTGTTATTTATACTGTTCGCATGTCCTACGGCCATAGCAAGTTTTATAATGGCTGAGGCAATGGGTTCAAACAGTAAGCTTGCTGCAAATATTTTATTGATGACAACTCTTGCATCGTTGATTACTATTACAATCGGACTCTTCATTTTAAAAGAAAATCACCTGATCTGATTTCTTTTTAAAAGTTCAAGCAGTATATTCTTGTAAAATCAAACAAAATTTTTTTCATTTCAGGAGAGTTCTATTATGGAAAAAATTATAAGCGGATTAAAAATTATTATTGACAGGGATACATGCATTGGCACAGGAAATTGCATTAAGCTGGCCGGAGAAGTTTTTGAATTAGATAACCAGAAAATTGTTACTTTCAAAAATGATATTAAAGAATCCGATCAGAAGCTTCTGGTTGAAGCCTGTTCAGTTTGCCCGGTAAATGCTTTAACACTAATAGACGAAAATGGAAACCAGGTTGTTCCTTAAAGTTGTCTGTACTTTTTCTCACAAAATTGTTTTAAATAAACTCTAACTTGATTCCGAAATTATTAAGGAGATTGCGATGGATGATAAAGTTTTGAGCGAACAGCTTATTAATTTATTAAGTAAAGAACAGGCTCATATTTCGCTGGAAAATTCTTTAAAGGGATTGAAACCTGAAAACCGTGCAAGGAAACCCAAACCAGGCTTGCATTCGGTATGGGATGAGCTTGAACATATAAGAATATCGCAGGAAGATATTCTTCAATATACAATTAATCCTGATTGGGTATCTCCCTCCTGGCCTGATAATCACTGGTCTGGAGAGACTAATAAAGTGTCCGATGAAGAATGGAAAAAATCTGTTGACGCCTGTATTTCGGACAGGGATAAGCTGGTTAAGATTATTAAAGATAAAGGAGATAAAATAACCAGTATCATTCCGCATACCAAATCTCACACATATTTAAGAGAAGTTCTGATAGCAGCACAGCATAATTCGTATCATATTGCACAGATAGTCCTCATAAGAAAAATGCTCGGCGACTGGAAATAAATTAATTTCAGATTAATTGAATATTTTTTTTGCGCAACCAGGTACTCAATGTTTGAAACTATAAAAACAAGAAAATTAAAAAAAGAACTTAAGCTTCTTGATGTATATGCAATTGCAACAGGCACTACATTAAGCAGCGGTTTTTTTCTGCTCCCCGGTCTTGCAGCTGTAGTTGCAGGTAAGGCAATCGTATTAGCATATCTTCTTGCAGTTATTCCACTTGTTCCCGCTATGTTCAGTATAGCGGAGCTTGCTACTGCAATGCCCAGGGCGGGCGGCGTTTATTACTTTCTCGACAGAACTCTCGGACCAATGTTCGGGACAATCGGGGGATTGGGAACCTGGCTGGCATTGATATTAAAAGTTTGCTTTGCATTAATCGGGATGGGTGCCTATATAGCATTATTCATTCCCACATTATCAATTATCCCTATAGCTATTGCTCTTGCTATTCTAATCGGGATTTTGAATCTCTTTAGTGTAAAAGGGAGTGGGAAATTACAGGTTCTGCTTGTAATAATTCTTTTATCAATTCTTGTTTTATTTGTTGCCGGCGGAACTCCACATGTTAATCTTTCAAATTTTAAAGGATTTCTTGATCCTGGTTTCGATGCTATATTTTCTGCAACAGGATTGGTCTATATAAGTTATGTGGGTATCACAAAAGTAGCGAGCTTATCGGAAGAAGTAAAAAACCCCGAGAAAAATATCCCTCTTGGAATTTTTCTATCTCTGGGAACTTCATTCCTGATATACGGACTAGGTACTGTTATTATGGTAGGAGTAATTCCAATAAATGAATTGATGGGAGACCTTACCCCAGCCGCAACTGCAGCAGGAAAATTATATGGTAAGCCGGGTATCGTTTTGATTTCGATTGCTGCTATCCTTGCATTTATTTCAGTTGCCAATGCAGGTACATTGAGCGCTTCACGTTATCCTTTTGCTATGAGCCGCGATCATATTATGCCCCACGTATTTCAAAGACTTACCCATAATGGTATTCCTTACCTGTCCATAATATTAACAATCGGAATAATTGTTCTGATTATTCTTGCTTTTGATCCCACAAAAATTGCAAAGCTTGCCAGTTCATTTCAGCTTCTGATGTTTGCATTTGTCTGCATTGGAGTAATTGTAATGAGAGAAAGCAGGATTGATTCTTATGATCCGGGTTATAAATCACCTTTATATCCGTGGACACAATTAGTTGGCATAATTGCACCCTTCTTTTTAATATTTAAAATGGGATGGCTTGCGATATCTTTTTCGGCGGGATTAATAATACTTGCCATCCTGTGGTATAGGTATTTTGCATTTGGAAAAGTACAGCGACAGGGAGCTGTCTATCATATATTTGAAAGGCTTGGAAAATCCAGGTACACCGGACTGGACAGTGAATTGCGGGGAATCTTAAAAGAAAAAGGATTAAGAGATACTGATCCTTTTGATGAAATTGTTACCAGAAGCTTTGTTCTGGATTTAAATGAAAAAACAGAATTCAGCGAAGTTGCAAAACAGGCAGCAGTTATGCTGGAACAGGCAGTTTTTGTTGATGCCGATACACTCACTAATAAATTTAATGAGGGTACAAAAATAGGTTTAACTCCTGTAACTCATGGAATCGCACTTCCTCACTTCAGGCTTGAAAATATAATTCAGGCGGAAATGGTTCTTGTCCGGGCCTCAAATGGTGTTCATATTAAATTTAATAACCCGATTACGGGAAAGCAGGATGATGAAGCAACAGTAAAAGCAATATTCTTTCTTGTTAGTCCTGAAAAGGATCCGACACAGCACCTTCGGATTCTTGCGCAGATAGCCGGACGTGTGGAAGATGATAATTTTAATGAAGATTGGAATAATGCGAAAAACGATCAGGAGCTTAAAGAAGCATTACTCCACGATGAAAGGCTTTTTTCTGTTATAGTAGATAAGCATAGCTCGACTTCGTTCCTGAGTAATAAAGCATTAAGAGAAATTGAAATTCCCAAAGGTTGTCTTGTTGCATTTATAAGAAGAGAAGGAGAAACTATTGTTCCAGATGGTAATACTATATTTCAGAATGGAGATAGTCTTACAGTTATCGGAGATCCGAAAAGTCTTGAAGAATTTAAAACAATCATAAAGAATAATAAAGCCGATAAATATTTTCCCGCATAAAAATAAAATAATAAATGAAACCAAAGTTCATCACGTTAAAAGATTATAGAATTCTTCCTGAAGATGAAATGATCAAAAAGTCAGAAGAGTTTTATAATGAAATAAAAAAAAGAAGAACAGTAAGAGAATTTTCAGGTAAGCACGTTCCTGTTGAAATTATTAATAATTGTATTAAAGCTGCAGGAACAGCACCAAACGGGGCTAATCTTCAGCCGTGGCATTTTGTTATTGTAAAGTCAAAGGAGATAAAACATAAAATAAGAATTGCTGCCGAAGTAGAAGAAAAAGAATTCTACTCAAAGCGTGCACCAAAAGAATGGTTAGAAGCTCTCGCTCCATTGGGAACAAGTTATAACAAACCCTTTCTTGAAAAGGTACCATATCTTATAGTAATATTTTCAAAAAGTTATGATATAAAACCAGATGGGACAAAAGTCAAACAATATTACTCACAGGAATCAACAGGAATCGCCGCAGGTATTTTAATTACAGCATTACACCACTCAGGTTTGGTCACTTTAACTCATACTCCAAGCCCGATGGGGTTTCTAAATGAAATACTCGGGCGACCGGTAAACGAAAAACCTTTTTTAATTCTTGTCGCAGGCTATCCCGCGGAAAATGCCAGAGTCCCTGATATAAAGAAGAAAAGCTTTTCAGAAATCACTTCTTCCCTTTAACTTGTTCTTTAACTTACCCCAACTAATTTGCATAAATTAAGTGCTGATAAAATTTTCACCAAAAAATAAGATTAAACCTTTTATAATAATAGTTGTCCAATTTTATTAAAGAGAATTTGAATAAGTTAACTAACCCTGGAAAATAGAAATGAAATTACAAAAGATATCTTTGGCATTTTCTTTTTTTGTGTTGATATTCTTCTTCGGATGCAGCAGCACTCCGGAATTAATTAGTACGACAGGAAATAATATAGTTATTGACGGAAACGATTCAGATTGGGGAGCAAATCTAAAATACCTTCCTGATGAAAAAGTGGCTGTTGGTGTTTCAAATGATGATAATTACTTCTATCTATGTCTTACCACAAGCGATTTGAGCAAAGTTATGCCAATGTTCGGAGCAGGATTCACAGTCTGGCTGGAAAATGAAAAGAATGACAGTACCCTTGGTATAAGATACCCTTTGCATAATATAGTTAATGAAGCAAGAGTGATGACAAATCCTGAGGCGGTAAGAGAAAAAGGGAGGGGGATGCTGCTAAAAAAATTAATGTCAGACCAGGATGAAATAAGAATACTTAATAAAGACAATTTCCCTGTTACTGCAATTTCAACCTCAGACAGCAGCGGTATAACAGCAAGGATTGGATATAATAATGATCAATTTGTATATGAATTACGTGTCCCGTTAAACAATAATGATAATAATAAATATTGTCTGTCTGCAATACCGGGAGAAAAATTATCTGTAAAATTTGAAACCGAAAAACCTGAGAGAAAAAATTTCGGCGGACGAAGAGGAGGTGGAATGATGGGACAGGGTGGAATGGGCAGAGAATTTGGCGGTGGTGGTTATCGTGGAGGAAATCCCGAAGGAGGCGAAAGAATGTCCTTCGAACCAATTGATTTTTCAGTAGAAGTAACGCTTAAATAAATTGTAGCCATTACTAATATAGAACCAGTTTCATTTGAAAACAAATGAGATTTTTTTTGCGATCAGATCACCCTCAAGATTTACCGGTTTTCTTTATCTCTAATATTGAAATACATCAAATGAACCAAGTATCAACTAACCACAAAATAAAATCGGCAGGAAGTTATGAGATCAACTTTGACGAATCAATCTTGTCATCTGAAATATATTTCTATAATCCTCAAGCCGGTGGTTTTACAGAAATTAAAAGGATGATTTTATTGAAATAAAACATTATTTTCATTTCCAATTAATTGAACACAGGATTCCCAAATTAAAAACTTTCTTAAAGCAAGTCAGCCGAATTGCTGAATTTTTTCGCAAGATAGATTAAAGATCTTCTTTTTAAATACAGTTCAGATGAAATAAATAATTTTATTCAAACAGTTAATAAATTTATGGAGCGTGCTAATATGGAAAAGGTTTTACGAATTAAGTTTAGCTTAGTTTTTCTTCAGGTTTTATTTACATTGATTTTCAGTAGTTCGTCTTTTGCAATGGATTCTGTCAGAGTTGAATGCCGGATAGATGAAGCCATTGCACAGTACGGCGTTACAGGACAAAATGTAGCTGTGGCAATTCTTGACCGCGGAATAGACTGGAGATCAAATGATTTTAGAAATGATGACGGTACCACGCGAATAGCATACATTTTCGATCTTACAAATGATACCGGGGCGACCTGGCAAAATAATCCTTATGGTGTTGGAACAATATACAGCAGAGAACAAATTGACTCCGCACTGAATAATCTCCGTCCTCTATATTTCAGAGATGCAGTTGGGCACGGGACAACAACATCTGGTATTGCTTTGGGAAATGGGAAAAATAGTCCCGATAGAAAGTGGAGAGGTGTTGCACCGGATGCAACAATAATATGCATAAAAATAGTAGCAGGAGCTCCTGGTCATGATAATCAGCCACCTGAAGATTATTTTTATGATCCGGCAAGAATTCCCGTTGCAATAGATTTTGCGGTTGATAAATCAGCAGAGTTGGGAATACCTTGTGTTATGCTACTTAATATTGGCTCTCAAGGCGGACCAACTGATGGGACGAGCGAGCTATGCAGAAAAATAGATGAAACTGTTGGAACCGGAAAACCAGGGCTTGTTTTTATTACGGGAGCCAGCGATGATGGAGGAAATCCTAACAGGGCAACTTATACTCTGTCCACCTCTGAAACCGATACTTTAAAAATCCACAAGGCTTCAACAAGTTCTCTCACTCTTGATTTATGGTATGGGGGAACGGACAGATTTGATGTTTCAATTAAAACACCACTTGCAGTTTACGGTCCTTATCCATCTCCTGCAACCAATGATGATTATACCCAGGTATCCAATCCAGAATTTCTTTTTTATCACAACGGATCAAATGTTGCATTTTATAATCCCACGGATGGTAAAAGAGAAATCTGGTTAAGAATAGATGGTGCACCCGGTGATTATCAATTAATTTTAACAGGTGCTACGGTTAATAACGGCAGATATGATGCGACACTGAATCCCTCCCAGGTGTGGAATTCCGATTATTCAGGAAATATTTTTCAAAACCACGTTATTGAAGGGAGTGTCTGGGACCTTGCTTCAGCATATAATAATATTACTCCAAATTGTTACATTCTCCGGACGAGTTGGATTGATATTGATGGCATAACAAGAACTTCTCCTCCCGACGAAGGTAGTGCCGGCGAACTCTGGTTGGGAAGCGGAGTAGGACCTACCTTTGATGGTAGACTTGGCATTGATGTTAGCGCTCCTGGAAATACAATAGTAACTACTTATAGTCCAACCTCATACTGGGAAACTTTTCGGAATAATTTAATTCAAAATGGCAATGGTTTATACGGTATGGCAAGTGCTGTAAGTGCAGCGAGCCCAATAGTTACAGGCATAGTTGCTTTAATGCTTCAAATGAAACCGGATTTGGATGCAGCCCAGGTAAAGCAAATACTCCAACAAGGAGCAAGGCAGGATTCATTTACAGGGCAAATTCCAAATACGCATTGGGGTTATGGAAAAGTTGATGCATTAAATGCTCTTAATTTAGTGAACCAGATTCTGGGTGTAAAAAGTGAAAATAATGTTGCAAATAATTTTAACCTACAGCAAAACTACCCTAATCCTTTTAATCCCGCCACAATAATAAAGTACCGGATTGCAAAAGCAGGGGTTGTTACGTTAAAAGTTTTTAATTTGTTAGGTGAAGAAGTTGCAACTCTAGTTAATGAAAATGAACATCCGGGAAATTACGAAGTTCAATTTGATGAACGAAATCTCGCTAGCGGAATTTACTTATATCAACTTCAGGCGGGAAATTTTTTCGCCACAAAAAAAATGATTTTATTGAAGTAAAGAACCAATCATTAATTTTATTTGCAAATTCCCCTCTAAATCGAGGGGATTTTTTTTGTTTTGTAAACGGTTATATCTTGAATAATAAAAAATCATTTCAAACATTTCACTATATATTTCCCGGAATTTTAAAAAATGAATAAATTATTTTTTATAACTATCATATTTGTGTTTAATGTAATTATACAGGCACAGGATTCCACACTGAATCTTTTGCAAAACGGAAACTTTGAAAAAAGTAAAAACGGAATATTGCCCGATTATTGGAACGGGGATACTGGTGTTTACAGCTTCAATACAGAAGCTGCGTCAGGTCATCATTCACTTAAATACTCCAACCCTGATTCTTCAGTATATAAGATATGCTCGCAGTTGCTGAATATTAAAGCCGGGTTAACTTATTCTGCAGGGGTATCAATCAAAACTTTAAATATTAGCGGAAAGGATTACGGTGCATCTTTCTGTGTAGAATGGCTGGACAAAAATGGCAAATGGTATGGCGGCTCATATCCGAAAGGGATTAAAGGAACAAATAAATGGACTGAAATAAATTCAATTATAACAGTTCCCGAAGATGCAAATAAAGTTTTGTTCTGTTGCTATGTTAGAAAAGGAATGACCGGAACCGCCTGGTTTGACAATGCATTTATAAAACCTTACCGTGCCAATAGAATGGATGTGATGCTTCTTGAACCGGATTACAGGGGAATGGTTTTAGAGGATAAAGATTCAGCTGTAATTTTTTCTGTTAACCTTGAGAACTTTTCCCTAAACTTAAGGGGGGCATATATTTTAGCAACAATAAATGATTCTATCCGAAATACATTTACTCATAATTTAACGAAAATTGATCCGAACAAATTAAATTATAAAATCCACTTAAACATCGAAAATATTCCTAATGGCAATTATTCTTTAGATGTTTCATTAAAATCAGGAAATGGAAAATTAATTGACTCTTATCAAACTAATATAAAAAAGATGCCGGGAACTGAAGTGTCTGAAGTTTATTTTGATGATCATAAAAGATTAATTGAAAACGGTAGCGCAGTTTTTCCGTTAGGGATGTACTGGGATTCAATAAATGAAAAAGATTTAACAGTTTATTCACAAAGTAAATTTAACTTTATACTTCCTTATAGCCCTCCGAATGATGAGCAAATGCGGCTGGCTGATAAGTATCATCTAAAGGTCGTTTACTCAGTTAAAGATTTTTACTTCGGAACGCAATTCGCTCCAAAAGAAATAAAATCCATTGCTGACGAATATACATTATTAAAGAATACGGTGCAGCAATTCAGAAATGATCCCGCATTACTTGCGTGGTACACAAATGATGAGTACACTCCCGATTTTTTACAAAGGCTGAATGAACACTATAATGTATTGGCAACAGAAGATCCGAATCATCCTGTTCTTTCCATAATAGTATATCCGGAACAGGCTGACTTATATTTAAATTCAACAGATATAATAGGAAGTGATCCTTATGTTGTCCCTAATTCCCAGTTATTTAAGGTGGGGAATGCTGTTAAAACCATAACTAAAGAAGTCCAAAACAGCAGACCTGTATGGATGGTAATTCAGGCACATAATATTGGTAACTACAGAGAATTTATTCCCAATCCCAAAGATTACCGAACACCGACTTATGATGAAATGAGAAGCATGTCTTGGCAGGCTATCTGCAATGGAGCAGACGGACTAATTTATTATTCTTACTTTGATATAAAAAGAAACCCGGATGTGCCGTTTGATAAGCAATGGAAAAATCTGGAAAGTATTGTCAAAGAAATTGATGACTTTTCCCCTATACTTTTATCTGCAAAGCAAAATGACAGCATACTGGTTGAGGGAGTAAATGGTGATAACAGTTGGTTTAATTGGACAACCAGGGAGTATAAAAATCAGTTATATATTTTTGTTGTGAATAATGGCAAAAGCGAGGGTAATATAAAAATCAAAATCCCGGGCATTTTTAAAAAAATTACAATATTAAATTATCCTTCAACCCCTTTGAATATCTCAGATTCACAAGTGACGGATGAACTTAAAAATCTTGATTTAAAGATTTATTTAGCCGAATAAAGGATCACACTCAACAAAAAAATTTATTATTCTCTATAATAAACTAAATGACGCCAATTCAATAAGGTTATTTATTTCTTCACTGGAAATACTGATGTTCTCCTCCTGTGCATGATAATGTCAGATTCAATAGATAAGCGAACCAGATACATTGGTGCTAAAGTAAAGATAAACAAAAAAAATCACATTCTTCATCAATTATTTCCAAAAGTATTAAAGATGAACTTTTCTTATTTTGAAACTGTTATTTCTTGAAAATAAAGCAGGAAAAATGAGTAAGTTTATAATAATTATTTTATTGGTTGTCTTGTTCAATTCATTTGGACAGGCGCAGGATGAAAAAGGTTCTGTTCAAGGAAAGGTAACTGATGTCGTAACTAATCAGCCTTTGATCGGGGTTAATATAATTCTGATAGGTACAAATTATGGTGCGGCAACTGATCTTGAAGGGCATTACGAAATAAAAGACATTCCGGTAAACACATATCAGATCAGAGCTTCCATTATTGGGTATGCATCGAAAACAAAGACCGATGTATTTGTCAGATCCTCCAAACCGGTAGATGTTGATTTTAGTCTTACTGAAGAAGCAATTAAACTTGAGGATATTACAGTTAAAGCTGGATACTTTTCGAAGGCACCAACAGATATTATCAGTACCAGAAGCTTCGGGTATGAAGAAATAAGAAGAACCCCCGGGGGATTTGAAGATGTTATAAGAGCTTTATCAGTACTGCCCGGTGTTGCGCAGGCTGATCCCGGCAGAAATGACCTGATAGTACGCGGTGGTGCACCTTCAGAAAATTTATACATTGTAGATGGAATCGAAATATCCAATATAAATCATTTTGGAACGCAGGGTGCCGCGGGCGGTCCCTTAAGTTACATAAATCTTGATTACGTAAAGGAAACCACATTCTCTACAGGTGGGTTTTCTGCTGAATACGGGGACAGACTTTCTTCGGTATTAAAAATAAATTTAAGAAATGGAAGAGAAGACAGGTTTGGAGGGAAAGCCACAATATCGGCAACCCAGTTTGGATTAAACCTGGAAGGTCCGATGGGGAAAAATAATAATTTTATCTTTTCGGCGAGAAGAAGTTACCTGGATTTTATTTTTGAAGCGGCAGGTTTTGGTTTTGTACCAGAGTATTATGATTTAATATCAAAAGCGGATTTCAAATTAGATAATGCAAACAGTATTTCTTATCTTTTTGTTGGGGCATGGGATAATGTAAAATATTTTAATGAAACAGCAGATCAGAGGTATGATAACTCCAGAGTTATGGGAAGCGACCAGAGACAATATGCTACCGGAATAAATTACCAGCACCTAATAAATAAAGGTTTTTTAAATATCACTCTCAGCAGAACCTTTATTGATTATGATACTCAGCAGAATGATAGTTTGCTGAATCCGATTTTCCGGGATATTTCCCGCGAACAGGAAAATTCACTTAAAGCTGATCTTGTGTATAAATTCTCCTCTTCAACGGAAATTTCAGCAGGTGTGGAGGGTAAAATTATAAACTTCAGTGCTGACGTTTTAATGCCGGATTTTGCTACAACTTTTAGGGATACCCTCCCTATAAATTCTTTAGTCACTAAAGATAATTATTCAAAAGCATCGGCTTATGTAAACCTGAATAATATTTTTTTTAACCGGCTGAAAACAAATCTTGGATTACGCATTGATTATTTTAATCCCCTCGAAAAGAAGTTCTACCTTGGACCAAGAATTTCTGCTTCATATAGTCTGACTGATTTGACTTCTGTTAATGTAAGCGGCGGCATTTATTATCAATCACCCTCCTATATCTGGCTGGCAGTAGAAGAAAATAAAAAGAATTTAAACGATATACGTGCCGATCATTTAATACTGGGAATCGATCACCTTCTCAGAGAGGATGCCCTTCTTAAATTAGAAGCTTTTTACAAATGGTATTCTGATTACCCGACCAGCTCAATCAGACCCTACCTTATCTTAGCAAATACTGGGGCAGGGTTCGGAGGTGCACAGGATAATTTTTCAGGATTTGGTTTAGAACCATTGACTCCCCAAGGCAGCGGGAACAGCAGGGGCATTGAGCTGTCTGTTCAGAAAAAATTGTCCGACTTAAAATATTACGGGATATTCAGCCTTACATACGGTGAAACCAGGTTCTCGCCGCTTGATGGAATTACTCGTCCCGGAATATATGATCAAAGATGGATATTAAATTTAAGCGGTGGATATAAATTTGACGAAAAGTGGGAAGCAAGCCTGAAATTCCGTTTCGCTTCCGGAAGTCCTTATACACCATATGAATCTGACGGTACACAGCTTGTTTCAAAATATCTGACTGAATACTACAATCCCTTACATAGCCTTGATTTAAGAGTTGACAGGAGATGGTACTTCAGTAATTTAACTTTAATCACTTATATAGATATCCAGAATATTTACAACAATACAAGCAGTAATTCAATAAGCTGGAACCAGAGAACCCAGACAACTGAAATGGGTAAATCGATTGGAATTCTGCCTTCAATAGGTGTAAGTCTGGAATTCTGACAAGCATTCGAAAAAATAGTAACTAATCCGACTTAATGATTTTTACTCTCCTTTTTAAAACTGAAAAAAGAAGAAAAAGTTATAAGGCCGGATTGAAGATGCATTTCTTTGACCCAGGTGTACTTAAATGTCTCCCAGGCCACATTCAAATAAAAAGCTTTAACATTTTTTATCGGGTAAAGATTATATGTGACAAAATGGGGAGATATCCTAATTCCATATTAGATTTGTAACCGCTAAGGTGTCATTCTGAATTTAGTTCAGCATCTGATAAAATAATGAGATCCTGAAACCAGCTTGGAATGACTATTTGAAATTAGGACACTTCCCAAAACAGACGAATATTGAGTTACAAGTCGTCAAATAACATCAAAATTACTGATGAAACTTTTCCTGTTTAATTATCTAAAAAGGCTGCCTGCAAATTCCGAAACATCTGGTGGGACAGCCATATTTCAGGCGGCACTGTCATTTACTCTTCACATAACTTAAGTCCCGTCTGATATGTCCGTTCTTATGTTCAAAATGCTCCAGCATACCTGAAAATCTGTTCCAAAGGTCATCCATATCTTTACCAAAATTTGCATTATCAGAATTCATTGTCTGATAAAAATCAACAGCATCTTTTGCTTCGGTTGTTACAACTAACAGATTACTTTTTTCACCAAAATCTGCAAGCCAGACTGTATAAGGTGTTTTAATCTTCTTGTCTGCATAAAGTTTTTTAAATTGTGCCCCAAGATCCATAACCTGCTTTCTGTCTTCCGGTTTAAAGAGATAATAATCCCAATGAATAAATTTCATTGTTGAATCGGGCTCCATTTCTCCTGAAGGGTTATACGAGAGCTTCGCGGATTTTCTGAAAACCATATCACGTGTATATTCAGTTGCTTCATCCCCATCGTGCATCATTTTATCCATTTTAGATTTATCGGCATTTTTAAATACGCTTCCGAAAGCTGCGGATAATTTATCAACATCACCATAATTTGATATTGGAACAAGATAATAATAATGAAAATCATCAGTTGCCGATGTATAAATCCCCGGCACATCAAGCTTCATATCTGCAAATAGCTTTATAAATTCTTTTGATGTGGATTCATACTGATCAATTTTATCTATCTTTGCCACTTCCTCGTGGATATAAAAGAGTTGATCTTTCGTGTTATCCTGGGCTAGCATAGATGTAGTTAAGAAGAAAAACAAAACCAATAAAAGCATAGAACGGAATGTATTTAAAAAATTCATACAAACTCCTTAAAGTTATTTAAAATAGTTTTTAGGGGAATAAGCTCGGAAGAACTTAATTCACTTTTTTATAATAGTCAATTCTTTTTCTATAAAATCTGTAAGTCGTGACGAATAACGCATTTAGTCAATTATTTTCATCCGACAAAGAATTCAGAAAAACATTTATATGGCGGAGAGATTAAATTTAATTTTAAGTTATTTATCTTTATAGAATTTTTTAACCGTTCATAACAATTTTCTTGTATAGAAAATTGTCTTAAGATAAATTTACACAAAAATTTAAAATCAAAGAAATCTGCTTTGTTCAATTTTCAAATCATTTACTTAACATTAAAATCAGGATAATTATGAAGAAGATATTTATCTTTCTTGCCGTATTGTGTACTGCTTTTCAAACGAAGACCCTCTTTGCACAGGTCGATGCAAGAATGCTTCAGTACCCGGATGTTTCCCAAACCCAGATAACATTTTATTACGGCGGTGATCTTTGGGTTGTCTCCAAAGATGGAGGTATAGCAAATAAGCTTACCAATGCTAAGGGAGAGGAAATCCTTCCACGGTTTTCACCGGACGGTTCAAAAATAGCTTTCAGTGGAAACTATGATGGTAATGTTGACATTTATGTTGTGCCATCAATGGGTGGAATGGCAGTACGCGTGACCCATCATGGAATGTTTGACAGAATGGATGATTGGTATCCAGATGGAAGCAAAATTCTTTATACTTCTTCCATGGAAAGTGGCAAGCAAAGGTTCAGCCAGTTCTATGACGTATCTCCCAATGGTGGAATGCCTGATAAACTTCCGGTTCCCTATGGCGAATTTGGAACTTTATCACCTGATGGGAAAATGATAGCTTATACACCGCGTACAAGAAGTTTCAGAACATGGAAAAGATACCGCGGAGGTTTGGCTCCCGACATCTGGATATTCAATCTTGAAACCAAAGCTTCTGAAAACATTACAGATAACCCGGCAAATGATGAATTCCCGATGTGGCATGGAAATACAATTTATTTCCTGTCCGATAGGAATGCAGTAAAGAGATCGAATATTTATGCTTATGATGTCAGCACAAAACAAATAAGAGAGGTAACTGATTTTAAAGATTATGATTGCCATTTCCCCTCAATTGGTCCGGATGATATTGTGTTTGAAAACGGCGGCAGACTTTATCTTCTTGATCTTGCATCTGAAAAATATCACGAAGTAAAAATTGATGTGGTAACCGACCAATCTACTCTTCTTCCCCGCACAGAAAATGTAAATAAAATGATACAGAACTTTTATATTTCTCCCGACGGAAAACGCGGAGTTTTTGAAGCCCGTGGTGAATTATTCTCTGTACCTGCGGAAAACGGACCCGTATTGGATCTTACCAACACTTCCGGTTATGCAGAACGTTTTCCTTCCTGGTCGCCTGATGGAAGATACATTGCTTACTGGAGTGATAAATCTGGGGAATATGAACTTTATGTAAAAGATATGGAAAATTCCGGCAATGAAAAGAAATTAACTTCATACGGACCCGGTTACAGGTACCAGATTTACTGGTCTCCGGATAGTAAGCAGATGGCTTTTATCGATAAAGCAATGAACATATTTATTTACAACTTTGATAAAGATAAAACCATTAAAGTTGATAAAGAAAAATATATGTATGAAGGAAACCTTGAAAACTTTGCAGTTAGCTGGTCTCCCGACAGCCGGTGGATTGCTTATCAGAAGGATACAGATAATAATCATACTGCTATAAGCCTGTTCGATACAAAAGATGAAAAATCATTCCAGGTAACTTCGGGATATTATAATGATATGCAGCCGGTTTTTGATCCTGATGGGAAATATTTATTCTTCCTTACCAACAGGAGTTTCAAACCTTTATACAGCGATATCGATAACAGTTTTATTTATCCGAACACAACAAATATCGCCGCAGTTTCGTTGGATAAAGATACACTTTCGCCCCTGGCTCCTAAAAATGATTCTGTCGAAATAAAGAAAGATGAAGAGAAGAAAAAAGATGATAAAGAAAAAAGAAAGACGAAGATAAAAAGAAATTGGAGCAAAAGGCAACCAGCATAACTCTTAATGGCTTTGAAGAGAGAGTCGTAATACTTCCGCCGGAAGCAGGAAATTATTCTAACCTCCAGGCTGTAAAAGGAAAAGTTCTTTACCTGAAGATTCCACCTTCGGGATCACAGGGTGAAAAAAGATCTGCTGCTTATTACGATCTTGAGAAACGAGAAGAAAAAACAATGGTATCTGATATAAATAATTTCACTGTTTCGGCAGATGGTAAAAAGATGATGGTTTCCAAAGATGGTTCCTACTTTGTAATTGATATTGCACCGGATCAGAAGTTGGAAAAGAGAATGCCTGCCGACCAGATGGAGATGACAGTAGTACCTCGTGAGGAATGGAAGCAAATTTTTAATGATGTATGGAGATTTGAGAGAGATTTCTTCTACGATCCGAATATGCATGGAGTTGACTGGAATGAAATGAGAGACCGTTACGGAAAACTGATTAACTATGCAATTACACGCTGGGATGTAAATTATATAATCGGGGAATTGATTGCCGAATTAAATTCTTCTCATACTTATAAAGGAGGCGGTGATGAGGAGGAGGCTCCGAGCAGACCTGTCGGCTACCTTGGAATTGACTGGCAACTTGATAACGGTGCATATAAGATCAAAAAAATAATTAAAGGTGCACAATGGGATAATGAAGTCAGGTCGCCTCTTGATGCCCCGGGAATTGACGCTAAGGAAGGAGACTATATTCTGGCGGTAAACGGAATTCCTATGGATGTAACCAAAGATCCCTGGGCAGCATTCGAAGGATTAGCCGGGACAACCGTCGAACTGACAGTTAACAGTAAACCGGAGATGGAAGGCTCTCACAAGATAGTAGTTGAAACGTTAAAAGATGAAACAAGACTTAGAAACCTTGCCTGGATTGAAGCAAACAGGAAATATGTTGATAAAAAAACAGATGGAAAAATCGGTTACATTTATGTTCCCGATACAGGGATAAACGGACAAACCGAATTAGAGAGACAATTCAATGCTCAGTTCAATAAAGACGGTTTAATAATAGATGAGCGTTTTAATAACGGCGGGCAGATACCTGATAGATTTATTGAACTGCTGGACAGAAAACCGCTTGCTTTTTTTGCGGTTCGGGATGGTGTTAACTGGCAGTGTCCACCTGTAGCTAATTTTGGTCCTAAAGTTATGCTCATAAATGGCTGGAGCGGTTCGGGTGGTGATGCATTCCCGGATTTTTTCCGCAAAGCGGGATTAGGCCCATTAGTTGGTACAAGAACCTGGGGCGGTTTAATCGGAATTTCCGGAGCTCCTTCTCTTATTGATGGAGGAAGAATAACTGTTCCTACATTCCGTCAGTATAATCCTGACGGTACCTGGTTCGCTGAAGGACACGGCGTTGATCCTGACATTAAAGTGGTTGATGACCCGACTCAGCTTGCCAACGGTGTTGATCCGCAGCTTGAAAAAGGAGTTGAGACAGTTATGGATTTACTTAAAAAGAATCCGCCGGTTCATCCAAAACAGCCTCCATACCAGAACAGGAGTGCAACCGGACAATAGATTAATTGGATTTTCAATTAATACAAATGTCAGTCTTGGCCTATTTAAGACTGACATTTTCTTTTTAGTCTGATCTGAATTCAACAAAAACGACGGCACTTTCAAATGGTGCCGTTTTATAATTGAATTTTCCTGTCTTATTCTTTAACCTGTAAATCATTTTCAACGGAAATAGCATCCGTATGAAAATCAATTAGATTTTCTGCCAGGTACTTTTGAGGATCCGAATATACTTTACCAAACAAAAATATTGAACCGTTATTTACAATAATATGAATAGGCGGATTGGCGGAATACTGTAATCCCCAAAACGCCGGGTCGTTATATATGAGGCGTGCAGCTCTAAACCCGAGTTCGCCGGGACCGAATGTATCTCTTATATTATTAATAATACTTTTTACACCTGGAACTTTTTCAACCTCGGTTTCATACTGATTTTTAAGCCAGGGCCAATGAACCCATCCGCCTAAGGTTACCATTCCATCGTTACAGTTTACAGTAAGCCAGTCAAAAACCCCATAGAAAACATTAGATTGAATTTTATTCATAATTTCTTTAGTCAGAGTTGAGTCAGGAACAGGTTCATTTTCCACATTGATGTTATTTACAACCATATAGTTTTCATCAACTGAGTGAGCTTCACTTGCGGCTTCATCCTTATCATACATAGTCGGCACCGTGCCTGAAAGAATAATTTTATTATCCTTTACATCTACATTTATATTGTCATTTTTAAGCAGGTTTGCTTTGGCAAGTCTGTATTGAACAAATATTTTCAGGTTGCTGTTTGGATTCTCCGGTTTATTTTCCTGTGCGTACAACAGGACAGGAGCACTTATGATTATAAGAATAATCAAATAGCTTTTTACGATCGATCTCAGAGTATTTCTCATTTCCATCTCCAATAATTTATTTGTTATTTTTTAATTACTAGTCCAGAACTGTAACTGATGGATTGAATAAAATGCTCCTTTATCTATTCTGACATTAACTATATGAAATATAATTCTTAAACTCTTATACTATATGACGTATAAAAAGTTGAAAAGTGTTTCCACATATTTGATATACGTCAACAGTTTATTGCAGCGCAATATTCAATTGGTATTTACCAGACTGAAATTTTTCCGATTTTATATTAAGTTTCAGGTAATTAAAGAGGAAACTATGCCGTTTAATTTAGCTTCCAACCTGTCTTTTTCAGGAAGTCTTTCATAGTGTTTGCTTACCTGTTCTTCGGTATTACCTACGCATTTGCTGCTGCAATACAGCCGGGACCGTTCCAGACATTCATAATATCACAAACGTTAAAGATCGGATGGAAGCGAACTCTTCCGGCAGCATTTGCCCCGGTATTAAGTGATATCCCAGTGATTATTCTTGTCCTTCTCGTACTAACCAATATCCCCGCGGGGATGTTAAGATTTTTGCAGATCGGCGGCGGCATACTGCTGCTTTATCTTGCTTATGGCTCGTTTAAATCTTTCCTGAATTTTGAAAAGCTTAATAAAATTGAAAAGAAAAAAACAGATAATACTTTGCTGAAAGCTGTATTCGTAAATCTTTTAAACCCGAATCCGTATCTCGGCTGGAGCCTGGTAATGGGACCTTTATTTCATTAAAGGATACAATGAAGCCCCGGTAAATGGTATAATCTTAATAGTCAGTTTTTATGCTACAATTGTTCTCAGCCAGGCTGGAATAATTATACTTTTCGGGCTGGCAAAAAATCTTGGTTCAAAAGTAACCCGCATCACCCTTGGAATTGCTTCTGTTGGTTTAGCAGCATTTGGCATTTACCTTTTGTGGCAGGGAATATTTCGTTAATTAAAAATCGATTCTGTTCGTTTGGCAGTTTCTCCTATTGACTTGCTGAAGCCTTAATAATATGACATGAAGTCACATAGAACTTAATCTGATAAAAGACTTTTAGAGATAAGCACAATAGCGCCGGAAGTATGACGCAATTAAAGCCCAATAATAGTATAATGAAAATAGACGCAAAATGAGGTTCCTATTTATTAGGTTGAAACCTGCCTGACGGTAAAGTAGGTTAAAATGTGAAATTTTGGAAGAATAATTAAAGTTAGAGGCAATACATTTTCTCATTTCCAAACCTGAAAAATGAACTAAAAACTTATAAGACGGCACTTCCAGTTTTGAAAGCTGAAAACTCCCTGAGCGGATTTAGAGTGTGATAACAGCGGCTTTAGAACGGCTTTAGACTGGAAGTAAAGCTATGGGTAGCATTCCGAAATTCCTAAATAGGGCTAAAATTTTTCCGGGTGGCATTTCCAATTTTGAAATAAATACTTAAACTAAATTAACCTGTAAGTATAATTTTTAGTTCCCTGTAACCAATGATTTTAGGTGGTTTATTGATTTTACAAACCCGGAAAATTAAGTTGCAGTATCAGCAAACAAATTTAAAGATGAAAATAGAAAATTTTATTTTGTTATTTATAATTGCTTTAATCTGTTTGCATTGGATTTTTGAGATAATCCACTTTGTTTATTTAAAAAAACAAAAGGGGAAAATTACCATTAACGATGAGCATTGGTATGCAGGAATATTTTATTATAACCCTGACGACAGAAGAGTTATTGTACCTAAAAGAATTGCGTGGGCTGGCTGGGCATTAAATTTTGCAAGACCGGCTTCGTTTGTAATTATTTCGGTTTTAATAATGGTTATGATATTAGCAGCATTAAAGTAAGAGATTATGTGGCAACAGGGAAAGAAATTGTTAAATATAATTTCGGGAAGTTATAGGGAATGCAAATCGATCAGTAATCTACTTTTAAAAAATTAAACCCGGATTATAACCAAACTATTATTAAGGCAGATTATTATTAGTTTTTTATTTTGTAAAATCCATCTTTTTGAAAGATTAAATGTTAAGATTGTTTTTTAACATCAAGCAATGTACATTTCTTGCCTAATAAATGAGAATTATGGGTACTACTATGCGCTTCAAACTTTTTATTATCCGAAAAATTAAATCTTTGTTCTGTAAATTTAAACTTCATGTGTTTTTTAAACCATTTGAAGGAGTACTGTTAAATTTAGTTTATTTATCAAAACTTTCACGATGGATTACAAAAACTCCTGGAAGTGAATTTAACGATTTCTATAACAGAAAAGTCAGCTACCAGGATAGAGTTAAATTACATCAATATGTTATTGATAAAGAAATTAAGGATCAGGCAATCGATTATCTTGAGTTTGGTGTTGCCAGGGGGACTGCATTTAAATGGTGGGTTGAAAAAAATAAAAATCCAGAAACAAGATTTTATGGATTTGATGTATTCACAGGATCACCGGAAGACTTTGGAGTTATGAAGAAACATCATTTTGATACCCGGGGTGAAACTCCTAAAATTGATGATGAAAGAGCATCATTTGTAAAGGGACTATTTCAAAACTCTCTTTTTAACTTTTTAGAAGACTATCATTCTAACCACAGAATGGTCATCCATATGGATGCAGACTTATATACATCTACTCTTTTTGTTTTAACTTCACTTTTTCCAAGACTTAAAAAAGATGATATAATAATTTTCGATGAGTTTGGAGTCCCCACATTTGAGTTTAGAGCATTCAGTGATATTGTTTCTTCGTACAATTTAAAATATGAATTAATAGGAAGTATTAATAATTATTTACAAATCGCAATTAAACTAAAATAATTTTTCATATCTGCAGGGAGGAGATTATGAATATAGATAAAATTTTTTTAGTAGTAATACTTATTTCATCTTCAATATATTCTCAGTCTCAATGGGAACCATTAAACAGCTAAAGAAAAATATAAATGGAATATAAAAATTAGATGGTTATTTTAAAGAGGCCGCCTGAAAGGGCGGCTTTATTTTGAAGAAATTGGAGCATTTCTGCGATTTTTGTATACGTCTTTGCAACACTCACAACACTTTCAGTAAAATTAATAAACTGTATTTCCCTATCAGTTAATCATCAGGGAATATCCCTTTAACTGTATTTCATTTGATGAAAACCGGATAACGTTTCAGATAATTTAACGAATAATTATTAATCGTTATGTTAAATTTGGCATACTAATTCATTGTCAGCATTTGTACACATTCTGTTAAATCCGCCACTTTATTTTAGTGATGTAATTTTTAATATGTTATTATCATAAATAAAATTTTAGAAAGGATAAAAAATGCAACGGCGTAAACTAGGAAAGAACGGACTTGAAGTTTCAGCTCTTGGGCTTGGCTGTATGGGAATGAGCTTTGCCTTTCCACCTTTTCCGGATAAAAAGGAGATGATCTCATTAATCCGTACTGCTGTTGAACGCGGAGTAACTTTTTTCGATACCGCAGAGGCATACGGTCCTTTTATAAATGAAGAGCTTGTGGGCGAAGCATTGCTGCCATTGCGTGACCAGGTGGCGATTGCAACAAAGTTCGGCTTTAAATTCGGGCCAGACGGGAAGTCAATGGGACAGGACAGCAAACCCGGACATATAAGGGAGGTTGCCGAAGCTTCACTGAAACGGCTGAAGACAGATAGAATAGATCTTTTCTACCAGCACCGCGTTGATACAAGTGTACCTATTGAGGATGTAGCCGGAACTGTAAAAGATTTAATTAAGGAAGGAAAGGTTAATCATTTCGGATTATCTGAAGCGGGAGTTAACACTATACGTCGTGCTCATAAAGTTCAGCCGGTTACAGCATTGCAGAATGAATACTCACTGTGGTGGAGAAAACCAGAAGAAGAGGTAATACCTGCACTCGAAGAACTCGGAATCGGGTTAGTTCCTTTCAGTCCGTTAGGAAGAGGATTTCTTACCGGGAAAATTAATGAAAACACAAAGTTCGAAAGCACAGATTTCCGCAGTATGCTTCCCCGTTTTACTCCTGAAGCACGTAAAGCTAACCTGGCATTAGTTGATTTATTAATTAAAGTTGCGCAACAGAAGAATTCCACACCTGCACAGATAGCACTTGCATGGCTGCTTGCACAGAAACCGTGGATTGTGCCGATACCCGGAACAACAAAATTAAACCGGCTGGAAGAAAATATAGGAGCAGCATTAATAGAGCTTACGAAAGATGATCTGCGTGAGATTGAAGAAGCAGCCTCGAAGATTAAAATAGAAGGGGCCCGGTACCCGGAACAATTAGAGAGAACTGTTAACAGATAATTATAAATTCAGGGGGCCATCTTCTTTAGTCAGATTTTAACAAAGAAATATCGCTTTCAACTTTAATCTGCGGTTTATCTTTTACTACCATTAATTTTTTAGATATAAAAAGTAAGCTAATTATATGACTTTAAATGTTTACACTATTATTTACTAACTCCTGTTGATGCTGAGATAATTTTCAGATAAGTTTTAAACACTAAAAATTATATTTCTAATGTTTAGGAATTAAAAATGAAAATTGAAGAAACTACATTTTGGCCTGCATTTAATAGTCGGAAAGATTTAAAAAAATATAATGAAAATAATCTCTTATTGTTCGCTCTACAATTACGATTCAATATTGAGGATATTGAAACTATTGCGACTGAGTCTTTAACAGGTTCGGGAGGGGACAAAAAAGTTGACTTGGTTTATATAGATTCAGAGTCTGGTCAAGTCGTTATTGCACAATCCTATTTATCAAAAAATACAGCCAAAAAAGAAGCTAAGGCTAATAAAGCAAGCGATTTAAATACTGCAATAACCTGGTTAATTAATCAACCTTTAGACGATATTCCAGATCAAATTAAGACGCATGCCGATGCTTTACGAAATGCTTTAAAAAAAGAAGAAATAACTAAAATTGAACTTTGGTATTTACACAATTTACCAGAATCTAAAAATGTTCAAAATGAACTTTCAGCTGTCGAACGTTCTGCATATGCTGCAGTACGCGACTCTCTAGGTATCTCCTCTATCGAAGTTCACGCAAAAGAAATAGGAATAGGTGCTATTGAAGATTGGTATAAATCAATAACGTCTCCAATTTTAATTAATGACACTTTTAACATATTAATTAATACAGGTGGTTATTCTATCTCTGGGAAAAAATGGAGTGCTTTTGTAACGGTAATTCCTCTTACTTGGTTTTATGAAAATTTTATTAAATATAAAGCTGTCAAATTATTTTCAGCAAATATACGTGACTTTTTAGGATCGCGAAAAGATGAAGCAAATATTAATAACGAAATTAAAGAAACAGCAAAAAATGACCCCGAAAAATTTTGGGTATATAATAATGGTATAACAGCTTTAGTTCATGATTTTAATTTTGATGATATTAAAAAATCGCTTACTATTAAAGGTTTATCAATAATAAACGGTGCACAAACAACAGGTGCAATAGGTCATTTAAACGAGATTCCTGATGATAGGGCTTCGGTACATGTTAGATTCATAAAATGTACTGATAAAAACACATTAATTAATATTGTTAAGTATAACAATAGTCAAAATAAAATAATTGCTCCAGATTTCCGAAGTAATGACAAGATTCAAACAAGATTGAAAATGGAATTTGAAAAATTGCCAAGTGTGGTCTATGTTCCAAGAAGAGGTGGGCACGAAGATATAATAAGAAGAATACAAAATGGATTGTATTCAATAACTGCGGGTCAAGGATTAGCTGCATTCCATAATAAACCACATATTGCTTACCATGGAAAAACTAAAATTTGGGAAGACGATGATCTTTACAGAAAATATTTTAATGAATCCACTACTGCTAAACATATCACTTTCACACATTCATTATTATTAGCCGTAGAAGAAAAGAAAAATAATCTTAGAGAAAAACATAAATCAGAAGAACTTATAGGTATTGAGGAAAAACAATTTATTTTTCTAAAAAAAAGAGGCTCAACATATTTATTGGTTGCAGGTATATCAAGTGCATTGGAAATAATACTTGGGAAAAAAATTCCAAATAAATTTAAGCTTCATTTTAAAAAGAATTTATCTCCAAATCAGGGAACACTTAAATGGAAACCAATTATTGAAGTTTGCTCCCCATTTATGAATGAATTAACAACTGGTTTATCAGATGGATTTAAAAGTGAAACGTATGTGAATAATGCAATAGATCGATTTGTAAACTTTCTTGCCTCAACTAGAGAAGTAAATATGCCTATATTCTCAAACTTTAGGAAGGAAGTTTCGTAAAACAAAGATAATCTAAATTTGAGGTGCCTTTAAATTAAGTGGTTTTATCTTCGTAATATTAAATCATTCAAATTATCATATCCAGATTTAAATTTTTTAATTACTGCGATAAAAATTATAAAAACAAAACCGCCTATTTCTTCTCTTCACCAAACTTAACCGGTTCCAGGGAATTATCTTTAAGTGAAGAATTAATTCCCGGCAGATCGTCCTTAATAATTTTATTGAACTGTTCTTTTTTATCATTCAGTGCAGTAATTAATAAATCAAGTCTTTTTATTTGTGAGTCCGTCGGTCTTCCCTGGTATCCCAGCACAGCACCGTAGACATCGCCCAGCTTCTCACGCATCTTCTCTTCACCGGACAACTGATTCGGATTGGTGGACGTTAATTCTTTATGCAGGCCGTTTAATTTTTCGGATAAACCTGTTAAGGTGCTTTTCAGCTTATCAGAATCATTCAGAATTTTAATCCTTGTCTTAACTGTATCGTTCAGCTTATTTACCTTTTCATCAAATGCAGCAAGGTCTTCTAATGCATCGTAAGCTTTTGTTACAGTTGCATACTGAAGTTTCCTGTCCTCAGCAGAATACGGCAGCGAAGGATCGTTAATTAAGGAAAGCTTTCCGCTGTAAGTTTTATTCCCCTTTACAATCTTAAAAGTATAATTACCCGGGGGGTAAGTAGGACCGTAAACTGCAGGGCCAAGTATACCCGGTGAGTGCGGTACTTTGGGAGGATCTTTTCTTATATACCACGAAACCCTGTTGATGCCGCGGTTTTTCCCTGCCGGCAGCTTTTTTATCATCGTGCCTGTTGAATCATATATTTCAACATACATATCCCCGAAGATATGACGCTTCTTCTGGTAGTAAATTATATCTGCTGCCTCATCCGGGTTCCTCCCGATGAACTGATCATCCCCCGGGAACGTCTGCTGCGAGCGTGGATTTCTTATCATAGACGGCCTGCATTTCAATACCACAAGATCCGAATCCAGCATCGATGGGGTTAATTCCCTTAACGGGGTAATATCATCAACTATAAATATTCCTCTTCCGTGAGTAGCAATTACAAGGTCGGATTCGGTTGGATGAATTGCAAGATCGCGTACTGCAACATTGGGGGTTTCACCGGTAAACTGGCTCCACGAATTACCATCATCTATAGAGACAAATAAGCCGGACTCTGTTCCCAGGAAGAGGAGGTCCGGATTTACAATATCTTCTTTAATTATGTGCGCATAGCCTTTTAAATTTTCCTTTGAAAGGGATGTCCAGGTTTTACCAAGATCAGTGGTCTTATAAACATAAGTATTCATATCACCTTCATAGTGTCCATCGAAAGCAGCGTAAGCGGTGTTCCTGTCGAAATTACCCGCACTGACACTTGAGCACCAGGGGTTAACCGGAAGCCCCGTAATATTACCAGCAGCATTCTTCCAGCTTTTTCCGCCGTTTGTTGTAACCTGCAGATTTCCATCGTCGGTTCCTGCCCAGACAATCATTTTATCGGCAGGTGATTCACTTATAGTAAAAATTGTACAATAATTTTCTGCCGTTGAATTATCTATTGTAAGTCCGCCGGATTCCTCCTGCTTTTCTTTTTCAGGATTATTTGTTGTCAGATCGGGAGATATTTTTTTCCAGCTATCGCCTCTGTCTGTGGATTTAAAAAGATATTCGGCACCGACGTACATTACTTTTTCCTGAGTGGGACTAAATGCAACAGGCGTGTTCCAGTTAAATCTTAATTTTTCATTTGCATTATCAGAGTACGGACGGATTTCTTTGGTTTCACCGGAAGATTTATAATACCTTACAATGTTGCCTCCCTGCCATTGCCAGTAAAGAATATCATCATCATATTTATCTGCAAAAGCGTAAAAGCCGTCTCCGTAGCCAATATTTTTCCAGTCGCTGTTCTCAACGCCTCCTGCACTTGCAGAAGGACCGCACCATGAACCGTTATCCTGCAATCCGCCGTAAACATTATACGGTTTCCTGTTATCAACACTTACGTGATAAAACTGTGCAACAGGAAGATTTAAAAATTGTCTCCATGTGCTTCCCCTGTCTAAAGTTGTGTATAAGCCGCCGTCTGTACCAACGTACATTTGCTTGTTGTCTTTTGGATTTATCCAGAGAGCGTGCAAATCGCTGTGAATCCTTCCGCCTTCAACAAAAGGAGAAGTAAAAATTTTACCGCCGTCTGTGCTTACGTACAATGAAAATCCCGGTTTATAAATTCTGTTTGTATCGACAGGATCGGGAAGTATAAGCGAAAAATAAAATGGGCGTTCGGCAATATTGGAACTGATATTCACATTCTGCCAGGAAAGCCCGTTATTATCTGAACGCAGAAGAGCAGAGTTTTTTGCTTCCACCAGGGCGTAAACCTTCACCGGGTCGGCAGGTGAATAAGCTACTGCAATCCTTCCAAGCTCACCTTCGGGCATTGCATCCGTAATCTTAACCCAGTTAGTGCCGCCGTCGGTTGTTTTATAGAGTCCGCTTCCCGGTCCGCCGGAATTAAACGTATAACCTTTTCTTCTGAATTCCCACATCCCAGCTAATAACGTCTTATTATCGGAAGGATTAATGGTTAAATCAGAACAGCCTGTATTTTCATCTACATATAAGATTTTCTTCCAGGAAATTCCGCCGTCGGTTGTTTTATAAACACCTCGTTCCTCGTTACCATTCCATAAGTGTCCCATCGCTGCTGCATAAACTATATCAGGGTTTTGGGGATCGATAATTATTTTTGCTATCCGCTCACTTGATTCCAGTCCCATTGATTTCCAGCTATCGCCTCCGTCGGTGGATTTATAAATTCCGGTTCCCACAGAAACACTGTTTCTCACCCAGCATTCACCTGTTCCAACCCAAACAGTATCGGGGTGATTCTGATCGATAGTTACCGAGCCGATTGATTGTGTGTATTTATCAAATACGGGTTTGAAAGTTGTACCGCCGTTTGTAGATTTCCATAATCCACCGCCCGCCGAACCGACATATAATAATCCTGCATCGTTGTTCCAGGCATCCACACAGCTTATTCTGCCGCTGGTGACGGCAGGACCAATGTGACGCGATTTCAGTGCACCGAAAATATCCGGCGACATTTCTGTTTTGTTCTGCGGGAAAGAAAATGAAAGTAAGGAAACAACGAACAGTAAAAGTAATGTTTTCATATACCCTCCGGTACAATTATAGGTTTACAACCCGGGTTGTATGGGTTATCCAAAAAGTAGCTTTGTCATTTCGACCGACCTGTCCGCTGCCGCAGGTAAGACGGGAGGGAGAAATCTTAGAACTCGAAAAGATTTCTCGGTCGAAGACTCCCTCGAAATGACATTTTCTTACATTTTAGCCAGCCCCAGTATAAATTTTAAAAGTAAGTTTAAATCTTTTTTAAGCGAAATAAATTCCTGTCTGTCCGGTTTATCAACCTTTGTTTGACGGGCAGGTCGCTCTGCATTTCTGTACTACCACCTGATCCCTATTCAACCTATAAATTGCTGTTTTTAATCTACTGTTTTTTAGCCGAACTCATTTCAAATATTGAGTCGGGGATTTCTTCATTTAAGGAGATTGAATCAAAAACAAACTGGGCAACAGTATTCCCGCCCATTTTGCTTTCCGTACTGAACGGAAATATAATTCCTTCTACAGGCTTATAGTCGCTGTAGTATGTTTCAACTTCCCGTTCCACATCTTTAACTTTAACTTTGGATACGGTTTTCAGAATAACATAGTTCTCAGCATCCATATAATGCGTATAAACATTACCGTTTGGTTTTGTCAGTTTTAACAAGTATACCTTTTGTCCCTCCATGGTATCAGTACCGGCCAATTCGAGCTTATAGCCTTTCTCCTTATAATTATAAAGCATACCGTCAATATCTGCCTGTTCCTTCAACTGGTCGTTTTCTTCATCGGTTGCGGGACGGGGAAGTGTATCTCCTGCAAACGGGTTTAAATGCCAGCCGTCTTTCCCATCATATCCTGACGTAAATGTCATTCCCTGGAATGTGCCTTCCATTCTTGTTTTATCGGGGCGTTTTTGATACCCGGTAATAGGAATTTCCATACTTCCCTGTATAAGCTTTCCTTTAGTAACCAAACTCTGAACCTTAATCAGCTTATCCTGCCCGATTGTTTCAAAATGTTTTGCAAGAATCTCTTCAAGAGTTTGTGCCTGGATTGAAATACCCGTAAGCAATATTATAGCTGCTGTGAGAACACAGGATAATTTTTTCATTTATAGCCTCCACCTATTTTTGTTTTTTAAGTAATGATAAAATATGAAGTTCACAGCAATAAGTAAAACCGCTTAAATAATTTATGAAAATTATAAATTCATATAGAATTCGAGGCGTTGATTTTGTAAGTAAGGAAAAGTATGTACTTTAATTGTTGTTGCCTTACCTTTGTAATCTGTGTAAGCTTTATAAATAAGTAAATAACCGAATTAATAAAAACCCGGACTTAGGCAAAAGTACCGGGTTTTTAGTGTGGTGAGAGAGAGATATTTAAAACGAACTTAGAATTCCGAATATTATCATCATTGCCGCGACACATACAATGAGAAATATTAGAGCGATACCTAGATTAAATCGTCTATCACTTTTAGGAGCTGTTCAATATTATTATCAATATGCTGTTTATTCCGGATATTACTTAACAAGCATCATCTTCTTTGTCTGAATAAAATTGCCCGCAGATATTCTATAAAAGTACATTCCGCTTGCCAGTCTGTGATGCATCAAAACTTAATTTCGTATGTGCCTGCCTGTTTCTCTTCATTCACTAAGGTGGTTACATCCTGTCCAAGGGTATTGTAAATTTTCAGATCTCACAAAATTATCTTTAGGAATTGAATATCTAATACGTTGTACTTGGGTTAAAAGGATTAGGGTAATTTTGCTCAAGAGAATATTTTTTGGGAATGGTTTCTTCATTTACAATTAATTTATTAATAGCCGGACTGTTAATTGTCAGTTTATCCCCATTGTTGGCAACAGCATTAATAATCTTACTGCTTTCATCCCGGATTTGTAAACTAATATTCTGTACGCTTAATGTAATAGGGATAAGTAATTCCCGACATTTCAATAACCTGTGATTCATTTTTTAAATCTTCAGCGATTTTTCCGGTTGCAAAACGGATATCGAACATCCCGGCAGGCGGCTGCGGCGGAAGCTCATACTGTGAAAGCTCTGCTTTTCCTTCCACTGTATATAATATATAGCTTTTACCTTCAGCATCAGTAATTGATATTTTCCCCCATTCATTCGGGAAATAATCCTTCGAAGCTGCATAAGATTTTTCCAGTTGAGCCGATAAAATAATCTGACCCGAACCTGTGAGCTTGATCCAGTACCCATAACCGGGGTCTAAACTTGATGCAACCTGATATCCTCCAGAGTATTTATAGACAGGACCAGAAATTAATCCCGGAGGAACAGTTGATAAACCTGAAGTACTTACGCTATTTTCATAACCACCGATCAGGTTCCATCCCTGGGAAGCATTTAAAGGATCGTGGGGTACAATTTGAATTCCGCCGGCTGGCCACTCATCTCCGGTATTATAGGTTTGTGCCCCTGAATTTTTCATCCAGTAACCTTCACCGGGAGTAGTTGTAGTTATTCCGGAATATCCTGAACCAGGCACATACTTATACACGGTTCCCGTATGATTTACCCACCAGTTATTTACTCCCTGTCCATCAGGATTTATTCCAGGGACAGAGACCATATTCCATCCATCATTAACAGACACACTAAGCTGAAAAGTGGTAATCATACTTTGACCGCATTGCGTCCCCTGACCAAACAAATTTCCGGTTATGTTTCCATTAACACCGGCACAGATATCAGCACCTGCGTCAACTTCAATTGATGCTCCAGGGTCAATTACTATGCTTTGTGCAGATGCAACCTGGGTAATGAAAAAAATAAGCGACAAGCAAAATAATATTTTCATTTTTCATTCTCCTTATTAATCAGAGAACTGAATTTTATAGCTTCATCTTTATTTTTTGTTTCAAGAAGTTTTATTTCTGCATTCAATTCTTCTTTCAATATTTTTATTTCTGCTATCTGTTCCTTTAAATCTTTTTCATTTTCAAACTGTGTTTTTAAAGAGTCGTTTTCTACTTTTAATTGCTGAATAGCTTTAACAATATCGGGTAAATTTCCCGGTGTTGCTTTCCATTTTTCAGGATTATCTTTTAACACAAGATTCAGCCACTCTGCATTTTCTAAAGTTGAACTGAATCAAGCTCCTGTGCAATGAATCCTGCTGTTGGTGTTTTCTGCATTTTGCTTCCGTCTGATACTTTGTTTTCATACCAGTCTCTTTGTCCCAGTTATACTGCCGTGGTTTCAGCTTCATCAGAAAATCTATTCCTAGAGGTTTAATTCTTTTATATTTTTTTTGTCCCTTCTGTCAGATAGTGAAGTGATTGTAGTAGCGTTGCATCGGAGAGTGGTTACATAAATATTTCCAAGAGTTATCTGGTTAAGAGCAGTTGGGCTTGTAGGATTTGCATCTATCCCGACACAAGTTAAATTTGCTCCGGTTGTAATTGTTGAGCCCGCATTATATCCAATAGCCGTATTATAATTACCCGATGTATTGAACTGCAATGAATGATGTCCTAATGCTGTGTTCTGAAAACCGATAGTGTTATTCATTAGTGAACTAACCCCACGGATGTATTTGAGTTTCCCGTAGTGTTAACATTAAGAGCAAGATCTCCCTCAGCTACGTTTTGGTAACCGGTGGTATTATACTCGAGTGCTTGATAACCAACTGCAACGTTATTGTATCCCGTATTGTTGTAAGATAAAGAATAAATTCCTAAAGCGGTATTGTAACTACCTGTAGTGTTGCTATACAACGCTTGTGTTCCAACGGCAGTATTATCAGCACCTGTAGTGTTTGATATAAAGATTCATCCCCAACAGCTGTATTTTTGAAGCCCTAAGATTAGAGTATAGTGATTGCCATCTCATGGCAGTGTTTTGAGTTCCGATATTGTTTGTATGCAAGGATTGACATCCTACTGCACTGTTCTGTGAACCATCAGTGTTGGATAATAAAGATTCATATCCAACGGCTGTATTTGATGCTCCGGAGTGATTTAAATATAATGATACATTCCCGACAGCAGTATTTTGAGTTCCATCGATGTTAGCATATAGAGAAGCTTCACCAATCCCAACATTTTCAGAGCCGCTTGTGTTGAGGGACAGGAGCCCGACCTATGGCTGTATTATTAATGTCTGTTGTATTGGAATACAACGAAGCTTCACCAACTGCAGTATTATCATAACCGGAAGTGTTGGCGGCTAAGGAAAATGTTCCTGCGGCAGTGTTTGCATAACCGGATGTTTTATTATTGAGACAATAACTGCCGACTGCAACATTATCACTCGCTTCAATTCCACTGCCTGACATCGTAAAATTCCCGGCATTATAACTAAGAAATATATTATTTCCATACGCTTGTGGTGACGCTAATCGTGTAAAAATGGCTGTGTCTTTTTAAATATTACTCCAAGACCTGAACTGGTCGTTACTTCAGGTGCTAATTTTTAAGTACATCCAGTTGCCCCTGGCTTGGCTTAGTGAAAGGATAGTGTTCGAGCCATCCTTTACACTAAATAACCCGTTAACCCAGTGTGTTGGTAATATTTTGTGGCATTTTTCTTTATTCTCTATAGCATAAATTAGATTAAATAGATTTTTTTCATATACGTTTCTTTTAATTATTATTTGATATTTTCACAACACGCTCATTACTATTTATTTCATTCAACTCTTGTTCTAATTTTTCAACTTTCCTGTTAAGTTCATCATTTTCCTATGTATACTTGTTATTTTTTGTCTTTTTCATTCTTCAATTGTTGTACTGCTTTTACAATTATTGGTAAAAGGTTTCTCGGTGTTGCTTCTCATTTATCAGGACTGTCCTTTAACACAAGATCCAGCCAGTCTGCATTTTCCAATGTCTTAACTGAGTCGAGTTCCTGAGCTATAAACTCTGCTGTCGGAGTTTTCTGCATTTTACTTCCGTCTGATACTTTGTTTTCATACCAGTCTCTCTTATCTCAGTTATACTGCCGCGGTTTCAGCTTCATTAGAAATTCAATCCCAAGATTCAGGTCTTTTATATTTTTCTTATCTCTCCTGTCTGAGAGTGAAGTGATTGTCTGAACGTTACAGCGTTAATGCTGTACGTATATATTTCCAAGTGTTATTTCATCCGTAGCGTTCCCTGCAGAAGGATTGGCATCAATTCCAACTAATGTAAGATTAGCCCTGTTGTGACATTGGAACCAGCGTTATAGCCGATGGCTGTATTATAGTTGCTCGTATTGTTATACAATGCTGAATCACCAACTGCTGTATTCTGAAACCTGATACATTTGAATAAAGTGAATTGTGACCGACGGCTGTATTTTGTGTTCCTGTTGAATTGTAGAGACAGTGCCTGATTACCAAAAGCAGAATTGTACATCCTGTAGTTTATTATATAGCGCTCCATTACCGATGCACAATTAAACACGCAGTTGTATTGTTATGAAGAGATGATTCCCGAACGCTGATTATACCTTCCTGCTGAATTTGAAAAAAGAGATTTTCTCCGAAGGCAGAGTTGTTACTGCCTGATACGTTGTATCCCAGAGCAAAAATTCCGAACGCCGAATTAGAAGAACCTGTTGTGTTACCTTTAAGAGAGGCTAGTCCAAATGCAGAATTTGAGCTGCTCGTAGAATTGCTGAAAAGTGAATTTTCTCCAAAAGCAGAATTGTTCAGACCTGATGTATTATTAAAGAGAGATTGAGATCCAAATGATGAATTGAAATTACCAGTGGTGTTAAAATAAAGCGATTGGAATCCAAAAGCTGAATTGAAGGAATTTGTGTTGTAATATAGAGCCTCAAATCCAAAAGCCGAATTTGCACTGCCAGTTGTATTTTGAGTCAGTGCTCCAAAACCACAAGCGGAATTGGATGACCCTGTTGTATTGTAAAAGAGAGCAGCGTCCCCAAAAGCAGAATTGTAGTATCCTTCAGTATTATCAACTAAAGAATTCCCTCCAAAAGCTGCATTATAATACCCTGTTGTATTGCTAAGAAGTGAACGGAAGCCAAATGCAGAATTTAAATACCCCGTTGTAATTGAACCTAATGAGGAATATCCAACACCTGTATTACCGCTTGCATCACTTCCGCTTCCGCTCATTGCAAAATTACCCGAATTAATTCCCATAAATGTATTGTATCCATCAGTTCCAGGTGCCTGATAATTATGAATAAACCTGTCCGCACCTTTAAAGATCACTCCAACAGAAGGGATTGTAGTATATGGGATAGTCAAATTGCTGTTAAGTGAAAGTAAACCATTTGCCTGGTTTAATGATAAAAAAGTTGTTGTACTATCCTTAACCAGGAATGAGCCGCCGGAGCCAAGAGTGTTAGTTATATTTCCTGTCTGACCATATGCTAATACTGCGACTGCTAAAAAAAACAAAATCAGAAATCCTGTTTTCATATATTTTCACCTTTCAATTAGTAAAATCAGAATGCTAAGAACTGCCTGAAATCTTTTTAAGAACAGATTTTGAACAAATTTTATAAGGAGCTCACTATGCCGATTACTATCATCGCAATGGCGAAGAATATGATGAAATAGATATGCCATACCTAGCTTAAATCGCCTTTCACTTTTTTTAAGTTGATCATAATTTTTTCCCATATCGCTCATTATTTAATTTTTATTTAACCAGGATCATTTTTTTAATTTGATTGAAATTCCCTGCTGACAATTTATATAAGTATATTCCGCTTGCCAGCTTGCCTGCATCGAAAGAAACAGAATAATTTCCGGCAGGCTTCATCTCATTTATTAATTCTTCCACTTCTTCTCCCAATGAGTTAAATATCTTCAGTGAAACCATCCCTCCTTTGGGAAGTGAAAATTTAATAGTTGTTGAGGGATTAAAGGGATTAGGATAATTCTGCAGCAAAGAAAAACTCGCAGGGATTTTATTATCGTCCCTTACAACTCCCGTTATTAATTCCAGATAACCAAATGCGGAAGTATTCCCATTAATTGTAGTTGCTGTCAGAGAAACTGCTTCGACTGACGGATCAGTGATTTCGTAAGAGAAGACACCGTTAGCCCCTGCAGTTGTAGAACCCAGCCATTCATATGCTGACGGCTGGAATTCATTAATATTTGCTTTATAAATGTCTATCAAAACATTCGGTATGTCATGAATACCGGCAATTGTATTATTACTGAAAGAAAGGCCGTATGGCGGCTGAATACCGTTATTTGCCTGTGAAGATAAAGATATATTCGAAGCATCATTCTGGTAAACCTTGTTTTTTCTAAACAAAATTTCTGCGGGATTAAAACCAAAATCACTTACAACAGATATTCCACTGCTATGGTTACTTACTATCGTATTTGGTAAATGAAGACCTGCCAGGTCAGCGCCGATTTTAATATTTTGTACATTACCCTGTATGCTTATTCCATCAGCTCCGTTGGGGTAATGATCTCCTGAAGAATTTGTCCCGATAAAATTTTCAGTTATTATGTGATCCTGAGATTTTGTGCTGTCATCATAACCAAAAATATGAATACCGCTCTGATAATTCCCCGCAACTACATTTTTACCAATAAGATCAGACCATGCACCATTAGCAATTTCAATACCATGCCCATTTGGAATTGCAGAAGACTGCGAAGGATCCAGTCCTACAATATTATTCCAGATAGTATTAGAGACCGAATGATTTTCCGGCGGAACTCCTCCTATTTCCAGACCAACAATGGAATTTCCCGAAATTACATTTCCATCAGCAGGATCTTCACCCCCGATTAAATTTAGTTGTGAGTCGTTGATTAATAATCCCTCTGTATTTCCAAATCCAGTACCGCCTCCAGATGTAGTACCTATGAAATTAGCTCTTATAGTTGAGTACTCACCTTCTGATACAGATATGCCTGCAAAATTACCGCAAATAGTGTTATGCTCAATTACATTTTGGTTTCCTATTAGTAAGATGCCAAGCTGATTCGGACCCAAAACATTTGCTGTATCTATTCCTATAAAATTATGACCAACAGTATTCGAATCCCCTTCAACATCAAGAGCAACATACCCGTTCAGAAAAACATTATGAGGACCAATAATATTATGATTCCCTGTTACAGAAACTGCACTGAATGTGTTATTAAATTTTATCCCTTCTATTTGACTATTATTATTCAATTCTAGACAGCTAACGCCATTCATCTCAATAGCATCGTCGGCCCAGATTATAGTCCCGTCTTCAGGATATAAAACGTCTGTAAGATTTATAGTTCCATTCACACTGAAATTTAAATACAATGACTGCCCCATATTATTTGATTCCTCTATTGCCGCCCTAATAGTACAACGGCCTAATTCATCCTGGCAAATTCCGTCTGATGATTCATCGACAGGAGTATTGGGATCGTCCCAGGCATAAGCGTATTCATCATCGGCAAGCGAATTGACCGTCATATTTAGCTGTGCATTAAGATTAACCGTACTGATTGTCAGCATTAGTAATATTACCGACAGACTATAATTTTTTTTCGTTTTCATATTAGAGGTCTCCTATAATATTTCACCCGGAGGAAAATTACTTTCTTGTTCAGTAATTCTGACTAATGGGTTCGTGTAACAATAAAAAATATTTCACGCTTTATTAAAACCGAAGGGATATTGATTTATGATATCCCTCCGATATTTCAAGCTTTCAATTACTGTGAATCAGGCACTCTCACTGCAGAAAAAGAACCGCTGATATTTAATTCAGCCAGTGTAGTGGATTCAATTAATTTACCATTGATATTACCTTCAACTTTAGCCCCGACTGCTCCATAACTGCTTATGGTGGTCGTTCCCTGCTGTACGCCCGTAAATATTAATTGTCCGGTTGATGTGTTTTTATATAGTATTGAACCATTATCCTGGTCCCAGTTTACCGTTACTTTATTATTTCCTTTAAATACAATATAAAGCTGAAGTGTATCACCATCCACAGCACCTGTGAAATATACTGCGGTAGCTGTATCGGAAACGGAATATCCGCAGACACCATTGCTTAGTTTTACAGATTTATTTGTGTATCCTGCGCCGTTGAGTGTTAAGTTAGCTTCTGCCGAGGTTACTGAGGTTGGTGATACAGGATTGTCTGATTTTTTTGAACACCCTGTTAACATCAAAACAGCTATGAGTGTTGCGAAACCGATTGCAAAAAATTTTGTTTTTTTCATTTTAGTCCTTTATTAGTTATTAAGTGATTGAATTAGATTATTTTTTTATTTAAGCAAAGTCATTTTTCTTGTAAGAGAATAATTGCCTGCCTGCAACCTGAATAAATAAACACCACTGGTAAAGTTTGAACCATCAAATTGAAGTGTATAATTTCCGGCAGGCTTATATTCATTAACAAGATCAGAAACTTCTTCTCCAAGTACATTAAACACTTTCAGGGAAACGAATTCACTTTTTGGAATTGAATAATTAATTTTTGTAGATGGATTAAACGGATTGGGATAATTTTGGGACAAAGTATAAGAGGAAACAATTGGCCCCACATTATCAGCTACTGATGTGACTAGCTGACTGAGAGGCCGTTTCCAGATTCCCCGTCCCATGGTACCTGCGTAGAGATACACACCATCAGAGAAAAGTGTGGTAATATTCAAAGCTGCACCAACCAGCCCTGTATTGATTTGTGTCCATGTCTGACCCATGTTAGTGGTTTCGTAAACCCCAAACGAATTCTGCTCAAATTCCCTCCAAACTGAAGAAAAAATAGTTGTATCTGCCCCATTGATAACAGCAACAAGCCCTGACAAACCACTATTGTATAGTGGAAATCCCGTAATCACTCCGTCATTGGACCAGGTCAATCCCAGATCATTGGAATGATGAACTGCGCCCCCACCCTCATACCCGAAAACAGTTCCCCCGTAAGCAACTAAATGCATTGGCGGAGGTGCTGTAGTTATCTGCGACCAGGTTACTCCATTATCCGTTGAGCGATATAAAGAACTGCTTGTCGGAGATATGAGCAAAACCAGGCCCATCCCAAGAATTCCCAAAGAATTACCGGGAGTATTAGATACAGTCCATGTCGCACCGAGATCTTGCGAGAGAGCCCAGCCATTGTTCAGGCCGACAACAAAACCCGAATTCACGGAAGAAAACTGCGACCATGAAACTACCTGGTACTTAGTTACACCGGAAGACTGATACCATGTATCTCCCGAATCAGGTGATTGATACAAACCATTATTAGTTGCTAACATGAGTGTTCCCTGGGATGCATAAAGATTATAAACAAGCATGTTGTGGTTAGGCATCCCTACAGTGACAGTTGTCCACGTTGAACCTCCATCACTCGAACGGTAGACACCATTCCCTCTCGAGGCAGAACTGTAACCTGTCATACCTGCCGATGTGAACATGTATCGGCCCATACTTACAATTGATGCAACAGTTGTATTATAAATCCCGTTATCTCTTTTTTCCCAGGTCAGCCCATGATCGGTAGAACGATATAATCCATCATCGTTGAATCCGGCAAAAACTGTATTGCCCAATACTGCTATCGCTCTTCCATCAACCCAGCTAAATCCTGCATTTGATTCTGATGCATTTCCCCCCTGGTTGATATTGTACGTAAACACACCACCATATTCATAGCCATTTGCACCCAAGTGATCAGCAGCTGCAGCGATGTACAAAATAGAATCGATAACTGCAAACCCGTATGGTGCTTTTCCGATGCCGGGTTCAGTGGTGCTGATTGATTGCCAGGTGTTTGAGGAGTCGAAGGAAACCTGTACAACTCCGCCAATTGATAATCCAACGGCATACCTGCCGGCATACAGAGTTGTTCCGAATGCAGCTAATGAAACATATCCGGCTCCGGGAAGTGCGCCTTGGGGCTTCGACCAGCTTACACCATCATTTGTTGATCGATAAATAGAATCACCGGCGATGGTATACACAGTAGCAGAGCCTTGAGTTGTTTGTGGAACAGTACAGAACCCAACGACATAAGATGTCGTAGGTACAACTTGTCCAATATGTGCCCATACAGTTCCGCCATTAGACGAAACATAGATTCCGTTTCCGCCAAGCTGGTAACCACCAGTCCCAACAATAAGTTTTCCACCACGTCTTATAATTGAAGAAATATACGGCGTCGATATACCGTTATCGTATCTAACCCAGCTTGTTCCGTTGTTAGTTGACCTGTAAAGTCCTCCTCCCTCGGTTCCTGCGAAGAGAAGAGAATCGAATCTCGCAAAGCAGGTAATGCGGTAGCCGTTATCTAAGTTGTTATTGAATACCTGGCTGAGCCCCGTGTTACGAGCAACCCAGTTTGCTCCACCATCACTCGAATAGAAAATGCCGGCAACGTCAGTGCCTACCCATAGATCCGTTCCGTCTACAAAGATAGTATTAATCGTACCACCCCATGGTCCGCTCGCCGGGTTCCATTGGGCAAACGATGTGGAGTATAAAGTCAATATCAAAATGGCAATAAAATATTTCATGCTTTTCATAACTTTCCTTTCATTTTGATTGCTGATTATCTTGCTCTTTGAGTGACAAAGTTAGTTTATATGGGAAGCGGGCGCTCCCAATTTTGTGTCATTTAATACCGGTTCTGTTGCATTAGAGCAAAAAAAAGGAATAAGTTTTCTTAAGAATTGCTTTTATTTATAAATTCCGTAGGCAGGCAATTGAACAACTGGCGGAAAGCTTTGGCAAAATGCGACGGGTTGTTAAATCCAACTTCAAATGAAATTTGGGTAATGCTTAACCTGTTTTCAAGTATTAGTGCAGCGGCACGTTTCAACCTAATAGTTCTTAAAAACTCCCCGGGTCCCTGTCCTGTTACAGCAATCAGCTTTCGGTGAAACTGGCTTCTGCTGAGGAACATTTCTCCGGCAAAGGCTTCGGTATTAAACTCTGTGTCGGAAAGGTTTTTTTCTGCAACATCAAAAGCTTTCCGGAGAAATTCATTATCAAGAGATGTAACAGCAACAGAAGACAGGTCAATTTTAATTTCTTTACTGAACTTTTCGCGTAAGTTCTTTCTTTGCTCAAGAAGGTTTTTAATTCTGACTAATAATTCTTTTGAGCTGAAAGGTTTAGTAAAGTAATCATCAGCACCGGTTTCCAAACCTTCAAGTTTGCTTTCAGTTGATGCCCTGGCAGTAAGTAATATTACCGGGATATGACTGGTTTGTAGATCTGTTTTTATTTTCCTGCAAAATTCCATTCCATCCATTAAAGGCATCATCACATCGCTTATAATCAAATCGGGAACCAATTCTGCAGATTTCGTTAATCCTTCTTCCCCGTTTATTACTTCACTTACCCGGTAATTATTTCTTAAAAAACTTTTTAGATAACTTCTTACATCTTCAGAATCTTCAACGATTAAGATTAAGGGCTTAGCAGACAGAAGCCTGTTTTTTTCTTCAATTTCCTTTTCTATTTCTCTTTCATTTAGTTCTGTTTGTTCATTTGAAATTACGTCCGTACCGGATATTTTATCAATTGTATTATCACGTACGGATTCAGGTTCTTTTTCACTTTCTTTAAGATATATTTCCGAGAGGGGAATTATTAAAGAGAACTCGGTTCCGGCTCCTAATTTACTTTGAACGCTTATTTGCCATTTATGAAGATCAACCAGTTCTTTCACAAGAGCAAGTCCTATTCCTGATCCCCCGTAGTTTTTAACGGAGGAATCGTCTGCCTGGTAAAAACGATCGAATATTTTTTCCAGCTTTTCATCTGAAATCCCGATTCCGTTATCGATAATTTTTACTCGGGCAAATTCATCAGATTGTTCCTTCAGGTTTTTTATTTCTAATTTTATCGTCCCATTATCCGGAGTAAATTTAAATGCATTGAAAAGAAGATTATTAATAATTTTTTCAAGCTTATCTCTGTCAAACCAGCAAAATATTGAATCACTATAACTGTAGAATGTAAGATTTATATTTTTTTGCTTTGCAATTGAATCAAAGGAAAAAAATATTCCACGCAATACTTTTATTAGATCTTCTCTTTTAGCTTTCAATGGGATGGCAGCATTCTCCAGCCGGGTTAACTCGAGCAACTGGTCAATTAAAACTTGAAGTTTTTCACTATTGCGGTGAATGATCTGATAATATTCCTGTACATTTTCCCCGACTCTGTTGTTCATAAGTTCTTCAACAGGTCCCATTATTAAAGTTAACGGTGTTCTGAATTCATGTGAGAGGTTTGCAAAAAATCTTGATTTCATTATTTCAAGCTCACGCTGTTTTTTTGCTTCAAATTCCTGCATCTTTAATTCATTCCGCAATTTTGTACGGTTAATTTCAAAACGGCGTAAAGCAAAGATTCCGGATATTATTAGTAAGATGTATATAATATAAGACCATACTGTCCGCCACCATGGGGGACTGATATTCACAATTACCGAACTATAATTTTCATTCCAAACCCCGTCACAATTGGTTGCTTTAAATTTAAAACTGTAACTGCCCGATCCCAGGTTGGTGTATGTAATGAACCTTCTGTTCCCGGAATAAATCCAGTCTTTATCAAAACCCTCCATTTTATATGCATACTGAATTGATTGAGGATAATTATAATCCAGAGCCGCCAATTGAAATGAGAAAACATTTTGTGAATAGTAAAGGTTAAGTGATTTTGCCACATAGATATTTTCACTTAAAGGAGAATCTGCATTTGTTTTTACAGCCTCGTTAAAAATCTGAAAATCTGCTATCAATACAGGAGGGGTATAAGATGAAAGAGTAATTTGATCGGGATTAAAAAAGTTTATTCCGCCAATACTGCCAAAATATATTATTCCTTCCCCGGAAATAATTGAAGCGTTTGAATTGAATACTTCTCCGATTAAACCATCCGCATCTGAATAGTTAATAAATGATTCACGTCTCACATCAAAAAATGATATACCCGAACTTGTGCTTAACCAGAGATTACCATTTTTATCTTCAAGAATATTATTAACTGAATTATCAGTCAGTTGATTTCCGGGTAAAAAACTGGAAATCTCAAATTTCATTGAGTCTGGATTTTTTCCATCATTATCATTTATTATCACCACTTTATCCAACCCGCTGCTTGTACCGATCCACAGAATACTAAGGTTTTTGTTCTTATCAGGGCTGTAGTTTCGTGCTTCACAAATGATATATATACTATTACTGCTTAGTTCAATTTTTTCTTTACTATTGTAAAGTGGTTTATAGAATTTGACTTCGCCGGAGTTTTCAAATAAACCTGCCTCCCCACCAACCAGGTTTAATCCGCCTCCATCCGTTCCAATCCAGATCCTTTTTCGGCTATCCTTCAGAATGGCCCACACATCATTATAGCTGATGCTATTAGGATCATTCACATCGTTTATCCATACTTTGTATTTACCTGATATTGTATTTAACAGGGCTAACCCTCCGCCCCAAAATCCAATCCAGAGATCATCTCCATCCATCTGAAGTGATTTAATGTAATCATAAGCAGAAGTTTTGAATGTAGGACTCTCAATATTAATATCAGTTATTTTGCCCGATTGAATATCAAGATATTTTAGACCCTGTCCATAAGTACCGATCCACAAGTTTCTTTTTTCGTCAGTTGTAAGTGACCAGACATTTAAATCGGCAGTCTGAGGGTACTTATTAATTATATGATTATTTAATGAATTAAAAGAGATAACCCCTTTTTCTGTTCCGAAATAGATTTTATCTTTGTTATCTTTAGCAATTGCTTTAACTGATTTTCCATATAGCTTTGAAAACAGGTTTGTATTTGCACTGTCACTGAACAGATTATTAAACCTCAGATTTTTAGGGGAAATTTTGCTTACGCCATTCTCTGTAGCTATCCAGATTACACCAGAACGATCTTTAAGTAAATGATTTATCTGGTTACTGATAAGGCTGCCAGGTTCATCTTCGTTTTTTAAAAATCTTATGATACTATTCGTCTTTAAATTCATTCTTACAAGTCCGGAATAAGTCCCGATCCATAAAACAGAATCTATGTCATTTTTCTCTTCAACCAGTGATGATATGCTGTTTCCAAACTGGTACCTGGTCTTTGATGGCAACGGAAGCAGAATAAAACTATTCTCGTCCGGATTTAATAATGAAAGCCCATCAGCAGTGCATACCCATATTTTGTCTTGTCTTAATGTTGATCCTGAGACGGACCAGACAAGATTACCCGGCAAACTTTTACCATCCGAAGGATCGTTAAAGTACTTGTCGAATTTAACTGATTCCGCACCCGGATTAATTTTGTTCAGCCCGCTAAAAGTACCTACCCAGATTGAACCCCGGGAATCCTGCATTATTGAAGTGACATAATTGTTGCTTAAACTGGTACTATCCTCCGGTACATACAGCCAATGATTTAATTTGTTTTCAGAAACATTAAGCCTGTATAAACCATTTTGATATGTCCCTACCCAGATGTTTTTTTGCTGATCCTGGAAAATTGATGTAATACCATTCTCTTTTATTCCGACTGATTTTAAGTTCCATTTAGTGAAAACGTTTTTATGCTGATCATACTTATTAAGAAATCCGCTTTTTGTTCCGATCCATATATTGCCAGACTGATCTTCAAGGAGAGCCCAGATATTGTTGTCGGAAAGTGAATTTGAATCCGACTTCACATTCCTGAAAACTTTGAACTGGTAGCCATCATAACGGTCTAAGCCATCTTCAGTTCCTATCCAGATAAACCCATATCTATCCTGAATTATAGCGTCTACCTTATCATTAGACAAACCATCTTTTGTGGTATAGTTTAAAAACTGAAGACTTTGTGAAAACACACAGATTGAAAATGTCTGTATTAAACCGACAAAGATCAGGAGACCAAAATATTTTTGAAACCCGGCATTCATAGGGTAAAGTTAGTCAGTAACCTGATTTTCAGCAAGAGGGAAATTAACATAAATTATCTGCAAACTTATTGGTGATATTCTGAATTCTAATTATCATTTTATCAGACTGTGGTTATATATTCCACTTTACAATTGATTAACTCCATTTATCAGTTTTTATTTGTAATGGTGCAAATGCTTGCTTAAATTATATTCCGAACTAAATTTCCCTATGTAACTATGATCTCCATAAAAAACATAATCAAAAAATTTCCAACCACTACAGCTCTTGATAATATTTCGCTTGAAATAAAAGAAAAAGAATTCTTTGGACTGTTAGGTCCTAACGGTGCCGGCAAATCCACTTTGATGAATCTTTTAATCGGTTATCTTGATTCAGATGGTGGTGAAATTCTTATTGATGGAGAAAAGATGAGCACCCGCTCATTGGCATTGAGAAAAAAGATAGGACTCGTTCCGCAGTCATTAGCTCTTTATGAAGATATCTCTGCAATTGAAAACCTGGCTATATTCGGATCGTTCTATGGAATAGGTAAAAAAGATTTAAGATATATTATGGCAGATAAGCTTAAGATGGTCGGATTGTTTGAAAGGAAAAATGATAAAGTAAAATCGTTTTCGGGCGGAATGAAACGAAGACTTAATCTAGCTGCTTCACTTCTTCATAATCCCGATATAATTCTTTGCGACGAGCCAACTGTCGGAATTGATCCGCAGTCACGCAATGCCATATTTGACTATCTTGAATCCTTAAATGATGAGGGGAAGACAATAATTTATACGACACATTATATGGAAGAGGCAGAAAGATTATGCAGCAGAATAGCAGTGATAGATTTTGGTCATATAATTTCTTTCGGCACTCTTGACGAACTATTAAAAGGGCTGGAATTCCGGCAGTCAATCACCATTGCAAAAAATCAGATTACTGAAAAGAACATTGCTTCATTTAATGTTTTCGGAACCATAATCGATGAACATGATAAATATGAATTGCAGCCTTCAGATGGATTAGTTCTTTCCGATTTTTTTCAAAAGGTTGAAGAAAACGGAATCAGTTATTCATCAATTACTATCAGCAGACCAACTCTTGAAGCTCTTTTCCTTCATCTGACGGGAAGGAGTCTTAGAGATTGAAAAACCTTATAAGCCTAATAAAAAAAGATTATGTTCTTTTCTGGAATGATAAGGTTGCCGTTGCTTTAACTTTTATTGTTCCGGCAGCTTTAATACTTGTGTTCGGTTCAATATTCGGAGGATCAGGAGGTAATGCCAGCGGAATAAAGCTTGCTTTTCTGAATCAGAGTGATTCAAAAATTGCAAAGAAAATAGAATCGACTCTCGATACTACAAAAACATTTCAAATAATTAAAACATATACAAATGTTGATGGTAAAGATATCCCCTTTGATACAACTTCAATAAAAAATTATATAATAAACGGGGATGCATCTTCAGCACTTGTAATTCCTAAAGATGCTTACGTTGATACTTCTTTTGGTTTAAAGTTGAAATTTTATTACAATCCTAAAAATGAGCTCGAGATGCAGATCGTACAGGGATTATTGCAGCAGACGGTAATGACCCAGATACCGGAAATATTCAACCAGAGCATGATGCGGCGTTCTGAGGAATTTCTTGGAAAAGATAAAGGACTTAAATTCAACCGGAAGCTTGCGTCAGTGATAAGCGAATATTTCAATGTGGATACTTCTAAAATTTTACACCCCGATTACTTTGGCAGCATAAATGACAGTACTGAAGAAGATACTGCTGCAACCAAAGGATCATCTGAATTCTTTAAAAATATTGTAAAGTTTGATAAAGAACAGCTCGTTGGGAAAGAGGTTAACAACCCCGGAGCCACAAGGAGTGTAGGGGGCTGGGCAATGATGTTTTTACTTTTCAGCATTACTGCATCTGCCACTTCTCTTTTCGATGAAAGAAATTCAGGAGTAACTTTAAGAATATTATCCGCACCTGTTTCAAGGACAGATATTTTGTGGAGCAAATATCTTTTTAATATTTCACTCGGAGTAATTCAACTGGTTGTTTTATTCTTTACAGGCTTCCTGTTTTTCAATATTGATATTTTTTCAAACTTTGTTAACCTGCTGCTGGTCATAATTTCAGCATCCGCTGCTGCAACTGCCTTCGGAATGGTGCTTGCCGCGTTCAGTAAAACCACAGCACAGGCAAACGGAATGGGTACTTTTCTGATTTTAATGATGAGCGCAATAGGCGGGGCATGGTTCCCGACTTTTATACTTCCGCATTTTATTCAAATACTAAGCAAATTTACAATAGTTTACTGGTCAATTGAAGGTTTCCTGAAAGTACTCTGGAACGACGCGGGGTTTATTGAAATTCTGCCTACTTTAGGAATCTTAATCGGCATTGGGGTAATTATAAATGCTTTAAGCTTCTGGAGATTTAAAAGAGGAGATATATTCTGATTCCTCATTCCGGTCGAAAAACACACCTTAAAAAAATTAATTAGGTTAAAATGATATTTTATCGTAATTTTCTTGTCCCGGTAATTAACTTCCGGGAATTTTTAATAATATTTTAAGGATGATTTTAGTGAGTACTAAATTGTTTGTGGGCAGCCTGCCCTGGTCAGTTGATGATCAAAAATTACAGGCAGCTTTTGAGGAACACGGTGAAGTGGTTTCAGCAAAAGTAATAAAAGATCGTGAAACTGGTAGATCCAGAGGATTCGGTTTCGTCGAAATGGCATCTCAGGAAAGTGCAAAGAGTGCGATAACTGCATTGAACAATGCACAACTTGGTGGTAGGAATATAGTTGTTAATGAAGCTAAACCACGTACTTAATATTTAGTTGACCGATCTCAAAAGCGTTCTTTTCAGAACGCTTTTCTTTTTTTAAACCTTAATTGATTCTTTTGCTCAACACTCATTAGCCTATTTCAGCTATTCCTTTTCTACAATCTTCTCTTTCTTTACAAGATATCTTTTTATCTTCTGCGTGGTGGTTTTTTCAAATTCTTCGGTTCTTATGTAAAATTTTCTAATCTGCTTATATAAAGGAAGCTGCTTGTTCACTTTTTTAATTTCTTCATCGATTATTTTTTTTATCAGCTCATCGTTTATTTCCATATTATTCTCTTCTGAGTATTCAATAAAAGCATCTGCATCTGTTACAATCTGTACTGCAATAATCTCGTCATGCTTTTCATCCTCTTCACCGTATATTAAGGATTCCATTACATAAGGACTGCGGTTCAGAATATCTTCAATTTCTTCGGGATAAACATTCTCTCCTGTCCTTGAAAGAATTACATTCTTCTTTCTTCCAACTATATGCAGAAAACCATCACTGTCAATAAATCCTAAATCTCCTGTTTTAAACCATTCGCCTTCAAATACTTCCTTTGTAAGCTGCGGGTTTTTAAAATAACCCAGCATTACGTTGGGTCCTTTAGCCCAGATTTCACCAATTCCTTCCGGCGTCGGGTTATTAATTTTAAGCAGAACTTTTTTTAGAGGAAGTCCTGCCGCAGAATCCTTAAAATTATCTATCTGGTTTAATGCAAGGATAGGAGATGTTTCCGTTAAGCCGTATCCCTGCACAAAATTAAATCCGAATTCGCGTAAACCTTTAGCCACTTTAGGATCAGGAGCGGCAGCACCGGCAATAAATAATCTTATAGCTCCGCCGAACTGGTTATGAAGCGTTTTGAAAATTAATTTCTTTGATGATTTCCAGCCAACCTTTCCGGCAAAGTTAGTAAGCTTTAACAGGGGCGGAACAACTTTCGATTTAATTTTATCTTCATTTATTGTCTTAGAAATCTTCCTGAACATTTTATCATAAATTAAGGGAACACCAAGAAGAATTGTTGCTCTCACTTTCTGAATATCATCCAGAACTGTTTTAAGTGATCTTGCATAATGTGCGGAAGCACCTTTGTAAAGAGGACAAAGAAAACCACAGGTACATTCATAAGTATGATGTATAGGAAGAACAGATAAGAACCTGTCTCTCTCGGTTATCTCTATCATGCTTGTCATCGACATAAGATTTTCAACGATATTCTTCTGACTTAACATCACTCCTTTTGCCCTTCCAAGTGAACCGGAAGTAAAATTTATCTCAGCCATTTCCTCAGGATTTAATACGGGGAGAAACTCCTTTTCAGCTGCTTCACCTTTATCAATCAATTCAGTCATAGAATAGAAGCCATCTTTTTCCGCAGGTAAATCCATATTCACAAAAATCTTTAATTTCTTCAGCAGATCTTTTTTATCTCTCATCAGTTCATTATAAGAATTCGAAAAGATAATCGCTTCTGCTTCAGACTCGTGCATAATATTTATTATATCGTGTTCGGGAAGATTTTTGTCAATAGGGACAACCACAAAATTGAATGTCATCCCGGTAAGATATGCAATCCCCCACTGCACACGGTTTTCACTTATTATTGCAATGTGAGATCTTTCCTGTAATCCAAGCTTCCTGAGCGAACTTCCGAATCTTAAAACATTTTCAAGAAGCCGGCTAAAGGTTACTTTCCTTATTGGGGTATCGGAAAGATCTTCGAGTGCAAGCTTATCCGGGAACTCCCCTGAAGATCTGAAAAGCATATCCCTGACGGATGAAATTAAAGGAACATCGAAATATTTTATGTCTTTCATTTTCTCCCCGGCAATTTGTAAGCTAAAATTTAAATAACAAAATTTTTGTTTTTGTAATATACTAAGAAGAAAAACGTAAAAATTTTATAACGAAAATGTTTAAGATACCAGATTCAATTTATCCATAACACGCCTGGCAGCCTTCACTATATTTTCAGGCGTAATACCATATTTTTCCATCAAAATTTTTCCGGGTGCAGACGCACCGAACTTTTCAATACTTACCGCTTCTCCTATCTCTCCAAGATATTTATACCAGCACTGGCTGACCCCGGCTTCAACAGAAACTCTTGCCTTAATATTTGAAGGAAGAACCGATTCTTTATAAGAAGCATCCTGTTTTTCAAAAAGTTCAAAACTCGGAAAACTTACTACCCTGACTTTTACTCCTTCAGACTCAAGAATTTCCGCGGCTTTGAGAGAAACTGAAACTTCTGAACCAGATGCCATAAGAATTAAATCTGCTTTGGAAGAAACTTTTCCTAAAGAGATTGATTCCCATAAAATGTATGCGCCCCTGGAAAGATTTTCGGCAGAAGCATACTTCGTCTGATCAATTACGGGAAGTGACTGTCTTGTTAAAATCAATAATACAGGACTATCTTTATGTTCGAGTGCAGTCTTCCATGCTACAGAAGTCTCATTAGCATCGGCAGGACGAATTACAATAACTTTTGGAATTGCTCTAAGCGCAGCAAGATGTTCTATCGGCTGATGCGTTGGCCCGTCTTCTCCAAGACCTATACTATCGTGAGTAAAAATATAAATTGGTCTTATTCCTGAAAGAGCACCGAGCCTTATGGCAGGACGAAGATAATCAGAGAAAATAAGAAATGTTCCTCCGTAAGGAATAACTCCACCGTAAAGAGCCATCCCATTTAAGATGCTTGCCATTCCGTGTTCACGGATTCCAAAGTGAAAATTTCTTCCGCCTTTGTCAGATGAATTAAAGTTTTGATATTCTTTTAAATAAGTGTTATTAGACGGAGCCAGATCAGCAGAGCCGCCGATTAGCGTTGGCAGAGATGAGGCAATAGCATTAAGAACTTTACCAGAAGCTGAACGGGTTGCAACCGGCTTCCCATCATCTTCAAACACAGGTAACTTTTTTTTCCACTCTTCGCCGAAATTTCCGTTCATTATTTCGTTGAACTTTTTTGCGTCTTCTGGATACTTGTCTGCATACTCATTAAATAATCTGTTCCAGTCTTCTTCATATTGATTATACTGTTTTTGAAGAGCTTTAAACTGTTCGGCAACTTCTTCAGGCACATAAAAAGTTTTATCATCAGACCAATTTAAGTTTTGCTTGCTCAGCTTAACTTCTTCTTCTCCCAGCGGAGAGCCATGCGCTGCTGCAGTATCCTGCTTATTCGGGCTGCCGAAACCTATATGAGTTTTGGTAATAATAATTGAAGGTTTATCAGCTTCATCCTGTGCATTTAACAACGCAGCTTCAAGAGCATCTGTATTATTTACATCATCCACTTTTTGAACATGCCAGCCGTATGCATCAAACCTTTTTGCTATATCTTCACTGAAAGCAAGAGTAGTTGAGCCATCAATTGTAATGCTGTTATCATCGTAAAAGAAAATGATTTTACCAAGTTTCAAATGACCGGCAATTGAAGCAGTTTCATGAGAAACACCTTCCATCAAATCGCCATCGCTGCATATTCCATAAATATAATGATCGAGAATTTTAATATCATCTTTATTAAAAAGAGAAGCTAAATAAGATTGTGCGATTGCCATTCCTACTGCGTTTGCAATGCCCTGTCCAAGCGGACCTGTAGTAGTTTCAACGCCGGGAGTCAAATGATATTCGGGATGCCCGGGGGTTATGCTTCCCCACTGTCTGAAATTTTTTATATCGTCAATCGATATTCCGTATCCGCACAAATGGAGAATGGAATACAAAAGCATACTGCCGTGACCATTGGATAAAATAAACCTGTCACGATTAATCCATTTGGGATTTTCCGGGTTATGTTTTAAATGTTTCGCATAAAGAGTATATACAATCGGCGCACAGCCCATCGGCATACCGGGATGACCGGAATTCGCTTTTTGCACTGCATCGACTGATAAAAATCTTAAGGTATTAATTGAAAGTTGATCAATCTTACCGGAAAGGACGGACATTCCACACTCCTCAAATATTTTTGCACAAATATATCAAAAAGATTTCTTTTAACCCCTCATGCAGAATGAATATTTACTCGGGTATTATCTAAAATTATCTTTTAATCTCCATTACCAAAAAATGAATTAAAACTTACCATTACTCCAAGTTGTGCAAACAGCAAATCAGTTTTGGATTTTGAAACATCATAATAGGCATTACCATTCTGTATAACTATTGATCCTTCCTTCAGGTATTCCGCTTCTGTACCGAAAAGATATCTTACTTTCAGATCAAGGAATAAAGCCTCAAAATTTCCTTCGGAATTTTCAGGAGAGTAAAGATTAATTAATAACCCGCCGCCGGCTCCATAATTCCATGCAAAATCATCAAAGTTTGTACTGCTGGCAACTTCTTCATCACCCCTGCTTTTTATGGAAGTTTCAGTGAACAAATATGCTCCTCCGAATAAAAGCTCCAGGTAAGGACGAACGGTTCCCGATGGCGGAGATATGTGAAATAGTAAGTGAAAATTAACTAGATTGTTGGTCCGGTTTACATCTACATATACATCGGGAATTGTTCTGCTAAATGGCTCCTCCCTCGATTCACTTCCATAGTTCAAATAGCCAATATCAAGTCCGAACCCAAAAGGGGTTTCCTCAGATGGATTAAAAAATAAAGCCTGCCCCGAAACCCCGAATCCAAGACGGTTAATGTTATCTTTAAATTCTCCCTGCGGAAATCCTAACATTAATCCACCTCCGGCAGACTGAGCAGAAATTTCGACAGCAAAAACTAAAACAGAAATTAAAAGCAATGCGGCAAACCGTTTCATTTCGGTCTCCTCCCTATGAAACAAAAAGTAATAAAATCAATATTAATGCTATCCAAAATTAATAAAGTGATTTCATTTACAACAATTATTATGATAAAAGGAAATCAGGAAGGATATTCGTAACGAAATCGATAGAGATGATATCCTAAAAAATAATTCACAACTTTAACCCCTTAGGAACAAATAATTTTTCAATCAAATCAAAAAGACCCTGTACGAGCAAAGCAAGCACTGCTGCAGGAACTGCCCCCTGAAGAATCATTGAAATATTATCCAATCTTATTCCCGTTAAAATCGGCTGACCATATCCTCCCGCTCCTATTAAAGCACCAAGTGTTGCGGTTCCCACATTTATTACTGCAGAAGTTTTTATTCCTGCCAAAATTGAAGGCGATACAATCGGAAGTTCAATTAACCTTAATCTTGCAAAAGGTGTAATCCCTAAAACCTCGGCAGATTCTCTTATGTGAACCGGAATTCCCTCGAGTCCGGCATATGTGTTTCTTATGATCGGCAGCAGGCTATAAAGGAATAGAGCAAAGATTGCAGGCCAGGACCCGATACCAAGCAGAGGAATCATAAACACAAGCAAAGCAAGTGATGGTATAGTTTGAATAACACCGACAATTCCAAGTATAACTCCGCTTGATTTTTTATTTTTGTAAGCAAGTATACCAAGCGGAATAGCAATTATAATAGCAGCAGCCAGCGAAATGATAACAAGGAAAAGGTGATCTTTTGTATTTTTCCAAAGGTCTGTCAGGAGTGTTTCCTGCTCAAAATTTGTTGCAATGCCGAACTTTTCCCCGATAAATTTTGCGGCAACTACACTCTCAGATTCACCGTTAATTTTAACATCCGCATTCATCCGGATTATAGTTGATTCAGGAATGCTTCCCTCAAGTTTAAGAATTTCCGATAAAGATTCTTGTGCATCTCTTTCAAGATTTTTCCTGTAAAGAAAAACTGCTCTATATTCGGGAAAATAATTCAGATCATCTTTAAGAACTTTTAAATTGTAGTATTTTATATCAGCATCAGTTGAATAAAAATCTATAACATCTATTGAACCCTGTTCCAGTCCCCTGTACGCAAGGTCATGATCCAAACCTGTAACGTTTTTCTGAGGTAAATTGTAAGCCTTCTGAAGTCCCGGCCATCCATCTTTCCTATCCATAAACTCATTACTGAAACCAAACTTAAGGTCGGGATGTTTCTGTAAATCTGATATTGAATTAATATTTAATTTGTTTGCCAGGCTCTTCTTCATTCCAATTGCATAGGTATCATTAAACCCGAGATAATTACTCATTTTAATATTTTTTGAATTCAATATGCTAATCAGATCAGAATCGTTATTAATATTTTCTCCCGATAAAATTTCATGTTTAATTGTTCCTGTATACTCGGGATAAATATCAATATCGCCTTTTAATAATGCATCCCACAAAACACGGGTTCCGCCAATTTCTCTTTTATGAATAACATTGGGATTTACAGTCCGGGCAAGCTGTGAAGCTATCTCTCCAAGGATAACAGACTCTGTAAATTTTTTAGAGCCGATTTTTATCGGATATTTTTCTGTCTGACCCATTAAGAATGATGGAATAAAAAGAATAATCAATATGTGATTTAAGAATTTCAATTATTGCCCAAGAAGATTAATTGAGATGCGCTGTGCTTTTATAAATGTAGTCACAAATTGATCAGAAGGATTATTTAACATCGCATCAAATGTTCCCTGTTGAATAATTTCACCTTCCTTCATCAGCACGATTTTATCAGCAAAGAAAACGGCTTCATTTAAATCATGTGTAACAAGAAGAACGGTCTTGTTTAATTTTCTAAATATTTCTTTAAGGTCAGTTTGTAAATTGTATCTTATTAAAGGATCGAGTGCGCCAAGAGGTTCATCAAACAGGAGAAATTCGGGATTCAGCATAAGGGCACGCATAAGGCTGACTCTTTGTCTTTGTCCTCCCGATAATTCAGCAGGAAAATTTTTTAATCCCTCAAAAGGAAATTTGGTGAGCAATGTTAATTCGGTTATTCTTTCTTCAATCTTTTGTTTTTGCCAGCCGAGATGCTCTGCAAGCAAGGATACATTTCCCTTTGCAGTAAGATGCGGAAACAATCCTCCTTCCTGAATAACGTATCCTATTTGCAAACGAATTTCTCTCAGATTTGACTGTGTCAGAGTTTTATCTTCAATTAATACTTCCCCCGAATCCGGTTTAATTAAACCCGTAATTATTCTGATTAAAGTAGATTTGCCGCAGCCGCTCGGCCCAATAAGCACAGTGGTTTTCCCGCCTTCAATCTGAAGTGAAATATTTTTTAATGCTGCGGTTGTATTGAAAGATTTAGAAATATTATTGAGGATGATTGACATTCGTTATTATTAAGCAGCAATGGTGCTAAACCGGCTGATTTAATTTTTAACAAGTATTCTATAATTCCATGGCAGAAGCTGCAGCCATTCATTCGATTTTATTTTTATTTTCTTTCCGGAAAACAGATTTCTGTATTCACCTGCAATTAAATTACTTCGGAGCTGTGTTTTTACTTTTTTACCTGACAAATTAAATATAGCATAAACTTCAGAACTGTCTTTATTTCTGACGAAAGCAATAACATTTGAATTGCTTGAATTCACCGGAATCATTTTACCGCCTTTTATACCATTCCACAATGCCGGAACTTTTTCTTTTTCATTTAAAAGACTTGTGTAAAGCGGTCTATACTTACTTTCTTTCCACTGGATCGTATCTTTATCAAAAAACCTCAACCGCTTATTCAATCCTGCTTCCTGCCCACTGTAAACTAACGGCATTCCTGAAATTACACATGTGAAAACATCGAATGTTTCAGCGGCTTTACCCATCCTTTCAAACACAGTTCCGTTCCATGAGTTTTCATCGTGGTTAGTAGTAAACCGCATTCTGTATGCATCCGGAGGATATATACTGTCTTCTTTTACAAAATAATCCTTTATCTCCTGAACACTTTTTTTCCCCTGCGCTTCATCATTCATCAGGTGAAGCAATTCCCATGAATATGTCATATCAAAAGCTTCATGGAACTGCGGACCTTCTGCTTCGGCAAGCATAAAAACATTTTTAATTTTATCAAGCTCTGTCCGGGCGGCTTTCCAGAAATCAAGAGGAACCATTCCTGCAACATCACAACGGAACCCATCTATATTGCATTCCTCAACCCAGTACTTCATTGCATCGATCATATACTTCCTTAATTCCTGATTATCATAATTCAAATCGATAACATCATGCCAATCAGCAACCGGCGGGACAAAATTTCCAAGGGAATCTTTAGTATAAAAATCAGGATGTTCTTTAACCCAAATGTTATCCCAGGCAGTATGGTTTGCAACCCAGTCAATGATAACATACATTCCCATTGAATGAATAAGATTTACAGTCTCTTTAAAATCCTGCAACGTACCGAATTCCGGATTCACCTCTTTATAATTCTTTACGGAATAATAGCTGCCGAGAGAGCCCTTACGGTTTTTTTCACCAATCGGATTTATCGGCATAAACCATATTATTCCTGCACCAAGATCTTTAAGTTCTTTGATATGAGAATCAAATGCTTTGAAAGTGCCTTCAGGTGTATATTGGCGCGTATTAACTTCGTAAATAGAAAGGTTATAGCTCCAGTCAGGATGCTTTACCGAAGTAATTTCCTGTGCGAAACAGTAGCTATAGTAAAAGAGGAACAAAAATATTATAAAAACAGTCTTCTGAATTCGGATGAACATATATTTCTCAGGTAGTAATTTTATTGATACAAAATTCAGGAGCAATTTAATAGAGGAAAATTAGAATGATGTGATTTTAACATTTCAAATTGATATAATTTCTATTCTTCTACCGAATGCTCTCCGCTTTGACTTTTATTTACTTCATTTAAAAATTCTTCCGTTGGAAAAATCCCGCCTTCTTTTTTCCCGGATGCAACAGCTTTTTCAATTTTAACTTTTTCTTTTATCAGTTCATATTTCTGAAGAAGCATCTGGCTCCTTGATATCTCTTCTAATAATTTTGTTTTTTTAGAAACAAGCTTTGTAATATATCCTCTCTGCTCCTCATGCTCAAGCTTACTCTGCCCGATTGAAGTCTGCAATTCAGATAATTCTTTCACCGATTCTGAAATTCTTTCTCTTGTAATATGAAGTCTGTCCTCGTATTCTGCAATTTCTTCATCTATCTCATGCTTTTTAGAACGTGCTTTGTCAAAACGCTCACTCATATCACTTATAATTTCTTTCATATTATCTTCAATCGATTGCTTTTTGCTCATCAGGTATTCAGTTTCCATTCTTAAGCCATCATTTCTTCGAAGTACTTCGGTTGTTTTAGCTTCAAGAGAATTTAAGTCCTGACGTAATGTTTCCTTTTGTTCTTCAAGAACTTTCAGGGTACCCTGAAGAGAATTTATTTCTGCCTGTCTTAACCCGAGCACTCTTTCACTTTCTTCAAGGGCTGCAATCTTTTCGAATAATGTCTGGTCCTTTTCACTAATTTCTTTTTCTTTATCCATTACCAGCTTTTCATAAAGTATTCTTTTGCGGCTGAGCTCACTCACCTCTTTACTATATTTCTGAAATACTTTACCAAACCTTTCTTCAAGTGCGGAATTTTCCTTTTCGATATCAGCTTTTTTCTTTTCAAGTAAGGGAAGAGTTTGTCTTAAAAGATCCGACTGCTCTTTTAACTTCTCATAAATTGCTGCTTGTTCACTTACCGTTTTGGATAATTCTTTTTTAACAGCTTCAGATTTTTCTATTTCCTCTTCAAGTCCGTATAACTGCTCTTCAAGAGATACCAGTTCATCACTTAGCTCGTGGAGCTTCTTTGCTTTTGCCTCAAGCTCTTTGTTAACTTCCTGCAGTTTTACCTGACCGGAATTTTTTTCATCGGAAATTTTGATATAATCATTTGATGCCTGGTAAATAGATTCCGTTCTTTTCTTTAATTCAGTATCTAATTCCCGGAGATCTTTGTTAAGCTCAGCTTCCTTCTCCTGTTTAAGAGAAATATTTTTTGTGAGCATATTCAAAATCTCATCCTGCGCTTTAATTTCCAGCTCTTTGTGAGAAACACTATTTGACAGCTTTTCATCTTTTTCTTTTAGCTTTGCCACATTATTCAGAATTCTTAATTCCTCTTTTGTATAGTAATCCCTTTCCCTCTTTACCGCCTCGATACGTTTGTATAAATCTTTTAAATTGTTACGTTCCTCGATTTCTCTCTCCTTAAGATTTTCGACTTTTTTTATCAAAGAAGTGGCTTCTGTTTTTTTATTGTCAATTCCTCTTAAAATTCTTAATTCACGTTCCCGCAATTCTTCAAGAATTATTTCTTCGTCATTTATTCTCTCTTCTTTATCAAACTTCTGTTCATCGTTTTCCTTACGTAACAATTTGGAATTTTCATTTTCCCCGACAGAGTTAATATTTGTAGTTGAAGCTCTCTGCTTTATATTTTCTGATTCTTTCTTAAGATTTTCAATTTGATTTGTATAATCCATCAGGTTTTGCTGAAGCTCATTTTTTAAGCTGTTTAGTTCGGGGATTTTAAAGGAAAGATCAATTAATTCAGATTCCTTGATTTTCTTGTCATTAATTAGAATCTGAATTTCATCCTGGAGATCTTTTTTTTGTTCATTTAAATCAGCAATCTCGATACGAAGCCGTTTCTGGACTTCTTCCGTACTTGCGAATATTTCTTTCTGTTCAATAAAAATATTAAGCTGTTTTTTAAGTTCTTCATTTTCTCTTCTCAGGATTTCAACTTCTTTAGAATTAAAAAATGCCATGTCTTATTCTCCCGAAATATTTTTCCTATTACTTACCCTCATAAGTCGAACAAGGAAGATTGGATTTCTAAAAAACATTATAAATAACTTATGAACTTAATTATTAGTAAGAAAAGTATCAATAAAAACTGGTTAGTCCAAAACAACGATGTTGTATTACCTGAAATGCGGGTGATCTGAGTTAAATTCTTTCAGGACGACTAATAGCAGGGTGAAGGAAAAACAAATAATTTATAAAGTTGGCGGATTTTCTACGAAAGACTGCGCGCGAAGTCAATTAAGATATAAACACTCAATCATCAGACAGATTTTTTCTTTCCTGCTTGTACATATTCCTGATATTTATTTTCTGGATCTGTCTTTCGATTATCAAGTCTGCAAGCTTACCTGGAATTGGTTCCCTGTTTTTTCCTCCGAAAAGCTTATTTAATTTTTCTTCATTTACATCGATGCGATAAAGAATATTAATTAGTTTTTCATAATTAGTATCCAGAAGCTCTGCAATTTTTTTAGCCAGGTATTTTCTTAATTCATCCAGGTTGTCAAATTCATCCCTTGAAATTATTGATGAAAGGCCGGCTTTATCAAAATCTTTTGATATAGTTTCAGATATTTCCACAACCTGATTTTTTTCTTCACTCATTTAAAACCTCGGGAATTTTGTGTAGAAATATTTTATTCGAAATATTTACCCAACCTTCTGCTGTTTTTTATTTTCCGGTTAAATGAAACTGATGATTTTGCAAAACAAAATGCAGCCGGAATAAGGAATATAAATCCCGGCATAACAGGAATTATTAAACCTATTACTCCAATAATTGCAAATAAAATACCGCACCAGAAAAACAATATCTTTAATAATTTATTTGCAGAGGGTTCAACATTCATATAAAGAATATAAACAGTAAGATTAAAAAACGAAAGAGTTTTTCAGCTAATTGAAGAAAATTAATATTTAACTCTAATTTTTTTCACTAAAGCATAACAGCCAAATGTGAAAAAAGGTGCGGCAAAGACATCAATAAAATAATGAACATGCTGTACAATTACACTTACCGCAATAATTACAGTGAGCAAAAGAAATATTTTTTTAAGAGATTTTTTCTCAACAACAAGATAAAGTAAAAATAAGGTGGCTGTATGACCTGAAAAAAACAGATCTTTTGTAAGCAATTTTCCTGTTCCAAAAAACTGAACGAAGGGATCGTTTAATGGAATCATATCCGGCGGTGGATTAAACGGGACCGTATACATTGCAATCATCCTGACAAGAATTAAAACGAAGTAGATCTGAATTGTGAAGGCAAGCTTAAGCGGATTCTTAATCAGGATTACAATGCCTGCAAGCAACGACAGGTAAATTGAGATAAAAATTAACCAGGTAAGATCAACCGGTTTTATTAATTTGAGCACAGGATCTTTAAATGAAAAACCTTCCCGCGCTTCAATAGAATTGAGGAAATCTGAATAAAAATATAAAACAACAGCAAGAATTATTATTGAAAATAAAAGCTGATACTGTACACTTTTTAATTTATAATTTTCCTTCCAGGTTAAAGAACTACTCATAGTTTTAAATATTGATATTATCAAGAAAATAAGGGAGCATTTTCTTCCATGTAGGCCAGTCATGCGTCATATCATCTCCCCAGAGATCAAGCCAATGTGTAATATTTTTAGAATGAAGAATATCGGACAGCTTTTTTGAAGCCCCGGGATCTTCATAGGCACCCTGCCCGCTTGCAATAATAATATTTTTATTTTTCATGTTCGCAAGAATTTTTTCATCTATTAATCCCGGAAGGTAATCGACCGGAGAATTGAAATAACAGGTATCATCAAAAAAACCTTCGGTATAATATTTTAGATCATAAATTCCACTCATTGCTATTACACCGGTAAAAAGATCCGGTCTTTTGAAAAAATTATTTGCGGCATGTAAAGCTCCGAGTGAAGCTCCAGTTGTTATAATAGGAACTTTCCCTTTGCAATTTTCGATGATAAAAGGAACCACCTCTTCAATAATATAATTATTATACTCCTGATGTCTTAATGCTTTTCGTGAAGGAGGTAAATCTTCGTTCAGCCAACTTTCCTTGTCTATTCCGTTGATAGAAAAGACTTTTAAAGTACCATTATTAATATGAACCGATATACTGTCAATTAAATTAAATCTTTCATATTCAAGGAAATCAGCCCCGGCGGTAGGAAACATTAAAAGCGCATACCCATAATGACCATAAACAGCTAATTCTATTTCTTTTTGAAGACTAGTGCTGAACCATTTATGAATTTCTTTTTTCATTTTCTCTTTTTGTTGTGTCCATAATTAAGATAAATTTCGCTATAATTTGGGTAATTTCAGACAATTTTCAAAGGCAGAATATTTTTATTATTAATAAATAAAATTTCTCTTTACAATTAAAAAGTATTTTAATATTATAGTTCAGCCTTTGTTTTGAACTTAATTTTCCCGGGGACTACAGCAAAATCTATTTTCAATGAACAGATAATTTTTATCAACCTATAGGAGCGGCCAATATGAAAAATTTATATGCTTTTTTATTTATACTCTTATATTGTTTCTATCCTGTTAATGCTCAGAACGAAACCTATAAACCGATTGTAACCGGTGGAATTATGGCAGGGTATACTGAAGGTTTTGGTCTTCAGGGAAATATAATGATTTCTAATTTTGCACAGGACTTTCCATTATCTGCCAGATTTGGAATCGGGTATTCATCGCTGGATCCCGGAAACCCGGCAGATGCCCGGAGAATTTTTATAAATGATGCCACTAACGGAGTTCCTGAAAAAAGCGGTACGGATTGGAATTTCCGCCTGGATTTGCTCTACAAGGTACATTTCTTAGAAATGAAAAGATTTTATCTTTTCGGCGGAGCCAGATATTCTGCTTTCTCGGCAGAATTTAATTTTATTGATGGTAATGAATTCTTTAATATAAACAGCAATCAATGGGGATTAGGGTTCGGCGGTGAGAGTTATTTTATGTTAGTTCCTGGTTTCGATCTTGTGTTCTCTCTCGGGGCTGATTATTATTTTGATAGCATTATTGAAGGTCATGATACTTCATACAGCCCTGATGGTCAGAACATAAACAGCAGAAGAGGATATACTTATTACGATGCTGACCAGGCTATAAACCAGCCTAAATTTATGGTAAGAGGACTGGTAGGATTTAATTTTAATTTTTAGTTATAAGAAAAAGGGGCGGAACCTTCCGCCCTCTCTTTTACATCGTAAGCTTAAGTAAGAACCCCATTAAAATTCCTGCAGCCACAGCACTTCCTATAACACCTGCAACATTAGGCGCCATTGCGTGCATTAAAAGATGATTCGTCGGATCTTCTTTTAACCCAAGCATTTGAGATACTCTTGCACTATCAGGTACAGCCGAAACACCTGCAGATCCAATTAAAGGATTAACTTTGTTGCCTTCTTTCAGAAAAACATTCATCACTTTTGCAAATATTACACCACCTGCAGTTGCAACTGCAAAAGATATAGCACCTAATACAAATATCAGAATTGAATGCGGTGTAAGAAATATAGTTGCCTGGGTAGAAGCTCCTACAGTGAGTCCGAGTAAAATCGTTACAATATCAATAAGAGCATATTTAGCTGTATCGCCAAGTCTTTTAGTTACGCCGCATTCCTTTAATAAATTTCCGAAGAAAAGCATTCCTAATAAAGGAAGTGCACCGGGTGAAATAAATGTTGTAAGCAGCATTCCAAAAATAGGAAACAGAATTTTTTCTATTCTTGAAACTGAACGGGCGGGCTTCATTCTTATCAAACGTTCTTTTCTGCTTGTAAGGAGTTTCATTATCGGCGGCTGAATAACAGGAACAAGAGCCATATAAGAATAAGCTGCAATAGCAATAGGTCCGATTAATTCCGGAGCTAATTTAGATGAAAGAAAAATTGCAGTAGGACCATCGGCGCCGCCAATAATACCAATGGCTGCAGCCTGCTGTTCTGAAAAGCCAAGTGATATTGCACCAAGAAATGTAACAAAAATTCCCACCTGTGCGGCTGCCCCTAAAAGCAGTAATTTCGGATTTGACAGCAATGCAGAAAAATCCGTCATTGCACCGATACCAAGAAATATTAAAGGGGGATAAATTCCTTTCAACACTCCATAGTACAGATAATTAAGTACGCTGCCGTTTTCATATATACCAATCTGCATCCCGACATTCTCGAGAAAAGGAATATTGCCTATAAGAATTCCAAATCCGATTGGAATTAATAAAAGAGGTTCATATTCTTTCTTTATAGCAAGATAAATGAACAGCAAACCCACAATGATCATAATAACATGACCAATAGTAATATTTGCGAAGCCGGTAAAGCTGAGGAAATGCCTGAGACCTTCCATAGTTATTCCCCGATCTCAACAAGCAGATCCCCTTCGAGAACAGAGTCACCTGCTTTTACTTTTACACCTTCTATAGTTCCTTCCCTGTCGGAGTTGATATTATTCTCCATTTTCATAGCTTCCATAATGAGAAGTTTATCTCCCACTTTAACCTTATCGCCGGGCTTTATTTTCACCTCAACAATAGTTCCGGGAAGCGGGGCTTTTATCAGACCGCCACCTTTTTTTTCTGAAGGTTTGTTGGTTTTTGCAATATCCCCGCTGGGGGAAGGTTCAATTTTTGTGCGAACTAATTTTGGGGTTTTAACTTTTTTTATTTCCTGCTGCACTTCAACCTTATAGACAGTTCCATTTACATCAATTTCCGCTGTATTATCTTCAAAATCAAGAATCTCTACATCGTAGCTGTTTCCCTGGATTGTAAACTTAAATTTTTTCATATCAGACTCTTTTTTTAGTTGGATATTCCCTTAAGCCATATATCTTTGAGCTCCAGGGAGAATAACTTCTTTGAACTTTTTTGATCGTCAGAACGGTGCTTTCAAAATCGTGGACCTCCTCAAAATAAAGATAAAGCGCAGCAGAAATTGCAGCATTTATTTCTCCCGAGACTGCAAGACCTTCTGTTTCTGTTTTACCGGTACCTATCCGGTTTAATTTTTTTCTAACCTGGAACTGAAGAAATTTTGAAAGATTAGCAAACATGAGATACAATAAAAGTAAAGCAAGAAATACAACCACGTATCCGACTACCGAAATGAAAATTCCCTGGCTATGTAAAATATTTGACGGCGAGAATTCAATTTTATTAAATACCTGATCATTGCTCACTGCTTTACTCACTGTATCTGCAGCACTTTTAAGAGAATCCACACTGATTAAATGATAATACATTTTTTCCTCCTTTACAGCGGTATATTTGAATGTTTCTTCGGAGGATTTATATCCTTCTTAGTTGCGAGCATCTGCAAAGCTCTTATTATCCTGAACCGCGTATTTCTCGGTTCAATTACATCATCAATATAGCCGTACTTTGCAGCCACATAGGGAGTAGCAAATTTTTTCCGGTATTCATCTTCTTTCTCTTTAAGAAAATTTATCCGCTCTTCAGTACTCTCAATCATCTGCAATTGTTTATAATGAAGAACCTCTATTGCGCCCTTGGGACCCATCACTGCTATTTCAGCGCCCGGCCATGCATAATTAATATCGCCACGCAAGTGCTTCGAACTCATTACATCATACGCACCACCATAAGCTTTTCTTAATATTAAAGTTACTTTTGGAACGGTTGCCTCACCATAAGCAAAAAGAAGCTTTGCGCCGTGAATAATTATTCCACCATATTCCTGTGCAGTGCCCGGAAGAAAACCGGGAACATCAACAAGAGTTACTATGGGTATATTGAATGAATCACAAAATCTTACAAACCTCGCAGCTTTACGCGATGCATTTATATCAAGGACACCTGCGAGATAATTAGGCTGATTAGCTACAACACCAACCGGCAGTCCGTTAAACCTCGCAAATCCAATAACGATATTAGGAGCATAAACCCGCTGGATCTCAAGGAACTCACCTTCATCAACTATTGAATAAATAATATCTTTTACATTATAAGGCTTGTTGGGGTTTTCAGGTATTATTTCATTTAAAGAATCATCCAGCCTGTCAATCGGATCATTACAAATAATTGCAGGAGGTTCCTCCAGGTTATTCTGGGGGAGAAAGCTTATAAGCTTCCTTAAAATCTGTATTCCCTCATCTTCACTATCAGCAACAAAATGGGTGATTCCGGATTTTGTTGAATGAATAGATGATCCGCCCAAATCTTCTTCAGTAACCTCTTCGTTGGTAACAGTTTTTACAACTTTTGGTCCTGTAACAAACATATAGCTTGTTGCCTTGGTCATAATTATAAAATCGGTTAGGGCAGGTGAATAAACTGCCCCGCCTGCACACGGACCAAATACTGCAGAGATCTGGGGAATAACACCGGATGCCAGAATATTCCTTTCAAAAATATCTGCATAACCGCCAAGGCTTTTCACACCTTCCTGTATTCTTGCACCGCCGCTGTCATTTATTCCAATAACCGGGGCGCCGACTTTCATTGCTTTGTCCATCACCTTGCAAATTTTCTGGGCGTACATTTCCGAAAGTGAACCGCCGAAGACTGTAAAATCCTGCGAGAATACATAGACGAGCCTTCCGTCAATTGTTCCATATCCTGTAACCACACCATCTGAGAGATAAGCTTCTTTATCCAGCCCAAAATCAATACTACGGTGAGAAACGAACATATCGAATTCTTCGAAGCTTCCTTCATCAAGAAGGAGTTCGAGTCTTTCACGCGCTGTATATTTTCCCTTTTTGTGCTGAGCTTCTATTCTTTTTTCTCCGCCGCCAAGCCGTGCCTGGTTGCGGAGATCCATAAGCTCCTTTACTTTATCGCGAGTTGCCATAAACTATCCGTTATTTTTTTATTTGAATGGTATCCTGAAAAGAATAATAATCTTATTCAGGCTTTTCACATAGTTCTGTAAGAACCCCGTAAGTAGATTTAGGATGGAGAAATGCAATGTCCAATCCTTCTGCTCCCCTACGCGGACTTACATCAATTAATTTTATTTCCTTTTCATTTAATTCTTTAAGGGCTGAAGGAAGATTTTCTGCTGCAAATGCAAGATGATGTATTCCTTCCCCTCTTTTTTCAATAAACTTACCAATAGGGCCTTCAGGATCTGTTGATTCAAGCAGTTCAATTTTAGATTGTCCTATCATAAAAAAAGCTGTCTTTACTTTCTGATCTTTAACCTCTTCAACAGCATAACATTTTAACCCAAGCACATTTTCATAATATTTAATTGCTTCATCCAGATTTTTTACTGCTATTCCGATATGTTCAATGTGTGTTAAATTCATTCTAAAACCTTTTATTAAATAACTACGTGCTCTTTATATTCACCAAAGACAACACGAAGTGTATTGCATATTTCGCCTACACTTGCATAAGTCTTTACAGCATCAATTATGAAAGGCATCAGGTTATTGTTTCCATCGGCTGCTTTTTTCAGTTTCCCAAGAGATTCTTTTACTTTATTGTTATCCCTTTGCTTCCTGATCTTATTTAAGAAAGCTACCTGGTTATCCTGAATCATCATATCAATTTTCAGAAGCTCGGGTTCCTCATCTTCTTTAACCTGGAATTTATTTACTCCAACAACTACCCGCTTTCCGCTTTCCATCTGTTTTTCAAATTCGTATGCGGCATTCTGAATTTCCATCTGAACAAACCCATCTTCAATTGCTTTAATCATTCCACCCATTGCATCAATTTTATTGATATAATCTTCTGCTTCCTTTTCGATTTTATCGGTCATTGCTTCAACATAATATGACCCGGCAAGAGGATCGATTGTATTAGCAACGCCGCTTTCATAGGCAACCACCTGCTGAGTACGTAAAGCTGTCCTTACTGAATTTTCTGTGGGAAGAGCGAGAGCTTCATCCTTTGAATTTGTATGAAGACTCTGCGTACCACCAAGTACAGCAGCAAGAGTCTGAATTGTAACGCGGACAATATTATTATCAACCTGCTGGGCGGTTAGTGTAGAACCTGCAGTTTGAGTATGAAACCGAAGCATCATTGATTTTGCTTTTTTTGCTTTGAACCGATCTTTTACAATCCGTGCCCAAAGCCTGCGTGCAGCCCTGAATTTGGCTACTTCTTCGAGCAAATCGTTATGTGAATTAAAGAAGAATGAAAGCTGTCCTGCGAAATCGTCAATATCCAAACCGACCTTTAAAGCCGCTTCAACATAAGCTATACCGTTTGCGAGTGTAAAGCCTACTTCCTGTGCTGCCGTAGAACCTGCTTCTCTTATATGGTAACCGGAAATAGAAATTGTATTCCACTTCGGGACTTCCTTTGAGCAGTATTCAAATATATTTGTAATAATACGCATGGATTGTTTTGGCGGGAAGATATAAGTCCCCCTTGCAACGTATTCTTTTAAAAGATCATTCTGAATTGTACCGCTTATTTTATCTCTTGTTACTCCCTGCTTTTCTGCAACAGCAATATACATTGCAAGCAATACCGAAGCAGAAGCATTTATTGTCATCGAGGTAGAAATTTTATCAAGCGGGATTTTATCGAAAAGGATCTCCATATCTGCAAGTGTATCAATTGCAACACCTACTTTTCCCACCTCACCAATTGACAAAGGATCATCGCTGTCGTAACCAATCTGAGTGGGCAAATCAAAAGCTACGGAAAGACCGCTTGTTCCCTGTTCAAGCAGGTACCTGTACCGTTCATTAGATTCCTTTGCAGAGCCGAACCCTGCATACTGGCGCATTGTCCATAATCTTCCCCGGTACATCGACGGCTGGATTCCTCTTGTATAAGGATATAGCCCGGGAAAACCTATTTTGTTTATATAATTATTCTGCTCAATATCATTTGGAATAAACAAAGCCTTAACAGGGGTAAATGAAACCGTAGAAAATTCTTCTTCTCTTTCGGGAAATTTTGATATGCTTTTACGGTAAGTTTTTTCCTCCCACTCTTCATAAGCCTGCTGAACTTTATTCTTCAAATCATCAACCGAAGCCACATTGCCTCCAAGCTATTTGTATCAGTGCGTACAACAAATATGAAACCGCACACACAAAAATAACGTAATTATTACACATTGAAAATTTTTCGTTTCAATACCAGCCAATTATGAAGAAATTATTTATATCAATCTCTCCGGGTTCCCTCCGGGTGCAGGTTTTTTCAACAGTCTTTATCATTAGTTAAATCTTGAATATTCAAAACGGAATTTATTTCAATTTCTTTTATATAATAATTTAATGTCAGGAGCTGTGATCAACTAAATAAATACTATTAGAAATAAAAAGCGGATTGCTGAACTTAATTCATTTAATGATGCATTAGTAATTTTATGAGGTGACTTTAGAAAACCTGATTTGAAGTGTTAAATTAATATCTTTATAGACTAATCAGTTAAATGTCTGGAATGATTTTTTCTCAATTTCCTCAAGTGTTTTCAGCAACTGAGATTTGGAAAATGGTTTGATTAAAAATTTGTCTGCCCCTGCATTATAAAATTCCTGTATCCTCGATTCAATTGTTTCGCTTGATAAAATTATGATCGGCCGATTGAACGGATCATTTTTTTTGAGATCCTTGCAGATGGCAAGGCTTTGAGTCCAGTGATTAGGATTAACATCAAAAATTATAGATCCATAATCATCATTTAATATTATATCAATTTTAAATTCACGCAGAGAGAAGACCTTTACCGAATGAGTATTCTTCAGAAATGCTTTTAGGAGTTCATAAGATTCACCTGTATTATCGAGCATCAGTATATCTTTTCTACTATCATTCGTTTTACTTTTTTCTTCATCATAATTTGCATTTTGAGATAAAGGAAGAGTAAAAGTAAATGTTGTCCCGACACCTTTAATACTATCAACCAAAAGTGATCCGCCGAGCTTTTCAATATATTTTTTAGCCAACGCTAAACCGAGCCCGTTCCCTTCAAAGTTTCTGCTTATATTTAAATCTTCCTGGCTGAAAGGTCTGAAGAGATGATCCATATATTCTGTAGAAATACCAACGCCGGAATCTTTTATTCTGCAAACAGCAAGTTCCCTTTCATTAAGCACATCAGCTTCAATTTCAATAAAACCTTTTTTAGTAAACTTCTCGGCATTATTAAGAAGATTGCTGATAATGTTTTCCACGCTCTGAACATCAACATCAACAAAAATCTTTTTGCTGTTGAAATTAGTTTTAACATCAATGCTTTTTTTAGCAGCCGAACTCTTAATAAGATTTATACCCGATTTCAGAATCCCGATCAAATCAACTGTCTGGATATTTAATTTATAGTTGCCGGCTTCAAGCTGAGCAAAGTCAAGCATCTGTGTTATGCTTCTGAAAAGCCTTTCGCTTCCACTATAAAGATTATCAAGATAAATTTTATCTTCCGGTCCGAGTTTGTCTTTAAGATTTTCCTTAATGATGGAAGAATAACCCAAAATAATATTAAGTGGAGTCCGAAGTTCGTGCGAAAGAACATTTAGAAAAGTGTTTTTCAATCTCTCTGCTTCCCTGTTACCCAGTCTTGCTTTTTTAATTTCCTCCTCGGTAATTATCAATTCAGTCTGATCGACGTGAAACAATACAACAAAATCAGATTTATTAAAAGAAATGTAAAACAGGTTTGTCCTGAAAATTGGAATTGTAATCTCTTTACTCCGGAGTAATGAATCAGCATAATCATCGACAACAAAATCGTTTTTTTCGGTAATTGTTTTTTTAATTATTTTTTGAATTCCATTTTTTCGCAGCTCAATATCTTTGAATACGGAATATTCTTTCAGTTCATTTATGTTATATCCCCATAGCTCAGAAAATGCAGGATTGATATATACTATGTTTCCATTGCCATTTATAATTTGGACCGGAAACCGGATCGGATCATAAAAAGTAGAAAAATATTTAAATGATTTGTCATCCATATCAATTAATTAACCGGTAATGAAAAAGCAACAGATGCACCTTTACTACTCTTTAAAATTTCTATATTGCCATTATGCTGATCCACAATGCTTTTACAGAGAAAAAGTCCATATCCACTTCCCCTTGTTTTAGGAAGCTCAAAAGGATTCTTGAGCTTTTCTTCGGAAAAACCAGGACCATTATCCTTTATCTCGATAGTAATTTTTGCATCGCTCGAAAATGTTCTTACCTTAATTGTAGCATCGGGACGAGCTTCAGTTGAATTTGTGAAAAGATGAACAACAAGATGTTGAATTTGCCCTGAATCATATTTGCATAATGGCACAGTGTTAAACTCGGTTTCAAAAGTTATTTTTTGAAATTTTTTCATTGGTGATAAATATTTAATAACAGACTGAATTGTTTTGTTAATATCACCATGATCTTTATTAAGGTTTACCATAGAGGTTTCAAGTAATATCTGGGCATATTTTTGAATATTACGAATACTATCAATAGCAACCTTTGATTTTAATTTAAGCCTGTCGAAAAATATTGTATCAATATCCAAATCTTTTGCTTCGATGTCCTTATGAGTTTTCTCAATTACTCTCATCAGGCTTTCTGTTTCCAGTAATGCAAGATGGACAAGTCCCTGTAAAGATTGACCTATTTCAGAATCTATACTGGACTTTAATGCTTTTCTTTCTGCAAGAATAAGTTGTGTATTAGCTTCCTGCAAGGCATTGTAAGCATTTAGTTGCCCATGATAAAGCTGGGCATTTCTGATGGCAATAGCTGCCTGCCCGGCTAAAATCTCGAAGGTATCAGTAATCTCTCTAACACGAATTTTATGAAGGAATTTACTGTCAACATAAATAACCCCGATTTTTTTTCCTTCTGTTATTAAAGGAGAACAAAGGATTGTCTGCAGCTCCAGCTTAAGTATACTTTTACTCGGGTCATAATTAGTATCATTTTGTGCACCTTCAATAAATTTTGACTGCCCTGTTTCAAAAACGTCTTTAACAACAGTTGTGCTGACTTCAAACAGAGATTCGGGAAGGGTATTACTGCTGTTATCCAAACCAAGCTTGTATTCTAATTCACCTGAAGGATTTTTTAAGACTATAAATCCTCTTTCAGAATCAGTAAGTTTTATGGCATTTTTTAAAACGAGCTCGAGTACGTCCTCAAGTATTAAAGAGCTATTAATACTTTTAACAATATCCAGTATGACTTCAAGATTTTTAATCTTTTCGCCCGGTTCATCTGGAACTGCAATTTTCTCCATTGCATCCAAATTTTTCTTAAACTCATTAAATTTCATTTGAGCCCGAGTTTAAATTAACATAGGAATTAAGTTCAAAAATAGAATAATATCAGATAAAGTAAAACAGTTAAAGAACTGATGCTTAACCGAAATAATGGATTAAGCATCATTATATAAGTTATTAAAATTGTTTTCTGATAAATATATATCTTGAAAAATGTGTTATAATAGCATCCTTAACAAGAACAGTACCGCTTGCATTATCAACATCCAATTCAGAATACTGGACAGTTTGTATACTCCCATCCGGTAACTCGTAGATAAAATCCACCTGGCCGGGATCGACACCCGATAAATCTAACCCGGAAAAAATCAAATCGAGCTTTAATTGTTTACTAAAGTTCATTGTAGGAGAGAAATCCACCATAGCATATTCATCATCAACCTGGGCTGATAATGTCTGCATTCCGGAAAAAGAACCATGTGGAATTTGCAGTCTGCAATTAATATGAACCAAGCCGGAATCGGATTGATAATTTGCATTTATGATTAACGTTCCGCCAATACTTCCATCAATTACTTTACTTGTATAGAAAGTATTTTCAGTATGCAATGAAGTTTTAGAAGGCAGCTTTAATATATTTATTGGCTTTCCGTTATATAAGTAAGTTGGTCCTTGTTCATTATGAGAACAACCACCGATAAAAAAAATAACTGATAAAAAAACAGCACTTAGTATTTTTTTCATGTAAATCCCCGAAAATTGAGAATATTGCAATATTTAGATATTGTAATAATCAATTTTTCTGCCATTGCTTATTCTTGAAATTGATTGATTTTTTATAGTTAGCTTTAAGATTTCCCGGTAAGAATTGATTGTTAAAGTAATAAATACTGCGTTTTCAGCTTGATCCTGATTAATAATTATAATTTTTGAAGAGCAGAGAAAATAATGGGGTCATTTTCTATTGGCGGTAAGATTTACTAAAAGCTCCTGAATGAAATATACTCTTTCGCTGTTTTTAATTGACTTATAGTAATTGAGTGCTGATTTCAGATATTCTGAAGCCTTATCGTTCATTTTTTTATTCTTGTATAATATTCCCAATTCAATAGCAGTTTCTGAATAATTCAACTTATTTGCAAGTTCTTTATTAATCCTCAGACTTGTAAGAAAATGAGTCTCTGATAATTTAAAATTACCTCTCTCTCTTTCAATAATTCCTTTTAATTTAAAATTATCTGCCACGGATAAACGGTCATTTAATTTATAGCATAATTCAAGAGATTTATCGGTAAAAGCATTAGCCAACGCTAAATCATTTAATTGTATATATATTAACGCTTTTGTGAGGTATGATATTGTAAGGTTTGAAGCATAATTAAGCTTAGTTGCAAAAGAAATACTTTGATCAATTTCGCCAAGAGCTAATTTGTATTCATGCTTATATGTGTGCAAAAGAGCAAGATTGTGCCTTAATTCAATAATACGAAAAATATTCTTTAACTGGTTAAATTTAATTAATGCCCTGTGAAAATAATTATATGATTCTTCATATTCTCCTTTCATACCGTTAACGATCCCAAGGTTTATCTCAATCATTCCCATAAGATTTGTATCATTAGTTATACTAAGATGAGCCAGACAGTTTTCAAAATGTTTTTCAGCTTTATCTATTTTTCCATAATCAAGATTTATAACACCAAGCAGGTTTTCACAACGTATATATCCCCTAAAATCTTTCTCCTTCTCATACAGACTTCTGGCTTTATTAAGAGCAGCGATACTTTTTTCCCATTCAGACAACCGGCTGTAAACCGTAGCAAGCAGATAATAACCCTGAGCCTGGAAAGAAGTTAATTCATCCAGTTTTTTAATTAATCCCAATAAATAATTTAATATCTGAATTGCAGAATCATATTCCCCCTGAGTTATTGAATTGTCTGCTAAATGAATAAGAAATTCCGCAAATGAAATATCTTCCAGCTTTTCTTTAGCGAATGTTATCAAAAGATTGATTGTATATTGAAATTCAGATCCTGAAAGTAACGTTGATGTAAGTTGTTTCTTAATGGTAAGAGAAGATATTAGTTTTGCCCCAGAGGGTTTGTCTTTCAAAAGTTTTTTGTACTCTGAAATTTCCTCTCCGTTAAAATAGCTTTCTAATACCTTCTCTATTGAGTGTTGTGCTTCTTTAATCACTTTATTTCAAGATAAAATAAAATTAAATATAAATTTTTTATCTGATAAAAATGTATCTTGAAAAATGTGATAGATGAGCATTCGTTACAGCCAATGTTCCGTTTGCTACATTTACCGTCAGGTTATCATAGCTGATTGGTTCAGTATAAGATCCGTCATCGGAAATATACGCAAAACCAACTTCCGATGGATTTACCCCTGAAAGATCCAAACCTGTAATAGTGAGATTTAGAAGCACAGGTGCATCAAATGATAATGAAGGATTAAAGTCTACCTCTGCATATGCGCTGCTATTAGCTACATACAGAACTTTTTCTCCCGGATATGCATTTGACGGCACATTAAGGGAAGCCTGAATGGTAACTAAACCGGATGATCCCTGGTAAGAACCGCTTAACTGGAGATTACCACCTGTACTACCACTAATATTCTGTGAAGCAGAAAAAGTGGTTTCAGTGGTCATTTCCGTAGCCTGGGGCATTTTGAACATTTTTCCGGAATTACCATTCTGAGTAGGGGATATGCTGTTATTTATGTCGGAGCAGCCTCCTAACAGCAAGCCAGCGAAAAGAATGGAAAATAGAATTTTTTTCATAGTACTAACACCCTCTCAAAAAATGAGTTTGAAAATAGAATTAGTTTACTCCAGTGTTGCGCTCACAAGAGTAATAAATAAATAGCAATGTTTATACCATCTAATTTTTAGAGTAATAAACCAATATAGATTGTAGTTCAACTCCATATGCATGTAATAATTACACATGGTATCGGTAAAAAGAGGAAAGTTGTAAAAATTATTTACAAATATTAATAATGAAAGTGGAAATTTATTTGTTATTATCATTTTTTAATAACTTGTCTAATTTAGGTCTTGAAATACCAAGTTGTTGTGAAGTTTTTGTTTTATTTCCACTAAATTTTCTCAACATCTCTTCAGCATAAATTTGATTAAGCTTCTCAAGGTCTGTATTAATATAATTTAATTGTAGTTGAATAATATGCGGATGAGAACTGAATTTGCTTTCAGTCTTTTCTTGGAGAGATGGGTTAAAATTAATTATACTGGAGAAATTTCGTAGCTTTAAACTTTTACCTTCACTTAATAAAACTGCTCTTTCTACGGAATTCTTTAATTCTCTTACATTTCCAGGCCAGCTATAATTAAGAATAAAGCTCTCAAGTTCAGCATCAATCTTTGTTATTTTTTTATTAAACTGAATATTATACTCATTAATGAAATAGTTGAGCAAAAGCAGTATATCATCGTCTCTTTCACGAAGTGGAGGTATTTCAATTGAAACCGTATTCAATCTGTAAAACAGATCATTACGGAAAGAATTTTCCTCTATCATATCTTCCAAATTACGATTTGTAGCAGAAATGATCCTTGCATTTACAGGGATATCTGTCACACCGCCTAATCTTCTAATGAATTTCTTTTCTATTACCCTGAGCAGTTTTGCCTGTAGATTAAGTGAAAGGTCTCCTATTTCATCAAGAAACAGAGTCCCGTTTTCTGCAAGTTCAAACAGACCTAGCTTTCTTGTATTTGCATTAGTGAAAGCCCCTTTTTCGTGTCCAAATAATTCCGACTCCAGCAATCCCTCGGGAATGGCTGTGCAAAGAACATCAACAAACGCATTTTTATTGCTCAAACTATTATTATGAATTAATTTTGCTAAAAGCCCCTTGCCTGTTCCGGTTTCTCCAAGAATAAGAATATTTAATTGTGGCTCTGAAGCAACTTTCCCGGATAAATTTTTAACTCTTATAATAGATTCCGATTCTCCTATAAAATTGGCAAATTCATTTTTACCCGGTACATTGCTAAAAACAAATTTTCCATCTATCCTTCCCTTTAAATCCTCAATTATTTCATCAAGATATGTCGAGAACTTATACACTTCATACGGCAAAATAAAAATATCTTTAAATCCCATTTTTGCTATGGATACAGCAAGAAGAGTATCTTTATCTGGTATAATAAAAATTATTTTCCCAATTAGAATTTCTTTGATATTTAATAATTGAGACAATAGTGGGGATTCAATCCCTGACAATTTTATAATTAAAATTTCGTTTTCATCGACGACAATTTTCCCTTTACTTAAATTAATAATGCTGACATCCTGAGTTTTAAGTTTTGTCAGTGCCCCACTAATAGGAGAAATATCTTCTTCATCAGAATAAATTTTTATCACTATGTTTTCTGTTTTTAACATTAAAGATAATTACTTTGTCTCCTGTTCTAGTTTATGAATTACATTTTTCCATTCTGATCTTGATTTATATAATTCATTATCAGGTAATTGTTCTATCTGTTCCATAATAAAGTAAATTGTATTTAATGTTAATTTTTTGTACTCACTCATCCTGTCAATATTTCCTCTTTTTTCATAAGCCTGATAAAGTGAAAGTAATATTTTCCAGGTAAGTTCCGTGATACTAATATCTCTTATTTTTTCAAATGCTTTTTCAAAATAAACTAATGATGGCTTAAGCCTGTTATCCCCAGAAGCTTCTGACAATTTTCCGAATAGAAAAGCTCTATAAGAACCCAAATAAGTATTGTTAGCCGAAATTTTGATAAAATCTTCTTTCATCAATTCATTATAGGCCTGATTAAAATTTTTATTTTTTATTAATTCTTCAATTAATTTTATTTGTATATCGCTGTAAGAAAAATTATCTGAATAATTTTTGCTATTATCTCTCAGCCTAAATAGATCCGTTAATAAATCTTGCGATTGTTCGCCCAATATTTTTTGTAGTACTGATAAGTAATGATAATTAAATCCTAATTTATCAGATTCATTTAGAAAATCATTGTGATATGATTGTATTAATTCCTTAAGCTTTTCTGAATCTCTCAGTTCAAAAAATAATTTTCCCATTAGTAAAATTGCTTCTCCTTCCTCAAGTTTATTTTCTAACTCTTCATATAGGGAGACAGCAGATGTTAAAACATTAAAGGCATTTTCATATTCACAGGTGATCAAATATGCTTCGCCTAAATTAGTAAATGTTATTCCAAGATTATTTTTTTCTCCAAGGGCAGAGAATATAGATTGAGCGATTAAATATTGATCTATAGCTTTTTCATAATCACAACTTTCCAGATAAAATATCCCATTATTTAGTATAATTATAGATTTATAAAGCAAATTCCCTATAGAATTATTTATTTCAACAGCTTTATTCCAATGAATTTCCGCATTATTTTTTTCATTGATGAAATTATATATGTTTCCAATATTATTTTCCATAGCAGCAAAATTAGAAAGGCTATTCAGTTTAAAATAAATATTTCGGGATTTTGAGAAATAGTCTAAAGTTTTGCGAGGATTGTTATTTTTATAAAATTCTATCAATCCTTTTATTGTGTACATTTTGGCTTCTATTTCATTTGATTCTGTTAGTTTTTCAATTAATTGATTGGCTTTACTTTCTGCCTCGTTATAATTTCCCATTTCATATTCAACTTTAGCAATTTCTGAAAGTAATTCCTCTTTCATTTCATCTTCTTTAATTTCGCTTAATATTGATTCCAATAAAGTTTTTCCTTCTTCAAGAGATTGAAGTGCGATCAATACCTTCCCTTTTAATATTTTAAGTGAAAGTTCTTCATTCTGTGATCGGGGATTATCCAGTAATTCATCTATTAATGTTAAACTTGCATTTAATTCACTGAGCTGGAAAAGACAATTGCTTAAATCTATTTTTATATTTCGTTGACTATCTTTACTTAGAGGTAAGTTCTCCAAGTGTTGAAGCAAATTCTTTTTATATGACAACGCTGAAGTTTTATCGGCTTTCTCAATTTCTTCTTTTAATACTTCATAGGATTTTTCAAACTCACCGGCTAATTCCAAATGCCGTGCAAGTTCATTCCTGTCAAAGGACGGGAGTCTTTCTATTATAACATTGGAAACTTTAAGATGAGACTGCCTTTTATTGTTTATTGTTGAGTATATATATTCTTTAATTCCCTGCGATGTAAACTGTGGATTATTTAAGATTGTACTCTGATGAATTATATTGGATTCCGAAATTTTCTCCAGGATTGAAATTATTTGTACCCTTGCTTTTCCGGTTAATTTACAAATTGTTTGTACATCAAGAGAGATATTAAACATTGAAAGAAAAATTACAATATCTCTGCTTTCTTCTTCGAGATCGTATAATCTTAATTGATAAATCTCTTCCTGTGAACTTTTTAAAATCGTATCGAAATCATCCCCCACATTCATAACCGGACCATCTGTGAAGAATTCAAGAAAATTCAGTACAATTAAATCTTTCAGAAATATCTCGATGCTTCCCGGCAAAAGATCAGAATAAATAATTATGGTTTTCCTGATTTCATTCCTGGGAAAAAACGGGGCAAAACTTTTAAAAATAAATTCGGCCACCTGAGCTTCAGTAAAAGGATTTAAATTAATAACCTGAAGGTTATTTATCCTGCCAGATCTGCTTTCGTCTACAGAATCTTCAGCGATTACTATTTTTATTTTACCTACCTGAAGAACTGGAATTAACTGCAGAAAAATTTCGAAATCAAAATTGCTTATAAGGTTGAAGTCATCAATTAAAAGGATGAACCCGTTAGTTGATGATAATACTATGAAAAGAGCTTTCAAGTCTTCAATCAGGCTTTTACTTTTCCCCTCAAGAATTTCCCTTCCTTTTTGAACTACCTCAGGACTCAGTTCGGAAAAAATATTTTGTTTGTAAAGGATTTTTCTAAGCAGTGACTGCCATAAATAAGACTCATTATTTTGTTCTTCGGAAATAAAAATTGAATCCCCATACTTGTAATCTAATTCATTCAGCAAAGTACTTTTTCCTGCTCCCTCCGATCCCTTTACTATTAATACTTCTCCCCTGTTTTCTTTTTCTATGTATGTGGAAATTACAGACAGCGAATCATTTCTTCCGGTAAATACAGGGATGCGCGTCCAATCATTTTTATAATTTTTTATATTTGAGGGATAGAACTCTTCTAATATTCCGATCGAAGTATAACATCTTTGCTCAACTTCTTTTGATAATAATCTTTTTACCAGGTTGACAATTTTTTTGCTGTAATTTGATTCCGGAAAATCAAACTGCTGATCAAGATGTGCTTTATAAATGGATATCTGATCATTCGTGGAGAAAGGGAATTTACCATAAATGATTTTATATAAAAGAATTCCTAATGAATAAAGATCAACACGATGATCAATTTTATCTTTCCTTAAAATTTCGGGAGCAATATATTCTGCAGTTCCTTTTGCATGAATTCCGGAATCTTCCCTTATATGTGATGCCAAACCGAAGTCTATAAACTTTACAACTGGTTTACCGTTTGCATTTCTTACAAGTATATTTTCCGATTTCAGATCATAATAAATAAATGCCGACTGATGGAGATAATACAATACCGTAGATACCTGGCAAAGGATTTTTATTAATTCAGATTCATCCTTTATACCGTCGAAATCATACAATTCATTGCCTTCAAAATACTCAAGAGTGAAGAATTTACTCCCTGTTGAAATTCCAAATTCTCTGTCTTCATCATTTAAAAGAAACAACTATCCCGAATTCGAATACATTTATAATGTTTGGATGATTCAGTTTTTTTAACAAATAAAATTCATCCCTGAAAGATTTTTGTTCTTCTTTATCAACTACTGCGGGGAGAATCTTTATAGCAAACTCCCCGTCTTTTTGAAGAATATCTTTACAGAAAAATACTTTACTTCTTCCTTCGCCTAATTTCCTTATTATTTTGTAACGGTCATTTATCATTTACTTATTCGGGGGTTATAATATTGATTCAAAATTCTTCCCAAATTATTTGCGGCGAACAAAGTTAGTACCAGAGCAAGACCCGGGAAGAAAATCATCCACCATGCCTGCGACAAATATTCCTGCCCTGCTTCAATCATTGCTCCCCAGGATGGGTAATTCAAACCCGTTCCAAGGCCTAAATAACTCAATGCTGCTTCTGCCAGTATTACATTTCCGTAAAGAAAAACAAGATTCACAATGACCGGGGCAATTATAATCGGCAATATTTCTTTGGTTAATAATTTCCATCCAGGTAAGCCAATCATATATGCTGTAATAAAATAATCTTTCTGTTTAACCGCAATGACTTCACCACGCACAATTTTAAAAAGGCTCATCCAGCCGGAAAATCCTAAAATCAAAATTATAGTAAAAATAGAATTACCAAAAAAAGCAAGAATTAATATTATCAGGAAAATAACGGGGAAAGAAAGGAACATATCCGTAAATCGATTTAATATAGTATCGGCAAACCACCCGGAATATCCTGAAAGAAACCCGAGACCTATCCCCAAGATGAAAGAGACAATAACAGCTCCCAAACCAACGACCATGGAAATTCTTGTTCCATATATTAACCGCGAAAATACATCTCTTCCAAATTCATCGGTACCCAAAATGAATATCCTTGATTTTACTAAAGGAGTATCGTCTTTAAAAATGATTTTATCTTTGCCTGTTATGAGTTTAATTCCTCTTTGAAAAAAATAATAGTCCGTGCCAATCTTATTGATGCTGTCTATGTATATAGAATTTTCATTTAACAATTGATTTTTAAAACCACTGAAATTATCAGTTTCATTATCATCAAGAGGATAAACCATTTTTACGGAAGAAAATGGCGGAAGCAGTTTTGAAATCCCGATATTACTCTGATAATCAGGATCAGAGGTTGAAACAACCGGGGCGAAAATAAAAAATATAAAAAGAACAATAATGACTGATGTAGTAAAACTTAGCTTTTCATTAAATATGTTTTTATTATTTCGCTTAAGAAGAAGATAAAATACCAAAACAATAATTAGTATGAATGAAATGAAATTATCAATTAATGAATAATCGACTATGGATATCGCTTGTGAAAAATTTTTGAAAAGAGATTGGATAAAAGAATAAAATAACAATGCTATGTTCACTAATCGGTTAAAGCCGAATACTATAATCAGGAGTAAAGCAAAAAGAATGAAATGCAGGTTTTTAATTTTAAATTTCAATTATCCCGAAATTCCTTTTATTAATCTTTTATCAATTTTTGCTTTTAAAATATCGGCGGCAAGATTTGTAATTATTATAAATACACCCGCAACAAATGTACAGCCAAGTACCAGTGGATAATCCCTTGTTAATATAGCTGTAACAGTTAACCTTCCCATTCCCGGTAATCCAAAAATAACTTCTGTAATTAATGCGCCGCTTAAAAGGAGCCCGAGATCTATTCCTGTAATAGTAATTAAAGGATTTACAGCATTAGGAATTACATGCTTCAATGTTATTTCTTTCTCGCTTACTCCGGATGCCCTCAGATTCATTACGAATGGTTTATTATATATTTCTTCGAGGTTATCCCTGAGATACCTGTAATAAACGGCAATTCCCCCAATGCATAAGGTGATCACAGGAAGAATAAGATGGATAATATAATCAAAAAACTGTGCTGGCAAATTCATGTCACTGTGATCAATTGATCTTAAACCGGAAGAAGGAAATAGATTCAGCTTTTCAGAAAATATATAGATGAGAAATACTCCGGCAACAAAAGTAGGAATTGAAAAAAGCAGTAAGGTAAATTTTGAGATAAGCTTGTCTGTCCTGCTGTTAATCCTGCTTACAGAAATGAATGAAAGTAAGAAACCGAAAAGCAGTTGCACTATAACTACAATCAAAGCAAATGAAAGTGTGAAGGGAAGATAGTCCATAATAACATCTGATACAGGTCTTCTGTAATTGTATGAAACTCCAAAATTCCCTTTAATTAAATTTACAAGGAATGCACCGTACTGTTGTGTTATTGGTTTATCAAGATTAAACGATTCCCTGACTTTTTGCATCAGCTCAGGATTAAGCTGCGGCGAAATAAACTTTTGCTCCGGACCGCCGGGAGAAATACGAAGCAGAAAAAACAGGAAAGTAATCAGGAAGAATAAAATCAGCAAAGAGGATATTAACCTCAGAAAAACTGCTCTGCTGAAATTTTCTTTCATAATAAAATTATTAGTCTTCCAGTTTCCAATTCCAGCAATGATGAATTACGCCCAGAGGATTAATATCAATTTTAGTTATTCGTTTATTATGCGCAGTAACATCATCAATCCAGTACAAAAAAGTAACAGGTTCTTCATTGTGTAAAATCTGTTGGAACTGTTTGTAAAGTTGATAAAGTTTACTCTCCCCGGGGTTGCTTTCAATTTTATCGAGAATGGAGTCCACTTCTTTATTTGAATAACTCTGGAAATTTAAAGGTGTACTTTCAAAGTCAGAATACCACATCATTTTAAGTTCGATAGGAATTGCAATGTACCAGCTTGCAATCCAGGCATTAAATTTTTTAGAAAACAAATTATCAAGAAAAGTATTCAGCTCCATTGTCTGGATATTAACAGATATGCCGACATTCTTCAAATTATTTTTTATTACTGTTGCAGAATAATTTCTTAACGGATTTCCTCCGGGAATATAAAGATCGAATGAAAATTTAACTCCGTTTTTTTCAAGTATTCCGTCGTTATCAACATCTTTCCAGCCATCTTCGCTTAGAAGCTGCTTTGCTTTTTCTGGATTAAAAGAATACGGCTCTAATTTGGAATTGAAAGCTTGAATAAAAATTGGTGAAACAGGTCCTACAGCAAGCTGTCCGTAGTTGTGAAGGTATTCTTCCAGAATTTCTTTTTTGTTTATTGCGTAAGAAAGCGCCTGCCTGACTTTAACAGAACCAAAAAATTTATTTGGTACAAATTTGTGATCCTTATTAAAAATATCCGGGTCGATATTATTCCAGCCGATATATTCATATTCTCTTCCTTTTACCGGAACGATTACAATATTTTTATCCTGCTTCAAAGCTGGAGCATCTTCTGGCTTTATAAGTTCCGTAAGATCAATTTCTCCCTTTTTCAATTGGGTTAAACGGGAATTATAATCCGGAATAATTTTAAAAATGATTTTGCCTATAATTCCATTATGATATAAAAATGAACTTGAATCTGCTATTAATGTTATCGATTGATTCTTGTCCCAGTTTTTCAGTTTATATGGACCATTGGAAACGGGTTTAAAATTAATTTCTGATGTTTCAATACTTTTTCTTTGAAGTCTACTTAAAACATGCTTTGGGAGAATCTGCAAATCAATATTGAACAATGTCGGATGAGTATGCGGTTTAAAATTAATCTTAAGCTTATATGGTGATAAAATCTCAAACGATTTATTTAATAGAATATGCCCGGAAGTGTCGGTATAAAATTTCTGAAAACTGCCGAATAATTTGCTGTTAACAGCAGGGTCAGAAAATATATCAAAAGAAAAAACCACATCGGCTGTGGTAAGCTTTTCTCCATCAGACCATTTAACATCATCCCTTAAATCAATAGAAACAGACGAAGTATCTGAATTCCATTGCCAGTCTTTTGCAAGCAGCGGCTGCGAAGTTATTTCACCTTTTTCTTCATCCCAGCCATGCTGAACCATACTTAAATAAAAAAGCTCGGATATACTTCCTTCATCTACACTAAAAGCAAAAAGTGGATTGACTGATTCAACATCCTGGGCAATACCGATAACTATATAATCAGATGAAGTTGAACTTTTCTGGCAGGATGAAAAAAGGATTAAAGTAGAAAGAAAAATGAAAATGTAGAAGTTTTTTACTTTCATCACTCCTCTCCGGAGAGTTGATTAATAAATTTAAGGTTAATTTATTATTTTGTTTAACAAATAAAAAATAAAAGTTGTACTAATGCTAAGTGTTTCTATAAAAAGTATTAAGATAAAAAATGAAAATTCTGAAAAAGTTATATTGAAGGATATTAATTTTCAGTCGGAGAATAACAAAATTAATGTAATACTCGGGAAGAATGGCACCGGCAAATCTACTTTGATTAAAACTTTAACCCGTTTGCTTGATGAAAGATTCTATTCTATTTCCGGTAGTGTTTTATTAGATGATAAAGATATCCTGCAGCTTTCCCAACAGGAACTTTTAGATATCAGGAAAACGAAAATCCGTTATGTTTTTCAGGATGCTATTAACAGTTTTGATTCATTAAAGAAAATTGGTTTTTATTTTAGGGATTATAAAGATGATGATAAATTGTTTTTACTTCTAAATGATTTTATTCTTCCGGAAAAAGATAAATTGTTCAAACTTTACCCGTACGAAGTAAGCGGCGGAATGGCACAAAGAATTTTGATGGTTCTTGCCCTGCTCAAAAATCCGGATATATTAATCCTGGATGAACCGACATCGGGAATAGACACTCCGATTTCAAATCTTGTCTTGTTAAAGCTAAGGGAATTTGTAAAGAATGAAAATAAATCTGTGCTCCTTGTAACCCAGGACCTGCTGTTTGCTAAAAATGCGGGTGACAGGATTTCATTTCTTTCTGATGGAATTCTAACACCATTTTATAATTCAAAGGAATTTTTTGAAGAACAAAAAATTTCAGCCTCTGAGAATTTTATATTAGCTTACAACCAACTATTATGAACAATAAACTGCTTAATGTAAAAAACCTTTCCTATTCGGCTAAAGGTGAATCGGGCAGAATTTCTATTCTAAATAATATTTCATTTGAATTAGAAAAGAATAAGACACTTGGCATTGCCGGGGAATCAGGAAGCGGGAAGACTACTCTTGGAAAATTGATTACCGGAATTTTAGTTCCATCCGGTGGTGAAATAAATTTCAATTTTAATAATAAGCATAACAATAAGAAAACAAGCAGTGTACAGGTATTATTTCAGAATAATGGTGAAATTTTAAATCCGTTCAGAAAAGTCTCTGAAGTTGTGGATGAAGCGATAAAATTAAAATCAGATAGTACCGATGTAAATGACATGCGGGGAAAAATTTTTAACTCGTTGAATTTCCCTGAAGAATTATGGAACAGGAAAGGATTTGAATTAAGCGGCGGCGAACAGCAGAGAGCGGCGTTAGCACGTCTCTTAGCTGTCGAACCGGAACTCCTGGTTCTTGATGAACCATTCTCAGCGCAGGACCCGGAATCTCAGTTGAATTTTTTAAATCTATTTAAGAAAATAAAAGATGAATTCAGCGTTACATTAATTTGTATAGCACACAATCTCAGGATCCTCAGAAAACTATGCGATGAGGTTATCATTATCTACAAAGGTGAATTGGTTGAAAGCGGTGGAACAGAAGAAATATTTAATTCACCCAAACATCCTTATACAAAGTTCCTGTTAAGTGCAGAAGATTATAACCTCACTTATGACGAATTAAAAACAACTTTTTAATTTATGTCAAAAACCAATGCAATCAGAATACTGGAATCATTAAAAATCCCACATAAAACTTTTGAGTATGAAGTAGATGAAAATGATTTAAGCGGAATCTCGGTTGCCCATAAAATAAAAGTTAGCGAAGAATTAGTTTTTAAAACACTTGTTACAAGGAATGACAAAAATGAAATCCTCGTGTTTTGTATTCCTGTAAACCAGGAATTGAATTTGAAAAAAGCAGCGGCGGCTAGTGGAAGTAAAAAAATAGAAATGATAAAATTGAATGAACTTCTTCCTCTAACAGGATATATTCGTGGTGGTTGTTCTCCTATCGGAATGAAAAAAAATTATCCGGTTATTATTGAAGAAACTGTCCAATTGCTTGATAGAGTTTATATAAGTGCAGGAATTAGAGGCATACAGATTGAAATTTCTCCCGCTGACCTTTCCAGAGTAGTAAATGCAAAGTTTAAAGATGTGATTTAATTATCTTTCCTGCAAAATATCTTTATAATCAAGCATAAATGGCATTTTATTAATTACGTAACCGATTACATATAATAAATTCTTCCTGCCCCGTAAAGATTTCATTTTCCTACCTTTTATTTGAGAATTAGATTTTCTATATTTGTCTCCCTTTAAACTCTGGAGAATTTAGAAATGGCTAAACAACAAAGTTTTGCAGATAAAGCAAAAGCAAAGAAAAAAGTTGAAGGTATAAGTGTTAAACTTATAAGAACTGTCAGAACTTCAAAAGGATCTTACAAATTCAACGAAAAATTTGTAAAAATTGACGATATCAGCAAAGTAACTGAAATTAAATAGATGAAAATGAGCGGTTGTTGATCCGCTTTTTTTCATCCTTCTGTATAAATTTTTCCACCAAAATATTTTATTATTTTTTCAAAAAATCCTTGACTGCGAAGGATTTTTTTTTATCTTACCAATAACTCTTAACATCTCGAAAATTGTCTGTTTCTGACTTTTCTTGATACTCGCTTGTTATTGCAAGTACACTTATACTAATTCTTATACTCGAAAATATTCACTTACAATCCGGAGGAATGTTATCATGATAACCCCCAGAAAAATGAAGTTTTACGGTCTGAAGGATATAGACAGCATCCCTCAACTTAAGATTCTAAATAAAGATGAAAAGTTTGCATTAAATGTTGTTGCTCATGTCCTTCCTTTCAGAACAAACAATTATGTGGTTGAAGAATTAATTGATTGGAACAATATTCCAGATGACCCGATTTTTCAGCTTACGTTTCTGCAAAAAGATATGCTCTCTGATGACCAGTTTGAAAGAATGGCGGATGCTTTAAACAAAAACGATTCCCGTGCTGAAATAAAGGAAGTCATTGATGATATCAGGCTTGAGCTTAATCCTCACCCTGCCGGACAAATGACTGAAAATGTTCCCAGGCTAAACGATGAACCGGTTCCCGGTGTTCAGCATAAATACAGGGAGACAGTGCTCATCTTTCCTTCAAGCGGACAAACCTGCCATTCATACTGTACTTTTTGTTTTCGGTGGGCACAGTTTGTTGGGATGAATGATTTAAGATTTGCAACCGATGAATCAAAAAGATTTCAGCAATATTTAAGTACGCATAAAGAGGTATCCGATATTCTACTTACAGGCGGCGACCCTATGATTATGGGACTTAATAATATCAAAGCTTATATTGAACCGCTGCTTGAACCTGAGTTCGAACATATTCATTCGATTAGAATCGGGACAAAGTCTGTTGCTTACTGGCCTTATAAATTTGTAACAGATAAAGAAGCAGATGGTTTGCTCGAATTATTTGAAAAAGTTGTTAAAGCCGGAAAACATCTTGCAATTATGGGACACTATAATCATTGGAGAGAAATATCAACTGAAGTTTCTCATGAAGCTATCAGGAGAATAAGAAATACCGGCGCGGAAATAAGAACACAATCGCCACTTATAAAACACATAAATGATGACCCGGCAGTGTGGGCAAAGATGTGGAAAGAACAGGTTAAGCTTGGATGTATTCCTTATTATTTCTTTATTGAAAGAAACACAGGTGCAAAAAATTATTTTGAGATTCCCCTGGAAAGAGCTTATGACATCTTCAGAGATGCATATATTCAGGTATCTGGTTTAGCAAGAACAGTAAGAGGACCGTCAATGTCATCGCTTCCTGGTAAAGTTGCAATTGAAGGGATTGCTGAAATAAGAGGAGAAAAAGTTTTTATACTTACACTTCTCCAGGCACGTAACCCCGAATGGTGCAAGCGCCCGTTTTTCGCAAGGTACGATCCTGAAGTTTCATGGTATACTGAACTAAGACCGGCATTCTTCGAAAAAAAATTCTTCTTCCAGGATGAAATGAATGAAATACTAATGACTAAGAACGGACAGATGTTCTTTGATGATAATTACGAAGACGATTCTGAAGTGGATGTTGAATTGTTTGCTTAATCCGAATCAGAAAGAAATCATTTTTGAACCTGGGCTTTGTCTCGGGTTTTTTATTGGAACAACTCCAAACTCAAGCTGCCTTCAAGCTCAAGCAGCTTCACTTTAATATCTACTCCTCCTGAATATCCTCCGATTCTCCCATTTGACTCTACAACACGATGGCATGGAATTACAATCGGAACAGGATTTTGTCCATTTGCTCTTCCAACCGCACGCACATAACTTTTTCCACCCACTTTATGAGCAATTTCTTTATAAGATAAAACTTTACCATAAGGAATTTTAGCCAGCTCTTTCCAAACCTGCATCTGGAAATCTGTGCCCGCAATATCAAGCGGGATATCAAACTTTTTTCTTTCACGGTTAAAGTACTCCTCAAGCTGCTTATAGATATCAAACAGGTACGGGTCATCAGGCTGAAGAGAGATTGCTTTTAAAGTTTTCGGCGCGATTTTTCTATCGTTAAGATGAATCTCCTGAATACCCTTTTTTGTGGCAAATATTTTAAAATTAATCTTAGAAAGTTTGAATGTTGTGAAATAAAAACTGTCATTAATATTCATAAAAATTTCCCGCTTAATGCTTCATCAATTTATGAAAAAGAAAATAAAAAAGGGGAAGAATTTTTATTTTCTTCCCCGCACATTAGTGAGTACACGAGAAAATTTTTAAGCCGAAACCACCTCTAATGCGGGATGGATATCTCTTTTAAGCAGTCCTTCAATTGCCATTAAAGTACCGCTGATCGAACTTGGACAGCTTCCACAGGCGCCCTGGTACCTGATTTTAACTGTGTAGCCGTCTAATCCGAGCACCTCAAGTCCGCCGCCGTCACCTGCTAATGCCGGTCTTACCCGCATATCAAGAAGTGAATTAATTTGTTTAAGCAATTCGTTATCGCTGCCGTTGAACGGTTTTAAATCTTTTTCAGCAGGAACTAATTTCTTATCAAAATTTTTAACGAGATCTATTAGTGGTTTTTGTATCTGTCCCCAGGTTGCCTGGGGAGATTTTTCAATCGTTACAAACTTATCCATATAAAAAACTGAAACAACGCCATCAATATTAAAAATACCTGATGCCAAAGGGTCATCTTTTGCGGAATCTTTATCCGGAAACTGTCTTGTTTCCAGTTTTAATAACTTCTCATTCAATATAAATTTAAGAGCCTGTGGATTTGGAGTTAATTCCACATCTTCAATTATCAACATAGGGATTCTCCTTTCGATTGCAAAAATAAGGTATAATAGTAAATACCACAAGTCAAAAAAGTTCAGATTTTAACTCTATATTTTTATAAAATACAAGTTGAAATTATATTTTAACTCACATTAATAAGAGTGTATTTATGCAAAAGATTTTAATCGTATTTACCGGCGGCACATTCTCTATGAAAATTGATAAAAAGACCGGTGGTGCTGTCCCAAGGTATTCGGGCAATGAGCTTCTCAATAAAATTCCTGAGGCAAAAGAGCTTGCTGATATCACCTGTTTTGATTTTGGGAAATATCCCGGTCCTCATATAACTCCCGAACTCATGATGAGCCTCTCTAAAAAAATTCGTGAGTTAATTAAGGAAGAAACTTATTCGGGAATAATTGTTACTCACGGAACAGACACTCTTGAAGAAACAGCTTACTTTCTTGATTTAACTATAAAGACAGAAATTCCTATTGTGCTTATCGGCTCAATGAAAAACAGCTCTGAACCTGACTGGGACGGACCACGAAATCTTTTGGATGCTATTCATATTTGTTTAAATAAAAATTGTAGAAACCTTGGCGTATTGGTTTGTCTTAACGGAGAAATAAATGCTGCAAGTGAAGTAACGAAAATTTATACAGAACAAATTGACAGCTTTACCAGTCTTGATTTTGGTGCCTTAGGCTTTATACAGAATGGGAGAGTGATTCTGAACCGTCTTCCGCGTAAGCTTGAAACTCTTGAGACTGACAAGCTGATTTCTAATGTTGATTTGCTAACTGTATATGCCGGAATGAATGATAAATTTTTTAAGTATTCGGTAGATAGCGGTGCACAAGGAATTGTAGTTGAAGCTCTTGGAGTAGGAAATGTTCCCCCGCCTGCATTTGTAGGAATAAAGTATGCGGTTGAAAAAGGAATTCCCGTTGTATTGGTTTCACGCTGTCCTGCAGGAGAAACTCTTGATATTTACAGTTATCCCGGAGCAGGAAAATGGCTTCACAAAATCGGGGTTATATTTGCAGATTACCTTAACGGACAGAAAGCCAGAATTAAACTTATGCTTGCACTTGGAATTACAAAAGACAAAAAAAAATTGAGGAAGCTATTTGAGAATTGAATTGTCTGATGGATGAATTGTTCTAATCTCCTATTCTGTTGGGATCATACTGTCAATAACCCCTTTTAAAACTTTTAGTTCTTCTATAGTTGAAGGCTGAACTTCTGCCGGAGGTTTTTCTGTTATTGAAGTGTTAAGCAGATTATAAACCCGCTGGGAAAAAATGGTAAAAGTATAACGGTAGTGGTCGCGTTTCCATTCGTCATCTCTTTTTTTGCTTGCTATCAGATTCAGATCAGCTTTAAGGTTTTCAATCATATTATCCAGATCTTTCTTAAGCCAGTTATAATTTTCCATTATGTTTCCTATCAATAATTCAAATTTGAAATATCAAATCAATCAGCATCCAGCCAGGTTCTCAGTGCTTTGCTCTATGCCCTGCGGCTCAGAAAGTTCAAATGTTCTATTTCTACTTTATAAACATCTTTTACCGGTTTACCCAGGAATAGCTCTGCAACCTCACGGAATTTTGTGGGTATATCGCTGACATACAAATCCTGGTTTCCAACAGCATAACTGTTAGTGTGCAACCCTGTTCTGTCGAGCTCATTTCTTATCATTTCCGCTGCTGCTATGCCGGAATCGACAAGATTTACATTTTCACCAATTACTTTCTGAATTACATCAGAAAGTATCGGGTAATGGGTACATCCCAGGACAAGAGTATCAATTCCTTTTTCTCTTAGTTCTTTAAGATATTCTTCAGCAATTTCATAAGTTGCTTTATGATTTATCCATCCTTCCTCGGCAAGCGGAACGAATAAAGGACAGGCTGTTTCAAAAACTTCTATTTCCGGATTTAATTCTTTTATCTTATTTGAATAGGCTTTGTTTGTAATTGTTGCTCTTGTTCCTATAACGCCAATCCTTTTATTTTTTGTTGATTTGACTGCTGTCTGTGCACCGGGTTCAATCATTCCGATAAGCGGAACATCAAAAATTTTTCTCAATTCGTCCATCGCAACAGAGGATGCAGTATTACAGGCTACCACAATAGCCTTTACGTTTTTCTGCATTAAAAATTTTGCATCTTCTATAGAATACTCAATAACAGTATCATTCGATTTTGAACCGTAAGGTACTCTTGCAGTGTCACCAAAATAAACTATGTTTTCCTCAGGAAGTGATGCGGCAATTCTTTTAACCACGGTGAGTCCACCAATACCGGAATCAAATACTCCGATTGGTTTTTCTTTTTCCATAAAATTCAATTTTAATTCCTATAATGTTTGAGAAATTAATTGTGAAAGCTCTTTTTTAATCAGGTCATAATCACTTGGTGAGATTTTCTTTCCCCTTGAATCGAGCACATAAAATGAATCAACAATATCATCTCCTCTTGTAGAAATTTTTGCAAAGTAAATACTCAATCCAAGCTGGTTCATCTTATTTGTAACCTGGTATAAAAATCCAAGCCTGTCCGGAGAAATGATATCAACTATAGTATACTTTTCCTGATTTTCAAATTCAATCTTCATCTTACCTGAACGCTTAAATAATTTAGATTCAATCCGCCACCATTTTGATTTCATTTTAGTAAATTCTTTATTCAACTGAAGCATCCCGGAGATTACAGCTTTCAAATCTTTACGGATTTTCGCATAACGTTCTTTTTCAATTTTTTTACCGGTATTAAAATCGGTAACGTTAAACGTATCAATAACTATTTTGTCTTTGCGCGTAAAGATTCTTGCATCGTGTATGTTAACTCCATTTATAGTTAACACTCCGCAAATCTTTGAAAGCAATGAAGAGAAATCATTTGTTATGACGGTAATATTTGTGAAATCATTTAACTCTTTAAATGATGTTGAAATTGTTACACCTTTCTGAATTTCCTCAACATGCTTTGCTATTTCCTTTTCAGTGAAATTCTGTGCATAAGCTATATCGTTGATTGAATCGATATGCTCCTGAACATGATCCTCGGAAATTGAATCGGAATGCTTACTTATGTCTTTTGGAATGACGTAAGTATTTGAGATAAGAAATTCTTCACCACTCATCTTTTCTTCAAGCATTGAATAAGTCTTTCTGTACAACTCTGAAAGCAGATCACTTTTCCACGAAGTCCAGACTGCCGGATTAACCGCGGATAAATCAGCGTAAGTTACAAGGTAGAGAAGATTAAGATCATCAATGGAATTAAACTTTGAAGCAAAATTATTTAAAGTTTCCGGGTCGTTTAGATTTCTGCGGAAAGCAACCTGTTCCATATAAAGATGATTTCTAACAAGGAATGAGACGCGTTCTATTTCTTCTTCGGAATAACCCAGCCTAAACATTATTGCTGAGGCAACTTCGGCTCCGATAATTTCATGCCCGGAAACATTTATTGGTTTTGCAATATCGTGAAAAAGCAAACCGAGATAGAGAGTTTCCTTATCCTTTAGGCTGCTGAAAAGTCTTCCAAGCTGTGAATGTTCGCGTTCCAGCATTTCAACATTTTTAATCGTCATTAAAGTATGTTCATCAGCAGTATAAAAATGATAAACTCCGTGCTGTAGAAATCCGATCAGGTCTTTAAACTCGGGAAGGAATACTTTTAATACACCCAGCTCGTTCATTGCTGATAAAGTCTGACCAACATTTCTCGGGAGCTTAAGTATCTCTCTGAAAAAAACAGAAGATTCGGTTTCATAAGAGATTTTCAGTTCAAGCTTTTCAACTGTTTCAATTATTCTGCCGCGAAGCTGTTCATCAAATCTTGCACTGTACAAACCACGGTAATAAAACCCCCTTAACATATCTGAAATTGTAAGTTCACTATCTCCGGTAAATGAAATTGATTTTGCTTTCATTGCGAAATCATCGTCAAGTTTAATTGAAAGAGAATCAGGTAAGGGATTGGTTAATTCATCGCTGAACTTTTTTGCCATCGATTTCGAAAACCGGTTAATCACATTTGCAGCATCGTAATATTCTTTCATAAATGAATTAAGAGCATTTTCAGAATGGTAAAACATCGCAGCTATTTTCTTCTGATCCTGGTATTCAAGCCTGTCTTTCTTCTGGTTGTTAATGGTGTGAAGAATATTCCGGACAGTTATGATAAAATTATAGCTTTCAAATAAACGCGCGCATTCTTTAGCTGTAGTATAATTATCAATATTAAGCTGATGAATAAAACTTTCCGCCTGGGTTGTTTCATTTTGCTTATTTAGCAAAATTTTGTTCATCAGCATATACATCCACTCCACAGCCTGAAAATCTCTTAATCCACCGGCAGATATTTTAACATTAGGTTCAAGGATTTTGGGTGATTCATCATATTTAAGATAACGCTGCTGAATGTCTTCAAGCATTTCATTTATCAGCTTAACTTTCAATTCTTCCGTCACAGAATCGAGAAGTATATCATTCCAAAGAAGGTAAATTTTATCAGAGCCAAGCAGAAATCTTGTTTCAAAAAACTGGGTAAATGTATGAAGGTCGGTTTCAATAAATTTATGAATATCTGAGAATTCCCTTACCGTATGTGAAACTTCTATCCCGTTATCCCATAACCTTGTTACAAGCTCCACTATATCTTTTTCATTTTCTGAAACTGAATCGGTAATGAACATTAAATCAATATCGGAAAAAGGAGACAGCTCTCTTCGGCTGAAACTACCGGCGGAAGCCAATGCAAAATTATATTTTCCGTTTAATGCAAGGGAACGAATAAATTCTTCCACCAAAAGACTATACTCAAGACTGAATTTAAGCGATTCATCTTTACCGGGATATTCAACAAAGAGCTTATCTTTTTTCTCTTTGAAATCCTGTTTGATTTTATATGTCTACTTCCAGCGGAATCATTATTTTTTATACTCAGCTTTCACTACAGATGAAATGCCGCCTCGCACATTGAATGAAGCTGTTATTAACATATATCTCGGTTCACTTACTTCAACAAGGTCATCAAGGATTTTATTAGTAACACTTTCGAAATAAATGCCGTCATTCCTGTATGAATTTAAATAAAGCTTTAATGACTTCAATTCAATGCAAAGCTTATCGGGTAATATATTCGATTGTAATAGTCGCAAAATCCGGCTGCCCGGTTTTTGGGCAAACCGATGTAAATTCCGGAGCCAGTATGAATTACTGAATAGTCTCTGCCGGGATATGCATTATCGAATACTTCTAATATTTTTAGTTTATCACTCATAATTTTTGTTTGTGTTCAACAGTAAGAATTTGTTTATGTTCAAGATTCAAGAATATGATTAAAATTAAGAATTAAGAATTAAGTATAAACAGGTCTCAATTTATATTTTATTGGATCCTCAAATCCGGCTTGCTGAAATCCTCTTAATCTTAAGGCACAGCTATCACATTCTCCGCAGGCTTCATCTTCATTTTTATAACAGGACCAGTCAGATGAAGAGGAGCATTAAGTTCAATGCCTTTTTTAACGATTTCCGATTTGGAAAAATTTATTACCGGTGTTTTTATTTTAATAATTGTTTCGGGTTTTGTTCCAGTATTAATTACTTCTTCAAATGCCTTAAAAAATTCCGGACGACAATCAGGATACCCGGAGGAATCCTCATAAACAGCACCGTTAAAAATCCGTTCTGCACCTATTACTTCAGCCCAGCTTGTGCAAGCTGAAAGAATGTTGGCATTCCGAAAAGGAACATACGAAGAAGGGATATTTTTATTCGTTAAATCTGCCGTTGTAACTTCTTTATTTAAATCAGTTAAAGATGAACCGCCGATTTCAGCTAAATGAGAATAATCAATCACAAGTCTCTTATCTATATTATAATAATCAGCAATATCATTAAAAGCCTTAAGCTCTCTCTTTTCAGTCCGTTGTCCGTAATTCACATGCAAAAGAGCAAGTTCGTATGATTGATTTGCAATTGCTGCAGTTACACAGCTATCCATTCCGCCGCTAAGTGCAACCACCGCTATTTTCTTGTTCGATTTTTCCATAAACGTCCGGTTAAAATAAGAAAATAGAGGCTGTGAAGAAATGAGGAATTGTTTCCCGGAAATAATTTATAAAGTACAATCTATAACCTTGCAGAGTATAAAATATATATGTTAATTTGAAAACGTTTTTATAGATAGGGAAGAGAGATGATTTATCAGCTAAATATTAAATCCTCAATGATCAAAAAATGAAAATCCGAATATTTATCGTTGTCATTTGTCTGATTTTTTTCAGTCATACCCTATCCTTAATAGCCAAAGTTTAAGTGATTCCACCGCAAGAGATTTCATAAATTCCCTATTATTTAACAGAGGTAACCTCGACAAATTCGTTTTACCGGAAGAGCTTGAATTATCAATGAGATTAGGAATCTGCTATAAGGACGTCGATAAAAAATTTCTGATTTCAAATGATATCGATTCGGCATCGAGAGATAAAATAATTAAGAACAAATTTGCTTTTACTTATTCGATTGAAAAATTACCTGAAAATTTTTCTCTGTTAAAAATCAATATTCCCAAAATGGATTTAACAAGAGAATATTTTTTCAAAGATTCCTTCCTTGTTTCAAAGCCATATTATTACTCACGAAATTGGAAAACAATTACCAGTCAATATTTTATTTTTCATATAAGTGACACTTCATTATTCAACACCTATTCGATTAATAAGCTTGATGAATTTGTTAAAAGTATCTCAGGTTTGTTAAAGTATAGGAAAGAACAAATTGAAAATCTTAGGAAGAATAAAATTCATTATTTCCTTTGTAAAGATGATGATGAAATTAAACAGCTTACAAGTTATAGTGCCCGCGGCTTATATTATATTCCTTATGATTATATAATTACAACTTATAACTGTCATTTCCATGAATTGCTTCATCTTATTAATAAACTTCAAACTTCAAAATCTTTATTTATATACTCTCCCGTTTTTACAGGAGGGATTTGCAGTTGCATTTGGTGGAAGAGGAGGAAAAGAACCCGGAGTAATTTTAAATATGGGATTATTTTTAGCAAAAAGCGGAATGCTTGATTATTCATCGCTTTTAAACAAAGATGATTTCTATCAGAACGATATAACTATGAGTTACCCGGTTTCAGGTTTGTACAATAAATTTTTGATTGATAAAACGGGTATAGAAAAATACTTAAGTCTGTATAGGAAGTATTCGACAATAGAATATAAAATTAACAGTCTGTCAATTGATACTTCTGAACTTCCCTCAGAAAAGGAATGGAAGAATTTTGTAAACACATATTCTGATTCATCTATAATTATTTCTCAATTTAATAGAAGTGAATATATGCCTTTAAAGAGTAATCACTATAGTTATAAAATTTCGGCTAATAACAAATACTATCTGTTTGAAATCAAAGACACTCTTTTTCTTTCTTTAAAAGATGCGTTGAAAGGATATAATAGTAATTTGTTTCATGAATTATTCCCAGTTAAAAATTACACCGGGGAAAAGTATGCTGTAATTGCTGATTCAAATGAAATATCCGTTTACAATTTTTACAGCAATAACCTGATTGCTAAATATGTAAGAGGATTCAGCCTTTCTCAACAGCCGGTAAATTTTGAAAACGGATTTTATAATTTTCTTCTTTCAAAAAAATTATTTGATAAACCAATTGATGAATTAAAAATAAATTGAATACTAACCGGGATAAAAAATGAATTGCAGCTACTGCGGAAACCCTATCGAAAAAGATGGGATAGTTTCTGGTGATCTTAACTTTTGCAATAATCTTTGCAAATATCTTTATTCAAAAAATGGAACTTCTGTAACCGATAATCTTAAGTCTTCGGAAGAAAAATATTCTCAGCCAGAAGCACCTGAAATGTTTCTGAACAATCTCGATTTTAATATCAATCTTCCGGGTATTGAATCAGGCAGATTACTCGTTAGAGCAGGCTACTTCAGGGGTCCCAAAGTATTTCTTGATGATAGAAAACTAAAACCTTTAAAGAAACAATTTTTCAAAAAAACAAAAACTTATCACATAAATAATGATGCAAATGTATCTTTTGAAATCAAAATAAAGAAAAGATTCTTTGATGCTGTTCCGGTCCTTTTTGTTAATGGAGAAAAAACAACATTGGCAAAAAAACTGAGGTGGTATGAATATATCTTTATTTTTATTCCCCTCCTCCTGTTTTATTTTGGATACATCGGCGGGTTTATAGGAGGTGCGGCTGCATTTACCAATTCAATAATATTCCGTAAAATCAAAAAGTCAGCTTTAAAGTATACAATGGTCATTTTAAATATTTTTGCAGCTTTTTATGTCGCGCTTAATATTGTTATTTTTTTATTACCCTATATAACAGAGATTCATTTTAATCTTCAGAAAAATGAAACTACAGAGGAGCTTTCTCCTGAATTAGTTCCTTTAACAAAACATATTTGGGAAGTATATAAAATTACTGATTCACTCGATACCGACCTGTCTGCCGCTTTTCCACAGGATATAGATTCAAAAAGATATTTCTTCCACAATGGTACTGCAAATATCAGGACACCACAGGGAAAGATTTTTTATTCAAATTGGAAAGCGCTGGAAGATAAGAAATCTATTAACTTTACCGGACCTGGAATAAATGATACAATAAAAATCATAACTTTGACTGAAAGCAGATTTGAATACGCTTATAAAAATTTACGTATATTATGTACAACTGAATAAGTCGGTAATAACAAAACTTCAATCTTTTGGTTTAACCGGTATCCATAATTCTTCTTCTGAATCAGGGCTGTCCTTCTTATATTTTATTCCCATTACAGCAAAGTGAGGTCTGTTATCTAATAAATAAGTTGAGTTAGGCAGCCAGGTTCGGAAAATGTATTGATAAGTTTCAACGCCTTTTCTTGCAGGACCTTTATGTAAAAAGACAGCATAAAGTCCGCCTGGTGTTTTAAGGGTTTCCATTTCATCAGGAACTCCGTTAAAGTCTTCGACTTCAACGGCTGCCCATTTTTCAAATTCTTTATCAGGATTAAAATTATCAAAAAATCCCGGCAATAAATTTCAATTGAATAAAGATCCGTACCAATGCTGTCACTGATTTCTTTTCGATACGGCATAAAGCTCCTCCAAAGTTCATAAGTTTTATTTTCGGAGAAAGACATAATAATTCTTTTACCAACAAACTTTTGAGGAGACAGTGATTTTATTTCCGGTTCCATAGTTTATGCTACAATTTCAATATCATATTTGTTCAGAAGTCCGGCTACTCCTGTTAAAGAAAATTTTGCTTTTTTTATTCTGTTAATTTCCGGGTTTATTGAATAGTTGTAAGATGTACAAAAATCGGCTCTTTCAATTATACTATTTTGGAATACAGCTCTTTCAAGGTTACAATTTTCAAAAACTGCACCCGTCAAATCACATTGACTAAAATCTGTTTCTATCAATTTTGAATTTTTGAAAACCGTTCCCTTGATTTTTGTTTTATAGAATGTCGAATGATCAAGGGAACAATCTTCAAAACTTAAAAACAATCCAAATTGATTGCAGGTATCAAAACGAAGCCCGAACATTTTGCAGCTTTATGAGTATAATGTCGTTCAATGTTGTTTCAATAATCTTTGCATTGCTTAGATTGCAGCTTTCAAATCTGCATTCAATAAATTTAATTCCAGAGAGATCAGAATCAGAAAAATCACAATTAATAAAAGTACATTTTTCATATTCGCCTTTGGCAAGTTTATTCTGAGCAAAATTAATTTTATTAAATATCTGATCTGCAGTATATTTTTCTTCCATCTTTTTTAATTAATATTGATTTTTATTAATCGCCCTTTTTCTTAAACAGACTTCATTTCTTTTTTCAGAATTAAAAATGAACTTGCAACTACTGCACTTACAACAGAAGACAATAAAAACGGCACTATAGAGCCAAACTGATCCCACAGTACGCCGGCAATAAAAGAACCGAGCATAATAGAAAGACTCGTAAACATCGTAAGTAACCCGATTCCGGATCCTCTTTGTTCGTCAGGAATTAAATCCGATACCCACGCTTTCACAACTCCTTCTGTTGATGCAGCATAAATTCCGTAAAGTGCAAACAATACCCAGATAAAATAAATATCGGGGAATAAAGCGAAGCCTAAATAAACTGCTGCAAATATATATAATCCTAACACATAAACTTTCTTCTTCCCGATTTTATCCGCATACTTCCCTATTGGGTATGAAGCTGCGGCATAAATAAGATTATAAAAAATATATCCCCATATAGCAAGAGTTGCGGAGTTCGAAATATCTTTAGACTTAAGTATGAGATAAACATCACTGCTATTTACCAGGGAAAAAATGGTTATCAGCAAAAGAATGATTTTATATTGATGAGGAGCTGAACGCCAGAATTCAGCATAATTTCTTTTAGTTACTTTCTTAAATGATGCCGGATTGTCCTTTACAAAAAGCGTAATGCTTACAGCTATAACTGAAGGAGCGAAAGCAACAAGAAAAATCAGTACATAATCACCCGGATAAAAATGCAGTAATATTAAAGCACCTATCGGACCTAATGCAGCACCAAGCGTATCCATTCCCCGGTGAAAACCAAAAATGGAACCTGTTCTTCCTTCAGCATATGTTGCCAGTAAAGCATCCCTCGGTGCAGTACGCATTCCTTTACCAACTCTGTCAGAAATTCTTGATGCGATTACCGCTGATAGTGCAGGGAAAAGCCCGGGCAGCGGTTTGGAAAGTGCAGAGAGAGAATATCCAAGCACAACAAATACAGAGCGTTTTTTAAGCTTATCGGAAATACGTCCAAAGTAACCTTTCAATAATCCGGCAGTAACTTCAGCGGCGCCTTCTATAATTCCCACTACTGCCATCGATGATCCGAGTACAACTGTAAGAAACAACGGAGTAATAGGATAAAGCATCTCGCTGGCTATATCTGTAAAAAGACTTATAAAGCTTAATACTAAAACCTGCCGGGGAATATTCTTTAACTTCATTTTATAAAAATAGGATTATTAAAACCATTTTAAAAATTAGCCGGATTTTAATCATTTTGCTCTCACAATTAATTATGAGGGTTTGAAGTAATACTATCTCTTTACTACTTTTGTGGATACTCCAAAAAATGATTGAGGACTACAATGCGAAAAAAAGTTATTGCCGGTAACTGGAAAATGAATAAAGATTTACCTGAATCCCAGAATCTTATTTCAAAATTAACTTCCGGCTTAAGTGGTAAACACATTAATTGTGATTTGATAATATGTCCGCCGTTTACTTCTTTAAGTGAGGCAAATACCCTGATTAAAAATACTCCGATTAAACTTGGAGCACAAAATATGTACTTCCCGGAAAGCGGGGCTTTTACGGGTGAAATTTCTGCTAAGATGCTGAAGAGTGTCGGCTGTGAATATGTTATAATCGGGCATTCGGAAAGAAGAACCATATTTAAAGAGAAGGATGAATTAATAAACAAAAAACTTAAAGCTGCGTTAAGTAATGGCTTAAAACCTATTTTTTGTATAGGGGAAACGCTGGAAGAAAGAGAAAACGGGAAAGAAAAGGAAGTATTGAATATGCAGCTTTCCGGCGGATTAAATGAAATTTCTTTAGAACAAATGAAAAGTATAATCGTAGCATATGAACCTGTCTGGGCGATAGGAACAGGTAAAACCGCAGCACCTGAACAGGCTGAAGAAATGCATGATTTTATCCGCACATATATAAAGAATGATTTCACACCGGAAGTTTCTGAAAACCTGGTTATCCTCTACGGCGGAAGCGTGAAACCGGACAATGCCAGAGACCTTCTTTCCCGGAATGATATTGACGGAGCGCTGGTGGGTGGCGCTTGCTTAAGCCTGGAAACATTTTTAGGTATTATCGAATCAGTATAACTCTTTGAGAAAAATACGGTTAGCTTAATAAAATTTAAATGTTTATAGTTTGTCATCAGTAAAAATTACATTGCTTTCCCCTGGTTTGTAGCTTATATTTGTAGGTTTAATTGAATATATATTATAGGATAGCTGATTCGGATGGGATTCCCCAAATATATTTTCCTCACATCATTATTTTTATTTCTGCTTCTCCCATTTACAAAGGCTCAAATTGTTTTTAAAGAACTGCCCGGTTATAGAATGGCAGATAATGATTCTCTCTTTTTTGATATTTCTGCAACAAGAAAAATTATCCCGCTGAACGGAACCTGGAAAGTTCATCCTGCAAATGATGAAGATGCACCAAAAGTTCCGGTAACCGTTCCTTCTGTTTTCAGTGGTGAAGGAGAACTTATTTTTGAAAAGAGCTTTTCGGTTTCGCAGAATGATTTAAAGAATTACCAGATGAAACTGGTCTTCTTCGGAATAAATTATTCCGCGGATATTTCAGTAAATAAAAATATTATATACAGGCATCCGGGAGGAGAGTTTCCTTTTCAACTTGATTTACCGAAAGATATCCTTAACATCGATAAAAGTAATGTTATCTCTATTAAGCTTTATTATAAGCTTGATTCAGAAAATACAATTCCCGTTAAACAAAGATTTTTATTCCCACAAAATTTTGGGGGAATCATTCGGGATGTTTATATCCACCTGATTCCTAATATTTCGTTAAGGGATATTGATGTTTCCTATAAATTTTTTCCACGTTCAAAAAATGCAACTTTTCTTGTAAATTCCCGTGCGGAGAATAAAGAGTATTCGAAACCTGCAGATAGTCTTGCACAAGAAAACGGGTTAACTTATAAAATAGATATTATTGCTCCCGATGGCACTTCCTTAAAAAATCCTGTTGAAACAAAGTTTACACTTCCGGCTAATAAAGACAAAATATTCAGTGATAAAATAAATATAAGTAATCCGGTTTTATGGTCCGCAGCCAGTCCTCAATCTTATAAGGTTTTGCTTGAACTCTGGCTTGGAGATATTCTGATTGACAGATCCAAAAGAACAGTTGCAGTTTATTCTTTAATAACTGGTGATGATTCACTTCTTTTTAACGGCAGCGGATTTAAATTGAATGGGGTTACTTATCTTCCTTCCAATGGTGAATATGGCAACCTTGAAACCTATCCGGATATGGAAAAAGATATTAGTTTGATTAAAGATGCCGGGTTTAATGCGGTAAGATTTGCAAAGGTTGTTCCCCATCCTTACTACCTTACTTTGTGTGAAAGATACGGACTTCTTGCACTAATTGAACTTCCGATAAATTTTATTCCCGAAGGTCTTGCCCAGAGCAGTAACTTTATTGAAAGAAGTAAGAATTTTCTTTTGAATTTTATCCACGGTTACAAACAGTACAGTGCTGTCGTTGCAGTCGGATTAGGAAGCGGCTATCTCCCGGGGATTACTGCCCATATGCAATTAATTGACAGGCTTAGTGATGATTTGAAACGAAGCTGGGATGTATTGTCTTATGCATCATTCGCAGGTTTGAATATTGAAAAAACCGACAGCCTTGATTTATATGGAATTGAATTGCTCAATACTAACCCAAAAGATATTTCCGAAAAATTAATTGATTTAAAAAATAAACTTGGTAGCGGTAGATTTTTTATCAGCTCTGCAACTTATACAGTAAATGCAGGTAATACAGACGGCTACATAAACAAATATTCGTATGAGGCACAGGCAAAATATTTCGAGGAAGTAATCGATTTTTCCGAATCATCCGGAATGGCAGGTTTCTTTATTAATTCAATGTATGATTACCGTGGTGATTTTCCTTCACTTATAAATGGTTACAGTAAAGACAATACTTATAATATTGGAATTACCGGGGGAGACAGAAATACGAACAGGCTTGCATATAAAGTGGTCTATGCAAAATTACACAACACAGAACCTGTAACAATTCCTATCGGCAGTAAAAAAGACAATGCCCCGATGGTTTTTATAATCTTTGGATTATTTCTTGCTTTAATAATGGGCGTGCTTGTAAATTCCGGCAGAAAGTTCAGGGAAGATTCATCCCGCGCACTTCTTCGTCCATATAATTTTTATGCAGATGTCCGTGATCAGCGTATTATGTCAGGGTACCATTCAACTGTGCTCGGATTTGTTATATCTGCAATTCTTGCATTGCTTGTAAGCAATGCACTATTCTATTTACGAGATAATATTTTCTTCGAAAAAATATTACTTTCATTCGGAAGTGAACGAATATTATCAATGTTCAGTTATCTTGTCTGGCATCCTGCTCTTTCACTTTTATGGCTTACAATAATATTTATAATTATGGTTCCGCTGCTTTCGATAATTATTAAAGCCGCCTCTTTTTTTGTTAGGACAAAAGTATTTATCTCCAGTATTTACTATACTACAATATGGTCATTGCTGCCCATGGTTTTATTAATTCCCGTGGGAATTATTCTTTACCGGATGCTTGCGGCGGATGTTGCAAATATTTATATCTACTTTGGTTTATTAGTTTTTATCCTCTGGTCCTTTTACAGACTCATAAAAGGAATCTATGTCATCTTCGATGTAACCCCCGGAACAGTTTATTTTTACGGCATACTTCTACTGCTGTTATTAATTGGCGGATTTATCCTCTATTACCAGGTAACCAATTCAGTGATTGATTATATGAAGTTGGTTTTCACACAATTTAACGGTTAGGCAAAGAGTGTATTTATCAAGGCTTGAAATACTTGGATTTAAATCTTTTGCGCTGAAAACAAATGTAACATTCAACGAAGGCGTTACATCTATTGTTGGCCCGAATGGCTGCGGGAAAACAAATATTGTTGATTCGATAAGGTGGGTGCTGGGAGAACAAAGAAGCGGGGCACTAAGAAGCGATAAAATGGAGAACGTAATTTTCAACGGCACCATTATACGAAAGCCGATGGGAATGGCTGAAGTTTCCCTTACTATCCATAATAATAAAGGGATACTTCCTACCGAATACACTGATGTAACAATAACAAGAAGAATTTTCCGTTCAGGTGAAAGTGAATATCTTCTTAACAAAAATATCTGCCGTCTTAAAGATATTACCAATCTTTTTATGGATACAGGAATTGGTGCAAATGCATATTCGGTTATAGAATTAAAAATGGTTGAGACAATCCTCAGCAATAAAGCCGATGAAAGACGTACAATGTTTGAGGAAGCCGCGGGCGTTAATAAATATAAGCTTAGAAGAAGATTGGCTTTAAGGAAGCTCGATGAAGTTAAATCGGACCTTACCAGGGTTAATGACATTGTTACTGAAGTTGAAAAGAAGGTAAACTCACTTGAGCGACAGGCAAAACGTGCGGACAGGTATAACAGGATATCTTCAGCGTTACGGGAACTTGAGCTTGACCTTGCTGAAAGAGAATTCGCACTTTATCATCTTCAGAAAGATGAAGCTTCAAATTTAAAAGAAGAAAATTTGCGGAAAAAAATATCTCTCGAATCAGAGCTTTCAAAGCTGAACGGTGAATTAAAATCGGTTAAGCAGAAACTTAATGAAGCTGAATATGCTTTAAAGATTAAGCGCATTGAAGTTACAACCAAAACCGAATCTATTCATAAGGTTGAAAATAATCTTTCTGTTTCTAAAGAAAGAAAGACAGCTCTCGAAAAAAATATTGAGAGATATAAAGAAGAACTGGTTGAATTAAGCACTCAGCTTGAGGAAGCTGAAAATCTCATTAGTGAAAGTACAGGATTAATTTCATCCTTTGAAACTGACCTTCAAAACAAAGAAAATGAAAAACTTGAAATTGCCCAAAAGGTTAAAGATATCCGGGCTTTGCTCGAAACAAAAAGGAATAATTTAAAAGAACTTGCAGAGCTTCAGCTTGAAAAATTTAAAGCGATCTCTGCTAAAGAAAATGAGCTTTCAAATCTTGAAAAAGCTCTCGAAACAAAAAACCTCGCAATAAATAAACTCAATCAGAAAATTCAATCTCTTACAGGGAACATCGCAAAAACGGTAGGATTTATTGAAGAGCTCGATCAGGAAAGGCGGGATCTTGTAAGAAAGCTTGCTGATTCTGAAGAAGTCTATTCAAAGAAACAGAATGATAAAGAAGAGCTTGAGAAAGGACTTAATTTATTAAAGGCTCAGGAGCTTGAAGATAAAAGCTATTTAAATACGTTAAAAGAAAAAATAAATTTTATTCAGACTCTTGTTGATAATCTTGAAGGTGTTTCGAAAGGATCCAAAGCTCTGCTTGAAAATAATGAATGGGCAAAAGGCGATAAAAATCTTTTAGCTCATATTGGTAATACGTCGGACGAATATCGTTTTGCAGTTGAGGCATCTTTACGCGGAGATATAAATAATATCCTGGTGGAGACTCTCGATGACCTGATTAAAGGAATCGATTACCTGAATAAAAATGAATTTGGTAAGGCTTCTTTTTATGTAAAGAACCTCCGTTCAAAAGCAAAGCTGAGCTTAATTGATAAGCTTAAATTTTATTCTGTTAATAGGAAGAAAAAATCCCTTTCTAAAGAAAAAGGTTTTGTTAAATGGACTTATGAAGTTATTCAATCCGATTCGAAATGGGAATTGTTCTTCAAGCATCTTCTTAACCGTACTGCAATTGTCGAAAGCACTGATGCGGCTTTTAAGTTATCTGATTTATATCCCGATTTCAATTTTGTTTCACTTCAGGGCGATTTCATTTCAAACTCTGGTTTGGTTGAAGCAGGTTCTGCCCCAAAACTTGATGATTCACTTTTTGGTAGAATGAAACTTCTTGAAGATTTAAAGAATGAATTTCCTTTAAAAGAAAATGAATTGCTTAAGCTCCAGGAAAAAATAGAAGAAACCGAAGAGAAGATAAATCAGATTGATTTGAAGGTGCTTTCTGATAAGGGTCGCATGATTCTGAATGATCAGCAAAATGTTGAAAGACAAATTTCCCAGTTTGAATTTGAAAAAACCAGGGCTGTAGATGAAATTGAAAAATCAAGATCAGAAATACAGGAACTGGCATCAGATTCAAACCGGCTTGATACAGAAAGAAATAATCTTGCTGAATTACTTTCGGAGTTGATTAAAGAAAAAAGAACAACCGATGAAGAAAGAGAATATCTCGAATCTGATTTCCATACTTCCGAAGATGCATTCAATAATCTTATACGGAATCAGAATAGCTTAAACCTTGAGATAGAAAGACTTCATGGTGAGAGAAAAAATACTGAAAATGCTATCAGCCGTGCCAAAGATTCAACGGAGACCATAAATAAAACTATTGCCAAAAGAGAAGCGGACATTTCTTCTTTCAGCGAAGAGATACAGACCCTGACATCGGTAATTGAAGAGACAACCATTGAGGCTGATAAATTAAAAGGTGATAAATCAACTTTACTAAAAGAGGAAGAGCGGCTTGATTTAACCTATAAAGAAATTCAGGACCAGATAAACGAGCTTGAGGAAAATCAAAATACTTTAAGAAAAGAACGTGAACTTGTTTCAGATGAAATTCATGAGTGCGAAATTAAAATCAACGAGCTTCGTCTTAAGTTGAATAATCTTGAAGAGCAAATACTGGAAAATTATTCCTTAAATCTTCAACTAAAAGAATTTGATGACCTCGGAGTATTTGATTTCAGGGAAAGAACAGAAGAAGTTCACAACCTTAAACAGCAGGTAAAAAATCTCGGACCGATAAATCTTCTTGCATACTCCGAATTTGAAGAAGAAAAGCAGCGGTTCGAATTTCTTTCCAGACAAAGAAATGATTTAATTGAATCTGAAAAAGATGTTATAAAAACTATTGAAGAAATAAACACCACCGCACAGCAGTTATTTAAGGAAACATTCGATAAGATCAGGGAGAATTTTATTAATATTTTCAGAGGATTATTTAACCCCGGTGATGAGGCTGACTTAAGAATCGAAGAAAATGCTGATCCCCTTGAAGCAAAAATAGAGATAATCGCAAAGCCCAAGGGCAAGCGTCCGACTTCAATTGATCTACTCTCCGGTGGAGAAAAAACTTTAACAGCTATTGCTCTTCTTTTCGCAATTTATCTTGTAAAGCCAAGCCCGTTCTGTATTCTTGATGAAATTGATGCTCCGTTGGACGATGCAAACATTGACAGGTTTACAAAAATTATACAGGACTTCAGCACTAATACTCAGTTCATTGTCGTTACACACAATAAAAGAACAATGGAGGCTGCGGATACAATGTACGGTGTAACTATGCAGGAAGAAGGTGTTTCCAAACTTGTTAGTGTAAGATTTAACGAGGATTTAAACGTTCCCGTGCCTGATTTCTCTTTGTTCCCTCCGGCATTTTTCAGGAACAAAGCAAAAATAAAAATCCCGTTTCTTTTAGTTACCTTATTGCAGGTTCTGTCCCCGGTTAAATTAAATGCACAATGGGTTAATAACCCGGCTGAAAATACTCGTGTTGTTTATGATCTTGCTGAACCAATTAATATTTCTGCTTTGAGTGATTGGAGTGGCTGTGCATTTATTTTCTGGGAAGATAATGTAACCGGCATACAGAATGAAATAAATTTTATGCACATAGAATCAAACGGCAATATAAGTTTCAGAGCTGATGGGAAAAAAATTGCAGAAACGGCGGGCGACCAGGTTAATCCCATTGCAGTTTCGAACGGGAAAAATACTGCTGTTGTTGCATGGAAAGATTTTTCAATTAATAAAACCGGGAATCTTCTTGTTCAGAAAGTTCAGGCTAACGGTAATATTTTATGGAATCCAAAAGGACTAAAAATCAATAAGTTTAATAAAGATATAATTGATTATTCATTATGCTCTAACAGAAAAGGCGAAGTTTTCATTTCTTATCTTGCCCGGGAACCTGAACAGGTTTTTAATTCTAGAATAATGCTGCAAAAAATCTCATCCGCAGGAAAATTTTTATTTGATTCTCTTGGAGTAACAGTCTCGGCTACAATTAACAGTAAGATGATCTCTTGTGTACTTCCTGATGATTCATCAGGCACTTTTATTTTTTGGATTGAAACACAAAGAGGTAAAGGAATAATTTTTTCTCAACATTATGATAGAACAGGAAAACCACTCTGGGGAAAAAATGTAAGTGTTACAGATAATAGCATAAATGTAATTACTTTCACCGCGGTAAATTCCGGTCCGGATATTTATATGGCTTACCAGGTTTTAAAGAAAGATAAAAGAATATACCACGAGTTGATAAATTATAACGGGAAATTATTGTGGGGGAAAAACGGAAAGGTATGTTCAGAGCAGAAGGGAAGCCAGTCAAATCCGCAGATGATTGCAAGCGATACATCTTTAATTTTATCATGGACAAATGAAATTAATAACGACCGCGATATTTATATTCAAAAGTATAACAGAAGCGCTAAACCGGCCTGGCAGGAAGGTGGTATCCCGGTTATTAAAATGAATGGAGATCAGTTCGGGCAAAAAATAATTTCCGATGATTATAACGGTGCAATAGTAGCATGGCTCGATAGAAGAACTGCCTCAGCAATGGGAAATATCTATGCCCAGCGAATAACTTCGCAAGGAAAAATCTACTGGGATTCAGCAGCAGTGGCCATAGGCTCTTATTTTAATACTCCTAAAAGTTATCTTAATCTTCTCCCCGATGGAAGAGGAAGTGCTATCGCAGTTTTTAAAGAGAAGCGAAACAGTAAGAACGGAATTTATGTCCAAAAAATATTTAACACCGGAACTTTTGTCTCCCAGATAATCGGTTTCACAACTGAAGTTGTTTCCGACTCTGTTAAAATCGGATGGTATTCAGCAAATGAATTTCCTCGCAGCATATATCTAATTGAAAGATCCGTTCAAACGGATACGGGAAATACAGATTGGCAAAAATTGGTTTCGGTAAATTCCGACAGCGGAAAAGCCGCAAACTATTACCAGTATTTTGATAAGCCCGACACTTCAGGAACCCTTTATTACAGGGTAATCTTAAATGATAATTTAGGAAACACCCAATCTTCCGAAATTTCCAGAGTTACTTTTCTCGAATCTACGGATTATGTTATAGTAACCCAAAATGATCCTAATCCTTTTTCCGATTCAACGCAAATTAAATTTTATCTTCCGGAACAGGCTGATGTTAAAATAGAATTTTTTGATAATCATATTGAAAAGATAGAAGAAATAAATAACAGGTTCCCCGCCGGAGAAAATTCCATTACATTTTTAGCCGGTGACAAACAGCCGGGAATTTATTTTTACAAGTTTGAAAGCGGTGATTTTGTCGAAGTAAAAAAAATGGTTTTAACACGTTAGTTTATGATAGATAGAGTATTTAAAATATTTGTCGATTTTGACGGGACCATTACAAAAGAGGATACCGGTGACGCAGTATTTTCTAAATTCGGTCATAATGAAACTGTGCAGAAGGTAATCGATGAATTGCTGAATGACAGAATTTCGGCAAGAGACTGCTGGCTCAGGCTCTGTGAGTCGGTGGATTATATTGATAAAAACGAGCTTGATAATTTTATACTCAAAATAGAAATTGATAAAACTTTTCATTCTTTCGTAGATTATTGTGATAAACATAAAATCAAATTGCTTATTCTGAGTGACGGGTTTGATTATTATATTAATCTTATCCTTAAAAGAGAAAATCTTAATCATCTCCGGGTATATTCAAATAAGTTGATGATTAATGAGAAGAACAAATTGATTCCCTATTTCCCGTTTTATGATTCCGGATGCACAACTTCTGCAAACTGCAAACGAAATCATATTATAAATAACAGCAGCGATGATGAATATACAGTTTTTATTGGTGATGGTAATTCAGATAAATATACCGTGCATTTTTGTGATTTTATCTTTGCAAAAGATGATTTACTTAAGTACTGTGAGAGGGAAAGGATCAGTTATTTTCCATTTAAAAATTTTAATGATGTGATAGAACGAATGGATACTCTCCTGCAAAAGAAACGTCTGAAGAAAAGACATCAGGCGGAACTGAAAAGACAGAATTTATATATACAGGAATAAAAGGAATTTAATGTCAAAGCTTGCTTCCAAATTTTTCAAATACCGGAGCTATACCCCGATTCCTTTTATACTGGTTATACTGTTCTTCGGCTATCCGAATGTCTGGAGTATTATAATCGGGTTTATAATTGCACTGAAAGGAGAGTTAATCAGGTTATGGGGAGTAAGCTGGGCAGGGAGTGAAACACGAACAACGGGACGAGTTGGCGGAACTTATTTAATTGTCAGCGGTCCTTTTGCTCATCTTCGCAACCCGCTATACCTGGGAAATATTCTTATGTATACCGGGCTTGGGATAATGTCGTTCGCACTTTTCCCCTGGCTGCAAATTGTTGGTTTTATATTCTTTTCAGCTCAATATCATCTGATAGTTAAAGAAGAAGAAAAATATCTTGAGCAAACTTTTGGTAAAGAGTTTGAAGATTATAAAAAAAATGTTCCGCGTTTTATTCCGAGAATTACAAAATATAAAGCGGGAAATGTTGAGCAGCCGAAATACGATATTAAAAAAGGATTGAAATCTGAAAGAAGAAGTTTACAGGCATTCAGCTTTGTCACTATTACAATTTTACTTCTCTGGTTTTTAAGAAGATTATGATATGAATGAGAATAATCAAAAGAACATTATGATTATCGCTGGAGAAGTTTCGGGTGATTTTATAGGAGCTGCATTAATCGAGGAGCTGAAAAAGCTGGATGATAATATAAATTTTTTCGGAGTCGGCGGTGACAGGATGAAAGAAGAAGGAATGGATATTTTATATCATATAAAAAAAATGGCGTTCCTTGGTTTCGCGGAGGTTGTAAAGCATCTGCCTTTTATTAAACAGGTTCAGTCTGATTTGCTAGAAACTATCAGAGTCAAAAACATAAAATATGCGGTGCTGATAGATTATCCCGGCTTTAATCTGAACTTTGCAAAAAAATTAAAAAGCATTGGTGTTAAAATTATCTATTATATTTCTCCGCAAATCTGGGCCTGGGGTGCAGGAAGAATTAAAAAGATTAAAAGACTTGTAGATAAAATGCTTGTCGTTTTTCCTTTTGAAGAAGAATTATATAAAAAAAATGATGTAAACGTCGAGCTTGTCGGTCATCCTTTGGTTGAAAGGATTAACGATTATAAATTTTTAAGTCGTAAAGAATTGATGGAAAAGTTAAACTTAAATGATAAAGAGATTCTGCTTATTATGCCCGGCAGCCGTGAACACGAAGTCGAAAAAATTTTCCCCGAAACAATTAAGGCTGCAGAAAAGGTGGCAAATGAATTCAATCTCCAGGTAGTAGTAGCCTGCTCTTCCAATATTGATGAAAGCATTTTCTACAAAAAGTCTTTTTCAAAAAACTTTAAAGTTGTTAAGAGTTTCACATACGATTTGATGAAGTATTCCAAACTTGGTATAATAAAATCCGGCACATCCACCCTGGAAGCAGGAATTTTCGAACTCCCGATGGTGATTGTATACAAAACGAGCGGACTGACATACATTATCGGAAAAAATCTTGTCCGTGTAGATAATATAGGAATGGTAAATATTATTTCGGGTGAAGAAATTGTTCCGGAATTAATTCAAAAGGATGTGAACGCAGAAACTATTTATTCAGAATGCAAAAATATCTTGACAGACAAATCTGTTTATCAAAGTATAAAAGAAAAACTGAAATTATTAAAAGAAAAGCTCGGCTCAACCGGTGCATCTGAAAGAGCAGCGAAAATAATTTATTCTTTATTGAATGAAGCTTAAAAAAATTAAGCAGGATACCCTGCGTTTTGCAGGGAATTATGTTCTTTTTCAACTTGTGAATATTCTTTGTAAGACACTGAGAATCAATTTTGTAAATAACAAAGCGATTGATGAATTAGAAAAGCAGAACAGGAATTTTATTCTTGGCTTCTGGCACGGTACGATGCTTCTTCCGTGGTATTTAAACCGGAATAAAAATTTCGCCGGACTTACAAGTAAAAGTAAAGACGGCGATCTGCTGGCGAAGATACTTAAGAAATGGAATTATAAGGTGCTTCGAGGTTCCAGTAGTGAGGGTGGCGAGGTTGCTCTCGGGTTGATGATCGACTTTGCAAAAAACGGTTATTCAATTGCAGTAACACCTGATGGACCGAAAGGCCCGCCATATAAGCTTAAAGCCGGTGCAGTTGTTTCAGCAAAGAAAGCAAAGCTACCTCTGATCCTGGTGGGAATCGGCTTTAAAAAGAAAAGATACTTAAAGAGCTGGGATAGATTTCAGATCCCGAGATTTTTTACCCGGGCAAATGTTTATTATTCCGACCCGGTTTATGTGTCCGAGAATTTGAGCCATGAAGAGACTTCAAAGATCATAGATGAATGTGAAAAGAAACTTAATGAACTTCAATCTGAAGCCGAAAAATTTTAACTGAAACACATTGTGAAATTATTAAAGTTGATATTATATCCTCTTATTCCTTTTTATGCTTTTATAATCGGTGTAAGAAACTGGTGTTTTAATAATAATATATTTAAAGCTGAAGGTGTTGATGCGAAAATTATTTCTGTCGGAAATATATCCGTTGGCGGTACGGGCAAGACACCGTTAGTAATTACTTTAACAAACCTGTTGAAGAAAAATGGTATGAACGTAGGTGTGTTGAGCAGAGGCTACAGAAGGAATACAAGAGGATATTTGCTGGTATCTGATGGGAAAAATATTCTTTCTTCAGTTGATAACTGCGGCGATGAAATTTTTATAACTGCAATGGAATGTAAAACTCCTGCTGCTGTTTCTGAAAACAGGGTTAATGGTGCTAAGAATTTTATTAAAGATGCAGGAGTCAATGTAATTGTACTTGATGATGCTTATCAACATAGGTGGATTAAAAGAGATATTAATTTGCTGATTTTTGAACAGAAATTTCTGATAGAAGAAAATTTCTTTAGAACTAATTTACTTCCTACCGGGATGATGCGTGAACCATTTAGCTCGGTCAAAAGAGCTGATGCTGTTATAATCAACAGGAAGTTTACAAAAAAGCACGAAATTCCGGAGAGGTATAAAAAATATTTTGAAAATAAAAAGATTTTCACTGCTAATTATAAAGCAATCGGTTTTGTAGATGTAAAAAAAGATGAAAGATACGGACTTGAAGAATTCAAAGGACAAAAAAGTCTTGTTGTTTCGGGAATAGCAAACCCATTTTCATTTATAAATGTCTTAATGCAGACAAGTGTTGATACTTCAAACCAGATAATTTTCAGAGATCATAAAAATTATTCAAATAAGGAGGTGCAGGAAATAAGAAAGAAGTTCTATTCAACCAATTCTCACTCTGTCGTCACTACAGAAAAGGATGCGGTTAAATTGACAAAGTATGCAAAAGAGCTTGATGATATTGACATATTTTTCTTAAAGATTGAACTAAGAATGGATAACGATAGTGAATTTGAAGACTTTATACTTTCACGGATAAATTAAAATTATATAACAGATTAAATAAAAAGATAAACTCTAGAATGGAGGAAAAAATAAATGGCTAAACAACAGCAGAAATATGTGTATTTTTTTGGTGGAAAGAAGGCTGATGGTAAAGCAGAAATGAAAGCACTCCTCGGTGGTAAAGGAGCAAACCTTGCAGAGATGGTTAATATAGGATTGCCGGTTCCGGCAGGATTTACAATTACCACTGAAGTTTGTACTTACTATTTCAATCATAATAATAAATATCCTAAAGAACTTGATAAGCAGGTTAAAGCGGCACTGCAAAAAGTTGAAAAGGAAATGGGAAGGAAGTTTGGTGATCCTGAAAATCCCCTGCTCGTCTCAGTTAGAAGCGGTGCACGTGCTTCAATGCCAGGGATGATGGATACAATTCTTAACCTTGGCTTAAATGATGAAACTGTAAATGGAATAATTAACAAAACAAATAATCCCCGTTTCGCTTACGATTCTTACAGAAGATTTGTGCAGATGTACGGTGATGTGGTGCTTGGATTAAAGCCACAGGATAAAAAAGCTGAGGATCCGTTCGAAGTAATCCTCGAAAGGAAAAAAGAACAGCATGGATTTAAGCTTGACACTGAATTATCTACGGAACATTTAAAAGAGCTTGTACAGGAATTTAAAGAAGCAATTAAAAATGAAACCGGTCATGAATTTCCAACTAACCCGGTTGAACAATTATGGGGCGCAATCGGAGCTGTATTCGGAAGCTGGATGAATGACAGGGCAATCGTATACAGGAAGTTAAATGATATCCCTTCTGATTGGGGAACAGCAGTAAATGTCCAGTCGATGGTATTTGGAAATATGGGTGAAGATTCCGGAACTGGCGTTGCATTTACTCGAGACCCGGCCGCTGGAGAAAATGTTTTTTATGGTGAATATCTTTTTAATGCCCAGGGGGAAGATGTAGTTGCAGGAACAAGAACTCCTTTGCCAATTGCAAAGCTTAAAGAAGATGATCCTAAAATTTATAAGCAGCTTGATGATATCAGGAAAACACTCGAAAAACATTATAAAGAAATGATGGATATCGAGTTTACAATCCAGCAGAATAAATTGTGGATGCTGCAGTGCCGCGTTGGAAAACGTACCGGCTTTGCTGCAATTAAAATGGCTGTGGATATGGTTAAAGAAAAATTAATTTCGAAAGAAGAAGCCATCGCCAGGATAGAGCCGAACCAGTTAAACCAGTTGCTTAGACCTATCTTTGATCTCGATCAAAAGAGGAAAGCAATTGACGAAGGAAAATTAATTGCTAAAGGATTGAATGCCGGTCCCGGTGCAGCTTCTGGAAGGGTTGCACTCAATGCACAGGATGCTGAAGACATGGCTGCAAAAGGTGAAAATGTTATTCTTGTAAGAATTGAAACTTCTCCTGAAGATATAAAAGGTATGAACGCTGCCGAAGGAATTCTTACCGCACGCGGCGGAATGACTTCACACGCGGCTCTTGTTGCACGGCAAATGGGAAAAGTCTGCGTTGCCGGATGCGGCTCGTTAAGAATCAATTATAAAGAAGGAAAGATTAATGTTGAAGGAAAAGATGGAGTTGAAATAAAAGAAGGCGATTTCATTTCTCTTGATGGAACCACAGGTGAAGTTATTGCAGGTAAGCTCGAAACAAAACCTTCGGAAGTACTGCAGGTTCTTTTAACTAAAACACTTGATGCAAAAGATTCACCAGTTTATCAGACTTATGCAAGCCTTATGAAATGGGCCGATAACGTTAGAAGATTAAACATCAGGACGAATGCCGATCAACCTAACCAGGCAGCTAATGCAGTTGCATTCGGTGCTGAAGGAATCGGGCTTTGCAGAACGGAACATATGTTTTTTGGAGGCGATAGAATTATGAGCGTGAGGAAAATGATTGTTTCGGAAACAATTGAAGAACGAAAAACTGCTCTTAATGAATTGCTTCCTCTTCAGAGAGAAGATTTCTTTGGAATCTTTAAAGAGATGAATGGACTTCCTGTAACAATCCGTACACTTGATCCCCCGTTACATGAATTCCTTCCGCATGAAGAAAAGGAAACCGGGGAACTTGCTGCACAACTAAATATTTCAGTTGAAAAGTTGAAAGAGAAAATTCAAAGTCTGGCTGAGTTTAATCCTATGCTTGGATTCAGAGGCTGCCGTCTCGGTGTCGTTTACCCGGAAATTACTGAAATGCAGGCAAGAGCAATTTTTGAAGCAGCTTATATGGCTGTTGAACAAGGATTTAAAGTAAAACCTGAAATAATGATTCCACTTGTCAGTGAACTTAATGAATTCCGACTGCAGGAAAAAATAATCAGAAGAGTTGCAGATGAAGTAGCAAAAGAACGAGGTAAAAAAATCAGTTATCTTGTCGGAACGATGATTGAATTGCCCCGTGCATGTGTTACGGCGGATAAAATTGCAAAAGGAGCTGAATTCTTTAGTTTCGGTACGAATGATTTAACTCAGACTACATTCGGGCTTTCAAGAGATGATGCAGGTAAGTTCCTTCCGTTATATGTCCAGAATGAAATACTTCCTAATGATCCTTTTGAAGTGCTTGATCAGGATGGCGTTGGGCAGCTTGTTAAAATGGGAACAGAGAAAGGACGCTCAACCCGCGAAAACCTGAAAGTAGGAATCTGTGGTGAACACGGCGGTGAACCGAGTTCGGTGGAATTCTGCCATCGTGTCGGTTTGAATTATGTAAGCTGTTCACCTTTCAGAGTTCCTATTGCAAGGCTGGCAGCAGCCCGTGCAGTTGTTCATGAATCAGCTTCAAAAACAAAACCCGGTACAAAGTCTAAGAAATCAAAAACCGGGAAGAAAAAATAATAAATGTTAACGAGGGAGTTTATACTCCCTCTGATTTATTCAATCATAAAAGGTAATAAAGAATGAAATTATCAGATTTCAAATACAACTTGCCAAAAACAGCAATTGCAAAGTTTCCTGCTTCTCAAAGAGATAAAGCTAAGCTTATGGTGCTTGACAAGGAGAAGGAGACTATTGAAAGTAAAGTCTTTTTGGAGGTAATTGACTATATGCAAAAAGGAGATGTGCTTGCAGTAAATGAAACCCGTGTTTTCCAGGCAAGGTTAAACGGAAAGAAAGAAAAAACAAATGCTAAAATAGAAGTTTTCCTTTTAAGAGAATTAAATATTGAGGAAAGTATATGGGATGTGATTGTTGATCCCGCGAGAAAAGTAAGGATAGGAAATAAAATTTATTTTAACGATAAACTATGGTGCGAAGTAATTGATAATACAACTTCACGTGGAAGAACAGTAAGGTTTAACCAGCCCGGAAATGTTTTTGCAGCAGTGGAAAAAATAGGATTGACTCCCCTGCCCCCTTACATTAAAAGAGAGCCTGTTGCTGATGATAAGGAAAATTATCAGACTGTTTATGCCCGCGTCGATGGTGCCGTTGCTGCTCCTACTGCAGGACTGCATTTCACAGATAAACTCCTTGCGAAGATTAAGAAAAAAGGAATTGACGTGGTTCCTGTAATTCTTCATATAGGACTTGGAACATTCCGCCCGGTTGAAGTTGAAGACCTGACAAAGCATAAAATGGATTCGGAATATTTTGAAATCTCCTCTAATTCCGCTGAAAGAATTAATAAATCAATCTCGGGAAAGCATAATGTGTTTGTTGTAGGAACAAGCACAGCCCGCGCCCTGGAAACAAGCATTACTGCCGATGGTCTGGTAAAACCCGGAAGAGGCTGGACCGACAAGTTTATTTACCCTCCATACGATTTTAAAATTGTTGACAGGCTTATTACCAACTTTCATCAGCCTGAATCTACTTTGCTGATGCTGGTTTGTGCATTTGCAGAAACTGAATTTGTAATGAAAGCTTATAAGAAAGCCTTAAAAGAAAATTACAGGTTCCTTAGTTACGGCGATGCAATGCTTATTTTATGAAAAGAATTGTAATTATACCTGCAGGTGGAAAAGGAACCCGTACAGGGTTCCCCAAACCCAAACAATTTTTAAAAGTAAAGAATAAAGAATTAATTGTTTATTCTCTGGAGACTTTTCAAAAAAATAAACTAATAGATGATATAATTATTTCTGTTAGCCCTGCCTATTTGAAATTAATTGAAAAGCTCAGAAAAAAATATAAGTTGAATAAAATTTCTAAAATTGTAAGGGGTGGAAAGGAACGGCAGGATTCTGTTTTCAACGCCCTTTCTTCCATTAATGCAGATAAAAATGATTTAATAATTATTCACGATGCAGCGCGTCCTTTACTTCCCCGGGGTGTTTTAATTAAAGCCATTAAAACTGCCGAAGAAAAAGGAAATTCTGTTGTCTGTATTATAGGAAGCAACACTTTAATTAAGGGAAAGAATTATATTAAAGAATACATTGATAGAGATGATATTTTTTATGTTCAGACTCCACAGATTTTCAAATACGCAGATCTGATGAATGCGATGAAAAAAGCTTTTAAAGAAAATTTTTATGCGACTGATGAATCAATGCTTGTAAAGAGAACCGGAAAGAGAGTAAATATTACTGAAGGCTCCAACTTAAACTTCAAAGTAACCACAAAAGAGGATTTTCAATTATTTAAATCACTGGTTTGATAATTGATCTGAAACTGCAGTATAATCTAAATTCATTGAATGTTAGCCCTTTTATAGTTAGTTTAGGTTTCACTTTTTTTTAACGGAATTGAGATGTATTTACTGGCAACAATTGTAATATTATCATACCTGATCGGTTCTATCCCGACGAGCATTATTGTAAGCAGGTTATCTAAAGGTATTGATATCCGTGAACACGGAAGCGGTAACGCCGGCGGAACTAACGTTATGCGCGTTCTTGGCTGGAAGCATGGATTGCTTGTAATTTTACTTGATGCCATGAAAGGTGTTCTCGCAGTTGTTGTTGTTGCAAGATTACATTACGGCTCAATCCCGTTTCAAAATGCCACCCCGTTTGATGATTTTACTCTCGTTCAGATTATCGCTGGAGTCTCTGCTGTTATCGGTCATATATGGACAGTTTTTGCCGGGTTCAAAGGCGGAAAAGGTATTGCTACTGCACTGGGTGTTCTTCTGATGGTTGTAACCGTTGATATGCTTGTTGCAATCGGGGTTTTTGTAGTGGTTGTAAGCGTATCACGATTCGTTTCTCTTGGTTCAATCTTGGCAGCAATTGCGGTTCCGGTTACTCTTATTGTAAGAGAAAATGTTTTTAATGTGAATATACCAAGCTACAATACTCTTTTACCATTTGTTATCTTTCTCGCATTACTTGTTATTTTCACTCACCGGAAAAACGTAGTCCGGTTATTTAACGGAAATGAAAGTAAAGTAAGCTTTAAGAAAAAGATTAAAACTTCCTGATGAAAATTTCTGTTTTAGGAGCCGGAGGCTGGGGAACTACCCTTGCTGTCCTGCTTCATTTTAACGGACATAATGTTACTCTCTGGGAATATGTTAAGAGTTACGCACGTGTACTTGAAAAGACAAGAGAGAACAAAAACTTCCTTCCCGGAATTACAATCCCTGATGAAATTAAAATCACTCACGATCTGGATGAAGCAACCTTACACCAGAACTTAATTGTTCTAGCCGTGCCATCTCAATTTTTAAGAGGAGTGATTAAAGAAGTTAATCCCTCAAATATTAAAAACTCCATTCTTGTAAGTGTGGCAAAAGGCATAGAAAACAAAAGCCTGATGACAATGTCGCAGATGTTAAAGCAGCAAATCCCATCCATTGATTTAACACAGGTTGGAGTAATTTCGGGACCAAGCCACGCAGAGGAAGTTTCACGGAGAATACCGACAGCAGTTGTTGCTGCATCCACTAATGTTGAAACCACTAAATCTATCCAGGCAACTTTTATTACTTCTTATTTCAGAGTTTATGGCTCTACAGATATTTTAGGAGTTGAGCTTGGAGGAGCATTTAAAAATGTAATTGCAATCGGTGCCGGAATAATTGATGGAGCTAAATTCGGTGATAATACAAAAGCCGCAATTATGACAAGAGGAATAGCAGAAATTTCAAGACTCGGTATTGCTATGGGAGCTCAGCCTGAAACATTTGCGGGATTATCAGGAATGGGCGATTTAATTGTGACCTGTATGAGCAGGCACAGCAGAAACCGTTATGTTGGCGAACAGATAGGTGCAGGAAAAACATTAATGCAGGTTCTGAAATCAATGAAGATGGTTGCAGAGGGAGTTGAGACAAGTCGCTCGGCTTCAATGCTTGCAAAGAAATTTAAAGTTGAAACGCCGATAACAAGTGAAGTTTATAAAATTCTTTTTGAAGAGAAAGACCCCGTTAAAGCGACTACCGACCTTATGACGCGCGATATGAAAATGGAATAACCTTCCAAATCAAAATTAATTTATCTTTCCACAGATATTTCACCGTTCAGTTTAATAAAATTTGAGATGTCAATTTTGTGTTTTCAGTTGCATATAGAATTTCATTTCTCTAAATTTTAACAAGTTAAAATCCGGGGAAATCTATGAAATTCAATTATAGAACCTTCTTAGAAACATTTCAATGGAGGCTTACCATCTTCATTTTAGTTTTATTATCCTATTCCGTTAATGCCCAGATAAATACTTCTATACGGGCTAAGCCATCACAATACCGCCGTGGAGTTGAATTACAGACTGACTACCAAAGTTATGCACAAAAATATTCGGGTAAAAACCTTAATGAAGAAAAGAGAAGATTGTTCCCGTTAGAGAGTACAGGCGTATGGACAGAGCTAAATCCTAAAGTACCAAGGGTTGACTATATTGGAATACATTTTTTTAATAAAGATACCGGCTGGGTTTGTGGAGATTTGGGTGCAATCATAAAAACAACTGATGGAGGACAGAACTGGATAACAGAGGAAACCAATACAACAACACCAATCTTAAAAGTAAATTCATTTGATGGGCAGATTGTAATTGCGGCAGGATTTAACGGGATAATACTTCGCTCAACCAATGGAGGAGAGAACTGGACACAAATAACAAGCGGAATAACTGGAGACCTCTGGGGACTGCAGATGATAAATGATAATCTCGGTTGGGCTTGTGGAAAAAGCAACTCACTTATTAAAACAACAAATGCAGGATTAACCTGGGAAAGAATATATACAACCGGATATTCATCTGATTACTGGTGGATAGACTTTCTAACAGAAGGCTATGGTTTTATTGCAGCAAACGGAAAAGTAATAAGGACTACAGATGGAGGAAATACCTGGGATATTATACAAGCTGGAGATAACCAGGCATTATATTCTATCGATGTAATAGACAGTCTGCATATAGCTGCTGCTGGTTATGGTGGAACCGGATATTATGGCAAGAATGTATACAGTAATGATGGAGGAAATACCTGGATAATTGGTGGTCAAACCCCTACTGACCCAATTAACTGCATAAAATATATTAATGCTGACACAGGATATTTTGTAATGAGTGAAATAGGGATATGGAAAACAACTAATCGTGGACAAACCTGGAATGGAGGAATTGGTAATATTGGAGAATTTGAAATACAATTATTTTCGGAACAAAATATTGGTTACGATGCTGGGACAGGGCTAAGAGTATATAAAGCAGACGGAAGTTTAGATAGCTGGCACAGGCAAATTATAAATGATGATTTCTATGACGTATATTTTATAAATGAAGAAAAAGGATTTGCAATAAGTGGACCCGCATCTAACTATCAAAGTCTTTATAAAACAACCGATGCCGGAATACACTGGCAGTTGGTTTCAGGTGTCCCCGGAGGGCAATGTATCATTTTCACCGACAGTTTTACAGGATTTATTGGTACAACAACCAGTCTCATACTAAAAACAACAAATGGCGGAGAGAGTTGGTATCAGATGAATGGGATAACCGAAGTAATAGCAAAAATATTCTTTATTAACGCCCAAACCGGGTGGGCTGTGGGAGGACCAAAAATATTTAAGACATCAGACAGCGGTGAGAATTGGATAGAACAAATAAATCGTCCAAGTGCAAATTTTAAAAGTTTGTCTTTCGTTGATTCACTATATGGATGGGCATCTTTATCAGGTTGGAGACCATACAAAACTACTAATAGTGGGATAAATTGGTTAGAACAAACTGATCTGAATTTCTATAATACCAATGATGTTTATTTTCTAAATGAAGATAATGGTTGGATAACGGATCTTTTTGATGGGCCATTCAAAACAATTGATGGTGGAGTAACCTGGACCTCAGTACCTGAAATTGAAGGAGCGAGGAGTTTTTATATCTTTCCTGATGTATCCCATTGGTTAGTCACTGGAGTTATTGTCTCCAGTAACATTATTTATAAAAAATATATGACTTATGATACTGGAAATAGTTGGATAGATATTAGTAATGATGTGCCAGTAGGTTTTAATGGATTCCAAACACCAACAAATATGATTGGTTATGCTGTCGGAGGTAGTGGATTGATTTTAAGATATGATGATACGACATATACACCTGTTGAATTTAATTCCTTTTCAGCAAATGTAAAAAGACAGACTGTTTTATTGAAATGGACAACAGCGTCGGAAATAAACAACCGTTTATTTGAGATTCAACGTAAGAAGGTAGAAGCACAAGATCAATCAGAATGGAAAAGGATTGGTTTTAAGAACGGAAATGGTACAAGTACTATCCCCCATCGATATTTTTATACAGATAAAAATGTTGCTCCAGGAGAATATAAATATAGATTAAAACAATTAGATTTCGACGGTACCATTGCATATAGCAAAGAAGTTGGAGTAGATGTTAATCCCCCAACTAAATTTACACTTAAACAAAATTATCCTAATCCATTTAATCCAACAACGAATATTGAATATCGAATTCCGAATAAAGAATTTGTTTCAATAAAAGTTTACAACACACTTGGTGAAGAAGTAGAGACTCTTGTTAATGAAGAAAAACAAGCAGGAACTTATGAAGTAAAATTCGACGGAGACAATCTACCGAGTGGAGTGTATATATACAGGCTTTCAGCAGGGTATTATTCTGCTGCTAAAAAGTTTATATTCTTAAAATAAATAAGAAGGGACTTATCTTTCCCAAATTTATTCTACTTCCTCTTCATTATTAGCTGAGAAACCCAGCAGGTGAAATTTAAAATCCTTTAAAATATCTTTTGCAAGGCTTATCTCGGTCTCATTAACAAATAAGGCAACTGCATCATATATGGAATTCTCTCCTGTTACATAATAATCAACTCCGGCATCATCCAGCATAGATTTTATTATGGCTATATCCCCCTGGTTTACCGAAGAAAGCAGCCTGACATAATTTTTATCTTCCAGCGATTCCGCTTCTCCATTTAATATGGCAATAAAAGATTCGCACTCGGGACAACGAAAACCGCCTGAGTTAATTTCATCCCTGTTAATCTGTAAGATACTCTGGCAATTGGGGCAGACAATTCTTTCACGATAAGAATCTTTTTCGATATCTTCTTTATATTTTTTCTGACACTCGGAAGATTTACAGTAGTAGTATTCTTTTCCGGCTGTAAGGCAGTCTTCACAAAAATGCTTTCCGCAGTTGCAGCAAACCGAGTATGCTTTTCTTTCAGGATGATTATAACAGCTCTCCATTTTAATCTCCCCAATGAATGATACAAATTAATGATCAAGACAGAATAAGATGATAAGAACTGAGGGAAATGTACAAAATATCGCTCCAACATTCCATTACCCCATTATTCCACTCACCTATGCTTTGCACATCCTTTCAACATCATCTATAGTTTTGGGAATTGCCTGTTCACCCAGAACTCTGTTTCCATCTTTTGTAACGAGCACATTGTCCTCTATTCTTATTCCGCCGAATCCTTTGTAAGCTTCAACTTTGTCATAATTAATATACTGTCTGAATTTGTTATCGCCTTTCCAGAAATCAATTAATTCCGGCATAAAATAAATTCCCGGCTCAACTGTTAAAACATAACCGGTTTCAAGTTCTTTAGCCAGGCGAACATAAGCAAGTCCAAACTGCTCGCTTCTTTTAATCTTTTCATTGTAGCCGACATAATCTTCACCCAAACCTTCCAGGTCGTGAACATCGAGTCCAAGCATATGACCTAATCCGTGCGGAAAAAACATAGCGTGTGCGCCGGCTTTAACTATTTCATCTACATCGCCTTTCATTAAGCCGAGTTCCTTTAATCCAACAGTAATTGTTCTTGCAGCAAGCAGATGAACATCCCTGAATTTTCTTCCCGGCTTTATTGCTTTTATTGAATCGAGCTGAGCCTTAAGAACAATTTCATAAATTTCTTTTTGTTTGCTGGTAAATTTTCCGTCTACAGGAAAAGTTCTCGTAATATCACTCGCATAATGAAGGTAGGATTCAGCACCGGAATCATTAACCATCAGATCACCTTTTTTCATTTTATTTGTGTGATAATGGTTATGAAGTATCTCACCATGTATTGAAACAATCGGGGGAAATGAAACACCCGGTCCCATTGATAATGCAATACCCTCAATTGCTCCGGCGATTTCCTGTTCAATCATTCCCGGTTCAGCCATTTTCATTGCAGTAGTGTGCATCTCATAAGCAATATCAAGTGCATATTCAATTTCATCAATTTCTTCTTTAATTTTTATAGAGCGCTGTGCAACTACCGCTTCAATCAGCTTTGATGATGCAAAATTATTTATTGCATTGGGTTGAATTCCAAGCAGGTTGCTCATCTGGTTTATTACTTTAAAACGGTACTGCGGCAGGTAATGAATTTTCACTTCTCTTCTTATTGCATCATTTATTTTAACAGAAAGATTGTTAAGCGGCTCTGTTTTTTTAATACCTGCTTTGGCTGCCTTATCGCGAATTGTAGTCTGCTGCCCCATCCAGATGATATCATAAATATCGAACTCATTCCCGATAAATAATTTCTTCATCATTATCAATATCTATTACACCAAACAAATCAGCCTGGTCTACTCCAAAGAAATAAAGGAATGTGCTGTCCTGCCTGAAAGCATAAGTATTCGCAGTATAATTCATAGCGGGTTCTTCATTGCCGGGAAAAAGTATTAGTCCTGATTTCAACTGTTTCTTAAGCTTGTTTCGCCTGTCAATATAAATCTTTCTATCAAACATATTGGTTCCTTTCAAACTGAATATTCTTTATTAATTGAATTTTGGAATGAGAAATTCCATATTTCTAAAAATCTTCTACTTTTCCTGAATCTTATAATACAATATAAAACAACAATAATTAATCTGCTTCTTATCCGTTAAGATATCGTAAGGGATACACTTTCTTTGCTGAATAACTCACAGAAAGTCACCCCCAAATGCTGGTTATCTATAATATGACCCAACGACTTTTTTATAAATCCTTTTCGGTTACTTTAATTAGGGTCCAATGCGCTAATCATATACCTACTCACAGGCTCTTGAATTGAATAAATGAAAAAAGTATGTTATCCAACATCAAAATAATATAGGAATAGTCCCGGGAAATATTTTTCGGCGAAACGTTTTAATGGAGGATAAAAATGAAGTCTGAAACATACCAGATAATACTTATGCCTTTCTTCGGACTGTTCGGCAGTATTTTAATAGGGTTGGCTTTTTACAGTACTTCAATATTTCATTCAGACAGAATCGGTTTTTTATTTATAACAGCAGGATTTTACGGCGCTTTGTTTTTTAGTCTCCTGGAATATAAAAATCTCAAGGCACAGGTTTTTGGAATGATTATTATATTCTTCCTGAATCTAATAGTTTTTGAAGGAAAATCTATATCGTTTTCTTATATAATCAGGGATTTATTTTTCCTGGGCGGATTATTTTTATCTGTTAAGCTTTATCACCTGTTTACCAGGAGAAATAAGAAATTAAAGTTTTATTTAAGAAGTCTTGCCCTGGCATTAATATTCGGCTTATTAAATATTCTCAGCGGCACCATTATATTTATAATAAATTCAGGAAGGATATTCCCTCCCCCGCTAAGATTTATTTACCTGCTTTCAAGATACGGGGTATTAATTGGTTTTGGTATTGGACTTGGGTTGGATATTTATTTACAGAATTATAAGCGTCTATTTAACATATTAAAAATAAAAGGTGTATGAAATTTTTTATCCCTAAGTGACAGCCGCCTGATATAACCGGTCGATAAAAAATTCAATGATTAGCACATTAACGACAAAACAATGATGCGGTCATTTATCGTATTATCCACTTGAATCTATTCCTTTCCTTTTCTATTATTCCAATGAGCTTTGATGAAATAATAAAAGGAATTTGAAATGGAAATGCTGTCATTCAGTTTTCGATATATAGTAACCAACGTTCCTGCTGCTATGAAATTTTACACTAAACTACTTGGATTTGATATCGTAATGAATCATAACAAACACTTTGCTATTCTTGCAAGAGATGGTCTCAGATTAATGTTAAATACACCCACTGGTCCCGGCGGCGGTGCTCAGCCTATGCCCGATAATCGCAGGCCTGAACCGGGCGGTTGGAACAGGATACAGATTCAGGTGAGTAATCTGGAAAAAGAAATTAGTGAATTGAAAAAATCAGATGTTCACTTTCGCAGCAGTATGATTACAGGCATTGGTGCTAAACAAATTATTATTGATGATCCTTCGGGCAACCCGGTTGAGTTAAACGAACTGCTTCCGCAGCAAAAATAAAAACTTAAAATGGAGGGAGATTGAAAGTTTCAGGAAAGTTTGAAGTAAAACTGCAGCCTTTAGATTCTTACGCTGAGGGATCTGATGGAGTAAAAACAGGAAGAATGTCAATTGATAAAACTTTTGAAGGAGAACTATCAGCCCAAAGCAAAGGGGAGATGTTAAGTGCGATGACTCCTGTCCGGGGTTCTGCCGGTTATGTTGCCATCGAACAGGTAACCGGAATTTTATCGGGTAAAAAAGGAAGCTTTGTGCTTCAGCATTTTGCAACTATGAATGGTCCGGACAATTTTCTTTTAATTGAAGTTGTTCCGGATTCAGGTACAGGCGAGTTAAAAGATATTTCAGGAAAGATGACTATACGAATTGAAAACAAGCAGCATTATTATGATTTCGAATATAGTCTTAAGGAATAACCAATGAACAAAAGCAGGCTGGAAGCTTTTAGTGACGGAGTGTTTGCCATTATAATAACCATAATGGTTTTAGAATTGAGGATTCCCCGGGGAAATGAATTTTCTTCACTACAGCCCGTGATTCCGGTTTTCTTCAGTTATGTCCTAAGTTTTCTCTACCTCGGTATTTATTGGAGTAACCATCATCATATGCTGCATACAGTTAAGCATGTAACAGGCGGAATACTATGGGCAAACCTGCATCTTTTATTCTGGCTTTCACTCTTCCCTTTTGTTACCGGCTGGATGGGTGAAAATTATTTTTCACCGGCAACTCTTGCACTCTATGGAGCAGTACTATTTTTTGCCGCAATAGCTTATTACATATTGCAGATAATAATAATCAAAAATCAAGGGAAAGAATCTATACTTGCCCGGGCTATTGGAAAAGATTTTAAGGGAAAATCATCACCATTATTTTATCTTGCAGGTATTGCCATTTCTTTTCTTTATCCTTTTGTCGCAGAATTCCTTTATGTATTTGTCGCAATGATCTGGCTTATTCCTGATAGACGGATAGAACGTATATTGGGGGCAGAAAGTACTTAAGCTAACTGGTTAGATATACCTGACAATATTATCTTTGTGTTACAATTACATTGATTTTAATTCAATTTAAATACTAATCGGCTTGAAAAATATTTTATTAATTGTTCTGTTCGGCTTATTATTAAGGCTGTTTGCAGTTTTCTATTTTGGAAATTTCAAATCGGATTTTTACTGGGAATATGGAGAAATTGCAAAGAACATTCTTAAAGGGAACGGGTATTCTCTTTTTTACATAGATAATTCAAAGTTGGAATTTCACGTAACCTCCGATTCCAATCCGACCAAATCCGCGTACATGCCGCCGGGTTATACCTATTTCTTACTTCCCTTTATTAAGATTGATAATGTCGGTGTAAGAAATGCCCTGATCTATCTTGTGCAGGCTATTATTTCAACGTTGGTTATATTCCTGATATATGTCTTAACAAAAAAAATGTTCGATATAAAAACGGCATTACTTGCTGCATTCATATCAGCGGTTTTGCCTGAATTTATTTATTCCTGTCTGTCGTTTACGCCAACCGTTATTTACCAGCTTTTAGTGGTTTCAATATTAATTGTTACTTTCAAATTGACTGAAAGGAAACAAATATATATTTATGGTTTTGGAGTATTGTTAGCAATTACAATTTACTTCAGATCAGAATTTATCTTATTCGGCTTTATCGTATTTATTACTTTTATTTTTTATAAAATGTACAGGCAATCGGTACAAATCATTTTGATTATCCTGATATTAATATCTCCTTGGATTATAAGAAATATAATTACGTTTAATGAATTTGTTCCTCTATCTACAAGCTTCGGGTTAAATCTGTACAGGGGAAATAATCCTTACAACATCGGGGATTGGGGCGATGAAAAAACAAATGAAGAGATAAGCAAAATTAAAGGCGATAACCTGGAAGTCAGAATGAATAATATATTCCAGGATGAAGCATTTGCATATATCCTGCATAATCCTGCAGAGGTTATTAAAAACATTTTTGTTAAAGAATATTATTTCTGGATAATTAATAAGAACGACAAAAGAACTTACAACCCCGCTTATCTTCTTCCGTCCGTTTTCTTATTAATATTTTTTATTTATGGTACCATTAAGAGTTTTAACTGGCAAAAGTTTAAGTATTTATATTTATTTATCATTTATTCAAACCTGATTATTGTTATCTTTTTTCCTATGCTCCGTTACCAGTCAATGATGAAAGCAGCAATAATTCCTTTTTGTTCATTTGGTATTTTAAAAACATATTATTATATAAAATCAGGATTACTTAAAAAAGCTTAAAGTAAATATGAAAAGATTAGTTAACATTAGAACAACTGAAAATATCTTCCAGGAATACAGGGATACTCCGATAGGGCTTCTTCTGGAATTTCACAACCTCGATAGGGTTTTAGATCCTTATGATAAAGCGCAGCTACTGGTAGGGATGTGTATGGATAACCGTAAGCATTTGCGAATACCGGATAACTTTGCTTATATAATCAGGGCCGGTGGTGCAAATTTAAGATACAGTGAATTTAAAGTATCATATGCAATTGCAGTTGGAAATGTAAAGTACATTGCTCTTATCGGACATAATAATTGCGGAATGGTTAATCTTGTTTCAAAAAAAGAACAATTTATAAACGGTCTTGTAGAAAAAGCCGGCTGGAACAGGGAATGGGCTGAAGAACATTTTATGCATTTTGCACCTATGTTTGAAATAGGAAATGAAATTGATTTTGTTACAAGCGAAGCTAAACGATTAAGGCTCAGATATCCTAAAATAACAGTAGCGCCAATGCTTTATAAAGTGGATGATAATCGTTTGTATCTTATAAATGAAGAATAGAATATTTTTTAATTGGAATACATTGAAGGGTTTATATTGTTTGCCGGCTGAAACAAACTCTCCGGATTTTTGCTATCAGAAACACCAAGGCATCTCTGGCAGTTTGGACAAAAGAAAACGTACCTTCTGATATGAGGAATTTCAAGTTTACAAACCCACACCTTTTCGGTCTTCTGCCCGCAGTTTCTGCAGATTATTTCTATTGTTTCTTCTGCCAGCTCTTTGGTCATCTCTTTCCTTTAACTAATATTTAGACTCTTTAAAAGGAATTTGGTTGGGTACAGTAAAAATTTATTTCAGGAACAGTATGGATAAAGATAATAAAAAATTATATCTGATTATTTTCAATAATTTTACTCTACATTTTAAGTAGCACAAATTTCTCACCTTCAAATATCCTATGAGATAGATCCTGCGATCAGTATCATTTAACACAAATCATCTTTAAATAATATTCATTGAATTATCTTATCAACAAAAAATCCGGTAAACTTTGAGAAATAAGAATTGATTTTCGCTTTCTTTTTTTTAGCACAACATTTCACTAATTTTAAGATAGATGATACTGCAGCAATTATTACGGCGATAGCAATTATTTCTACCAAATTATTCAAGGTGAACATCAAATTTTTTTTGTTTGTCGGTAAGTTTGCTTTTCCGGTTTTTCCCTTTAAAATGTGTGTTTTATGAAACAAGCTATAAATGATATTAAAGATTTTTTAAATATTCCCATAACTCAAATAGGTACAACTGATCTAACCATTTGGTCTATTGTCTATTTCCTTATACTCATATTTCTTCTCTTTTATCTTACCGCAAAAATCAGGAAATGGGTGGTCTACCGTCTTCTGGCAAAAAGCAAAATAGATCTGGGAGTAAGGATTGCAGTTGGAACCATCCTCCGCTACATTGCGCTTGTTATTGGGTTAATTGTAGTATTACAGACTGTCGGTTTGGATCTTAGCGCAGTTACTGTACTTGCCGGAGCACTTGGTGTAGGTATTGGGTTTGGTCTTCAGAATATTACCAATAATTTTGTAAGCGGTATTATTATCCTTTTTGAAAGACCCATAAAAGTCGGCGACCGGATCGAGATTGGCGATGTAAGCGGAGATGTTATAAACATTTCAATGAGATCAACTACTATTGTTACGAATGATAATATTTCTATTATAGTTCCTAACTCTGATTTTATTTCCTCAAAAGTAATCAACTGGAGTCACAATGATCGCAGCATCCGGTTCAATATACCTGTAGGGGTTTCGTATAAAGAAAAACCTGAAATCGTGCAGAAAATTTTACTGGAAGTTGCAGAAGAAAACGATGATATTTTAAGAGAACCAAAACCGGATGTACTTTTTAAAGAATATGCTGATAGTGCACTTATTTTTAATCTGAGAGTCTGGACAAGAGAATATATCAACAAACCGAATATTCTGAAAAGCCAGATTTACTATGCGGTATTTAAAAAGTTTGAAGAGAATAATATTGAAATCCCGTTTCCTCAGCGGGATATTCACATTAAAAATGAAGAGATAAAAATTAAAACATCAGGAGAAAGATAGGTTTAAATGAAAGCTAAAATCATTTTCCTTTTAATACTTATTGTCTTATTCACAATTTTTGTTTCTCAGAATACTGAAGTCGTTACAGTTAAGGCATATTTCTGGGAATTCCCGATGTCTATTATAGTGCTGATCTCTTTAACCGGTCTTCTTGGTGTTATATTCGGATTTATAGTTACAAAGTTTTTTGATAGAACGGAAAAGAAGAAAGAATTAAAGGGTAGCGAAAACAAATTGGAAGAAAAAAGTAATATCAACACATAGTTAATACGCAATTGTTTTAAGGCAGGATAAGTATGCATGTAAAGTATATTTCCTTGCTTATTTATTAAATTGATTGTAAGTTTACCTAATTCGTTTCGCCCTTTTTAGGGCGATTTTTATTTCTATGAACTTTTTTGTAAAAAATATTCAGGAACAGATAGAACACATTGTTAATAATAAAGGCTTTTTCCTGATTGATCTTGTTTTAAGAGGAGAAAGAAACAATCGTGTTATTGAAGTTTATGTGGATTCTGAAATTAATGTTTCCGCTGAGGACTGCGCTGAAATAAGCCGCGATATTGATAAGCATCTTGAAGAAGAAAACATATTTGAATCCGGTTACAGGCTTGAGGTTTCATCCCCCGGAGTAAGCAGACCATTAAAGTTTTTAAAGCAGTTTCCGAAGCATATTAACAGGAAGTTTGATATATCATACCGGGATTTAAATTCTGTGAAAAAAATTACCGGTACTCTTAAAAATATTGCGGGAAATGATCTTGTTTTTATTAAGAGTAACAGGGAAGAAATCAGAATTGAATTCGATAAAATTATTAAGGCTAAAGTATTAATTAGTTTTTCTTAGAGGAGAAAAAAATATAAAATGAATACAGAGATTGTTGAATCCTTTGCCCAGATGGTAAGGGACAAAGGTATGGATAAAGACGTATTGGCAGCTATTCTTGAAGAAATATTCGGTCTGCTCGTCAGGAAAAAATTTGGGGATGAAGCAAAATACGACGTCGTTGTAAATATGGACAGAGGAGATATTGAAATTTTTCTCGAAAGAGAGATTGTCGATGTGGTTGAAGATCCTAACCTGCAGGTTGCCTTAACGGAAGTTAACCGGAAAGGCAACGAGGAGGAATTAGAAGTTGGTGATGATTATGTTGAAAAAATTGAACTTGCCTCATTGGGAAGAAGATTGATTACTCTTGCTAAGCAAAGCCTGAACCAGAAGATACGTGAAATTGAAAAAGACATTGTTTACAATGAGTACAAAGAACTTTTGGGAGAAATAGTTGTAGGCGATATTTACCAGATAAGAAAGAGCGATATTCTTGTCAATCATAATAAAAATGAATTGGTACTCCCGCGTCAGGAACAAATTCCTTATGAGAGATATAAAAAAGGCGAAACAATCAGGGCAATAGTAAAAGAAGTTCGAAAAGGAAACAGCGGTCCGGTAATTGTCATCTCACGTTCGGATAATATGTTCTTAAGGAGATTATTTGAAATTGAAATTCCTGAGATTTATGATGGAATTATAGATATTAAAGCTATCGCCCGTGAACCCGGTGAAAGAGCTAAAGTAGCCGTTGAATCCCAGGATAACAGGATTGATGCCGTTGGAGCCTGCGTAGGAATGAAAGGTGTCAGAATTCATGCGATTGTAAGAGAATTAAATAATGAAAACATAGATGTTATTAATTATTCTGAAGATTCAATTGTCTTTATCCAGAGATCACTAGCTCCCGCAAAGTTGAAAAAAATTGAAGTTGATGATGACGAGAAAAAAGCAGTTGTAACCGCCGATGCAGACCAGGTATCGCTTATTGTCGGCAGGAATGGTGTTAATATCAGGCTGGCAATGAAACTTACCGAATATGATATTGAAATTCTTCGTGAGGAAAGAGCTCTTGAAGAATATGAAGAAGATATCGAATTAATTGATTTGAAAGAAGAGCTGGGTGAAGATATTTATAATATCCTTATAAATAACCGATATGATACTGCGCTTGAAGTTCTTCAGGCAGGACCTGAAAAATTAAAAGAAATAGAAGGATTGGATGAAGAAAAGATAAATGAAATTATAGAAATAATTAAAGAACAGTTTGAAGAAGAAGAATAGGATAAAAACCAGATAAGGAAAATATGACTGAAGTTAAGTCAAAAAAAGTCAGAGTTTATAAATTAGCTTCCGAATACAATCTTTCGGCTGAGCAGCTTATTGACTTCCTGAAGAAAAAGGGACACGATATTAAGTCTCACATGTCTATCGTTACCGATGAGATGATAGTAGATATCCAGGATCATTTTAAAAAGGATATTGAAAAAGCCGAAAAACATTACAAGAAAATTGCCGAGTTTAATAAGAAAAGAATAGAAAGATCTGAAGAAGAAGAAAAGAAAGAAACTAAAAAAGATGAAGAGGAAAAAGCTGAAGAGATAGAAGAACCTGTAAAAGAAGAAACTGCACAGGTATCTGTTGAGAAAAAACCGGAAGAAAAACCTGTTGAAGAGGCTGAACAAATCACTCAGGAAGTGATTGAAAAGGCTTCTGAAGTAGGAGTAACCGCAGAGGAAGTTAAAGGAGCGGAAGAAGTAAAGGAACAGGAAGAACAAAAAGAAAAGAAGGAGGAGCATTTCATATCTCCTAAAGATACTGAAGCCGCCAAAAGAAAAGGTTTAAAGGTTGTCGGTAAAATGGATCTTGAGGAAAAGACTCCTGAACCGAAAACAACCGAACCCAAACCTGCTGAATCAAAAACTGAGGAAACAGAAGAAAAGGCAAAACCAAAACAGGGTACAGTAAAAAAGAGGAAGAAACCAAAAGCCAAAAAGAAAACTGGTGAGCAGTCTCCGGAAGAAACAACAGTTACCAAGAAAAAGAAACGCGTTAAAAAATTTGAAATTGACGAAAAGGAAGTTAAAGAAGCGATCAGGAAAACTCTCTTAAGCATGGATGATACTGTTGCTTCGGGAAGAGCAAGCTCGAGGAAAAAGAAAAGAAGAGAAAGAGAAGCTGAGGAAGAAAGACGTCTAGAGGAAAAATCCCGTGATGAAAAGAAAATTAAAGTCACTGAATTTATTGCTGTAAATGAGCTTGCAAATTTAATGGGTGTTCCTGTTGGTGATGTAATTGCAAAATGTATTGAACTTGGATTGATGGTTTCTATAAACCAGAGACTGGACGTGGAAACAATTACGCTGGTTGCTGATGAATTCGGATTTGAAGTTGAATTCCAGACAGAATACACGGCCGAAGCACTTGAAGATGTAGTTGATGATCCTGAAACATTGCAGCCCAGACCTCCTGTCGTAACAATTATGGGTCACGTTGATCACGGTAAAACATCACTGCTTGATTATATAAGGAGATCAAATGTTGTTGCCGGTGAATCAGGAGGAATTACTCAGCACATTGGCGCTTACAGGGTTGATGTCGGCAGTGGAAAATTTATTACTTTCCTTGATACTCCTGGGCACGAAGCTTTTACAGCTATGAGAGCCAGGGGAGCGCAGTTAACCGATATTGTAATTCTTGTCGTTGCCGCAGATGATGCTGTTATGCCGCAGACTGTGGAAGCAATAAACCACGCACAGGCTGCCGGTGTTCCGATAGTAATTGCAATAAATAAAATCGATAAACCCGGTGCTAATATTGACAAAATAAAGCAGCAGCTTGCCGAAAGAAATGTTCTTGTTGAAGACTGGGGCGGTAAACATCAATGTGTTGAGATTTCAGCAAAGACAGGAGTGAATGTAGATGTTCTTCTTGAAAAAATTCTTCTTGAAGCCGAAATACTTGAGCTTAAAGCTAACCCGAATAGAGATGCACGTGGTGCTGTGGTTGAATCCGAATTGGATAAAGGACGTGGAATTACAGGGACTATCCTGGTTCAAAAAGGTACTCTTAAAATTAGTGATCCTTTTGTTGCCGGGATTTACCAGGGAAAAGTTCGTGCAATGTTTGATGAACGCGGTAATAAAGTTGATGAGGCCGGTCCGTCTACCCCGGTTCAGGTTTTAGGTTTTGAAGGTTCACCACAGGCGGGTGATACATTTGTCGTCGTGGAATCCGAAAGAATTGCCCGCGATATTGGAATTAAAAGACAGCAGCTTAAAAGAGAGCAGGATCAGAAACAGGTTAGACATATTACCCTTGATGAGATTGCAAAACAGATTAGTATCGGCGGAGTTAAAGAACTTGCACTTATTGTTAAAGGAGATGTTGATGGTTCTGTTGAAGCATTATCTGATTCTTTAATGAAACTGTCTAATGAAGAAGTTGTCGTAAGAGTAATACATAAAGGAGTCGGCGGAATTTCGGAGAGCGATGTTCTGCTTGCTTCGGCATCCGATGCAATAATTATTGGTTTCCACGTTAGACCGAACTTAAACGCAAGAAAGCTTGCTGAAACGCAGAATGTGGACATACGTTTATACAGCGTTATTTACGATGCTATCAATGAAGTAAAATCCGCACTTGAGGGATTGCTTTCACCTGTTCTTTCTGAAGAGATTGTTGCCACCCTTGAAGTACGCGATACTTTCAAAGTTCCAAAGATCGGAACGATTGCTGGATGTTATGTTCAGGATGGTAAAATAATTCGAAATAATAAAATAAGATTAATAAGAGAAGGAATTGTTATTCACGAGGGGGAAATCGGTTCTTTAAAAAGATTTAAGGATGATGTTCGTGAAGTTGATTCCGGTTATGAATGCGGTCTCAATATAAATAATTTTAATGATATTAAAGTTGGCGATATAATAGAAGCATTTAAAATTATTGAGACAAAGAAAAAGTTAGCTTAATATTTTGAACCTGTGTGAGATTGAATGGCTTATAGAATTGATAAACTCGAACATCTTCTTAAAGAAGAAGTAAGTATGATATTTTTATACAAGCTTCACGATCCTGCTTTCGGGCTGATTACCGTAACTAATGTTAAGATGAGCCACGACCTGAAAATTGCGAAAATATATATATCGGTTTTTGAGAGGGAAAGAAGAGAGGCGGTGCTCGAAAAAATAAGAGAAAGAACGGGATTTATAAGAACAGAACTGGCACATCGTATAAGAATAAAATTTATCCCGGAATTAAAATTCTTTATTGATGATACACTGGACTACGTTGAGAAGATTGAAGGATTGATAAAAAAGATTCATGAGAATGATAACAAAGAAGACCATTCATAATAATTTTGATTTTGTATTAGGGGAAGTTTTACTAATTGATAAACCCAAAGGCTGGTCTTCTTTTAAAGTGGTTCGAAAAATCCGTGGTACTGTAAAAGTAAAAAAAGTGGGTCATGCCGGTACCCTGGATCCTATGGCTACAGGACTGCTTATCCTTTGTACAGGCAAAAAAACAAAAGAAATTTCCCTTTACCAGGATTTACCCAAAACTTATGAAGGCATAATTACACTTGGCAAAACCACGCCATCAATGGATGATGAAACGGAAGTCACTGAAGAAAAATCTATTGATGGTATCAGCAAAGCTGGAATTTTAAAAGCAAAAGAAAAATTTATTGGCAGGATAAAGCAAATTCCACCGATGTATTCAGCTTTAAAAGTAAACGGAAAACCTTTATATAAAATTGCCCGGGAAGGAAAACAAATAGAAAGACAACCGAGAGAAATTGAAATTTATGAGTTCTCGATTAATAATATTGAACTACCGGAAATCCGGTTCAAAATTATATGCAGCCGTGGTACATACATCAGGACAATTGCAAATGATTTGGGACAAGAACTGGGTTGCGGCGGCATTCTGAGTGAATTAAGAAGAACCGCTATTGGTGATTATTCTGTGGAGGATGCCTTAAATCCTGAAGAATTTATTCAAATGATGAGTGAAACGGCAGAAAATGTCTGATCCTATAACTCTTTATTTACATATAACTTACAAGAATGACATTTCATTTTCTATCAAAAAAACTTATATTTACAAGCTATTGTTTGACCAAAGAATTGTATGAATATATTTCACGATATTTCTGAAATAAGCAGAGATGAAAATACTTTTTTAACACTCGGTACTTTTGATGGCATTCATTTAGGTCATCAGAAAATTATTGACAAGTTGATTGCAAAGGCAAAAAGTGCAAACGGAAGAAATTTCCTTTTAACTTTTAATCCCCATCCGAGGAATGTTATTTCAAATAATTCTGATTTTAAGATACTAAGCACTCCTGCTGAGAAAGCAGTCGTACTTGAAAAGCTTGGTATCTCAAATCTGCTGATAATTAATTTCACCAAAGAATTTTCTCAGAATACCGCAGAAGATTTCTTTAAGAATTTTATAATTGATTCTATGGGAATCAGGGAAATTATTATCGGGTACGATCATCATTTTGGAAAAGGCCGTGGCGGGGATGAATCGACTTTAAAAGATATGGGCCGGCAATACGGTTTTAATGTAGAAACTGTTGATGCATTCCGCCTGAACGGTGAAGCTATTAGCAGCACTAAAATCCGCAAAGCTCTTACTGAAGGTGATATAAAAACTGCCTCAGCATTTCTTGGCAGGAACTATGAATTCTCCGGTGAAGTTATTGAAGGAGATAAACGAGGGAGAGACCTTGGTTTTCCCACTGCAAATATAAAACTGAATAACCAGGCAAAGCTGCTGCCGACAATCGGGATTTATGTTGTGGAAGTTTTTGTGGGTAATAACCATCACTTCGGTTTATTAAGTATCGGTAAAAGACCGACTTTTTATAATTCCGGGAAAATTATTCCCGAAGTATATATTTATGATTTTGATAAAGATATCTACGGCAAAGATGTAAGGATTTTAATTGTCGAAAGATTACGGGGAGAAGAGAAATTTTCATCTGCAGACGAATTGGTTGAGCAGATGAATATCGATAAAAAAAACGGGATCGAGATTATCAGAAACCTGGAACCTGTTAATAAAGATTAAAAATTTAAATTAATTAATCCCGGTTACGACTGGGATTACATTGTACAATAAAAATAAGGATAGATTAAATGACAAAAGAGGAAAAAACCGGGCTGATCAAAAAGTTCGGCGAAAATGAAAAAGACTCCGGGAAAGCAGAGGTTCAGATCGCTATTTTAACCGGTCGGATAAATGAACTAACCGGACACTTTAATGCTCATAAAAAAGATCATCATTCAAGAAGAGGATTAATGATGATGGTTGGAAAAAGAAGAAGACTGCTCGATTATCTTATGAAAAAAGATATAAGTCGCTACAGGGCAGTTATACAGGAATTAAATATCAGAAAGTAAAATTGAATGTAAGAAAGAATTGAAGGTAAAAAATGATAGTTCTAAAAGAAATTGAAATCGGCGGAAGAAAATTTTCCATAGAAACCGGCAGGTTTGCAAAACAGGCTAACGGTGCAGTGATGATCAGATATGCCGATACGATGGTTCTGGTTACAGTTGTTGCTGCTGAAGAAGCTAAAGAAGACCAGGATTTCTTTCCTCTCCAGGTTGAATACAGGGAGAAGACGTCCGCTGCAGGTAAATTTCCCGGCGGGTATATTAAAAGAGAAGGAAGACCTACTGAAAAGGAAATTTTAAGTGCGAGACTTATTGATCGTCCTATCCGTCCTCTTTTCCCGGATGACTTTGTAAATGAAACCCAGGTAATAGCATTTGTTCTTTCCTACGACGGTGAAAATGATGCTGATGTTCTTGCTGCTACCGGTGCATCTGCAGCATTATTAATTTCAGACATACCTTTCAACGGTCCTATCAGTGAAATAAGAGTTGGAAGAATTAATGGTGAATTTGTAGTTAACCCTACCCATCAGCAGCTTAAGGAAAGTGATATAGAACTTGTGGTTGCCGGAACCGAAGATTCGATCATGATGGTTGAAGGTGAATCTAAAGAAATAAGTGAAGCTGATCTGCTTAATGCTTTAAAATTTGCAAAGGGAGAGATCACGAAACTGATTGCTCTGCAGAATGAATTAAAAGAAGCAATAGGTAAACAAAAACGCGACGTTGCTGTTAAAGAAATACCGGAAGATCTTTTAAATGCTGTAAACGAAAAGGCTCAGGGTCGGTTTAAGGAGATAGTCTATTCGGTTCTTTCTAAAGAAGAAAGAAGCGCAAAAAATAAAGCGCTGACTAATTCAGTTGTTGAAGAATTAAGTGAATCTTTTCCTGAATCTGAATCGAAGATTAAAAATATATTACATGATATTGAAAAAGATTTGATGAGAAAAAGGATCCTTGAAGAAGGAGTCAGACTTGACGGAAGAAACACTACACAGGTTAGACCCATTACCATTGAAAACAGTGTTCTCCCAAGAACACATGGTTCTGCACTTTTTACAAGAGGTGAAACTCAAAGTTTAACTACTGTTACCCTGGGAACCAAAAATGATGAACAAACCGTTGACGGTCTGGTTGAGGAATATTCAAAGAAATTTATGCTTCATTATAATTTCCCGCCGTTCAGTGTAGGTGAAGTTGGACGTATGATGGGAGTTGGAAGACGTGAAATTGGTCATGGTAATCTTGCTGAACGCGCTTTAAAAATGATGTTCCCCGAAGAGTCGGTATTTCCTTACACAGTTAGAGTTATATCAGATATCCTTGAATCAAATGGTTCATCTTCTATGGCAACTGTTTGCGCAGGTTCTCTTGCTTTGTTCGATGCCGGTGTTCCAATGAAAAAGCCGGTTGCTGGTATCGCTATGGGACTTGTAAAAGAAAACGACAAGTTTGCTGTACTTACCGATATTCTCGGGAATGAAGATCATCTCGGTGATATGGATTTTAAGGTTGCCGGAACAAATGATGGGATTACAGCTTTCCAGATGGATATTAAGATACAGGGAATTTCATTCGAAATAATGGAGACTGCACTTAACCAGGCAAAAGAAGGAAGAATGCATATTCTCGGTATTATGAATGAAAACATAAGTCAGCCGCGAGAACATCTTTCACCTTTTGCACCAAGATTAATCCAGATACAAATCGATACGGACCAGATTGGTCTTGTTATTGGTCCCGGCGGAAAAACCATACAGGGAATGCAGAGACTTTTTGGTGTTGATATTGCAATTGAGGATAACGGCATTGTGAATATTGCTTCTCCTAACCGTGAAAATGCAGCAAGATGTAAAGAGCATATTAAAAAATTAACGGCTACTCCTGAAGTTGGTGAAACATATGATGGTGTAGTTACAAAAATAATGGACTTTGGAGCCTTCGTTGAAATTCTTCCTGGTAAGGAAGGATTACTTCACATCTCACAGATTGATAATAAGAGAGTTAATAAAGTAACTGATTACTTTAAAGAAGGTGATAAGGTCACTGTTAAATTATTGAAGATTGAAAACGGGAAGTATTCTTTAAGCCGAAAGGATCTTCTCAAAGAGAACAAGATTGAGAGTAAAACAGAGGCATAATAACCAGGTTTTTATCCGGGTAGTTAGTACCCGGATTTTTCAATTTTAAATAACATACTCGTTAAGATATGAGATCGGTTCATATAAATTTTTTAAGGAATTTATTCCCGGGGAATGTATTCCTTTTGATCCTCCTGAAATCCGTAATTTATTTTCCGGAAGATAAATTTTACGGGTCTGAAGGATTTATACCGAATTATGTCTCGAACGACAGGCACATTAAATTTTATATAATGAAATATATTTTTTCATTGAAAGAGTTTGTCCTTTATGACAAAAGAGATTATAATAAATTCTTCTACCACCCAAACCCGTGTAGCTATAACGGAAGATGGAAACTTAGTTGACTTTTTTGTTGACTACCCGGAAAACAGGCGGATGGTTGGAGATATGTACCTGGGTAGGATTGCCCGGGTGCTCCCTGGTATCAGGGCTGCTTTCGTAGACATCGGAATGAAACACGACGCCTTCCTTCATTTTTCAGATATCGGCGAAACGACTAAACAGCTTCAGGAGATGATCGGTGAAGATGATTCCGAAATTGATGATGATGAGGATGAAGAATCACCACAAAAAAATAACGACCATCAGAATAAAAATGGCAGGGACGCAAATATTCCACGGCTGCATAAAGGTCAGGATATAATTGTACAAATCACCAAAGAACCTGTAAACAATAAGGGCGTTCGTGTCACTTCTTCTGTTTCACTTCCCGGCAGGTTTTGTGTTCTTCTTCCTTTTGATAATAAAATAGGAGTATCTAAAAGGATATCAGATTTTAAAGAAAGAAGAAGATTAAGGCATATCGCCCGCGGTATTCTTCCCAAAAATTATGGTTTAATAATCCGTACAGTAGCGAGAAACCAGAGTGAAGAAATGCTCAAAGAAGACTTGCATAACTTGATGAAAACCTGGGAAGAGATTGAATCAACAGTTAAAACTGAAGAACCGCCTTCACTCATTTACCAGGATTTATCCACTACATCAAGTGTTATTCGCGACCTGTTCACGCCGGATATTTCAAAAGTATTTATTGATTCAAAAAAACTTTTCAGGCAGATAAAAGATTATGTTCAGCTTGTTCAGCCTTCCTTGGTAGATAAAATTGAACCATATAAATCGCATCTTCAGATTTTTGATGCATTTAAGATTGAAGAGCAGATAAAAATCCTTATGGGAAGAAAAGTCGCTCTTCCAAGCGGCGGCTACCTGATAATTGAACATACTGAGGCAATGGTTGTTATTGATGTCAACAGCGGAAGATACGCTAAAAGCAAAGAGCAGGAACTTAATTCACTTAAAACTGATCTTGAAGCCTCAAGAGAAATCTCCCGTCAATTAAGACTGCGGGATATCGGTGGAATTATTGTCGTTGATTTTATAGACCTTGAAGAAGATAAGAACAGGAAGAAAATTTACGACGAATTAAAAAAAGAATTCAGAAAAGACAGGGCAAAAGTTTCTGTTCTTCCAATGTCTGATTTCGGACTGGTGCAGATTACACGGCAAAGAATCAGGCAGAATATAATGCAGGCAATGAAAGAAGTTTGTCCTTACTGCCTTGGAACAGGCTTACTGACCAAAGGCTCGCATATGGTTTATGATATTGAAGACTGGTTAAAAAAATTCAGGAGAGTATCAAATGAACGTTCCATTATTATAAAATGCCATCCGAGCGTTGCAGGTAAACTTAAAGAGGGAAAGATTAAAGGATTGACCCGGCTTCAGTTTAAATATCTCGTAAAGATAAAGCTTGAAGAAGATGAATCAATTCCTGTAAGCCAGTTCAGATTCATTTCAAGAAGGACACAAAAAGATTTAACAGATGAAATCATGTAACCTGTAAAATGAGAACTATCGAATCAACTACTTTTTATAAGTTAAATCAGGAGAGAGCTAATGAAATTTTTTATTGATACTGCCGAAGTTGAAGAAATAAAAGAAGCTGCTGCGCTGGGAATACTTGACGGGGTTACAACAAATCCTTCTCTGGTATCAAAAACAGGTAAAGATTTTAGAAAGCTTCTTGATGAAATTCTTGCTATAGTTGATGGCCCTGTCAGTGCTGAAGTTATTTCAACAGATTATGAAGGAATTGTAAAAGAAGCAAGAGACCTTTCCAAAATTCATAAAAATATAGTAGTTAAAGTTCCTCTCATTAAAGAAGGACTAAAGGCAGTAAAAACTGTATCGGGAGAAGGAATAAAAACGAATGTGACTCTCTGTTTCTCGCCTTCTCAGGCTTTACTTGCTGCAAAAGCAGGCGCTTCATATATAAGTCCTTTTGTTGGAAGACTTGATGATATCAGTACAAGCGGTATGGATCTTATTTCGCAGATAGTACAGATTTACAGAAATTATAATTATGAAACGGAAGTACTTGTAGCAAGCATCCGGCATCCTCTTCATCTCGTTGAGGCAGCATTAATAGGCGCTGATGTTTGTACAATACCTTTCAATGTTATTAATAAATTATTCAATCATCCTCTTACGGATGCAGGACTGGATAAATTTTTAAGTGACTGGAAAAAATCCGGTTCAAACTAAACTTAATAAAGTGATTAATTATGAAGAAGACAAAATTCTATAATATTCATGTTAAAGCGGGGGCTAAGATTGTTGAGTTTGCAGGTTACTTGATGCCTATTCAATATTCTTCTATAATTGGTGAACATAAAGCAGTAAGAAATTCTGTCGGTGTTTTTGATGTTTCTCATATGGGCGAGGTTTTTGTTAAAGGAGAAAAAGCTCTCGACTTCGTTCAGCAGATTACCGTAAATGATGCTTCTAAATTAATACCGGGCCGCGTCCAGTATTCTGCTATGTGCTATGAAGACGGTGGAATAGTGGACGACCTGCTTGTTTACCGTCTGGCTGAAAATGAATTTTTACTTGTAATAAATGCTTCCAATATTGAAAAAGATTTTGACTGGATGAAGAAAAATAATCTGGGTGTTGATCTTCAGAATAAAAGCGATGAATATTCTTTGCTTGCAGTGCAAGGACCAAATTCAAAAAAAATAATCCAGAAGTTAACCTCCGATCCTGTTGATATAGAATATTATCATTTTATGAATACTAAAATCAACGGGATTAATTTGATTCTATCAAGAACCGGTTACACCGGGGAACTTGGTTACGAACTCTATTTTCAGGGTGATGAAAAAATTGCAGAAGGTTTATGGAATTCAGTAATGGAGACAGGGAAAGAATTTAATATTCAGCCGGCAGGATTGGCTGCCCGCGATTCACTTCGCCTTGAAATGGGTTTCTGTTTGTATGGAAATGATATTGACCAGACCACAAATCCTCTTGAAGCAGGGCTTGGCTGGATTACAAAACTTAAGAAGGATAAATTTATCGGGAAAGAAGCGCTTCTTAAGGTTAAAGAAAAAGGTTTAAAACGGAAGCTCGTTCCTCTTACAACGGACGAAAAAGCATTCCCAAGACATGGATATGATTTAACGGCTGAAGGAAAAAAGATAGGAACTGTAACCAGTGGAACTGTTAGTCCTGTGCTTGATAAACCAATTGCACTCGGTTATGTTGACATTGAATTTGCAAATGAAGGAAGCAAAATTAATTTTTCAATAAGAGGTAAGGAAATACCTGCCGAAGTTGTTAAATTACCTTTTATAAAAAAAGAAGTTTGAAAAATTTATGAGGGCTAATGTTCTTTTTTCTCCGGTGATTACGGATGAACTTTATTTCACCGGGAAAACCGTTGTGGTTATTGATGTCCTTCGTGCCTCAACAACAATTATTGCCGCATTGCAAAACGGAGCTAAAGAAATTGTTCCGGTTGCAACGGTAGAATTTGCAGTAAAAATCTCGGGCGGAATGTTCGGCGGGCAAACTCTTTTAGGTGGTGAACGAAACACTAAAAAAGTTGAGGGTTTTGCTCTCGGAAATTCCCCTCTTGAATATGCGCCTGAAATCGTTTCCGGTAAAACAATTATTCTTTATACCACAAACGGCTCTAAAGCTATCGTTAAGGCAAAATTTTCTGAAAATCTTTTTGTTTGTTCTTACTCTAATCTCTCTTCTGTTGTGAAACAGCTTTTAAAGCTTGGAAATGATTTTGAAATTTTATGCGCCGGGAAATCGAACTCTTTTTCTCTTGAGGATTCAGTCTGTGCCGGAAGATTAGTAAAAGAGATTATCAGCAAAAAAAATGACTTAGAAATATCTGATACTGTAAGAGCAGCAATTTCTTTAAATGACTCATTCGGTACGAGCCTATTAAAAATGCTTAAAGAAAGTGAGCATGGAAAGCTCCTTCTTAATAATGGTTTTGAGGGAGACCTGGAGTATACCGCCATGATAGATACTTCCGATGTTATTCCTTATTTTACAGCGAATGTTTTAAAATCGCTGCCCGGCGATGATGGCTCTGCGAATAAAAGCTGAAATTAAATGAAAAAGAAAACACGAAATGGAACGGTTAAACCTGCCGGGAATGGAACTGCTTCGGTTAAAAACAAGAAAAAGCTGCTCGGACTTTTTCTCATTGTATTTTCCATATTTTTACTTTTAAGCCTTGTATCATATTCAAGATACGATCAGGGTGTTCTTGTATCTTCCAATCTATTAAAAATTTTCAGTCCCGGTAAAGATTTAGAAACATATAACCTGGTTGGAGTTGTCGGGGCTTACCTTTCATATTTTTTTATAAATAATACAATAGGAATTTTCTCTGCAATTTTTCCGGTTATTATTTTTGTCTGGGGATTTTCATTCTTCAAAAAAATATCCTTCAGGGCGATGATCAGCTCTTTTAACTTCCTGATTATTGCAGGACTAATCCTATCAACTTTTTTCGGGGTGCTCAGGGCAAGGTTTGACCTCTTCTCAGGAACTTACGAAATATCCGGCTCAATAGGTGATTACCTGGGAGAGGGAATAGGAAGACTTCTTGGCGGAATCGGCAGCACAATTTTTTTACTCGCTACATTTATCGTTCTCATTGTTATCGCTTTTAATATCGATCTTGAAAAAGTTTTTGCTTTCTTAAAAAATCTGTTTTTCAGCAGGTCGGAAGATTCAACAACAATTAAAATAAATAAGCCTGAAGCCGATGAGGAAAATCTTCGTAAAATTAAAGACCTGCGTCAGGATAAAAAGAAGAAAAAGAAAAAAGATGATGAGATTATCAGTGCTGAAGAATTGATGGCCCGGGAGGAGCAGGAGCAGACGCGGATAAGGATTATAAGGAATGATGCAGAGCAGGAAGCAATTCAAAAAGAAAACAAGAAATCAAAAGACGAAGATATAATTCAGAAAAGTGAAACCAAAAAAGTTGATCTGGAAAAAACCGGAGAGATGCCCGAAAGAAATTCTGATCAGGATAAGGATGAAGCAATTCCCGATCCATGGGAAGAGAAATTAGATTTTAAGAAAGCCGGTCTTGATATTTTAGATCCTTCTCCGGCAGAAGATTTCAAAGTGGCTGAAGAAGAGCTCACAAGAAATGCAGAGCTTCTTAAGGAAAAATTAAAATTATTTGATATTGAAATTCAGGATATCTCTGTTACACCGGGTCCTGTAGTTACTTTGTATGAAATCGTTCCGGCACCGGGAGTGAAGATCAGCAAGATAGTTTCCCTCGAAAATGATATTGCTTTAGCTCTTGCTGCAAGAGGAATAAGAATAATAGCTCCCATTCCCGGTAAGAGTGCAATCGGCGTTGAAATTCCGAATGCAGAAGCTTCGCTTGTAAATGCACGTTCGGTTTTGGCAAAAGTTCTGGATTCAAAATTAGAGCTTCCGATGGCTCTGGGAAAAACCATAAATGGTGAGGTCTATATTACAGATCTTGCAAAAATGCCGCACTTGTTAATTGCCGGTTCAACAGGTTCCGGTAAGAGTGTCGGTATAAATATGATAATCAGCAGTTTGCTTTATACGAAAGAACCATCCGAAGTTAAGCTGATTATGATCGATCCTAAAAAGATTGAACTTTCATTTTATAATAAATTGCGCAGACATTATTTAGCAGTTTCTCCCGATCTCGATGAAGAGATTATTACAAATCCGCAGAATGCGGTGCTTCTTCTTAAGAGTGTTGAATTCGAAATGGAAAAAAGATACGACCGTCTTGCAAAAGCGGGAGTAAGAAACATTGTCGATTATAATAAAAAAATTTCAGATCCTAAACGAAGACCACACGATACCGATGAAGTGAAGCATCATTATCTTCCCTATCTTATCGTAATTATTGATGAGCTTGCCGACTTAATGATTACAGCGGGAAAAGAAGTCGAGGAACCGATTGCAAGGCTCGCACAGCTTGCACGTGCAGTTGGAATTCATCTTGTGTTGGCTACACAGAGACCTTCCGTAAATGTTATTACGGGTGTAATCAAAGCAAACTTTTCAGCAAGAATTGCATACCAGGTTGCTACAAAAATTGATTCCCGTACAATCCTCGATATGAATGGTGCCGAACAGCTTTTAGGCAAAGGCGATATGCTTTTTCTTCCTACAGGACAGCCAAAGCCGATCCGTATTCAGAATGCATTTATTTCAACCGACGAAGTTGAAAGAGTTACAAACCATATTTATTCTCAGCAGGGCTACTCAAAGAGATATTTGCTTCCCTCAATTTATGAAAAGAAAAAAGACAGCGGCGGCGGATTTCTCGCTGATCTCGATCCTATGTTTGAAGATGCCGCCCGGGTAATTGTGCGTCATCAGCAGGGTTCTGTTTCCTTGCTTCAGAGAAGATTAAAATTGGGTTATTCACGCGCAGCAAGGATTGTAGATCAGCTTGAAGAAGCAGGAATAGTAGGACCTAACGATGGAAGCAAAGCCCGGACAGTCCTTGTGGAAAACGAAGAGCAGCTTGAAACTATTTTGAGATCGTTGTAAAGGATGTGGTAACCTCAAGCCTGCCTAACTGTTTTACCAACCTGAGGTTGGCAGGTGGGCCTTAGCTTGAGCATATCTTCTCGCAATCTAATTCATTCCATAACACTCAGGACTTCGTAGTAGTTTCACATACTGATGGCTATGCCACAACATTTGTATATCAATATCATTTTTTATAACTCCATTTATTCTTAAATTCGAAACCGCAATTTATTTTTAAGAGTGTAAAAGGCATATAATGAAAAAAGCCGTTTTTATCATATTTTTGGTGTTTTTGTGTGTTTCTGTATTCGGGCAGGAAAATACAGATGAACTGTTAAAATCTGTCCGGTCAAAGTACGATTCATTCAATACCCTTTCTGTAATTTTCACTAAATTCACCGGGACAAAAGAAGATATCTCCGGAATCCTTTATATGAAAAAAGAAAATAAGTTACGTATTGAGCTGAAGAACAATACAATTATAACCGACGGTAAAACTTTCTGGAATTACAATAAAAAAGAGAATAAAGTTATTATAAATAATTATGATCCGTCTGAACCGACTGAATTTTCTTTACACAGCTTTATTGATGATTATCCTTCAAAATGCAATGTAAGTTCGGGAGAAGAAGGAAATTACAGAACACTGACTCTCGTTCCCAAAACATCCGGGCTTAATTTTAAGAGTGCAAAACTATTTATAAATGACAGCAGCCTGGTTGAGAAAATTGAAGTGGATGATAACTACGGGAATTCAATCATTACTTTATCCGGCTACAAATTAAATCCGGATCTTTCCGATTCAGAATTTACTTTTTCACCTCCCAAAGGAATTAAGGTTATTGATCTCAGATAAAAAAGGAAGACGAATTGCAAGGAGAGATATAATCAATTTTTCTCTCTCCTTAATATTAACTGCAGTTTTCCTATACATTGCTTTTTATGATGTTGATTTCAGTAAAGTTCTTGAAATTATCTCACAGGCATCAATATTCTGGATTGTAATATTTATCATTGTGCTGATCTCATCTCATTATCTCAGAGCTGTTCGATGGAAAGTAATTATTAGTTCAGTTAAACCTGATGCTACAATGAAAAACCTTTTCGGGTCGCTGATGGTTGGTTATGGAGTTAACTGTGTAATTCCAAGGTTGGGAGAAATCACAAGGGCTGTCCTTCTCGGCAGATGGGAAAGAATCTCGCGTTCGTCAATGTTCGGTACCGTAATTGTTGAAAGGGTTATTGATATTATTTTCCTTGGACTGTCAGTTATTGTTGCCACTTTAATTTACAACGGGGACATTTACATGAGTTTCCCCTGGCTTAAAACAACTTTATATATAACTTCGGCTTTAATAGCAATCTTTTTAATTTTTCTTCTGCTGGTAGTAAGGTTTAAAGAAAATTTTTATGGCGTTATAGTAAAACTAATCGGAAAAATGTCAGGAACTCTTGCTGATAAAGCAGGTTATGTCTTCAAAATGTTAATTGAAGGATTTTCAAGTTTAAAGGAACTCAGAACTATTTGCTTACAATTTTACTAAGCGTCTTAATAATGCTTTTCTATGCTTTAAATGCTTACGTGGGAATGATAATGATTGGCTTGCCGCATATTACGTTTAGTATGGCGTGGGTAATTATGAGCATTAGTGCAATCGGTGTTGTCATTCCAACTCCCGGGGGAACAGGTTCATATCATGCACTCGCAAAATCTGCCCTGGTTTTATTGTATGGATATGGAGATGTAATAAGCCTTGCCTATGCTTTTTTAACTCACATTATCTCATATTTTTTGTTCATAATATCGGCTTTGATTTTATTCTTTGTATTGAACAGGTATCATGATAATTTAATTAAAGTTGTTGAAACAGAAATGGAGGATTTATGAAATATCTCCTTACACTTATTATCTCGTGTTTAATCATAACTTCCTCTTATTCGCAGTATGAGTTAAGAGCAGGAATGGGAATTAATTTTGGAAGCACGCCCTCACTTAAAGATTATGTTAACCAGATTGCAGGTTACCAGCAATTGGGAAGTTTCAATTCCGCAGTCGTTTTCTCTGGCGAATTCGATTATAATGTTTCTAATACCTATGACCTTGGCATTGAATTGGGATACCTGTTAAACTCGGTTACATTCAGCACTTACGGCACTTATGATTTTTCATACCACATCATAATGCCGACAATAACATCGTACTACGTTATAAGGGGAGATGGATATAATTTTAAATTCGGTGGCGGTGTTGGTTTGAGATTGGTCAATGCCAACGAAAAACTTCCGGCACTACCTAGTTCAGACAATTATGATTCAATAGGATTCGGATTTTTATTAAGAGCTGCAGGAAATACACGATTGAGTGATAATTTTTATATATTTATTTCAGGGGACCTGAGATATGATTTAAATGGTAATCCCAAAAATGGAGATAAATATATAATTGACAATGCTACCAATGGAAAAGTCAATTTGAATACCTTTGCCGCCGGTGTCAATCTCGGAATAACTTATGCATTTTAGGAGGTATTGTTGAATATTTTAGATGCGATAATTCTCGGTATAATCCAGGGGCTAACTGAATTTTTGCCCATCAGCAGTACCGGTCATCTCACAGTTGCCGGTAAATTAATGAACCTCATTTCCACTGACAAACCTCAGGAATGGACAGCTTTCATTGCAGTAATTCAGCTTGGAACAATGGCTGCGATACTTGTTTATTTCTGGAAAGATTTAATTGAAATTCTTGTTCATTTCTGGAAAGAAAATGTAAATAAAAGAGTTGGCTTTGGAAGCCAGTCTTTTCAATCGAGAACGGGCTGGTTTATAATTGTCGGAACTCTGCCGGTTGTGTTTATTGGTCTTCTATTTAAGAAAGCAATTGAAGGAGCATTAACAAAAGATTTATATGTTATAGCAATTAACCTAATTGTATTTGCAGTAATATTAGCAATTGCAGAGAAAGTTGGTAAACGAAAAAAAACGGATAAAGATATTTCTTTATTTGATTCGCTCTTTATAGGAATTGCACAGGCATTTGCTTTAATACCCGGAGCTTCACGTTCGGGTACAACTATTACAGGCGGTTTGTTAAGAGGTTTAAAAGAGAAGATGCTGCTCGTTTTTCATTTCTTTTAAGTGTACCAGCAGTGCTGGCAAGCGGACTTCTTGAGTTGTACCAATCGCTTAGTATCCTGAACAGTACCATGTGGATAAATCTTATTATTTCTACTTTTGCTGCAGGAATATGCGGCTACCTTGCAATTGATTTTCTTTTAAAGTATTTAAGAAACCATTCAACTTATCTTTTTATTTATTACAGGATTATTGCCGGCGCAGTAATTCTTATTCTTATCTGGTATAATATTATTCAACCTTAGGAGAAATAATGAAAAACATTTTTGTTCTACCTGTTTTACTTTTAATCTTTTTTGGCTGCACTCAGAAAAGCAGCAGTCAGGATAAACAACCAACAACAAACCAAGAGAAAGCCAAAGTGGAAAACACAAACGACACCTTGCTTGTAGCAGTTTTTGATACAAATATGGGAACTTTTGAAACTCAACTTTTTCCCGATAAAGCTCCGAAAGCAGTTGAGAACTTTACAACTCACGCTGAAAAAGGATATTATAAGAATGTAATATTCCATCGCGTAATTCCAAACTTTATGATTCAGGGCGGTGATCCGACCGGTAGCGGCAGAGCCGGCGAGAGCATCTGGGGCAAACCATTCGAAGACGAATTCAACTCTGATTTAATATTTGATACACCGGGAATTCTTGCAATGGCTAATGCAGGACCAAACACAAACGGCAGCCAGTTTTTTATTACAGTTGCTCCAACCCCGTGGTTGAATGGTCATCATACAATCTTTGGAAAAGTTATCAAGGGTATGGATGTGGTTAATTCCATTTCGGAGGTTAAACGTAATGCTCAGGACAAGCCTCTGAAAGATGTTGTCATCAAAGAGATAACTATCGAAAAACGCGTACAACAATAATAATATTTTTGAAAAAGGGATGGTAATTTTCTAAATTAAAATTCGATTATCATCTCTTTTTATAAAAATAAATACCGCAGATGAAACAGGAAGAATTTTTTTCCTCACGCTGGGCTCTTATAATTGCAACAATTGGTATAGCAGTTGGAACAGGAAATATCTGGCGGTTCTCACGAATTGTGGCACAAAATGGCGGTGGTTCATTTCTGATTCCCTGGGTCATCTTTTTACTTATCTGGTCTGTCCCATTAATTATTGCAGAGTTTGCACTCGGTAAATCAGCCCGCTTCGGACCAATAGGCGCAATAGCAAAAACTGCCGGAAAAAAATTCGGTTGGATGGGAGCGTTTATTGTATTCGTCTCTACTGCTATAATGTTTTATTACTCGGTTGTTACCGGCTGGTGCTTAAAATATTTTATATCTGCGGTATCAGGGAATCTTTTTGAAACTGCAAATCATCTTAAATACTGGGAAAGCTTTTCTTCAGGATATCAGCCATTATTATTTCATTTTATTTCGATGGCTTTTGTTGCTGTAATTGTTTACCGTGGAATAATAAAAGGAATAGAAAAAGTAACCAGGTTTATGGTTCCTGCTTTGTTGATTATTCTGGTAATTCTCTTTTTAAAAGCGGTCACCTTGCCAAATGCAATTGAAGGTATAAAATATTTCTTTACGCCAAAGCTCGATGTAATTCTCAATTACAAAGTGTGGTTAAATGCATTAACACAAAATGCATGGGATACAGGCGCAGGCTGGGGATTAATCTTAACTTATGCGGTTTATATGAGAAGGAAAGAAGACATTCCCTTGAATGCAGCGCTTATAGGTTTTGGAAATAATTCTGTCTCGCTTCTTGCAGGAATTACAATTTTTTCAACGGTATTCTCACTAAGCTCTGTTGATGCAATGACGCAGGTTTCCCAATCCGGTCCCGCAAACACAGGGTTAACTTTTATTTTTCTTCCATTACTATTTTCAAAGATGTCTTCCAGTTATATTGTAAATGTTTTTTTTGCTTCAATATTTTTTATTGCTTTATTCTTTGCTGCGGTAACCTCACTCATTTCTATGGTAGAATTAGCAACAAGAACTTTTATCGATTTCGGATTTAAGCGGAGGAGAGCAATTATTTTTGTCGCCGTGGCAGGATTCGTATTAGGAATCCCATCGGCTTTAAATCTCAATTTCTTTACAAACCAGGATTGGGTTTGGGGAGTTGGTTTGATTTTAAGCGGAGCCTTTATTTCTTTTTCAATTATGAAATATGGGATTAATAAATTCAGAACAGAAATAATAAACGGTTACGGCAGCGATGTGAAAATCGGGAAGTGGTACAATTTTGTAATTGGAATTTTAATCCCGATACAGGTTGTTGTATTAATTTTATGGTGGCTGATTTCGTCTGTAAGCTGGGATCCTGAATGGTGGAATCCCTTTCATATTGAAAATGCCGGTACTGCAATTTTCCAGTGGGCAATTATTCTTATTATATTTATTTCGCTTAATAAGCTAATGGTTAAATATACATTTAATAAAAACTCTGAGGCCTAATGGCAATTTCTGCGGTAATAACAATGGTGATAGTAGTGGGATTGGTCTGGGGCGGGTTAGCATTCTTTCTCTCCCGTGCAATGAAATACGAAAAACTGAAAAAGACTTATGGCGAAAAGTAGAATAAAAGCTCCTTCAATTTTGAATGTATCGAAAGATATTTCTTCCGGGAAAATCCTTCCTGTTTATTATTTGTTTGGCGAAGATACTTTTAGCCTTGATAAAACAATTAAAGATCTGGAAAAATATGTTGAACCTTTTCTAACATCTGATTTCGATAAAGAAGTAATTTATGCTGAAGATAAAAATCTATCCGAAATTATTTCAATTGCTTCTTCTTTTCCGTTTGGCTCTGAAAAGAAATTTATTCTCGTCAAAGAGTTTGAAAAAATAAATAACAAGAAAATTCTTATCAGCTATATAAATTCACCTGCTGAATTTACACATCTTGTATTGGTTCACAACGGCGCTATTTCAAGCCTGGCATCAGAACCATATAAATCTCTTCTTGAAAATAATTTTATATATGAGGCAGTCGAACTAAAGGGAAATAATCTTATAGACTGGGTAGTACAATTTGTCGGAGAGAATGGTAAGAGTATTTCAAGAGATGTTGCTTCGGTTTTTGTTGAGATGGTTGGAGAAAACAGGAACCTGATTGAAACCCAGCTTGAGAAAGTATTTATATTCCTCGGAGATAAAAAGGAAATCAGCATAGAAAGTATTGAATCCTTATCTGCAAAATTTAAAGAATATACAATCTTCGATTTACAGGACGCATTGACCACAAAAGCCAAACAGAAATCTTTTAAAATTGCATTTAATCTTTTAGAAAAGGGAGCGGAACCGGTATTTATAATTCATATGCTTACCAAATTTTTCACCGGAATATTGAGGATAAATGAACTTAAGGCTTCTAAAATTTCCGAATATGAATCGGCAAGGATTGTGGGAACTCATCCGTTTTATTTGAAAAAATATTATGATGCTAGAAGACTGTACTCAGATAAAGAACTGATAAACATTTCAAGAGCATTACTTAATGCAGATATTTCCGTTAAAACTACATCAACAGATAATAAAAATATTATTACCATTCTTTTAACTGAAATTTTTAATGCCGGGGAGCAGAAACCGACTGCATAGAATAATAGACACTTATTTGTATTTATTTTCACAATCTCATTTTCTTTCTCTATTTGAAGTTTTTTAATTAATTTGTTGTATAATTCTGGAAACAATCGAAATCTCAGAAAGTATAAGTGAAGTTGACTGACAAGAATCTGTTCGATCTTACAGATGAAGAATTAATTCTTGAGTTTCAGCAAAACAATACTGTTAAGGCTTACGAAATTCTTGTGGAGAGATATAAAAACCCTCTGACAAATTATGTCTTCAGGTTTCTCGGTGATTATGAATCATGTATGGATGTAGTTCAGGAAGCGTTCATTAAAGTTTACCGTTATAAAGATTCTTATAGTTCTATCGCAAAATTTTCAACATGGATATACACAATTGCAGGAAATCTTGCCAGAACTGAATACCAGAGACGCAGAAGAAGAAAGTTCTTTTCTATTAATGCTTATGGCGATGAAAAAGACGAAACATTTGATATCCCTGATGAAAGCTATCGTCCCGACCAGATGACCGACAGTGGAATTAAAGATGAAATAATTCAGAAAGCCATTCAGAAGGTTTCCCCTGCATACAGGGAAATGGTTATTTTAAGAGATATCCAGGGACTATCTTATGAAGAGATTTCTGATATAAGCGGGATAACAGTAGGAACAGTAAAGTCCCGCATTAATAGAGGAAGAGCTCAGCTCCAAAAATTATTGGAAGACATTTATAAAGAGTAAAGGTATTGTTGTGGAATTGAATGAAGACACAGAGTTCAGGGATGTAAAAAATATACTAAGGCAGCTTCAACAGGTTAAAGCACCTGCAAATTTTGAGGCTGATTTAATGCGTAGAATTAATTCGGAAAAATATCCTGTTGAAAAAAATTTCTGGCAGACTATTTTTATTCCCTCCCGTATAATTCCTGCTGCAGCTTTGGCACTTACAGCAATTCTTTTAATTTTCATATTAAACGATCCCGGTTTAACCCAGGAAAGTCCTTTTTCAACAACTCCCCGCGAAAGACAGGATGTAACCTTATCTTTAAGAGCAAATAAGATTGCCCCCTTAGAAAAGAATATGCGGAGTGATGAAGTTTCTTCACCAAAAAGTTCTTCGGGAATTCAACAAGAAGGCGCAGCTCATAGTGAACCTGTGGATAAAGCGAAGGACAGCGAAAAAGAAAATCCCGTTACGATGTCAGATAAAGGAAATATTGCAGAAAATAAATCTGCCGATGATGAATATATACATATCACTTTTGCTTCAGGCAGAATAACAGATTACCCAGTTAAAAAAGCCGGACTTAATTTCCGACAGGTAAACCTTTCAAATGAGCAAAAAACTGAGTTAAATCAGCTAAAAGAACAGATGGAATTGATGTACAGAGACAGGCTTAAATAATAAAAGAACCTGGATTTTGCTTTGTTAATTTCTGCAGTCTTTCCTATATTTATTGTTCAAATTTTTCAGTATTAACTAAATCAGGATATTGCTATGAAAAAAGGAATTCACCCGGATTATAGACCCGTTGTATTCCAGGATGCATCTGCAGATTATTCAATTTTAACAAGATCTACGATACAAACAAATGAAACAATTCAATGGGAAGATGGCAATACTTATCCTCTCGTAAAACTTGAAATCTCAAGTGCATCACATCCATTTTTCACCGGAAAACAGAAGCTCTTAGATACAGCAGGTAGAGTCGAGAAGTTCAAGAGAAAATACGCAAAGAAAAGTTAAGAGTAGCCTAATTTTTTATTAAGAATTAAAGCCGGTATCATTGCCGGCTTTTTTTGCTTCTGTTAGTTCTGCAAATTTCGTACTTACCTTGCACCTGTCATTAATCATTTTAATTCAATAATTTTCAACAAATGAGTTTAGTTTATTAATAAATAATTATACTCAAATCATTTTTAATATTTTTTGCGGAGTGCTTCTTTTGATTTTCACTTATTAACATACGGGAATCTTACCTTAAAAAATATTAAATTATCGAACATTCTTTAATAAAAGGACACAGATGCGTATAAGTATTTTTGAAGACACTCTTACGGATAATTTTTATCCTCTTTCTTTGTCGCGTCCCGTATATGATCTTTTATATGGAATGAGTACTCTTCGCCGGAAGATTTTAAGATTTTTCCCTAATGCTAAAATCTCGCTTTTTTGCAGAAAATACCTTGAAGAAACCGTAAAACAGAATAACCCCGGTGTTGAGGTGAATGAATTAAATGACGACAATTATCTCTTTATAAATGGCAGAGTTCTTATTGATGAAGCTTTTTACGAGATACTAACTAAAAACTCCGCCGAAAAAGTTTTCATAAAAAATGACATCCTGATATCTGCCAAAATTACTTCCAATACTATAAACAAAATCAAAGATAAATTTTCAGATTTAATTAATATTTCACTCTTTGAAGGAGTACCGGAAGAAAAAGTTGAAATTGAAACGGTCGATTTCATCTGGGATTTGATAAAAAATAATGGTTCAAAATTGAGACAGGATTTTAAATATATTAACTCTCCCGCAATCTCAGAAGATGCAAGACTTTTCAGAAGTGTGAATCTTATAAACAAAGATGATATTATTATAGAAGCAGGAAGTGTAATAAAGCCCGGAGTTGTGATAGATGCTTCTAATGGTCCTATTTATATTGGAAAGGATGTTGAGATTTATCCAAACAGCGTAATTGAGGGTCCGGTGTACATTGATGATAATTGTAAAATAAAAAGCTGCGCAGTTATTTATGAAAATGTGTCCATTGGAAAGGTGTGTAAGATAGGCGGAGAAGTCGAAGATTCGATCATTATGCCTTATTCCAATAAGCAGCATTCCGGGTTTCTTGGTCATGCTTATCTTGGTAGCTGGGTAAATCTCGGTGCTGACACAAACTGCAGCGACTTAAAAAATAATTACAGCACCATTCAACTCAATCTTCACGGAAAGAAGATCGATACCGGTCTTCAGTTCCTTGGTTTAGTAATAGGAGATCATTCAAAGTCTGCCATTAACTCAATGTTCAACACGGGGACAATTGCAGGTTTTTCCTGTAATATTTTTGGTAGCGGCTTCCCGGAAAAATTTATTCCTTCATTCTCGTGGGGCGGTAAGGAAAACATGGAAACTTATGATGTTAATAAAAGTATTGCAACCGCTAAGAAAGTAATGGAGAGAAGAAATATTGCTATGACAAAAGCAGATGAAGATCTTTTTAACACAATTTTCAATAATACTAAAAGCGAAAGACAGAATTAATAATAATGGAACAGTTCGAAGAACACAAAGTCAGAGATTTATATTCGGGAGTAAGAGGTCTTGCAGTTAAAATCTTAAACCGCGTTGAGAGAACCGATTCATACCTTGAGAGATTACTAGACAATGAAATGCGGAACAGTGAACTGACCGGTCCTGACAAAGCACTTCTTTATGAAATCGTACATGGTGTTGTAAGATGGATGGGAAGACTTGACTGGATATTAAATGGATTTTATAAAGGACAATTCTCCAAGGCAATCCCTAATCTTAAAAACGGATTAAGAGTTGCTTTGTACCAGATAATGTTTTTAGATCGTGTGCCTGATTTTGCCGTGGTTAATGAAGCAGTAGAATTTGTGAAAAAGCTCCAGGGACAGAAACCTGCTGATCTTACAAATGCCATACTTCGAAATATAATTCGCAGTAAAAACGCAATCCGTTATCCCGATCCTGAAGAGGACTTGCCGGGCTATCTTGCAGCTTATTATTCACATCCTTCCTGGATGGTTAAAAGATACCTTGCAAGATTTGGAAAAGAAGCTACGGAGAGGCTGCTTGCTGCAAATAATGAGAAACCTTTTTTGACTTTGAAAGTTAACGCTCTTAAGACTAATCCCGATGAGTTTAAGCAGTTGCTGAACAAAGTTAACCTGAGATATAAACCGGGAAAATTTCTACCTGAATTTTTTAAGCTTCAAAACTTAACTAACATAACAGCATGGCAATATTACGCTGAAGGCTATTTTAATATTCAGGATGAGAGCGCCGGTCTCTCCTGCAGGCTTTTAAATGTTAAACCCGGAATGAGAGTTCTTGATATGTGTGCTGCGCCCGGCGGTAAATCTGCTTACCTTGCCGGTCGTATGCACGACGAAGGTGAAATTATTTCTATTGATAGGTTTGAAGCGCGTTTAAATATTATGGAAAGAAATATTAAGCGGCTTGGTATAAATTCTATTAAGCTGATAGAAACAGATGCTTTAAGTTATGATGATTCCGGATTCGATCGTGTGCTTGCGGATGTACCTTGCTCTGGAACGGGAACGCTGTGTAAAAAACCTGACATTAAGTGGAAAAAAGATCTTCTTGATATAAGAAGAATGACAGAGCTTCAATACAGCTTGCTTGAAAAAGCATCAACATTGGTTAAACCGCAGGGTGTGGTAGTTTACAGTACCTGCTCGATTGAACCGGAAGAGAACTGGGAAATTGTAAATAAATTTCTTACAGAACATTCTGAATTTAAGCTTGAAAATGCTGCCGGTTCTTTCCCGGCAGAAATAATTGATCCAAATGGTTGTATTCAAACCTTTCCGCATTCGCATCAGATGGACGGTGCTTTTGCAGCAAAATTAGTCAGAATATAAAAATCAAAAAAAAATACAATAGGAAATGTTCGATAAATTAGCAGAAGAATTAAAGGAAGCACGGGTTAGAAATAATCTTACATTAAAACAATTATCAACAAAGACCCGGATTGATATAAAATTTTTAGAAGCAATGGAAGAAGGAAACCTTAGTTTTCTTCCCGAGCTTTACGTTAAAGCTTTCATTAAAGAATATGCCAGCGTTGTGGGCTTAAATGTAGAAGTAACATTAAAAAAATATGACGCTGCTAAAGAAGGTCTTCCATATGAAGAAAAGTGAAACGCAGACTGAAGAAAAAGTAAGTGATGAAATTGAAAAAACAGCAGAGGAAAAAAGCACAGAAGAAAAACCAGCTGAAGCAAAACCCGAAGAAAAAACCGAAAAGTTCAGGGAAGTAAAACATTCAGCTAACCAGTCAGATACTGTTTATTCACAGCCTGTAACTATGTTTGATGCAACATCTGCTAAAAGAAGTGATTTAAAAACCGGAAATAAAAGTAGTTACTTTATTGGGGCTGTAATCGGCGGAATAATAATTGTGTTCGGGTTAATATACTTGCTCTTTTTCAATAGCAGCAGCGAGATTGTGGTTCCTGAAAAACCGTATGATGAAGTTATTTCAGAATCGCAGCAAAGGTATGAAGAAAAACCCGGGACTGTTTCCGATACTTCTCAAGCCCGGTCGGTTTCTTCAGATAGCTTGAATTTATTAATCATGACGACTGATACTTCCTGGGTAAAGATTATTTTCGACGATTCCGCCGAGCAAGAATTCATACTTTTCCCTAATTCACAGAAGGCAATTGAAGCGAGAGATAATTTTAAAATTACATTCGGCAAATCATTGGCTATCAAATTACAACTTAACAATAAGCCTCTTGCATTTAACCCTAAATCAACAGTTTCGTATGTTATGATTAATTCAAAAGGTCTGGAATATCTTAAGAAACCACCTGAAAAAGGAATAAATAATGGCGACGAAGGCTCAGAAACGAATTGAAGATTTACGCGAAGAAATAAGAGAGCACGATTACCGTTATTATGTCCTTGCGGAACCTGAAATAAGCGATCAGGAATACGATGCCTTAATGAAGGATCTGGAAAAGCTTGAATCAGAAAACCCTGATCTGATTACTTCCGATTCCCCGACCCAACGTGTAGGAACTGATCTTACAAAAGAATTTAAACCTGTCACTCATTTACTTCCAATGCTTAGTCTTGCAAATACTTATAATGAAGATGAGCTGTTCGATTTTGATCGTAGAGTAAAAGAAGGATTACCGGAAGGAGAAAAAATTGAATATGTTGTAGAGCCCAAAATTGATGGTGCTTCTGTGAGTTTACACTATATTAATAATTACCTTGTAACGGCAGCAACAAGAGGGGACGGTTTTGTCGGAGAGGAAATCACCAATAATGTAAAAACAATCCGCTCGGTTCCGTTAAGATTTAAAAATAATTCACTTCCCTACTCTTTCAGTAATATTGAAGTACGCGGTGAAATTTTTATGAAGCTGAAAGATTTTTTAAAACTGAACGAAGAAAGAGAAGCAAAAGGAGAAAAACTGTTTGCTAATCCCCGTAATTCCTCAGCAGGAACACTTAAGCTGCAGGATCCACAGGTTGTTGCAAAACGTCCGTTGAATATATTTACTTATTTTTTGATAAGTCTGGAAGAAAATTACGAGTCACAGTATGAAAATCTTCAGATGCTTAAAAAGCTTGGCTTTAATGTAAACACTGAGTATAAGCTGTGTAAAAATATTGATGCAGTAATCGAAGCCTGCCATAAGCTTGAGGAAAAAAGAGATTCACTTGAATATGAAGTAGATGGTGCGGTAATCAAAGTAAATTCTTTAAAGCAGCAGAAAATATTGGGGAACATTGCTAAGTCGCCCCGATGGGCAGTTGCTTTTAAGTTTAAGGCAAAGCAGGCGTTTACGCGCCTCCATAAAATTACCTGGCAGGTTGGTAGAATCGGAACAATAACACCCGTTGCCGAACTCGAGCCTGTTTTTCTTGCCGGTTCAACAATTAGCAGGGCAACTCTTCACAACCTTGATGAAATAAGAAGAAAAGATATACGGGAAGGAGATAAAGTTGTAATTGAAAAAGGCGGTGATGTTATTCCAAAAATAGTTTCGGTTGTAAAAGATGAAAGACCTGTAAAAAGCAAACCCGTTCAGCCGCCGAAAAACTGTCCGGTCTGCAAATCACCACTTTTTAAACCACCCGATGAAGTTGCTTACTATTGTGAAAACACCGAGTGCCCGGCACAAATAAAAGGAAGACTGGAACACTTTTCAGCGCGTGGTGCAATGGATATTGAGGGTTTAGGTTCGGCTTTAATTAATCTTTTTGTTGAAATGGGATTTCTTCATACATATGCCGATATTTACGAATTAAAAAATAAACGTGAAGAATTAATTGCAATAGAACGTCTTGGTGAAAAAAGCGTGGATAATCTTTTAAATTCAATTGAAAAAAGTAAACAACAGCCTTTTCAGAAAGTTTTATTTGCAATCGGGATACGGTATGTTGGCTCCGGCGCCGCAAAAAAGCTTGCTGATTACTTCAATACGGTCGACGAATTAATGAATGCTGATGAAGAAATAATTGAACAAATCCATGAAATAGGACCAAGTATCAGCAGAAGCGTTGTAAATTTTTTTTCCGAGCAGCATAACATGAAAACTATTGATCGGTTAAAAAAACATGGATTAAATTTTACATCCGGGAAGAAAATAGAAAAAGAAACTTTCTTCACCGGAAAATCTTTTGTTTTAACCGGAACTCTTTCAGATTTTTCACGTGAAGAAGCCAGTGATAAAATTGTTATGTTTGGAGGGAAGGTTACTTCATCTGTAAGTAAAAACACCGATTACTTGCTTGCGGGTGAAAATGCAGGCTCTAAAATGACAAAAGCTGAAAAACTCGGAATATCGATTATGAATGAAAAAGAATTTATTAAACATCTGGAAGAAATTGAAAAGAAATGATCGGACAGTTAAAAGATAAAATAGCAGGATTACTTGTTAAGAATAAACTTAAAGATTTTGAAATAACAGAACATAATTTCAGGGATTTCTTTAAAAGATCATTTAATTTTTTTGTTGTTATGCCGGAAAATGAAACCGATTTCAATCATTCTTTTCCAATTTTAAATTACCTTGATGAAAACAGGAAAAGCGTTACAGTGTTTACACATGATTTCAAAGTTAATTTACTCCCGGCTAAGTTTCGTCAGAAAGCAATCGGCTACACTATTGATGACGTTAGTAAACTTAATCTTCCCTCAAAAAGGATAAGTGATAAGCTTGACCAGATGAGATTTCAAACTGTAATTGATTTAAACAGGCAGGAAAATCTATACTGCCGTTATATTATTAATCGTCTTAAAGCAACTTATAAGATGGGATTTGTGGTAGGTGAACCGGATAAGTTTTACAATATCCAGGTTATTAATAAAAATCCTGAGGCTGAGAATTCTTATAAAAATTTATTAAATTGCTTAAAAATGTTTTGAGGAAGTTATATGAATTTTGAGATCAAAAGGATCAACGATATAACAATATTCAAATTGAATGAGAAACGATTAGATACTAATATTTCAGGTTTGGTTAAAGGTGAATTTACAATGCTTCTTAAAGTTGAAGGGATTAATAAACTTATTTTAGATTTGAGTGAAGTTGAAACTTGTGACAGCTCGGGGTTAAGTGCAATTCTTGTTGCAAACAGGATTTTAAACCTTAACGGCGGCTCAATGAGAATCGCCGCACCTTCTGAAAAAGTTTATTCATTAATTAAAATAACCCAATTAGACCGTGTACTGCCGGTTTGCGCAACAGTAGATGAAGCCTTCGGTGAACTAAAGAAGGAATAATTTATTGAATGGAAGATCGCTCGATTATGTTATCATTGCGGTTTACTTAATCGGCATAGCGGTTTTCGGTATCATCTCGGGGGGAAAGCAAAGAACAGTAAAAGATTATTTCCTCGGTTCGAAAGTTGTTCCATGGTGGGCAGTTTGCTTTTCAATTGTTGCCGCAGAAACAAGCACACTTACTTTTATTTCAATTCCGGGCTTATCCTATTTAACCAACCTTAATTTTCTCCAGGTAGCATTTGGATATTTAATTGGACGAATCATTGTAGCAACTCTCTTTCTTCCCGCTTATTATAAGGGTGAATTAAAAACAGCCTATACATTCCTCGAAAACAGGTTTGGAAGTAAAGCAAGAAATTATGCATCGATAGTTTTTTTATTTACAAGAACTGCCGCCGATGGTGTAAGGTTATTTGCTACTGCAATTCCTTTAAAGCTTCTTTTAAATATTGACTACCCGCTGGCAATAATTATAATTGCAGTTGTTTCATTGGTTTATACCTATACTGGTGGCGTAAAAGGAATCATCTGGGTTGATGTAATTCAAATGTTCATTTATATCTTCGGAGCTTTACTTGCAGGATTCTTTATTTTGAATCTGTTGCCGGATGGATGGAACTCAGTTGCTGTGGCAGCTTCTGGTGGTGATAAATTCCAGATTATTAATTTTGGTTTTGAAGGTACAATAAAAGAATTCTTTACAAATCCTTACACATTAATCGGCGGAATGTTAGGAGGAGCTTTTTTATCAATGGCTTCTCATGGAACGGATCAATTAATAGTACAGAGATTGCTTGCAGCAAAAGATTTAAAGGAAAGTAAAAAAGCTGTAATCGGAAGTGGGGTAATCATAATCTTTCAATTTGCATTATTTCTTATTCTTGGAGTTTTGTTATACGCATATTATGGAAAAATTAACTTAAAACCCGATGAGATATTTCCTCATTTTATAATTAATGTTCTCCCGCCGGGAGTTTCGGGAATAATAATAGCAGGATTATTTGCTGCAGCTATGTCTACCTTGGCAGGTTCAATGAGCTCTCTTTCCTCTTCAACTATGATGGATTTATTTCAGCCCGTCTTCGGTGTTAAAAGAAATGATTTATTTATTTCACGTATTATTACCATATTCTGGGCAGCAATGCTTGTATTATCTGCATTGTTTTTTATGAACACATCTACCGCTGTTGTAGAGCTTGCATTAAGCATTGCTTCATTTACTTATGGCGGATTGCTTGGCACATTCCTTTTAGGGCTGCTTTTCAGAAGAGTTAACCAATCAAATGCTCTAGTTGGTTTTACTCTTGGAATACTTGTAATGGTTTTTGTTATTTCATTTAAAATTGTAGCATGGACATGGTTTACAATTATTGGTGTTGCTGTAACATTACTATCAGGCTATCTGACTTCTTTTTTTAGAAAGACAAGTATTTAGGTGATTATATGTCAGCGATAGACTACTTAATCATTGCGGCTTATTTTATCTTCTCTCTGAGCATTGCTCTTTACTATACAAAAAGAGCGGGTAAAAGCACTGATGAATTTTTCCTTTCCGGTAGAAATCTCCCATGGTATTTAGCGGGATTATCTATGGTTGCAACTACATTTGCTGCTGATACACCGCTTGCTGTTACCGAATTAGTTGCGAAGAACGGCGTTGCCGGAAACTGGGTCTGGTGGAATTTTGCTTTCGGCGGATTGCTAACTGTCTTCTTCTTTGCAAAGTTATGGAGGAGAGCAGGAATTATGACTGAAGTTGAATTTGCAGAGATTCGATACTCCGGGAAACCTGCAAAATTTTTAAGGGCATTTCGTGCAGTATACCTCGGACTGTTCATGAACATCATTATAATGGGCTGGGTAAATAAAGCGATGGCTTCTATTTTAACAGGAATGTTTGGGATTCCTGAATCGCAGGTTATTTATTATGTGTTTGCCTGTATGATGATTGTCGCTTTTTATTCGGCTCTTTCCGGTTTATGGGGAGTTGTTATAACAGATGCATTTCAATTTTTCATTGCGATGTCGGGCTGCATTGTTCTCGCAGTTATAGTTGTTAATTCGAGTCAGGTTGGCGGTATTGAAGGCTTACAGCATAAACTTCCTGAATATACTTTCAAATTTCTTCCTGTTATATCTAATGTTAAAGATGTCGGGCTCGCGTTTTCATTATCAGTAACTTCTTTTCTTGCTTATGTGGGAATTATCTGGTGGGCTTCATGGTATCCCGGGGCAGAACCCGGCGGCGGCGGTTATATTGCGCAGCGAATGATGTCTGCAAAAGATGAAAAAAATTCTCTCTTTGCTACCCTGTTTTTTCAGATTGCTCATTATGGAATTCGTCCGTGGCCGTGGATAATCGTAGCTCTTTGTTCCTTAGTACTTTATCCAAACCTTGCCGCTGATCAAAAAGGGTTGGGTTATATTTATGCGATGAATGACTTTCTTCCGTCAGGGTTAAAAGGATTGCTTGTCGCGGCTTTTTTTGCAGCCTATATGAGCACAATTGCCACACAGCTTAACTGGGGAACTTCATATCTTATTAATGATTTTTACAGAAGATTCCTTAATAAAAATAAAAATGAAACCCATTACGTTAAAGCTTCACGCATAGCAACCGTTTTACTTATGATTGTTTCAGCAATAGTTACTTTATTTATCACTACAATTTCAGGAGCCTGGGTATTTATTATGGAGTGCGGAGCTGGGTTAGGGCTTGTTCTTATCTTAAGGTGGTATTGGTGGAGAATTAATGCGTGGTCCGAAATTTCTGCAATGATCACTCCTTTTATCATCTATCCGTTGTTAAAATTGAACGGTGTTGAGTTTCCCTCGACATTATTCATTCTTGTTAGCTGCACAACCTTTACCTGGGTTATTGTAACATTTTTAACAAAGCCGACAAGTGAAGAAACATTATTTAATTTCTATCGTAGGATTCACCCCGGTGGAATACTGTGGAGAAAAATATCTGTAAAGATTCCTGATGTTAAAAGTGATACAGGTTTTTTGAAAATGTTTATAAACTGGATTGCAGGTGTGATCCTGGTTTATTCTTTTTTATTCGGAACAGGCAGTCTTATTTTGGGAGATTTTGTACGGACGATAATCTTTACTTTAGCAGCTATTCTTTCCATCATTATTATCTATAAGAACTTAAGTGCTGCAGGCTGGAAAACATTAACCAAATAATCGTTATTTTTAGACAATTATTACTCATTTTTCTGCATAGTAATGAGAAGAAAAGATATACTAAAAAATATTAAAGTTATCGTATCAGACATTGACGGCACTATTTTATCGGATGAAGGATTTATTGATAAGGAAGTAGTAAAATTAGTAACTCAGCTTCCTAAATATGATGTTCATTTTACACTTGCAACCGGAAGGCTTCATTCAGCAATAATAGATATAGCAACAGAACTGAGCATTGATATTCCCCTGATTTCTATGGATGGGGCACTCATTAAGAGCCACCCGGAAGGCACAATTTTGTTTGAATCTTTCGTCAAGGAAAGGTATGTTAGAAAAGCTATTGCGATGGCAGATTCCTTTTTACTTAATATAGCTCTTTGCCACGATGATGCAATTTTTTTTACTGAAAGGAATTCAGTAATACCCCAAGTTATGGAAAAATTTGGCGCCCTTTATGAGGAAGTACCATCTTATGAAAATTTTTGTGACAGAACACTGGAAGTTGTAATGGCATCAGATAACAGTGATAACCTGAAATACGTGTACAACCGATTAGGTTTCCCTTATACTTTTGGTCTGAATCGTTCTTATTTCAAATCACAAAGCCGTGATAACATTTATTATCTTGAAATAAGAAACAAAGGAACTTCAAAAGGAATGGGATTTGAAAGATTATTAAAATCCCTAAACGTTAAGAAGGATCACGCAGCTGTAATTGGTGACTGGTATAATGATCTAAGCCTTTTCCAGGTTGGCGGCTTTAAAGTAGCTATTGCGAATGCAGTAGCTGAAATTAAAAAGAACGCTGATTATATCACCTCGAAGGATAATAACCACGGAGGTGTGGGAGAGTTTATAGAAATGATTTTAAAAGCGAAGACAAGTAAATAATGAAGAAAGAAGCTCATAGTAAAAGCGGCTTAAAACTAAAATTCTTAATCGGATTAAGCGCCGTTATACTTATAGTTTTAATGTTTCCCAAAGGCGAATCAATTGAATCTGAAGTTACTGTCGGTTCAATCTGGATTCATGATGATCTGATTGCACCATTCAGTTTTCCGATCTTAAAAGACCAGAAGACATACCAGGCAGAATTGAAAGATGCTGCTAATAGTGTTTATCCTGTTTATATAAAGCAGCCTGAAACAATTGATAAAGTACTCGATTCGGTAAATAGTTATGATGCTTTTCTTATCAGGATTATCGATAGCACACTTTCAACAGAAGGACAGGAAAATTTAAATCCTACGTTTCTCAGCACTCCGTCTTTTAGTACTTTTCAGAACCTGCGGCATCAGGAAAGAAATATGCTGCAAAGGAGAAACCTGAATGATATCCTGGGCAACCTCAATAATATGATTGCTGAAGTTTATAAAACCGGGATAATAAATCAGATTCCGGTTAACGGTAAGGATAGTATTGCTGTTCGTACGGGAAATGTAGATAAAATAGAATCGGCAGATAAATTTCTTGATTTAAAGAGTGCGGTGAACATTGTTCAAAATGAAATCGCACAGATGCGGTATTCGGAAGATCTGAAAAATGCGTTAGATGAATATGCAATTCATTTTATTAACCCGAACATTACATTTAATCAGCAGGCAACTGATGAAGAAATTGATCAGGCTAAAAGTAATGTATCAAAGTATGTCGGGATTGTAAATGAAAATGAAAGGATAATCGCCAAACACGACAGGATAACCAAAGAAGCGAAATTAAAGATAGACTCATATAAAGCAGCTAAGGGAGAAATGATAGGTGAGGGTGGATTCTGGCTTCAGTTGGTGGGAAAATTTTTTCACATCTCACTGCTTGTTTCATTGTTATCAATTTACCTTTTCCTTTTCAGGAAGAAAATATTTTATGATAACCAAAAAATTCTTCTTATTACAATCATATTCGTTTTTGTTTGTTTTGTAACATTTTTAATAAACCAGATCACTGTTGATGTTCCGCTGCAGTTCCTTATTTTTATACCTGCGGCAACAATGCTTCTAACAATCATCTTTGATTCACGCGTCGGGTTTTATTCAACTATAATAATTTCCCTGATAACAGGTGCACTAAGAGGAAATGATTACACTTTTGCGGTAATGAATATTTTTGCAGGTGCACTGGCTGTGTATACTGTGAGGGATATTAAAAACCGTTCGCAAATTTTCAGATCATTTTTATTCATTCTACTTGGTTATGCTATTGCAGTTATTGCGTTTGGAATGGAAAGATTTGCACCAATTGAATCACTCATGATCGAACTATCATTTGCTTCAACAAATGCTTTAATAAGCCCTGTGCTTACTTACGGACTGCTTATCTTCTTTGAAAAATTTTTCAGAATAACTACCGATCTTACTCTTCTTGAGCTTTCCAATTTCGACAGACCATTGTTGAAAGAGCTTGCAAGGAAAGCGCCCGGCACTTTTAACCATTCAATGACAATGGGAACTCTTGCAGAAACAGCGGCAGAAAAAATTGGAGCTAATCCTTTACTCGCGCGTGTCGGTGCTTATTACCATGATGTTGGAAAAATAATTACTCCCCAGAATTTTGTTGAGAACCAGTTAAACAATCAGAATATACATGAAAACCTTACTCCGGAAGAGAGTATTGAGCTGATAAGTCGACACGTTAAAGAAGGAATTGAGCTTGCCCAGGAATATGATATTCCACAGGAAATTATAGACTTTATACCTATGCATCATGGTACTATGGCTATGACATTTTTCTATGAAAAAGCGAAGAAACTTTACGGCGAAGAAAAGGTAAATATAGACGATTTCCGTTATCCCGGTCCCAAACCCAACTCAAAGGAAACCGCCATAATAATGCTTGCTGATGGTAGTGAATCTGCAGTCAGATCAATTGAGAATCCCGAACCTGTTAAGGTAGAGAACGTAATTGATAAAATTATTTCAAGCAGAATTGAGGATGGACAGCTTGATAATTCCCCGATTACCTTCAGTGATATAAATAAAATTAAAGAAGCTTTTATCAGTATCCTTTTAGGTCAGCATCACCGCAGAATACGTTATCCGAAGCAGGAAGAGATGGAAAAAGGTGAACCGGAGAAGAAAGAAGGACAATGAAAATCTTTCTCGATGAATATCTTTCTGTGCTGAAACTAGAAAAGAATTTATCAGAAAACACGGTTGCATCTTACAGGAATGACATTACAAATCTCGTACAGTTTCTCCAGAATTATAATATTAATGATCCTCAGCAGATTAAGTACAACCATCTTACAGAATTTTTTAAATTTCTCAATGAAATAGGATTATCGAGCAGCTCGGCTTCAAGGTATCATTCCTCCTTAAAAGGATTCTTTTCATATTTATTCCAGAACAGGTATATAACCGGGAACCCGGTTGATAAAATTCCCTCGCCCAAACTTTCTAAAAAATTACCCCAGGTTTTAACGATAAATGAAATTGATACAATACTTTCTCAACCCGACGTTACTACTAAGTTTGGCTTGCGTGATAAAGCATTGCTTGAATTATTTTATGCATGCGGAATAAGAGTTAGTGAATTAATTAATCTGAAAATTTCCGGTCTTTTTTTTAAAGAAGAAATCATTCGGGTCTTTGGCAAAGGTTCTAAAGAAAGACTTATCCCAATAGGGAGCAGTGCAATTAATTGGGTAACCGAGTACCTGAAGCAAGGCAGACCCTTACTTGAAAAGAAAAGTAAAAGCGAAAACTACCTGTTTCTGAATACCAGAGGAACAAAACTTTCCCGGATGGGCGTATGGAAAATTGTAGACCGTTATGTAAAGGAGGCAAAGATTGATAAAGAAGTTCATCCGCATACTTTCCGACATTCTTTTGCAACTCACCTGCTTGAAGGCGGAGCCGATCTCCGGGCAGTACAGGAAATGTTAGGGCATGCAGATATTTCAACCACACAGATTTATACGCACATAGACAGAGACTATATTAAACAGGTTCACAGAGATTTTCATCCAAGAGGTTAGTTTGTCCGGTATTGAGGTTAGCAATAAAATTATTTCTTTCATAACATTTCTCCCTATGTTTTTACTTTCAATTACAGTTCATGAATTTGCTCATGCCCTTCTTGCAAATAAGCTCGGAGATGACACTGCAAAAAGCCGGGGAAGACTAACGTTAAATCCATTTAAGCATGCCGATTTAATCGGAACCCTGATTATGCCTCTTGCATCCTTTGCATCGGGATTTGCTTTAATCGGATGGGCAAAACCTGTTCCGATCGACAGACGCAAATTTAAAAATCAATTGCGCGATGATGCCGTGGTTTCGTTTGCCGGACCCTTTTCTAATTTTTTGCTTGCTATAATATTTTTCATTTTCTTTATATCAATTTATCATAGCAATGCTTCGCAATACGTGGTGAATTTATTCTGGTACGGTGTGTTCTTTAATGTTTTTCTCTTCGCATTTAATTTATTACCTATACCTCCCCTGGATGGTTCTCATATTCTGTTTGACATCTTCCCGAATAAAATGACAGCCAAACTCCTAAGCCTCGGACTTTATGGATCAATAGTGCTTCTTATTTTCATTTATTCTCCTTTATGGGGATATTTTATGGATTTCGTTAATTTTATTCTCAAAGTCTTCTTAAATACTGCCGGGTTATAAATGAAAATATTTTTTTTAATAGTTATTCAATTTCCAATACTATTCATTTCGTGCGGCAGAAAAGAATATGAAGAACCTGAGAAAACAATTACCAGGAAATTTACTTCATTCATTTTTGTGGGAATGACAAACGAAAAACCCGGATTGTATAAATACCGGGTGGCTGATAGTTCGTATTCAGAATTCTGGAGCAACGAAGATGAAGAAGTAGTTGAGCTTTCCTATTCGGACAACCATTCTTCAGCATTTTTTTTAACAGCAAGTAAAACAGGCAAAGAGGGAATTTTCCCTTTTATTAAAAATGCAAAGTTGTATGTAATCCCGGATACTTCCTCAAAGCCCGAATTTGTCAGGGAAATCGGAAGCGGTCTGCAGGTATTTTCAAGATGGGAATCCGAAATTGTTTTCAGGATTGTATTAAACTCCTGGGATAAGAAGGTTTCAACATTTATTAATCAAACCACATTTATTTTTAATATTTACGGAAGAGTTCTGCAGGAAGAAACAAAGACTTATGATATAACGAAAGATGGATATCCGAGGCTTCCTAAAACGAAACCGGATTTTCTATCACCTTCAGCAAAATATCAACTTACAGTTAATGAACCTAAATCTGATTCTGTTTTTTTGGTAAGGATGAAAGACAAAATCAAGTTTTGTATAACATCCATCTATAAGCCTCTAAATGATATAAGCTGGAGCGATGACAGGGAATTCATTTTTATTTCAACACTTGATTTAACTACTGCGAATCAAAGCTTATACACTCAAGAACCGAACACCTCTTCGCTTTATGTTTATTCATTAGATCAAAAAAAATTAGTTAAAGAATGGACAGGTGCAGGGTTTAAAAACTTTTTTACTATTAATGATTTTTTAATATTTGATGATGGATTTGGAAGAATCTCATCAATTTATATTTATAATTCTAAGAAAAATAAAATAATCAATCATATTTCAGTTAAAAACGGCTGCGGTTTAAGGGATATTCCGGAAGTTCCCAGGCCCGGAGCTTAGTAATTCAGATACGGAAATAAGTTTATAAATGAACACATATGTAAGAATAGTCAGTTATGTTAAACCTTACTGGAAGCATTTAATTGCTTCTGTTTCGTTTACTTTTTTGTTTGCCATATTTAACGGGCTTTCAGTTTATCTTACTATTCCTCTTCTTGATACTCTTTTTTCAGAATCAACTCATACTGAACAGGTACAGGAGACCCAACAATTAAACCAAACTACAAGCATCCTTCCGGAATGGATACAGGATGTAAAAAAAGAAGTCACCCAGACGTTTAATGATTTTGTTTTGTCCGGCTCAAAGATTGACGCATTAATGAGAATTTGTTTTCTTGTCCTGGTAACTTTTTTGATTAAAAATATTACGGGTTACCTCCAGGCATATTTCATGGCATATGTGGAATATGGAGCAATGAAAGATTTACGTGATGAAGCTTATTCACACCTTCACCAGCTCCCAATGAGCTATTTTAAAAGAGAAAGAGTTGGAAACTTAATCTCAAGATTTACCAACGATGTAAATATTGTGCAGGCAAGTATCACAGCAGCTTTTTCAAATTTAATTAAAGAGCCGCTTACAATTATCGTGTTTCTTGGAATAGCTTTAAGTATTAGCTGGCAGTTAACCCTGGTAGCTTTTATAGCACTTCCTTTTTCAATGCTTATAATTGGATCGATAGGCTTAAGGCTTAGGAGACAGAGCTCGGTTGTACAGGCGAAGATTGCTGATATCACCAGCATCCTGCAGGAAACTATTTCTGCAGTTAAAATTGTTAAAGCATTCGGTATGGAGAAATATGAAAATAAAAAATTTACAAAGGAAACACACAGCTTTTTCAGGATGATGCTAAGGATTGTTCGTATTAGAAATATTGCTTCGCCGGTTACTGAATTCCTTAGTGTATTAGTAGGTGTATTTATCATTTATTACGGCGGTGTAATGGTACTGCAGCAGAATACATTAAAAGCCAGTGAATTTCTTGGTTTTCTTTTTGCAATTTTCCAGATGATGCCTCCTATTAAAGAACTTACCAGCGTTAATAACAGGATACAGGAAGCAAGCGCCGCTGGAGAAAGAATCTTTGAAATTCTTGACACAAAACCAACTATAAAAAATAAACCCGGAGCAACAGAGATTTCCGGATTCCGGGATAAAATTGAGCTTGAAAATGTTTACTTCAGCTATGAAGATAGTGTTGAGCCTGTATTAAAAAATATTTCATTTACAGCAAACCGGGGGGAAATTGTTGCGCTTGTTGGTCCAAGCGGGGGAGGCAAATCAACTCTTGTAGATCTTCTTCCGCGTTTTCACGATCCCGATTCCGGCAGGATTTGTATTGACGGATTTGATATTAAAGATGTGAAGATTGAAGATCTCAGGAACCTGATGGGAATAGTTACACAGGAAACTTACCTGTTCAACGAAACTATCAGAAATAATATTGCATACGGAAAAGAAGACTTTCCAATGGAAAAAATAATTGAAGCTGCAAAAACTGCAAACGCACATAACTTTATAATGGAACTGCCAAAAGGTTACGATACAATAATCGGGGAAAGGGGAACAAAGCTTTCGGGAGGACAAAGACAAAGAATTTCTATTGCAAGAGCACTTGTAAAAAATCCCGAGATAATGATTTTTGATGAAGCAACATCAGCACTTGATAATGAATCTGAATTGCTTGTACAGGAGGCAATAGAAAGAATGATGCAAAACCGGACAACTTTTGTAATAGCCCACAGATTAAGCACGATAAGGCATGCTACTAATATTTTTGTAATAGATTACGGGGAAATTATTCAGCACGGAAGACATCATGAACTAATCGCCGACGAAACGGGTCTTTATAACAAACTGTACGAAATGCAGTTCAGGGATTAAGAAATGCCACAAAGTAATATTGTTAAAACAATTGACAACCTCGTGTTTTTTTTCATGCTGGTGTTTCTTGCCAGCCTTACAAATTCCATATTTGTAAACCAGCTTGGGTATTATGGCGCACTCATCCTTCTTCTTGCAAGATTTTTTATAACAAAGGATAACCCATTTGAAAAAACAGGACTTGAAACTGCACTATTGTGGTTTATAGCTGCTGAAATTTTTTCTTTAATTTTCTCTTTAAATCATCCACAGGATCTTTTATTTGCCACTCGCAGATTCCTTTTGATGCCATTAATCTATGTTACAGTTGCAAGTACACCCGATATTAAAAGAGCAAAAGTATTTTTCAATGTTTTTATAATTGCCGCAGTTATAACTTCTCTGGTTTATATAGCTTTCTCATACCAATATTTTATAGCCAATTTATATAGCGTAAAACAATCCGGGCCATCTCTTTTTCAGTACCCGATAACTTCCAGCGAAATTTTAAGTATAGTTTCCGTTTTCCTTTTCGCTTTCCTCATTAATGAAAAAGGAGATTTGAAGTTCAAACTAATTGTTGCTTTGGGATTTTTAATTACCATAATCGCTTTGGTTGCTACCTACAAAAGAACGGGATGGCTCGCAACGGGCTTCGGTATTTTTCTGATTATTTTTTTAATGAAAAAATGGAAATATGTAATTCCTCTTTTGATTCTAACAGCAGCTCTTTTTATTTACGAAAAAAATATAAGCGAAGTAAAAATATTTTCAATTGAAAATAACAGGCTGCATCTGCTGAGCAGTTTCAGAACTGACGGAAGAGCATATGATTTAACAACATCAGATGGTTATTATTATATTTCAGATTATGAAGATGGTTTACTGAAGTACCGTAATGCCAAAAAATTAGAAAAAATGGAAGTACCTTCCCCAATAGTCTCTCTTCAAAAATGGAATCAATATTATCTTGGGTATTTTAGTGATACGAGATTTATAAGCTACAGAGAAAACTCAGCGGGCAATTTAGTTCGGGCAGCAGAATGCTTACCACCCGGGTTTACAGTGGCACACGCAATTGTAGGAAAATTTCTTTACACATTAGACCTGGATAGCGGTCTAACGATCTTTGAAAATCCATCAACACTTAACAAGATTTACAGGAATAATTTATTTGCAAAATATAAGAGGGTTTTTGCTGATTCGAGTTTAATCCTATTTTTTTCTCCTGATAGTGGTCTGTCATTTTATAAGCTGATAAATGGTATTCCTGCTTCAAAACTTTATTCATTCAAACCAAAATTTTCTGTTAACTCAATTTATTATTTAAATAGCCTATTATATTTATCCTCCAATAGCGGAATAAATACCTACCGTGTTACAAAAGATTCCCTACAGTTTTTAAGTGATTTTAAAGAAGCAGGAAAAGTGTTTTTCTGGAAGAAGACTGATAATAAGCTTATTGCGGCGGATCAATCTAAAAATATATTTATTAAGAATGCTGATTCTTTAAGCAATTTTAAATTCCTGGGAAAAACTGAATTTGTACCTGCTTCTGTGACTGTGAAAGGTGATACACTAATTACATCCTTTGTAAAAAGAAGCCGGCTGTTGAGCATATGGGATCCTTATCTGCCTGCCAATACAGTCAGGTTTTCTCTTTGGAAAGCAGGATGGAAAATGTTCCTGGATCACCCTGTTTTTGGTGTGGGAGATATTGATCTTGCGTTTCTTTATAAGCAGTATAAATCAAAATATGAAAAGGAAATACAGGGACATATGCACAATAACTTCGTGCATATACTTGTTACTCTCGGTTTGTTTGGCTTTCTTACTTTTTGCTTTTTGCTATTTCAGCTGTTCAAAATTGATTTTAAAATATTTAATGAAATGAAGGATGTTTCTTTCGCTTCATCCTATGTATTGGGAACAATTGCCGCTTTAAGCACGGTGATAATTGCAGGCTTAACCGAAATGAATTTTTTTGATCATGAGATTATGACGCTTCTCTGGTTTACATTCGGACTGAATGTTGCGATTTATAAGCTTAACAAGAAAAAGAATACTTAACTTTTACAATGACGAATTTAAAGGGAAAATAATGGAAAATGAACCGGTTCAAAATATCAATGAAACAGTTGAAAAATTATCTTCAGAATTAAATTATAATTTTAATGAAGTAGCGATAATCCTTGCCGCGGGGCATGGAAAAAGAATTAAGTCACACAAATCAAAAATGCTTCACAAAATCTGGGAAATTCCTACAGTCGAACGGGTATTTAATGCCAGCAAAAAGGGTATCGAAAAAATAAATAATATTATTGTCGTTGGAATTAAAGCTAATGATGTAATGAACGTAATCGGTAAACGGGAAAATACAGCTTTTGCATATCAGGAAAATCAGAACGGTACCGGACACGCAGTGCAGGTTGCCCTGGAAAAAATTAATGAAAAATTATTTGATGGAATAGTTTATGTTCTTCCAGGAGATATGGGATTAATAGATGGGGAAACTATGGAGACATTCAGAATTAATTTTCTAAATTCCAAAGCAGATATGATGGTTTTAACCGGAGTTTATGCCGGTGATCCTCTTAATAACTCTTATGGAAGAATTGTCCGCGTAAAGAATAAAGATGCAAAAGGAAAATCCTCGGGAAGCAATAAGGGCAAGGTTATTCAAATTATGGAATACAAAGATATTCTTGCCTTGAGTGATAAAAAGCCCTACATGGTTAAGTATAATGGAAAGGAATATTCATTTACTAAAAAGGAATTGATCGAAAATAATGAATTCAATTCCGGGGTCTATGCGTTCAAATATAAAAAGCTGGTTGAATTAATCGGGGACCTTTCAAGCGATAATGTACAGAAAGAAAAATATATCACAGATCTGATTGCTTTATTTAATAAAAGCGGTTATGACGTTTCTGCCAGTAAACCTGACAGACCTTATGTTGTGATGGGTTTCAACAATAAATCTGTGCTGAAGGAAATGGAAGCAATTGCAAGGGCACAGGTTTACGATCAACTGAAAGATATTATAGAAATCAGTGATCCTGATGATTTCTTCATTAACGAAAGCGTGGTAAACGATATACTTGATCTTGATAAAATCGGAACTCCGCTGGATATTATCATAGGCAAAGGTGCTTATATTGGAAAAGGAGTTAAGCTTAATTATAATATTACATTTAAAAATGATTGCTATATAAATGGTAATGTTCAGTTTGGAAAAAATGTAACAGTCTTTCAGAACGTTCATCTTTCTTGTTTTCCAAACCAGACATTGAAAATAGGAAACAATGTTCAGATTTTATGGGGAGATATAATAAAAGGAAATATTAATATCGGTGATGGTTCGAGAATTGAATCAAGCGTGAATATGACAGGAAGCGATGAGTTTCCTTTAAGTATCGGGACAAATGTTCTGATTAAAGGAACAAGTTATATCTTTGGTTCTATAATTGATGACAATGTTCACATTGAACATAGTGTTATCATCAGAAAGAGAGTCAAAGCAGCAAAGTTAAATGATGGATCGGTTAAACCAATCAGGTATTATATTCCACCTCCGGAGGGTGTTGAAGCAATTGAAGAATTATAAGCTATTAATAGAATAATAACAATCGCTAATTATTTAAATAGCCTTTTAATAATTCTTTAGACTTTGCGCCAATGAAAACCTCGCTTATAGTGCCATTCTCAACAATGATTGTGGTGGGTGTTGCCTTAATACCAAAGACTTTTGCAGTCTGCATATCTTTTGAAATATCAATATCAAATACATTTTTATTCGATGATTTTAATTCCTGGATTATCGGTGTCTGAGCTTTGCAGGCGTGGCATGATGGGCTGAAGAAATAAACCAGACCTTTTGAACCATTTCTTTCGAGATTTTTTAATTTTCCATTAAGTCCGGTTAACTTTTTACCTTTTGATTTTTTTGCTGCTGTTATCATAAAGAATTGAAGAGCAAAAATTAACAGCAAAACGGCTAATACTATATAAATTATAGTCATCATAATATTTTATTTCTTTTCTTTTTTTCTGAGGTGTTAATATTAAACCTTAAATAGCAGGGACAGAAACTTGTGAATCCGGTATATAAAAGTGCAATTGCGATAACTCCAAATATAATAGCAGTCTGTCCTTCAATCACTTTAGTTATATACAGCAGAATAATTGCTACAGCTGCCGTTCCCCTTAGGATGCGATCAATCTTACCAATATTTGTTTTCATAAATCATAAAAATATTTGGTTATTTGATTCGGGAGTGCGTTAAAGGATTCACAGCCAGGTTAAATACATTTACTCCAGGTTATGAAACTTAGTAAGATAAGGCAAGTCTTAAGTTTTTAACCGTTAAGTTTTATCTGCATTAAAAGCGTGTAATTAATTAATTTATATGCAATGCTTTTTTAACTTCACTTATAGTTTCTTCATCACAAAATATGGCGATATGACCAGTGGTTATCGGATCTCTTACAGTGGGAGCCGCGATTACTTTATCATCAAAAATAAAAGCGACCTTTTGACCCACCATTTTTGTTGTTGCTTCTTTAACTAGCTCAGCTCCTGAACTATCGAGTTTTATTCCAATCACATAACTGATTTGGTTCTCTACAGTGTCTTTTTTTATTTTAACAGATCCGAAGTTAACATCAGTGACAATTGGATTTTTATATATGCAATACTCTTTTTCCGAATCATTGATTTTTAAATAATCACCTGAATTTGAACAGGAATCAATTTCAGCTATTCTGTAAAACCCGGTTTTGAGTTGATTTTCCTGTGAAAATAACTTCACCGAAATGATCATTAGAAACAACAGAAACAATATTGATTTCATTTTACTTCTCCTTTTTTATTAATCAACCAGCAAACCTTCAAGCCTCATTATTTTTAATGCATTTGTTGTCGGGCATGGACCTTTATTCAGATTAAAATCAAAAATCATTTTGCTGCTTTTTATCTCCTCTTTAAAATGATAATTCTTCACCTTAGAAATCTCATCGGATAACTTTACAAGTTCCAGATCGTGAGTGGCTATCGCTCCAACCGAGTTTGTTCCTGCAAGTCTTTTAATAAATGAACTGCTCCCTTTAAGCCGCTCGACATTATTGGTTCCCCTGAATATTTCATCAATTAAAAAGAATACAGGATATTCTGAATTTTCTATTTCATCAAGCAGAGCTTTTAATCTTTTAACTTCAGCATAAAAATAAGAAATTCCGTCAATAACAGAATCACTAACTTTTATACAGGTAAATAATCTGAATAAAGAAATTTTCAATTCTTCTGCATTTACAACACTGCCTGCATAAGCCAAGGAAAGATTAACCCCGAGTGTTCTTATAAAGGTACTTTTGCCTGACATATTTGAACCAGTGATGATTGCAATTTCGCCTTGAGGATTAAAAGTGAAATCGTTGCAGATTTTATTTTCTTTTTTAATTAAAGGATGCCCCAACTTTTTTCCACCGAAGATTATCCGGTTTCCTTCTGATTCAATTATTTCAGGAAATGTATAATCCGGATTCAAATATGCAAAATTAGCAAGCGATGACAGTGCTTCAAGCTTATACCAGGTATCCAGCCATAAAATAAATTTGCCCGAGACAAGATGTCTATAGTTATTCAATTTTAATTTAAAATAAAAATCGATCGGAAACGCTGCCCTGATCATATTCCAGACAAACGGGTTTCCTTTTCTAATCCTTAAAATCCCGACGGCATTTTTAATTTTATTTATTAATACCGAAGGCTGTTCCTTATTAATCTTAAATGGATCACATAATTTAAATAAGCCGGATCCGGCTTTATAATTATATCTTTCAAGCAGCTGGAAAACACTTCCAAGTTTTTCAAGCTCATTTGAAATAAATTCGGCTTCATCCAGCGTTTTATCTTTTTCTTTATTACCGAAATGAAATAATACGATATAAACAATGGTAGTTATGCCCCAGTAAGCAGGTATAATATTTTCAAGAAATAAAAGAAACAGCAGAATGTTTACAGGGGCAATTATAATCATGAATCCGAATATAATCTTGAATGAATCAGAAAGAATTTCTTTTTTATTTAATAATTTGAAAAGCAGCTTCCCATCAAAATCGGTTCTTGAAGACAAGGTTGAATAAAGAACCAATTTATCCCTAAAGCCAGATAAAGGAACCAGCTCCTTTACCAGGTTCTGTCTTTGAATAAATTCTTTAGCCGAAGGACTGTTTACATTGAGCCATTTCCTCAACAGAGATTTTGCCTGCATTGAAGTGCCGGTATTAATAAGCTGGTACAATGATTCATCTCCTACAAGATTGAGATCTATTTCATTTGCTTCGAATTTTTCTGTTTTGTAATCACCCTTAGAATAAATGATTGATGGAATGTATTTCCAGTCCAGATTTAAACGTGCCAGGTTGGTATTTTTAATTTTTATCCACAAATCCAACCTCTTGATTCCGATATCCAATTTATTATGAAAGTGAGCTATGATAGCAAATGCAGTAAGGAAAATTGCGATAGATATTAGTGATGAGAGACTTGAAACTGCAAAAAAGAGAACAAAAAAGATGATTACTTCAATTACCAAAATTAACAGCCTGTAATTGGAATAGCTTTTACTAAGCTTTTCAAGACGATTCTTTTTTTGATTCAGTTTTTCAATCAAGCCCGAAAGATAATTTTTCCTGCTCAGGTGACTTTCATTGGGCATTGATTTATCCATTTTAAATAATTTGCCGATAATTCTTTAGCGTAAAAATAGAAAGTATGCAGATTAGGTGCTAATGTGCATAATACAATCAAAACATAGCCGGCATTAAAGAATCAAAAGCATTATTTGTTTTTTAAATACCTATTAAGGAAATCATCATAAACATTAAGCATCAACATATAACTGGTAAAATCATAAGCTGCTCCATGTGAGCCAGGTGGATAAATTCTTAAATCAGCATCTTTTCCGGCATTGGTTAATGCAGTTAAAAACCGCATAGTATTCTGAACGTGAACATTATCATCCATCATTGAATGAATGATTAATAATTTACCCTGCAAGTCTCCCGCATGTTCAACATCCGAACTTTCATAATAACCATCTTCATTTTCATTTTTAAGTCCCATATACCTTTCGGTATAGATATCATCATATAACAGCCAGTCAGTCACTGCAGAATTAGCCAATCCTATTTTAAATGAACCGGGATGAGTCAGCATTGTATAAAGTGAAATATAACCACCATAGCTTGTTCCCATAATTGCAGTTCTATTTGTATCAACATATGGATAACCTGATATAAACCTGAGTGTTTCAACAAAATCATTGCTCTCCCATTTACCGAGATGACCGTAAACCACTTTCATAAAATCTCTCCCATAATTCCCATTACCCCTGTTATTAACATTAACAATAATATAACCCTGCTGGGCCAGCCATTGATCCCAGCCGTTCGAACTAAAAGCATCGAAAACCTGCTGCGAATTGGGACCTCCATAAACATCAAAAATTACCGGATATTTTTTTGTTGAATCAAAATCAAACGGCTTAATCATCTGAGCATCGAGTTTTGTACCATCGCTTGTGATTAAGCTGAAAAGATTTACAGGTGAATATTTATGACTATTCAGAAATTCCATTACAGATTTATTATCATGAAGATTTTTTAGAATTTTGCCTTCTGTACTGCACAGCTCTACCTGTCTCGGCAAATCAGTATTTGAATAAGTGTCTATAAAATATTTTGTATTAGGCGATAGATTATAATTGTGCTTTCCTGTTTCTTTAGATAAAATATGTTTTTCTGTACCATCAAATTTTATTGAATACAAATGTCTTTCCAGCGGAGATATTTCTGTTGAGGTATAATAGATCTTATTTGTTACAGGATTAATTCCTTCAACTCTTGTTACGGTCCAATTTCCTTTTGTAACCTGGTTAATGAGTTTCCCTGAATAATCATAACGATAAATGTGCTGATAACCGTCCCTGTCAGAAAGCCAGAAAAACTCTTTTAAATCAGCAGGAAAGAAAATCATATCTTCGACCCCTTCATCGAGACTATGAATATTGATCCAAGTATCTGATTTTTCTTCGAAGATAAGGTTTTTATTTCCGGTGATTACATTATAGAAATAGAGTTTGAAATCATTTTGTTTTCTATTAAATGTAATTACTGCAAGTATGTTTGATTCACTTGTCCAGTATATTTTCGGAATATATTCATCATCATTAGTCAGCCATGTTTTACTACCGTCTTTAACATTTACCACACCTATTTTTACTTTAGCATTTGGATCACCAACAAGAGGTACTCTGAATTTTACATATTCGGGATGCTGCCTTTCATAATCTGTCATTTGAAACATTGGTTCATCACTTTCATCAAGATTCCAGAAAGCAAGGTATCTACTATCAGGCGACCATTTCCAGGCTTGTTCAATTCCAAATTCTTCTTCATATACCCAGTCAACATGACCGTTATAAACACTGTCAGTTCCGTCATCCGTGAACTGTTTTTCTACCGCATCATTTATGTTATAAACGAACATATCGCCGTTACGCTCGTATCCCACCATCGAGCCGTCAGGAGAAAGTTCAGCAGTACGTGCATCTTTAACCAACAGTTTAAGAGAATTATTTTCAATGGAATAAATATAATAATCCGATATCCCTGAATATCTGTAAATAGGTCTGAAGTTTGTTTGAAACAATATATGCCTTGAATCTTTTGCCCATTTAAAAGAAGTATAATTAAATTTTTCACCCGTTGAAGGAAAGCTAAGTTCATCGACATCAATAATCAGTTTATCTCTAAGTGTTGAGGGATCATATTCTCTGATTTCATTATGTTTTGTTGAATCATTTCTCACAGTATAAGAATAGTGGTCTCCATTATCTATCCAGTCTACATTAACCGGTCCCGGGTTTCCCCTGAGAGTTCTTGATGCTATAACTGCATCCCTGATATCAGAATATTCCTTTTTTTCCTGTGCATTTATTCCGGCTGAATAAACAAACCAAAATATTAATAAAGGAATAACGATCCGAAGATCCTTTTTCAATGACATAGTGTATCTCTCGATTTGGATGTTATAATAAGCTGTGAAATTAAATTATTCAAAATGTTTTACTTTTCTTTTTCTTTAAAATACATACAGGACAATTGATACCAAAGATTTTTATTTAAATATTCTTCAGTATGTTTTTAAAGAGAGAATAATGACTGATGTGTATGTTTAAACTGAAATGACTCAACTCTTACTTTGATAAAAAGTATTAAGGTGATTTAATATTTTTTGATGCTGAAAGCTTCTGGATCCTTGCTAATAATTCTGTGGCTTTTTTATCCGAAGGATTAATATTTAATAATTTTTTCAATACATCAATTGCTTTTTCATAGTCTTCCTGTTTATTATAAGCCTGTGCAAGTTCGAAAAATATATCTTCAAGTTCAGAAGAATTAAATCTATCCGTGCTTTGCTCATTCCTTTCAAGACTACTTTTGAAAAACTGAATTGCCAGGTCCGGTTTACCGAGCAGTAATTCCGTTTTCGCCAGCTTGTATTCTATAAATTGATTTGCATTATTTTTTTCAGCTCTTCCATAATATATCTCTGCTTCATCATATAAGTTTAATTGAAGCGACATATCTCCCGCTAACTTCAGCACCATTGGATTATCCTCATCGGATACGAGTATTGCTCTTAATTCATTTAATGCGTCTGAAAAACTTCCTTTACTTAAATAATATTTCATTGCATTCAAATGAGCCTCAGCCCAGGAAGGCTGATGCTGAACGACATACTGGTATGCAACCCGCTCAATATTATTATGGGGCTGAAAATTTAATTTTTCGTCCTTACCTGAAAATGGCGGTCTGCTTCTGAGTTCAAGAATTTTTATAACCCCTATCAGGCTATCCAATGGAGTAACAGATGTCTTTTTCAACATAAGACTGTCATTTTCTATTATACCCGGAGTCAAACCCAGAAGCTTATTATTCTTTATTGTCTGAAACCAGGTTTTTGCTAAAAGAAAATATCCTTTGATATTCGGATGAACATGATCAACAAGCAGCCCGGATCCAATAAAACCGTTTTTAGAATTATGTTTGAATTCCTTTTTAACTTCAGCCACAGGTACATCATACTGACTCCCTAATTTTTCTATGATGCTGTTAAATTCAGACGGTGCACGAAACCTCAGTCCATCCAGATCATTTGCAAGCGATAGCTGCTTTTCCGCTTCAGAGAACTTATCCAGTCTTTCGTAGCATTTCCCTAATTGGTAATGAACGTCAGCAGGGATTGAATCGATTGACAGGGATTGACTAAGGTATTTAATTGCAGATCCATTACTATCAGCCTTCATTTCATTGAGTCCAAGTTGATACAACTTTTCGCTTCTTGATTTTAACGAATCGTTCAAAGTTTCAGAATGAAATGAGACAAATGGCTGAATGTCATTTTCATTTGTGACAAGAGTTGAAATAAGGATAGGTATGTTATTATTATGGGCTATATTTATTATTTCTTCATAATTATCGCGGAATGTATTTACCGCAGTTTTAAAATCATCACTATTATATTTTATGGAATTATTTGCCATTTCTTCCATTAATATTTTATTACTCTGAGTATCGTTTGAATTAAAAAGACCTTCAACAGAATTAATAATGTTCTTAAGCAGAAGAAAAGTTTTGAACTGTCCGAACCATAGATATGTTTTAATTATCCACCTGTTTTTACCGGCAGAAATTGTTGAACCAACACCATAGACCCCATAGAATTCGTTCTGACCCATATAAACAACAAAAAGATCGGGTTTATATTTTGCAAGAACATCTGCAAATTCATCAACGGTAAAACTGTTTGTTGCAGCAATAGCTGAGTTTATAACCTCAATATTCTTACCCGGTAAAGCCGCTACCAGCCTGTCTCTTAAAAATTCAGATGGTATTGCATTATACTCGTACGGAAAACCGGCCATGGTTGATGCGCCAAAACAAAATACCCTTATTGTGTTTGGAGATTTATTAACCTCAAAATAATCGTGAGAACCCTTCCGGTAATAAAGCCGGTCTTTGCCAAAATATCTTTTACCTACTAACTGGTTAATAGTATAATATTCTTTTCCATTTCTTTCCAGCTTGGAAACGAAATTCAATTCATCTTCATACCCGGTTATTCTTAAAATCACTTCAAGAAGAAAGAATAAGAAGAATGGAATTAAAACAAGTATGAAACGAAATACGTTTTTTTTAGAAAGCATTTTTATTTTGATTTACCCCAAATTAGCAATTTGCAGCCTGCATAAAAATACTATTTGCAGTCAATTAATATCACAAAATTGAACATAAAGAAAACGGTTTCCCTTTGAAAAGGGAAACCGTTTATTGAATGAAAAGTACCAAATCCTAGAAACCAAACCTCAATGAAAATACATTATTTGCATCGAAGTATTTGGCAGGTACATAAGCATAATCAACAGATAAGTCGATATTGCTGAATTCTTTGGTATTTACACCAACTCCGATAGTATAATTCTGCCATATATTAGGATTTTGATCTGATGATTGGAATGATGCTAAGTATCCGCCTCTTACAAAGAGAAGCTCTTTGAAATTGTATTCCAGACCGAATTTGTAATCATCGTATGTAAAATTATTATTCTGGAACGTAGCTGAAACAGACAGAGCATTTTCTTCATCAAAGTGCCTGAGGTAGGAAAGCCCTATTCCAATTTCAGAGGGTAATTCGGCGGATGCTGCACTAAACTGATAATACGTCGGTCCTCTTGAAGAACTTTGATCATTCGCCTGAACAAATGTGCCATTACCCGTGAACGACATTGTGGGTCCAAGATTTTTAACCACAACTCCCACTGCAAATCCCTGTACATCAAAAAGGTTATTATATTCAACACCAAAATCAAAACTAAAGCCTGACGAACTTACTCTGTCAATATTTTCACTGATTATATTAAAGTTAGTACCGATAGAAATTCTGTCGGTAAGCTGTTTTGAATAAGTTAACCCAAGAATAAAATAACTCGGGCTTATCACCTGACCGGTTCCATCCGGCTGATCCATAGTTGTAACAGCTATATCACCGATATTCAATGATCTGAAAGATAGCCCGACAGAACCTAAATCACCTAACCTTCCGCTTACTGCGGCAAAATTCATGCTCATATCGGCAATGTATTGACGGTAAGAAAACATTGCATTTGCATCAGTTGGACTTAAATCAACTCCGGCGGGATTCCAATAAATCGCTTCAAGCCCGGAAACATTAGCAATAGCGGCCCCGCTCATTGCGAGGTACCTGGCACCAACCGGGATTCTTAACTCCGGAGCCCCGGCTGTTCCGGCACGATTCTGACCACTACCAAAAATCTCTGCAGCTGCGAAGCCAAATATCAGAAGGATTAATAATAGTCTTTTCAAATGAATCATAATTTCCTCCAATTAAAATTAAAATTTTATAAGATGTTCCCGGGTTAACCGGGAACACCTATTAACAAATCAATATACTTTCAATATTTGTTGTTCCTGTATTACAGCAAGTTTTAATATTTTGGTAGTTCCTAAGTCAGGCATATCGATATAAACGACATAGATACCGCTTGCTACAGGGTAACCAGAATCATTCTGAAGATTCCAGGTATCAAACTGATCATTTGGACCACTAAGATTATGGTTAATTGTTTTAACCAGCACACCGCTTAAGTCAAATATTCTTATAGTCGCCTTTTGCGGTAAATGACTGAAATGTTACATAATGCTGATCTCTTGAATTTTCCCTGTACTGGAACCCATAATAAGGATTCGGGAAGACATTTATCATTTTTACTTCATCTTTAGCCGTATTACTTGAGTAAGAAATACCTTTAGTAGAAAATGTAAATGTGTCCTGACCAATCTGCAGTGGGTTAGGATAAGATATTTTCACAACATCTCCGAGAGTAAATGTCGAAGCATAAATTACCAAATTCCAGGTTGCGCTATCATTAACTACACTACCTGTAGGATCTAGCGGGGTAGTCGGATCATAATTTGTATTTACTATCCAGGTGTATTGTCTATTATCCTGAACCCAGGAAGTTGATCCATCACCAACTCGATCATAATATAAGAGATTAACTTGTTCATTTTTATCAACATTCCATACTTCGAATGGTACTCTAACCATAAACGGTGCATTTGAACCGGGATTTGGATTTAACGGATCATCAGCAAGCGCATAATCATGTGCCCCAATTTTAGTAACCATTTGGCCGCCTGCTTTTGTAATATGAACTGTGGCTCCGCCGATTGTAGTATCTCCAAGAACACCTGTCCATCTTAATTCATAATCCTGCTGCAAATCATTTACATCAGATAGAGGAACTCCAACGGTAGTTCCGCCATTATACGATGATAGTGAAGATCGTGCAGTACCATCCGGAAAACCATAAACGGTAAAGTCTGTGATTTCAAAATTATGACCAGAATTATGCCAATTCAAAACTCCTGGCCCTGAAGTGGAAAGTGTCAATTTATTACCATTTAATGAAACAGTGGCAGTAGATGAAGTTACGGTTGTAGGAGCACTATAACTACCATTTAAAGCAACCTGAAGACCATCAAATATTACATTGGCGCCTACACCTACGTTTGCATTAAAACTATGCGATGAACCTCCCGGTCCGTTAAACAAGTTAGTTTTAAAAAATATAGATGGAGCATATATATCAACACCATTTAGTATTGTCTGTCCCTGAACAACTACACTACCAGTGGTTAAATCTTTAATGTTCCATTGTTTTTGTGTAACAATTTTATCTGCAATTGGTCCCTGCAAAGTATCAGTTCCCGATACGTCAACAAGAACACCGCCATAATTATCATCATACATAATGTAATTTGTAACTAACCCTACATTCCCGGGGTGAACTGTAACAAGAATATCCTCACCTCCGGCAAATTTTCCATTTCCATCTCTGCTGCTATCGCCGTAGAAAATAGAATTAGTTGCTCTGTTTATTGTAAATGGAATTAGCGAGCCATCATTATTGCTAACCGGGCTATAAGTCGTATCTATCGTAACACCCGTAGGAAGGAATAGCTCAACACCATCACACCAGTCAAATGTTGATGTATCAACCACATCAACTGAATAATGCATATCCAGACCTCCGGGTACTTCACTGTAGGAAGCTGAAGATGATATTGAAGATCCTGTTAAATCTTTACCTAATCTCTTTCCACTACCGCCAACTTCCGTCCAGATACGATCAGCACCAAACTGATATGTTTGTGTATCAAAGAATAACTGGTATTGATCGCCTGTCACTTGAGATGGATCTATAACCTTAATATCAATGCTGGCATCCGCAGTTCCATCGTGAGTAAATCCTTGTACATCTCCCTGTTCAATCGTCTGACCAGGCGCATGTGTCTGGGGAGTTATGTTTACAATGGCAGGTGCTGATTCCAGTATATTAGCTGGTAAATTAGGATCCTGATTATATGCTATAGCTGTTACAGCAAAAGTATACGACAAGCCATTAGCTAACGGTTTATTAAAAATTTTATCCTGCGTAACTTCCAGGTACCTTTGAAGTCCGGCATTCGTCAGAACGACAATTGGTTTACTAACAACCAGACCAGTACCTTCATCCAAGGCTTTATTGAATAATACAGTCACCGTATCTACAACATCAAAGGTTGCGATTCTTACACCCTGTGTTATATCAGTACCACCGGGAGGTAACTGGTATACAGCATATCCCTGGAATGTATAAACACCGTGGGATTGATTTTCTATTACGTTTACCAAACTATCCGGGGTACCCCAATTGAGAATAACTTTATCATTTAAGCCAAAAGCTTGTACACTTGGTTTAGGCATAAGAGGAATATTAAATAACTGATCAAATGCGTATTGAGCAAACAGATCATTATACTTCATAACACTTATACTTGAAATATTATTGCTGCCCAATCCTCCAACCATCGCTAATACAACTTCTGCGGTATCATTAAGATTCATTGTAATAGGACCATTAGTAACCATTATACGTCTGTCACCGGGTCCATCAACTGTTCCATCAATCTTGCCTGTACCAAACACAGGATCTCCATCAAGCAGATAAGTTCCAAAGGGTGTAACATCTGCCACACTTGTTGGAAACGGATCACCTGCAGGATAAGGAGGATCTGGTTTATATCCTCTCATCAGGTTATAAAATTCCTGTGTTCCGGTATATGTGAAAGCCGGATCTGACCATGTACCACCAGCAGCAAAATATGCATAAGAGCTCATAGGTTTGGGATTAACATATTTATACCCATGTCTCCATTTTAAGTTGTAAATCGCGCTATCACTATATTGACCTGTATACTTGGATACGCCTTGGAGAAAGTCATACCCAATAGCCGGCGGAGCTAAATTTAAACTCTGATAAACTGCATCGGTAAATCCCGAACTATAAGCATATCCTAAGTTCAACGTAGTATCACAACCTGCAAAGTCATCTGTTGAATTCCCGACATCAGGATCGGCCCACTGAACTATGTACATATTATCTATATGAGAATTAGCCGGTGCATTAGGAATACCTTTATAAATAATATCAACCTTCTTAAATATAATATTACCTAATCCTCCTGTAGCAGCATAAGCCCAATAGGTTTCAGTAATTACAAGACCAATCGGAGGTGAGCCATAATTACTATTTGAAAGTGCATCATCATATTTTATAAATAGTGTCTGAGATGCACCGGGGATTCCGGGTATATCAACACTTGGATCGTATACCCCATCTCCGTTTACATCATCAAATGGAGCACCATCAGTTGCGGGCCAATCAGTCCAATCTTTTGCATATTGATCTCTTAAAGCCTGCTCATCTGCAGTAGTAACAGATGTAACTGCAATGCTGTTAAAATCAGCAGCATCCTGTTTTAAATCTCCGTTAAGATAATCGGGACGAACCCTGTATAATCTTGTTATGGGAGAACAACCCGTACTATATGTGTTTCCATTTACACGGAGTGAAGGTGCGGTGCCATCACTAACTAAACCTCCCCAAACAATACCTTCCGAGAAAATGACTCCTGCATTAACACCGTTTGGATACGCTCCATCCCAGGATCCGCCGACAACCCAATCGTGATAACCATCATTTCTTGTCCAGCAGGTTATCTGGTTTACATCTATTAAGCTTTGCCCAGGCCCGGTAGACGTAATTTTCTGAAGCGGCGCTGAGCTTGTGTTGTGTCTGCTTTGACCATCTTTGTTTCCAGCCAGAATGTTGGAAGAAATCAAAAATGACAACAACAGGATCAGTATAAAATTTAGATAATTTATTTTTTTCATATTAAATAACCTCCACAAGTTTATATTTTTCTTGAGGTAACATTAAATTCTCCTTTTAATAATTAATCAAAACACCAATGCGCAATTGCCTGGGTGAACCAAATAAATCGTATCCATAAGTTTGCAAAGCGGCTTCTCTATTATCGTAATTTAAAGCCTGGTACAAATCTGCAAATCTTTGTGTATATCTTTCTCCGGCAATTATTTGTTGACCATCGGTTGTATTAAGGAATCCATCACTATAAGCATTTCCTGTTTTCTGATAAACGTTAATTACGTTTTTAGTATCCAGCAGATTCTGCGCATAAACATAAAAGTTTACATCAAGATTATAGATGCTTACAGTTTTATCAACACGTAAATCAAGGTTATAATTCCAAGGTGTAGTTGATGAATTAGGAGGACCAATAGGTCTTCTACCTCTGGAATCCTGAACAGGAATTAAACCACCTGTCCATGCAGAGGCCTGTCCAAGTCCCGTATATTGTGCATAAGTAAATGGATGACCGCTATTGAATGAAAGTAAAAGGTTCACTCCTAACTGTTGCAGTATCGGGCCGCCATCATCTTTACCGAATCTGTAATCGAGGAATATAGATCCTGTATGAGCCTGATTGTATGTTAATGGAAGTAAAACAGTAGGAACATCCTTATTTACTTGTTGAGAACCAATACTGCTGTTTGTAAATGAATTTGTGCCGGAAGCATCAGAAAACGTATAGGTTACTTCGGCTCTTAGTCTTTCAGTTCTCCTCAAATGCAGAGCAAATTCAAGTCCTTTCGTTGTAGCGAAATCCTGGTTAACGAAAGCCTGATAATTACTGGGTGTCCAGCCGCTGGCAGTATAAATAATTGAATACTGCAGCTGTCCTTTTATATCTTTATAAAAAGCGGTAAGATCGAAAGCAGCAAAATCAGTGATCTGCTGAGAAAAACCAATTTCATATTGTGTTGTTCTTACCGGTTCAGGATTAAACGCAAGCGGATTTGTAAATAAATTGCTTGCAGTCAGGAACTGGGCAACCTGGTAAACACCTCTGTAAGCAATATCCAAACTTGGAGATTGAACGAATTTACCATATTGTAAGTGGAAAACTGTTCTATCAGTTACAGGGAAAGAAAATCCAAGTCGTGGAGAAACATAACCATATTTACTTCCCGTAGCTAAAGCTGTATCCGGGATAGTATTTACAGAATCAATTGTTGGATATTGAGGATGAGTCCATGCCCAACTATCCATATTTATATAATCGTATCTTAAACCTGCGTTAATTATCAAATCGTTTACTTCAATTCTATCTTCAAGGTATCCGGAAGCTAAAATTGGATGTTTGGGGGCAAATTCCCCTGCATCCGTTTCATTCCCATAGATATCAAATCCATAGTTGTTGTAATCTCTGAATAAGGTAGATGCAATAAGACTTTTCAAACCTTCTGTAGTCGCTGCCTGATCAGGATATTGACGTACAGTTGCTAAGAAGTTATTAGCATCTGTTTCCTGGAAACGCCTGATAGTCCATCTCTGGAAAGATCCGCCTAACTTTAAAGCATGTTTTCCAACCTGACCGGTGAATGCGGCAGAACCACCTATGTAATTGTTATGATCCTTGGTATAACTTTGTAAATTTCCATTCGGGATACCGTTTCCAGGGGAAACAAGTGGGGTACCAGGACGATTGAACGGGAATCCGTAAAAATCATATTCCTGAGGTGGAGAAGCATAAGAAGGAAATACCCAGCCATATTTAGACGCTGCAAGGCTATCGCTGTATAAAAGGAAATTATCACCAAATATCGGATCATATGTTTTATGACGAGCATCGTAGTAATTAATATTTGCTTCAACAAATGTGCTTGGAGATAATAAGTAAGTACCTTTTAAATTCAATAATAAATTTGAATAATCATTTACCGGAAGTCTTGCTGTATTATATAAATCAATCAGAGTTGTAGGTGCAGTATTGAATACACCACCGGTAGCTCCTCTTGTTCTTTCCCAGGTAAATGCACCGGCTAATCTTAAAATAATAGGATTATTATCAAATAGAACCGTTCCATTCCCGGTAAACCTGTTGTCCATTACACCAGGAACATTTCCATTATTCCAGGTCAAATACTGGTATTCATTTGTTTTACCACTGTAGAAACCGGTATCATAAACCTTGGTAGTATCTAAAAGAGCCCCGTCTGTAAATGCAGTTGGGTTCCCATAGAAAAATTCAGGATTTATATCGCGATTAAATTTATTTTCACCGGAAAGGAAAACTTTTAATTTATCCGTTACCAGCGGTCCGCTAAGTGTTAAAACATAATCTGAATAACCATAAGAATAAGTATCAAGAAATTTGTCAGTTCCATTTGCCTTCATATGACCATCGGAAGTTAAATCGAAATTATTCCCGTTGTAATTACCGAGATTATCAGTTTCAGCTCTAATAGAAAAATGGTATTGATCTGAACCTGTTTTAAAATCTGTGGATATAATTCCTGCATTAGCATTACCGTATTCAGCAGTGTATCCACCCGCTTGTACAAGAATTTCCTGTAAAGCATCGGGAGTAACATCGACAAGAGACCCACCATTTCTGCTCAAAACATTCTTCACATCTGCGCCTTCGAGAACATATCCTGTTTCATCTGCTCTGCTGCCGCGTATGTATGTGTAACCATTCAGTTGAACAACTCCGGGCTGAAGAGCTACAATCTTATTTACATCTCTAACCGGCAATGCGGCTATATCTTCTGCGCCAACAATTCTTATCGCGTTAGTTGAGCTTTTCTCAATTAGAGGTCTTTTTGAAACTATAACAACTTCTCCTGTTGTAATTTTTGCAGAAGAAAGTTGAAAATCCTGTGCAGCAGTTAATCCAGCAACCACCCTGATACCGCTGACAGTAACGTCCTGGTAACCTATATAAGAAGCCCTTACCGAATAATTTCCGGGGGGAACCTGGCGAACTATATAATCACCATTGATATCTGATGCAGCTCCGAAACTTGTACCAACAATAATAATATTAGCACCAATTAAAGGTTCACCGGTTTCCTTATCTGTAACCGTACCGGTAATCCTTCCGGTTGTCTGTGCTAATGCAAAGGAGCATGTAAACAACATCAGAAGTATAATAGTATAAATTTTTTGAAACATGTTTATTCCTCCGTTATTTATAAACTTTTTTCTAATCATCTGTTAAAATATTACTCTTAACAACAGCGCTGTAATCATATATGACAGCAGTATACCTGCCTTTAGGGGCAGCATCAAAAGGCCCGATCGTAACGGTTGCGCCACCATTTATTACATCGAGACTGTATTGACCGGCAGTTGTAGCAGCAAATTTCATATACCCGCTACTGCCTTTGTAATCAACCGCTGCGCTTACAGTTTCATCTACACTACCTCCATAAAGCCGGAGCTGTGTTACACTTATATCAGGCGAGCCATTAAAAAGAGCTATCTGTATTGTATCAGCAGGAAAAGTACTTGCACCTTCCGTGGTACCCTTCTTTTGCCATACATATCTTTGATTAACTTTTACAACATCGTAGCTGGTTATAACGCTATCCAGAATTATTGAAGTATCTGGAGGTGTAACTGTAGTATCAATTTCTACATGCCGAACCTGCGTCGTATCCCAAACAACAAAAAGCCTCATTTTTAATTGTGTTTCGGCAGAAAATTGATAAGATAAAGTTGTTGCACCTGAAACTGTCATCGTTTTGCTTCCGGATACAAGATCAATGAAAGCCTGTCCATTTCCCGGAGCTTCCTCACCGGAAGCTATAGAGTAATCTGTACTATTTAAATTCGCCGAAATAGTTCCCCCACCATCTTCAGGAATTAAATTAACTATCTTTGCCTGACTATGATAAACAATATTATCGGGGATTGTCTGCACACTTGTGTCAACACAACCCGAAATAAAAAATGTTAGTCCGGCACATAGTACTAAAAGATATTTAACCTTATCAGGTATCTTCATATTTCCTCCTTTTAGGATATTTAAATTTAATCATCATTAAACTTTGAGCAGAAAAAATCCTGTTCGAAAAGGTATTGTTTTTTTTGAAGTCAGACGGAGATGATTTACCCAAATAAATTGGTAAATGTTGCCTCATTCTCTCTCTCTCTTGTTAATAAAAAATATCAATTAAAATCTAATCATAAAACACACCTGTCCGGTGTTAAATTATCCAAACTAATTAATATAGTAACCATCAAAAACTGAAAAATTTAATTTTTGAATTCGGGCGACAGAATTTATAGCCCTTAAGAATGAATATTCTGATAAGTTTTTATCTAATGAAACAGAAGCCGTAACCAAGTTACAATTAACCTCACAATTATCTGGTATTAAAATTTAACTTTGAAATATTTGTAAATCAAGAATCATTCGTCAAAATAATTCATTTAAGCACTTTTGCAAAGTCTTAAAAAACCAGCATAAAGTCAAGCCTTATAATAATTATTTTAGGCGTGGAATTACTTATATAATAAGGACTTCTAATATTTTCTTGAAGTATTGAATTAATTATCTGCTTGTTATTAAATATTTTAACAGGCAAAAATAAAAATTTCAGCATATAAAGTGATGTGGCTATCATTAATTTTAAAATCTTGTAAACATTTTAAACTCTATACCGCTGAATTCGGGTTCATATCTGCATACACCCCCAATACAAATATTCCCTGCCTGCCTGGAACCAAATAGCAAGCTTACATCTGTATGGTCTCCGATTTTATATCCGAACTGTATAAAGTTCCAGAACTTTCTTAATATTCTATCAGCTTCCGGTTCTCTTGTCTGCATTTCACTTACAACAGAGACACTGTACTTTGGAGAACGTAAATATTCCAATGTTATTGCATCATCGTAATATTGCTCTTGAGTAAGATTAACAGTTGTTTGCTGATGTTCAAGAGTAAGTTTAATAGTATTTATTTCATCAAAGTAGAAAATGTTCTCAAGAATAGGCGTTACATTTTTTGTATCTGTATCTCTCTCTTCATTATAACCAAAAGCAGCAATTGTTGTCCAGTTATCGTTCCAGTCATTATGAGCCTGTGCGTAAAATTCCCTGAGCTGAACTCTGGGATCTGAATTATCATATAATAATCTTTTATAATATGATTTATATGATAAAGTTTTTGTTTCTCCGTAGTCAACGCTGAAATATGTTTCGTCACTCATATTATAATCCAACTGAAACTGATATCCCTGCTCATCAGACTGGTTAAGTGCAGAAGGATGACGGTTTAACAATACGTAAGTATATTCTTTTCTTACCGAAGGCGGCGTATTGTATATTACCGTTCCATCCTGAGAAGCGAAAGTAAAATTATCATAATATTTATACTCACCCGAAAACGCAAAGGCATCATAATAGAAATTAAGACTCCCATAAGCCGCCTGCCCAGCTTTCCAATCATTTTTATTATAAGGATAATATACAACCTTGGAGGTATCAGGATTAAGTAATGCATCCCTTACATCCCTGTTTTGTTTAAATCCATACTCTCCGTAAAAATCAAAATTCCATATGCTCGGCATAATTCTGAAAGAGGTTAACATTGTCCGGGCAACATTGTCACCCTCAGGCAGATTTGATGCATACGAAGCTCCAAGTTTTAATTGGCGAATCAATTTATATTCAAGATCGGCAGCATGAAGGATATCCCTCCTGATATTATTTGCATTAGCGGCCATGCCTGTAAGAGCAGTTAATGTGAATCCCGCATATCTTGCTTCAAGTTTAGCACCGAGGAAATTATTATCCACTCTTATATTCCGATCTTCATAACTTTTAAGGACAAGACCTCTGCCAAATAATTCATAATAATTTCCAACTATAATATTTCCCCCTTCCTGTGCATTTCCTATTTCTGCTTTTACATATTTGTATGCTAAATCTGCATATCTATCTTTTCCTCTGCTGATTGCAGGACTGGGATCATTCGGCTCATAGGTTTCAAATCTTATTCCTGCACTAAAAATTCCGGTATGATAATCCAGGTTTAACCAATCTTCAAATATTTCAAGGTGTTTATTAATATCATTTGAATATTCGAGCTGGTTTGAAAACCCAAGTCCCTGAGGTAAAAAATTATTATCCTGCGCTTTAAGACCGATTGAAAATGTAAAAATAAAAATGGGTAAAATGATGATTAGTAATTTTCTATTCATTAGTTATAATCCGTATTTGAATAAAGGATAACTGAAGGCTGACCGGGCAGCTTTTCTCCCTCCGCAAAAAATCTGTTAATAAACATTTTACAAGGCGGGTTATTTACTATTAACAAGCTCATCAACTTTGTTCTGCATTTTAAGCTCATCCCCTTTCATATACCCAAGATGCGTATAAACTATTTTCCCGGATTTATCCAACAATACGGAGTAAGGGACATTCTGTGCATAATATTTTCTTGCCACATCAGAATTGGAATCAAGTAAAATAGTAAAAGGATATTTTTTTGATTTTGCAAAAGGCTTAACTTTGGCAACTGTTTTCTCATCATCAATTGAAATCGCTAAAACTTTCAATCCTTTGTCTTTATAATTTTCATAAAGCTCTTTATATTTAGTCATTTCTTCTATACATGGCTTACACCAGGTAGCCCAGAAGCTTAACAGAACAGGACCATCTCCCAATTCATCCTTTAAGGAAACATAATCGCCGTCAATATTTTCAAGCTTAAATTCCGGTGCATTAACACCTGTTTGTTCTTCCTGTTCCTGTGCATGAATGTTAATAACAAGAAGAAAAAATAGACCCAATATTAATATATTCTTCATTTATAACTCCGAAATCGAATCTGTTTTGAGAATGGGACTGTTCCTGTCTGTAATCCGGAACAGTCCATAAGATTTTTTTCTACTTCAATAAAATCATTTTCCTTACAGTTGAAAAACTTCCTGCAGTAATTTTGTAGAAATAAATTCCTGATGAAAGTTCAGCTCCATTAAAATTAACTTTATAAGTTCCTGCTTCTTCTTCACCATTCACCAGTTTAGCAACCTCCTGTCCAATCATATTGTAAACTTTCAAACTAACATTCGATCTTTTAGGAATTGAATAAGATATTGTTGTGGTTGGGTTAAATGGATTAGGATAATTCTGGTTTAATTTAAATTCCCTTGCTGAATTAACCGGATCACTAACTGCAGAAGGTTCCGTTGAGGCTGTTAAGTTAACTATCGTTACTTGATTAGGAGTATGCATAGTTCCTAATTTTATCTGGACATATCCAGTTCCCGGTTGTACCATATCGGGATAAAAATGAACAGATGCTTCTACAGTATCATTGGGCTGAAAAACCTCTGTTGTATAAGCAGTATCTTGATTAGGCGGGTAGCAATTTACATCGAAACACAAAGAAGATGTCCAGTTTGGGGGAAGATTATTTTCCGTCCTTACCAAGAATACTGTTTGATTTGCTGATGAGATATTTACGATTTCTGCATAAAATACTATTTCAAGATCACCGGGATTTCCATATAAAACACTATCCCCTCTGATCACTTCGATATCCTGAGAATAAACCTGACTGAAAGATAAGCTTAAAACCAGGAACAGGGAAAAAAGTAAGAATCTTTTTTTCATACGATTGCCTTTAACTTTAATTATATTTTTTCATTTTCAAAATAAAGAGGGGCGGCAAAGCGCCCCTTAATTATTTATTTTAATATACTCAATTTTTTAACCGAAACGAAGTCTTTTGCAGTCATTCTGTAGAAGTAAACTCCGGAAGCAAGGTTTTGAGCATTGACTTTCAGTTCATATGAACCAACAGATTTAACCTCGTTTACTAAAGTCTCAACTTCTCTTCCTGTTATATCATACAATTTAATTGAGACCTGACCATTCTGCGGAACTGTATATTTTATTGTAGTCACAGGATTAAACGGATTCGGATAATTCTGAGCAAGACTATACTGCATTGGAATATCAAATTTAACTGTTAGTATCTGGCTGTAATTACATTGCCCGTTTAAATCGACTTGCTTCAATCTATAATAAAGAACTCCGTTAACGTTATTATCTAATTTATCTGTGAAAGTATAATTATGTGTTTCAGTCGAAGTACCTGCACCATTAACAAATCCAACGTTAGAAAAGGTATTTCCGTCGTAAGATCTTTCAACTTCGAAACCATGATTATTTATTTCACTTGCCGTGTTCCACAAAAGTGTAACACCATTGGTTGAAGTGGATGCTGAAAAAGAAGTAAGTTCAACCGGCAAAGGAGATAAATTATTAAGTGAGAGTTTTGTTCCCTGTAAAATTTCTTTGTTATCATTATTCTGAATAAAGGCAACGAGTTCACAATTATCACCAACCCAACCTGAACCCATTGTAAAATTCAGATTTATATCCTGGATATCTCCTGTACTGAAATCTAAAGCTGTACCATTCTGATCCGGCGACATTGTCCGCTCAACAAAATCCAAATGATCCTGACCCTGCCAGGCAACCATAATATCAGATTCTGTAAGAGCAAATTGTAAAACAATATTATTGTAAGGAGGAGTTGTAGCCATTTTATGGACTCTCACAGTCAGATTATAATCGTTTCCGGAATGATCGCCAAAGATACCAACTGTGTAAGCGGAATTAATCGGAATACGGCTTTCATAAATAGGCAGGTAGTATTGATACATACTTGCTGTATGATCTCCACCGACGAAAGTTTGCTGACCATCAAATATTGCAGTCGGAAATCCTGAAATAGAATAATAATTATTACGTGCATCAGAATAAGTGTTTGCATAAGGATCGCCGTTATGATTTTCAACTACACCAACTGAGCAGCCGTTGGTGACTAAATCATCAGCACCTAATGCTGCCCCGGGACAATACTGGCACCAGGTACCGGTTCCTATCTCAACTATGACCATATCTCTTGAAGTTGTATAAGTATCAAACAACTTAGACATTGAATCATTGGAAGTATTAAGATCTCCGGCAAGGTTTGTAGTAACTGTCATTTCAAATAATTCATTCGATGCAGATGCGGTATAATCAGGGAATGAAACAGTTGCTTCTCCATCAGGATCGAGAGTAACCGGCGAGCAGTTTTGATTATATACTGTTGAGCCACCAATTTTAATAGTACATGTTGCGTCGAAAGTTTCACTATTTAATCCAAAATTTTTCACTACTGCCTGAGGTGCAAATGTAGTACCCGGTTCGTACTCGTTATCAGTTAAAATGCTTTTAACCATTGCATCATGTGCAAGCGGTGTAAAAAGGCTTACGTCATCGACATACCAGTAATTTATATTATAAGAATATCCACTGAAGAACCAGCATATCTGAAAATCAGAGGCACCCAAATCACTATTATTAATATTTACTATTTCCTGAGTTGCGGGAATACTGGCACTAGGACTAACTGACCAGACCACATTCCAGCTTCCACCACCCGACCTGGTAGCTACTCCAACTGTGTAAGGAGAAGTATAGTGATCTACCATATGATTGAATTGCACATATAAGGATGTGACACCAGTTAAATCTATGGTAGGAGAAATCAAACGGGAATCCCCGGTAAATGTTGGCGAATAATTGAACATTGCTTCCGGAGCAGTACACCCGGCGTTATTGGACCCGTGAGCAGACCAATTCCCGGAATGAGCATCTATTGTCCATCCAGCCGGTGGAAATGTGCCGCTGAAATCGACATTAAAATAATTTTGGGCAGACAAAACTGCCGGAACAAGAAGGACTAAAAAAAGGAATTTGTAGAATTTTTTCATATTCTCTCCCTTGTCTTTTATGTTAATGATTTGCCGGGTATTGGAATTATTTAACTATCCGGCAGAACTCTCCTCTTTCAAAATTTTATAAATCGGAGCCGGCTTGAAGAACTTCCTTTGTTTGGATATTCTGAATGAAGGCGACTACGTGCAAATTATCGGGATTCCAGTTAGAAAGCAGGTCAGCATTCCAGTTAAGAACAATAGGCTGCTGCAAAGTACTTTTTCCTGCAAAAGAAAAACCATCATCCGCAGGAAGAATTTTCCTTAAGACATTATAAAAAACTTTTTCACCATTTGATCCCGGGGCAACATCAAATTCAATATCATTTTCTATAACAATTGTTTTCAAAACCAAATCGTTAAGGTTAACTCCTGCAAGACCGATTGCGTGAACATCTACATTTACAACCAGGCTGCTGTCATGAAAACTTTTATTTACAGATATACTGAATCGTGCAGTTTGAGTTAATCTTTGATCTATTAATGTTTTTATTTCGTTCGAATCAAGAGGGCTGGTAGGGCTTAAAACACCATCTATCATTATTGTTGGAGCATTACTCACATTATAATAAATTATTCTTGCATCGCATGCTGGTTTATTTGCAAGATAAAACGGATCGTAAGGAGACGGCCATGAAATAGGGAATTTTACAACAGCTATTTTTTTTGCATAGGCTCCATGAAGCAAATTTTCAATTACCTGGTTCGAGGTAACACAGGGGACACAACTTACATTTGCGAAGTCTTCAAGCAAAACTAATTTATCTGCCGCAGTTGGCGCCTGGTTAAAATCAATTGTCGTTGTTGCTATTATTTTACCGGATGGATATGAAGCACTTTCCGGTGATGTGGGTGGTCTCGTATTACAACTGTAAAAAAGTAACCCCGAAATAGCTAATAGTATAAGTCTTCTCATGTCGCCGCAAATTCCTGCAAATTAAAATTGATCTCCCCGTAACAACCAAATTTATTTAATATTTAGATTATATCAAATACAATTTTGATGCACTTTTTCATTCACAAAAAAAAGTTGGCAAAAAAGGTCTTTTAAAATGAACCGAAGTCGGAATAAAGAAAGATGATTAAAAGAGTAAAAAAACAATAATTGATGAATGCGTATTATTTCTCATCAATCAAAAATTTTATCAAATATGTTTTTACCGTGTCTTACACTGTTCCAATAAGTGGTAAATTCCTTCTGGGGAACTATTGCAACGGGACCTTCATAAATTCCTCCATCCCTGAAACCGTCATAAACTCTTACGGCAATTAAATTATTCCCGCCATATATTAAGTCGTCTTTTGAAAGATAATAAGTTCTCAGTTTCAGGTAATTATCGCCGAGGTCATTCAGGTTATTAAATTTTCCTGTTGAACCGACACGTTTTCCATTAATATAAACTTCATCAAGGTCATCGATTTTCCCAGCCATCAGAATAAGGTTTTCATCCTTAAATTTTTCAGGAACCATAACTGTTCTGCGATACCATGCAAAACCATCATAATCGGGGTAACCCTGACTTTCCCAGTAACCGGGGACAATAAGATTTGCCCATCTACTATCGTTATAATTATTGTCTTTCCAATCCAGGCTGTCTCCTGTTTTAAACTTCCATGTTCCTATCAAAGAAATGCTGTTCCTCAAATAATAATCCGGCGTATAAATACCAATATCTCCTCTAAGAATTCCACCTTCCAGCTCATCATCATAAATACGAACTGCAATAGTATTCTTTTTATTAAAATTCAGAACTTCAGAAGGAACCGGGTATCTTCTAAAAACATTATATGCAGTTCTGTATTCTGGAGGAAATGAACCGGAGAATCCGATACGTTTACCGTTTATAAAAACCTGGTCAACATCATCAACATAGCCGAGAAAAACATAAATAATATTTCCCTTAAATTTATCAGGAAGTTCGAATGTATTACGATACCATGCATAACCATCGTAGCCATGAAATCCCTGGTTTTCCCAAGACGACGGAACTTCAATTTTTTCCCAGTTATCATCTCTCAAATCGGGCGATGCCCATTCCTGGTTATCTCCAACCGAAAATTTCCATTCACCAGCAAGGTTTACAAGTTGTTTCCATTCGGAATCGCCGGAGGTTTCCGTAGTATTAGTTTCTTCAGTTTCGCAGCCTGCAATTAAAGCAGCAAAAAAACTTACTACAAATATTGTTTTTATTATCCTGATCATACTTTATATATAATAAACGGGGAATATAATAATTATCATTTTCCGTCCGGCTTATCTTTGTGAAACGCTTTCACAATTTTCAATATAAGTTCTGTATATAATACTGCTCATTCTTTTTACCTTTGCATCCTGATCCTTTTCAGAAAGATCTCTGACAGCTTCCATTCCCTTAGGATTTCCAATGTTGTACAGAGATAACGCAATCAGAACCTTTGTCCCCGGATCATCTTCTTTCTTTAACTGATCTGTAAGAACATTAACCGCTTCATCGATCCTGTACAATCCGGCCATATAAATAGAACTTTTTCTTAAACCCTGGTTATTTGATTTTATTCCACCCTTCAAAGTTTCGATAGAGTTTCCGGTAACATTTTTGTAATTATTGCTTTGTGCCTTTAAATCTGTACTGACAGTTAAAGCAAGAAGAGAAAGAACCACTAAAATTGTTGTAACAGTTTTCATTTTTTTACTCCTTCAAATATTGTGAAGAACTATTTTTATTTAATCTCCACAGTCAATTTAAAGGAGCATTTTGTCACAGGTGTCATATCCCCGTAATCCTATGTAAAGAATTGTCATGATACGGTCATTTCAGATTTTCAAAAAAATTCATTTATTCTCAAAACTGATATCCCGCCAGGCACCAAAATAATCACCCAAATTTGCTTTAAGTATTCCCCTGCTATTGTAGGCAGGAGTATAAACCGGGTTCAACCTGATTGCTTCATCAAAATCGGAAATTGCTTTACCATATTCACCTATATCCGACTTAACTTTACCCCTATAGTAAAAAGCTTCGCAGGAGGTAGAGTTCATTTCAATTGCCTTTGAGAGCAATACCAGGGCTTCATTATAGTTTAATTTTTTATACTGAATTATACCTTCTTCAAGAAATTTATCGGAAGTTTTCCTGCTGATCTCAATTGATTTTTCAAAATCTTTCGATGCGCCGCTGAAATCTCCTTTGTCAGCTTTGATTATCGCGCGTTTATAATAAACATCTGCATTCTCCGTGTTGACTTCAATAGTCCTGGGATATTCACTTAATGCTTGAAATTCTTTTCCATATTTTACAGCACTCACGGGATTGTCAGACGAATTTTCCGGATTTTCTCTTTTTTCATTAGAGTTAGGCCTGACCACGCCTGTATCATTCATTCCTGCCTCGCTTCAATTTTTAATTTTAAACGATTAATGGGAAGGCTCATTAAAACAACTATATTTTATATGAAGGAGTGAGTTAAATCCGGTAGAAATAAATTCCACCGAAATTTAATTTTTAATCGAAATTGATTTGTCAGAAGAAGGTAATTAATTGTAAAAAATTGTCATGGAAAAGACAGGATGGAAATTAGTCAGGAAAATTTAAGATCTTTATTTAATTTGATTGCGGTGCTGAAATCATCCATAGCAGAAGAATACTCACCCATATCAACTTTTATTTTGCCTCTTTGATAATAAGCTTCGGCAAATCTCCAATCAAGAGCAATAGCTTTATCAAAAAGTACTGAGGCTTCCTGTAGATTACCTCTTCGATACTTTGAAAGCCCAAGTGAAAAATATTCACGTGCTTCCTGCATTTCAAGTTCAATAGATTTTTTAAAATCCTGACTTGCACCTGCAAGATCACCCATTTCAGCTCTCAACGTGCCTCTTTTATAATAAGCTAAAGAATCTAATGGATTGTTTTCAATTTCCCGGGTATATTTATCTAAATCCAATCCGCCACGTTTTTGCGTACGCATACCAACCCTCAAAGTAATTATTGCCTGACATATTAAAAGGTAAAAACTCCCAAAAGAGAATTTCTTGAGAGGCAATAAAACAAAAGGAAATAAAAAATCATATACTTTAAATCACATTATGTAAACAATAATTAAGAAATCACTTAATCAAGAAGCTTGTAACCTATGCCGTGCACAGTAATTATTATAAGAGGATGATTGGAGTCACTTTCAATTTTTTGACGAAGTTTCAGTATAAAATTATCTACAGTACGGGTAGTCGGACTCTCTTCATAACCCCAGATTTTTTCCAGCAAATCATCCCGGCTGACCGTCTGATTTCTATGTTTCCACAAATAATTTAAGATTTCAAATTCCTTATGTGTCATCTGGACCGATTCGTCCTCATTCAGAGCTGTATAATTCTGAAAATTTACATTGAGCTTTCCAATTTTTACTTTACCTGCATCTGTCTGCAAGTTTTCTCCTCTGCGTAAAACAGCTTTTATACGGGCGAGCAGTTCACGTAGACTGAAAGGTTTAGTTACATAATCATCTGCACCAAGCTCCAGGCCCAGAACTTTATCAATTTCCTGATCCTTTGCAGTAAGCAGGATAACGGGGGTAGTTATGCCTTTTTTTCTTATCGTTTTACAAACATCAAACCCGGAGAGTCTTGGCATCATTACATCGAGCAGAATCAGGTCGAAATTTATATCAAGAATTTTCTGCAATCCTGCTTCCCCATCAACTGCCAAATCCACTTCATATCCTTCAAACTCAAGATTATCTTTTAAACCAAGCCGCATATTAGGTTCATCTTCAACAATAAGGATTTTAGACATAACAAATTCCAGCTAAAATTATTTTGTATAAGCAAATTCCTAAAATTCATTTCATTAATCAATTGTTTTAAGAAAGTATCTGAAACAAGAATTAACTCAATGAATATATGCTTTCACAAAAGTAAGTTTAAAACCCTTCGGAATATTCCAAAATCCACTATGCAGATTCAAGCTCTTTTACTTTTTCTGCTTTCGGAAGACTAATTAATAGTCCAATAACAAAAGCTACAACAATTACAGCTATAGTCCCGATCCAGCCGGTCTTTAATGTCATTATGTAAATAATTCCGGAAGTAACCAGAAATCTTATTTTATATGTTTTTAATAAAAACTGATCGGACAACTTCTTTCTCATTTCCTCAGGCAATGGTTCGTTATTATTGATGATTGAGTTAATAATCAGACCAATTTTTTTACCTGTTACGCTTCCATAACCGGCAAGAGCAAATAATAATATTATCCCAACGACGACCCATGGAGTAAATCCCCAGGATTCGCCAACAAGGTAGAGACCTGGAATAAGCAGCAGGATTGCTGCGACAGCAAAAATAATCCTCATCAACTTCATAGAGCTGCGCCAGGCTAAAACCTGCCTGTTAGTAGTAGAGCTTCCTAAATGTTTCAATACCAGTCCTTCCATTCCCAAACCAAGAAAAAGTCCTAATGCTCCTGTGATGTGAAGAAACAGGGCAATTGCATATAGATTCATAACTGCTCTCCTGAGTTAGATTAAAATTATGATTATTAATTGGATTAAAAACTTATAGTATCTATGACTGTGAAAATACGAACTTCAAATAAGAAATCAAGAATATTTTTTTGTATCTGTGATATTGAAAAAAAATTTTATATAATAAACCGGGTACATTCAGATCAAAAAAATTTCCTTTGAACAATTCAAAAAAAGTTGCTTCGATAATAAATTTACATTAAGTTCCCTACTCAACTATCGAAGCAAAAAAATTAATTATCCGTTAATGTGTGTCGGGAAGTATCGACCGTTACTTCTTAATAATTATCTTTTATATAATATTTGCAAGTAATATTTCTTTTTCCTGAAAAAGCCTATAAGTTTGCCTGGTATTTCAAAATATGTACTTAAACATTAAAAGGAATAACCAAATAATTTTTTAATGAAGTGTAAAGATGTAAAATATTACCTGGGTGATTATCTCAACGGTAAATTAATAGATGAAATGAGAAGGGAGATTGAAGTACATCTCACTCTTTGTCATTCCTGCAAAAAAAAATCCAATGAGTTAATGGCAAACCTTAAATTATCCGGTATAATAAGAAAGAAAATACATCAGGGCAGCTTCTGGGAAGGTGTTTCGGATTTAAATGAAACTGATTCAGGACCAAAGCTTCCCGATATTTTGTTTTCGCCATACAAGCGAAAAGAAGATCCCCGGTATAAAATAAAACTCAGAAAAAAAATTTTACGTTCAAAATGGATTGCGATTGGAGCCCCGCTGGCTTCAATTCTTCTGGCAATCCTATTATCGGTTTTATATTTCTCAAAAACATCAGCTACATTCTGGCAGGTTGAAAGTATAAAAGGCAGCCCGATAGCCGGGAATATACGGCTTGATGGTTCAGGCATTCTTCGCGTGGGTGAATGGCTTAAAACTGATGCTTCATCTGAAGCATTGCTGAGAGCAGGGATGATAGGTGCTGTTGATATAAAACCCAATAGTGAAATCCGGCTGATTGAAACAAATGATAAAGAATATAAGCTTTACCTTTCGATTGGTAAAATTTCAGCGAAAACATTGTCTCCCCCAAATATGTTTAAAGTAGAAACTCGGGTTGGAGAGGCAATTGATCTTGGTTGTAACTACACAATCAGTGTTGATGAAGACGGATCAACTGAGATACAGGTAACATCGGGTTGGGCTGCATTTAAATCAGGTAAAAGTGAATCAATTCTACCTGCAGGTACAGTTTGTGAAACCAGGATAAAAGGTGGTCCGGGAACACCTTATTCTATTAAGACAACCACAGAATTTAAGGATGCATTAACAAGTTTCGATTTTGAAAACGGCGGAGAACCTGCTTTAGAAGAAATTCTTAAAGATGCGGGTAAACTGGACGCCATCAGTCTGTGGTATCTGATAAAAAATGCTAATGTAGAAGAGAAAGAATTGATATACAACAAACTTGAAGAATTGGTACCACCACCGGGAAGCATTACATATAATGGTATAATGAACGGGAATAATGAAATGTTATTTAAATGGGGGGAAAAGATTGGCTGCGGGAGCAGAGCTTTGTGGGATTCAATCAGTGAATAAAATATTCCTGTCATCTGAACCAAAATTTTTTTCTTTCTTATTCAGAAATAAATAATTAGATTCTTACCAAGTGAATTAAATTATTTTTATTTCACATTTCATAATTCATCCACGGGGAGGAAATATGTACCTTACTCAACGAATTGAAGACTGGGCCGACCATCACCATCCAAAATGGATAGATTACTTACGCATTCTATTAGGCATTATCCTGATTCTTAAGGGAATAGCTCTTATAATTAACCGGGATCAGGTGATTACTAATATGGAGCTGAGCAACATTGATGTATTTTCATTTCTTGTCACTTCACAATATGTGCTTGTGTTTTACATTGCCGGTGGTTTGCTGGTCGCGATTGGTCTGCTTACAAGAGTAATTGCACTTTTTCAGATTCCTGTTCTTTTTGCTACAATCATTTTTATTAATTATCACCAGGGACTATTTGCTTTAAACTCAGAGTTAATTTATTCAATACTTATTCTCGGACTGCTATTCTTTTTCTTCATCTATGGTTCGGGAAATTTTTCTGTTGATTATCTTCTGAGCAAATCAAAGCAGAAATAATAATCAGATGTGCTGTATTTTACTTCCCCCGGTTTTTAAACCAGTTATTTTATCATAAAAACCATGGAGAAATAATGAGCACACTTTCGGTTATTGAAAAATGGACAGATGAGCATCATCCTATGTGGATTGATTTTCTCCGGATGCTGCTCGGTATTTTTTTAGTTGCAAAAGGAGCATCTTTCATAAATCACCGCGACCAAATTGAATGGCTCCTTGTTAAAAACCACATAGACTTCCTGGTATTTATTGCAGCAATTTATATTATCCTTTTCCACATCGGGGGAGGAATATTAATAGCTACCGGGCTGATTACCCGCTGGGCAATTGGTTTTCAGATTCCCATCCTTCTTGGCGCCGTATTTTTTGTAAATCTTCCAAAAGGATTTACAGTAATTAATTCTGAACTCGGAATTTCCATTGCTGTATTGGTCTTACTCTTATTCTTTTTCTTTTATGGTTCGGGAAATTTTTCGCTGGATTACTACCTGGCAAAACACAAAGACTGATAGAATATCCGGATTATAATTTTTACATCTAACTCAAACTAAAATAAATTTCTGAATAATTATTATTTTTTTAACCGATTGACATTTGAATTTTTATTTTGAAATTTGTGTAACAGGATACGAGCTGGTCTGTGAATTAATTTCAAAAGTAAAATTATGACGGGTAATAAAATTAATAGAATCTACCCTTTCCTCCTTATTCCATTTCTTCTTCTGTACTTTCAATCGTGTGTATCAATAACACCATTCAGTGAAACTGCATACAGGCAGGCAGTCAGATTAAAAGTTGAATCTCTCGACCTGATGGGGAAAGCTACCGATGGCTACTCAAATCATACCGGGGAAATTGATTCACTAAAAATGAAGCTGGAGTTTGCATATGAATATGCAAAAGGAAGACCCGATAATGAGATAACAACCAAACAATGGGAAATAATGATTAATCCTGACAGAAATCTAATCGGCGGTTTTTTACGTATCTGGAAAGAAGATCTTATACTTTCCCCCGTATTTGTTAACGAAGCTCAGGGAGTAATAGGTGATGCATTCGATACAATCATCGGATTGGAAAGCGGTAAAATTAAACCTTCTGATCTGCCTGTCGGGCAGTCAGAATTAAATAAGGATGAATAATGAGTGACTTTTATATTTTCACAATAGAACTAAAGAAGCGCCTGATTGATCTTGCAGGTAATACCTATAGGAAATACACTTCACAGCTTTTAAAAGATGGAACTGCCTTTGCGTTTAAGCTTGAAGAAGACTTAAAAAAATGGATAGAAGACTATTCTATTCATGAAATGACGAAAGAGGAATTTCAATCCCTTGTTAAATCAAAAAAGGACCTTCTTGAAATGGAAGCATTGAAGCAGGAAGGGCTCGCTAAAACCGATATAAATAAGCTACGGAATGGAATTATTGAAATAGTAGCAGAGACAGCAATTAAATTTCTTCTTTAAAATAAATATAAATTAATTTTGGAGGTCAGGATGCCCCGGCCAGTTTTAAGGTTAAATGATGGCTTTGATCATACATCCCCTCAGCTTAAAGATGATGTAAAAGAATTGCAGACCTTATTAAAAGGAAAGGGGTTCGATGTGGATCCCTCTGGACTTTTCGATAAAAATACCGAAGAGGCTGTTCAAAAATTTCAGAGAGATAACAACTTAGATGATGATGGAATTGTTGGATCGAATACATGGTCTGTACTGTTAGGGACAGTTCCTCCCGAAGAAAAAACTTTTATTGAAACTACTTTCTCATCGAACGACAGCTCATTATTGACGCAAATAATAGAAGCTGAAAAATACAGAAACTTTATTGAAACTTCTGCAAAGAAATATAACTTCCAGCCTTCTGTTATTTGCGGGCTTGGTTCAAGAGAATCAGCCTGGGGAATTGCGTTGAAGCCGAATAATCCGGCAGGTACCGGAGATTTTATCAAGCGGAAATTCCCTACAGACTTCAGGCAGGGAGCTTTTCCCCCTGATGGAGGCGGGTATGGGAGAGGGTTGATGCAGGTAGATTTCGATGCTCACGAATTTGCCCGAAGCGGCAACTGGAAAGATCCTGCATCAAATATTGAGTACGGCTGCAGTGTACTTTCACAGAGTTATAACTATTTAATGAATAAAACAAACCTTAAGGGAAAAGATTTATTGCGTGCAGCAATTGCCGGCTACAATTGCGGTGCAGGAAACGTTCTTAAAACGGTTAACGCCGGATTGGATGTAGATTACTATACCTTCGGAAGAGACTACTCAAAAGATGTTCTCAATCGTGCGGGATGGTTCCAGATGAAAGGGTGGGGATAAAGGATTGAAGATTTATGATTGAGGAATAAAAAAAACAAATTAATAATCATTAAAATGTTTACTAATTCAAAAATATCATCGTAATTAAATTGCTATTTATATTCGATCTCTTTTGCTCTAAACGATTTTAAATCATAATTGTAAATCGCAAGAGTTTGATCCCTGACATTTTTCAAATAATATATGGCGGGATTAGTTATTTGTACAATTGACTTCAATGAGTCAAATGGAATCATGTAAATAAAATTAACCTCCTGCGGAACAGATTTTTTTTGTAACTCAATTGATAGACTCCCGTTGAATATAAATTGTAACCTGTTTGTACTATTCGCTATGAATCTGCATCCAACCCATAACCATTAAATAGAAACAGCAGCCTTAAAAGGAACACAAAAAAAAGTAAGAAATGTATCTCATATTTTTTTTTGAGACTGGTTGAGATCATCATTCTTTTAATAACAGGATTCTGCTTCTTATTAAAACGCTATTTTAAAAGAGAAACTATAATTAATATTAAACCTGATTGCATAATGGAGAGAAAGTTCAATTCGGTTTAATTTGACTTAATGACCTAGGGGATCCTTCCGCTTAAATTTTTTGACTATTTCCTTTTTTATTTCATCAGTATTAATTTTTTTGTATCAACAAAATTCCCGGCGATCAGCCTGTAGAAATAAACTCCGGCGGGATATTTGCTCCCATCAAGTTCTGTTTCGTATCTTCCGGCAGGTCTATATTCATCAATGAGCGTGATAATTTCTTTTCCCAGGACGTCATATATTTTCAGAGTCTGACGGGCAGCGACAGGCGAATGCCATTTTATTTTAGTCATTGGATTAAAAGGATTCGGATAGTTCTGGTATAAAATAAATTCTCCCGGCATTGAAATATCGACATCAACCTCAGTACTATATTTTAGCGATCCGTCAAAATCAATCTGCTTTAAACGATAAACATAACTTCCTGATTCTAATTTTTTATCAACAAAAGAATAATTATTTTCTTCTGTTGTAGTCCCATGTCCATTTACAAATCCAACCATCTCCCAATCATGTAATTTTGTAATCCTGGAATCTTTCAATCTTTCAACTTCAAATCCTTTATTATTCGTCTCCGTAGCTGTCTGCCATTTTAAAATTACCGCATCCTTAACAAACTCTCCTGTAAAAGAGACAAGCTCAACCGGGATGCCGCCGTTATTTGTTCTCAGTATTATTCCTGATTCACCCACTATAGTTCCGTGAAAAGGATCGGTAAAGCAAACATTGATGAGCCACATATATGTTCCGCCCTGCTGGGTTTCCCACGACAGCCCTCCATCTGTTGTTCTTTGAATAATTCCATCACTGCAAACAATCGTTCCGTTATTTTCATCAGAAAAAGACACCGCATCCCAAAAATGACCATAACCCTCAGAAAGAAAAGCCCAGTTATCACCTGCATCTGTTGTTTTAAGTACCATATTAAAATAACCGACCGCGTAACCGGTATTTACATCCATAAATGAGATACCAGTCAGATCGTGAGGAGCCCTGTTAATAAGGGGCCAAGGAATCGACTCATCGATCCAATTCTCTCCACCATCTGTAGTTCTTAAAATTGTGAGGCTTCCGCCCACAATAACGCCGTGTAGGGGATCTTTAAAACAAACATCATTCAGCGGATAATAAGTATTGCTTACCTGGCTTTGCCATGTATAACCACCGTTAGTTGTTCTTACAATTATTCCCTCTGCACCGACAGCAGTTCCGTTGGCGGCATCCGAAAAGGACACAGCATTCAGCGCCCAAAACGTCCCGCTGTTTTGAAATGCCCAATTGTTACCGCTATCTGTCGTTCTGAGTATTGTTCCGCCTTCGCCCACAGCAAATCCATTGTATGCATTTATAAAACAGACATCAAAAAAAACCAGGTTTGTATCTATCGACTGAGAAATCCAATGATTTCCCCCATCGGTTGTTCTCAATATTGTCCCATTCCATCCAACAATCCATCCGTCGAATTCATCTAAAAAACAAACGCTATAAAGCCATTCATCTGTACCGCTCGGCTGCTGGAACCATTGTGAAGAAGCACTGCCGGAAACTATAAATAAAACTGTCAGCACTAAAACTGAAAATTTATAAAAGCACTTCATTATACTTTCCATTATTAAAATGATTAAATGTTTCGGTGGTTGCAATTTGATTATTTGTGAATCTTCAATCCGGATTATGCTAAGCTATAAAAGCATTTTTCTTCAAAATCAAACGGGAGTTCCGGAAAGCATTCAGGAAGGCTATTCATAATTTCAACTCTGATTTCTCTCCCTAAAATCAAAATAAATTTTAAGAACCCTGTATAGTTACAGCAAATAATTCGGATTTGCAATCAGTTCATGGGTTATTTGTTGGCGACTGCATTTGTTTGTGTGAAATTAAATTGGGAACGATAGCGACAGTTTTAGATAGAGTTTGATAAATTATATAGGTTTAACTCATTACCCCCATAAATCAATTAAGTTCTTTTCTCTAAGTAAACATTTCTGTAATTTTTATAGAATAATTTTTTGGGAAATCATAAATAGGGATTCAATATGAAAAATTCAATACTTAGTCATACTTACCAATTGCAATGGAAAGACAATAATCTATTTGATCCAAAGGTGAAAGATAATATAGGTAAGAAAGTACAGTTGCACGCAGAAATAGATAATGCTTGTAGTAGCGCTGCTGCTTGTTTAAATGTTATGGGAGACTTAAATAAATATCCAAATGATCTATTAAACTTTCTGAATGGTTTTGAATTAAATATACAAGAACTAATACCCTTTCCAACTGGAATATCATTGGGGAAAGAAATCTACGATGATATAGGATATGTAATCTTTGAATGGATTGGATCAAGCAAATCTACTATCAATGAAGTTGGTGGGAGTAGAGGACAAAGAAAGACAAGTATTGATGCATTTATACTTGGACTTATAGACAATAAAGTAACACAGATTCTTATTGAATGGAAATTCACAGAATCTTATTCTGCTCAAGAACAATTGCAAAGATTTGCTGGATTAAGAGGTATTGAAAGAATAAGAAGGTACAGTTCTGTTCTTAAAAAAATGAGAGGCAAAGATATTTTTCCATTTAATATGTCTACCGAAGGTGGATTAGGTTTGTATGATTTAGGGTATGAACCTTTTTATCAACTTTTAAGGATGCATCTTTTAGCCAAAACTACTACGCCATTAAAACTGAATGATAAAATATTAATTCAAGACTATAGGATAGTTCATCTTTCACATTCAGAAAATAAAGAGTTAAATATTCTAAAAGAAAATCAAATTAAATTGTGCCCGGGGTTGATGAAATATGAGGGTCAAAAATTACATACAGTTTGGAATGATTACATACTCAGTGATTTTGAAAAGAAAAAATTTAGAGGTGGTTATTGGAATAAAAGTTTGAACTTAATTACAGAAACAAACCTCAATTCCTATTTGGTTAATAGATATTCCTAATTAAGTCTTAATTCATTTATTTATTTTATATGGGTATTTAAAATGTCTGGTTTTGCAAATTATTTTTCAGAATTAGCTAAGCTTCAATGGTTTGATCCAGAAGTATTCAAAGAAGATTCTGAAGTATCACTTGATGTTTGTGGTTTTGTTTTAGCACTTGCCCTTATATTTAATGATATTAAAAATATAGCTTTGTTTAATCAAGTATTGAATGAAAGTAAACCTGAAGGAACATTTGTAGAATCTAAAGAATGGGGAGAGTTCTCAGCCCTTGAACATTTTATTGATAGATTAACTATTGGAATACTACATGAATTATTTAATCTGATAAAGAATAACAAAAAAGTGTTGGAAGATGATTTTTTAAATTCTATTATTAAATCGATACCCAATAAATTCAGAGAACATTGGCTAACAATTGTAGATACATCTTTTGAAAAATATAGTAATAATAAACTATCAAACGCCCTTATGATAATTAGAAACAAAGTAGCATTTCATTATGATTCCAAAGTAATTTTAAATGGATATAAATATTTCTTTGAAAAAGATGAGACTAAAGATAAAGCATTTATATCAAGAGGAAGAAATATGCCAGAATCCAGATTTTATTTTGCCGATGCGGCAGCACAAGGCTGTATACAAATAACATATGGTTCTAAGGATACTAGTTTTTTCAATAGTTCAATAGGGGAAACCCTGCAAAAGATTAATCTTGCTTTATGGCATCTCATAAACAATTTTATTACTAGAAGAGGTTTTGCATTCAGGGAATTCAGAAAGTAGTAACTATCACTCAAAAGGTATTGATTTCCAATTCTCTCCACTAAAACCTTTCAAAACCCTTCTAAAACACCATATCCTTTTCTCTTATCTGCATTTAAACAGAGTTTGCGGTTCCATTTCCCGGAAATGTTCATTTATAAACTGGCCGGCATTTCTTGACAATAAAACGTTCAATAGATAAGTTTACAACAGGAGGAGAAAAATTATGAAAGCTTTATTAAAGGGAACCGTACTCGCTTTATTTTTAACTCAAATTATTTCCGCTCAATGGTATTGGCAAAATCCCCTGCCATATGGATGCAATTTATACTACTCGGTAAAATTTGTTTCCCCAACAACCGGGTGGATTGCAGGAAGCGGCGGAGTAATTCTTAAAACAACCGATGGAGGAACTTCCTGGTTATTCCAGGAAAGCGGAATTGCGATTGCCGTAAAGGATATTGCTTTTTTTGATTCAAATAACGGGGTGGCTATTGGCCCTTCGGGTGGAATACTTCGAACGACGAATGGTGGAATAAACTGGTTCACACAATCAGTTTCCCCCTTTCTAAATGGAATCTGCTGTTCCGATATCGATCATGGTACTGCAGTTGGCTTGCTGGGGAAAATCTTTAGCACTACCGACGGCGGGGAAAATTGGATAGAGAGGCAAAGCGGAGCAGGCAACTCATTAATAGCAGTATCCTTTTCAGATTCGATTTATGGAACGGCAGTGGGCGGAGGTACTATTCTGAGAACAACAGATGGAGGAGTTACATGGTTTTCACAGGAGAGCGGGAGTATATTTCCTTTAAATGGTGTTTCATTCATAAACGAAAATTTCGGAATTATTGTTGGACATTCGGGAACAATTCTTAGAACAACCAATGGAGGAACAACCTGGTCCACACAGGTAAGCGGTACTTCAAATAATCTTAATAAAGTATTTTTATTTGATGAAGAAATTGGATTTGCAACTGGATCAAACGGAACAATATTAAAAACAACTGATGGTGGAATTACCTGGTCTTCCCAGGAGAGCGGTACTACTATTGATTTGAACGGAGTCGCTTTTACAAATGAAAATACAGGTATTATTGTAGGAGCATTAGGTAAAATATTGCGTACTACTAACGGGGGCTTAAACTGGACTTTCCCTCCTAATATAACCTTACAGACACTTCGTGGAAGCATAGCTATAAATAATACAGTAACGGTTGTGGGTGATTCAGGAGTAATTCTCAGGTCTTCGGATGGTGGAGACTCCTGGAATTTTCAATCCGGTGGTACGGGTAGTTGGCTGCAGGGAATATCTTTTATAAACGAGAATACAGGAACAACAGTTGGAACAGGCGGGACAATCCTCAGAACAACCGATGGTGGAGAAAGCTGGCTGTCTCAAAACAGCGGGACAACGCGTCAGCTATATGGTGTAGATTTTATAGATGAAAATAATGGAACTGTGGTAGGTCAGTTGGGAACAATACTCAGAACTACTAATGGAGGGGAAGATTGGATTTCACAATCGATACCGGAATCTGTCTGGTTAGGCGGAGTTTCTTTTGGCAGCAGTACTAACGGAATTATTGTTGGTCAGGCATCTACAATATATAATACAACTGATGGCGGAATGACCTGGATAAACAGATCGAACCTGACCCAGGCTTCCCTGTATTCTGTATGTTTTGTAAATGATAATACAGCAATAGCTGTAGGCGATGGAACAATTCTTAAAACAACTGACGGTGGCGTAACCTGGGGATCACAAATCAGTGGGACAAGTTATGGCCTATTGTATGTGAATTTTACAAGCGAAGAAATTGGAACAGCCGTAGGATTATATGGGACAATATTAAGAACAACCGATGGCGGCTCAAACTGGATACTCCAAACAAGTAATTGTGCTCAGGATTTAAGAAGTGTTTCTTTTACAGATGCAAATAATGGAATAGCAGTTGGTGTTGGAGGGACTATACTTAGAACAACTAACGGCGGCGTTACTTTCATTGCAGTAGATAAGATTGATCCTGTCACGGATAATTTTTATTTAAGCCAGAATTTTCCAAATCCCTTTAACCCGGAAACAAAATTAAAATACTTTGTTCCGCAGACATTAAAAGTAATAATAAAAGTATATGATATTCTTGGACGAGAAATCAGGACTTTAATTAATGAAGAGAAACCTGCCGGTAATTATGAAATGAATTTTAATGCGGGTAATCTGCCGAGCGGAATTTATTTCTGCAGGATGCAGGCCGTGCCAAGTGGCAGGCAAGCAGGATCATTCAGTATAATAAAGAAGATGATCCTTTTAAAATAATATTTCAAACCTTTTGTTGGTCTCTCTCAATCCATATTGATAGAGACCTTCTCAACCCACCCAGATCTCATCGATTCTAAAATTAAAGTTAAATGAAATAAGATATCATTGTACAGGTTTACTATTTTTCTTAATTTTGCCCCGCACCCTTAGCTCAGTTGGTAGAGCATCTGACTCTTAATCAGCAGGTCACCGGTTCGAGCCCGGTAGGGTGTACAAAATTGTTTGTAGTTAGTTGAATATTGATTATTGAGCGTTAACTTTTTGTGTAATTTGATTTTCATTGTTCAGTTAACAATTTTCAATTCATAAGTTTACCCCGTTCAACACTGCTTCACTTTTATTATTAAGGTCACCCTTGAAATTTATTCCTTTTCGCCTTTGTAACATTTGACAGGTAAAAACTATTGTTTTCAGGCAGTTGTTTTGTTCAAAATATTTTTGCAAATTATTGTGCAATCATTATTAAAAATTCAGAGTATATTTTTACACATTCGTTGTTGTAATTTCATTTCCAGGACTCGTCGTTTTTCTGATTCCAGAATTTATTTTAAACCGGATCTAATTACTTATTAAATAATTATTCAGAGGTTTATTCTGTATGAAATATCTTTTAGTCTCTGTTACACTAATATTTTTAATTTCTTTTGGAGGAGTTTTGCTTTTTAACGGATGTGCTGCATCCGATGAATTTAATCCATCCAAAATGGATACATCATTAAATCAAAAAATTACCGAACTGGAGAAAAATAACCCGGAAGCAATCATTCAATTTACCGGTAAAACCTCGGTGGATATAGATGAGAAAATGAAGGCCGGGCTTGAAGATACCGGGATAAACATTGAAACTTCTGCGGGAAATATTTTTACTGCTAACGGGAATGTCGCAGGTGTTAAAAAGGCTTCAATGCTTGATTACGTGGTCTTCCTTGAACTTGCAAAAAAACTGGAAATTAAATAATTCAAAACAACAGGAATGTATATGAAAAATTTTATTACTTTTTTAATTATTGCTGCTATCTTCTCTTTCAACAGCTTTCCACAGATTTCAAAAAGCTTTAATCCGGATTTAAACTCCAAACAGGAGCAGAATAAAATTTTGTTGTTCCAAACTCAAAAAACTTCCGCTTCGGATAATAAAATAAGTCCCCTGCTGGGAATGTTTATTGATAAGATTAAAAATGACAGGGGGCTTAAAGTCCGCCTGCCGGAAACTTACAATGGATATGAAAAAGTTATAAGTTACAACGGGAATGATCTTAACGGTATCACTATACCGGTTTTAATTAAGGCAGCACAGGTTTCGGCAGCATCAAATACCATCAGATCTTTTAACGGCACAATTGAAACAGTTGCCGGTAATATTATTTCTGCTGAGATTCCTGTTTCCTCAATAACCCTGTTGGCTGCTATGCCGGAGATATTATATATCGATGCAAGCACAATATCGAAAGTAAAAATTGATGTTAGCAGGATTGAGGCAAAAGTAGATAAGCTGCATAACGGTACCGGGATTTCAAGACCTTACAAAGGGAATGGAGTCGTTGTAGGCTTTGTGGATTCGGGCATAGACTGGAAGCATCCTGATTTCCATAATACCAATGGAAACAGGATAAAATATTTGTGGGATATGTCTGGACAAAGTAATCCTCCCTCCGGTTATAACTACGGAACAGAATATACGAAAGCACAACTCGATGCAAATCAGTGCCAGGAAATTGACGGCGACGACGGAGAAGGACACGGTACGCATGTTTCCGGTACCGCTGCAGGAAACGGCAGTGCTCTTGCTAACTATATCGGAATGGCTCCCCTTTCGGATATTATTTTTGTTAAAGGATTCAGGAATGGTCCCGGGTTCGCTTCAACAGATGTAATCAACGGATGCAATTATATTTTCGGGAAGGCTTCACAACTTGGTGAGCCCGCAGTCATTAACCTCAGTCTTGGCGGTCATTATGGTCCTCACGACGGCAGTTCGCTCTACGAGCAGGGATTGAGCAATCTTACCGGCGACGGCAAAATAATAGTAGCAGCGGCAGGAAATGAAGGCGGCGATATGATACACCTAAGCTACGAAACAAGCGGTTCTTCTTACACCGATGCTTATGAAACTTTAATTGACATGCCGGCAAATACGTCCTTAACAGTATCGGATATGTGGTATAATCCGGGCAATATCAGTGTTGGTCTGGCTGCTTATGACCCGGGCACTTCCAGTCTTATCGGTTACACAAACGGAATTGCTCCCGGGCAGAAAATAGAAGATCTTGAATTTAATGTTGGTGGTACTATATACGGTTACGTTACAATTGATGCTACAGGGGTGAACAACCCAAATAACGGAGCCAATGAAGTGGTAATTGCAATTGACAGCCACAACGGCCAGATAAATATATCGGGTGTAATCTGGTCTGTTTATACATACGGCACCGGAACTTTTGATGCCTGGATGGTAACAGGTGGTGCATTTTCGGATTATAGCGTTTCATGGTATAAACCGGGAGATAACAACAGTTCTGTAGGACAGCCCGGAACAGCTCAAAAAATAATCTGCGTAGGAGCATACTGCACAAAAGATCACTGGGTAGATATAGATGGAATTACGAGATACCAGCCGGGCAACCCTGTAATCGGTCAAATATCATGGTTCAGCAGTCTTGGTCCAACAAGGGACGGCAGACTGAAACCCGATATAGTTGCGCCGGGTGAAGCAATTCTAGCAGCCCTGTCCGAGGATTTAACATCCGTACCGCGGGAAAATATTCTGCTCGGAGGAATGCATCAGAAAATGCAGGGAACAAGCATGGCCTCTCCGCATGTAACCGGATCTGTAGCACTGCTTCTGGAAAAAAATCCTTCTCTTAATTATGATGAAACAGTAAACCTGCTTAAGGAAAATGCTAAACAGGATGGATATACCGGCAGTACACCTAATAATACTTACGGATACGGAAAGCTGGATGCTTATGCTGCTTTTCTTAACACTTCAGGGGGAGGAACGCAAACCACAATAATCCAGGAGAATTTTGAGAATGCTTTCCCACCTTCCGGTTGGACTACTGAGGTAACGAACGTTAATAATACCTGGATGCAGGGAAATGTGCAGGACCATAATTTCAACGCAATAGATCCAACCAGTGTATACTCGTCGATTTGTCCCTGGATTGCGCAGGATCAGGATGAATGGCTTATCACGCCGGCGTTCAATCTTGGAAACGGAACGGCATCACTTGAGTTTTACGCGGGTTTCAGTACTCAATATTTAACTTTTGCAACTCTCAATCTGAAAATCTCCACCAATGGGGGAACAAACTGGACTGAACTATGGAGTGCGGAAAATGATGGTCAGGACTGGACGTGGCGAAATGAGGTAATCGATCTTACGGCTTATTCGAATAAGCAAAACCTTAAACTGGCATGGCAGTATGTTGGAAATGATGGTGATATCGTAGCGCTTGATGCTGTTAAGCTTACCGGGTACACTGCTACCGGAATAGATAATGAAATTTCTAAACTTCCTACAACATACCGATTATATCAGAATTATCCGAATCCGTTTAACCCAAATACAACAATTAATTACTCGCTCCCTTCAGGAGGAAACGTAGAGCTTAAAATCTACAATATACTATCACAGGAAGTGTTTACCCTCGTTAACGAATATAAAGCGGCCGGCAGTTACCAAGTTAAATTCAAAGCCGGTGCTCTGCCATCGGGTATTTATTTTTACAGGATTAAATCCGGAAGTTATAGTGAAGTTAAGAAAATGATTATGTTGAAATAAATTTCAGGGTCACGGAGTAACCTGGAGTTACAAAGAGTACTCCGAGATACTCCGTGATTAAATTAATTTTTTATTGATTCAGCCGTATACTGCACCAAATCTCATTTATCATTCTTTGTTTTCAGTTACTAATTAAAAATTACTTCTCACGATTCACATTTTTTAACTTAAATTTGTCATATTGATTAAAAACAGGAGTCAATTATGATCCCGGATGAACTGATTAAAGTGAACAAATCAATTACAAAACTCCGGTACCAGTTTGATGAATATGATTCGGAAGATTGTAAGGAAGTGCTGGATGTTCTGCAATTCCATTTGTTTCTCGTTATTACTTACTTTAATAAACCGGAAGTTACCTCAACGGAAGTGAAAGAAAGGTTAATTGAAAAGCTGGCAGGGGCGCTATAAGAAAATTTATGGCCGTAACTTATTACTGTATTTTTAATTTAAAAGATGTAACTTGAAGCAAATTTTATTTGCTAATCCAATTGCGGAGATAAATGATGAAAAAAAGTTTCCTGTTTTTTTTAATGCTTCTTAGTTTTTCAATCCCGAATTTTTTACAAGCCCAAAACATTAATGATCTTTTTAAAAAACCTCTTGAAGAAAATCCCGAACCCTGGTTAATGAAAATGCATCACGATGACAAGAGTTTTGGTCCAAGAAATCAAATTTTATCCGCCTTTGACAATATTGATATTTCAGGCAATACCGCTCCACAAAATGAACCTTCAGTAAAGATCAGCAGGAAAGATCCCAACCGTGTGGTTGCCGCGTGGCGCGATTTCAGAACCGGAGTAAATCCCCCGTTGAGAAGAATAGGATACAGTTATTCAACTGACGGCGGAGTAACATGGTCTGTAAGTCAGCTTACTCCTCAGATAATTCCCGGGGCTGCACTCTCAAGCGATCCTTCGGTTGCAACCGACACTGCGGGAAATTTTTATATCGTTACAATTTCTTTAAATGATGTTACAGGCAACGGTGAGGCATGGTTATTCAAGTCTATAGATGGCGGTGTTACATTCGATTCTGCTTATCATATTGCAAGCAGCTCCGGTGCATTTGAAGATAAAGAATTAGCTGCGACTGATTTTAATCCTTCAAGCCCTTATTGTAATAACATGTATGTAAGCTGGACAAGATTTTCCAGTTCAACAAATATTTTACTAACAAGATCAACTAACCAGGGAGTTACGTGGAGCAACCCTGTTACTGTTAGTAGCGAACCTAGTGTTCAAGGTTCTGTCCCGGCAGTAGGTCCGAATGGAGAAGTTTATGTGGCATGGTATGGATATGATTTTTCTTCCGAGAATATTTATTTTGATAAATCCACTGACGGAGGATTAACTTTTGGAACAGATCACGTTATCAGTCCCTGTCCAAATGCCTGGTTCCCTTCAATGGCAGTTGATTTAAGCGGAGGACAATACAACGGCAATATATACGTTACCTGGAATGATGAAAGAAATGGTGACGGCGATATTTTCTTAAGCGTTTCATCTGATGGAGGAAACACATGGTCGGCAGTTAAAAGAATTAATAATGATCCTATTGGGAACGGCAGAGAGCAATACTGGCCGTGGGTCACAGTGAGCCAGAGCGGGGAAATAGATTTAATTTTTTATGACACAAGGAACACTTCGAATAATAGTATTATAGAAGCCTACCTTGCAAGATCAACTGACGGCGGTGAAAATTTTACAAACGAATTGTTAAGCTCTGAGCAATCACCTACAAATACTCCTAACAGCGATGTCAGGTTCGGAGATTATATTGGCATTGATGCATATGGTGGAAATATTGTTGTTCCTGTCTGGACAGATGAGAGAGCGGGGGGTTACGATATGGACATATATACTGCCCACATAACTCCAGTTCCCGTTGAGCTTGTAAGCTTTGATGCAAGAACTGAAGGAGGAAAAAATATTCTCGAATGGCAGACAGCAACCGAACAAAACAACAGGGGATTCCAGGTTCAGAGAAGCACTGACGGTAAGAAATTTATTGCCAGAGGTTTTGTTCCCGGAAATGGAACTACAACACAACTGCATAATTATTCATATACGGATGAATGTACAGACGGCACAGTTTTTTACAGATTAAAGCAGGTTGATTTTAATGGTGATTACAAATATTCAAATACAATTGAATTAAATTCTATCGGCGCATCACAATACCAGCTTTCCCAGAATTATCCTAACCCGTTTAATCCGACTACGCTAATCTCTTACCGGATACCTAATGATGGGTTTGTTAGCCTGAAAATTTATGATGTGCTTGGGCAGGAAGTAAAAACACTGGTTAATGGATTTCAGCCGGCGGGAGCCCATACTATTAATTTTAATGCGGCAGGATTAAACAGCGGAGTTTATTTTTATAAAATGGAAGCGGAAAATAATTTCAATTCAATTAAAAAGATGATTCTGCTTCGTTAAGTTTTTTTGTAAATTGGTTACGCAACCCTTAAATTTATTTGCAGGGAGCTAAATCTTCCTGCTATATTATAAATTTATGGAAGAACCCGGAGGTGGATTGAAACTTAATTTGAAGTTATCAACAATAATACTTACCGGAGAAAATAAATTAATACTAAAAATCAGGTGGAGGCAATTTTTTATCACTCCCATAAAGTGTTCAAATCAAAATTATTAATAATGGTGAACTAATATGAAAAAAATTTTTACTTTTTTATTTGTATGTATACTTATTCAACAGGGAAATGCCCAGACTAATCCCCTTGTCCAGCAAGTTATCAATAACGTTAATATCGATTCATTAACAGAATTTGTAAATGAAATTTCAGGTGAAGTACCTGTTACTATAAATGGTCAGCAGGTTACCATTACTTCGCGTTATTACAATACTTCAACTAACGATAAAGCTGCCGATTTTATTAAAGGCAAATTTGAAAGCTACGGGCTCCAGGCTTTTGATCAGAGTTTCAGCAACGGCAGAAATGTATATGCAATACAAACAGGTTCTACTTACCCTGATCAGTTTTACATTATTTGTGCTCATTATGATGACATGCCATCAAGCGGACTTGCGCCGGGAGCCGATGACAACGGAAGCGGTACCGTTGCGGTTATTGAAGCTGCCCGTATTCTGAAGGATTATGAATTCAAATATTCAATAATATATGCTGTCTGGGATGCTGAAGAACTCGGAATGCTTGGAAGTGCTTATTACGCAGCCAATACAACACAGAATATTCTCGGTGTAATTAATATGGATATGATTGCCTGGGACAGCAACAACGATAATGTGGCAGAAATTCATACAAAAAATATTGCTAACTCTGTTGCTCTGAAAGATTCTATGTTAATGGTTAATACAAATTACTCCGTAGGAATTTCACCCTCAGTAATTAACCCGGGTATTACCGCCAGCGATCATTCTTCTTTCTGGAATAATGGCTACAGCGCCATCCTCTTAATTGAAAATTATTATAATGATTTCAATCTTTATTATCATACATCAAATGATTTAATCGATCACTATAATTTTCCTTATTACCTGAAATGTTCAAAGTTATCTATTGGATCGCTAGCTTTATTAGCGAAACCGTTAGGATCAGTTCCGGTTGAACTTACTTCTTTTACGGGTGATTGGGACGGCTCTTGTGTCAACTTAAAATGGGAAACAGCAACTGAATTAAATAATCATGGCTTTGAAATCGAAAGAAAAAACAAGGGAACATCCGGATGGAATACTATTGGTTTCATAGATGGTAACGGCACCCGACAGTCTCCAAGCTATTATTCATTCAACGATTTAATTAATAAAGCCGGGACTTATTATTATCGTCTGAAACAAATTGACAATGACGGAACATATAAATTTTCCCCTTTAGTTGAGATAAATATAATTCCTGAAAATGATTTTGTGCTCGAACAGAATTACCCCAATCCGTTTAATCCCTCAACAAAAATCAGGTTTAGCGTTCCGAAATCTTCTTATGTTAAATTAACTGTATATAACCTGGTTGGAGAAGAAGCGGCAACTTTATTTAACGGTAATACTGATCCCGGTTTTCATGAAGTGAACTTTAATGCTTCTGAATTTCCAAGCGGAGTATACTTCTGCAGGCTGCAATATGAAAACTCCTACAAAATGATAAAGATGTTATTGTTGAAGTAAAAGCACTGAAATCTTAAAGAACAAAAAGAAAATTAAAAAATGCTTATTTTTTTATTTTTTTATTGATAATTATTGAAAAAAAATCATATCTTAATTTATATCTAATATAATTTTAATGATTAGACAATTTATTAATAGAAGATAAATGGAGAAATGCATTATTTTGAAAATCTAATGTATTCCATTTTATTTATTCACATCAAACATAGTTGGAGGTTCCATGAAACAATTTAACCGTTTATTGTTCACTTTGTTATTTTCTTTTCTTCTATATTCAATAGGATATAGTCAGAATTTTGCTGTTTCAAATAATCATAGTTCATCAACGAGCCCACAGTCTCCCAATGATTTGGTTATAGTTCATTATGATGGGGATAATGCAGGTAATTCTGTTGGAGATGGCGGCGTAACATTTATCGGTGGTGCACGTTTCAGAGCCAGCATTATGGGTACTTATACCGGTGGCACACTGCAATCTGTTCAATTTCATTATACCCAGGCAGCAACCGGTTTAACTATTATGATTTATGACGCCGGAACATCAACGGCACCGGGAACTCTTTTGCTTTCTCAACCATTAGATTTAGGATCGCTCACTGTTGGCGATTGGAATGAAGTAGCATCTAACAACAGCTATACCGGTTTCGGGAAACGATTTGTGGGTATGTCTTCAGGTAGAGGATGCTACTGCTGCAAGTTTTCCGTTCGGCGTTGATGCCGGTCCTGCAGATCCTGATGGTGATTGGGTAAATGATTCCGGAGCATGGCAGCATTTAAATGATTTCGGTTTAAACTATAACTGGAATATCCGCGGCGTTGTTGAAACCGGCGGAAATATAATAGTATTTTCCGATGATTTTGAAGCTTACTCTGCAGGATTTCAACTTGCCTGCCAGAATTCAACTGACTGGACAACCTGGGACAATCTACCCTGTGATCAAACAGAAGATGCTTATATTTCCAGTAATTATGCTCACAGCGGAGCTAATTCATTTGTTGTCGTTCAGAATAATGATGAGGTTCATCCAATAGCTAACTATACCTCGGGAAAATATGAAATAGATTTCTACAATTATATACCAACAGGTAAGACAGGTTACTTCAACACTTTGGCATTATTTGACGCCGGTAATTCTCAGTGGGGTCTTGAGGTTTATTTCAACGCTGGTGGTGCTGGTGCTTTAAATGCCGGTGGAAATAACGCAGCTACATTTACATATAGTTTTGATACATGGGTTTTAAACCAGGTAGTCGTAGATCTTAATAATGATATGGCGGAATACTGGTATAATGGAACCATGATATATCAATGGCAGTGGACACTGGGCGCTAGCGGAACAGCCATCTCCCTGCAATTAGGCGGTAATGATTTCTTCGGCGCCGCAGCAACGGATGAAATGTATGTAGATGATTACCAATTGCTTGATCTTGTAAATGTTCCTGTTGAATTAACATCATTTTCCGCAAATACAAACAATGCGGGTCAGGTTGTACTTAACTGGGAAACCGCTACAGAAACAAACAACAGGATTTTTGAAATTGAAAGAAAAACAGCTACTGGTGAATATGCTACTGTTGGCTTTATAAATGGTCAGGGAACAACAACCCAACCACATAGCTATTCTTTCGTTGATAAAAATGTTAACCCCGGAACTTACACTTACAGATTAAGACAAGTAGATTTCAACGGACAGTCAGAATATTCCAATGAAGTTGAAGTTAGTGTTTCCGGTCCTTTAACATTTAACCTTCAACAAAATTATCCGAATCCTTTCAACCCGACAACCACAATTTACTATACTGTTCCGGAAGCTGGACAGGTTAATCTTGTTGTTTATAACCTGATTGGAGAACAAGTAGCAGTTTTAGTTAATGGTGTTGTTACTTCAGGTCAGCACGAAGTTACATTTAATGCTAAGTCGTTACCCAGCGGTGCATATTTCTATAAACTACAAAGCGGTAATTCAGTAACCATTAAAAAGATGTTATTGCTGAAATAATATCATTCACGTTATTTTTAGTAAAAAAGACCATCTGAATAAGATGGTCTTTTTTTATGAGAAAAAGCTGCTCCTTAAGAGCTCACCATATTAATAATATGCTCTCTTATTATAAATCACACCTATTTTACAAATTTTTTAGAAAGTTCTGTCTCGTAATTAATAAATCACATTTCCTGAGATTTCGAATGAAGAATTGCGGGAAAATTAATTAATAACTTCTCATCTAAATTATCGGAGGTTTCTAATGATGAAGTCTTACTCAACTCTCTTTACTGCTTTTTTTGCCTTCATATTTCTGGCATCATTCCAAACACAAGCTCAATGGAGTGAACAAACTTCCCCAACAACAAATTCTCTTTTTTCAGTATCAGTTGTAGATAATTCTGTGGCCTGGATTGGGGGCGACCTCGGAGTAGTTCTTAGAACCACTGACGGTGGGACTACCTGGACAAGTGTTGGAGGTGGCGCTATTGGAACTAATCCAGTTTACAATATTTTTGGTATGGACGCACAAAATGCCGTAGCTGCAGGTTATGATGGAGCAACCACCTATATGTGGCGAACAACTGATGGAGGTTCTTCCTGGACTCAGGTCTATACAATGTCAGGTGGTTTTATGGATGGAATCTGGATGACAGATGCAAATAATGGTTTTGCTTACGGTGACCCGGTCGGTGGAAACTGGGAACTTTATAATACCACAGACGGCGGGGCGACATGGAATGCAACTCCTCCTCTTGCTCAAAGCGGTACTACTGAAGCCGGGTGGAATAACGCTTTGTTCATGTCAGGTTCAAGAATTTACTTTGGAACAAATAATACCAGGATTTATTATTCCTCGGATGGCGGAAATTCTTGGGTACCACAAACAACAACCGGCGAAGTAAATTCTTACGCTGTATGGTTTAACAGTGCTACTATGGGATTAATGGGTGGCGATACGGGTGGTTTGGATGCAACCACAGATGGCGGAACAACCTGGGCGCCAATAACTTCCCCGGGTGCTGTTGCTTCAGCTGGTATTACAGGAGTTGACAATCAGTGGTGGTTTGCCCAACAAGCTAGCCCGGGTGTAATTTATTATTCATCGGATAATGCAGCAACATGGACAACTCAGTATACCTCTCCAACAACCGGCCAATTTTATCATATAGCAAAATCCAGAAATGGCAACTGGGCACTCGCCGTTAGAAGTGACGGAGGTATTTCAAGTTATACAATTACAGTACCTGTCGAATTAACTTCATTTACTGCAAGCACAAATGATGCAGGACAGGTTGTTCTTAACTGGCGGACTGCTACAGAAACAAACAACAGGATATTCGAAATAGAAAGAAAAACTACCAACAGCGATTATTCAACTGTTGGATTTGTTGATGGTGCCGGAACAACAACTGAACCGCACAACTATTCTTTTATCGACAGAAATGTTGCTTCAGGAGATTATACTTACAGATTAAAACAAATTGATTTTGATGGTCGTTCAGAATATTCTGATGCAGTAAATATAAGTGTTACAGGTCCAACGACGTTCGATCTTGCTCAGAACTATCCCAATCCGTTTAACCCTACAACCCAAATCAATTTCAGTATTCCCGAAACAGGAAATGTAAAACTTGCTGTATATAATACAATTGGTCAGGAAGTTGCTACCCTGGTTAACGGTGCTATGGCTGCCGGTCAGCATGAAGTTACTTTTAATGCAAAATCATTACCAAGCGGTGCCTATTTCTATAAGCTGCAGACAGGCAGTTCAGTAATGATTAAGAAGATGTTATTGCTGAAATAATTTAAAGGTAACGAAGCATAATTTTAGGGTCACTACTGCAGTGACCCTTTTTTGTTTTAATAATCATTCAGAAGACGAAAGATTTCGGACCATTTAATACTTAAATCCTCCTCGTTATTTTAAACCATTCAGAGTATAAAATCATCTGAGAGGAAAATGGAATACCGTGACACTTTTTTGTTATTATTTTATTAATATTGATAAAACTTCTGCTCAATTTCCTGTCTGCTGAAAAACTAAAATAATTAAACAGGTGGAGTCATGTCTAAAAATAAAATTATAAAATTTCTATTCTTCACTTTTACTTTCGTTACAACAAGTTCAGCGAACAATAATTTGTTTAATGATCCGGTATTTTATAATTCGGGAAACGGTCCGATACAGTCTGCAGCGGCGGATTTTAATAACGACGGGTATCCCGATCTTGCTGTATTGAATTATACGGATGGGAGTGTTTCTATATTTTTGAATAACGGTTACGGAACATTTGGTGAGCAAAACATATATTCCGTAATGACTCATCCATATGCATTCACAGTTTCAGATTTTAATAATGATTCATTTCCCGATATAGTTGCTACCTGTTCCGAAGCTAATGTTATTTCATACCTAGAGAATAACGGGGATGGTACTTTTAAACCGCGTATTAATTCTCCCACACAGCAATTTCCCTTTGGGCTTGATGCCTACGATTTCAACAGTGATCTTTATACTGATATAGCAGTGATAAACAGGCATAGTGAAACATTTCAAATTTTAACAAATAATCATGATGGAACGTTCACGCCGACGTTTTCTGCTTATACAGGTGCGGGGCCGGGGTTTTTAACTATTGGCAATCTGGATGGAGACCGTTTCCCTGAAATAGCTGTAACAAGAAGTTATGATTACCTCTGGTTCACAATTAGTGCACTTACGATATTTAGAAATAATCACGATGGGACTTTTACTCAATATTTTAATTATGAATATGGAGCAACCTGCAGCAACATCTATTTATATGATTTTAATGGGGATTCCTATAATGATATTATTACCAATACTTTCAGAGAAAATACAGAAGAAATGTGTTTCTTTATTAATGATGGCTGGGGAAATTTTGGCGAGCCGGTTACTGCTTACTGCAGTTATGAAGGAAGATTTACTATGGCTGATTTTGATAACAATGGATTAATGGACTTCGCCATTCCGGAATATCAATATAATGCAACGGGGGTTGCAGTAATCTTAAATAATGGAAATTTTAATTTTGAACCTTCTATAATAATTGGTGTAGGTGAGCAGCCAAGACACCCGGCTAACGCTGACTTTGACTTAGATGGAGATCCTGACGTTGCATTTCCTCTTTACTATGAAGCAAAAGTTGCTGTTCTTATAAACAAGACAAATGTTATTCCGGTTGAGTTGACAGCATTCTATGCAAATATTAAAGACAATGATGTTACACTTAGCTGGACTACTGCTTCGGAAAGAAACAACTCGGGATTCGAAATACAGAGAAAAGTTAATAATTCAATTCCAGGCAGTGAGGCAAAAAGTTGGATTGAGGCTGGTTTTGTAAAAGGACACGGAACAACTACAGAAGAGAATAATTATTCTTTTATGGACAAAAATTTACGGCCTGGAGGCTACTCATATAGACTTGTCCAAATAGATTTTGACGGAACAAAAACAGAATCTAATATTATTGATGTTGAAATTAATTCTCAGCCAACTCAGTATTCTTTAAAACAGAATTATCCTAATCCGTTTAATCCGACAACAATAATAGAATATTCAATACCCTATGAAGGTAATGTAAAAATAATTATTTATAATTCATTGGGACAGGAAGTACAAACCCCTGTAAACAATTACACGCAGGCCGGAAATTACAGAGTAAATTTTGATGCAACGACGCTTCCAAGCGGAATTTATTATTACAGGCTGAATGCTGATAACTATTCATCAGTAAAGAAAATGATTTTGTTGAAATAAAAATTGTTTTAAATTATTATCATTTTGTAGGAAATTGCTATGTACAGCATACCTTCTGCTATCACAAAACGATGGATACGGGCTGCTGCATTTAGTGGATTGATTGCCTGCATTGTTTATCCACTCGCAACCAATCTGCCTATGCCCCGGATACCCCAACTAATTTTATCAGCATGCTTCGGACCTGCACTTGCATTTGCCAGTATCGGGTTATATAAAATCCTTAGAATGCAAAAGGACTCTATAGCAGTTCAGGCTGCAGTTGTTTCAAATATTGTTGCAGGAGCTATGATTACAGCAATGATTATAGTACAATTATCAGTACGTTATTCTTCGGAAAGTTATCTTGCTTCACCTAGTGCTAATGATTCCGTAAAATTTATTGTAAACAGAATCTGGGATGTGATATTAGGATTAGATGTAACATACGATGTGTTTATTGGTCTTGGTACAATTTTGTTTGGTGTTGCAATGTTAAAACATCCTCGTTTCGGAAAAATAATTGGAATAGCCGGTATTATTGTAGGAGGTATTTTTATTCTCGGATTTAATTTCTATACTTTCCCTTCTCCGCCTCAGGAAGCAGGATTAATAGATACCGGTCCAATTACAGGGTTATGGTACCTGTGGGTTGTAATTTATGTATTCAGATCATTCAAATGGTTTGATGAAAAATTAGAAGCCTTTTGATTCTTAAAAACTGCCGGTTAATATTCTCGCACAGACTACCATCATCATTGCAAGGGGAAATTGTTATCAGGAAAGAGCCGTCGGAATATGTATGGCATCTCAATCCCCCGGGTAGAAAAACAGACCACAGTTAATTTTATAGTACGCTTACACAAATATTTTGACCCTGATCCGGCTAACCCCATATACATTATAAGTATACGCCGTGCCGGTTATACGTTCGTGCAAAGTTAAATTATCTTCTTCTGAAGCTGTTATGTCCTTCCCTTTTCGGTTTAGCTTCGTTTACAACCAGTTTCTTTCCGTTAAGCTCGTAAGTATTAAGTGCAGAAAGTGCCTTCTCCGCTTCAGCTTTTCCAGGCATTTCAACAAATCCAAATCCCTTTGATACACGGCTGAACATATCGCGTATAATCTTAACGCTTTCTACTCTTCCGTGTTTAGAAAAAAGAGCCTGCAGTTCTTCATCTTTTACATCTGATGCTAAATTGCCAACATAAATATTCATTTTTGTTTTCCTTTAAATTGAATATGATAAATAAATTTCCCTTTGCATGTATTTAATACCGTTTTAAACGGGTATCACCTGGCGGGGTTTTGCTGCGTAAATAAATTTAGGATTAAAAAGAAGTATCCGGAGAAGTATATCTTTTATCTTAGGTTTATTTTCAAAAGCTGTTTGTAAATTATAGTAAATATCGTTCACATACAAACCATTAAACAATTGCGGGCAAATCTATTTAATATTCATCACTTTTTATGAATTATATTTGTTTACTAAGGACTTTTTCCTTAACTATGATTATACTTAAAAATTTAATAACCTCTTAAGCAAAAATAAATTGAAAATAATAAAGCAATTAACTAAACGGGAAAATAAATCTTTAGATCAATATTTTCTGGAAATAGGAAAGTACGATCTATTAAGCGCCGGAGAGGAAGTGGATTTGGCCATAAAAATCAGGAATGGTGATATGAAGGCACAGGATAAATTAGTCAAGGCTAATTTAAGATTTGTTGTCTCAGTTGCTAAGATGTACCAGAACCAGGGTCTTTCACTCGGTGATTTAATAAATGAAGGAAATATGGGATTGGTTAAAGCAGCAAAAAGATTTGATGAAACCAGAGGATTTAAATTCATATCTTATGCTGTCTGGTGGATAAGACAGGGAATAATGTCTGCAATTGCCGATCAGACAAGAGTTGTAAGACTGCCGCTTAACCAGGTTGGAAATTTAACCAGGCTTGGAAAGGCCAACCGTGAATTTGAACAGGAATTTGAACGGAAACCAAATACTGAAGAGCTTGCAAAAATTCTTGAGATTACTTCCGATGAGGTAGCCTATATCCTTCAAATATCCGGCCGTCAGGTATCTGTTGATGCACCTTTGAAAAACAGCGATGAAACCAGTAACACGTTAATGGATGTTCTTCAAAATGAAACTCAGGCTATGCCCGATACGGAGCTGATGAATGACTCTCTGAAGAATGAAGTTGAAAATATTCTTTCCACTCTTGATACAAGAGAAGCAGAAGTAATTAGGCTCTCCTTTGGGATAGGCAGTAATCATAAAGCCACGCTCGAAGAGATCGGATCAAAATTTAATCTTACCAGGGAACGCATAAGACAAATTAAAGAAAAAGCACTCAGGAAATTAAGAAGTTCAAAAAGAAGCGTTAGGCTTAAAGATTACCTGGGATAATTTCTTAACCGTATAATTCTCAGATAAGCGGCTTACCTGATACATCTCATTAATTTTTTATAACAATCGAAAATTTCAATTATATATATATGGTGAATATATGTTAACAGTTGCATATATTGCACGTGTTAATTTTGCAAGTAATCAGGTCATTATTTATGAAAACCAGAAAATATTCAAAACAGATAAACATCCCGGAGTTAAAGGAATTTGGAAAAACATATCCTCAGTTTGCAGGATTGGCAAAGGGTGAAGGTAAATTTCTGTTTGATATTGTAATGAAACCCGAAACATACATTCAGGCAATGGTCTTAACAGAATATGGAATGCCCGCAGTAACAAGCGTAGCAGAACTTTGTTTTAATGAAGCAAAAAAGAGGAACGGGTTTAAGTTTAACAGCAGAATGAAACAGTTTATTGGGGCTATGATCGCCTCTTTAATGATTGCCAACGGGTACAATAAATCGGGAAGAAAAAAATCGATCATCCATCGTGCATATACTCGCGGAGAATTTTATATTAAAAAATCATAGATTTTGAAAAGAAACGTAAATAAAATTTAATTTTTGAAATTCATTTTTTATTTTAGCGTATTCTTAATTGTGAATAATTTTAAAATGCCAAACTAAGCATCGAGAAATGAAGAAAATAAAGTTGCTGCTTATTGAAGATAATCGCCTTCTCCGCGAAGGTCTTCGTGTCATGCTTAAAAAACAACAGGATATTAATGTTGTAGAAACTGTAGGCAACGGCGAAAACATAGTAAATATAATGCAAAAATACCGACCTGAAGTGGTTCTTCTCGATTTGGGCCTCCGAAACCGAAACAGTTTGAATTTAGTAAAATTGATCAAAAAAAAGTTTCAAATTACCAAAATAATAATGATGGATCTTATCCCTGCCCAGGAAGATGTTTTTGAATTTGTGCAGGAAGGGGTCTCGGGGTTTATATTAAAAGATGCAACAGTTAATGATTTCCTGAAAACTATCCGGTCAGTTGCCAAAGGACTCCAGGTGCTCCCCACTAATTTAACCGGGTCTCTTTTTTCACAGATTGTTGAACGTGCCGTGAACGGAGCAAACCAATCTGTCATTATGGAATCAGTTCGAATGACAAAACGTGAGAGACAGGTAATCGAGTTAATCTCAGAAGGATTTACTAATAAAGAGATCGCTCAGGAACTCCATCTCTCTACATACACTGTAAAGAGTCATGTACATAATATACTTGAAAAACTTGCTTTGAGTACACGGGTACAAATTGCAAAATATGCACACGATTCACATAAAAACGACTCCGCCATACAGAACATTTCGTTAATTGATGATTAGATATTCTACTCCTAAAGAATTAATCACTATTTCATACTAAAGCACTATTTACAAGCAGACTCTTTCTTCATAATTTATGTATGCATGATAACCAGGAAGGATTTTATTTATGTACCGGATTAATAATAAAGGAAATTGGGTTGCTCTCAAAAAAAAGATTAGACTAACCTATCCAACAATAACCGAAGATGATTTAAAGTTAAATGATGACGGTGAATTTGATCTTCTGCTTAAGCTGCAAAGAAGATTTTCAAAGACTCAAAGTGAAATTGTCCAAATGATTGACAGACTTTAATCTACCTTTTTCATCCATCCATTATTTAAAAAGACAAATTGGCATTTATCTGAAGCCCGATACAGGAGACTTTTTGAAACAGCTAAAGATGGAATATTAATTCTTAATGCGGAAAACGGGATGATTGTTGACGTTAACCCTTACTTAATTGATATGTTAGGTTATTCAAAAAAAGGGTTTCTTAAAAAAAATTGTGAGACATCAGCGCTTTCAAAAATATAGATTATTCAAAACAATTGTACAAAGAATTGCAGCAGAAACACTGCTGTCCAAAATAAATTATAAACAAATAAAAATTGACATCAGCCCATTTGTTATCTCTCTTATCGATTGTGCCTTAGAAAAATGACAGAATAACATTGAAACCAAATGTGTCCAGCTATTTATTCCCTTATTATGTTTATCCGTCTTATATTTTTCTACTGTCTTGGTGAATGAATTTCAATCTATAAAATTTAATATCTGACTGAAAAGTGATACATTTGTCATTAATCCCTCGATAAAATCTGGACGATTTATTTTTTGTCAAAACAAATTTACCACCTTTATCCGAGGGATTCTTTACCTCATCGTTTTGGACAGATATGATTAAAATATCGGAATTAATTCTTACCTACCCTCAATTCTATTTGAAGTAATTTTAGTTAGGTGAAACAGAAACATATGGCAGAATAATCCCGGTTGAATGTATGTCAGAAATGCAGTAGAATTCCGGGACACAGGAGAAGTATATGAGAAGTACGAGAGGAGTACGACTCAGATACCTGAGGTAAGAACATTGAAAATTAACTGAAAAATGATGTTTAATTTTTTTGCCTCATCCTAATGGGTGCCATTCTGACATAAAGATTCCAACTGATTTTTCTTCATTTCATTTTAAGTACAAGTTGAACGAAGTATAGCGCAATTAAAAGCCAATCATTTATCTTTTACCCTGTCGATTTATTTACAGTCCAAATCATTGCATAATCAATTTATTTTGGACGGATATGAGCAGAAAGAATATGTCCGCTATGAAGATATACCACTGGAAGCTTCTGATGGAAGTATGATTGATGTAGAATTTGTAAGTAATGTTTACCGGGTAGATAGTGAAAAAGTAATCCAATGTAATGTTCGGGATATTAGAAACCGTAAGCAAAAAGAAAGAACACTTGTCGAAGATATTAAAGAAAAAGAAGCGTTAATTGCAGAAATACAACATCGGACAATAAACAGTTTAACTTTAATTGTACGTCTGATTAAACTCAGGGGTGGTACAGTCGATTCTGGTAAAACAAAATTAATTCTTGAAGATTTAGAAACAAAAATAAAATCGATTGCTGATTTATACTCATTACTTTCTAAGTCCAATACATTTTATGAAGTAAAGGTTAATATATATTGTGATAGAATAATTGAAAGAATGTCTGAATTATCAAATAATTTTGTAATTAATAAAAACATCTCGGAAATAACTGTTTCAAACAAAAAAGCAGCTACCTTAGGAATGATCCTGGTTGAACTTTTATTCAACGCCATTAAATATGCATTTCCCGATTCTCGAAAAGGAGTAATAGATATAACTTTAAAAAGTATGAATAACCGGATATCACTTATCGTTCAGGATAACGGCATTGGTTTACCTGATGATTTCGATATCACCAAATTTAAAAGCTTAGGACTTGATCTTGTAAGTTTAATGGTAAACCAGCTTAACGGTATAATTACATTTGATTCGGGAAAAGGAACAAAAATTATTATTGAATTTCCTATATGAAATTATTTATCAGCATCTCTGATCGTCAATACTTTTCTGCATCGTTGGTTTCCTTTTCAAAGGGGTTCTAAATTGATTCATTAGCTAAAAGCTTTTTACCCACCGATGATGTAATCCCTTTTTCATCCTTTTGCTCTATTGATATTGTCACCCTGTTAATCGTAATCTCTGTTGAACATAAAAAGGAAAAATCCAATGAAAAGTTTAATTTTGATTTTCATACTGTTAGTTCCATTTTCATTATTAGCTCAGGATAAAGATGAGAGCAGCACTATGAGCAATGAAACTAATGTTTGGATGAACAAGATATCATCAGACTCTGAAATGCGTAGTAAAATGATGGATATGATGATTGAAAAAACTATCGGCAATGATGTAGAGATGAGAAAGCTCGTAAATTCTGTATTAAACAATCCCGAAATGAATAAAATGATATTTGCAGCCGTTAATCGTAAAACAGATATTACAGATACCTCTTTAGAACCACGCGGAATGATGAATGATAGTGTAAAGGTGAGAAAAATGTCCAAGGTAAGATCATCGGAAGAAAAGAAATAATAAAGTCTTAAAGCAGCATTGGTCCAATTGTTTTTCACCCAAAAGAAGTAATTCCTTTTTCATCCTTTTGATTGATTGATATTTCCATCCATATAGTTGCATATTAATTCCGGTTAAATGAGTAAAGTGATTAATTTTATTGATGCATTGTTATAAACATATTAATTCTTATAGATTATGAAAAAAATCAGATTATTACTTATTGAAGATAACCGGCTATTACGGGACGGAATCTTTTCTATACTTAAACCACAAAAAGATATTGTTATCATTGCCGCATCGGGAGATGGTAAGAGCACTCTTATAAAAATAAAACAGCTTAAGCCTAACATTGTTCTTTTGGATCTGGGTTTGCGAAGTCAAAATAGCTTACACGTTGTGGAAATAGTGAAGAAAGACTTTCCGGAAGCAAAAGTAATCGTAATGGATCTTGCCCCTGTGCAGGCGGATATCCTTCAATATGTAAAAGCAGGAGCCAATGGCTTTATTCTGAAAGATACAACTCTTAAGGATTTCTTAATCACAATAAGAGCTGTTGCCGAAGGGTCAACAGTTCTTCCACCGGTGTTGGTTGATTCTCTTTTTTCCCAGATTGTGGATTATGCCGTAAGAGAAGGTAAATTGAAACTACAGGAAGCAGTTAAAATGACTAAACGGGAACGTGAGGTTATAGTATTTCTTGGTGAAGGTTTAAGCAATAAAGAGATTGCACAAAAAATTCATGTGTCAACTTATACTGTTAAAAGTCATATTCATAATATTATGGAAAAGCTCGCTCTCCATACGCGGCTGGAAATTGCAAATTATTCTTATTCCGGGGAAACCCTTAAAACAATTGCCAGAAGTATATCAACAATTAGTGCGTAAATTTTTTTGAGCAAGGAATGAACGAATGCACATTGGTTGGTGCAAATGTATTGAAGCTTTTCTAAACGAAAAATCGAACCCTCTGATTCAACATATTTCCGTTGATTTGATCACTATAAATTTACTATCTTCAACAAGTTATGATTGAACCAAAAGAATTCTACAGAAAACTGGATTCATTGCTAAGTAAAATAAATATGGCTGAATCCGGAACAGATTTTTTATTTATCATTGTAAAAGAACTTGAAAAGACATTCGGCGCTGATCTTCATATCGGCAAAGGACTTATTTACGAAAAAAACGGTGATGAGTATTTATTGTTATCCCAAAGTTCTGAATCTGAGAATACAGATATTGAAGCAAAACTTTCTGTAGAATCAGAAGCTGTTCAGGCAATATTAAATTCCCAAACATTTATTTTCGATAATCATGAATTGGGAATAATTCTAACCGGATTAAAAAATAAAGAATACGCAATTCCGGTAGCGATTGTTGTGCATAACAAAGAGCAAAACTGGATCTTATTATTTGAACTAAAAAGCGGATGGATTCGCGAAGAGATTGAATTTTGTCTAAATGCTGTAAGATCAGTATTAATATACAGGCTATTATCTGAGTCGCATAAAAGTGAATATGAACAGGCCCTTCTTGTCCAAAAAAGTTTACTCCCAAAATCCTCCCCAAAAATAAGTGGTTATCAAATCGCTGGAAAATCTCAGCAGGCTGAACTTGTTGGCGGTGATATTTTTGATTATTATAAGTATAATGATGAAGAATTCGGGTTTTGTATCGGAGATGCGAGCGGGCATGGTATGCCGGCTGCATTAATAGCACGTGATGTTATTATCGGGTTGCGAATGGGTTTGGAAAATCAGAACAAGATGGTCCACACTTTAAAGAAATTAAACCGGGTAATTTACCAGAGTGCTTATTCAACACATTTCATTTCTCTTTTTTACGCTGAGATGGAAACAAACGGAGCTTTGTTCTTTGTGAATGCTGGTCATCCTTCGCCAATTGTAATATACAAGGATGAAATTACCGAATTAGAATCAACCGGGCTGATCTTTGGTGCATTTCCGGAAATTGATCTTCGCCGCTCTTACGTATCTATCCGTCCCGGCGGTATTTTGGTACTATACACGGATGGAATTGTAGAGAGGCAGAATAATGCGGGAGAAGATTTCGGGATGGAAGGATTAAAAAAGGTAATCTTAAAAAATAAGGATAAAGAAGCAGAGGAAATTATGGATGCTATCTTTCTCACCGCTAATAAATTCGGCAATAGTAAAAAATGGAAAGATGATGCAACAATCGTTGTATTTAAAAGACTTGTTTAAGTATAGCTTAAGAATTCATACACCTAAAGGATTAATCCTTTTTTCATCCATTCGATTCATTCACGGTAATAAAACATTTTATATCTTAAATCTCTGTCACAATGATAACCAAAAAAAATCATTATGATGATGACTGTAAACGTTAAATAACAGATAGGAACTCAGGTGTCAGATGAATCGTAAACTGGAAATAGGAATAATTGATCTTGTTTCAAAAAAACCAAATAAGAAATTGTTCGCACGGATAATGAATGCAAACTTTGCCAGCATAATGCCGCAGGTAATAGGTGTATGGTGCGAGGAAGAAGGACACAATGTAACGTATGTTTGTTACACCGGTAAAGAAAATTTATTAGATGAGCTTCCAAAAAATACCGACCTGATTTTTATAGGGGCTTTTACAGAAGGAGCTCAAACTGCTTATGCGCTTAGTAACCTTCTACGCTCAAGCGGCGCTGTTACAGTATTAGGCGGTCCGCACGCAAGGTGTTACCCTGAAGATGCTGTAAAATATTTTGATTATGTAGTTGGGTTTACTGATAAAAATATAATTCAGGAAATTTTGAATGATTGTTCACCTCATCGCCCAATAGGTTTGCATCTCACGGCTAAAATGCAGCCTCTGTCACTGCCCGGAGTAAAGGAGCGCTGGAAGTTTATCGAACCAACATTAAAAAAAGCACCGTTAATAAAATTGGTTCCAATGCTTGGAAGCCTGGGGTGTCCTTATACCTGCAGCTTCTGTATAGATTCAACCGTAGCATACCAGCCGTTGAATTTTGATGTAATGAAAGAGGATCTGAAATTTCTGCTAACCAAATTCAAACGTCCTCTGGTTGGATGGCACGATCCTAATTTTGGTATCAGGTTCAACGAATATATGAATGCCATTGAAGAAGTTATTCCTGAAAACAGTATCGACTTTATTGCCGAAAGCAGTTTATCTATACTATCCGAGCCTCATGTAAAACGGCTTAGACGAAATGGATTCGGAGCTATGCTGCCGGGAATTGAATCATGGTTTGATCTTGGAAATAAATCGAAGACAGGGAGCATGATTGGAATGGATAAGGTTGAACATATTGCCGAACAAATTAATATGATAATACGGTATATCCCTTATGTTCAAACAAACTTTGTTCTGGGTATTGATGCAGACGAAGGAAAAGAACCTTTTGAACTTACAAAAAAATTTGTGGATATGACCCCGGGTGCTTTTCCGGGATACTCTCTGTTATCTGCCTTCGGTCAGGCTGCACCGCTTAACCTTGAATACCAGAAACTGAACAGGGTTTTACCATTTCCTTTTCATTTCCTTGATAATAATCATGCAATGAATGTTAAACCGGAAAATTATTCGTGGCCGGAATTTTATACCAATATTATCAGCCTTGGCGAGCATACATTTTCCTGGGGTGCAATTGCAAAAAGATTGATTGCAACAAAGGCTTTTATCCCACGTTGGATGAATGTGGTGCGAGCAATTTCCGAGGAAGGTTTTGGCAGAGTTGCATATAATAAAGAAATACTTAAGCAGCTTAATTCAAATAAAAAGTTCAGGGATTATTTTGAACAGGAAACAACAGAACTTCCCGAATTTTATTTAAACATTATACATAAAGAGCTGGGTCCCTTGTGGGAATGGCTGCCTGAAGGAGCAATATTCCACGATCAGAATGCATATTTAAAATCAGATATAAAACGAATCGCTGTGTAAGAATATGTTATATCAATTTATGGAGATCAAATGAATGTAATTTTAGTTTATCCGATGTATCCGGATACCTTCTGGAGTTTTAAGCACGCATTAAAATTCGTTTCAAAGAAAGCAAGCTTTCCGCCGTTAGGGTTGTTAACCGTTGCATCCATGCTTCCCGATGAATGGAATAAAAAATTAATTGATATGAATGCAACAAAGTTGGAAGATGAAGATATTCTCTGGGCTGACTTTGTTTTTATAAGCGCAATGTCGGTTCAAAGTGATTCTGCAAACCAGGTTATAGATAGATGCAAAAATTTAAACGCAAAAATTGTTGCGGGAGGACCATTATTTACAAGCAGTCCCGAATATTACCCAAACGTTGACCATTTAATCCTCAATGAAGCCGAAATTACCTTTCCCCAGTTTCTCAACGATTTAAATGAGGGAAAGCTAAAACATATATACACAACGGAAGAATGGGCTGATATTACAACTACGCCGTTACCTTTATGGGATATTGTACCCATTAATCATTATACTTCTATGAATCTGCAGTATTCACGTGGATGTCCCTACGACTGCGATTTCTGTGATATAACTGTACTTTATGGAAGAAAGCCGCGCACAAAAACTAAAGAACAAGTTATTTCAGAATTAGACGCATTATATTTTACAGGATGGCGCGGACCTGTTTTTTTTGTGGATGATAATTTCATCGGCAATAAAGGAAAACTAAAAAAAGAAATACTGCCTGCCATTGCTGAATGGATGGAGAAAAGAAAAAACCCTTTTTATCTTAATACCGAAGCATCAATAAATCTTGCAGATGATGAACTACTGATGCATTTAATGGTTAAAGCTGGATTTGAAGCTGTGTTTATCGGGATAGAATCTCCTAATGAAGAAAGCCTTGTAGAGTGTAATAAAAACCAGAACAGAAACCGCGATCTGATCTCCAGCATAAAGAAAATACAACAGGCCGGATTGGAAGTGCAAGGAGGGTTTATTGTAGGGTTTGACAATGATCCGCCCTCAATTTTTGAAAAGCTTGCCAGTTTTATACAGGAAAGTGGAATTGTAACCGCTATGGTGGGATTATTGAATGCTCCTAAAGGAACCAATCTGGAGAAAAGATTAGAAAAGGAAGGTAGAATGCTTAAAGATTTTACTGGTAATAACACCGACTTTTCAATCAACTTTATTCCGCAGATGGACTTAAAAGATCTTCTCGATGGCTATCAGAAAATTCTTAATAAAATTTATTCGCCAAAATATTATTATGAACGCGTCACACGTTTTTTAAAGGAATTTGAACCAAAGAAGAAAAAAGTTTTTCATCTTAATCCAAATTACATTCTCGCCCTCTTCCGATCAATAATTAAACTTGGTCTTATTGGTGAAGAAAGAATATACTATTGGAAACTATTCTTCTGGTCTCTATTCCGGAAGCCGCAGTTATTTTCTTTAGCAATCCTATTCACGATATATGGTTTTCATTTTAGAAAAATATCTAATGGTTTTTATTAAGCACATTTAAGATGCCCGAATGCGTACAATTGTAAAATTAGAAGGAAACTTGTTTTAAAATTAAATTTTTTAACCTGCAAAATTCCTGCGTTTTTAGAATTGGCGCATAGATAAAGACCCGATCAGGTGCTTCTTTGCATCTGAGAATTATTAATTAGATTATTAATTGAGAAAATGAAAAAGTATAAAGTTATAAAAAATAAAAAAAATGGCCTCTTATATCTTAAGAAGAGAGTGCTTTTTATTTTTTGGAAAACTATCCTGCTATAAATTAGTAATCTACGGTTAATAATTCGCTCAGCTACAATTCCGATTTCTTTAATAAAATTAAAAAGGGATATTATTAAATAATTCTATTTAATTTATGGAAGGGTTTTATTTAGATAATTATTTCGGTGTTCTCTTCTAAATAGGATGCCTCCTTGTCAATTAAAAATTAACGGAAATACCGTAATTTGCAATTAAGGAGATATGAAAAAGAAAACAATTCCGAAACACTTCCCTGTTAAAAAAAAGAAAAGCACTACAAAGCTAAAGAAGCCGGTTAATACATTTTATGTGGTAGGTATAGGTGCATCTGCCGGCGGTTTAGATGCTCTCGAAAGATTTTTCAATAGTATGATTGAAAACTCAGGTATGGCATTTATTGTTATTTCGCATTTGGACCCGAAGCATATAAGTATAATGCCTGAACTACTTCAAAAATCTACCAGGATGAAATTATACCAGGCTGAAGACGGCATGAAAGTGAAACCAAACCAGGTTTATGTTGCACCGGCTAACCGGGATTTAGCAATTCTTCACGGAACAATCCAGCTACTAGAACCAGTCGAAGCGCATGGATTCCGACTTCCAATAGATTTTTTCTTTTAAATCCCTTTCACAGGATTTAGGTGAAAAAGCAATCTGCGTTATTCTCTCGGGTATGGCCTCCGACGGTACTGCCGGGTTAAAAGCAGTTAAAAGCCAACTGGGAATGGCAATGGTGCAAGATCCAAGTTCTGCTAAGTTTGATGGAATGCCGGTCAGCGCAATTAAAACCGGATTGGCCGATTATATACTCCCCCCTGAAGAAATGCCCGCACATCTGATAAAATATACATCACAAAAGGTTAAAAGAATTTTATCTGATAATATTTCTTCAGAAGGTAAAATTTCTGATTCATTTCAAAAAATTATCATATTACTTAGGAATCAAACAGGTCACGACTTTTCACTCTACAAACAAAATACAATTCTCCGGCGTATAGAAAAAAGAATGACTATTCAGCAACTGGATACTGTTCAGAATTATATCCGGCTGCTTCAGGAAAACCCTGAAGAGATTATATTACTTTTCAAAGAACTATTGATCGGAGTTACAAATTTTTTCAGGGATCCTGAATCTTTCGTTAAATTAAAAACCGTTTTATCAGAGCTAGTAAAAAGCAAACCTGATGACGGGAAGATAAGAATCTGGGTGCCCGGATGTTCCACCGGTGAGGAAGCTTACTCGGTAGCAATTTTATTACGCGAGTGTATGAATGATGAAAAGAAAAATTTAAATGTACAGATATTCGCTACAGACATAGATGTTGAATCAATAGAAAAAGCCCGGGTTGGTACATATACAGGAATAAAGCAAGATGTTGGTAAAGAACGCCTTAAACGTTTTTTCACCAATGAAAAACACTTATATCATATACGGAAAGAAATCAGGGAAATGATCGTCTTTGCTCCGCAAAGCATTATTAAAGATCCGCCGTTTACAAAACTTGATCTTATTTCCTGCAGGAATCTTTTAATTTATCTTAACTCTGAATTACAAAAAAAAATAATACCGGTATTCCATTACAGCCTATTGCAGAACGGAATACTCTTCCTTGGTTCATCAGAAACGGTGGGTGGTTTTGTGGACCTTTTCTCTATTGTAGATAAGAAATGGAAGTTTTACAAAAAAAGAGATTCGGTTTATTCTGCTCAGCCTTTTGTAGACTTCCCGGTTTCACATATTATTGGAAAAATTAATGAGACTCCAATGAAAATAAGTGAAGTTAAAAACATCACACAGTTAGCCGAAAAAATCATACTTCAAAATTACTCCCCTAATTGTGTAATTGTAACCGGCAGCGGGGACATAGTTTATATCCACGGAAGAACCGGAAAATACCTTGAGCTTACTCATGGCGAAGCCAAGATGAATATTTTTGAAATGGCACGTGATGGACTGAAGCAAGAACTTCCTCACATTATCAGGAAAGTAACATCCACGGGTAAATCAGTAATTACCGAAGGCATTAAAATAAAGGGGAATGGAAGAACCATTTTAGTTAATCTTACAATTAAAAAGATTAAAGAACCGGCTTCGATGTTCGGTTCACTTTTAATAATCTTTGAAGAAATTCCACAACAAAAGAAAGCGGCGGCTTCCAAAAATATTCACCATGATAAAAAATCAGAAAGAATAATTAAAGATCTTGAGCACGAACTGAAAATTAATAAAGAAAATTTACGGTCAACTATAGAGGAACTTGAAACTTCAAATGAAGAACTTAAATCTACTAACGAAGAAATGCAGTCAACCAACGAGGAAATTCAAAGCTCAAACGAAGAGCTTGAAACATCAAAAGAAGAATTACAATCATTAAACGAAGAATTAATTACGGTAAATACGGAACTGCAGAACAAAAATGATGAACTAATGGATATCAATAATGATATGAAAAACCTTCTGGACAGCATTAATATCCCCACAATATTTCTTGATAATAATTTACTTATTAAAAGATTTACAGTTCACGCAAAAAAAATTGTTAACCTGATTTCTTCTGATATCGGCAGACCGATAAATCACATTGCTACAAATCTTAAATATGAGAATTTTATTGAAGATGCCAAAGAAGTTTTAAAAACCCTGATTTTTAAAGAGCTTGATCTGCAGACTAATGACGGAACCTGGTACCAGATGAGAATATTACCTTACCGCACTTCAAACAATATTATTGATGGACTTGTAGTAACATTCACAAATATTCATACAATAAAAACTGCTTACGAAGAGATACATAAATTGAACCGTGAGGTTCAGCATGCAAAAGAGTTTTCCAATAATATTGTTGATACGATTAGAGATTCAATTCTTATCCTTGATAAAGATTTGAAAGTCCTCTCAGCAAACCGTTCTTATTACAGGATGTTTGATACAGCCAGTGAAGATACCGTAGGTAGGTTTATATATGAACTTGGAGATAAAAATTGGGATATTCCGAAACTAAGGAAACTGCTCGAAGAAATAATTCCCGAAAATAATTTTTTTGAGGGTTATGAGGTCGAATACAATTTTAATAACAGCAAACTGAAATTACTCTTAAATGCCCGCGAGATATTCCAGGGAGATAATGAGGCCCGGCTTATTTTGCTGGCAATTCAGGGATAGGATTTTTATAAAGGAGGCAAAACAAAATGAAACCCGATAAAAAAGAATCAATAAAAACAATAAAGAAAAAACATTGAAAATAAATAATCAAAAAAAAGATAAAAAGCATATCTCCCCCAAAATGGAAGATGTCCAAAAACTGTTACATTTGCTTGAAGTTCACCAGGTTGAGCTGGAACATCAAAACCAGGAATTAAGAATTGCGCAGGAAGAGATTGAAGTATCCAGAAATAAGTATGTAAACCTCTTTGATTTTTCACCTATCCCATACTTTACCCTGGATCCGGATAGTGTAATTATGGAGGCAAATTTAAGCGCAAGTAAAATGTTTGGAATTGAGCGGAAAAAATTAAATTAGCAGGAATTTCATTTCTTTTATCCCGATATATGAAAGGGAAAATTTTCATCTCTTTATAAAAAATGTTTTTAAAATGGCTGAAAAACAATCCTGCCAATTAAAAATAACCAACAAAGACAAACAAATTTTCCAGGTTTTGCTGGAAGGAATAAGATTAGAAGACACACTTGAGCCAGGTCCCAAATGCCAGGTAGCATTAATCGATTTAACGGAATTTAAAAAGGTTGAAGATAGATTAAATAAAACCAACGAGGAGCTTAAAGCATTAAATGCTACTAAGGATAAATTCTTTTCAATAATTGCGCACGATTTAAGGAGCCCGTTCCAATCATTATTAAATTATTCGGAAATACTGGCAACTGAATCCGAAAATTTATCGCAGGAAGAGATATTGCAGTTTAGCAGTGCGCTGAATGAAATCTTGAATAATCTTTATGGACTTCTGAATAATTTGCTTCACTGGTCAATGCTTCAGCGGGATCTGATAAGTTTTGAACCAGAAAACATTAACATCAACAATACAATAGATAAAATAATTGGAATTTCACATCGAAACGCTTTGGGAAAAAATATTTCCATATCCAACCAAACTGATAAGGAAATTTTTGTAAATGCAGACGCAAATATGCTTCGATCAATCATTCAAAATCTTATAATAAATGCAATCAAATTTACACCTGAAGGTGGACAGATTATTATATCAGCGAAAATCAAAAATAAATTTGTCGAAATATCTATTTGTGATACGGGGGTAGGAATCGATCCGGAAAAATCTTCAAAATTATTCGATTTTACCACTATATTTTCAACTCATGGAACATCCGGGGAAAAAGGAACCGGGATTGGTTTACCGCTCTGTAAAGAATTTGTCGAAAGAAACGGAGGCAAAATCCGGGTAGAAAGCGAACCGGGAAATGGTTCGAAGTTTACATTCACTTTACGAAGTGCGGTTAAATAACAACGTGAGAAATACAATCTGGTTCATCTCAACCTGTATTAATGACGGAGTTTTAATAACTATATAAAACCCTGATAGAACCCGATATAAATATAATATCTGCTGCCTGTAATGAAGAAAGAATTTGGAAAATAATGAAAATATTAAATCCAAATGTTTTACTTTTCAAGATCTGATTAAAAATCCAGATTGCATGCGGTTTGTAAAATTAAGCAAACTTTATTTTCCGAAAATAAAAATAATTGTAATGTGCCTGATAGTGGAACAGCCAGATGTCCCCACCTTCAATTTTTGTAAAACTCTCCCGCTTTATTCAGGAGAGCGGAATAGTAACGGCAATGGTTGGTTTATTAAACTCATAAAATGGAACAAAGCTTCAAAAAAGATTAGAAAAAGAAGGAAGAATGCTTAAGGATTTTACTGGTAATAATGCCGACTTTTCAATCAACTTTATTCCACGCACGGATTCAAAAGTTCTGCCCGATAGTTATCAGAAAATCCTGAACAAGATTTATTCGCTAAAATATTACTATAAACGTGTTACCCGGTTTTTAAAAGATTTTGAACCCGGCCAGAAAAAAGTTTTTCATCTTAATCCGAATTACATTCTCCACCTGTTCAGATCTATGATTAAACTTGGTGTTATTGGTGAGGAAAGAATATACTATTGGGAACTATTCTTCTGGTCTCTATTCCGGAAGCCGCAGCTATTTTCTTTAGCAATCCTGTTTACTATTTACGGTTTTTATTTTAAAAAAATATCCGGCAGTTATTTGTAAATGTGCGGCACCGTTTTTTATTTGAAAATCCGGAACGGCTATGAGTAACAATTCTAAAAAAACCTCCGTATTATCTGTTATAATTCGCCTTAAAAATTCTTTCTTATCTGCAGTGATAGCTAATCCAATAAATAATATTTTATCTCCACGAAAAACCCGGTTCATCTCTGATCATAATCCTGTTTAAGCACTAATACTTCTTTCATCCTTCTGCTCTATATGATATATAGTTTATCATCGGTACATTAATTTAAAATTAAAAAGCGATTTTCTATTCTTGAATAACAGGAATTGAAAATAACAAAACATTAAAATTAAATTGGAGTGTCCAATGAAAAAAATGAAAATGGCCATATTAGCAGGGAATTTTATCTTCGGTTTACTGGTTATAGGATGTGGCAGCAGTCCGGCTGTGGTAGATAAAGAATCGACTACATCATCAATTCGTGCTGCAGAAGAAGTAGGTGCATCCGATATTTCCAGCGCATCTCTCTATTTACAGCTGGCAAAAGAGGAGCTGGGAAAAGCCCAGGTGTTAGCACAAAATGGTGACAAAAAACAAGCAGATTCAATGCTGTTGCGTGCAAGCGTAGATGGTGAACTGGCCGTAGCGCTGTCACGAAGCGAAACTGACAAAAAGGAAGCCATGGATGCAATGAATCGTGTAAATAAGCTTAGACAAGACAACAACTTATCAGAAGAAAGGAATTAGCCATGAAACTCATGATATATCTTATTGCAATAGCATTTACAGGGTTACTTATCAACTGCAGTGCAAGTTTGCCCCCACAGGAATTAGTCAATGCACGTCTTTCCTACCAGAAGGCAAGCACAGGGCAGGCAGCACAATTAGTCCCGGCAGAATTGCATAAAGCAAAAACAGCTCTGGACCTGGCCGAAAAATCTTTCCTTGAGGATCCTGATTCTTATATGACAACTGATCTCTCATATGTAGCGGATCGCAAATCAAAATTGGCTGATGCACTTGCTGTTACATTTGCTGAAAACAAAGCAACGGAAAAAGCTAAAAAAGATTACGAGGTTACACAGGCAGAAATTATGAAGAAAACAACAGATCAGCTGGTTATATCGCAAAAAGCACAGGTCGATGCTGAAAAAGCTGCAGCTGATGCACAGGCAGAACTTGCAAAACTCGCGGCAGTAAAAGAAGAAGAACGGGGTCTTGTAATTACACTATCAGGCAGTGTTCTATTTGCTTCAAACCAATCCGAACTTTTGCCGGCAGCACTGGATCGCCTAAACAAGGTAGCTGATGCGCTCCTGGTTACTAAAGAAAGAAACCTTACCGTTGAGGGTTTCACTGACTCACAGGGATCGTACGATTACAACATGGTGTTGTCTCAAAAGCGTGCGGATGTAGTGCGCTCATATTTAATCTCACGTGGTTACCCGGGCAGTCTTGTTCAAGCAAATGGAATTGGTGAAGATAGACCGGTAGCTAATAATACAAGCGCTGAGGGACGAGCCAACAACCGTCGGGTAGAGATTATAGTAGATCGAATAACTAAACTGTAAAGCAACGTTAAAATATATTTGGAAAAATCAGACCCGGAAATTATTCGGGTCTTTTTTATTTCTTTCATATTCAAATATTCGTTCAACATTTTTCCCGCAAACTTCAGCGATAAAGAAGAATGGCAAAACACGGACATATTTTAAAATAATTTGTCACAGTATTATTAATTTTCATCTATGTTTAGCTCTCATTTTGTTAAGACATTTGCAAAAACTCCCCCAAAAGATATAGTTCTTTTTTCATCCCTTTGATGGATTGAATGGTTTTATTTCTCTATCTACCTTCACATAGAAAATTGGATAGGAGGGATTTTTACTATGTTTAGACCATATATTATTGAAGAGGGTGGAGCTAAGTTTGAAGGCATACAAAAAATTGATGGAAGGGGTAAATTTGTAGTTGCAACAGATCCGCAAACACGCTCTACATATTATCTTCCGATAAAAGGATTAACTAAAAAGAAAGTGCAAACTAAATTAGCTAAAGAGAGAAAGAAATTTAAGATCAAGTGATTATAGCTTAAATGTGTCCTGCTGGTTGTAAAGTTATACACTTCTCGAAGTTCGCATAAGCAGGTATTGAGAAAAACTTCCGTTGTAGAAAACAATATTCCTTACCCTCAAAAATATCTGCAAAAAAAAGATGCCCTCAATCAAAAGGATTACGTCTTTATTCATCCTTTCGCTCGATTGATTACCCTTGATTCTTCTCATAGCTTAATATGTGTTCGGAAAAAGTGTTTTAATTTAAAAAATAACTGGATCTGTTTATATCTATAGTCTTAGAATAATTCAATGATAAATAAAGAGAAAAATATGTTATTAAAAAAAGTGAGCAAATTGATTTTGTGGCAAGTGCAAGGAAATAAGGGACTATTGATTATACTGTTGAGCATATCGATGAGTTTATCTGTTTTAGCTCAGCAGGTAACTCATTCAGAAATACTTCTCTCTTTTTCAGAACCAATGTCCAGGGATTCCATTTTTGTCCCTGGCAATTACGAAGTTATAGCTAATGAGAATATTCCTGTTGAAGTTATTAAAGTGGGTGTGGTTGAAGGAGATACAGCAGTAGTTCTATTTATAAATAAAGAAGAAGACTGGTTGAGTTTTCGAGTAACGGTTCATAATCTAAAAGATAAAGTGGGAAACTTAATTGATGAGGAAAAAAACCATGCTGATGTTACAACTGCCCTCACAAAAAATACCCTTGTAAAACTTATTGAACCATAATTTATGCAGAGATCGTCATTACACAGTGATCCGGAAATTGTTAAATATGTTAATTTAAATGAAACTATGATGACAAATTCGAAAAAGCATTTCGATTATATATGATTGGTCAGATATGTGCTGTTATTTCTAACCGTAGTTCTATAAACAGCGAAATAAAAAAAGGAACAATATTATGCGTTATTTTTTTGTATTAATCGTAACACTTTTCTTGTGGTGTGCTTCAAGCACTTCAAATGCACAGGTAAATGTTAACTTCAACCTGGATACTCAGCCGGCATGGGGACCTACCGGATATGATTATGTGGAGTATTATTATTTGCCGGATATAGATGTATACTACTATGTCCCCCAGCATCGTTATTACTACTATAACAGAGGACAATGGCATTACAGCACCAGGTTACCATCGAGATATAGTAATTATGATATCTACAATTCATATAAAGTAGTAGTAAACGAGCGGGATCCGTGGCGAAATAACCAAAACTACAGAGAAAAATATTCTTCATATAAAGATCGCCACGATCAGCAGCCGATACGAGATAGCAAGGATTCAAAATATTTTCAAAACAAATATCATCCTGAGCATAATAACTGGGTTAAACAGCAAAAACATGATAACGGAAACAGGCAGAATAATAATAGCACCAAGCGCAATAATGGTAAGGGTAAAAAATAAAAGAGCATATAATTAAAATTTGAAAACCGGTTTTGATCTGGATAAATCGTTTCATTTCAAAACCGGCTTGATAAAAAACAAGGTTCGAATTTCGAAACCCGGAATTAATTCTGTTATCTCTACATAATTAAAATATTTGCAGCTTTGTTATAATTAAGCTTATAAACATCATCTCATCGCTCAAAAGATGTAATCCCTTTTTCATCCCTTCGCCCGATTGATTTTATATGTTAAATAAATGCATCTTATTAGTACTATGAAACATAAAAAATATGAAATAAGAGTAGTTAGTAATTCAAAACGTGATACTTGGTTTAGCCTCGGCATTTTGTTGTATTTCGCTATTATTTTTATAGCTTTAATAGTAGTTTCATTCGAAGCGTCGGTTAAGTAATTATCCCTGGGTAAAACTTGTTTCGAAAGAAGTCAAGTATGCGAGATAAAAGTATCTGAGTCCAAAATATTCAAGACAGATCACTGTTAATTGAATACGTTTTTACTGGTTAAATAACTTAATAAAAGGAATAATCATGAAAGCAATTATAGCTTTTGTATCAGTCTTAATAATGTTTGTCCTTGTCATTCCGGTAAATGCTGGTGGAAAAGATGAACTGCAAAAACATTTCAGCGATGTTGCTAATAAAGTAAAAGCAACAGAGAACGTTGTTGAAAAACGTGCGATCCTTAAAAATTCATTTGAGAATATGTCCGCAGCTTTGAATAAAGTCCAGGGTTCTTTTTTAGTCTCTAAAGAAGATCAGGCAGGTATTGACAAATTAAAATCCATGCTTAGAGAAAACCAGGATGAACTTGCAGGAATTAATGGTTATGATCGTGTGCCCGATTCTCAGCTTAATAACTTTTCTAATTACGTAGTACAAAATATGGCGCAAGCTGATCAGATGATAACGATTAGTCTTATTGCTGCAATTTTAATCGTTATTCTGCTTGTACTTGTTTTATAAAATTGCGTTACAGACAATTATTTAAATGCGGAAACCGAATAATCAAACGGTCAGAAACATCTCGCAACGCATTCTTCCGGAAGTTATAAGCTGTGTGTTGCTCGCTGTTCTTCTATCCTCCTGCAGCCCTAAACTTACTGTTATGGAGGAATCCCGACAATCAGAAAACTCACAACTGGAAACCAGATACTCAATCATATTCATCATACATGGTGATGGTGACTACCTGTACCTTGATACAAATAATGAAGAGCACAATGCAGATGAAGAAACTGTGATGAATGCAAAAAAAGTTGCAGAGCAGAATCCTAATGCCGAGGTATTCATATTTCACCTAAAACCTAAAAAACACTTTCTGCTTTTTTTCCCTCTTCGGGATGGTGAATTCTATTATTACCGAAACGGACAGCTCGTTGCAAATAAATTATATTGGCGCGATCAGGAAAAATCAAATTTCGATTTTGAAGCTGAAATTTATCACCAATTTCATGTGGTTAATCAGAACAAGTTTATAAATTTGTTTTTGTACTTCGGACATGAAATTCCCGAGGTTGGTGGACTGGGTTACGATGAATCGTATCCCGATCGCTATTTTAATATTGATGATCTAACAAGCGAAATGAAAAGTTTCACATCTGATTCAATAAAATTCGATCTTACTGTACTATCTGCTTGTTACGGAGGCACACCTAATACTATTGATAAACTTATACCCTTTACACAAACGATTATTGCTTCTCCTGAAAATCTATATTTATCATATTTTGATCTTACCCCGCTGGAACGATTAGATCTTAATTTAAAAGATGGAGATGTTCCGGCATTTGCAAAAAGATTTGCCCGCCAATCATTTGATGAACTTACAAGCAATATTCAAACAACAGTAAGCGTTGTTGTGTATGACGCAAAGAACGTACAGAATTTTGTAAACTCAGTTCAAAAAGATTATAATCAAACATTGAATGATTTGAAGGGTTTGACACGAACTGGCCAGGCATCAATTGAGCATTGCGATTGTGCTGACATTCCGGCTTACCATCTCTCAACAATAGAGAACGGAGTTGATGTTTTGTACCGACCAGCAAAGTTCGGTAGATTAAAAAATAAACAGAGTCATTCAGGCTGGGAATGCTGGAGGTATTAGTTTTAAAATAAACGGATGAACCAATCTTTTAATTTGTTCTAGAATTGACGAAGAGTGCGGAAAGATGTCCCCTCAATAGAAAAAAACTCAACTGAAAGATGTAGTTCCATTTTCATCCCTTCGCTCGATTGTGTCAACCTCAATTACTTCATATAATGTTGCTGTAACCATTAAACCGTTTGATACATTGTCTTTTACAGCTGAATTACTCAGACACTGTGAAGAAAAAAAACGTTCATTAATTAAGCTTTTGTCAGCAAGAATATTATGAAAGGAAAATAATAATGTCACTTATAACATTAGTTATAGTTTTAGTAGTCGTCGGGGTTATACTATGGCTTATTAACAGCTATATCCCGATGCAGGCTACAATAAAGAAAATCTTGAATTCAGTAGTAATTATTGTAGTTGTTCTCTGGTTATTAAATGCCTTTGGAGTAATTGGAAGCCTTGGCAATATTCGAATCTGAAGGTAAAAAGATTTTGTATTCTTCATTGTTACGATGATTCAGTTTTAGCCTAAGGCAAAAAAAATACAAGGATAAATTCAAAAATTTAACAGTTCGTTTACCGCTGATTCACTGAGACTGATTGCAGAAACTTCCGGGATATTCTATTAAATCAGGTAAATGTTTCTTAACAAATCAGAAAGATCATTATGAAAAACAAATATTTCGTTTTAGCAGTTTTCTTGCTAATTGCATGTTCGGTATTTACCGGTTGTGAAAAAAACCGGGAGGATGCCAAAGAAGAAGTTAAACAGGCAAATCAGGATATGATGGATGCCCAGACTCAATTTGAAAAAGATTGGCAGCAATTCAAAAGTGACGCTGAATTAAAAATTGATGCTAACCAGCAAAAGATTGATGATTTCAAAGTAGCCATGAAAACCACAAGCACAAAATTTAAAGCTAAATATGAAAATGAAATCCTGACGCTGGAACAGAAAAACATTGAATTACAAAAAGAATTAAATGATTATAAGTATAAGGGAAAAGATACCTGGGAAAAGTTCAAACAAGATTTTAATAATGATATTGATAGTGTCGGAAATGCACTCAATGCTTTATTTGAAAAGAAAGTTTAATTATTAATCCAAATAATAGCTCAAAAGACGTAGTCCCTTTTTCATCCTTTTGACCGATTGTACGGGCTTATATTTCTGTCTAACATCATTCATAAAGTATTTATAATAAATGTATATACGAAAGAATGATATTGCCCCAGTCGCCCGATGAAGATTATAAACAAGTAAGTGAAGCCTCCCCAGCAGCTGTCCCTGATTCATTACTTACGACATTCCTCTTAGAAGTGCATTCGCTCACTGTTTTTGTGCTGCGCTTTTTCAAAGAAGTGTTTAGGCCGCCGTACGAGTTTAATGAACTTCTCAAGCAATCCTTTATAATTGGTTATAAATCATTTCCCCTGGTTGCAATTACAGGTTTTATAATCGGACTTGTTCTTACCATTCAGACAGGACCCACATTAGCAAAGTTTGGAGCAGAATCCTGGCTGCCTGCAATGGTAGCGGTGTCAATAATCCGGGAAATCGGCCCGGTTATTACTTCACTGATATTTGCAGGAAAGGTGGGTTCAGGGATCGGGGCGGAACTGGCCTCAATGAAAGTAACTGAACAGATAGATGCTATGCAGGTGTCAGGCACAAATCCATTCAAATTTCTTGTAGTTACGAGAATACTTTCTGCCACCATGATGCTTCCGATTTTGGTAATTCTTTCCGATGCATGTGGATTATCCGGATCTTACATTGCGGTAAACCTGAATGGCAATGTAAGTGCCTATTTGTTTTTTTCTCAGATATTTCAAAGTCTTCAATTTGCAGATCTGATGCCGGCATTCATAAAAACTTTTTTCTTCGGATTTGCGATCGGAGTTATAGGATGTCATAAAGGATATTATTCAAATAAAGGTACTGAGGGTGTTGGCAAAGCAGCAAACTCAGCCGTTGTATTTGCATCCTTAATGGTTTTTTTAATAGATATGGTAGCTGTGCAAATGACAAGCCTGCTTCAAAATTAAATTAAGTAATCATAAGAATGACACAGAATAAGGACAATATTGAAATTAAAAATGATAGTAAGCTCAAGAGTTCTGTTGTACTTCAGATGGAGCATCTTAAGAAATCTTTCGGCAATAATCATGTATTACGGGATATTAATCTTAAAATTCCAATAGGGGAAAACCTTGCGATACTTGGAAAGTCGGGAACGGGTAAATCAGTCCTTATTAAATGTATTGCGGGATTGGTTGAAATTGATGAGGGGAATCTATTTATCTTCGGACAAAATATCTCTGAAATAAAAAGTGATGAACTATCTGAGATACAAAGAAAAATCGGATTTCTTTTTCAAAGCGGTGCTCTATATGATTCGATGACAGTCAGAGAAAACCTTGAATTTCCGCTTAGAAGAAAAAAGCGATCAATAAAAAAGGATACGATGGAACTTTTAATAAAAGAAGCTCTGGAGAATGTAGGACTTTCTAAAACGATTAATGAGATGCCTTCAGAACTCTCCGGCGGGATGCGCAAAAGGTTGGGTTTAGCCCGGACTTTGATACTAAAACCCGAGATAATGCTTTATGATGAACCTACAACGGGGCTGGATCCTATAACATCCAGAGAAATAAGTAAGCTTATCCTTGATGTACAAAAGAAATATAAAACAACCTCAATCATCATTACACACGATACCGAATGCGCCAGGCTCACTGCCAACCGGTGCATAATAATTAAGGACGGAATTTGTTTTGCAGAAGGATCGTACACTGATCTTATCAATTCAACAGACCCATGGATAAAATCATTTTTTGAATAGATAAAGAAATAAGAAGAGATAGTTAAATGAAAAACAATATAAGTAGTAAAATCAGACTTGGAATATTCATTAGCCTTGGAATTGCAGTATTTATTGCTGCAATATATTTCCTGGGTGCGAAACAGCAGCTGTTCAGAAGCACTTTTCGCTTAAGCGGAGTATTCAGGGATGTTGGGGGACTTCAGGCAGGAAATAATGTGCGTTTATCAGGAATAAATGTTGGAACCGTAGAAAATATAACAATGATCAGTGATACTTCTGTAAGGGTTGGCATCCTTATCGACGAAAACACCCGGGAGTTCATAAAAAAAGATGCGCTGGCAACTATTGGTTCTGAAGGCCTTATGGGGAATAAAGTTTTGATTATCAGTCCGGGTACAGGCGGAAAAACAGGAATAGAAAATAATGATGTTATACAGACAGCTCCTCCAATTAATATGGACGATATCCTGTATTCATTAAAATCAACAATTGATAACGCATCAAGCATTACAGGTTATTTAAAGACGATTACAAATAATGTACAGTCAGGACAGGGAACGATCGGAAGGCTGATAATGGATAAGTCGTGGAGGGAAAATTTCGATTCAACTTTTGCGAATCTTAAGGATGGCTCAGTTGGATTTAAAACATTTATGGAAAAAACAAATGAACTGAACCTTCTTCTGGCGTCATTAAATAAAACCGTTGAGAATGCATCCAACGTGACTCTGGATCTGTCTAAGATTACTAGCAACCTGCAATCAGGAAAAGGAGTAATGGGAAAGTTGTTAATGGATCAATCGACCGGGGAGAACTTCGATACTACTTTAATTAATCTGAAAAACAGTTTAGCCCAGTTTGAAATATTTATAAAGAAAGCACAGGGCAGCTGGCTGCTGGGGCTTTGATGGAGAAGGAAATGATCAGTTCAGGAACGCTGATTTATATATTTAAATTAAAAAAGATATAGCCGGATAAATTTATGAAGGAACAGGTTAATACATCTCGTGGAGTGAGCGTTCTTTTCAGCATTGCTGCCATGGTTGTTATTATTGCCGGGATTTATCTTGCCCAATCAGTTGTTATTCTATTTCTTCTTTCTTTTTTTCTTGCTTTGCTGGGAACCCCGATGGTTCTCTGGCTAAAAGCAAAACGAATACCGTCGTCCATTGCCGTATTGGTTGTCATGGCAATTATTGTGATTATTATACTGCTTATAGGTGCGCAAATTACCACTTCATTCAGCGGTTTTTCAGAAGAACTGCCTCACCTGCAGTCAATTCTCCGAGAGCAGGTAATTGAACTGGTTGCGTTTTTAAAAAGCAAAGGGTTGATGGTAAAAGACAAATTTTTACTGGAATACATAAACCCTGAAGCAATTTTGAAACTTACAGCCGGTTTACTAACCGGGTTCAGCGCGGCACTTTCTGATCTTGTTCTTGTACTTATAACAGTTACCTTTATTCTTTTGGAAATATCAAGTTTTCCAGTAAAGATCAGAAAAATCCTTGGAGATCCGGAACAGGTATTCCCCCGCTTTACCAAATTCATAATTGATATGAAACGTTACATGTTAATAAAGACATTAATCAATATAGCTGCGGGAGTCCTGATCGGGGTCTGGATGTACATACTTGGTGTAGATTTTCCTGTACTATGGGGCTTTCTTGCTTTTCTGCTTCATTACATTCCAAACATCGGCGCAGTTGTATCTGCAGTTCCGGCAGCCCTATTGGCATTGATCCAATTAGGTCCAGGCACTGCTTTGCTTGTAGTTGCAGGTAATATCCTCATCGGATTCGTAATAGGAAACGTTATTGAACCCCGTCTTATGGGGAGACAGTTCGGACTTTCAACGCTGGTTGTATTTTTATCGTTAATTTTCTGGGGCAGTCTTCTCGGCTTGATCGGTGCTATTCTTTCAATACCTCTTACGATGACTTTAAAATTTATATTCGAGATAAACACGAATACCCGATGGCTTGCTATATTGCTGGAATCAGAAAAAGTTGACAATCTTTCCCACCCAAAAAAAGTATGAAAGAATTGTTCTATCCGGATGTAGTTCTCTTTTCATCCCTTTGCACGATTGTTCCCTTATACATTTAAGATTATTATTAGTTGTACCAGAAAACCTGAAGTACCAGAATAGATGCTGGTTCGTTCCCTATAAGGCAGGATAAGAAATCGATGAAAATATTTTAACTAATTGTAAAAACGTATTTGAACACACCTTCTTGGTACTTCGTTTATTTTCAGCTTCATATATAGAAAGAGAAATACAATGTCACTTATTTCATTAGTTACTATTCTAGTTGTTGCCGGTGTGGTTCTCTGGTTGATTAATAGTTACATTCCTATGCGGCCTACTATTAAGAAAATCCTAAACGCTGTAGTGGTTGTCGTAGTTATTTTCTGGCTATTAAATGCCTTCGGACTTATCGATAGTTTCAAAGCTCTTTATATCTGACTATAATTGCCTGAAAGTATAGCAGATAACAAGTTTGTGTTTGGTCAACATTCTGTTTCGAAAATAGTGATATGTCAATAATAATTTTTCTAAAAGGACTCTTTATCGGTTTTGCGATGGCAGTTCCTCTTGGGCCTATAGGTATTATGTGCATCCGCAGGACATTAACCGAGGGACGTTTACGCGGACTAATCATAGGCTTGGGTGCTGCTACTGCAGATTTAATTTATGGTTGTATTGCTGCTTTTGGGCTCACGATTATTTCAGATACTCTTGTCAGTCAAAGAATCTGGATAAGACTTATTGGCGGAATACTACTTCTTTACCTAGGCATAAGAATATTCAGGAAAATACCCGCCGATCTTAAGATCCAAACAGAGAATAGCGGAATTTTAAGAACATATCTCACAGCTTTTTTTATAACCCTTACAAATCCTTTAACAATTTTTGCTTTTCTTGCCGTTTTTGCCGCCCTTGGATTGGGGAGTGATCTCGGCAATTTTTCCGCTTCAGCTCTTGTTGCCGGTGTATTTCTTGGTTCATCGTTATGGTTCCTGCTGCTTAGTTCCGTTGTTATGCTTTTCAGAAGCAAGCTTGTAGTGGCAGGGCTTGGATGGGTAAATAAAATTGCCGGTGTACTGATTATTCTTTCAGGAATCATTGTTATAATGAGTTTGATATGAATATTTTTTTCAAAAAAGTTTAACCGTGGTTTTCAATTTACAAATGCAAATTAACATTAACACTTTTTATAATCAGACATTCTAAGAAATTTAATGGAACATATTACTGGTTTCTTATCAACGGTTTTAGTTACACTTATAACACTTCTACCTATAATCAATCCGGTAAATACTGCAGTTCTTCTACTGAGTATCAGTTCTCACCTGAGTAAAGAGGAACGTAATCACCAGATTATTTTAGCCTGTATCTATATGACAGGTATTTTGGTTGCCTTTCTCTTAGCCGGACATTTTATTATGATTATTTTCGGTATTTCTCTACCCGGGATTCGTATAGCGGGCGGAATGATAATCGGTTTTCTCGGTTTTCGTATGTTGTTTCCCGGCAAAGAAGATATCACATTGGAGGGGAAACAGGAAGCGCTTCAGAAAAGCAACATCTCATTTAGCCCACTTGCTATGCCAAGCCTGAGCGGACCGGGTGCAATAGCAACAGTCATAACTATGTCATCATCGATTGATGGTCGTCATGGATACGATAAGGTTTTTGCTTTTACCGGGGTCATTATTGCAATCGTAATTACTGCAATAGTTTCCTGGCTGGTTCTTCGCAGTGCTGGTTTAATGCGTCGTATTCTAGGTGTAAATGGGGCGGATAGTCTTTCCAGAATTATGGGTTTTCTTCTTGTTTGTATAGGAATTCAATTTGTTATTACTGCGATCATGGATCTGGCAGACGGGGCAGTATTTTAGGAGGCAAATTACTGATCGAATCATATAATTAACTGATGAAAAAAATCAACTTGTCTCATTATTTATCACTCTAAAGATGTAGACCCTTTTTCATCCTTTTGTCTTATTTACCAGTCATTCTTTTTTTTCTATAATTAGCGTAATAAATAATAGACCAATTCAAAACTTAATTGTTTGCCATAACAAATATTAATCACAGGAGGATTTTATGAAAATCTATACAAAGGACCCGATGTTTGCCCGGATAAATTGGAGACAGTTCTTCGGAACAATTCTTACGGTTGTCTTGATGATACCAGCCACCGCTGTATCTCAATCCTCACCGGCTCCAGTGAATCTTGGAACATCTGGCAATTTCGTAATTCTGGCAAAAACAGGGATTTCAACCACTGGCGTCACCTCAATAACAGGGGAAATTGGAGTTAGTCCAATTGATCATACTGCAATAACCGGATTTGATTTAATATTAGATCCCTCAGGTACATTTTCGACATCATCTTTAGTTGTTGGGAAAGTATATGCCGCAGATTATTCTACCCCAACTCCAACTATGTTGATTTCGGCTGTGGGCGATATGGAAACTGCGTACACTGACGCAGCAGGTAGAACACCTGATTATACTGAACTATATAGTGGAGACATTACCGGACAGACCTTAACTACCGGTACCTATAAATGGAGTACCGGAGTACTTGTATCAGCTAATGGTGTCACAATATCGGGCACGTCAAGCGATGTGTGGATTTTCCAGATAGCACAGGATCTAACTGTAGCCAACGGAGCCATTATTACCCTTAGTGGAGGGGCACTGGCTTCCAATATCTTCTGGCAGGTTGCCGGCCAGGTTACACTTGGAACAACGTCTGACTTCAAAGGAATTATATTAAGTCAAACATTGATTGAGATGCAGAACGGTGCAACTTTGAGCGGCAGAGCACTGGCACAGACAGCTGTTACTTTAGATGCTAATACAATCAATAGTGTGGTTGTCAATGTTGTTCAAAATAGTTTAGCACCTCAAGAGTTCACCCTCTTCCAGAACTATCCAAATCCCTTCAACCCTACGTCAACAATCAAATATGCTATTTCCAAAACAGGTTTTGTAAATATAAGTATTTATGACGTTCTTGGGGAGGAGATCAAGGTATTGGTAAATGAGAAACAAACTCCAGGAAATTATGAAATAATTTTCGACGGTAAAGATTTAGCAAGCGGAATATATTTCTATAAAATCAGAACCGGAGAATTTTCCCAAATCAAGAAAATGGTCCTGATTAAATAAAACTTTTTTTTAATAAAAGGCTGGAGTTAAAATAGCTCCGGCTTTTCCCTTCCCAATGGAACTAATTCTATACAACCTCTTAATTATCGAATAGCATTGAGTAAACTCACCCAAATGATGTAATTCCCTTTTCATCCCTTTGATTGATTGATTTTATATGGTAAATAAATGCGTCTTAGCATTACTATGCAACATAAAAAATATAAAATAAGTGTAGTCAGTAATTCAAAACGTGATACTTGGTTTGGCCTCGGCATTTTGTTGTATTTCGCTATTATTTTTATAGCCTTAATAGTAGTTTCATTCGAAGCGTCGGTTAAGTAAATATCCCGGGTAAAAATTTGTTTCGAAAGAAGTCAAGTATGCGAGATAAAAGTGTCTGAGTCCAAAATATTCAAGACAGGCAAACTTCTTTTTAGTCTCTTATCTTCGATAATCTTCCTATAGATGTAGTTCCCCTTTCATCCTTTCGCTCGATTGAATTACTATATTTCTCTATCTACATTGTCATTGAATTAAACATTAAAACTTAAACGGAAAGGATACTTCCTATGTTATACACTATCGCAGTTATTCTAATAGTTCTGTGGTTACTTGGGTTTCTTACTTCTTACACCATGGGTGGTATTATCCACGTTCTGCTTGTAATTGCAATTATATTGGTCCTGGTTAGGGTCATTAGCGGACGGCGTGTACTTTAAACTTAAATACAAATTGTTACCAAAAGTATTAAGTCTTTTTTCATCCTTTCGCCCGATTGAATACCTTTGACTCTTCACGTAATTTGCTGTGTGCTTCAATAGAGTGATTTTGTAAAAATCCCTGACCCAAGTGAATCTGTAAATGCGAAAAATATTATTTGCAATTTTAATCAGCTTATTTAATAAGGAATATTTTCAATGATAAATCTAAAAGAAAATTTAATTTGGTTGGCGGTTATTGTCATTTCCATGGCCTCAGCCATAATTATTTTCAGTTGTTCTGATTCAACTTCACCCGAAACCGGGCAAGGACAAATAAAGATAACGATGGTTGATGCCCCGGCCGGTTTTGACCAGGTAAATGTTGTCGTTACAAGAGTTGAAGTTCATAAATCCGGTTCGGATTCAAGCAGCGGTTGGTTGGTAATAAACAATAACATCGCAACCTATGATTTAATTACATTAAGAAACGGGGCAAGCGTCATTCTTGGTAATCACTCGCTTGATGCAGGACATTATACCCAGATAAGATTAATAATCGGGACAGGAAGTAATGTAGTCGTTAACGGAGTTCCCTATCCTCTTGAAATTCCAAGTGGACAGCAAACAGGTGTAAAACTTAATCATTCCTTCGATATACAGAGCGGACTTTTATACGAGTTATTACTTGATTTTGATGCCGAGCGTTCAATTGTTGTTACTGGTAACGGACAGTATAAGTTGAAACCTGTTATCAGAGTAACACCTGTTGTAAGCTCCGGAACCATTTCAGGTAAAATAAATCCGTTAAGCGCTGCAGGATTTGTATATGCAATAAGCGGAACAGATACTTCACTCACTATTGCAGAACCGATTACCGGGTCATTCATGTTAATGGCTTTATTACAGCAGACTTACAGGGTAGAAGTATTCTCAGCAGACCTTGTGTATAATGATACAACCATTACTAATGTAACCGTTATTGCACAGCAGAATACGAATTTAGGAACGCTCAACTTAAGTGCCAGATAAATTTGGAAATTAATATAAAGAGTAATAGTTATGAAAAAATATTTAATGTTCTGTATGGTTTTGGGAATGATTATGATTTTAGCAAAACCAGTTAAAGCCCAGGATCACGGATTTGGGCTGGGAATTATATTCGGAGAACCAACCGGGTTGAGTGCAAAACTCTGGACATCAAAAGTCACTGCTTTTGATTTTGGCCTTGGTGTAGGATTGGGTGGTGATCGTATCAAATACAAGGGTTATTATAATAACACAGGTCGTGTCCATTTTCACATGGATTATCTCTGGCATTCCTTTAATGCCATAAATTCTACACAAAGATTTCCCGTGTACTATGGTGTAGGAGGAAGGTTCAATACAGGCGGAGGTTATGACGCTTCTATTGGTGTAAGAGGAGTAATTGGGATAGCATGGTTTCCTCATTCAACTCCCATAGATCTGTTTGTTGAGTTGGTCCCAGTTTTTCAGCTTACCCCGCTTACCGGGTTGGGATTTGATGCTGGTCTGGGAATAAGATATTTCTTTGAATAAACTTTTACTCTTCAATTGGTAAAAGTGAGTCTGTCTTAGTGCTCAGACCATTGTCTGAATTTCCTCACAACTCATTTCAAATTATACAATTCATCCTGTAAAGGATGTAGTTCCTTTTTCATCCTTTTGCCCGATTTACATAATTACATCATCTATGTAAATTAATCAGCAAAAAGGTGATGAAGACTAATTTATCACAGGACTGAATTTGTACTGGCTATAATGAAAAACTTTTCGGAAAAGTGGTATCAGAATAAAACTTCTGAAGTCAGCGATAAAACTGAACTTTGAGAACGAGAGTAGTTTAAATTGTGACAACTATTGAAAAAAGGAGTTAAAAATGGAAATTATTCTATATGTTTTAATCCCCATCATATTTATATTTTTTTTAGGTAGTAGAATTGTAAGACCAACTCAACGAGGTCTGACAGAGCGACTTGGTAAATACAATCGATTTGCAAACCCGGGATTTCACTGGATATACCCATTTATTGAACGGATGTACACTGTTAACATAACAGAATCGATGATAAATGCCGAACCCCAGGAAATTATAACTAATGATAATTTAAATGCAAGGGTTGACGCCCAGGTTTATTTCAAAGTAAAGCCCGATGAAGAGAGTGTAAAAAGTTCAATTTACAATGTGAATAATTACATGTACCAGATTGTCAATTTAGCACGGACAACTTTAAGAAATATTATCGGTACATTAACTCTAAAGTCTGCCAACAGTGAAAGAGGCAAAATTAATTCGGAGTTGCACAGAACCCTACTTGAAGAAACTCATAGTTGGGGTATTGAAATAGTCCGCACAGAATTAAAAGAGATTGACCCGCCGCCGGATGTACAGGAAACAATGAACAAGGTTGTGAAAGCCGAGAATGAAAAGGTTGCTGCAATTGACTTCGCTTCAGCACGAGAAACAGTAGCTGATGGAGAAAAACGCGCCAAAATTAAAGAAGCTGAAGGCTATAAGCAGTCAAAAATATTACATGCAGAAGGTGATGCTGCTGCAATCAAATTAGTTAATGAAGCGGCTGATAAATATTTTGTCGGAAATTCTCAACTTCTAAAAAGACTCGAAACAGCTCAGGCCGCGCTTGAGAATAATGCTAAGATAATAGTTCCCGCCAATCAACAACTTGTAAATATTATTGGAGATTTGGCTGGAATTTTACCGCAAAAAAACAAACAAGAAATGGAAAAAATACAATAACACAAAAACAGAATATTTTTTTCAATAGAAACGGATGCTCATCTTGAAACAAAGGATAACAAGTTCTACTATAAACCGGATTGCCTTCATTGGAAATTATTTGCCCCGCCAGTGTGGAATTGCCACATTTACGACAGATTTATGTGAGGCAATTGCTCTGCAGTACCAGGATACTACATGTATTTCGCTCCCCGTAAATGATATTCCAAATGGTTATGCCTATCCACCCAGAGTCAGATTTGAACTCGCAGAAAAAGATATAGATTCTTACCTGAGAGCCTCAGATTTTTTAAACATCAACAATGTTGACCTGGTGTGTTTACAATTTGAGTATGGAATATTCGGGGGAAAAGCAGGGAGCCACATTCTGGCGCTACTGCGTGGATTACGTATGCCTATTGTTACAACTTTGCACACAATACTAAAAAACCCAGATCCTGATCAGCGGCGGGTATTAGAAGAAGTTGCAGCGTTATCAGATCGTTTGGTCGTAATGAGTGAACGCGGTTCTGAATTTCTGCATGAAGTTTACCATGTACCGTTGGAAAAAATTGATATGATTCCACATGGTATCCCTGATGTCCCATTTGTCGATCCTAGCTTTAATAAAGATTTATTCGGAGTAGAGGGTAAAATCGTTTTACTAAGTTTTGGTTTACTCTCGTCAAGCAAAGGAATCGAGACAGTGATATCTGCACTCCCCCAAATTGTTGCCCGGTACCATGATGTTGTTTATATCGTTGTTGGAGCAACTCATCCTCATGTAATTCAACATGAAGGTGAGAGCTACCGATTATCTTTGCAATGGCTTGCCCAGGAAAAAGGAGTGGAGAGCAATGTTATTTTTTATAACAGGTTTGTCAGCTCAGAAGAGCTTGTTGAGTTCATCAGCGCCGCAGATATTTATATCACACCATATTTCAATGAAGCACAGATAACTTCCGGAACTTTAGCATATACATTGGGAGCGGGCAAAGCAATCATTTCTACACCGTATTGGTATGCCCAGGAGATGCTCGCGGATGGACGAGGTGTTCTGGTCCCGTTCAGAGATCCCAAATCATTAGCAGAGGGGGTAATTAAACTGTTAGATAACGAAGCAGAACGACACGCAATGCGCAAGCGTGCTTATATATTCGGACGAGCGATGATCTGGTCTGAGGTGGCGCAGCGATATATGGAAAGTTTTGAACGCGCACGTACAGAGCGTCGACATTATATATCCCCGGGGTTTACAGCTAAAGCATTAGACAAATACCCTGGTGAATTGCCTCCGCTGAAATTGGATCACCTGCAAAATATGACAGATGAAACAGGAATGTTTCAGCATGCTCTTTTTACAGTTCCAAACTATTCTCATGGATATACAACCGATGATAATGCACGTGCTTTATTAGTAAGTTCTCTTTTAGACGAACTTGGCAATGATAAGGGTTTAGTGTTGTCTTCCCGGTATCTTGCATTTCTCGGTTACGCCTTCAACGTTCAGATTGGACAATTCCGAAACTTTATGGATTACCAGCGTAATTGGCTGGAAGAGAAGGGTTCAGACGATAGTCATGGACGGGCTTTATGGGCATTAGGTACTATATTGAATCGTGGCAATATACCTTCGCAGCATGGAATGGCTGCATGGCTGTTTGAGCAAACTTTGCCAGCCATTCTTTTAACTACAAGCCCGCGTGCCTGGGCATTCGCCCTCATCGGTGTTGATGAGTATTTACAAAAATTCAGTGGTGACCGAAGGGCAGAACAGGTGCGGGAGGAATTAGCAGAACGACTCCTAAATTTATATCAAAATAATCGTTCAGACGATTGGAACTGGTACGAAAAAGAACTTTCATATTGCAATGCGGTACTACCACACGCTCTGCTGACCTGCGGAAAATCGATCCCTAACGCCCTGATGTCAGAATCCGGGTTGGAATCATTAACATGGCTTGCAGGTCTACATCGTTCAAGTGAAGGGCATTTTGTTCCGATTGGATCAAATGGATTTTACCGGAAAGGTGGAAAGCGCGCCCGGTTTGATCAGCAGCCGGTAGAAGCACAGGCAATGATATCAGCTTGTCTCGAAGCTTACAGAATTACAGATGACAAACGATGGAACAAAGAAGCAAGAAGAGCTTTTGAGTGGTTCCTTGGCCGGAACGATTTAAACCTGCCTATTTATGATCCGACCACAGGTGGCTGTCGTGATGGTTTGCATTCGGATCGCCTTAACGAGAATCAGGGTGCTGAATCAACATTAGCATTTCTCCAATCACTTTTGGAATTACGTTTAACTGAACAAGTTCACTTATCGATGGAAGCAGAATTAAAATGAACAATAAGCATACAGAATTATTTCACCGAAGCAATTTAAATCCCATTCTTAAAGCTGAAGATTGGCCCTATCCCATTAATAGTGTATTCAATGCCGGTGCTACATTACTACGAGATGGAACAACACTGCTTCTATGCCGTGTGGAAGATCGGCGGGGACTTTCTCATCTTTGTGCTGCCCGTTCCTCAAATGGTTTTGATGGTTGGAAGATTGATCCTCAGCCAACCCTGTTACCTGATCCGGATAATTATCCTGAAGAACTATGGGGTATTGAAGATCCGCGCATTACCTTTGTGCCCGAATTAAAGAAATACGCTGTCGTTTATACTGCTTACACGCGAGATGGTCCCGGGGTTGCTTTGGCTCTCACAGAAGATTTCTACAGCTATGAACGCTATGGTGTTATTATGCCGCCGGAAGATAAAGATGCAGCTCTTTTCCCTGAACGTATTGATGGTAACTGGGCTATGATTCATCGACCAATGAGTCCGGCGAGAGCGCATATGTGGATTTCTTATTCACCCGACTTGAAAAATTGGGGTAAACACGTGTTAATGATGGTTGCCCGGAAGGGTGCCTGGTGGGATGCAAATAAAATCGGTCTCTCATCTCCACCAATAGAAACACCGGATGGTTGGCTGGTGATTTATCATGGGGTCAAACAATCTTGCAGCGGATGTATTTACAGGTTAGGTCTTGCATTGTTTGATCTAAAAAATCCCGAAATTTGTATTAAACGAGGCAGCGAATGGATCTTTGCACCGGAAGAACCTTACGAGCAGCATGGTGATGTTGCAAATGTTGTTTTTCCCTGCGGATATACTATCGGCCCGGATGGTGATAGTATAAATATTTATTACGGTGCAGCAGATACCTGCATTGCTTTAGCTACCAGTAGTATTAAGGAAATGCTAAAGTGGCTGGGTGAACACAATTTATAAAGGAATGGATTATATGAAAGCATTAGTATATCACGGACCAGGTAAACGGAAATGGGAAGAGAAACCAAAGCCCAAGATAAAAAATCCAACGGATGCAATTATTAAAATAACAAAAACAACTATATGCGGAACTGACCTTCACATTATGAAAGGAGATGTTCCTGAAGTCGTTGATGGACTAATACTCGGGCACGAGGGAGTCGGAGTTATTGAAGAAGCAGGAAAAAGTGTTTCGAATTTTAAAGTCAGGGATAAAGTTTTGATTTCATGTATTACATCCTGCGGGATTTGTGGTGCATGCAGAAAAGGTATGTATTCGCATTGCGAAACAGGCGGCTGGATTCTTGGACATTTGATTGACGGAACACAGGCGGAATATATTAGAATTCCACATGCCGATACCAGTCTTTATCATATCCCGGATGGAGTGGATGAAGAAGCTATTGTAATGTTAAGTGATATCCTGCCAACAGGATTTGAATGCGGGGTTCTTAATGGTCAAATAAAACCGGGAGATACCGTTGCAATTGTCGGAGCGGGACCAATCGGACTTGCCGCTTTGCTTACTGCTCAATTCTATTCTCCCGCAGAAATTATTATTGTTGATTTGGATGAGAACAGACTAAATGTTGCTAAAACTTTCGGGGCAACAAAACTTGTTTCTAAAAATGCGGTTGAGGAAATAATGAAACTCACCGATGGAAAAGGTGTTGATGTTGCTATCGAAGCTGTAGGTGTATCGGCTACTTTCGATATCTGCCAGTCCATCGTTGCGCCTGGCGGACATTTGGCGAACGTTGGTGTTCATAGTAAAAGTGTTGAGTTACATCTCGAGAAGTTGTGGTCACAGAACATTACCATTACAACCCGTCTTGTTGATACTGTAACAACTCCAATGCTTTTGAAGATAGTTTTGTCAGGAAAACTAAAACCAAAGCAGCTAATCACTCATCATTTTAATTTGAAAGATATAATGAAAGCGTATGATACTTTTGGAAACGCTGCAAAAGAAAAGGCCCTGAAAGTTATTCTTACAAATTAAAGAAAAAGAAATGCACGTTTAAGATACTTATTATATAAGGCAATGAAGGATAAAAATTGTGAAAGACCTAACAGCATTCTTCTCCTGGATTTTGGTTACATTCATAACACTCCTTCCAATTATCAATCCCTTTAGTACTGCGATTATTTTGCTCGGCATCAGTTCACATCTAAGCAAAGAAGAACGCAACCGGCAAATTACTATGGCTTGCATTTATATGACTTCTATCCTGGTGGTTTTTCTTTTAGCCGGTCATTTTATAATGATTATTTTCGGTATTTCCGTACCCGGAATTAGAATTGCCGGAGGCATGGTAATCGGTTTTCTAGGATTTCATATGTTGTTTCCAAGCAAGGAAGACATCTCAATGGAAGGAAAACAAGAAGCACTTCAGAAAAGTAACATCTCCTTTACCCCTCTTGCTATGCCAAGTCTGAGCGGACCAGGTGCCATAGCAACAGTAATTACAATCTCTGCAACTATTGATGGACGTCATGGCTATGATAAAGTTTTTGCTTTTACAGGGGCAATCCTTGCTATTGTAATCACTGCAATTATCTCCTGGCTGGTTCTCAGAAGTGCGGGTTTTATGCGCCGTTTTCTTGGTGTAAACGGAGTTGATAGCCTTTCCAGGATTATGGGATTTCTTCTTATCTGTATAGGTATTCAATTTGTAATTGTTGGAATAAAAGACCTGGCATAAGAGTACACATTTTACCCCTTCCTTCATCAGAAAAAGAAGGTGCCGGCATCCCCCATAAGATTTAATCCCTTTTTCATCCCTTTGGGCGATTTAATTAAGAGAACTCTCTACATAATTTAAAAAAGTATGAGGTGACATTTATACACATGTAAGTCACCAGGCGTAAGTATAAAAATTTGAGTTCTGGATTCAATTGTAAGATAAAAAATTAAATACGGATAGAATTTTGATCACGAATTAGATATGAACACAAAATATTTAAGCAGGTAAAAATTATGAATAAAATAGAAAAAAGATTGTTAGTCATTACGTCCTTAATTACAGTAGTACTCTTTTTATTCTTTGGCAGCGGCGAATTAATGAACGGCGGTATGAATGGAAAGATTAACGAAAACGGTTGGTTAGGAAGTAATAGCTGGTGCTGGTTCTCCACTGCAGTTATACTCATCTGGGGTATTTGCTTCGGTTGGTTATTTTATAGAATAAGATATTAACCCAATCACTATTAACCATAACAATTGCGTCGAAGAACAAAGATGAACGAAAAAATCGAATGTGAAAATGCTGTACTCTTTTCTCTCAACGTATGTGGATAGATTCGATTCCCGTGCAAAGCTTATAATTGGAAGCAGCACAAATCTTACGGCAACGAGGATAAAATATTTATAGGATTGCAAATTGATAATTAAGTTAAAGAAAAATAAATAATAGTAATCAAATTGATGTGAGTAATTTATAAAGGCAACCAAAATGAGAAAAAGCAGCTCTTTTGCAGCATTAATCTTCATTATAATTTTTGTAATTGGTATAGGATTGGCATATACAATGTACAATGACTCAGCTAATACTGAAAGCATTTGGATTGTAGTTATAGCATTTTTTATTGCACTTTTCGTATCTCTCGCAATCAAAGTTGCGGATCAGTGGGAAAGAGTGGTGATATTGCGCTTAGGCAAGTTCCGCTCACTTAAGGGTCCGGGACTTTTTTTTATTATTCCGATCATCGATGCTATACCTTACTGGATTGATACCCGCGTGATCACGGCATCTTTCAAGGCAGAAAAAACTCTTACTAAAGATACGGTGCCGGTGGATGTAGATGCAGTATTATTCTGGAAAGTTATAGATCCTAAGAAAGCAGCTTTAGATGTAGCTGACTATCAAAGCGCTATAAGCTGGGCTTCACAAACTGCTCTGCGGGATGTAATCGGTAAAACAATGCTTTCGGATATGCTGGAAGGAAGGGAAAAGATTAGTAATGAGTTACAGAAAATTATTGATGAACGAACCGAGCCATGGGGCATTAATGTTATTTCCGTTGAAGTAAAAGATGTACTTATTCCTCCTGCTTTGGAGGATGCAATGTCTATGCAGGCCCAGGCTGAAAGAGAACGTCAGGCAAGAGTAATTTTGGGTGATTCGGAAAGACAGGTTGCTGAAAAATTTGAAGAAGCGGCAAGAACCTACACAAACAATCCTGTAGCATTACATTTAAGGGCGATGAATATGCTCTATGAAGGTTTGAAACAAAACTCAACGATTGTAATTGTACCTAGTTCGGCTGTGGATACAATGCAGCTTGGAGGCATTGCCGGGTTAACAGCGCTTACAATGGGAATAGGACAGGATAAAGCGAATAAAGAAAAGGAAAGCGGGACAAAAAAAGATGAAATTCTTTAATGAAAAAGTCACTGCCGGAAATTTTTATATGGCGATAAAATATGATATGGATAAAGAAACAAGATGAAAGAAATAAACAAGACTAAATATTTGTTTGTAGATATCGGCGGCGTCTTGCTCACCGATGGATGGGTTAATGAGTTCCGCAAACTTGCAGCTAAGAAGTTCGACCTGGATCTGGAAGAGATTGAAAAAAGGCATAACCAATCGTTCGACACTTACGAAGTGGGTAAACTAACAATTAAGGAATACTTGAACCGGGTTGTGTTTTACGAGAAACGGCCTTTTAGTCTGGCGCAGTTTCGGAAATTTATGTTTGCCCAGTCTAAGCCGTATGCCGAAATGATCGGGTTGATCCGCCGGCTTAAGGCACGGTACGGATTGAAGATTATCGTTTTAAGCAACGAAGCTCGTGAACTTAATGCTTACCGCATCCGAAAATTCAAGCTTAATGTGTTTATAGATTTTTTCATATCGTCTTGCTATGTCCACTTGCGAAAGCCGGATGAGGATATCTTTCGGCTTGCCCTGGATACAGCCCAGGCACCTGCCCGGCAGGTAGTCTATATCGAAAACACTCCAATGTTCGTCAAGGTCGCAGAAGGTTTAGGAATTCGAAGCATCCTTCATACTGATTATGAATCCACGTGTGCAAAACTGGCTTCGTTTGGATTGGAGGCTACGAATGACAAACCGGCTTATCCGTAAAACAAGAGACAAAATAATTATGAGCAAAGCAGGCAAAGGCAAGCTTGGGTTTTGGGCAGTAGTGGCCATCGGAGTCGGCGGAATGGTTGGAGGCGGAATTTTTGCGGTGCTTGGGTTGGCTGTTCAACTTGCGCATGGCGGCACGCCGGAGGCCTTTGCATTGGCAGGTATTGTTGCGTTGCTAACAACCTATTCCTACGCAAAACTTTCAGTCGCTTATCCTAGCCGCGGGGGGACGGTTACTTTTCTGGATCGAGCGTTCGGCGCGGGTATGTTAACCGGCAGTCTGAACGTGCTGTTGTGGTTAAGTTACGTGGTGATGCTGTCGTTGTACGCCTTTGCGTTTGGAAGTTATGGATCGACATTTTTACCGGCTGCCTGGCAGGCAACCGGCAAACATGTGCTGATCAGTCTCAGCGTGATTTTGATTGCCGGACTAAACCTGCTCAGCGCCGAAGTAATCGGCAAAGCGGAAAATTGGATAGTGGGATTGAAAATAGCAATTCTGTTATTTTTTGTCGGTGTCGGGTTTGCCGGTATCCATGTCTCCCGCGTTGCAATAGGTTCGTGGTCGCCTTCACTACAGCTGGCCGCAGGAGGAATGATTATCTTTCTTGCATATGAAGGGTTCGAGTTAATCGCCAACACCGCAAATGATGTGCGGGATGTAGCTCGAACTCTGCCTCGCGCATATTATACGGCGGTCGGGTTTGTATTAGTTTTGTATGTGCTGGTATCTCTGGTCACCGTGGGCAATCTTCCCGGTGGACAAGATCGTAGCAGCCAAAGATTACGCTTTGGCGGAAGCTGCGCGTCCTTTTCTCGGGCAGGCCGGTTTTATACTAATCGCGATCGCAGCAATGTTATCAACAGCTTCGGCGATCAATGCAACGCTATACGGCTCGGCGCGGTTGAGTTATTGTATTGCGCGAGACGGTGAATTGCCGGCAATCCTTGAACGGAAAGTTTGGGGTGAGCCTGTGGAAGGAGTGTTGATTACCGCCGGTTTAACTTTGTTCGTCGCCAATACATTTGACCTGACCAGCATTTCGACTCTTGGCAGTGCAGGATTTCTATTGATATTCGCCGCCGTGAACACAGCCAATGTGCGGAAGGCATCACATACGAAAAGCCGCGGCTGGATTTCTGCAGCCGGAGCCGTCGCGTGTCTGGTAGCGTTGGGTGCATTGATTTGGCAAACAGCCCAAACCGGACCAACGAAGTTGTGGGTGCTGGCTGCAATGATATTATTGGCAGTGACCATCGAGGGCATATACCGGCTGACAAAACGGGAGATACATTTGCATGAATAAAAAACAATCCAATGACCTCAGGATGAACCGGATACTTACAATCAACGGCGGTTCATCAAGCATCAAGTTCGCTTTATATAAAACTGGCGAACCATTTGGAACAAAGTTTTCATGGAAGTATTGATCGTATCGGTTTGCCCGGAACAAAATTAACTTTCAGCGAATCAACTGGAAATAAAAAAGGTAGTCTCAATCTTGAATCCTCCGATACAAGATCGGTATCAAATTTTCTTATCGATTGGCTCGAAGAAAAGATAGATTTTTCTGAGATCATTGGAATTGGGCATCGAGTGGTTTTCGGTATGAAGCACACGGAACCCGAACTCATCACAAAAGAATTATTGGATGAATTACGCCGCATCAGTCCTTACGATACGGATCATCTGCCTGCTGAGATTGAATTGATAGAAGCGTTGCTGAAGCGTTATCCTAAATTGCCCCAAGTAGCTTGCTTTGATACGGCGTTTCATAATAACATGCCGCGTGTTGCAAAATTACTTCCGATTCCCCGCCGCTTTGATGCATTGGGAATACAGCGATATGGTTTCCACGGTTTGTCTTATGCTTATCTCATCGAAGAACTCGCTCGTGTCGCCGGTGAAAAAGCTGCGCAAGGTCGCGTTATACTTGCTCATCTCGGCAGCGGTGCAAGTTTAGCTGCCGTTCGTGAAGGTAAGAGTATTGATACAAGCATGGGCTTCACACCTGCAGGCGGAATTACGATGGGTACCCGACCGGGTGATTTAGATCCGGGAGTAGCATGGTACATGATGAAGTCGGAGAATCTCACACCAAAACAATTCAACAAACTAATAAATCACGAATCCGGTTTGCTCGGTATTTCCGAAACAAGTTCCGATATGAGGGATTTACTCGCGAAGGAAAAGGATGACGTTCGAGCTGCGGAAGCCGTGGAGTTATTTTGTTACCAAGTAAAGAAATGGATAGGAAGTTTTACCGCAGCACTTGGCGGATTGGACACTCTCGTTTTTGCCGGAGGCATAGGTGAAAACTGCCCGGTTATTCGCTCCCGCATTTGTGAAGGTTTGGGATTTCTTGGAATCGAGCTTGACGAAAAACGAAACATAGCAAACGCTCATGTTGTTTCAAAAGAAAAAGGAAAGATTACAGTCCGTGTTATTCACACAGACGAGGAATAGATGATTGCCAGAACAGTTTCAGTATACTCCATAAATTATTTAAATCAATGTTATGGAAAAAATGATACTTAAAAAATATAAGATTAATCATGGCACCCTTAAGCAGTCAAACCGGTTTAAGCAATGGATCAGACGAGTATGGACGATTCTTCTTCTTGCCTTCAAAAAGTTTATTCGTATTGATGGAGTACAGTGGGCGGGAGCATTCTCCTTCAACATGTTCTTCTCGCTGTTTCCTTTAATCGTTCTTTTCGTAACCATTGCCTCGACTTTTATTGACAGGGATCGGGCCGGGAAAGTGATAATTACTTATATAGAAAGCTATGTCCCGATTAGCGGTGAAATGCATAACTACATTTTTAATACCATCTCCGGTGTGATCAATGCGCGCGAACAAGCAGGTGCAGTCGCGTTTGTCATCCTGGTTTGGGCTTCCCTTCAATGTTTCATCACACTCATCGTTGCTACTAACCGTGCCTGGGGAACCGCGGTGGATAAAAATTGGTGGCGTCTACCGCTCAGAAGCTTGGTGCTGCTCGGTATCACGGCAAGTATGGTTCTGCTGGGAATGGTATTGCCGGCAACAATAAGAATAGCGAAGAATTGGTTCTTTGCGACAAATGATTTCAGTCCCTGGCTGTATGACATAGGAAGCTTTTTCATCCCGTTAATTCTGGCTTTTTTTAGTCTGAGCCTGTTTTACAGGTTCGCCCCGCTCCGCACTACCCGGTTTGCCGAAGTCTGGGTCGCCGCTCTGTTCTCTACAATTCTATTGCAAGCAAGCGAAAGTCTGTTCGAAATCTATCTGAGAAACTTCGCCACGTTGAACGCTGTTTACGGGACGTTTGGCGGAATCATGGCATTGTTGCTGTGGATTTATCTTTGCGGGTGCATTTTCATTTTCGGAGCCTGCTTGTGCGCCGCTCAAGCGGAAGTGAGCCCGCTGCCGGTGAAGAACCGCTGAAGTGTTAATCAAATTTAAAACTAAATATTGAAAGAGATTAATTATCATGAAAACAAAAAAAGTATCTGAGAAGAAATTGGTTAAAGAAGTAAGAGAAGGATTTGAAGAGAACATTGTCATGAAAACGAAAAAGACGGATGCAAAGGATAAACCTTTATCTCAAGAACTACTGCAAAAGATGAACGCCTATTGGCGCGCTGCAAACTATTTTTCGGTCGGACAGATTTATCTGTTTGACAATCCGTTGTTAAAGAAACCATTAAAATTGAAACATATAAAGCCGCGGCTGCTCGGTCATTTCGGAACAACACCCGGCCTTAATTTTATTTATGTTCATCTCAATCGTATCATAAAGAAGTACGACCTGAATATGATATATGTTATCGGACCCGGTCACGGTGCGCCCGGAATAGTAGCCAATACATATCTGGAAGGAACTTACAGCGAAGTTTATCCGAATATCACCCAGGACGAAGAAGGAATGAAAAAACTGTTCACACAATTTTCTTTTCCGGGCGGTATTCCGAGTCATGTTGCGCCTGAAACACCCGGCTCTATTCATGAAGGAGGAGAACTCGGTTACTCTCTGTCGCATGCTTATGGTGCAGCGTTCGATAATCCCGACCTGATAGTTTCATGTGTCGTTGGCGACGGCGAATCGGAAACCGGTCCGTTAGCAACCAGTTGGCACTCAAACAAATTTCTCAATCCTGTTTGTGACGGAGCCGTAATTCCCATACTTCATTTAAATGGTTACAAGATAGCCGGACCAACTGTTCTGGCGCGCATAAGTCACGAAGAATTGGATCAGCTCTTCCGCGGTTACGGATACAATCCGTATTTTGTTGAGGGAGACGATCCCGACAAACTTCACCAAAGTCTTGGCAGCCACACTTGATACTGTAATTGCTGAGATTAAGGACATACAAACCAAAGCGCGAAACAAAGGATTTAAGGAACGACCAAAGTGGCCAATGATTATATTCGTACACTTAAAGGATGGACTTGCCCGAAAGTGGTTGACGGACTGCCCATCGAAGGTACATTCCGCGCACACCAGGTACCGATTACAGATTCGTGAAGAAACCCGAACATGTAAAAATTCTTGAACAGTGGATGAAGAGTTACAAAGCGAAAAGTTATTTGATAAAAACGGCAGCTAATTCCGAACTTGCCGAGTTAGCGCCTAAAGGCGAACGGCGAATGGGAGCGAACCCGCATGCAAACGGAGGACTTCTCCTTAAAGAATTAAAAATGCCGGATTTCCGTAGTTACGCGTTAAAGGTAACTAACCGGGAACAGTCGAAGGAGAAGCCACAGGAATCAAGGTAATTTCATCCGCGATGTATCCGAAGTAAAACAGACCAACTTCCGTGTTTTCAGCCCGAACAAGACTGCATCGAACCGTTGGGGAGATGTGTTCGAGAAACAAACCGCTGCTCAACCGCCGAAATTATTCCCATCGACGATGATGTCGCACCTGACGGACGAGTGATGGAAATGTTGAGCGAGCACCAATGTGAAGGCTGGCTGAAGGTTATTTACTTACAGGCAGGCACGGCTTCTTCTCATGTTACGAAGCATTCATCCACATCATTGATTCGATGTTTAACCAGCACGCCAAGTGGTTAAAAGTGGCTCTACGATATCCCCTGGCGAGAAGTCGAGTTGCTTCATTGAACATTTTTACTTTCTTCTCATGTTTGGAGACAAGACCATAATGGATTTAGTCATCAATATACCGGTTTCATTGACCACGTGGTTAATAAGAAGGCTGATGTTATCCGCGTTTATATTCTCACCGGATGCTAACACTTTGCTATCTGTAACCGATCACTGCTTGCGCAGCCGCGATTATGTTAATGTCATTGTTGCAGGCAAGCAGCCGGCACTGCAATGGATGGAAACAATACCTGCGGTTAAACACTGCACCGCCGGGCTAGGAATATGGGAATGGGCAAGCAACGACAAAGGCGAAGAACCTGATGTTGTTATGGCATGCTGCGGTGATGTTCCTACACTGGAGACATTGGCTGCCGTTGAAATACTGCGGGAAAAATTTTCCCAAACTTAAAGTCAAGGGCTTATAAACGTGGTAGAATCTCATGACACTTCAACCGAAGAGCGAGCATCCACATGGACTCAGTGATAAGAATTTTGATACACTCTTTACGAAGGACAAACACGTCATCTTTGCCTTCCACGGTTATCCACTGTTGATTTATCGTTTAACATATCGACGATCCAACCAGGAGCGGTTTCACGTGCGCGGGTATAAAGAAGAAGGAACGACCACTACACCATTTGATATGGTTGTATTAAATGAGCTGGATCGTTTTCACTTAGTTGGCGATGTGATTGACCGTGTGCCGGGTTTTCGGTTCGCGGTCGGCTTATGTTAAACAGTATCTCCGCGATAAGCTGCTGGATCACAAAAATATATTGACAAATATGGACAGGACATGCCGGAAATAAGAAACTGGAAATGGAGTAATCCAAAATAAATGAAAAAGCTCTAATAGGCACAGTTAATGAAAGTACACAATAACAACAGGAAAAAACCATGAATATCCAAATCAATACCGGCCATAATATCCGGGGAAATAACGCGCTAATTGCCAAGTTCGGCAGCATAATTAATAGTGCATTAATCAGGATCAGCGATCACATTACTAAAGTAGAGGTTCATTTGAAAGATGAAGACGGTAATAAGAAAGGAAAGAACGACAAACGCTGCATGATAGAAGCACATATAGAACGACGTCAACCCATCGTTGTTACTAACCATGCTGACACATTGAACCAAGCCCTCGACGGCGCTATCGATAAATTAATTAGGATGATGGAAAGCATCCTTGGTCGTCAACGCGATCAAAGGAGTCGCAAAACCGAACAAGCCGACACCTGAATCAGAATTTCCGGAGGATAAGTGATGTGTATTAAAATGGCTGCTAACCATCATAAATCTAAGTTGTAAGTGAAACAACATGATTGATTAGAAGATGATAAAATTACAGAGGTATCAGAAATGAAGTTACAAGATCTTATAGGCACCGCAAAGATGTTGGTTGCCAACGATAAAGGTCTATTAGCAATGGATGAAAGTACTCCAACATGTAATAAACGATTTGTCAAATTGGGTATTCCCCAAACAGAAGAGGCACGCCGTGCCTACCGGGAATTGATTGTCACCACACCCGGGCTCGGTGAATCTATTAGCGGGGCTATCCTGTTTGACGAGACGATCCGACAACAGAAAAAAGACGGTACTTCATTTATTAAAATCATCATCGATGCTGGAATCATTCCCGGTATTAAGGTTGACACCGATGCAAAAAGTATGGCAGGGCATCCCGGTGAGAAAATAACAGAAGGTCTGGACGGATTGCGCGAAAGACTAAAAGAATATTTTAAAATGGGAGCCCGCTTTGCAAAGTGGCGTGCTGTGATTGCCATAGGTGATGATATTCCCAGTCAAGGTTGCATTGAAGCAAACGCGCATGCATTGGCTCGCTATGCCGCGTTGTGCCAGGAAGCTGGACTGGTTCCTGTCGTCGAACCAGAAGTTCTCATGGACGGCGAATCATACTCTCGAACAATGCAGTGAGGTAACGGAGAAAGTCCTGCGAACAGTCTTCATTCAGCTTTACATACAACGGGTGATTCTGGAGGGTATAATCCTGAAGCCCAACATGGTACTTCCGGGATTGGCATTGCCCCAGTCAAGAAACTGTAGATGAGGTAGCTGACGCAACTGTGAAGTGTCTCTTGCGAGCAGTGCCCGCTGCTGTTCGTGGGATTGCTTTTCTCTCTGGAGGTCAATCTGCTGAGCTGGCATCGGCACGTTTGAATGCAATGAATGTTAGATTTAAGTCAAGACTGCCATGGGCATTGGCGTTTTCATTTTCCCGGGCAATACAGCAACCGGCTTTAGAAATTTGGCTGGGCAAGAAGAAAAATATTTTAGCGGCACAGAAAGCTCTTTATCATCGAGCCAGATACAACCTGGCTGCTCGCCGTGGCGAATATAATTCCTTAATAGAAAGGAAAGGAAAATGAAAACAAATATCCCGCAACATATTAATAAAGGGAAAGAGAGAATTCCTTATTGGAAACGAGCTCACCACGACTGGAAATTTTGGATCGCAATTTTATTGATGCTTGCTGCAATGGTTATGTATGTGAAGACGAACAACTTGTCCATGCGGCCTCATAACCAGATGCAGCAGAGAGTCCCGTAATTGAAAACGAAAACACAGCGCGGGCATATAAGATAAAATTATTTTATAGAACCCTGATGATATGGTCATTGCTGTTTGCGTCATGGTTATTACAATGCAAATATGGGAAATATATAAATATGAAAGGAACGTATAATGAATCAAATAGATTTATACCCTCTGAAATTTGAACCGATCTATCAGTACCGGCTCTGGGGCGGAAGAACGTCTGGCTGAACTGCTCTCCGCGCGACTACCGGGTGACGGTCCGATTGGTGAAGCCTGGATACTAAGCGACCGTGATGACCATGCCAGCTGCGTTGCAAATGGACTTCTCAAAGGACAGACTATCAAAGATCGGGGAAGCCAGATAACATTTTCCGCATTAGGTCAACAGGCACCTTTAGAAGAAAAGAAAAAATGGGACCCTCATTTTACGAAGCGGAAGAAAATCAAATCAATCCTTGACACTTCTATTCCCAAATTTTCTGTTAGAATGGGTGGCGCTACTTCCGTTGACATAACCAGGCCCGGTATCGACAAAGCATACGGAGTTCATACGTTAAAGGGGTCCCTTTGGTATTGCAGTTAATGAAATGATATTTATTGGAGATGCCTTGTTTCCCGGCGGGAACGACTATCCGGCTGAGAAAGCAGGTGTTGTTTCAATCCCTGTTAAGAATCCTGATGAAACTAAAAGAGTTACCGAAACAATCATCGCTTGTTTAAAATGCGATTTAACAATAGACATCTAATTATAATACAAGAGAATTTGATGAATGAATTTAAATTGAAGCGGCTGGGAAAAATAATGGAACCGGAACAGGGTAATCCACAGGAAGTTGAAGGTGTCTTAAATCCGGCTGCTGTTCGAGGTCTTGATGGCGAGCTTTACCTGTTTCCACGTCTTGTAGCGAAGGGTAATTATTCGCGCATCGGCATTGCAAAGGTAAAATTTAATGGGGCGGGAGACCCGACAGGTGTTGAACGGCTCGGCATAGTTTTGGAACCGGAGGCTGATTATGAACTACGACCCGATGGCAGCGGCGGATGCGAGGATTACCCGCATTACTTTTATGGAACGCTTCCAAAACTATTTGATGACTTACACAGCTCATTCACCCGTAGGCCCGCGCATCGCTTTTGCAGTATCTAAAGATTTATTTCACTGGAAGCGACTGGGGCTGGCGACTTTTGAGCCGTATGACGGTATCGATTTCGTTCACGTGGATAACAAGGATGCCAGCGTCTTCCCTATCGCTATTCCCAATCACACGGGGAAAATGCAGATAGCCATAATCCATCGTCCCCTTTTCCCAGGCACTCGCCCGAAGAAATAGCTCTAAGGGATGAATCAAGAGTAGTAGATTTCGACCATGAAAGCATCTGGATTTCTTATTGTCCGATGGCATTGGAAGGTCTTGAACCACATCAACTAGGCCTGTTTAATTCACATCACCGCCTGGCAACGCCTGTTTCTCCGTGGGAGCGGTTAAAAATCGGCGGCGGACTCCACCTGTCTTAACGCGGCACGGCTGGCTTATCATTTACCACGGGGTGAGTGAAATAACGGAACAGGGTAACGACGAACATCACCTGCGCTACTCGGCAGGAGTGATGGTGCTCTCTGAAAAGCATCCGCGCGAAATTCTTTATCGCTCGGTACAACCGGTTCTGACGCCTGCATCACCACAGGAACGACACGGAACTGTCCCCAATGTTGTGTTCCCTACCGGCATTGATAGACGTGATGACCTTGGTTCACCGGATCGCTTTGACATCTACTATGGAATGGCGGATAACAGGATTGGTGTGGCACAACTTGATTTGCCGGATATCCTTCCGGTCGAAGGTAAAGCTGACTCACCTGAATCAACAGTTTAACGTAAAATATTTTGAAAATTCAATAGGAGAAATAATATGTTAAAAATAATGAATGATTTGCCAGACAATGTTCTGGGTGTTTCCGCAGAAGATAAAATAACCGGGACAGATTATGAAACTGTTTTAATTCCTGCTGTAGAGAAAAAATTTCAAGCATACAAAAAAATCCGGATGCTGTACCAGCTAGGAAGCAACTTTACCGGATTTGATCTAAATGCTATGCTTGATGATGCTAAGATAGGAATGAAACATCTATCTTCATGGGAAAAGATTGCATTGGTATCTGACCACGAACTTGTAAATACTTTTGCAAAATTCTTTGGTTATAAGCTGTCCTGTGAAATTCGTATATATAAAAATTCTGAATTGGATGAAGCAAAAAAATGGATTAGTGAAAAATGAATGGAGGATACTAAATATGAAACCAGATACTGACAAGTCTAAGTCTCCCGAACCGAAACCCGATACTAAGGACGACGCAAAACCTAAAACAAAGAACGATGTGAAGCCTAATGCTAAGGACGATTTAAAAACACTGCCTTTGGCGGAAGTGGAGAAGAAATTAGAGTCATCTGCGGATGGTCTCACTCAAGCTGAGGCAGAAAAACGGTTAACTCAATACGGGCCTAACGAGATTGAAGAAAAGAAAACTAATATGTTTCTTAAATTTCTCACGTATTTTTGGGGCCCAATACCGTGGATGATTGAAGTAGCAGTTATTCTTTCTGGTGTGGTACGCCACTGGCCTGATTTTTTTATCATCCTGCTTTTACTTGCTACCAACGCCGTGGTCGGATTCTGGGAAGAACGTCAGGCGGGCAACGCCATCGAGGCCTTGAAGGCTAAGCTGGCTGTTAAGGCAAGGGTTAAACGTGACGGAAAATGGATCACTCCGGCGGCACGTGAGTTAGTGCCGGGCGACATCATTCGATTGCGCCTGGGAGATATTGTGCCCGCGGATGCACGTTTGCTGGAAGGCGACCAGGTGGAGGTGGATCAGTCTGCTTTGACAGGAGAGTCATTGCCCGCCACTCGTAAACCCGGCGAGGCAGTATTCTCCGGTTCGATCATTCGTCAGGGTGAAATCGGCGCACTGGTTTATGCCACAGGTGCGAATACTTACTTCGGCAAAACGGCTCAACTAGTGCAGGAGGCGCATACTATAAGCCATTTTCAAAAAGCTGTTTTGAAGATTGGTAATTACCTCATCATGCTCGCGGTGGCTCTGGTGTCGGTGATTGTTGCCGTTGCGATTTACCGTGGTGACCCGATCCTCTCGACGTTGCAGTTCGCCCTGGTGCTGACTGTGGCCGCGATTCCTGTTGCCATGCCTACGGTATTGTCAGTTACGATGGCTGTTGGCGCAAAACTGCTTGCCAGGAAAAAGGCTATTGTGAGCAAACTGGTAGCCATAGAAGAATTAGCGGGCGTGGACGTACTGTGTGCCGATAAGACCGGCACTCTTACCCAAAACAAACTTACTCTTGGTGATCCCTTTAGTGTAAACAATATCCTCGCCGACCAGGTAATCCTTAATGGTGCACTGGCATCGCGCACAGACAATAACGACACTATTGATCTTGCTGTGCTGGCCGGACTGAAAAACAAGGATTCGTTAAAGGATTATGAAGTGGTTCATTTCCAGCCGTTCGATCCGGTGCATAAACGCACCGAAGCCACAGTCAAAACCAAAGACGGAAAAACATTCAAGGTAACCAAGGGAGCGCCGCAGGTGATTTTAGAATTGTCCTCGAATCAAGGACAGATAAAGTCTGCTGTCGACAAAGCCGTTAACGAATTCGCAGCACGGGGTTTTCGATCATTAGGTGTTGCGAGAGCCGGGGGTGACGGCCAATGGCAATTTGTCGGTGTACTGCCCTTGTTCGATCCGCCGCGTGAAGATGCAAAGGCAACCATTAAGACTGCGGGAGAAATGGGTGTTAAGATCAAGATGGTTACGGGCGATGCACTAGCCATAGCCAAAGAAACCGCCCAAAAGTTGGACATGGGCGCAAATATTCTTGATGCCGCAAGCCTGGGCGACTCGAAAAAGAATGAGACCTCCGAGGTGGCAGAGTCCATCGAGAAAGCGGACGGTTTCGCACAGGTATTTCCGGAACACAAGTTTCACATTGTGGATGTACTACAAAAACGTGGACACATGGTCGGTATGACGGGTGATGGTGTTAATGATGCTCCGGCACTGAAGAAAGCCGACTGCGGCATTGCTGTCTCGGACGCTACAGATGCTGCACGGGCTGCAGCTTCAATCGTGCTGACGACCTCTGGACTTTCAGTAATTATCGACGCAATAAAGGAGAGCCGGAAAATTTTCCAGCGTATGAACAGCTACGCGATCTACCGCATAGCCGAAACGCTGCGCGTGCTGTTCTTCATGACAGCAGCAATCCTGATCTTTAACTTCTATCCGGTGACCGCGGTGATGATAGTAATGCTGGCACTGCTCAACGACGGTGCCATTCTTTCCATCGCCTATGACACTGTTCATTACAAAAATAAGCCTGAAGCCTGGAACATGCACATGGTGCTGGGAATTTCCACTGTGCTGGGCATCCTCGGGGTTATCGCCAGCTTCGGCATGTTTTATCTTGGCGAACGGGTATTTCACCTCGACCGCCCACACATCCAGACGCTGATGTACCTGAAACTGTCAGTTGCCGGAGTGCTGACGATCTTCCTTACGCGCACACGCGGCCCGTTCTGGTCTATACGCCCATCGCGGGTCTTACTGTTAGCTGTGCTCGTTGCGCAGACGGTGGCAACTTTGCTCGCGGTTTATGGGCTGCTTATGACACCTATCGGTTGGGGGTGGGCCGGGTTTGTATGGGGATATGCGCTACTGTGGTTCCTTGTGAATGACCGAGTGAAACTGCTTGCATATCGGGTTTTTAAATTCGATAAAGTTAAGACACTTTCCGATTTAACACCGCAGATCGCCAAACGTGCCTATGAACTTTATGAGAAAGGCGGACGCAAGGATGGCCGTGCTGTTCAGGATTGGGAGAAGGCTGAGAAGGAAATTCGGAAAGATGAAACTAATAAATAAACAAAAGTGAAAAACATAACTTGTATTTTAGAAAAGATGAAATTGAAAATCAATTCCACCAATTTTTGCAAACTATACTGAAAGAAAAACTATAACAAACTTAAAACCAAAACTTCGTTATGAAATCGGCATGATCAATCTATTCTTCATGGGGCGAATTCTAGTACTGAACTTGGTCAACCATGGTTTTGTATCGGCAGGTTATTGCAAAGACATAACATTGCCCAAGAAATCGTCCGGGCACAAAATCCATAGTGCGGCTGACATTATTTATTGCATTAAACTTTTTCGTAAACCTAATTCTATAATGATGCTTGTGCCCGCAGGCGCTCCGGCGGGTGCTGTAATCAATAATTTGGCTGAGCACTTTAAGCTTGACGATTTTAGTTTAGCTGAGGTTCAACTCTGTCTGTCACGATTCAACACCAGTAAAAAATCACAAAAGAGTAAACTTAAATTTCTTTTAGAAAGAAAATGATTTTACGAATTCCTTTGATTGATGCACGTACCGGCTTACCCCAAAGATGTAGCCCCCTTTTCATCCTTTTGCTCGATTGAATTAAGACTGCACTCTTCATAGTATTGTAAAGTATAGGATGGTTTTTTATAAATCCTAAAGTTATTAGGTATTTTTATAAAAATATTGTGTGCCGGGCTGATAAATTAAATCCAGAAATAAAATACAAAGAGAATTTTGACAAAAAAATAAGAACTTCTTTCACAATTTATAAGTTTGGTCAAACCAATGAATAAGATTAAAAACAGATTTTTAATTATTGTGTTCCTAATAGTGGTAGTGCTTTTTTTTTACTTCAGCGTAGGGGCTTTGATAGATAGCGGAATGTATGGAAGGATGCGCGGAAATAGTTGGGCACTCCACATGAGCTGGAGAATGTATCCAGCTACAATTTCTCTCATCTTGAGTGCTGCACTTGGCTGGCTACTGTTTAGAAAAAGAAATAGATCAAGTAATAATATAATATGACAATTTTAACCAAGAATGAAAATGAAAGGCAATGAAAAATTATTTTCTTTGCATAACAAACGCTTAGCTTATGAACTAAGGGGAAAAACGATATGAAAGTATTAGAGAACAAAAATAATATTAAGCGATGAGAATAAGCACCAACAATTGTAATTATAGAAACAGAATGTTTATATAAAGCAACTGTTGTATTCAGGGAAATTAAAAAATAAAGACAATCGATTATGAAAACTATAAAAATGAAAAAAGTTTTGATTGCGCTGGATTATAATCCAACCGCACAAAAAGTTGCAGAAACAGGCTACTCATTGGCAAAAGCCATGAAAGCTAAAGTTATATTATTGCATGTGGTATTAGATCCTGTATTTTATTCTTCTTCAGATTATTCTCCTATAATGGGTTTTACCAGTTACACTAATTTGGATCTACTAAAAATAGAAAGCGATGAAGAACTGAAAAAAGTATCTCAACGTTTTCTGAATAAATCAAAACGCCATCTTGGAGACAAAAGTATTAAAACTGTGGTAAGAGAAGGCGATAGCGCTGAAGCTATAATAAAGACAGCCGAAGAATTGCATATTAATATTATCGTTATGGGTTCTCACAGCAGGAGATGGTTGGAAAATATACTTATGGGAAGTGTTGCAGAAAAAGTATTACATCACTCCACTATTCCGCTTTTCATCATTCCTACTAAAAAGGATAAATAAAAAATAAATCATTTTATTAGATAGATATGAGCAATTCAACAACTTTTATAAGCTGGATACTGAAGCAATTATATTAGAGGATGATAAAAACGTCAGTAGTAAAGAATTAATTTTATGAAAGATAAACATATACAGGTTGGAAAAATCCTTGGGATTCCAATTTATTTAGATTATTCCTGGTTTCTAATTTTGGCACTACTAACCTGGATGTTAGCACAAAGTTATTTTCCAAATGAATTTAAAAATTGGACGGAATTCTCTTATTGGTTGGTTGCTTTTATAACTTCAATTTTGTTCTTCATTAGTATTTTGCTCCACGAATTCGGACATTCTATAATTGCAATTAAATATAAACTGAAAGTAAAAAGGATAACGCTATTCGTATTCGGTGGAATTGCCGAAATTTCAAAAGAACCTCCGAAATCATCGGCGGAATTTTGGATTGCTGTTGCTGGTCCTATTACTAGTATCTCATTAGCAGCTATCTTTTATTTATTAGCAAAAGTAATTGTACATAATCAATATCTTGTTGCTTCATTTCAGTATCTTGCTTTAATAAATCTTATTCTGGCAATATTTAATTTAATTCCTGGATTTCCCTTAGATGGAGGAAGAATTTTGAGGGCAATAGTGTGGGCTATTACAAAAAATTATACACAAGCGACTACAATTGCTGCTAAAACAGGAAGATTTTTCGGATTCTTATTTATAATGCTTGGTGTTTTTCAGATATTTCAAAATAATGTTTTTGGTGGTTTGTGGATAGTATTTATTGGTTGGTTCCTTGAAATTGCCGCAATGTCCCAGATTCAAAGACAGGCACTTAAAGGTTTATTATTCGGACATCAGGTGCACGAAGCTTTATCAAATGATTTCGGTATTGTATATCCTGATTCTACAGTTCAGGAGATTATAGATAATCATTTCATCGGTGCCAATCGAAGGAACTTACTTGTTAAGGATAATAATATAATGGTTGGATTTCTTACGCCCGGACGAATAAATTCTATTTCGATGAAGGATAAGCAAAATAAAACAGTAAAAGATGTAATGATTCCGTTACAAGACATTAATAAAATAAATTCCACTGAACCATTATTAGACGCATTAAGGTCTATAAACGAAAATGATGTAAGTGTAGTCCCAGTCATTGAAAATGGCAATTGCATTGGAATATTAAATAATAACAGTATTACTCAATTTATATTTGAACTGCAAAAGCTCGGGACATTAAAGTGACAGGTTTGTAAGATTATAAATTCATCGGATTATTTACCTCCAACGCCAGTTTCTTCTTATCCGGCATTTTCTTCATCTTTCATAAAGAATCCTTAATAAATATTAGTTGACTAATTTTAATAAATCTTAAATAAATCAAAATCCTTATCAAAGACTTTATACTCCTAATTTTATATATTAGTTAAATATGTAATACTCAAACATAATTTATTGATTAAAAGTGCGGAGAAAAACAAAGCTATTTTTTGATACAATTTTATTGGGGATTATTGGCGCATTAGGTGCCCAATTATTTGGGTTCTTATTAAATTTATTTCAAATGCTGTTTCTTAATGATGCCGCAGGTTACCGGGCGCCAGGGTTGCCAAATGAAGGGGGTATCTTAATTCAAACAATAGGAAGTCATGGCTTATGGCTCATTCCTGTTGTTATAACGATTGGCGGAATAATTTCGGGTGCTCTTGTTTATGGATTTGCACCGGAAGCCGAAGGACACGGAACTGATACCGCTGTGAAAGCGTTTCATAAATACGGGGGTGAAATCAGAAAACGTGTTGTGCCTATAAAAATTTTGGCATCGGCAATTACTATCGGCTCCGGCGGCGCAGCCGGACGCGAAGGACCGACCGCTCTATTCAGTGCCGGGTTCGGCTCTATATATGCCGGACTAACACACCGTTCCGATAAGGACAGAAGGCTCCTGGTACTTATTGGTATGGCCGCAGGACTTTCCGCAATTTTCAGATCACCCATTGGAACAGCTATATTTGCAGTCGAAGTGCTCTACAGCGATATGGAATTCGAAGCCGAGGCGCTTGTTTACACAATGCTAGGTGCAGTTATTGCATATGCCGTAAATGCCCTTTTTGTGGGATGGAGGCCACTATTCCAAGTTTCGGTATCTCCACATGTAACGCATATAATCTCTTACTTTTATTATGTGATACTTGGTTTAACAAGCGGGGTAATAGGCGCATTTATTCCTACTGTCTTTTATAAAACCAGGGATTTATTTTATAAAATCAAATTGCCTCGTTTTCTAAAGCCCGCTCTTGGTGCATTCGGTGTAGGAATAATAGCATTATTTCTACCCCAGGTTTTAGGCGGCGGGTATGGCTGGATGCAGCTTGCAATTAACGGTAATTTAGCTGTTTCTCTTCTCATCGTTTTATTGATTGGTAAGCTTGTCGCTTTTGCCTTAACCGTATCTTCCGGTGGGTCCGGCGGTGTTTTTGCTCCGACTTTATTTCTCGGTGCAATGCTTGGCGGTATTTTCGCTCAATTGTTTCATCAGCAGTCCGCTGGATTTGCAGTTGTGGGTATGGCAGCAGTTTTCGGCAGCACTGCCAGGGTTCCGATTGCGACTCTTTTGATGGTAACCGAGATGACCGATGGATATCATCTGCTTGTCCCCGCGGCTCTTGCGGTAATTATCGGATTTGTAATTCAGAGAGTTATTACCTCATCACTTAGTTTAAAATATATCAGTCTTTACGAAGCTCAGGTCAAAAGCAAGTGGCTTTCACCCGCTCATAGAATTGAGCAAATAAAACATGCCGGTATGTTATTAAGTGAGCGAAGAGCATTTGATCCGGAAAATGTAGGTAAATTAGATCTGTCGTCTGTGCTTGAATCAAGGATCCCGATTGAAATATCGAATGGAAAGATTTTATTCCTTATAAATGTTTATCCCGGGAATGAATGCGTCGGCAAAGAATTAAACAAAGCCCAAATATGTAAACCTGGCGAGGAATGCGAAATTGTTGCAGTATTAAGGGATGAAGAGATGCTGGTTCCGCAGCTCTCTTTTACGATTCAACCCGAAGATCAGATATTAATATTATCCGACAGGATATTATTTGAGAAGATCCGGGAAAGATTCCTTCTCAAAAAGGAAAATAAAAAAGTGATCTCGGGTAAGTTTAAAATGTTTAGGCATAAATAAATCATTTGAATGAAAACAAGAGTACTTTGGACAGCTTAAAACAAGTTATTTATCTTGTTTACCTTCAGTTGGTATGTCTAAAGCCAAATATCTTTTTAATCTTTATATCCACATCCCGTCACTAATGATGCCTTTGTAAAAAAGTATTGCTATTATAACAAAAAATAAGTTTGCAACGCTCTCTGGCGGATTCGGTAATCAAGAATTTGTCTGAGTACTTTAAACTGGACGATCTTAGTCAAGCTGAGGTTAAATCCTCTGTTACAAAATAAAATCAAAAATAAATTCTAAAAATGAATAGTTATCTCCTATTAGTCATCCTAATGAGTCTTTCAGCGGCTTTTGCATATATCAACTTTAGAGTTATTAAATTGCCTTTTGTTATAGGTTTGTTTTTACTTTCAACTATTCTCTCACTTGTGATTTTGAGCAGTAAAATATGGGATGTTGCACACTTCTCTGAAATTAAAAGTATAATTGTACACACAGACATAAGCAACATTATTCTTCAGGTGATGCTTGGCTTTTTACTTTTTGCCGGTTCGTTACACACAAATTGGACAGATATTAAAAACCAGCTAAAACCTATAAGCCTACTGGCAGTAGGCGGGGTTATAATTTCCACCTTAGTTATTGCATCGATGCTTTATGAATTGTGCAATTTGCTGGGAGTATCCATCGGCTTTATTCATTGTTTAATACTTGGAGCTCTTATTTCACCCACCGATCCTATTGCAGTTTTAGGAATATTAACCAAAGCAAATGTGTCAAAGAAAATAGAGTCAACCATTGTTGGTGAATCTTTATTTAATGATGGTATTGGTGTTGTGGTCTTTATTGCTTTATTAGAAACTTTAAAATTAGGAAGTGATAAGATCAACTTTTCACATTTTGGTATTTCATTTCTGCAGGAAGCAGGCGGAGGTATATTTTTCGGATTTTTATTAGGCTATATTTTATATAAACTTTTAGAATCAATCGACAATTATGAAACGGAAGTTTTACTCACAATTGCCTTTGTAATGCTGGGCTATACTTTATCATCTTATTTCCAATTATCGGGCGCATTGGCAATGGTGATAATGGGTTTAATGGTGGGAAACTACAAACAAAATAAAGCTATGAGCGATACCACATTAGAGTATGTTCATAAATTTTGGGAACTGATTGATGTAATTCTGAATGCCATCTTGTTTATAAGTATCGCATTTGTGCTCGTTGTAATCGATTTTAAGACAACATACATTTTTATAGGTTTGATTACTATTCTTATTGTTTTATTCTCAAGAGTAATTATTGTTTATCTGCCCAAATTAATTTTACCAAAGTTTACAAACATAAATAACAATGAAGCTAAACTAATTGTTTGGGGAGGACTTCGTGGAGGGCTTTCCATTGCACTAGTACTCTCATTGCCAAAAAGCGAAGCTAAACAGATATTAATGATTGCAACTTATATTTGTGTGGTATTCAGCATTTTGGTGCAGGGTTTGACAATTGAAAAAGCAGCAAAGCATCTAAACATTAATTATACTGCTCACAACACTGGATAATTAATTTAAAACAAAAGGAATACGACACTAAGAACAGAAACTATTTAATAATTAAACCGTCAATTATTTTTCCTAAAAGAAGAAAGACATTTAAAATAAACCTGGAAAAATCAAAAAAGAATTACGGAAAATAATTTCGAAATTATAACGGTTAATTTGCCGTGAAATTAATCTGTATCAACTTTTGGCTGGCTTACCTTGAGTTCAGTATTCTTAATATGCAAATCTCTCTGCGGAAAAGGTATCTCGATGTTGTTTTCCCTGAATTTTTTAAATATTTCAAAATAAAGTTTGCTTTTCAGGAATCCCGGTGTGGTTATGTAACTGCTTGTCCAGATCAGTAGATTAAAATTAAGTGAACTGTCGCCAAATTCTTTAAAAAGTACAACAGGTTCCGGATTTTTTAAAACTCCATCTTCTTTATCCGCAACTTCCAGTAAAATTTGCTTTACATTTTCAGGATCTTCTTTATAAGCCACCCCCACCGGAATACTGAATCTCACATTTCTATCATTGTGGCTCCAATTAATAACTGTTGATGAAATAAATTCGGAGTTAGGAACGATCACCGAAATATTATCATTTGTTACAATCGTTGTAGATCTCATAGAAATCATCATAACATCACCAAAGACTTCTCCAACCTGGATCCTGTCGCCGACTTTTATCGGCCTTTCAAAAAGAATAATTATTCCGCTTACCAAATTGTTTGTTACATTCTGTAAACCGAAACCTATACCAATACCAAGAGCACCGGCAAGTATAGTAATCGTACTCAGGTTAATTCCAACGGTTTGTATAACAATTATAAGCCCGAGCACAAGAACGCTGTAACGAATAATCGTACCGACAGCGAGCCGCACTCCCAGTTCTACTTTGCTTCTGGAAAGGACCTTGTAGATCATCCATTTTTTTATCTTTGCAGTAATAAAGAAAAGAAGCCAGGCAAGAAAAATAAAGTAAAGTAGAGTCCAGAGTGTTATTGAAGTATTCCCGATATCAATAAGATGAATGCTGAGGAAATCTTTTACATCATTAAAATATTTTTGTATTTGCTTAAAAAATTCAATCATATAAGTGTCGGGAGATATATCCTATAGATAATTTAATTTATCAAAATGATCCGTTAATAAAATATATTTATTAAGTGGCTAATTAGCGCTTTGTCATATTTATTAAGGTTCAGCTTAATCCTTGTTTTTCAATCACGATATAACATACAACAAACCACGAACAGATGCTTCATCCAAAAGATGTAGTCCTTTTTTCATCCTTTTGATTGATTGAATAACAATCTTACTCTCCCTACATTGTAAAAGTATTATTGAAGGTTCGATAAAATAAGTTATTCATGGGTGAAGTTATGAATGAAACAAATTATAGGTTCATAGGTTATGCGTTGCTGGTAGCATTGGTTATGTTTTTATATCTTGACGGCGGAACAGTGATGAATGGTGGTACGAATGGAATAATGGGACAGCATGACTGGATGAGCTTTAATGAATGGGGATTGCCTATTAAATTAGGCATCATTGTTTTTTTTATTTTGATTACTTTTTTATTATTCAAAAAGAGCATTTTTCGGGTCAAAGATTTATAACAAATTAAAATAATCCATTCTCATCCCGCGAATCAATTTTAATCAAAGGAGAAAAAATGAGCAAAGGTCAAAACACAAAAAAAGGTTCTAAAAAAGAACCTTTAAAAACCATGAAGGAAAAAAAGGCAGCTAAAAGAGAAAAGAAAAATGATAAAAATAAACCGGGAATTCTGGATTCAAAGTTTAATTAACCTGTAATTGCTACCGGGAGAAAAAAATCTGCCGGACAGTACCGGCTCATTTAATATTAAATATCTCTCATCTTTCAAACAATAGTTTTATATAAGCAGGAAGTCCAGGACTGGCTTCTGCAAGCCTGATTATCAGCAGTTCTCCACTGTAATAAAAAGAAACCCGATAAAAAAGAATTAAAAGGATAAAAAGCCTATTTCCCCCAAAATGGAAGATATCCAAAGACTGTTCATTTGCCTGAAGTTCACCGTTTTGAACTGGAACATAAAAACCAGGAATTAAGAATTGCACAATATGAGATTAAAGTATCCAGAAATAAGTATGTAAATATCTTTGATTTTTTCACCTATCTCATCTTTACCATAGATCCGGATAGTGTAATTATACGGGCAAATTTAAACACAAGTAAAATGTTTGGAATTACGCGGAAGAAATTAATTAAAACTAAAACTTTATGGATAAACTAAATTGTTAGATTGACACTTCGTGAAAAGCAAATAACTGAATTAATTTCCAGTCTCTTTGCAAACCAGGAGATTGAGCAAAAACTTCATATATCCACCCACATTGTAAAAAGTCACGTGCATAATATTCTTGGAAAATTAGCTCTGAATATCCAAATACAGACTGGTGAGTACGCATATTTTGAAAATTCTGAAAGGAAAAAATAAATTCTGCTTCCGAAATAATTGAATAATTTACTTACCTATAAGCTTCTCATGTTATAAATTTAGTCCTATTTTCACCCCTTTGCATCATTTTGCCATGGCACTCTTTTAGAACATATATTTCTATTGGAAATGATTTACAAAATCTAATAGACACTTCATTTCAACTAAAAGAGGTTGAGGTTTATAATAATTAAACAAAGGAAAACACAAACCCGTGAGAGATTATTAAAAATAAATGTTTGCAGAAGAAGAAGGTCTGTATTAATTTATATTATTGAAAAGATATTTTGTGCAGTTTAGTCTGCGAAACATAAATTCACTTGACATCATATTTTCATGCCATCTCTTAACCAGAAAGCAAACAACCTCAATGTATTGTTTATTTAATGAAATGATTAAAAATGAACTTTTACTTAAAGCGAAATTAGTTTGAATTAAGAATGATCCACTGTAACTTGAAAAGCTGAAAAAGAATTGGATAAGACAGTTGAATGATCTTATTGGAACTAATATATAATTTATCTTTACTTGTTGCCCTGAGTGTTATCTCTGGTTTTTTATATAAGCGATACCCAGAAATTTCCTTTAAGGGGAGTATTAGTCAGGGACTCCTTTTCGGAATTGTTGCAATTATTGGCATGATGAGGCCGTTGGTTTTTAGTGAGGGATTAATTTTTGACGGTCGTTCTGTTGTTTTAAGTGTATCTGCTTTATTCTTCGGTCCGGTTTCCGGGGCAATTGCCGGAATTATGGCATTAATTTTTCGGTTATACCAGGGCGGTTCCGGAACAGTTCCCGGAACATTGGTTATTATTTCCTCCGTAACCATAGGAACGATTTTCTACTTACAAAGAAAGAAGACGAATAAAGGATTAACAGTTAGTCGTTTACTTTATTTTGGACTGACAGTTCATATCGTAATGCTGCTTATGATGTTCTCACTCCCCTTTTCAACAGCAATTTCTGTAATACAGCAAATAGGAATTCCTGTTATTATTAGTCATCCCCTGGCAACAATCCTAATTGGCAAGATACTTATCGATCAGGAAGTGAACACCAGGGTTTTTGAAGATATAAAAGCCAATGAATTTAAATATCGGTATATGTTTGCCAATAATCCTCAGCCAATGTTTATTTATGACCTGGAGACCTTGACTTTTCTTGAAATCAATAACTCTGCCATTTCCCATTATGGTTATACAAGGGAAGAATTTCTTTCAATGACTTTAAAAGATATTTGTTCGGCAGAGGATACAGAGGCATTAAAACGGACTATTGAACTTACACGAAAATCTCACAATGGTGTTGATGAATCACGTCATCTGAAGAAGAACGGTGAAATTATTAATGTCGAGTTGATTTCAACATCTATTACATATAATAACCGTAGCGCCCGACATGTAATGGTAAATGACATCACATTACGTAAACGGACTGAGCTGGAACGCGAGATAATGTTTGAAATTACTAATGCACTGACGACCAATTCGAACCAGGATGACTTAATAAAATTGATACACAGTGCATTACAGAAAGCAATTTATGCAGAAAATTTCTTCGTTGCTCTTTATGATAAAGAAACAGGGCTTTATAGCTTTCCCTATTTTGTAGATAAATTTGATCCAACCCCCCATCCTGTGGCGATGAAGAAAAGTTGTACCGCTTACGTCTTCCGTACAGGCAAACCATTACTGCTTACACAAGAGTTGTTCGATCAACTTGTAGAAAAGGATGAAGTTGAATTAGTAGGTTCAAACTCACCATCCTGGGTTGGTGTACCGCTTCAAACCCAATCCGGAACAATAGGAGTCTTGGTCCTTCAACACTACGAGAAGGAAAATGTGTATTCTGAATCCGATGTTAATTTTCTTGCCAGTGTGGGAAACCAGATTGCCATTGTTATGGAAAGGAAGATTGCCGATGATGCACTTCGTAAAAGTGAAGAAAGGTTCAGAACTATTTTTGATGAGTCCCCAATAGGTATTGAACTTTACAGATCGGACGGGATGCAGGTGGCAGCAAATAGGGCCTCATTAAAAATGTTTGGAATATTAGATCAATCTGAAATTCATGGGATTTAATTTGTTTGATGGTACCAGCCTTGATGTCGAAAAAATAAAAAAGCTGCACGGGGGAGAACCAGTTGTATATCAGGTGGTTTTTGATTTTGAGAAAGTAAAACAACTTAAACAATATAAGACCAACAGGATTGGAAAAGCCTATTTTGATTATATCATAACTCCCCTCTTAGACAAAAAAAGCAAAATCATAAATGGTTATCTTTTGCAGGTACAGGATATAAGTGAACGTAAACATGCAGAAGAAGATTTACGGAAAGAACGGTTATTACTGCGAACAGTAATCGATAACATCCCGGATTCAATTTATTGCAAGGACACTTCCTACAGAAAGACACTTGCCAACAAGAGTGACTTACGTTATATGGGCGTGAATTCGGAAAGCGAAATTTTAGGGAAGACGGATTTTGATTTATTTTCCAAAGAGCATGCTGAAAAATCCTATGCTGTTGATCAATCTGTTTTAAATACCGGTAAACCAATACTCAACACTGAAGAATATTTGCTCGATGAGAATGGACAACAGCAATGGCTTCTTACCTCAAAACTGCCAATGAAAGATGATAAAGGTGATATTATTGGTATTGTGGGTATAGGCCGAAACATCACAGAGCGCAGACGTAATGAAGAAGCACTTAGTGAAAGTGAAAAACGATACCGCACGGTGCTGGAGCAATCTATAGAAGCAATCTATCTTTATGACTTACATACCAAAACTGTACTCGAAGCTAATCCTGCATTTTGTGATCTGATGGGGTATACCGCCGAAGAGGTAAAATCCTTATCGTTATATGATATTGTTGCCAATGACAAATCCAGCATTGACACATATATGCAAAAATTGTCATCCACCGGCGGAATGCCATTGGGAGAACGTATCTGGCGCAGAAAAGATGGCTCATCTGTTCAGGTTGAAGTAACTGCAAATAAGATTGAACTAGGTGGTAGGGAGATACTGTTTTTTGTCGGGCGTGATATTACTGAACGCAAAAGAGCAGAGCAGTCTCTGAAGGAAAGTGAAATAAAGTTAAATGTTATCCTTCAATCGACGGCTGATGGTATCCTGGCAATTGATGCAAACGGGAAAGTCATAAAAACAAATGAGCGGTTTGCACAACTCTGGCGTATTTCACAAAGTATAATTGATTCAGGCGATGACAATACCTTATTGGATTCTATTTTAGGGCAATTGATTGACCCGGATAAATTTATTTCTAAAGTGAAAATGCTTTACAATTCTTCCGATGAAGATTTGGACCAAATTTATTTTAAAGATGGACGAGTTTTTGAAAGATACTCTGCTCCGCTTGTAATGCCCGATAAATCTTTAGGGCGTGTTTGGTCTTTCCGCGATATTACAAAACAGAAACATGCAGAAGAAGAAATAAACACACGTAATAAACAACTTTCAAAACTTAATGCGGAAAAAGATAAATTCTTTTCAATCATTGCGCACGATCTGAAAAGTCCTTTCAACGGATTCTTAAATCTGACAGAACTGATGGCAGAAAGAAGTGACGAATTTTCTTTGGCTGAATTTGTTGAAAACAGTAAATTACTGAACGAATCAGCCCGCAATCTTTATAAGCTTTTGGAAAATTTGTTGACGTGGGCGCAAATGCAGAGAGACTTAATAACTTTTATTCCAAAAGAATTTAATCTGTCCGATACAATTTTGCAAAACATTGAAATTATTAATCAAAGAGCTTTACAAAAAGGAATTACCATAATTAATGAAGTTCCAGCCACTGAGAGAATTTATGCAGATGAAAAAATGATTGATACAATATTTAGAAATCTTTTATCTAACGCAGTTAAATTCACAGGAGGAGGCGGAAGAGTTTTTATTAAATCCGAGCAATCGGATAATAATATAATAACAATTACAGTTGAGGATACAGGCATCGGGATTCCTGAAAATGATATTAAAAAACTTTTTAAGACAGAAGAAAAAGTTAGCACTGTGGGAACAGAGGGCGAATCTAGCACGGGTTTGGGATTATTGCTCTGCAGGGAGTTTATAGAAAGAAACGGTGGAAAGATTTGGGTGGAAAGTGAAAAAGGGAAAGGGTCAAAATTTACTTTCACTTTACTCAAATCAATATCATAAATTTATCACCTTTTTAAAACAACTATTAATTTACCGTTGAATATTACTAATGCAATCTAATCCCTTTTTCATTTGTTCAATTCTTTTTTACAAGTATCACATTTAATAAATTCATTATGGATTGATCTTAACCCAAATAATATCTCATTATAACGATGTTTGAATTTTAAATTAAACTGAAGAGAATTAATGAATCATAAGCTGGAAACAGGAATAAAAGTATTTCATCTTAATCCTAATTTTGTTTTTGCTCTTTTCAGATCAATATATAAACTGGGGTTATTAGGAAAAGAAAGAATTTACTACTGGAAATTATTTTTCTGGTTCTTCTTCCGGAAACAGCAGTTGTTCTCTTTAGCTATCCTTTTTACAATTTATGGATATCATTTCAGAAAAATATCTGAAGGTTGATATTAAATATCGTATTTTACCTTAGATAAATTGTCCTTTATTGTTTGGAAAGATTCTTTAAAGAAGGAGAAGGAAAATGAGTAAAGGTCAGGATGCCAAAAAAGGTTCGAAGAAGGAGCCGTTGAAATCAAAGAAAGAAAAAAGGGCGGCTAAAAGAGAAAAGAAAAATGAGAAGAATAAACCGGGAACTTTAGATTCAAAGTTTAATTAGTCTGTGACTGCTTGCCGGGAGAAATAAATCTGCCGGACAATACTGTGACTCATTTAATATTAAAAATCTCTCATCTTCTCAAACAATAGTTTCATATCTGCAGGAAGCCCGGGTTTAGTTTCTGCAAGCCTGGCTATAAGTTTCTCACCGCTGTAGTAAAAAGCGACCCGGTCGTAAGGTTTATCTTTACCGTAATTATTCCTATCAATTTTTAATCTGTCGTGAACTTTATTCTCAACGTAGCGTGCAAGCCCTTCTTTCCATTCCTCCCATAACATATATTCAAAATCTATTTTACCGAGATGTTCTTTTAGCCTTGCTCTGAATTGTTTTGCTTTTACTATGTTATCTTCTTTTAAAGCTTGCTTATAATTATCATAAAAGTTAATGAAGACAGAATCATCATAGGGAAAAGGATGTGCAATTTCCCACGAGTATTCTTTATTCTGCATTGCGGATTTATATATTTCAAGTGTCTGCTTAAGTTCAGGTTCAACACTGTTGAACTGGCAGCAGTGAATAAACTCATGCATAACAGTTGTGTAGCCGGCGGTGGAACTGAAAGTATTAAGATTTACAATGCAGGTTGGTTTGTTATCATAAACTGAAAGCGGGAATGATGCCTGTATTCCCTCAGGCAGTGGAAATGGCTGGGATGTTTCTTTAATAAAATCATATCTACTTTCTGCAGGACTGTAATCAAAAATAAGCAAACTGTCTTTGTACGGAATAGCAACAGGTTGAAATTCATTTAGGCAAGGGCAAACATTTTTTACTTTTGTCTGCAAAACAACAAGCACTTTAAGTGAAGAATCCAGCTTAGCAATTAATTCCTGTGAAGATAGTTGAGCAAAATTATATGACTGGAAAAGAAATGTTAATAAAAAAGTAATGAGGAAAAACTGTTTCATAGACTTACTTTAATTGCTTGATAAACTTAAAATTTAATCGTATGAAACTTAATAATGTTTTACAAAAAATTTTTACCTGCCACGCTTAAATTATTTGGGGTCTGTTTTTAGGGGAAATTTTAAGGAATATAAATGTATAAACAAATAGGTTTTACTTAAAGCGATTCAATATAAAGATCATCAACATAGCAGTATCCCCAGGTCTCCCCGGGTTCAAACGACTGAATTACAGGATGACCGGTTTCGTGAAAGTGTTTTGTTGCGTGCTTGTTCTTCGAGTTATCACAGCATCCAACGTGACCGCAGATCTTGCATATACGCAAATGTACCCATGTATCGCCCATCTCAAGGCATTCTTTACATCCCTTTCCGCTTGGGGTGACATCCTGTACCTGGCTTATATGTTCGCATTCCATAATTTACCGTCTATTGAATTAATTATTCTTTGTCTTTTGAAAACAACATAAAACAAAAAATATTATTGGGGAAATTGAATGATCACAATGCAGGGTAAATGTTAAATAATTTTTCTATTCCCGCACAACTCACCATAAATCAGGGCGAGCAGTAACATCCTGAAATCTAACTTTTTACTTTAAACCTGCGGAAGCTCCTTCCCGGGCGGTTTCTCGAACTCTTTCCAAATCCGAAGGATCCCTTCCTTCCGCCAAAATTATTTTGAACTCCCGGGTTCTCACCTTCTTTAATATCAACAATTTTATATGGATGATCAGCGATAACTGAAATGGGCTGCTTTATCATCCTGTTGATAGAACTAAGGTAACTCAGCTCTTCCGGATCGCAGAATGAAAGAGCAGTTCCGCCAAGACCAGCTCTTGCCGTACGGCCGATACGGTGAATGTATGCTTCGGCAAATTCTGGAATATCGTAATTAAAAACGTGAGATAACTTCTCAATATCAATTCCGCGTGCAGCTATATCCGTTGCAACAAGAACTCTTGTCCGGTTCAATTTGAAATTATTGAGTGCACGCTGCCTTGCCTGCTGCGATTTATTGCCGTGAATAGAATCTGCGCGTATTTGAGCATCATTTAAAACTCTTGTAATCACATCTGCACTGCGTTTTGTTCTTGTGAATACAAGTGCCGATTCAATGTTTTCATTCTTCAGAATATGAAGAAGCAGTTTCTTTTTATCCGATTTGGTAACAAAGTAAACCGCCTGCTTAACAGCCTCAACTGTTTTTTGCTCAGGTGAAACTTCAATTTTGACCGGGTTGATTAGAATTGAGTTTGCAAGCCTTGTAATTTCTGAAGGCATAGTTGCAGAGAACAACATAGTTTGTCTTTTTGAAGGCAGCTTTTCAATTATCTTTTTAACATCGTTTATAAAGCCCATATCCAGCATCCGGTCTGCCTCGTCAAGCACAAACAATTTTATGCTGCTAAGGCTTATATATTTCTGGTTTATCAGGTCGAGAAGTCTCCCCGGTGTAGCGATAAGAATATCCACACCTTCTCTCAGCCTAAGTGTTTGCGCTCTTTGAGAAACTCCGCCGAACACAACTGCAATCTCCAGGTTTGTATGCTTTCCGTATGCGTTAAAGCTTTCGCTTATCTGTAGGGCAAGCTCTCTGGTTGGAGTAAGTATTAGTGATTTAATTATTCTTTTTGATTTGCGGTATTCTTTTTCGGCACTGAGGATCTGCAATATTGGAAGAGCGAATGCTGCCGTTTTACCTGTGCCGGTTTGCGCACAGCCGATAAGGTCCTTTCGTTCAAGAATAACAGGAATTGCCTGCGTTTGGATGGGTGTGGGTATTGTGTAACCTTCGCTTGCTAATGCCGTTTGCAACGGCTGAATTAAATTCAGTTTTTCGAATGACATATAACTTTCTGTTTAATTTGCCGTAAGAAAACTATTTCACGGTCTGATTAGAACAGAAATGTTTTTACAGCGGGTTAATAAATTAAGATTTGTAAAACGGTGCGATCAGGATATGTAAGTATGAAGGCATATTTTAAAAATCAACTGACCTAAGTTACGCTAAATATACCATAACTCAAATAATTTAATTGCATTTTGATAATCCCTTTAGTGAATGGGAAGAAACGCTTTGGGTTTTTTCAATCATCAACTTCAGACTTACCCGTCACAGCCTCTGCCGGGCTGTCATCCTGAGCCGAGCCGGTCGAAGGATGATGCATACCCAATGTCACGGTCGACCGTGAAAGCCAGAATTGATTTTTAATAGACCCACGTTCCGTCTATTTTAATTGTTACTCCAGAGGCTGAGAGTGTCTCGTGAAAATTAGTTGCATTATCATTATTATAATAATTTACAGGGGTGAAATTAACAGCCCCCATCCAGTCATCTGCACTTATAACATCATCATCCATAAGATCTATGTTATATGTCTGATCCATCGGGACATTATAAGGAAGGCTGCCGGCATTCGATGAACGCGGCTCTGTAAAAACAAAACTGTCATAAGCGGTCTCTAAGACAGCATCTTCTCTGACATCAGACTGGTAAACATAAGTGCTGCTTCCTGATTTACCCATCCTTACATATATATCGGGGTTGCGGGTTGGTGAATTGGGAAATACGTTCCAGTCCCATTTATCGCCGTTTGGTTTAGTTGCGGGAAAATTTGTAACTGTTATGCTTTCAACCCTCATATACCGCGGTGTATTTATTACAGGATCTTTTCCCCCGCTCCCGGTATTATCAGGTGAAACCGGGTTATTCATTTTTGTACACCCAACAAATAATATTGATGCAAAAAACACCGCAAATGTAATTTTAATTAGGCTTTTCATTTTTTATATCCTTTGTTTGTTTAATTAAAATTTGTCGCTCTATAATTAAACGCAGTAAAAAAGAGTGAAAGTGATAACGAGGACTAAAATTTTTTATTGGAGTAGTGAAAAATCACAAGTGTGAGTGAAGGTTAAATAATATTACTGTCACGTTACGGACTGTGACAGCCAGAAAAATTCGTAATAAAAGCACACGTTAAAATATAATTATATTGCACCCCATCTTATTCTTTTCCTAAAAACCTGAAATAATAATTGAGTATCTTCTTTTAATTTTCTATGTTTTATTATCGAAAATGGGAGGATTTAATAATGGCACTTCAACAAATACAAACTACTTTCAATAATGTTTTTAATATGGTTAATGACGATTTAAGCAAGCTAGAGATCAAGGAAAATTCTTCTCATGACAATTGCCTTATTCACGACAATAGTGATACTACTAAATACTATAATGCCTTCATTATCCAAGACAACCCTAGAACTAAAATAATCTGTGAGGTTTCTTTTTATCGATCAAGTATAACATCAAGATATATTCCGCGCCTGATTTTTAAGAAAACTGATAATACGGCTGAAACAAAGTTTATAGATGCGAAAAAGCCAGTAATAATTAGTTTTAGGGAATCTGAAGAACCATTATTCTTTTGGAAGCTGATAGGTTTTTTAAATAGTTTCAAAGACGTTGTTGATCTTGGTGAATTTGAAAAATCCTTTCAAGTAGTGTCAAAGAATGCATATTTTATTGAGTTTGCAAATAAAGACGACAAAGAAAAAATAGAGGAAATAAAGGAGCTAATTTTAACAGCAGATTTAAAAGAAAATGATATTAAATCGATTACTTTTGAAAATAGAAAAAAAACTATTAAAGCGTTCTTATACCTTTTAAAAAATAAATTTACCAATAATAAACCATCATTAGAACATTTTAAAAATAAATATAACCTTCAAGATGCTAAAGAAGCTGTTTGGCATTATTTTTTGAAAAAGAACGATTGGATTTTAGGATTAAATGTTGATATTAAATTTATAAGAGATTTATATGACGAACAAAAATTGGGAATTGAAGATTCAATAGGGAGAGGAAGTCCTAAATCTGATTTACTAGGAATATCAAACTATACTACATTAATCGAATTAAAACATTCTGGAGCTGATATTTTCAAAAAAGATAAAACAAGTAAATCCAGAGCTAACACTTGGGATTTCACTTCCGATTTTATCGAAGGAATAAGTCAGTGTCTGGGACAAAAGTACGCACTAGATAAAAATTATAAACTAAAGAACTTCATAAATAAAAATGGAAAGCGACTGGATACAAGCAAAACATTAACGATAGACCCAAAGACTATTTTCATAATCGGAACCAGAAAAAGAGAGTTCCCTCATGATCAAATTGATGAACATTATATTAAGAGTGAGACCTTTGAGTTATTTAGAAGAAATAATCGTAACATTGAGATTATCACCTTTGATGAGTTATTTGAACGAGCTTATCATATAGTATTCTCAGAGAAAATATTACCAAATTGGTTTGAAGATGATAATTTTGAAATAGAGATATAAAAGGAATAAAATGGACAAACTTTATACTTGTCAAAATTTAACAAAAATATCACAACCAATTTATCAATAGTTAATAGTGAGACTAGTTTTGAGCAAAAATCGTCTTATGTTTATAAAATAATTTCGTTAGTATAGGTTATTTATCGTCAATAAAGAACCGCAACCGGGTAATAAGTATAAATCACTTTCTTTACAAGCCTGCTTATTTTTGTTTTTAAGCTGGAATGAAGCTATACCAAATTCGTTTTTAACTTTATACTAATTCAAAAAAATTATTTCTGCTTTTTTGCTCTTTCTTCACTTCTTCGTTGTATTTCTTCGGGAGAAACATCTTCAACGTGAGAAGCAATCCACCAGCTATTACCGGAAGGACCTGTAACAGCAGCATTCCGGTCACCGTAAAACTGATCAGTTGGTTCCATTATAGATTTTGCGCCGGCTTTAAGAGCTTTGTTATAAGCTTCATCTGTATTTTCAACATAAACGTATAGCATAACAGGAGCAGGCGGATTATCTTTGTTTGATTTTCCCATCATTATCACAGAGTCGCCGATTCTCACTTCACCATGATTTATTGAACCATCAGGGAGAGTCATTTTTTCAGTCTGTGTTGCATCGAATACCTGTGTGAGGAAATCCATCAGCTTTCCAACATCTTCTACAATTAAATATGGGGCTACTCTTGGGGATTCATCGGGTATAGGTTTTACTGCCATGGCAAACTCCTAAGTTTTTTAAAAGTTAATCAAAGGGAAATCGTAATGAATCTAATGATTAAAGTTGTGGGAGGCAAGGAGAACCAGAATAAATCAAAGTTTTGTGCTAAGGTTCAATAAATGTCTTTGGCTGGCAAGTCTATGGGGTTGTTAATGCTTTTAGAAGGAACAAATATTACAGATGTTTATTCCCTAACTGGAATATTAACTGATATATATTTATTTCCCTAATAACCGCTATGTCTTTCAATCTTGTAGAGATTGAACATTTGTAAATCAACCTAACCACTGAACTTCACAACTCCGTTAGGAGTTGAACTGTAACACCATCATTCCGGTTTTTATCTTATATTACAATTGAAACTCTTAACAGGAATACAATGAAATCCATTATTATTTTTTTCCTTCTCTCTTTATTTATTATTTCCGGCTGTGAAAAAGATAAAGGCAATCCCAATTACATCAACTCTATTAAACAATGGCACGAGAACAGGATTAAAAGATTAAAAACCGAGAACGGCTGGTTAAATCTTGTGGGGCTTTACTGGCTGAAGGAAGGAGAAAATACTTTCGGAAGTGCCGTGGATAATGATATAGTTTTTCCTATAAGTGCACCGGCACATTTAGGTACTTTTATTTTAACTGGTGGAAAAGTCGATGTGCAAATTAATCCCGCTGTACAGGTTCTTACAGATTCCGGAACAGTAAAGGAAACAGAAATGAAAGATGATCTTTCCGGGAATCCTACTGTATTACAGAACGGAAGTTTAAAATGGTTTATTATAAACCGGAACGGCAAGTATGGAATAAGACTGAGAGATCTGGAAGCACCGCTTTTAAAGGAATTTAAAGGAATTGAGACTTATCCTATTGATGAAAAATGGAAAGTGGAAGCAAAGTTTGTTCCTTATCATTCTCCGAAAGTGATAGAGATTCCAAACATTCTGGGTTCGGTGGAAGAAGATACTGTTGAAGGAAAACTTGAGTTTAAGCTTGAAGGTAATGATTACACTCTTGACCCGGTAAGTGAAGGTAATGAATTCTTTATAATTTTTGCAGATGAAACTAACGGGAATGAAACTTATGGTGCTGGAAGATTTTTATATTCAGATAAGCCGGATTCTTCAGGGAAAACCATTATCGATTTTAACAAAGCTTATAATCCTCCCTGTGCCTTTACAAAGTTTGCAACCTGTCCATTGCCGCCAAAACAAAATTATCTTCATTTAAAGATCACTGCAGGAGAAAAAAAGTACGGCAACCACTAATTTTCTGAACAGGCTGAAACAAATTCAGTTATCAAAGGGCTTGCAGCATTATTGAGTGCAGCCAGCTCCGGCTGGAACAGAGTTGCAATAAAGAAATGTTTTTCAGGCAGTTCAATTATTCTTACATCCCCATCTGCATCATTTCCGGAGATTACAACTCCGCTTTTTAACAGAACATCTACATATTTATTGTTTAATCCGTAGCTGCAATGGTATTCTTCAATTATTTCATCTTTTCCGTATATCTTCCATGCACGTGTACCGGGAATCAATTTTATTTTACCTTTTTGTCCAACTAATGAGCAGCTTAAAGGACTGATAATTTTTAGTCCGGCTTCAGGATTAGACTCTGCGTGGTCGGCTGATTTTAATCCCGATACATTTCTTGCAATTTCAATTAAACAATGTTGAAACCCTCCGCAGGTTCCTAAAAAAGGAAAATCATTTTCCCGTGCAAACCTGATCGCTTTTAACGCTCCTGCTAAACTTTTATAAGGACTTGCAGGCACGCACCAGAATCCATCATATCCTGAAAGTTCATTATTATCATTTTTATCCAGTTCATCTGTCAGAAGCCATTTATAGTCTATATTAATTTTTTGCTCTTCCGAGATTAATCTGAAAGCTTTGGGAATAGCTATGTGGGCTCGTACGTTATCACAGTAATCACCGATTAATCCAATTTTTATTTTTTCTTTCATGTCATTCGCTTTTTTGTAACAGAGAAAATTTTTATGCATTTTATAGATGATGAACAAAGCTAAAATAAAAATTCTGGTAATATTAATCATTTTGATTATGGGAATTTCTTTTGCTGACGGTCCGATGAAAAAAATTATTGAAAAAGACGGGCTTGGGATTTATTTCCTTTTTTACCAGGAAGGCAACGGAGTTGAGAATAACGGGGTGGTAATATATTTAACCAACAAAAACGATTTCGCGATAAACTATAAATTTCAACTTATCTTCAGGTCTGATGAAACTGAAAATATACAGGAAGTAAATGGAATGCTTAAAGAAGGCGAAAGAAAAACAGGAAGTAACGAGGGATTATATTTTATTCCATTTGCAGATAAGAGAAGCATATCAGAAGTGGGAGTAACAAAAATACAAATTGAAAAAATAGATTAATAATAAAAACAAAGCCGGAGTTACCCGGCTTTATAAATCGGAAGACCCACTGCCAATTATGCAGCAGCAGTTAACAACTCTTTCTCAATAACCTCAACAATATTATTTTTTGGTAAAGCACCAACTGCCATTTTCGGCTGACCTTCAACCGGGACAAAAAGTATTGAAGGGATACTCCTTATTCCAAACATTGCTCCTAATTCCTGTTCCTCATCTGTATTTACCTTGTAAATATTCAGCTTTCCTTTGTACTCTTCGGATATTTCATCGAGGACAGGGCCAACCATTCTGCAGGGTCCGCACCAGGGTGCCCAGAAATCAATAATACAAGGAATATCACCTTCAAATTTCCATTCCTGGTTCTTCTCAAAATCAAATACTTTTGTTTTAAATGTGTCTTTATTTAAGTGCTCAGACATCTGTCTTTCTCCTTTTTCTGTTAAATATTTAAATTGCTTCGAAAACTCTTTTCATTTTTAATTGAACTTCCTGCGCGACGGGTTTTAATTTTTCATTATCAATTATTTGTGTCATTATCATCGGATCGAAGAAAGAAACCATCGTGCCGCCATTATTTTCATAAACTATAACATTGCACGGTAGTAAAAGTCCTAACTGTTCTTCAGCCTGCAATGCTTTATGGGCAAGAGGAGGATTGCAAGCACCGAGTATCGTATATTTTTTGAAATCAACATCGATTTTCTTCTTTAAGGTTTCTTTTATATCGATTGATGTAAGAACGCCGAAGCCTTCTTTTTTCAACTCTTCAGTTACTTTTTCAAGTGCCTTTTCATAAGGCTGGTTTATCTTTTTCGAAAATCCGTAATCCACTTTTATCCTTTTCTTAAGTTTAATATTTCCCGGTAAAAACAGGGTAATTTATCTGACAAAATATTAAGCTGTTTTGCCTTCTTTTTTAGCAGTACTTAATTTCATAATGGAATATAAAGGGCAAACACTTATAAGAGCGGTTCCAAGAAATACGACTGCCAGTATTCCAAATATAACAGCAGCAGTCCCGGTTAAAGTACCGTTAAAAATTAAGATTGCAAAAACCAAAGCAAGAATAATTCTAAGCAAACGATCAATACTACCAACATTCTTTTTCATTTTGAATTTCCTTTTTTATTTACAATACATTAGATTCACTTCTTTTCATTTGGTTTCCAGGATGTAAAAACCACTCCGATTAAGGCTCCATATCCTGTGCTTAACCATGGATTACTGGTGATAGCACAGGTTCCGGTTACACATCCCACATAATTATAATAAAGAAAACCACCGAGTGCGCCTAATGCAATTGGTAAAATTCTTTTTGTCCATTTAAATACTATTTGTGATTTTGAAAGTTCCAAGCAACCATTCCTCCCTTGAGATTAGATGCATTAAATCCGTGTTTCTGCAGAAAGACAGCGGCATTAAGGCTTCTGTTCCCGCTTCGGCAATAGCAAACAATCTCTTTATTTTTGAATTTAGTTAACTCTTCCTGCCGGCTTCGCAACTGGTTTAAAGGAATATGAACCGAACCTTTAATGTGTCCTTTTTTTCTTTCAGGCTCTGTTCTTACATCGAGCAAAAGAACGTTATTTGTTTTTAATCTTTTACTGATTTCATCTGAATCGTAATGCCTTATCTTTTTGTTATTTATAAACTTTCTAACATAAGAAAGCATTACAAAAGCTATAACAACGTATAAGATTATTTGACCTGCACTCATATATACTCCATAAAATTATTCAACATGTCAAAAATTATTTATGCCATATTCCGTTTTATTTCGGTTCAAATACCGTCTTACTGCTTTAAACTGGTTTCCTGAATGAAATGCACGACAAAAAAATCAATAAAAAAAGAGTTTGATTCACCTGAGATGAAAAAGATTCAGTTTGTATATTATAATCACTATCCAATTTATGAATTATCAATTACTACTTACAATGAAAATTTCAGTATATAAAAAATATGATACTATTAAATATCAATTTTTATCCTGGTGAATAGAATATTTCTTCGTTTTAAATTATTTTAAATAAGGATTTTATATTTCATTACCATAAAAATCAACCACAAAGAAGAGGATGGTTATGGAACATTTAATTATTAAATTCAAAGTGAAAAAAAATAAATTGGAAGAAGCAAAATCTGCAATTACAAATTTTGTGAATGAAATCAGGGGAAAGGAACCGGGGACAATTCTTTATAATTGTTTCCAGGAAAAAAGTGATGAGACTTCATTCATCCATACTATAAGCTTTGAAAGCGAAAAGGCGGAAGAGCATCACAGGCATACAGAGTATGTTAAAAAATTTGTTGATAAGCTTTATCCTGTCTGTAAATCTGAACCGGAGTTTTCAGAGTTAAATTTAGTCTGTTCCAATAAAAAAAATGAATTCAAATGATTTCTCTTAACCAATATGATGGGAGAAAAACATGGCTGCAATCAAATCGGCTTATAAATATCAACCTTTAACTTATGAGAAATGGCGGGACCTTGAAAATCTTTTCGGACAAAAAGGAGCCTGCGGCGGATGCTGGTGTATGTTCTGGAGAGAGTCAAGGAAAGAATTTGAAGAGAAAAAAGGGGAAGGGAACAGAACCGCTTTAAGAAGATTGGTTAAGGGAAAAGTACAAACCGGTATAATTGCGTATGATGAAAAGAATCCTGTCGGGTGGATAGCATTTGCACCAAGAGAAGAATACCCGAAACTTGAAACCTCTAAAATTCTTAAACGGGTTGATGATAAGCCTGTCTGGTCTGTTGTATGTTTTTTTATTAATAAAGGCCATCGCAGGAAAGGGTTGACAATAGAGCTTCTAAGGGAAGCTGAAAAGCATGCAAAGAAAAACGGCGGCAGAATACTTGAAGGATATCCTATCGAACCAAAGACTAAAAATTATGCTCCCGCTTTTGCTTACACAGGTTTGGCATCGGCTTATAAAAAAGCAGGTTTCTCAGAAGTTGCAAGGCGGTCTGAAACACGCCCGATAATGAGAAAGGTTTTGAAATAGAACTACAGTAAATAAAATTCTAAAAGCTCGGCAAATAATTATTTACCTTTCAGATAGTTCTATTTCTTTGCCCGTCTCTGCGGCATACACTTTTCTTTTTTTATTTTCTTTTAAGATTGACGAACCTATCCAATCAATTGCAGCGGGATCACCGTGAATGAGAATTACTTTTTCAGGGTTAAGCTTATCAACTATTTTAACCAGGTCTTCTCTTAGAGAATGTGCCGAAAAACGAAAACGTTTTATTGTACATTTAACCTCGGACTCCTCACCGAGAGTTGATAATTTAATTTTCATCCCTTTCTCTGCATTAGAAACAACAAATCCGGGAGTCCCTTTTTCCATATATCCCACGGAAAAAATTGCCGAGTTTTTCTGTCTGAGCCATTTTTGTGCAAGTCTAAATGAAGCAGTTCCTTCAACCATCATTCCACTTGTAGCAAGCACAAAACAGGGATGCTTAAAAAACTCCTCGGGGTTTTCAATTTCATATAAGTCTTTTTGAGGAACAGAACCTAACTCAAATTCGGTATCATTACAGTTTACCACGTACCGGTTGTAATCATAAACCCTGGAAATTTTTCTGGAAATTCCACCGGTATAAATATCCGTTTTTGTAAGCTTTCCGCTTTCCATTAGCTGCCATATTAATTTCATTACCTCCTGCATTTTACCGAGAGAAAAAACAGGTATTAAAACAGAACCGCCTTCGTTAATAACTTTATTTGCAGCAACGGCTAATCTCTCAGATTCTTTTTTCCAGTTATTTATTGTTGAAGAATCGGTTGCCCCGTAGGTTGTTTCAAGAAGAAGAGTATCAACTTTTATTTTGGGCAGTGATGCTCCTTTCATCCATGATTGTGATTTTAAATTGATGTCTCCCGTATAAAAAATTTTGCTTCCTCCCTGTTCGATTAAAATTGATGCTGAACCGAGAATATGTCCGGCATCGTGGAAAGTGATTTTAACAGGTTCATAACCTGAATGATCGTACCCTTTGATTTGGAATTCTTCATTAAATGCTCTGTATTCAATCGATTGAATTAATAGATCAATTTCCTGGTGTGAATAGATTTTAAGTTCATCTTCGGAAACCTGCTGAGCTAAAATTGAAACTGCATCATGAAGAGTAAGTTCAGCGATTGCTCTTGTCTGTGGAGTTGTAATAATTTTTATGTAAGGATGTTTCTGAACAAGAAAAGGCAAGCTACTTATGTGGTCCTGGTGAGCATGAGAAACCAAAACATAATCAACATTTTCATTTTGTATTAAATCAAAATCAGGTAAAGCTTCCACTCCTGTTTTCTGCGGATGCATTCCGCAATCGATTATAATCCCAGTCCCATTAATATTTAAGTAATAACAATTTGCACCTATTTCCCCGGCACCGCCGAGCGGAATAAATTTTATCATAAAAATTTTTATTAGGTTATTATCATGTCCGGCTTATTTAATTGCCCAGATAACATCAGATACTGTTGTCTCTCCCGGTTCAAAATCAAATTTTAAAAGAAAATCCGGATTGAAGCCAATCATATATCTTTCAATCACGGATTTCAGCCAGGTTATTTCTGATTTAAGGTGCCAGTGATTTCCGTCCCCGGAATATAACACAATAAATAATCTGTTCTTTAAATGTTTTCGTTGCTGCTGCGATTGATTTCTGTACAGCCATTTTATAAGCTCATCTGTTTTCTTAACTGCTTCATCAATATTATAAGGAAAGTTTTTAGGAAACACCGATGTTTTATGATCAAATTTTGCTCCCTGGATTGCAAAATCAACAAGCCTGTCTTTTTCATCTATTGCAGGAATAACATCCGGCATAGAACAGAATATTTTTTCCACCGCATAAGCCGACCAGAAGTTGTACCACCGGTTTAAAGCATAGTTGGAAATATTATCGTGTTCTCTGTCTTTAATAAACCTGTCTTTAATTTCCCTTAAAACATTTTCAAAAACCGGTTCATGATATACAAAGTTAGTCAGTTTATCATAACGGTCATTTTGTTTGCGTCCCCATTTATAAGGATATTTTAGGCGTTTTTTTAATTCTGTTTCAATATTTGATAGCTTTATATCCATAAATGGCACACAGATCAAACTGATTAAATCGATCTCCACAAATTTTATTTTTGGAACAGAAAAATGTACTCGTGTTTGAAAATATAAAATCCACCTGCCAACGCACGATAACGCCATAATTCTTTTTGATTTCTTTTAGCGGTCGTCTGGTCAAAATTTTTTATGATTGTGGATTTTAATTTATATCCTCGTTTTATCATTTCCTGCATTGTATAAAATCCTAATGGAATCCATTCGCCTGAAGAATATTTATCCCCGATTACAATTGCTGCAAATCTTCCCGTGTCGAGTACAGGAAAAGTATTATCTATAACCTTTCCAAACATCTTTAAAAATTCTTCAAACGTTTCGGAATTTGAAAGATCATTTTTCTTTTCACTGAATTTAATAATATCCCAGTAAGGAGGATGCAAAATTAAAAACTGTACCGACTCACACCCGCTTCTTTTTAACCCGGATTTAAAATTTATTTCAGTGCTATCACCGTTTATTATTTTCGTTTTGATTTTAAAAGGGTTTTTTTCTTTCCTAATATTTTCTCCAGCTATATTTATCACTTCCGGCTGAAGTTCAACCCCAATGCCGTTTCTTCCGAGTCTTTTACATTCGATTAATGTTGTTCCGCTGCCAAGAAACGGGTCTAGAATCCATTCACCTTTCTTTGTATATCTTCTTAAAAACTGGTTGGGAATCTGCGGAATAAAATTACCCCAGTAACCCGCGGTATGTGCACCTGTTCTGTCTCTCTTATCAAGGATCCAGAGGCTATCTGTCAAAAGATCATCATACTCTTTCCAGCGGTTTAAATTGATATCGTTTATTTTAACCTCCTTCCGTTGTGAAAGACTTTTAATTAATCTTTTAATATAATACCGTGTCCTTTCTAATGTGTGGGTTTCAAGTATCTGGTTCAATTCACCAAGCAGGTAATTTTTAGAAATTTTATCTTCTTCCCCGTTTAAATGAATGATAAGTTCATCATCATAATCCTTTAACTTATTTAAACCTGAAACAAGAGTCCGAATATTACTCTTAACGGAAATTAATTCATCATTCTTTAAAAGATTCTGAAGAAGATCAATTAATTTGAATGTTATCATTTGTTTTAATCCCCCAGAAAATTTCAATTAGTTAGATTCTGAATTTTATTATAGCACTAATTTAATATCTTCAGAGCGGAAACTGAAGTCATGTTTTCTTAAAAAATAAAATTTTCAAGGGGATATAAATTGAGACAATTGCTGCATCGTACTTCTTCATTTTCGGGTGTAAGCTCTTACTATTTCAAGCACGATGCAGCATTCTAAAAGAAACTGAAGAACTAATTAATTGCGAACATTATACCGGCATTTAACATAAAAAAGTCGCTGCTGATTTCTCCTCCGCCGGGTACGTCTGTAAAATTATAATTAAGAAATACATACCTGAAATCGCCGAAAATAAATGCTTTCTCCGATAATGGAATATCTATTCCTGCACCAAAATGCCAGCCGAATTTTTGTGATGTTTTATCAGCTACATCACTTAAACTACCCGAGTATTTTATATTTGTGTTATACCAACCTACTCCAACAACACCATACAGGTCTTCTACCGGGTAAAAAAGCCCTGATATCTGAACAGGCCAGTTACTGACTTTTATTTCATCATTATGATATTCTTCCTGCCGATAGTTAATTGATCCTTCAAAACCAACGGCATTAGTTAATTTTACTCTGATTAAGCCTCCATACATCGGATTTCCATTATCTGCATCAGATGCTTTCTGAAATCCAACCTGGGCACCAATTGCAACCGGGTTGTGAATATCTGCTCTGTTCTGAGCAAGTGAAAATGTTACACATCCTATTATCAATATTATAATATAAGCTAATTTTTTATACATTTTTTTCTCCATCGTCTTATTCAAGATTATGAACGACTTAATATATTTTATTCGACAAGACCTACTGTGATTAGATCAAAACAATTAATTAATTGTGATGTGTATAATGAAGGTTAATGATTGATATGTGCTGTTCCACAAATGAGAAAATTACCTGTGTCAGTTAACGCTAAATGAGAGCTAAAACATTCACTGAATTATCTTTTAATGATCCTACATCCGGAAGCCTTTGTTCTTTCATCAGCAGGTGAATGGCATCCATTTCCTTATCCCGATTCATTCCTGCAGCCGCCATAATTTTATTATTCTTTATGAAATAGGAAATGAATTTTTTATCAGGAATATTTCCATCAACAATAATCTCATCCCAGTCTTTTGCAAGACCAACATATCTCAAACTCATACCGACCTGCTCAGTCCAGAAGAATGGAACACCTTCATATTTAATTTTTTTACCCGCCATGTTAGCTCCCGCAACTCTGCCAAGCTGTTCAGCCAAACGCCAGTGTTCTATTCTTATATGATTACCTGTACGAAAATCAGGGAAAGTTGAAATATCTCCCGCTGCATAGACATCTTCTTTAACCTGAAGATATGCATCTGTTTTTAAGCTTCCGTCTTTTAGTAAATCTATTCCGGTTAAAAAATGAGTTGCAGGATTAACGCCGATTCCAATTACTACTAAATTGGCATCAATTTCTTCACCGGATTCCAGAACAACAGATTTCACTTTATTATCACCATTAAATTTTTTCACCGTAGATTTTAGTTTAAAGGTCGTTCCATTTTTTTCGTGTTCTTTCTTAAAAAGATTTCCGATTTCTTTTCCGAAGTTTCTTTCGAAAGGAATCTCTTCCGGAGCGACTATTGTAACTTTAATTCCTCTTTCGGTTAAACTATGAGCCGTTTCCATAGCAATGAAGCTTGCACCAATCACTACTGCCTTTTTAGAACTTTTAGCTGTTTCAATTATATTATCCGCATCATCATAGCTTCTTAAATAAAAAACATTTTTTAATTCACTGCCGGGAACCCCGAGCTTCCGGGGAACGCTGCCGGTTGCAATCAGAAGTTTATCATATTTTAAATTCTTGCTATTATCGAAAGAGACAAATTTTTCTTTTAAATCCACACTTTTAATTTTCAATTCCTGCTTCACTTCTATTCCGAATTCCTCAAAAAAATCATCAGGACGAAGAGGCATCCATTCCGGCTGTGCTTTTCCCGCAAGATAGTCTTTACTCAGATTGGGGCGATCATAAGGTTTTTTATTTTCGTGAGTAACCATGATTATATTTCCCTTAAAACCATTTTCTCTCATTGATTGTGCGGCAAAATAAGCTGAAGCTCCCGCACCGAGAATTACAAATGTCCTGTTGTCTGATTTAGCATCCCTTTTTATCATAGCAGGTATACGTGAAAATGGAATTTCTTCGGGAACATTAATCATAACAGAATCCCCCTCAATTTTTATTTTGTAATTGGGAAGTGCATCAAATGCAGGCGGCTCGAGAAGATTTCCGTTTTTTGCGTTAAAACAGGCATGATGCCATGGACAAATAATAGTATCATTTTTTAGCATTCCTTCTTCAAGGGGAGCCCCGTAATGTGTGCACGATGCGCCTACTGCAAAAAACTCATCATTTATTCTGCATAATAAAACATTATTGTTGTCATCAATTTTAAATGATTTCATTTCCCCGTTTTTCAAATCATTTTTTTTAGCAATTTCTTTGAAACTCATATGTTTGCCTTTCTCAAATAATTTTTTCTTTTTGATTCGGTAACCTGAACACCCAAATCTAATTAACGAAATTCATTCTTTAATCATTTTTAATTGATAACACAAATATTATTCGGTTAACCGTTTTAATCTCTTGGTAAATTGTAAAACAACTTAGTATTTAAAGAGCTAAACACTATTGAGTTAAATCAAGGAGAGCAAACCTTACTAATTTTTATTACTGAACGGTTTATTCGGCGCCTTGCTAAATATCCCGATAATTATATCGATGCAAATCAAAATTTTTTTATTTATATTAAAAACATTATTTTCCGATTGAAAATCTCACAACAAAATTTGTAACTCTCTTTTCGTAGAATATCGAAATTCAACTGGTTTTTCTATTTGGTTCTGTCGATTAAAAATGTTTGATCCCTTTGAATGCAAAGTCTGAAAAATTTTTAGGAAGAAAAAGAATATTATAAGCAGAGCAGGAACTAAAATAATCCATACCTAACCTCATTTATAAAAGACAATACAAGCGTCTGCTATAGTAACCGTTATTATTTCCGTTTGATATTTTCCGGTATTACTTACAGGAAATATAAAAGTATCAGAATATAAATCACTTTAAGAAATCATATCTATTTCCCGGAGGAAAAAGAATGGCAGATGATTATTTAATTGGTACAGGAATTTATGATATTACTGGTCCTGCTGCCGAGCTCGGTATGATGGGTATGGCAAGTATCGACCAAAAAACTGAGGGAATTCAATCGAGATTATTCGCCAGAGCATTTATCGTTTGCGACAAAACATCAGATAAACGCGTTGTAATACTATCTGCCGATCTCTGGTCATGCACACAGGCAGTTAAAATGGAAGTGGTTAAAAGACTCGAAAGTATTTATGGGAATGATCTCTATTCAATTGAAAATGTTTTAATAAGCGGGACTCATACTCACAGCGGTCCTGGCGGTTACTCTTATTATGCACTTTATAACCTGTCAATCCTTGGATTTGATAAACAGAATTTCGAATGTATTGTAAATGGAATGGTTCAGGCTATAAAAAAGGCACACGATAACCTTGCCCCGGGAAAGATTTTCATAAATATGGGTGACATTGAAGATTGTGGAGATAACCGTTCTCCACAGGCATACGATAATAATCCCGCAGAAGAAAAATCGAGATATAACGCCAATACCGATAAAGAAATGCTTATGATTAAGTTTGTTAAAAACGACAACAAAGAAGTCGGCTGCCTTAACTGGTACCCTATACACCCCACAAACCGCGGGAATAAAAACAGGCTTATTACAGGTGATAACAAGGGTTATGCTGAATACCAGTTTGAAAAAGAAAAGGGGATGGACGTTCAGCAGAAAGAGACTTTCATTGCTGCTTTTGCCAACTCGAACTGCGGTGATGTTTCGGGAAATGTAAAATACGGTGTGCCCGACCTGGTACATGACTTTACTCATATGCAGGAATTCGGACTAAAACAATTTAATAAAGCAAAGGAGATCTATAACCCGGCAAACAAGCAATTAACAGGCAGTGTTGACTACCGGCATATTCATGTTGATATGTCAAAAGTACAGATTAACGGAACAACGAACAGAACCTACCCGGCCGCACTGGGTGCATCGATGTTTGCAGGAAGCACCGAAGACAGCAAATCGGAGTTTGGAATTACCGAAGGAATAAAAGCAACTGCTACAGGGGACTATCCCTTACAAGATAAAAATCTTATCCTCCAGGCAATTACAATTGTTTCGGGATTATTAACCGGGTTCAAAGTTCCCGGTGTGCTGGATGAGGAAATGAAGAAGGGACATTATCCCAAACCAATAGTTCTTGCCCAGGGACTTACAGAACCTTATCCCCTTTCACCGGAAGTTTTACCGCTGCAAATAATAAGGATTGGTAACCTGGTTTTACTCGGCATTCCGGGAGAAATAACAACAATGGCAGGAAGACGATTACGTGAAATGATTTTGAAGATACTCTCCGGTTCAGGTATCAGTTACCTAGTTCTGGCTACTTATGCAAATGCTTATTCCGGTTACATTACTACGAAAGAAGAATACGATACACAGAATTATGAAGGAGCTTCAACACATTTTGGTCCTTATACATTATTGGCATATCAACAGGAATTTTCAAAGCTTGCCATTGCGTTAAAAGATGGAAATCCTGTTCCGGCAGGACCTGTTCCAAGAGATTTATCTGATAAACAAACCACACTGCAGACAGGGATTATAAATGATACACAGCCCTGGCCATGGATTCCATTCGGGAATGTGCAGACGGACGTGGATACTTTTTACAGGGCCGGGGCAACTGTTAATGTAATCTTTTGGGGTGCTCATCCCAAAAATAATCTCAGAACCCAGGGTACTTATCTGGAAGTTCAGAAAAAAGTTGGAAACAACTGGATTAAAATTTATGATGATCACGACCCGTGCACAATTTATAAATGGGAACGTGATTTTATTGCTAACTCGAAGATTACAATAAGCTGGAATATTCCTCTTGATATAGAAGAAGGTGAATACCGGATTTGTCATTTTGGTGATTCGCGCGATGCTTCAGGGAAAATCCATCCTTACCAGGGAGCCTCGAATACTTTCAGGATTGGTGCTTTAACAGCCGGCAATGAAATCGGATTTAATAATTCTTACAGCAAAGATCTTCAGCTCTGGTTCTTTCATCCAGATGACTGGCTCCGGTTTGCAGCATATGATCATTATCTACTAAAGACAAGTGAAAAATATTCCTGGACGGTTCCTGCAGGATGGGGAAAGGTCCAGGTAAGGTTTACGGAATTAAATAAATGGAAAACTATCTCAGCAGGCAGGTCAATAAATATTTCGGTTAACGGTGAAATTCAGGACACAGAATAAACAGGAAATATCAAAAAGTTTATCTGAAAAAACTTACACTTTAAAATAACCAGGAGATGTGCTTATGATGTTAGAAGAAACAAGTCCCGGCTTTAAAAAAGTTGATTGGTGGGTAAAGTTCTATTCATATATCACTATTGCTGCAGTTCTCTACGGTATTGCCGCTGCACATGTTCCGGCGATAGTCGGAATACCATGGTCATCCTGCGAGTTCTGCAATTGCAAATTGTACTGTGTTCTTGTATTTCATCTTTATGAAGTACCGCTTGTTACATTTAATGCTTACTTCGCATGGTACGGATTAAAAAGATTTTCTTCAGTCACTATTCATAATTATAGTTCACTTTTAACCTTTGCGATAATTTCCAATTTAGCTTTCTTCACATTTGAATCTGTTCTTCTGCTGGATAGTGTTAAGAACAGCGCACCGGCCTGGGAAAGTATCGGGTTGAGTTCTGTTGCAACAATTTTAATTACAGGTTCAGGGTTGGGATTATATGTAAAACAAAGAATAGTTTCTCTTTTATATCAAACAAATCAAAATTGAGGAGATCTGATAATGGATTGCGAAATAAAAAAAGAAGAAGATGGTTTTTACCATCCCGAAACTGAAGAACAAATTATTTGTCTTGTTAAAAAAGCTTATGAAGAAGGATTACAGGTTCGTTGCAGGGGTGCAGCTCATTCAATTGCCTGGGCAATTTACACTGATCCCGGCAAAGGAAATGAACCGTTACCGAACAAAGTTTCTCATGAAGAACCGCCGTCCGGTCCAAATATTAATATTATGCTTGATAGATTTACCGGATTGGAATGGGAAGATGAAAAGAATGGAATTGTTATAGCGGATGCAGGTATTCACCTGGGCATAGATCCACGTGATCCGGCAGGTAAATCTACATTAGAAAATGGATTGTTATATCAAGCCTTCCAAAAAGGATTTGCTTTGAATGACCTTGGCGGAATCACACACCAAACGGTTAGCGGTTTCCTGACAACCGGCTCAGCAGGCGGTTCACTCACTTTTGATCTAAGTGAAAATATCATTGGTTTCAGGATAATCGATGGTAAGGGTGATATTCAGTGGCTCAATAAACCTGATGATGGTGATAATAATAATATATTTTATGCAATTTCTCCCTCTCTAGGATTATTAGGAATCATTACAAAGCTAAAGTTTAAATTAAATAAGATGTTTAATATCTATGGTAATGAAATGACAACACCAACAGATCCGGATAAATGTCCTATAGATCTGTTTGGTCCCGGTTCTGATAAAAAACCAAGCATGCAAACATTTTTGGAAAAAACTCACTATACAAGAATTTTGTGGTGGCCGCAGAAAGGTGTAAATCGTATTGTGACCTGGCAGGCAACGAGAGGAAATGAACCTGAAGCCCAGGGATTTAATCCGGTTCCTTATGAGGAATTCAAAAATAGTCTTGGCGGACAGTTGGAGCAGTTGTTAGGGGCAGTTTTCTTTACACTACTGGGGAACAAGGGTTTTTCTAATATCTGGGGAAAATTGGGAAAGGATTTCAACCAGTTTAAATCAAATCTCCGGAAAATCGGGAAATCCTCAACATCGCCGTTTCCCGCAATTTTTACAACTATCCTGCAAATCATTCTCTTCTTTGTCGTGCTTTTTTTCAGCATTTTCAGGCAGCTGCTTCTTTCTCTTTATCCCGCTGTTGTGGGTGTATTTGAGCCATTGACCAAACAAGGAGAACAAACTACCTTTCAGGATTACTACTGGCGAAGTCTACCGATGGATAATACCGCAGATGACATTCTCATGGGAACAGAGTTTACTGAAATCTGGGTACCGCTTCAGCACACGGAAAAGAGCATGAAGCTGTTAAACGAAATGTATAAAGAAAAAGGCTTCGCAGGTACGGATTACTTTTCCACCGAACTCTATGCCGGCTATCCAAGTAAAAACTGGCTGAGTCCGTCATTTACCGACGGAAAGGATGAATTCAAGGACGGAACCTTCAGGATAGATGTCTTCTGGTATATAAATAACGAAGGCAGCCCGGATGCCCAAGGCGGCTTCTATCAGCAGTTCTGGGATTTGTTCTCGAAAAACAATATTCCATTCCGTCTTCATTGGGGTAAGTTTATACCTGGTTACGACTTTGCTAAATGGGCTGATTATTATAAATCTCAATTACCGAAGCTGGATCAATTTTTAAAATTGCGTGTAGAACGCGATCCGAAAAATATCTTCCTGACAGACTATTGGAAAAAGCACTTAAATATTGAGACATAAATATGAGACTATTTAATTCAGCTGATTCGGTTAAGAGTACACTAATTCTAATCATCTTGAATAATAATAATCCGTATGCATATACTGTTAAGTAATAGTAACTTTTAAATTATAAGGAGCAGATGATGGATGAACCTGATTCCTGGACCAAACGCCTTATACATGGTTGGGACTACCTCCGGATTGTATTTACAATACATTGGTTTGGATTTCTATATTATACGTTTGTCGTGTTTTTTTCACCGATGAAAGAATTTACACGATTAGTCGGATCATCCGAACCTTCTCCGTCCGGCTTGGAGCTAATGTACTTTGTTGGAGGGTTACGTCTATTTATTCAATTGGTGCTTGGTTATGCTATTGTGGTAAATGAAAAACATGTCCGGTACGCAACCATCGCTGGTATGATGGTGTTCGAAGGTGTGTTCTTCTGGCGATTCATCGCCCAAAGCGGATTTGGCGCTATCGATCGTTACTGGCCGCCTCTTATATTTTTGCTCGCCTATGCAGGGTGGCTGATAGTAACTTTGTTACGAATTCGTAAAGATAGACCGAAAACAACTATTACAATGAATATTGGTACATCCTCAAAATGAATTCATTGCAGGCTATTAAAAAATATCAATCGAAACTTCAAACAAGAAGGATGGATTTATATTCGAAAGGAAACAGAGAATGAAAAGAATTGGATATATTACTTCTTTATCAGTATTTCTGATTATTGTTTTAATAACAGGCTGCACACATTACCCGGCAATCAAAGAACCATATGCTCAGAAGTTTGATAGTACTGTATATTCAGAAAATCTGCGTGATAGTCTGAAGGAAGGAAAATTAACAGCCGGTATGCCTTACTTTGTTGTTAGTCAGTTATTCAGCGACTGGACCGGAGGTTTACAGGAATTAAAAATCCCTGTTGCAAGTCCTGGCAGTAAGCAGCGACTCGAGGAAACAGAAGGATGGGGGAGGAAGTATGTTGATCCCAATATAAAATTTTTTCTTGACGAATACGATACTCCCAAAGGAAAACTTTATGTGTGGTACACCAGACCTGACTTTTATACAATGGATGTTTCAGCACAAGATACTCTCTGCGTCTTTTATGAAGATACTGTAATGTGTTCACCAATCAGTTACTTAAATAATTCTACGGTTTTAACTTCAAAGGATTCTTTCCCGCAAATTCCTGTCCATACCGGTTTATATGCCGAGATAAGATACAAAGAGCATCAGTGGCGTAAAGTTTCCTATTGGTACAGCATCGAGCTTTTAAGCAACGAGAAAAGCTTTAAGCTTGATGATACCGGTTATGATCTATACCCAATTGAGTTGCTGGAATTTGATAACGAACCTGTAACATCATTTAAATGGAGGGAAATAAATGAAAATTGAAAAAAATTTTATTAAAGGAAATCAAAAAATTAAAATTATCTCAAATGGCGGACAGCCCTACGCAATTCCCCAGGATTGGCAGCCGGTGTTAAACAAATGCGATATACTTGTAATTATTCCTGATATGCACATGTACGTTTATAATTCCCACCTCGATAATTTTAAATACGGTGCAACTGCTATGATAAATTTACTTGATCATCTGGGCACTCTTAAAGATGAAATGTCGCTCGATGATCAGACTCTGCGCGTATACCAGATTGGAGATTTATATGAACAGCGTTTTCCCGGTCTGCACAGCGCTAATGCAACTGCAATTGAAATCCGGATGTCGCATCCCAATTATGACCGCATAATTAATATGATGAATGGACTTAGAACACACTCACTTTACGGCAACCACGATTTTGAGCTGCGCCATTTTCCCGGTTTCCGTTTTGCGGCAATTGAAGGCAAGGTATATATTGAGCATGGGTTCACTCCCGATAGCTGGAAGGATTTTTCAAATCCAAATGCTTCTCTGTGGGAAGTGGGACAATTTTTGTTTCTTACCATCAGGGAGATAAATGATTTTTTTGCAAACCTGCTTGTCTCGGCAAATGCTATTCAAAAAGATGAGCTTTATTCGTGGGGAATAAAATCAGGAGAAAATCCAGACTATGTTTATCCTTCCGAGGCAGATTATCTTAAGAATTACGGACATATCCTGAACTATTATACAGATCGTTTACAAAAAAATCCTGAAAATAAAGACACCAGGCTTTGCGTGATAGGGCATACTCATCATCCTTATTTCAAAACAGATGTGAATAACGGCAAACATATTTTTGTTGATTCGGGAGCCTGGACATCAGGACGTTCCGATTTCACCGTGATCACAAATGAAGAAGTTGCGATATGCTGTTATGAAAGATAAGGGATGGGGAACGAAAACAGGGGGGAAGTTCAGGTTCAAGTTTAAGTTCAAGAACCCGAAGAATCTTATTAAGACTGTGCTAATACATTATTTTATTACTCTATTTCCAATCTTCGTAATCAACTTCGCAAAGTGTGGAATGTAAATCATTAAATATTATTTCTTCAGGTTCCATAGGAACATTCGGGATTGTAAATTCAGTAATATGTCCTGTTACTTTTATTTTAAGCCGTGCTAATTTGTCATCATCAAATTTTAATAATAATATTGTATATATCTTAAAATTGTCCGGAACGTTTTCCTGTTTTATCCTGCACGTAATATTATATTTCCCTTCAGGCGTTTTTTCTGTTTTATATGAAAAAGTGTATTCGGGTATTTTCGTTCCATATATCCACTCGTTGAAAAACCAGCTCATATCTTCATTGCAGTATTTATCGCATATTTTTTTAAAATCTTCTGTTGATGCATCTTTATTATAATAAGCCATATAAAATTCATGTAATAATGATTTGAACTTATCCTCATTCATTGTTTTTACATCAAGCAGCATGTTCCTCAGCATATGTAAAACCCACGCCCCTTTTTTATAGATAATAAGATCATAATCTCCCTCTGTTTCACTGCTTTGAGTTCTGTAACCAAGCCAGACAGGACCTGCTTCCTGACCGGAACCTATTAAATATTTTCGGTTGCTCAATATCTGATCTTTCCATTTATCAAGTATTCTGAAAAAATCTTCATTGTCTTTAAGAAGAGTCTGAACAAACCACAGCCCTGAATATTCAGCAAAAGCTTCGCTCAACCATTGATCGTGATAAGTTTTGAAACCGACCCCGATTCCCCACCACTGATGTGCAATTTCGTGAGCCCTGAATATCATACCTTCAACATCATCATCCAGTCCATTGTAAGTAACCCACGAGAGATGTACCAGTCCCGGAAAAGCTTCTCCGTGGAAATATGGAATCGGAGTGGCATAAATATGTTTCGGGGATATTTTTCCATACAAATTTTCATACAGCCTGCAGCAGTTAATAACTTCTTCCCCGATTTGTTCTTCCATATCGTCCTTAAGTAAAATTCCCTGCGGTGCAAAATAATTTCTCAATTCGGTTTTTCCCGTTCTGTTTACATAAACTGTAACTTCAGGCAGGCTGTCCTTTTTTTCATTGTATTCATCAAAAAGACCAAGGTTGAATGATGCGTTTATTGAAGGCTCTCCGCACTTCCACACTTCTGTTGCTATATCATCAGAATCTTTTTCTGATATTTTTTCACCCGATGCAGCAAATTGATATTCAGCAGGATAATGAAAAGTTAAATTGTATTCTTTCTTCTGCCCATAGCCGGTACGCGGATACCAGAAATCTGCAGATTTAAGAGATATCCAGTTAAGATCATCTCTCTTCAATAAATTACCATGATAAAAAATTTTCAAACTATACTGATTATCTTTTGTAAATGCTTCATTTCCACAAATCCATAATTCATCGTTGTCGTCACCTCTGAAGAATTCACTTTTCCTGTTATCAATTAAAACAGAATCTACGTCGAGCTCCCTATACAAGTAAAAATGAATCCATCGTTCTTTATCAATAACAGGAATAAAATTTATATCTGTAGAAGCGGAGAAATCGAGATCATTTTCAATTGAAGAATTAATATTGTATCGGGTTACATTATACCTTTCCTTTATATTAAAATTGGAATATGCATTTTTACCGGATGCAGGAAATTGATTTATAATTTCCCATTCGCGATGGAAAAAACCGGGAGTAAGTTTTTCCAACAGAACCTCCTCTTTTTTTAAGGGATCGATGCAGAAAAACATTGAATTAAAATGTGCATAAAAAGTTCCGTTGATTTCATTTTCCAGGAATGTGTACATCAAATCTGTATCGAAATACTCCCTGCCTTCATCATCCAGGTAACCAATAGATTTACGGATTTGATTATCGGCAGCTTTGCTTCCCTCCGCGGGGTTAAAAGTAAGCTTACTTTCTAGTTCATTTAACGTCGAATCTGCAAATATCAAAAAGAGGAAGTCAAAATTTTCATTCAATTCGTTTTTTTCATAGAACCGGTTGAGCTGTTCCTTTTCAACTTCGGAAGGAGGAGTGTAATGAAAGCTTCCGCTACCCATAAATATAGCTGCGCATACTTTTCCGTTTACAGAAGTGCAGAGATTAAGTGTACCGCTCTCCAATTCAAAAACTGCCACATCCCGTTTGATTGTTAACCCTGAAACAGATGCTGATTTCAATGGATCAGTTTTCATGTTTAGTAATTGATTGTAAACCTCTTTGTAGGAAATTTCTTTTCCCCCTGAGTAGACTTTTTCATTGATAAAAATGAGGTTTAATATAATCAACACAATAAAAGATAATTTTGAATGGCTCATAATAATAATCCCTTTTAAGGAGTTATTGGATTTTTATTTGATGAATAAAGCATATTTCAACGTCGATTCAGATTTCTCTGCAATTTGAAACGAAATTTATCATCTCTAAAATATTTTGATCATAGATGGAAATAGTTCCCAAAACATTCTCCTGTATATCCTAAATTCCCTGATATCGATTCAACTTAGTAATATCCCCAACTATCTGAGTATAATTTTAAAACGAAATTAGAGGAATTAATTTATAGAGTCAATAAAAATTGGCTAATGAGTTAAGTAAAAATATTAGAATTTATTTAGTACTCGCTCTCAAAAGATTTTTTAATTAATGTGATTACTCAAGTTGACCGCTTATAATTGTAAACCGTTAAAACGGTTTGAAATCTATACTTTTTTCTTATTAACCCACGGATTAATCCGTGGGTTAATGAAATGAGAAACTAATTTTTTTAACCGTTTCAACGGTTTTTAAGTAAATAATTTTTTAGGCGGTCAACTTGAGTTGATTAAAAAGATTATTCAGCGATTCCGAAAGTGTGGGGTGAGTAAATATTCCTTCCTTCAAGTCTGTGAATTTTAAGTTTCCCATCATTGCTATCTGTATCATCGATGCGATTTCTCCGCCCTCAATTCCGAGTACTGCACAGCCAAGAATTTTTCCCGAATCTGCACTAACAATTGCTTTCATAAATCCCCGGGTTTCGCCGACTTCAATTGCCCTTGCAACATAACTCATCGGCATTTTTGCAACTTTGTAATTAATACTTTTCTGCTTTGCTTCTCTTTCCGTAATACCAACTCTTCCAAGTTGGGGATCGATAAAAACTGTGTACGGAACTAAACGATTCCTGAATGTGTGGGTTTTCTTTCCGAAGAGATTATCCCTTATAACCCGGTAATCATCGTAAGAAATATGAGTGAAAGCCGGACCGCCTTTAACATCGCCGATTGCATAAATATCTTTTACACTTGTTTCAAGTTTATTATTTACTTTTATATAACCTTTGTCATCCGTTTTTATTCCTGCCGCTTTTAAATCCAGCGATTCAGTATTAGGTTTTCTTCCAACAGCAACCAGTAAATGAGAACCGGTTAAAAATTCCTCTTTACCATCTGAAATTAATCTGAGTTTAATATTGTGATCTTCAGTTTTTATTATTTCCGAAACAGAAGTATTATGTATGATATTCACCTGATCATTTCGAAGAATACTTTCAACCTCTTCTGAAATATCTTCATCTTCCCGTGACAAAATGTGTGTACCTCTTTCAACTATCGTAACTTCACTGCCGAACCTCCTGAACATCTGACCAAACTCAAGTCCGATATACCCGCCGCCTAAAACTATAAGATGTTTTGGGATTTCTTCAAGCTCCATTATTGAAGTGGATGTGAGATAATTAACCGAGTCAATCCCTTTTATAGGAGGAATAAAAGGATGCCCGCCGGTGTTGATAAAAATCTTATCCGCTTTTACTGTTTTTGTCTTTCCATCTTTTAAATTGATTTGAAGAATTTTTTTAGCAACAAATTTTGCTTCTCCTCTTATCAGACTCAGGTTCTGAGTCTCTTCAATTCCTTTCTCACCGCCTTCCCTGAATGATTTTACTATTTCTCCTTTCCTATTAATTATTTCCTTTAAATTAATTTCAGCTTTTGAATGATGGATGCCATATACTCCCGCTTTTTCAGTTAAGCCGATAACTTCAGAGCTTGCCGCCATAGTTTTTGAAGGTGTGCATCCATAATTTATACAGCATCCTCCGACTTTATCTCTTTCAACTATTGCAGTTTTCAATCCGTGATTTGCCAAAGCCTTGCCAAGCGGGTTGCCTCCCTGTCCCGAACCGATTATAATTGCATCGTAATATTCTGCATCCGACATATATTTCTCCTGTTATTCAATCAACCACTGACGATTATTTTTCTTAATTAATTGATCCGCCGCTTTCGGTCCCCAGCTTCCAGCTTTATAATTCGGAAAGTCAAGCCAGGGATCAGATTCCCATTTTTTAATTATCGGATCAACAATCTGCCATGATTTATAAATCCATTCGGCGTGCGGGAATAAAGTCTGGTCTCCCTGCATAGCATCACGGATAAGCCACTGGTATGAACTTGGCGTCTCTTTAATTCCGAATGCCTTATCGTATCTGAAATTCAAATTTACAGGACGAAGGTTTAGTTCCGCACCGGGCTGTTTCGCAGTGAAGGTATAAATAATTCCTTCATTCGGCTGAAGCCTGAATGTTAAAAGGTTATGCTTTTTTTCTTCTTCAACATTTATAGGAAACATTAAATGCGGAGTGGGCTTAAATCTTATAGTAATTTCAGAAATTTTTTCTTTCATTCTTTTTCCCGTACGCAAATAAACCGGAACTCCCGCCCATCGCCAGTTATCAAGAGTTAGTCTTATAGCTGCATAAGTAGGAGCCATAGATTTCTTTGCAACATTTTTTTCATCGCGATAAGAGTCAACCTGTTTTCCATGAACTTTACCGGAATCATATTGTCCAAGCACAACATCTTCTTCAATATTAATTTTACAGATTGAGTTCATAACTTTTAAAGTTTCGCTTCTCAGGGATTCACCATCATAATTCACAGGAGGATCAATCGCAGTCATACATAAAAGTTCAAAAAGATGATTCTGAATCATATCTCTTATCACTCCTGTTTTTTCATAGAAGCTGGCGCGCGAACCGATTCCTATATCTTCGGCAACTGTTATCTGGATATTATCAATATAGTTCCTGTTCCATATCGGTTCAAAGCCCGGATTGGCAAACCGGAATACAACCATATTCTGAACAGTTTCTTTCCCAAGGAAATGATCTATTCTGAAGATCTGATTTTCTTCGAATACTTTATGAATTTCCTTATCAAGCTCACGTGCGGATTTTTCATCAGTTCCAAAAGGTTTTTCAATTATAACTCTTCGCCATCCTTTATTGCTTTTTGCAAGACCGGATTCATCAAGCTTTTTAACAATAGTTGAATAGAATGAAGGAGCAGTTGAAAGGTGAAAAAGAATATTATCAGGTATGTTAAGCTTTTTCTGAAGCTCTTCGATTTTCTTTTTTAATTTTCCATAAGACTTCGAAGGATCATCATTGAAATTACCCGAGACGTAGAAAAGATTTCGTGCGAACTCATTCCATTGATCTTCCCCGCAAATGCTGTCCTTTTTAACCGCATCAAACATTTCTTTTCTGAAATGATCATCTGAAAATTCTGTACGTGAAAATCCAATTACGGCACATTGCTCAGGCATAAGTTTGTGGCAATTAAGAGCAAACAAAGATGGAATTAATTCTTTATGCGTTAAATCGCCGGACGCACCGAATATTACTACAATACAGGGGTCGGGAGGATTTCCTCTCAGCATTCCTTGCTGCTGAACTTCAATCATTTCATTATTGTCATTTTCTTTATTACCGTTACTCATTTTTTACTTTTCCTCCTTTATAGCATGTCCTCCAAACTGGTTTCTTAATGCGGCAATTACTTTTGCAGAAAAAGGATTGTTCTGTCTCGACTCAAACCTTTCATAAAGAGAAAGAGTTATAGCCGGAACAGGTATAGCATTCTGAATTGCATATTCCGAAGTCCATCTTGCAGTCCCCGAATCATCAACATAAGGAGCAATCTTTTCAAGAGAATTACCTTCCTCCTTAAATGCATCGGCAGCAAGCTCAAGCAGCCAGCTTCTGACAACAGCACCGTTATTCCATAGCCTTGCAACTTTTTCAAGATCAATATTAAATTCGGAACGAGCCATACATTCAAAAGATTCTCCTATTCCTTCAAGCATAACGTACTCAAGTGCATTGTGAACCATTTTCACGAAGTGTCCTGCCCCGCTCTTTCCAAAGTGTGCATAACCATTCTCCGGAGCCAATGAAATAAGAATTGGTTCAATTCTTTTAACAGCTTTTTCAGAACCTCCTACCATAATGTTATAACCGATTTTAAGTCCCCAGATTCCTCCGCTAACTCCTGCATCAACAAAATGAATATTTTTCTTTTTACACTTTTCAGAATTTTTTATTGATTCAGTAAAATGTGAATTACCGCCGTCAATAATTAAATCATCCTTATCAAGCAAAGTAAGAAGCTTATCAATTGTTTCTTCTGTGGGTTTTCCATGCGGAACCATTACCCAGACATTTCTTGGTTTATCAAGCTTTGATACAAGGTCTTCAATTGATTTCGAAGCAATACCTCCATCTTCAACTGCTTTCTTTACAAAATCTTTATTTAAATCGAAAGCAACTATTTCATGTTTATCCTGCCTTAATCTTTTAAGCATGTTTCCGCCCATTTTCCCGAGTCCAATCAAACCAATTTTCATTTTATCTCCTTATTAGATTTCACTATTGTCAATACAAATTATTTATTAATTCTGTGTAGAGACGAGTTGGGGACTCGTCTCCTCTAAAAATGAGATGTGCCAACCTCCAGTTGGTAAACGACCATCTCATCTCTACAAAATAATTATCAAAACTCAATGCCGTATTCTTTTAACCTTGCCTGAAGATTTCCCGGTTCATCCAGCAGAATTGAATTTAAGCCTGAGCTTTCAGCAGCATTGTAATTTTCTTCACGGTCATCAATAAACAAACACTCTCCCGGATTTTTATGAAGAATGTGTAAAGCCTTTTGGAATATTTCGGGTTCAGGTTTTCTTACTCCCAGGTAACAGGAACTGAAGAAGCCCTCAAAGTATTTTCCAAGTCCGAATTTATTAATCCTGTAATTATTCAGCTCAAGTGATTCATTGTTTATTGCAGCAAGAAAATATTTTTTTTTTGAAGCAAGCTTTTCAAGAATTACAAAAGTCGAATCAAAAGTATGAGACTGGTCGTGCATAAAATCAATAAAATCTCTTTTAGTAAAATCTCTTTTCTTAAAGAACACAACTTCGTTTAAATAATCATCAATCGATAACATACCTTTTTCAAATTTTTCAAAAACCTGTTCATGTTTCTTTTCAATCTCTTCAAAGTCAAGAGAAAATTTTTTTGTTGAATATTCTCTTGCAAACTCATCCCAGCCATTAGTTAAGCAAACTCCTCCAACATCGAAAAAGATAGTTGAGATTTCCTTCACTGTATGCTTTCATTTATTTTCTTCAAAGCCTGTTCAATATTTTTTCCAAGATTAACTCTGATTACGCGCCTCTTCTTATCATTTAAAGAACGGAAATCACCTAATGCCTGTGCTCTTTGTAACGTAGCAAATCCATATTCCTTTCCGGGAATCGGTAAATCATTTTCTGCTTCATAAGTGAACATAATAAAAACTCCTTTATTAGGTCCGCCCTTATGAAGCTGTCCGGTTGAATGCATATATCTCGGACCGTAACCAAGAGTAGTTGCAACTTTTAAATTATTCCTAAGCTTCATTCTTATCTGCTGAAGCAGTTTTTGTCTCTGCGGAGTTTGCAGAAAATACGCAAGCATCGAAAGGTAATCGGGAGACTTTGCAAGCTTAGTAAAAGAATTTAGAAATGTGGAAAGGGTTTTACCTTTCGGTACCCAGTCTGTATTTGTGTTGCAGTAAATTGAAATATCATTCTGACTTACAACCGGCTCATTTTCACCGAAACTCCCTTTCTCTTTCCATTCATTTAAAAGGTCTTTGCTGTTCTTTTTACTTTCAGCAACATTAGGTTCGTTAAAAGGATTAACGTCAATTATTCTTCCTGCAGCTGCTGTTGCAAGCTCCCATCTTAAAAATTCTGCACCAAGTGCGAGTTTGTTTTTCAAATCAATTTTAATAACAGGATGACCTGCTTTATGCAAAGCATTTAGTTTTCTTTCATCAGTTTGCGTTTCATCATTACCAGAGTGCAGATAAACAAAAACTCTGTCATCGCTGTAAACTTCCGGTTTGCCTAAATCCTCTCCTTCAACAGGAAGAATTCCTTTGCCTTCTTTTCCTGTACTTTCAGCGATGAGCTGTTCAACCCAATAGCCGAATGCATTTATTGATTTTGAAAGGACAAAAGTAACTTTGTCTCTTCCAAGCCTGGCATTCATTCCAATCGTTGTTCCGAGCGAAATCGCCGGGTTTGATTCCGAAGGAATAAAAGGACCCGAGCTAATTTCCATTTGATGAGCATTGTACAGCACTTCTTTTATATCAACTCCTATCAAAGCCATAGGAACAAGTCCGAAATATGAAAGAGCAGAATACCTTCCACCGTAATCTTCAGGATTTGTAAATACTTTTCTGAAATTTCTTTCGCCTGCTTCATTCTGCAAAGGAGTGCCGCCATCTGTTATTGCTATGAAATTACTGCCGGGATTATCATTCCCATTTTCTTTTAAGAGATTGAAGAAATAATGATCGAAGCTTAAAGTTTCTGTTGTTGTTCCTGATTTACTTGCAACAATGAAAAGAGTTTTGTTTAAATCAATTTGTGACTCTACATTTTTTACTGCAGCCGGATCGGTATTATCCAGCATAAGTAATTGAGGATATCCCTGTTTAGATCCGAATGTTTCCCTGGCAACTTCAGGGCACAAACTGCTTCCACCCATTCCTAAAAGCACAACAAATTTGAACTTCTCATTTTTAATTTCTTTTGCAAAATTTAATATGTCATCTGCCCGGTTAATAAAATTATTAATATCCAACCATCCCAGCCGGTTTCCTATTGCTTTAGTTTCTTGTTCACCTGATTTCCAAACAAAAGGATCTTTGGCGAAAATTCTTCTTGCAATCTGTTTTTCATCTAATGATTTAAAAGCTGATTTTATTTCCGATTCATTTTTACCAGATTCAATTTCCTGTTTCCCTGACCTTTCCGAAAGGAATTGTAACCTTTTCTCAGCAAGGGTTTTCAACAGGTTATCATAAGGAGAAATAAATTTTTCTATCCCTTCATTGACCAACTGACGTGTCACAAAATCAATATCAATTCCGATTTTAAGAAGATCTTCAAATGATTTTCTTGCATCATCAACATCCTTTTCAATGGAATTTTCAATTAATTTTCCGTGATCAGCAAAAGCATCGATTGTTTCATCAGGAAGTGTATTTACAGTATGGGGACCGATTAGTGTTTCAACATAACGAACGTCTGAATAAAGAGGGTCTTTCGTGCTTGTGCTTGCCCATAATGGTTTTTGAACTCTTGCCCCATTACCCAGCAGTCTATGCCAGCGATCTCCACTAAATATAATTTTAAAACTCTGATAAGCTATTTTTGCACTTGCTATTCCTGCTTTGCCTAAAAGATTTTCCGGTCTTGTTTCACCGGTTGTTTTTTCTGGGATAATATAATGTCCTAAAAGCCGGTCTGTTAAAACATCAATCCGGCTTAAGAAGAAGCTTGCAACGGAGGCAATATTTTTAATGTCCTTTCCTTCATCAAGTCTTCGTTCAAGAGCTTTTATATATGCCCACGCTACTGCTTCATAACTCTGAATAGAAAACAAAAGAGTGATATTAATATTTATTCCTTCATAAAGACATTGTTCAATGGCAGGAACGCCTTCATCGGTTCCGGGAATTTTTATGAAACAATTTGGTCTGTTGACTTTGGAAAACAATCGTCTCGCTTCTGTAATAGTGCCTTCAGTATCCCGTGCGAGATAAGGGGAAACCTCAAGACTTACAAAACCATCAGTCCCATCCGCTTCATCGTAAACAGATCTTAAAATATCGCACGCATCCTGTACATCCTTAACAGTTAATGATTCATAAATTTCCTGTACACCTTTCTTTTCTTTTACGAGATTTTTAATCTGAGCATCATAATCGGTTCCTTTTGAAATCGCTTTATTAAAAATGCTTGGGTTAGAAGTAATGCCTCTCAGCCCTTGCTGAGAAACTCTTTTTTTTATCTCTCCGCCTTTGATTTTTCCGCGGGTAAGATTATCAAGCCAGTAACTTTGACCGTAATTAATAAGTTCATTTAAAACGCTCATTTAATTTTCTCCTTTCAGAAAATCAGCGCCCCGTTAAAGGTTTGGTTTTAAAATTTATTTGTCAATCTCAGGATGTAAATTTAATCAGGTTCTGTTTTGAAAAACAAGAACAACTATTTATTTAATAATTCCTTTGATTTATTTACTACGTTTTCAACTGTAAAACCGTAATGCTCAAAAATATCTTTATATGGTGCGCTTGCTCCAAATTTATCAACACCAATTACATCACCTTCATTGCCAACCCATTCGCACCAGCCGAATGAAGCCCCCGTTTCTACAGCAAGTCGTTTAGTAATACCTGGAGGCAAAACTTCATCTCTATAATACTTTTCCTGCTCTTTAAATATCTCCCAGCTTGGCATACTTACAGCGCGTGCATTTATGTTTTCTTCTGTAAGTTTTTCTTTTGCTTCAAGTATTAAAGATACCTCGCTACCGGTCCCAATTAAAATTATGTCCGGTTTACTTCCATCTTCTTTTGAAATTATATATGCTCCTTTTAAAACTCCTTCCGGATCTTCAACTTTTTTTCTATCAAAAACCGGAAGCTTCTGTCTCGTTAACACAATCATTGTTGGACCTGATTGCCTTGTAAGTGCCGCACACCACGCATAAGCAGTTTCATTAGCGTCTGCGGGACGAATGACGCACATATTCGGCATCGCACGGAATGATGCAAGCTGTTCTACAGATTGATGGGTTGGTCCGTCTTCACCTAATCCAATAGAATCATGAGTAAGCACATAAATTACAGGGAGTTTCATTAAGGCGGCAAGTCTTATTGCCGGGCGGGCATAATCGGTAAAGATAAAAAATGTTGAGGCGAAAGGTCTTATACCTCCATGGAGATACATACCCGAGCTGGCAGCGCACATTGCGTGTTCTCTAATTCCCCAGGCAAGGTTCCTGTTATTATAATTTCCTGCTTCTATATAATCTGAATCCTCAATAAGAGTTTTGGTTGATGGTGAAAGATCGGCGCTTCCGCCAATAAGCCAGGGAATATGAGAAGCAAAGCTATTTATAATTTTACTTGAGGCTTTTCTTGTTGCAAGCGGACCATCATCAGGTTTAAAAGAGGAATATCTTTATCCCAGCCCTCAGGCAATTTTCTTTTTAAATTTAATTCAAAATCATCAGCAAGTTTTGGAAATTTTTTCCCGTAATCTTCCATTTTAACATTCCATGTATTTTCTTCCATATCCCCTTTTTGTATTGCATCACGCATATGATCAAGAACATCTTCTGGAACATAAAAAGGTTCATTTGACGGCCATTCATAAAATTTTTTAGTCGCTTTTATTTCATCCGCACCAAGAGGTGAACCATGTGCTTCCGGTGTGTCCTGCTTATTAGGCGCACCATAAGCAATGTGAGAACGAATAATAATTAATGATGGTTTGCCGGTTTCTTTTTTTGCCTCTTCAATTGCCTCTGTTAATACATCAATATCATTTGCCTTTTCACCTAAATCCTGCACGTGCCAGTGATATCCATTAAATCTTTCAGCAACATTATCCGAATAAGTAATATTTGTATCGCCTTCAATACTGATATGGTTATTGTCATAAATCCAAATAAGCTTGCCAAGCTTCTGATGCCCGGCAAAAGATGCTGCTTCATTTGAAGCTCCTTCCATAAAATCGCCATCGCCGCAGAACGCATAGGTATAATGATTTACCACATCATGTCCCTCGCGATTAAATTTTGAGGCTAAATGAGCTTCTGCTAATGCCATTCCAACTGAGTTCATAATTCCCTGCCCGAGCGGTCCCGTTGTAGTTTCAACACCGGGAGTAAGTTCATTTTCCGGATGCCCGGGCGTTTTGCTTCCCCATTGCCTGAAATTTTTTATATCTTCAAGTGAAATATCATAACCGGTAAGGTACAACACCGAGTACAAAAGCATTGAAGCATGACCGTTAGATAATATAAATCTGTCACGGTCAAACCATTCGGGATTCTTCGGATTAAACTTCAAAAATCTTTTCCACAGAACATAAGCTAAAGGAGCCAGTGCCATTGGAGTACCCGGATGCCCCGAATTTGCTTTCTCCACTGCATCCATAGATAAAGTACGAATGGTATTTATTGTCATTTCTTCGATTGAAATCTTCTCAGTAGTTTTCACTGTACTATGCATCGTAACCTCCTCACGTCAAATCCGATTTACAATTCTCTGTTCTTCAATAAATAAACTTAACCAGCAATAAATCAAACGCATGTTATTTCAATCAATATTAGTTTAATTGAAAGAAATATCATCAGTGCTTTTAACAATCGTTCCTGAATAAAGAAAAGAGATTTGCCTTAGTGTAAGCGCCTGGTCAAACTCTGTAATTGATGAAATACCATTTGCCGGGACAACAATATTATACCACCTTAAACCTGCAGAAGCTGCCGTGTGAGCAACACAAATATTTGAAACTGTTCCTGTAATAATAAGATTTTTTATAAGCCAGACATGACTCAGATAATGTTCCAGATTCGTTCCGTAAAAACCATCATAACGATTTTTCTGAAAAACCATTTCGCCTTCTTCAGGCTTAAGCTCTTCAATAATCTCCCACCCTTTAGTTCCTTTCAAACAGTGTTCGGGCCAGATATCAAATTCTTTATCTCCTTTAAACTGGGTGTCCTGGGTGTAGCAGACTTTTACTTTATTTTTTCTTGCTTTATCAATTAAAGATTTTATACAAGGAACAGTTTCTATTGCAGATCCAACCACAAGAGATCCTCCCTCTTTAACAAAATCATTTTGCATATCAACAATTAAAAGAGCGGTACTGCCGGGAGCCAGTATTATTTTATCCTTGTAATTTATTTCGGGAACTTTAACATTAGTTCCCGGAACAAAAGAGAATGACATTTCTTTATTCAATTCATTTTTTTATTTCTAAATCTAAACAGGAATTGTTCCCGCAGATCAAAGATTTACTTTTTCTTTTTGTCTTCTTTCTCTTGGAACTTTTACCGCACTTCCATTGCCGGATACTTTATCAAGTATCCAATCAATTTGTTTCTTGTCAAGAGTTTCATTTTCAAGCAGGGCCTCTGCAAGTGCATCAAGCTTGATTCTGTTATCATAAATAAGACTTTCGGCTTTCTGTTCCATTTCCAAAACAATTTTCTGAATCTCTTCATCTATTATCTGCTGTGTATGCTCACTGAAATCTTTCTGCTGTGCAAGCTCTCTTCCAAGGAACGGATGTTCTTCTCCCTGTTTAAACATAATAGGACCGAGCTTTTCACTCATCCCCCAATTGCATACCATCATTCTTGCGATACGTGTAACCTGCCTGAAGTCTTCAGCGGCACCATTGGTTACATCATCAAAGACGATTCTTTCCGCGGCTCTTCCTCCCAATGCCACAGCAATTCTATCGAGCAGGTATCCACGTTTTAAATTAAATCTTTCAGTTTCAGGAATTTGTTCTGTGGCGCCAAGAGATCGTCCCCGCGGTATAATTGTTACCTTCTGTAATGGGTCCGTATTCGGAAGGAGCTTTGCGACTAGAGCATGACCTGCTTCATGGTACGCAACGACTTCTTTCTCCTCATCAGTTATCATCTCTTCACGTTCTGCACCTAACAGGATTTTATCCCTGGCTTCATCGAAATCATCCATATTCACTTTCGTTTTTTTCTTCCTGCCTGCAAGTAAAGCCGCTTCATTTACAAGGTTTTTTAAATCGGCACCTGAAAAGCTCACAGTTCTTGCCGCAAGATTTTCCAAATCAACATCAGTATCCAATGGAACATGCCTTGAATGAATTTCAAGAATTTTTTTACGTGCACCTTTCTGGGGAAATTCGAGTGTAATCATCCTGTCAAATCTTCCGGGTCTTGTTAAAGCAGGATCAAGAACATCGGGACGGTTAGTTGCTGCCATTACTACAACCGATTGGTTCTGTTCAAAACCATCCATCTCAGAGAGAATCTGGTTTAGTGTCTGTTCTCTTTCATCGTGCCCTCCGCCAAGCCCGGTGCCTCTGGCTCTTCCGACAGAATCAATCTCATCAATAAAGATTACGGCGGGAGCTTCCTTTTTAGCATTTTCAAATAAATCCCGGACACGCGAAGCTCCAACTCCAACAAACATTTCAATAAACTCCGAGCCGCTTATACTGTAGAAAGTCACGTCAGCTTCACCCGCAGTTGCTCTTGCAAGAAGAGTTTTGCCGGTTCCGGGAGGTCCCATTAACAAAATTCCTTTGGGGATATCTGCCCCAAGCTGTGTAAACTTTCCGGGGTTTTTCAGATAATCAATTATTTCTCTCAAATCCTGCTTGGAACTTTCAAGCCCTGCAACATCATTAAAAGTTACTCCGGCTTTTTGTCTTCTGAATCTTTTAGCACCGGATTTTCCCACACCAAAAATACCGCTGCCTCCGCCTCCCATAATATTGCCAATTTGTCCCTGCATTTTTTTCCTGACATAAAAGAAGTAACCTAGAATAAGTATCCAGGGTAATCCCATTATCAATAGATATGTTATCCAGGAATTATTCTGGGATTCTGCATTTATTGTTACGTTATTTTTATCAAGTATTGTCATTAATTCATTATCATAAACTGACGGTATTGTAGTCGAGAAATACTGATACGTTGCTGTATCTTTCTTTCCTTCTGCGGGTGGACGGAACTTAAGTTTTAAATTTTCCCGTGATATCATTTCCCTTCATTGTTATGTGATCTACGTTTCCATCTTTTACCTGGTTTTTGAAAGTAGAATAGGCAATTGTGGCTGAAGGATTTTCATTAAACACATTAAAGAAGTAAGAACCAGCTACCCAGAAAAGAAAAAATATCAACAGATATTTCCACCATCCTGTTGATTGAGGTATCCGGGAATCGGGTTTCATCCCTTTATCATTCATATCCTGTTTCTGTTCATTCATTTCAATTTCTCTTTTTTAATTTCGACTAATAATAATGTAATTGTGTTTCCTAAAATCAACCAATTATCTCATTGCTGATAGTTAAATCACAACCCTGGTTGTTTGTCATTTTGGCTTTTCCCAGTATTTTTCTTTTCCATAATGTTCATGAATCTTGTTTTCATATTCTCTGCCTAATGGAACCGAAGGATCATATTCAGGACTATTCCTTATTTGATCTTTTGTTAAATTCAGGTAAACATCAGAATCAGCCCATTCAATCTTTTCGATCCAGTCAAGAGATACTATAACTTTTTTACCCGGCAGTAAAATTTTGGTATCAACTATTATGTACCTGATATTCCAGGAATTTTCATCAATGAGAAAATCTTCAACATGACCAATATGGCCATCACTTGCATGAATACCATAGCTAATAACTTCACGGGAGCTTCTGAGGTTCGGGTTATCTTTATTTTTATTTCCGCGTATTTCAAGATTTTTTTCTTCATTTTTTTTTATTTCAGGATATACAAGCGGAAAGGCACCGATAGCCGGACCGTCAATACCTGTCCAGTACATAGGCCAACCGTAATAACCTATCAGCTCAGTTTCCATTTGTCTTGAAACAGGTTTTTCTTTATCTACATTGGGACTGTCAGCAATCTGTTGTTTATCGAGATTTACCTCGAAAGTTTTATTATCCCAATTCAGTTTCTTGAAAGATTCCGGAGATATAAGAAGAAGTTTTTCCGCAAGCCAGGTTCCCGTGTCAACAATTATGTAACGGACGATCCAGGTGTGGTCATCAAAATAAAAATCATGCAGCTTACCTATTTCCCCATCTATTGCTTTAATTTTAAATTTTTCCATTTCCTTAGCACTGCGCAACATAATTTCCTCCTGCCAATATTATTCGCAACTTATTTAATATTATGAACTTACAAATTGAAAACTCAAACTGTATTTGGCTGTGTCACAAAAAGAAGTAAATAGAAGAGGGTTGAATATTATTTATAAGGAATGGGAGTTAGCTCACTTTTTTCTGATGCTTATCGCAAAAATATGCTGTTCTTCCGCCGATGGTTTGTCTTTTTATTTTGCCTTTGCATCTTGGACAATCAGCTCCTTTTTCACGATTAGGCAATAGATAAGTTCTTGGCATTTTACTTTCAACTGCTTTCACATTAATTGCTTTATTCAAAACTTTATGCATCATCCTGTATATTATTTTTATTTGGTCATCATTCAACTTTTCCGTTTTTGATGAGGGATGAATGCCTGCATTAAACAGAATTTCATCCGAATAGAGATTGCCTATACCCCCAATTGTTTTCTGATCCATTAAGATTGTTTTGATGGGTCCTTTTTTATGTTCCGGTATTTTTCTGAAATACGTAAGGTTCATATTCCCCGAAAGCGGGTCAGGTCCCAGGTTTTTCTTTTCGATAAATTTTTCTTTGTCATTAATCAGATAAATTTTTCCAAACTTACGCGGGCAGTCAAATACAAGATGATATCCATTTTTAAAATTGATTTGTAATCTTGTATGATTAGGTTTCTCATCTTCATTTTTGAAGTAATGTAATGAGCCTGTCATTCCGAAATGAAGAACAAGAATTTTATTATTATTCGTATGAGCAAACAGATATTTAGCATGCCTGCTTGTTTTAGTGAACTTCACCTTTTTCAACTGCACTTGAAGCGAGCGGGATGAAATATCTTGCAGCATTCTTTTTGATTGTACATCAACTTTTTCTATTTTTTTATTTAAAGAAGTTCTGTTAAAATATCTTCTGAAGGTTTCAACTTCAGGTAGTTCCGGCATTCATATACTTTCAATATTAATTTATTACTTAAGCCTGCTGATTATAAGCTCTGAGATTTTATCACCAATACTTAAAGAAGCTGTGGCTGCTGGTGATGGTGCATTTAAAACGTGAATCATTTTTTCTGATTCAACAATTCTGAAATCATCTGTGAGCTTCCCATCCCTTTCAAGAGCCTGTGCACGAACTCCTGCACCTCCCGGTTCAATATCTTCTTCCGTAATTTCAGGAATTAATTTCTGAAGTGATTTTACGAAAGCAGCTTTACTTAATGAACGGTAAAATTCTTTGAAACCCATTTTATAATACTTGGCTGCCATTTTCCAGAAACCGGGGAAAGCTGCCATTTGTAAAACATCTGTTATAGAAAAATCATTGTGTGAATAACCTTCACGTTTAAATGCAAGCACTGCATTTGGTCCTGCTTCTACTCCGCCCTTTATCATTCTTGTAAAATGCACGCCAAGAAAAGGGAATTCGGGATCCGGCACAGGGTAGATCAGGTTCTTAACCAAATATTCTTTTTCTTTTTTTAGTTTATAATATTCTCCGCGGAAAGGTATAATCTGCAGCCCGGGATTAACTCCGCATTTTTTAGCAATCCTGTCGGAATAAAGCCCTCCGCAGTTGACCAGGAGACTACATTGAAATTCTTCCTGGGTTGTTTCTAAAATAAGCCGATCATTTTCTATAATTAAGGATAAAAACCTGCAATTGGTTTTTACTTCCCCATCTCTATGTTGAAATATCTCAGAATATTTTTTTGTTACAGGCGTATAATCTACTATCCCTGTTTCAGGAACAAATAGTCCGGCTATTCCTGCTGCATAAGGTTCATATTTTTTTATTTCATCACCGCGTAATCTTTTAATTCCTTTTAATCCGTTAGCCGCTCCTCTTTCTTCAAGCATTTTAAGTAATGGAATTTCTGATTCTTCAGTTGCAACTACAATTTTTCCACAATGTTCATGTTTAATATTATTTTCCTCACAAAACCTGTACATCCTTTCCCTGCCTTCAACACAGTTTTTTGCCTTAAGTGAACCCGGTTTGTAATAAAGACCGCTGTGAATCACACCGCTGTTATTTCCGGTTTGATGAGATGCAAGTTCATTTTCGGCTTCAATTACGGTAACAGGAATATTTCTTTTTTCTTTAAGGAGCATTGCGGTTGCCATTCCTACAATTCCGCCCCCTATAATTATAACATCAGCTGAAGTATTCATAAAATTTTTCTAATAATTATTATCGTGATAGTAAATTTACATTTATGTTAAACTTTCTGCACTATTTTGTGTGTCACTTATCAGTAATTTCTGTTACTTTATCATTTAAGAAACCAGAGTTTAACAACAAAAAAAATCTTATGAACAAAAAACAAAAAATAACTCTGCTTATTGGAATTACGATTATTGTACTTGCATTCATTGTATGGCTTTATTATGGGGGCGAACTTTTTACAAAAACACAAGTCTTAATCGAAAAGAAGGACGAACTGTTCGGAACAACTTATAAGGAATGGAAAAATCAGTTTATCTGGGGACTTGATTACACTTTATATGTAAGCGGTGCAGCTGTTCTTGTATGCGGCATTTTATTTTTTGTATTCAGAAAAAAAAGGAAATTAAATGAAACGAGCAATTAAACTTTCTTTAATTATAATATTATTTTCATCATTAATTTTTGCACAGGGATTTAATGTTAAAGCCACCGGCGAACAGATATTTAACTTTAAACCGGGAGAAATAAACCAGGCATCTTTTTACAGCACAACAACTCTTGAGGATGTGCAGGGATTGACAAAAGAAATAAGCGGAACAATAACTTTTAATGTAAACGATTTCAGTACAGTACACGGCGAAATATCATTCCCGGTTTTATCTTTAAATACCGGTATCAGGAAAATGGTTGAGGATTTGAGAAGCGATTCATGGCTTAATGCGGAAAAATATCCCGAAATTTCTTTTAAAGTAAAAAAGGCAGTGAATATAAAACAAATTTCCGACAGCAAAATTGAAGCTGATGTCATAGGTGATTTCTTTTTGCACGGAGTAACAAAAGAAGATACTGCACACGCAACAATTACTTACCTTGATGAAAGTCCTATAACTCAGCAGAGAATGCCGGGAGACTTATTAGGTGTACAGGCAAAGTTTGCAATAAAATTATCTGATTATAACATTAAACATATGCTGTTAGGAAAAAGGGTGGCAGAAAAAATTGATATAACTGTTAACCTTGTCGGTTCGAATAAGGTATCGCTGTAGAAATTTTAGTTTTTCTTCTGTCACGATACAACCGAGACAGCCGGGGAAATCAAAAAAACCACATAGGTAGTAATTATCTCTTTCCGATTACTATTAAAGCACTACCTACTATTCCTCCATTTGAATTTGACCCGCACAAAACTATAGTATTATTTTTAATCGCCGCACCTAAAAAGTCTCCTGTTCCTGAGAGTTCCTGGAAAACTTTCCAGCTAATGCCATTGAAATGAACTACAAATCCAAAATCTCCCGCTGCAATGATATTATTATAATTATCTCCTCTTATAGCTTCAGTAAAGTAATTTGGAAGGTTTACTTCTCTCCAATTATTATTCTGATATACATTTATTCCGCCCCCGCATATGTAAACAGGTGAGTACTGATTCTTAAACCATACTCCTTTTAACCATCTGTCATTGTAAGGCCAATCTAATGTATCTTTTACTTGACCGCTTGAGACAGCCAGCAATCGATATTCTCCTGTATGTAGAATATTTGAAGCAACCGTTAAAACAGAATTTGTTGAAATATTATTATATCCCCAAATGTCATTTAAGTTAGTTGCAGTTCCGCTTTCTATTCTACTCCATTGTCTGTTTTTGTAATGAGCTAAACTTCCGGAGTTTCCAACAACATATATATCATTCTTAGAAGTTCCCCATATTTTGTTAATTGCCCCGGTTAATAATGGGTTTACCTCACAATCTAAAATAACAGTGTTTCCATCGAACCAGCCAATACTTCCTCCATTAGTGATTACTAAATCAGAATCAGAAAATGCCCAAATTGCTTTTAGGGGCGGAAATTCAATTGCACTACAGCTTCCATAATATCGAATTCTTTTTAATTTTCATTGGCTTCCATCCCAGTGTACAGCATTATAAGCATTTGGGTCAGGCACTCCGGTAGAATCCAGCAAATAAATCTCACCTACTGCCCAGATATTATTCTCGTCTATTATTGCAACATCATTAAGCTCGCTGCTGCCTGCTGCAGGATCCCCGAAACTAAACATTTGCCAGGTGTAGTCGTGGGAGATGGTGTCCATAGTTGTAACGGTAAGCGAATTGCTTGATTTGCTGATTGACTTAATGACTGATTGAAATTTGTATGTGTGGTTGGGGAGAAGTGAATCTACATAAAGCAATGTGTCTGCACTGTTCAGATTGATTGAGTGAGTTACACTGTCATCCTGCTTTAATGTTACTTCTGCAGGGGGATTGACATTTTTAGTTGTCAACCTTAGCCACACTTCTGTGCAGCTTGTGTCTGCAAGGGTTAAATTTATTTTAGGCTGATCACCCGGAGGAATTGGATTATCCTTTTTGCAGGATAACATTATAAGAGATAAAAAAATTACGATTGCGGCGAACAAAAAAATTTTCACGCTATCCCCATAGTATTATTTATGATAACATCAGCAGGATTAAGTTTATAAAAGCCTTACTTGTTTCCCGCTGAAAAAACCCTAAAGAACTACAAAAAATTTTACACAAAAATAAATTAAGTATCAATGGTTTTAAATTTTCTATTAACACAATGTTGGTATTTCTTCAATTTTTACCTCAATTGAACATTTCTTTATATTTACACTTCTTTCAAACTAACAGTTTAATTACAGATGAAAAAAACAATAACCGTATTCGGCAGTTCAAAACCAAAAGAAAATGAAGAACAATTTAATACTGCTTTTCGGCTTGGTTCTCTTCTTGCTCAAAAAGGATTTAATGTTTGTACAGGCGGCTACCAGGGAATAATGAATGCCGTAAGTAAAGGTGCAAATGAAAATGGTGCAGAAGCAATAGGAATAACAGTAAACGGCTGGGGAGCAATTCAAAGCAGGTATTTAACAAAAGAAATAAAATGCAATGATTTAAATGAACGGCTTCAGAAGCTCATTAGCTATGGAGACGGTTATGTTATTTTACAGGGAGGAACCGGTACCTTGCTTGAGCTTGCATTTATCTGGGAGTTGATGAATAAAAAATTGCTTCCTGTAAAACCAATTGCAACTCACTCTGTTATGTGGAAAGAAATTGCAGAAATAATTGACAAGCAGTTGTTATTTGAAAACAGGGTGACCGGGCTGGTAAAAAACTTTGAAACTGTTGAAGAGATAGTTGAATATCTTGAGAGCAACCTTCGAGGTTAGCAAATTGTTTGCGGAGCTTTAACTTCGAAGGTTTACCACAGCATTATAAACCATATCAACTGTTAGCTCTTTTATACATTTAAAGAGAACATCTTCACGAAAACATATTAATGGACGTGGTGAATAAATAAAGCAGGGAGAACAATCTAAATTTAACCTTACAATTTTATGCTCCGTTTTCCAGGGATGAATATAATGAGGATTAGTCGGTCCAAGGATAGCCACAACTTTTAACTTCAATGCAGAAGCAACGTGCATCAAACTGGAGTCATTGGAAACAAAAATATTACACTTTGCCATAATCGCTGCACTTTCAGGCAAGTTGCCGGATTCAATTATAAAAGCTTTTTCAGAATTTATTAAATCCTTAATTTGTCTTTTAAGTTCTTTTTCTTCCGGTCCGCCGAAGATTATTATTTTTGTATTCTTCTCTTCAATTAATTTTTTGCCAAGCTCAGCAAACTTTTCAGGCTCCCATCTTCTTTTAATATGATTTTTAAGTGTGGCTGAACCAGGGTGGAATCCTATTAATTTATCGGAATCTTCTATGTTATTTTCTGAAAGAAATTTTTGAGCAAAATTTTCATCCTCTTTTATTAAGGGAAAATTCAGTGCCGGCTCTTCATCAAATTTTTTATTTAATAGCTTCTCAACAAGCTCTATATTGGTTTGAACGTTATGTGTTTCATCATTTTCAAGCACATTTATATTGTTCAGATCACCAAGGTTTTGTAAATCTTTTCTAAGATATTTTACTCCTGCTCTCTTTTCCGCACCGATTAAAAAATTTATCAGGTTATATTCCTTCCTGTTTGAAGGATAAACATTTATTGATGCGTCATATTTATGCCTGAGCCTCATAATATATTTTAAAGATTGTACTACCCCTTCTTTCAAAAAATCAAAATAGAAAACATTGTTGAAGCCGTAATTTCTTTCATACATATCCTTAACTCCCTTATACATAACAAGTGCATCAATCTGTGCGTCCGGCATCTCTTTACGCATTAGCTGCAAAGCAGGAGTAAACATAAGTGCATCCCCGATTCCCGAGAGTGCAAGAACAAGTATTTTCATTTTGAAATAAGTTTATTAATCAGTTTCTATTGTACAAAAAATAAGCGGCAAAAGAGCCGCTTATATTAAAAATTTTGCGGGTGATTTATTTCCCTGTAGTATCAGGTTTGGGAATTGTATCCTGACCATTCCTGGTAAGACTTTCATATTTAGCAATGTTAGCTTTAACATTCCGGTCGTTCGGATACATTTCGCCTAACCTTTGCCAGATTCCCAGCAGCTTGTTATTATCTTTCAGATTCTCATATGTTTCAATTAATATCCTGTAAGGATTATAATACGACTGAACATCCTCAGGATTTTGTTCCAATCTTATTAACGCTTGTTTTTCTACTTCACCGGCAATTTCTTTGTATTGTTTTTGTGCACCGGCATTGTAATACATATTGCCCACTTCAAACAGGATTTCATAATCCATTGGGATAACTTCACGTGGTATATCCTTTTCCATTTCATCAAGTGTTGCAACCGCCTGCTGATCTTTATTTGTATTCAAATAATATATTGCGAGACGCATAAAAGCATTACGATAATTCTGTGTCATCCTTACATGATTATCATCAAAAAAGATATGTGGATTATTAAGCCCTCTGAATTTAAATCCGGGTTTATAAGTTTTACTGTAGCCCGGGTTTTCTGTCAGTTCTTTCTCCAATTTTTCCTGATTTACAAATTCGATTCCCGGTTGCCTCTTTTCAGGAACAAGGCGAAGTGCCATACCTTCCATCTTTAAATAATCCTGAAGCCCGATTTTACTGTCATCGGAACAGGTTACTGCGAAATATATCGGGCGCTGCCAGTTATTATCCTGTACAATTTCTTTAACCATAAGATCCTGAACCCTGACTGCCTTAACCTTACCAAAGGTAAGAGTATTCTTCATAGTAAATTGAATATCTCCCTGCTTCATAACCGATGAATCGGAGATATCATATCTCTGGTAAACATCTGTAAGAGTCTGCTGACTGTTAGTTTTGGGAACCGGTATTGTTATTTTCTGAGGATCCCATTGAATAGGTCTTAGCTGATCAATTTCGGCATTGCTCATATTTATGTTCACAGTTCCAACTCCATAAGGATCATCGTTTTTCAATTGTTCAATATACCAGTTGGTATTAAGTAAGCTGAGATTTGCAATTTTAACATCCCTCCGGATTCCTTCAACATCCTGCAAATACCATAAAGGAAAAGTATCATTATCACCATTTGTAAAAAGTACAGCATTTGGTGCACAGCTTTGAAGAAGATTGTATGAATAATCCCATGGCACCCAGTTTTTGGAACGGTCGTGTGTAAAGTAGTTTGTTACAAGCATATTATAAGGAACAAAAACCACCCCAAAAGCCAGCATTCCAACAACGCTTGCTGTTTTTAAACTCTCCTGGTTTATCTTTTCCATTAAAAGATCAATAATACCGCGCATACCTATGGCTATCCAGATTGAAAAAACAAAGAAAGCACCCACATAAAAGTAATCTCTTTCACGGGGCTGAGGCTGCTGCTGGTTCTGGTAAAAAGCTGTGAGATAACCCATCAGAATAAACATAACCATAAATGTAGAAGCCATCTTCCAATCTTTTTTAAAATGGAAGTAAATACCCAAAAGCCCGAGCAGAAGTGGAATGGCATAAAGAGAATCCTTTGCATCACCGGCAAAATGAATTCCCCCTAGAATATTTCCAAAGAAATTACCAACCTGGTTAAACGGAGCTATATCCGGACCATCATCCTGCTGCCATCCTTCACGACCAGCATAATTCCAAAACCAGTAGCGCGTCATCATATGGTTCATCTGGTAGCGCCAGAAGAAGTCGAGGTCACTTGAATAATCATTATATACAACCATCTGGTGAGGTTCTGTTGCAAACCTTCTCTTAAAAATCGGAAAGTCGCCATATTGCTCTCTGTTTAGATAACTTACAAGCTCTGTAAAATTATCAGGATCATTTTCATTCATTGGCGGGGTCATATTTGAACGGATTATGACCATTGAGTAAGTGGTAAACCCAATAAGCACTAAAATAAATGACATTAAAATCAGGTGAAGTGTGGGCTTGCTTTCCCTCCTTGAATATATAACCCCATACCACAAAGCACCAAAAATAACAAATATTATTACAGCAGCCAGAAAACTATTATCACCTGCAATATCTGCCATCAGGCCGGGTAACATTTTTACAACTCCGGGGTAAACGACAAAAAGCGCAATTCCTCCTATTATTAATGGTAAGTAAAATGAATTTCGCGTAAATACCTGCTTATAAAAAATTCCCATTATAAGAGCACTAATACCAAGGGCTACGAGTTTAAATTTAGTGTCGTATGCCTGGTATTCCTCCGGCGAAGGCGGCGTAGTAGAAGTTGCACTTGCCCACATTGCAAGTGAAAAAACTATAATCACCGCAACGTGAATCAAAAATATATAAGCTGTTTTCTTACAGGCTTCTTCATCAACCAGATATTTTCTGAAGAGAATAACCATAGTAACCGGGACAATAGCAAGTATTGCCATAAGATGAACACCTGTTGCAATACCAATGAGATATGCGATCATAAGTATATATTTTTCATTGTCTGTTCTGTCCGCCTGCTCATACCATCTTACAATTAGCCAGGTAACAAATGCCACGAGAAAAATACTGGAAGCATAAACTTCAGCTTCAACTCCATTGAACCAGAAAGTATCACTGAATGAAAATGAGAGGGCGCCAATCGAAGCAGCGAGATACGTGGCAACAGCATCCAGTGTATTCTTAGGAGTTTTTCCGCGGTAAGCTTCTATCAGCTTAACTGCGATTAAATACAGGAATAATATCGTAAATGCACTGGCTAGTACAGATATGGTATTAACTCTTAAGCCAATGTTCTCCACAAAAGGAACCATTGAGAAAACTTTACCGAGCAGCGTAAAGAAAGGGGCTCCCGGGGGATGCGGAACCTGAAGATATCTTGCAGAAGCTATGAATTCACCGCAGTCCCAGAAAGAAACCGAGGGCTGTACGGTAGAGAACAAAACAAACAGAGATATCAGGAAAGTTACAGCCGCAAATATTTTGTGAAGAACTTTATTGCTCATTATAACCTCAAAATGAAAAGAATCAAAAAATACTTACAATGATTTTATTTATCAATGATAAAATTGTATGTGGATTATGGGTTTCTCCCCTAATACCTGGCGAAACAGGGATGAAATCGTTAATAAATAATCCCGGGTTTTAATTTTATTGCTCTTCTTTTTTCTTAAACAGATTTTCCAGTTTTGTCCTGTCTGCCGGGACGTAATATTTATCGTATAAATCTTTAAGTTCCTTTAATGAAACTGTATCAAAATCCTCTTCATCCTTATGCATTTTCTGAAACATCTTGTACATTTCAGTTTCTTCACGTGTGAACTTCCTCTCATATTTTCTTAAAGCATCCAAATATTTTTGCTGATCTCTGAAAGCCATAATATCCTCCATAATTCTATGAGGGAAAAGAAATATTGTATGTCAACTTAACTATTATATTTTTCAAATAACAGATGCAAAATGTGAATCTTGCAAGCGGCAGTTTATTTAGAATGAATCTTATTTCGGTAAAGATTATATTTGTGTAATAATCTCCTAAAACGAATATTTGACGAATTTGTGAATATAAAAGTTCATACCGGGCTATTAATAAATGAATCCTGAAAAGCATTTGGTTTCTGTAATTCTTACTGTTTTTAACAGGGAGAACTCGTTAAAAAGGTCTATTAATTCACTTTTATCACAATTTTTGTGTAACTGGGAACTTATTGCAATAGATGATGGAAGCACTGATAATTCAAACAAAATTCTCAGAGAGTACGAAAATCTTTTTGAAAATATTAAAGTATTTAAGCAGGCAAACAGGAAACTTGCATACAGTCGTAACCGGGGAATAAACCTTTCGGCGGGTGATTTTATTACTTTCCTTGATAGTGATGATGAATACAAACCTGATCATTTATTGTTAAGAATGAATTTTATGAATAATCATCCGGAAATTGATTTTATTCATGGCGGTATGAAAGTTATTGGCGATGAGTTTGTGAGAGACAAAGATAATCCATACTGTTTTGTCCATCTTTCCGAATGTACGATTGGAGCCACTTTCTTTGGAAAAAGGAATGTGTTTCAGTCACTTAACGGCTTTAAGGAAAATATTTACAGTGAAGATTCAGAATTTCTTAAAAGAGCTTCAGAAAAATTTAAAATTAAAAAAGTGAATTTTGATACTTACATTTATCACCGTGAAAACACAGACAGTATAACACATAATTATGCCCCCGAAAAAATTCAGCTACTATAAAATCTATAAACCATATGGTGTGCTTTCCCAATTTACTGATTTTGAGGGACGATTGACTTTAAAGAACATATTTGATTTTCCCGGGAACGTTTACCCTGTTGGCAGACTGGATTTCGATAGTGAAGGTTTGTTGATCCTAACCGATGATAAATCAATTACAGGCTTATTGTTAAATCCGGTTTATAAACACGAAAGGGAATATTTTGTCCAGGTTGAAGGAATTCCGCGTGAAAAAGATCTTAAGCTTTTAAAGATAGGTGTATTAATAAAAGGAAGAAAAACACTCCCGGCATCTGCAGAACTAATTGATAAACCTTTGCTTCCTTTACGCAATCCTCCTGTCAGGTTCAGAAAAAATGTACCCGATTGCTGGATTAGAATAATTTTGACAGAGGGTAAAAACAGGCAGGTAAGAAGAATGACCGCAGCTATTGGCTTCCCTACTTTAAGGTTAGTGCGCGTAAGAATAGAAAATATTACTATTGGAAACATGAACCCGGGAGAAATAAAGGAGCTATCGAATGAAGAAATAAGAAGATTTGTTGAAATAAAAAAGGCGGCACAATAATTACCGCCTGTTGAAATCAAATTTATTTACAAATATTATTTTAATTCTGAAGTGCAATGCGAACACCTTGTTGCATTCAGTGAAATTGTTTCAAAGCAATAAGGGCAATTTTTTGTGGTTGGTGCTGCCGGGGGAATTTCTTCCTGTTTTCTTTTCATTTTATTCAGAGACTTGATAACAATGAAAATTGCAAATGCAACTATCAGAAAACTGATAACCGTATTTATAAAAACGCCATAATTAATAGTAACTGCTCCCGCTTTCTGAGCTGCATCAACTGTTGCATATGGACCTGCCGCTGCTGCGCCTTCCTTTATCGTCCAGAACAGGTTGCTGAAATCCACATGACCAAGAAGCAAACCGATTGGGGGCATAATGATATCTGATACAAGTGACTTCACAATTGTGCCGAATGCAGCGCCTATGATAATACCAACGGCCATGTCTATTACATTTCCCTTCATGGCGAATTCTTTAAATTCTTTCCACATATATTCCTCTTTTTTTGTTAAAGGTTAATTTAAAATAAAGTTGAAAAGTTACTGGATTCTTAATGTTAATATATCAAATAATTTAAAACATTATTGCGTCTCATACTCTTCCGTAAAAGTTATTTATATTTCCGGAATAATCATTGAACACAGTATTTTTAATTTATTTTTTTTAAATTGACACCAGTATTGAAAAGAACAATTAAAGGGAGGTTATAATGCCTGAACACGAAAGAAATTTTAGTATTACAGCTTTCATTGTGGGTGGATTATTAGGGGCGTCATCATTACTGCTTTTAAGTCCCAAAAGTGGAAAGGATATAAGAGAGGACATCAAGTTAAAGGCGGATAATTACTTAAATAAAGCAAGAACAAAATCGAATAATCTTATCAGGAATTCCAGATCATCTGCAGAACTACTAAAAAGTAAAGCGGAGGAAATGATGAATACAGTTCAAAAATATGCAAAAGGTAAAATCGATAAGCCAGTATCTGTAATTGAAAAAGAAATTGCGGGTCTCAAAGCAGCTTTAAATGCAGCAAAAACTTCTTATTCCCTAAACCCCGAACTTCATGAATCGAACCAAGAAGAAAACAATGACGAGCCTTCCAAAAATGATTTTGAAGATGAAACCCTTCCTAAACATATCGGGATGGGGAAAGGAAGAAATCGGGATAGTTATTATTCTTGAAATTCTCTGAAAGCACTATCTAAAAAAAACAGGGGGTTTTTCTTTTTTTTCTTAATTATTTAAATAAAAATACTTAACTTCAAAAATTGAAATAATGTTTCCCTCCACCATTTAAAAGGTTAGGCCTGATGAAAAAATATTCAACCATTTTGTTCTTTGCACTTATGTTTATATGTTCTGCCGGATTTGCACAGCAAAAAAATTATGTCGCGGGAGAACTTATAATTCAGTTAAAAGAAAACTCTTCAATAAAGGACTTAAAGGATTCTTTTCAATCTATTGATCTAAAGGATGTAAGGCTTCTATCAAAGAGAATGAACATCTGGTTATTTAAATATAATCCTGCTAAAATATCTTCCGATCATGTTCTGTTTCAAATCAAACAAAATAAGAACGTGAACATCGTACAGTTTAATCATTATGTTCAAAGCAGGAACAGCGGCTCAATACTTGCAACATTTCCAGATGACCCGATGTTTAATCAGCAATGGGCTTTAAATAATACTGGTCAGAATGGCGGAACTCCCGATGCCGATATTGATGCACCGGAAGCCTGGGATATTACTACAGGAGGCTTAACAAAACTGGGTGATACAATTGTAGTCGCAATTGTAGATGGCGGATGCGACTTGAATCATGAAGATTTAACTTACTGGCATAACTATGCAGAAATTCCGAACAATGGAATTGATGATGATAACAATGGATATATTGACGATTTCAGGGGATGGAATGCCTATAATAATAATGGTAATGTTCCATCCGATTTTCACGGTACTCATGTTTCAGGCATAGCTGCTGCACACGGCAATAATAATTTGGGAGTTTCCGGAGTAAACTGGTACACACAGGTTATGCCTGTTGCTGCTTCATCGGGGACTGAAGCTATTGTAGTTGCCGGTTATGGTTATGTGCTTGAAATGAGAGCCCGTTATAATGAAACTAACGGAGCGGAAGGAGCATTTGTTGTTGCCACAAATTCATCATTCGGTGTTGATTACGGACAACCGGAAGATTATCCAATCTGGTGTGCCATGTATGATTCAATGGGGGTTCAGGGAATTCTGAGCTGCGCTGCAACCGCAAATCTTAATATAAATATTGATGTGGAGGGAGATGTTCCTACAGCCTGCCCCAGTCCTTTTTTAGTAGCAGTAACCAATACAACAAATAACGATTTGAAAAACAGCAGTGCGGCTTACGGACTTGAAACGATTGATCTTGGAGCGCCGGGAACAAGTATACTATCAACAGTGCCGGGTAATTCATATTCAAACCTATCGGGAACCTCGATGGCAACTCCGCAGGTAACCGGCGCTATTGCATTAATGTTTGCCGCTGCAGATTCAAACCTGATGAACACATACAAAAATGACCCTGCCAACGGAGCTTTATTATTTAAGAATTATCTTCTTGCGGGAGTCGATGTAATTCCGGCACTTGAAGGAATAACAGTAAGCGGCGGAAGATTAAATGTGTACAATGCAGCATTGGAAGTTTCGCAGACAACTACTCCTGTTGAGCTTACTTCTTTTGCTGCAAATTCCGTTGATGATAATATTTTAATTCAATGGTCAACTGCAACGGAAGCTAACAATAAAGGATTTGAAATTGAACGTGCCGCTTTAAACAAAACAACCGGCATCAAAAGTAATTTTAGAAAAGCAGGATATGTTCAGGGAAATGGAAGTACAACCAAAATCAGTAATTACAATTATGAAGATAAATCACTTGAACCCGGGACTTATTATTACAGATTGAAGCAAATTGACTTAGGAGGACAATCTGTATACAGTAAAGAAGTTGAAGTAACAGTAAAAGCTCCTGTACAATTTAGTCTATCACAAAACTATCCTAATCCGTTTAATCCAGCAACGACAATAAATTTTAACCTTCCGGAAAAATCTGATGTAACCCTGAATGTTTATAATATAATCGGAGAGCTCGTTAGCATAGTTATACACAATTCTTATGAAGCCGGCTATCAATCTGTAAATTTTAACGCTCCAAATTTACCATCAGGAGTTTATGTTTACAGGATAGAGGCAAAAGGAAACAGCAGAACTTTTGTATCATCTAAGAAGATGCTTTTATTAAAATAATCCTGCTGACATAAAATTTTAAGAACCCGGTTTTAATGTCGGGTTTTGTATTTTCATTATTCCTTTAATAAAACACCGCCAGCCAGATCGTTTCACTTTTAGGATCAGTCCATTCTACCCTGTGTTTTTTATGTGAAGGAATATTAATATAATCTCCGGTATTTAATTCAACCAATTCATTTTCATCAGAAAATTTCAGTTTCGCTTTTCCTTTAATTAAAATTACCCATTCATTCTCTTCCTGATTATACCAGAAATTTGGGGGTGATGAGTGACCTTTCGAAATTATTCTTTCTAACCTTATGTTCTCTGATGAAACGATTTCCTCAATTATTTCTTCAGGAATATTATTGGGAATATCCCTTAAAATGTTTTTTATGTTCATGGATTTATTTTGAATTTGTCAAAATTACATAATATTATCTTGCTTATCAGTTAAACTACCAATAATTTTGATATGTAAATTTTTTTGCAAATCTATAGTTAATCTACGGGGATTATATATGAGTTTAAGTCTGATAGCAAAATCGATAAAGGCTTCTCCTACATTAAAGCTGAATGAGAAGTTTGCCATTTTAAAAGAAAAAGGTGACCCTGTAATTCATCTTGGCGGCGGTGAACCTAAAAGTAAAGTGCCAATGGATGCAATACTTGCAACTGCTGCACATCTTAATACCGGGGAAGTTCGGTACGCCCCGGCGGATGGTATCCCTGCCTTAAAACAGGCAATTATCCGGTACACCGAGGAATTTTACGGAAGAAAAGTTAATCCTGAAAACGTCATTGCCTCAGGTGGAGCAAAGCAGGCAATTATGGTTGCTCTGCAGGCAATTCTTAACCCGCAGGAAGAGGTTATATATCCTGCACCCTACTGGGTAAGCTATCCTGATATGGCAAAGCTTGTCGGCGCAATAGGAGTTGCGGCTCATGCAGAGGATGGAACTTTTTATCCCCGTTTAAAAGATATTGAAGACCGTGTCGGTTCATACACAAAAGCTGTAATAATTAATAGTCCTAATAATCCTTCCGGCGCAATGTACTCGGAGGAATTCATTGCCGATGTTGTTGAGTTCTGCGAGAAGCGAGATCTTTACCTTATAATGGATGATATTTACCATCGCTTGATTTTTGATGGAAGAAAACCAATCAACTGCTACAAATATGCAAAGAAGCTCGATGAGAATTCAAAACTGATTGTCATTAACGGAGTTTCAAAGCAGTATGCTATGACAGGTTTCCGTATCGGCTGGGCAGTTGCAAATAAAAAGCTGATTGAAGCAATGGCAAACATTCAGGGACACCAGACTTCCGGTCCCTCCGTTTTATTGCAAAAGGCTGCTATTGGTGCAATCAATGGAATTCAATCGGGGGTGGAAAGCCTTCGTACAACTCTGGAAAATAACCGTAATGTAATGATTGATCTTTTAAAATCGTTTGAAGGAGTAAAAGTAACCAAACCCGACGGTACATTTTATTGCTTTGCTGATTTTTCAGTTTATGATAAAAGTTCAAACAAGCTTTCGGAATACCTTATTGATAAAGTCCAGGTACTAACAGTACCCGGTGCCGAGTTTGGTATGGAAGGTTATCTCCGTTTAAGCTACTGCGGTTCAATTAAAGATGTTACTGAAGGAATTGAAAGAATGAAATGGGCTCTCGATCCGAATTCTCCAAATGAACTTTACATTGGTGACAGAAAATTAGTGAGGGATTGGTCATGAAATATCTCGAATTCGATACCCCCGCAACTAAGCAGGCAACAGTTCTTGCTTCAGATTTCAGGTTAAAGAATCATGGATTTAAGGAGCTCGATAGGGTTTTCTGGAATCTTCCCGATGAAGCTCTTTATGAAGAAATAGTTTTCCGTAACGAAGGAAAAATTACAAGGCACGGTGCAATCGTTGTGAATACAGGAAAGCATACAGCCCGTGCTGCTGCAGATAAATTCGTTGTTCAGGAACAAACCACCAATGATAAAATCTGGTGGGGAATTTATAACCGTCCTTTCAGCTCTGAAAAGTTTAACCAGATAATGGGAAGAGTGCAGGCTTACTGCCAGGGTGAGGAATTGTTTGTGCAGGACTGCTATGCCGGTGCCGATCCCGATTACAGAATGCCTATCAGGATTATAACCGAAAAAGCTTGGCATAGTTTATTTGCAAGAAATATGTTCATCACAACAAATGATCCGGACGAACTAAAAAAGTTTGTCCCGGATTTTACTATAATAGCTTTGCCCGGATTTAATGTTGATCCTTCAATTGACGGAACAAGAACTGAGACGGCAATCGTTCTTAACTTTGCAGAAAGAACGGCAATAATTGCCAACTCCCTTTACGGCGGTGAAATAAAAAAATCAGTTTTTACAGTTCTGAATTTTCTTTTAACATTTGAAGACGTTCTCCCGATGCATTGTTCCGCGAATGTGGGTAAAAAAGATGATGTTGCATTGTTCTTCGGTTTAAGCGGAACCGGAAAAACAACTCTTTCCGCAGATCCTACAAGAGGATTAATCGGAGACGACGAACACGGCTGGAGCAGCCAGGGAGTATTTAATTTTGAAGGCGGATGTTATGCTAAGGTGATAAGACTTTCTGCCGAACATGAACCTGAAATTTATGCAACCACAAGAAGATTCGGAACTATACTTGAAAATGTAGTTTATGATCCGGTATCAAGAAATATAGATTTGGATGATGATCATATTACTGAAAATACAAGGGCATCTTATCCGCTTGAATTTATACCAAATGTTGTTGAAGATGCTTATGTAAGAAGCCACCCTAAAAATATAATTTTCCTTACCTGCGATGCATCAGGAGTGCTTCCCCCGATTGCAAAACTAAATCCTGCCCAGGCACAGTATCATTTTATAAGCGGTTACACTTCAAAAATCGCCGGAACTGAAATCGGTTTGGGAATTGAACCGCAGATTACATTCAGTGCTTGTTTTGGCGCTCCTTTTATGGTTCGTCATCCTTATGAATATTCCGAAATGCTGAAGCAGAGAATGTTGAAGCACAAGGCAAATGTATGGCTTGTAAATACAGGCTGGGTAGGCGGAAGGTTCGGAGTAGGAAAACGAATCAGTATTCGTCATACACGAAATCTTCTCAATGCTGCTCTCGATGGAAAGCTTGATAAAGTAAAATACAGAAAAGATAAGCTGTTCGGATTCGAAGTTCCGCTAAGCTGTCCCGATGTACCTGAAGATGTACTTGATCCTTCCTCAAGCTGGGGAAACAAAGATGAGTACTGGAAAAAGTATGATGCACTTGCTGCAAGGTTTATAGAAAACTTTAAGCTGTTTGCAGATGGAACTTCAGATGAAGTTAAAAAAGCTGGACCCAAAAGACTGAAATAAAGTTTTAGATATGCCAGATTTTAAAAATCTGGCATATCTTCTTTCCCACTCACCATAAATATTAACCACTCACATAATTCCTAAATATTTAACATTCTTTTTATTTACAAATTCCTTATTAATTCCCTAAGTTTGGATTGTACTTTTTATTCTTTTTCTGAAACCGAAACGGAAAAGGAATAAAAAGGGGATGTTAAACTTAATTTTTTTGTGTTCGGGGGAGATTAAATGAATCTCAGATACAAACCGGGTTTTTCCAATTTGGAGCGAACAGGCCTAACCTTTCGTTCGGGGAAATCTATCTCATCTCCCATTTTTAACATTAAAACAGACCGGAAGATAAATGAAAATAAAATCGAAATATCTTTTAGTAATTTTTAGTTGTTTGGTAACCAGTTTTTCTTATTCCCAGACTCAAACATTCACCCTTGATGAAGCAATAAGAACAGCACTTAAAAATAACAGCGATGTTAAAATTGCAGAAATGAATGTAGAAAAAGCTAATGCCGCTGTTCACGAAGCTTTCGGATATGCATTGCCGAGCCTGGATTTATCCGCAGGGTTTAATCACTTTATTAATAAACCGCAAACCCCTTTCCCGGATTTCGGAGCTCTTCTTGGAAATGCAACTTATTCAATCCTGTTTGATGAAAATGTTATTCCGCGTGATAACAGCAAATTTAAACCTGTTGGTTACAGTCTCCAGTCATTTACTCTTGCAAATAATTATCAAACAAGTCTGCAGTTAACACAGGTGTTGTTCAGTTCCGCCGTGTTTCGCGGGATAGGTGCCTCCCGGATTTACCTCGACCTTTCAAAAGAACAGTTAAAGAGTACCGTTTCTGCAACAGTACTTAATGTTGAAAAAGCATTCTATGGAGTTTTACTGACTAAAGAGGTTTACGAGATAACAAAAGCCAGCTTTGAAAATGCACAGGAGAATTATAAAAATGTAACCGCTCTTTACGGGCAGGGGCTTGTTTCTGAATTCGATAATCTTCAGGCTGAAGTACAGGTTGAAAATATAAGACCAACTTTGCTTGATATGGAAAATAAATTAAAGGATGCAGCAGATGGTTTGAAAATTTTACTTGGATTAAATCCTGAAACTGAAATAAAAGTGGACGGGAACATCACTTATCAACCGATTCCAATTCCTGAACCGCAGGATATGATTGATGAAGTTCTGAAATCAAATCTCACTATTAATACACTTGATCTAAAGGCTCAGGTTGATGATGCTTTTATCGATTTGGACCGTGCTGAATACTGGCCGAATATTGCTGCATTTGGTGATTATTCTTATGCAGGCTCTTCGGATAAATGGGACTTTCAGAATTATTCATCCTTAACTGTGGGAGTAAACTTTTCAATTAATTTATGGAAAGGCCAACAGACTGCTCATCGGGTTGAGCAATCGACATTAACCTACCATCAGACAGAAGAACAGTTATCACAGCTTAAGGATTATTTAACAGCACAGGTTAAATCAAAAATAAATGAACTGATAAGAGTTAAAGCTGTAGTTGAGAGCCAGGATAAAAATGTTTCTCTTGCAGAAAGAGCCTACGATATAGCTACGGTGAGATATAAGGAAGGCACAAGCAGCCAGCTTGAAGTTCAGAATGCGGATATTGCCTTAAGGCAGGCGAGGCTAAACAGGCTCCAGACAGTCTACAGTTATTTAATTACACGTTTTGAGCTTGACCAGATGATTGGAAAAGTTCCGCCGGAATATTATTCAATCTTCGATTTATTAAATGATTAAAAAGATTTTTCAAATTAATCCAATAGAGGAGAAGATGATTGAAATGAGACCTTTAATAAAATTAAGTTTGTATTGCACAATAGCTATGCTTATGCTTTTCTTTTTAGGCTGCGGAAGTAAAGGTGAAGAAGCCGCAAAAAGTATGGAAGAGATTCAGACTGAAGAAGGAATTCCTGTTAAAGTTGAAACAGTTGCTTACAAACCCTTTCAGAAATACCTGAGCTTTTATTCTAAGTTAACGGGGATAAAGGAAGCAACAAAAGGAGCAATGATTGGCGGAAAAATAGAAAAGATTAATGCAAATGTCGGTGACTATATAAAAGAGAACCAGGTTGTCGTCCAGTTCGATACGGACAATCCTGCACTTCAGTATGAACAGGCTAAAACATCTTATGAAAACAATAAGAAAAATTATGACAGAATTAAATCTTTACTGGCAGCCGGTGAAACTTCGCAGGCAAATTACGATGGTGCGGAAACTCAGTATCTCGTAAGCAAAAGAAATTATGAATCATTAAAGCAAATGCTTTTTATTGAGTCCCCTTTTGACGGAAGAATAGTAGATTTGAAAGTGAATGAAGGCGATAACGTTAATAAGGATGCTTATCTTTTCACTGTTGCACAGACAAATCAAATGCGCGCAAAAATCTGGGTTTCAGAGAAGGAAATAGGGTTAATTAAAAAGGGGATGAAGACTATCGCTGTTTATAATGATAAAGATTTTCCTGGAAAGATTACGGATGTTTCACTTGGAATTGATCCTGCGAAGCAATCATTCTATGTCGAATCGGAATTCGACAATTCCCGTAATGAACTAATGAACGGCGTTACGGTCGAAATTAAAGTTCTTGTTTATGAAAACCCGAATGCGATTATTATCCCCCGCAATTTATTAATGACAGATGAAAATGGTTTCTATCTTTTTACAGAAAATAATGGCAAAGCAGTAAAAGTTTATGCAGAGAATGGACACGACAGCGGAATTTATTATGAGCTGAGCAAAGGATTAAAACCGGGCGACAGGCTTATTATAACCGGAGCCGATCAGCTTGATAACGGAACAACTGTAAAAGTGATTCAATAGAAGGGATTTAAAAATGTTTCTTGCAAAAGTTTCTATAAACCGCCCGGTCTTAACTACCGTCGGTCTTCTTGTTTTTGTAATCTTCGGAATAATAGCATTTTTCAGATTGAATTTAAACCTTCAGCCTGATGTTGAAATTCCTTATGTAACTATTTCAACCGTTTACCCGGGTGCAGGTCCTAAAGAAATCGAAACTCTTATCAGCAAAAGAATAGAAGAATCAATTTCAACAATCAGCAGGATTGAAAGGGTCGAATCATATTCTCTCGATGGTTTATCAATTTTAATCATCGAGTTTCAGATGGGTAAAAATGTTGATGTTGCAAACCAGGAAGTGAAAAACAAAGTTGATGAAATCATAAATGATTTGCCTGAAGATTCAAAGAAACCGATAGTTCAGAAAGTTGATCTTAAACAGTTTCCCGTTGTCGATCTTGTATTAAGCGGTAATCTTGATCCGAGACAGCTTTATGAGATCGCCGATAAAACTTTGAAAGACCGCTTCTCTCAGATTGAAGGAGTGGCGAATGTTCAGATAACCGGAGGACAGGAAAGAGAGGTGCGTGTAATTCTTAACAATAAAGAAGTTTATGAAAATTCCATTTCTCTTCCGCAGCTCAGCCAGATTCTTAAAATTCATAATATGGATATACCGGGGGGTTATTTCCAGATAGGAGATCAGGAATATACTGTTAGGTTAAATGGACAATATGCAAGCCCTGAGGCAATAAATGAGCTGGAAGTGCCGACTCCTTTCGGACCTAAAAAAGTAAGGCAGTTTGCCGATGTTGAAGATGTAGGAAAAGATATCAGACAGAGAGCTGTTTACTTTAATGTTAAACAGAATTTCAGAAATGAAAATGTTGTGAGACTTGGTATTGTTAAAAGTGCTGAAGGAAATATTGTAAAAGTTGCGGAAGCTATCAAAACTTCACTACCTGATATTAAATCTGCACTTCCGCAGGGTGCAAGCCTTGAAATTGTTAACGACGAATCAGGATTTGTACAGAGTAGTGTTGATGATACAATGAGCAATATTTACCTCGGGGTTATTTTCACTGCGTTTGTTCTCTTTCTTTTCCTTCATGATCTGCGGTCTACAATTATAGTTGCTCTTTCTATGCCGACTTCTATTATTTCTACTTTCCTTCTGCTCCAGGTTTTCGGTCTTACTTTAAATATGATGACATTGATGGGACTATCTGTTTCCGTCGGTGTTCTTGTTGCCAATTCGATTGTTGTAATTGAAAATATTTTCCGTTATAAAAAAATGGGAAAGACAATTAAGCAGGCAGCTTACCAGGGAACCTCTGAGGTAATGGTTGCGGTTCTTGCATCAACACTTACAAATCTTGTTGTGTTTTTGCCGGTTGCAAATATGTCCTCTATGGTCGGAATGTGGCTTAAAGAGCTTGCGCTTGCGGCTGTGTTCGCTACAATCTTTTCGCTTATAATGTCGTTTACCCTCACTCCAATGCTTGCTTCGCTCATATTGACCAAAGAGCATAAGCCTGGAAAACTCAGTCAAAAATTAAATGAGTTTGAAGAAAGGCAGACACTTTTTTACAAAAACATGCTTGCTAGATTTCTAAAGAATAAATTTACAAGCTTTATTGTTGTTGCATCTTCATTTGTTATTCTTGTTCTTGTAATGATGACTTTCGGATCTAAAATAGGATTCGAGTTTCTGCCTTCTTTTGATGATGGAAAAATAAAAGTTTCCGTAGAGTTGCCGGAAGGCTATAACCTGCAGGCAACCGGAACGCTGTTGCATGGGATAGAGAATCGTCTGAAGAAACATAAAGAAGTTACTCATATGATTACCAACCTCGGAAGAATGAGTGAGCTGGATATCGGTACCAATATGGCTTTAATGGATGTTCAACTTGTAGATGCCAAAGAAAGAAATATCTCTTTACAGGATATGATTTCAGTTTTTGTGAAAGAGCTTGCTGATATTCCTAACGCACGAATTAAAGTTGACCTCGGTTCTTCTTCCGGCGGACCCGGCGCTCCGGTAGAATTCTTTTTAATGGGACAGGATCTCGAAAAACTTGATCAATATAAAGAAGAAATCGTAAGGAAAATAAAAGACATTCCCGGTTTGATCAACTTTGATCAGAGTTCGCGTGCAGGGAAACCGGAAATAACAGTTTTTCCTAAAAGAGAAAAATTAGTTGATGCAGGCTTAAGCATTACCGACCTGGCATTAACACTTCGTTCATCTGTCGAAGGAATTCAATCATCAAAATATCGTGAACTTGGAAATGAATATGATATTACAGTAACTATGGATGACCAGTCAGTTAACTCTCCCGAAAAAATAAGCAACATCACTGTTGCTTCTCCTGCTGGTCCATTCAGGCTTGCGCAGCTTGCTGATGTAAAGTTTACAAAAGGTTATACAAAAATTCTTCACCGGGATAAATTTGTTTCAATAATGTTTACAGGTGCTCCCGCATCCGGAGTTCCTCTTGGAAATATTACCAGCGAGATAGACAAAAGACTTTCTGATTTAAACCTTCCCCCGGGATATTATATTCGCTGGGGAGGAAATGTTAAAATGATGAATGACATGATTAAGGATATGATATTTGCATTCTTCCTCGCAGTATTTTTAACATATATGCTTCTTGCTGCAATACTTGAAAGTTTCTGGCAGCCTGTTTCAATTATGTTAACAGTATTGCTTGCAATGATAGGAGTTATACTTGCATTGTACATTACTAATACTGCATTCAACATTGTATCTCTTATGGCAATTATTATGCTTATAGGAATTGTGGTTAACAATGCCATCCTTATTCTTGATTACACCAACCAGCTTAGAAGGGAACAGGGAATGCTTCCGAAAGATGCTTTGCTGGAAGCCTGTCCTACAAAGCTGAAGCCTCAGATAATGGCAACTGTAGCAATCATTCTTGGCATGCTTCCATTAGCTCTTGGAATCGGGGCGGCTGGAAAAGAAATGAGAATTCCTATGGGTGTTGTTGCTATCGGCGGATTAATAGTTTCAACTATTCTTACACTGTTTGTAATTCCTGCATTCTATTATTTGACAGCAAGTACAAAAGTAATTGATGCATCGAAGAGAGAGAAAGTTTAATAACATTATAAAAAGTTAATATATAATTAAAAACAGTTCGGGCGAAGCAGATATCTTAAATGTTTTTTAAAAGATTTCAGCTTCGCTTTTTTATTGATTAGCAACCACAAAAAGCATTAAATATTTCCATTAATTAAAAAGAAGAAACTTTTAGGGAAATCATTTGTAGAAAAGGGTAAGTCTCATTAACAAAAGGAGCAGAACATGTCTTTTGTTACTAACCGGGTAAATGCCCTCAACAGGAATTATAAAAGGGGAATTGAATTAAGTTTCATTATAATTCTTCTTTTAATCATCGCTGCCTTTAAGTTCGCACCAATGAAAGGCAAGCCGCAACAAATAAAACAAACCGATCCGGATATTTTTATTATTAAAGTCGTTGATCCTTCCATTCAACTCCCCAAACCTCCGCCGCCGCCAAAACCACCAGTTCTAATCGCATCTTCACTAAGTAATGAAATTGAAGATATTATACTTCCATCAACTGAAATCAATCTTGATGAAAAAATGCCGGATGTACCTGAGCCTCCAAAACCTCCGTTTGTCCAGGATGAATTTGTTGAATTTAAATATCTTGAAAGCTATCCTGAACCAATCGGCGGGATGAAAGCTATCGCAGAGAAAATCCGTTATACAGAGTTAGCCAGAAGAGCCGAAATTGAAGGGACAGTAACGATTGAAGCACTACTTGATAAATCCGGAAATGTAATCGATGCAAAAGTAATAAAAGGAATAGGCGGCGGGCTTGACGAAATTGCGTTGCAGGCAGTTAAAGACACCAAATTTATTCCGGGTAAGCAGCGTGATAAACCGGTTAAAGTTAAAATGAATATCCCCATAAAATTCAGATTGAAGTAATTAGAATGGATTAGTCAAATTAAAATAGGAAGGCCGTCTTATTTAGACGGTCTTCTGAATACAGAAATAAATTAATGATATTATTTACTATTAGGAAGATCTTTTTTATTTCAGCAATAACATTTTTTTGATCATAACAGAATTGCCTGATTGGAGCTTATAAAAATAAGCACCGCTAGGTAATGATTTAGCGTTGAATGTAACTTCATGTTGACCTGCAGTAACAATACCATTTACCAGAACTGCAACTTCCTGCCCAATTGCATTATAAACAACAAGCTTAATATTTCGGGTTTGCGGAATAGTAAAACTGATGTTGGTTGTTGGATTAAACGGATTAGGATAATTCTGCTCCAAAGAAAATTTTAGAGGCACTGAAATATCTGCTTCAACAATTTTTGAGTACTCGCAACTTCCATCATAATCTATCTGTTTTAAACTATATAAATATTTTCCGGGGTCAACGTCTTTATCGATAAAATAATAGGAATGATTTTTTGTGGTTGTTCCATTACCATCTATAAATCCGATTGATTCCCAGTTACCAGATATGGTTTGTGTACTTTCTTTCTGTTTCTCAATTTCAAACCCTTTATTGTTCGTTTCGCTTGCCGTTGACCAATTCAATATTACATTAAACCCATTAATATTTGCTGTGAAATTATTTAATTCAACCGGGATATTGTTGTCTGAGCTTAAAATAGTTCCAAATGCTCCTACGGTAGTTACTTTGCCGGAGCCTGCTAATGCAACATCATAAAGAGAATTTACTGTGCCGCTTTCCTGAGTAAACCAATTATCTCCTCCGTCTATTGTTTTTATAATTATTCCATTTGCTCCGACTGCAATTCCGTTGTTAATATCATTAAAAACAACTCCATATAATGCATCACTTAATCCGCTTGATTGTGGAACCCAGGTTTGTCCCCCATCTGTTGTTCTCAGAATTGTTGAACCACCTCCAACCGCCGTTCCATGATTTGCATCAGTGAAGCATACCCTGTAAAGCCCGAAATTAGAGGGGTTGTTCTGACTAATCCATGATACTCCGCCATCTGTAGTTCTCAAAATGACCGCACCATCACCAAGTAGGTTATCACCAACTACTGTTCCGGTCATAGCATCGGTAAAAGATATCCCATATATTCCATAGCTGTCAGTTATTGTTTGTATGTTCCAGTTTTGACCTCCGTTGGTGGTTCGCAGAATTGTTCCACCAGATCCGACCGCAATTTCAGTATTCACATCCAAAAAGACTACACTAAATAAAACCTCGTTTGTACCACTTGTTTGATTGCTCCAGGTTTGTCCTCCATCGGTCGTTCTTAAAATTGTTCCGTATGTTCCAACAACTGTTATATTATTAGCATCATAAAATGAAACTCCATTAAGAATATTGTTGGTTCCGCTCGATTGGCTATTCCAGTTCTCTCCGCTATCAGTAGTTTTAAGAATTAATCCACCTGAACCAACTACCATTCCGGTATTACCATCTATAAAGGAAATTCCTGATAAATCCTGATAAAAACCTCCTGATGGATAGTTCCAGGTTAGCCCTCCGTCATTTGTTCTAAGGATATTTCCGGCCTGACCTACAATGATTGCCGTATTGGAATTAATAAATGAAACTCCCGAAAGAACATAAAATAAACCGCTTGAGGAGGGGTACCATGTTTGTCCCCCGTTGGTTGTTCTGAATATTGTACCGAGAATTCCTGCTGCTATACCATTTTCCGGATCTGTAAATGAAACTCCATTAAGGTCATAAGCATTAGGAGGTGTCTGATCTATCCAATTTTGCCCTCCATTTGTAGTTCTGATAATTGTACCTCCAAAGCCAACTGCCGTTCCGTTATTTACATCAACAAATGATACACCATAAAGATTGGATGTTGTATTACTGTTTTGCTGAGACCAGGTTAAACCTGCATCAGTTGTTTTGAGAATTGTTCCGTTGACCCCGACTATTGTTCCATTATTCATATCAGCAAAAACCACATCGTTAAAATTAAAGTTAATTCCGCCGCTGATATTTGTCCAATTCTGACCTCCATCAGTTGTTCTCAGAATTTTTCCACTAAGTCCTACCGCCAAACCATTATTTGCATCTGTAAAGAATACTGAAGTAAGAGGATTTGTGGTGCCGCTGATTTGATCGGTCCAGGATTGCCCGCCATCGGTTGTTCTTTTAATTACTCCATTATCCCCAACAACAGTTGCTGTATTTGCGTCAATGCAGGATATTCCCGAAAAATCTATGCTTGTTCCGCTCAACAGATTTGTCCAGGTTTGACCTCCATCAGAAGTTTTGATAATCGCACCCAAATTCCCCGCTGCCATTCCGTAATTTGCATCCGCAAAAGAAACAGCATTAAGATCATTGCCCTGCGGAGTTGGGTTCTGCCAGTACCATTGTGCATATGCAGTTGTAATGTTGATTAAACACAATGCAATTAAATATATAAATACCTGTAAATTATTTTTCATCTGTATCCTTTCAAATAATTTATTCCGGATTTTTATCATAACAAAGCCCGATAATATGTTAGTATATAAATAAATTTAAAAAGGGACAAGCAAAAAGGAATTGTTTATAATTTATCTCAATGAATATGCTGAGACTAAATCAGAGGATAAATTACAAGCCGGTAATAAAAACCGGCTTGCTGTTTATTTTATAATTAGATTTCTATTTGAGAAGCATCAACTTTCTGGTGGAAGTAAAATGACCAGCAATAATTTTGCATATGTACACTCCGCTGGAAAGGGAAGATGCATTAAATACAACGCTGTGACTACCGGCTTTTTTATTTTCATTTACAAGTGTTGCAACTTCCTGTCCAAGTAAATTATATACTCTAAGTGATACAAATCCTGAAGCTGGAATTGAATACTTTATTGTTGTCGTTGGATTAAATGGATTGGGGAAATTCTGTTCTAGTGTATACTTATCAGGCAGTGTGACAGTGACTTCTACAACATCTGAATATTTAAATGTACCATCAAAATCAATTTGCTTTAACCTGTACTGATATTTCCCCTCACTAACATTATTGTCTGTAAAAGAATAAGAATGGATTTTAGTCGTCGTACCGTTTCCTTCAACAAAAGCAATTTGATTCCAGTCTGATTTTTTCGAAAAGCGTTGAACTTCAAATCCCTTATTATTGATTTCTGTAGCCGTACTCCATTTCAAATCAATATCATTTCCATTTTGTACAGCAGTAAAATAGATTAATTCAACCGGGGTCTGATTCGGCACAAGCTGAACATTTAATTCTGTTGCCTGAAAATTTATTGCCTGAACATTTGAAAATGTCTGAGCAACATAATTATCTGCTGAAAAAGTGAGAGTATAAGTTCCGGGAGCAATCATTCTGTAATATGCGCCTGTTATTGAATCAGAATAAACTTCCGAGCTATTAAAATCGTGAGAAGGAATTTGTATCTTTGCCTTAACAGGGTTTCCTGATGTATCTGTTACAATTCCTCTTATCCCATAATATGTGTTTTCTATATAATCAAGAAACGATTCCTTATTATAATACCAGTAAGATGGAAGCGATGAAGGGCTTGGAAGCTTTGTGTCTGAAATCTCGATGGTTACTTCCCTGCCATGATGAAAATAAGTAAAGAAATCCTGTCTCCCTCCTGTAACCCGGTACCATGCATAGCCGTTAGTAATTCCATCATTATAACCGGACATATAACCAGAGGGACTGTTTGCCTGTGCAGTATCGGCATACATATGAGAAATAAATTGCCACCAGGTATCATCTGCATGAAGGTTTGCCCAGGTATCCCAGGGATAATTAACAACTTCTGTTCCGCCATGGAAATTTACTGAAATGTTAAAATTATTATTCTCAGCGAGCGTTTTCATTGCTATTGTCTCAGGCTGCCAGGCATAACCGTCGGGATGCGGACCTTCTGCCGGATCAGGAAAATTTCTGTTTATATCAACTCCGTTTGCATTATATCTTGTTGCGCTATAAACAGTACCATTACCTCCATGATAAGTTCCGTCAGGATTTGCAAGCGGGTTAATCCAAATCTCATCATTATCAATAAGATTGGTTAACCTTGTATCTGTTCCGTATGAAGTTAACAGAGTATCAATTAGCCTGAGCATTAAAACATACCCGGTTGTTTCGTCTCCATGCATAGATGATGATAACATCACCTGCGGTTCGGCTTCTCTTTGATTTACGTTATCGGAAATCTTAACAAACAAAATTTGTCTTCCCTGGACTGTTGTTCCTGCATTAACGAGCTTGCAAATGTCCGGATAATCTGCTGCAAACTGGTTCATCATAGCAACATAAGTATTATAAGTCGGGTATGTATCCCAGTCAGTAATTCCCCGGATATTATCGCTCATTTTAGGATTAATAAGCTTACCGGGAGAAGTAAGTATTTTTAATTCAAATCCTGTTTTAAGAAAATTATTATATTGTTCCTCGTTTGCATAAGCATAAGCAGTATCGCCTTTAATATTATCAATTGAAATCATCCGGGAAAGTTCATTCAAATCAGCTTTTGATGTGAAACGGAATTTGAAATAAACCTCTATATTCTCTTTAAAATATTTGTGATCTAATTCCTGAGAAAAAATTGAGCTGCATATAAAAATTATGAATAAAAAGATTAGTAAAGATTTGAACATTTGCTCCACCTTAAAGAATAATTGGAAAAACCGAACACTTAAATTTAACTGTTTATATGTATTAATTCCTTTAAATTTTCTAAGCGACCTAAAAATGATTCTTTTTTCTGAAATGTGAATCCTCAACAAAATCAGGAGCGATAAATGAGTCTCAGCCGTAATCTTCTTCTCTGGGCTTCTCAGAATAGGTGGATGAAGAATAACATTCCTAAGTTATTTTTTGTAAAAAAGGCACTGAAGAAATTTATGCCCGGAGAGAATATTGAAGATGCATTGAATGAAGCAGCAAAATTTAAGCTGCAGGGAATAGATACAGTGTTTACAAAGCTTGGTGAAAATATTAATAATCTTTCGGAGGCTGAAACTGTAACAGAACATTATATCGATGCTTTGAAAAAAATATCAGAACACAATGTCCCTGCAGAAATATCCCTTAAGCTTACACAAATCGGGTTTGATATTTCTATTGATGCGGCTAAAACAAATTTTGAACGAATTGTAATTTCCGCTCAGAATACAAATAATTTTGTGTGGATAGATATGGAACAAAGTTCCTACACAGAAAAAACAATTGAATTCTATAAATCATTCAGAAAAGATTTTTCAAATATAGGAGTTTGCCTGCAGGCTTATCTTAAGAGGACACAAGATGATATTAATGATTTGCTTCAAATTTCTTCCAATATCAGGCTTGTTAAAGGGGCTTATATGGAATCACCAGAAATTGCTTTCTCACAAAAACACTTAGTGGATATAAATTATTTTGAAATTGCAAAAACACTTTTGAACTACAACAAAACTAAAAATTCAAGAGTTGCTTTCGCAACTCACGATTTAAATTTGATTTCGAAAATAAAAAAATATACTGAAGCAAATGAAATAAGCAGAAATAAATTTGAATTCCAAATGCTTTATGGAATCAAACCTTCGGAACAAATAAAGATTGCAAAAGAAGGATACAAAATAAGGGTATTAATCAGTTACGGGTCTGAATGGTATTCCTGGTATGTAAGAAGACTTGCTGAAAGACCTGCTAATATGTGGTTTGTATTAAAGAATATGTTTTTAAAATAAAAAAGCCGTGAAGGTTAAATCACGGCTTTAGTAAAGATTAACAAATTAAAAACTTGTCTTAAAATCTTGTGTCGGTAGCAGTATTATTATAAATCCACGTAATTTCTACCCAGGCTGGATTAGTCCCGGAACCGCCGCCCATATCAGTAATTTTTATTTTAGAATAATGGGAATCACTATCATATAAATAAACATATCTTGTTACAGTATCGGCGATACCGGTATTCCAGGTTCCACCCGTAGGATAAATTGGTGAGTCTATACCATCGTTCAGATTTAATCCGGAAGCGATGTTGAAAAATGTTTTCCTGTTTATATGGCCACTTAAATTTGCACTTTGTACTAAATAACCATTAGAAGTATAGTAAATATCTGCATTAACACTATCGGTAGTTGAAATAGCTATGGTATTACCTGTTGACAAATCCAATCCACTCGGGTCACTTGCGCTTGGATCAGCACTTTCATAAATCCTTTTAGGTCCGAAAGTAGTTGTATTTAAAGTAGTAACAAGTGTTATTTGTTTAGTAGTTTGAAGATTGGCCTGTACTGTCACAGTAAATGTTGTGTCATAATATCCTGCCAAAGTTAACTTAACAGAGTGATCACCTGTTGAAAGACCGGTAACACTATCTGGAGTTGTTTTATTTGTATTTGTACCATCCACAAAAATAGCCGCCTGAGTTGGACTCGAATTAATGAATATTGAACCCGTTTCTGTTACAGGTGTCGGATTAGTTGAATTGTCCGAACAGGATGCAATTAAAATCCCTAATAAAAGGGCTAAAGGTAAAATGATATATTTCTTCATACTTAATTTTCCTTTCGAATTTATAGTTGTTATTTTTTTGTAAATGTAAAATTCACATCATTCCCGTCAACTTTGAAATGGGCTGTCCCTGACAATTTTTTCATATCCTTTGACAGGTTTGCCATATAAGAGGCTTCATACCTGCTTTTTTGATCATCCTTCATAGAAATTTTATTAGTCTCAGAATTTATTGTTCCGCTGATCGTTTTGATCATTGGCTCGCGGTAAGCAACATTTAAATGAGCTTTAAAATTTTCTTTGGTTTGATCCGTTATCTTTAAAGTTGCATTATGGTTCTGAAATGTTCCTGTCCACGTTCCCGTTAAATCAGGATACATTTTAGTGGAATCAACCATAGCCGTTGTATCCGACTGTCCGGGTTTCATAACATTTGTTGTATCCTTATTAGCTTTTTCTCCCTCAGGTTGTTCGGCTTTCTTCTGGCATCCTGCCGATATTATCATAAGTGTAAATATTAAAGTAATGATAGAGAAGTATTTACCCAAAGATGTTGTTCTAGAATTAATGAACATCTTGACTCCTTTTCTTAAAATGGTTTAGAATTTTTAAAAGCTTACCTCTAATTTACTTAAATAACCCAATTTTTACTATAAACCTTTTGTTATATTTTTGCAATGTGATTTGATTACAAATGATAAGAAACGGTTCAGTTATAATTGGTGAAGATTAAAATTTCAAAAGCCAAACCACTTTAATAATCTAAACAGTGTGAAAATGCTGCATACTGTGTAATATTGACAATCCAAAGACGATAAAGAAAATAATATATAGAACAAAAAGTACAAGTGATATAATCAGAAAAACTTTTTGAATAAAAAAGAATCTGCTTTCTCTCTCCAGTGCTCTTTCCAGCATAAAAGAATCACCGGTAGTTAAATATCCCCGAAAAGAATCGGCGGATTCTCTGAGCCTTAATCCACAAATAATTATTGGTATACCAACTATCGCCCCAATAATAGTAATGCATTCTATTGCCCCAATAATTATATAAAATATCCCGACAAAGAGCATATCTCCCGCCATCCTATTAACAGTATAATGGAAATTTGGTGAAATTGTCACAGGCTGGTCCATATTATTCTCCTTTTTATTTAAAGCTGTTTCTTAACGAATTCCCATCCGGACTAAGGGAATGTGTCTATTAAAATATCTCACAACAAATTTAAAGGCAAGAATAAGCATCTGAAAATAATCAGAAGTTTTTATAAAAATTTATTTAATAATTATGCTTTTATATTTTTCATATATCATTGAATCTGCAGGAAGTGCTCCTTTTATTTTAACAATTTCACCGGCAAACTCTGATGCAATTTGGTTAATCTTTTCGATATCCCAATTCTGCAGGTAGCAAATGCACAGAATTGCGGCATAAGCATCTCCGGCGCCAACAGTATCAACCACATCATCAATTTTAATTTTGAAATAACTATATTTATCTTCTTTAAAAATGTCTGCTCCCTGATCTCCGTATGTAATACATAGAAGGTCAATCCCATATTCCTCCATTAATCTCTTTGGAGTTTCTTTAGTATTAAAGTCCTTCCTTAAAATCAAATCATTAACAAGGTGAAGCTCATCGATATTAAGCTTAAGGACATCCGAAGCGGAGATGCATTCCTTTATTAATTCCTCAGTATAAAAATTTTGCCGGATATTTAAATCGCAAAAATAAATCAGCTCATTGTTGAAAAAGCTGTGGATAGTATTTCTTGTAGTTACATCCCGTTGGGCAAGTGTCCCGAAATAAAGGCAATCGGTTTTATTTTCTACCAATGATTTTACTTCATTAGTCATTTCAATGAAATCATAAGCAACACCGGTTTTAATTTTCCAGGAGGGGATTTTCATTTGGTTCAATTTCGCAATAGATTCCCCGGTAGGGTGTGCATTATCGATCTGTATGTGTTCAGTGGAGATATCATTCTTTTTAAGGAAGTCAATAATTTCATCCCCTTCTTTATCATTACCAACCCGGCTTATGAAATTACCACCGCCTGTTAGTTTTTTAATATAATAAAGAAAATTGAACGCGGCACCCCCGGGAGTTTTTCTCTCAGGATATACATCAAAAAGAATCTCTCCAATTGAAGTAACCCGGTTCATATTATCCTTTTCTCTGACGAAGTGTATTTTTATCTCAACATAAAGACAATAATAGTTAAAGTTATAATCCCTGCGGCAACCGGCCTGGTATAAGCAGAATATTTCTTTTTAAACATTCCCCACATTTTTGCAACAATTACCATTAGAACAATCAGTAATAACGTTGCAGCAATACATTGTAATACCGAAAAAGTATTTGATATTATTTCTGCAAGGCTTTTTCCATTCCATATTTTCGCATAGATAAACTGAAGATGAAGCCAGTAAACCAAAAGTGATTCTCTGCTTACATCGAGGACAAAGGAATTTTTTGTTTCCCTTTTGGCAGAAGAGTGCCAGAAGAATGAAGCCAGGACAAGTACATATCCTAACCGTTCGTATAAAAACAGGGGATTGGGACGTATGGTAAATATAGGTGGATCAAAAAGCCCGGAAAGAAAAAAACGACCAATGATTATAGGCACCAAACTATACAAAAATATTTTTTTGATGAATTCTTTCTCTCTGCCCGCATTCCTTGCATCAATATAAAACCTGGAAAAAACTGCGCCGGCAAGTAAAAAAAATAACCACGGGAATAATGGAAAAAAAGAACCGTTTAGCTGATTTAAATAATCTGCAAAAAAGACCGGAATATAATTAGCAAAATCAATATGCCAGATAACCGGGGAAATAAAACTAATTAAAACTGTAAGAGAAATAATTATTCCGTAAAACAATCTGTCTTTTTTGATAAATATTCTTAATACCAGCAGCAGAAATAATCCAATAGCTATACATTGAAGGATATCAACATTAAACCAGGGGATTAATTGCTCTCTGGTTGATTTATCGATTATTTTAGAAAATGAAAAGAATGGCAGATGAAGAGAATATCCCGCTAAAAAAATCAAACCAATTCTTCTAAGCTTATCCCGGAAGTATTTTCCGAATTTTCTTAGTTCATCTATTCTTCTTTCTGAGGATATAATGAAAGCAAATCCGCTTACAAATAAAAAAGCGGGGGCAACAAGACCATTTATAAATGTGAGCAGATTAAACCATGCTGTATTCTTTAATATTTGAAGCAGAAACGCATTAAAAATATGAACTTCAATCATTATGATTAAAGCCCAACCCCTTAGTAAATCAATATAAATAAACCGTGTGCTGTCTTTCTTCATTGCTAATTAAAGTACAATCACACTATTAAGTTATTGAATCATTTCCTGAAATTGAAATTTTTTGTGTGGGTTTTAATGATTATAGATGTCTTCTTTGCCCCGGTTTGGAATTTTAGGCGTCCAGTCTATACCATCACAGGGAAGAAAGGTTTGGGTAGGATGTTTATCATATTTCATACATAAAACAGCAGTTCGATCAAAATGCTTACAGGAGGAGCAAAGAGTTGAATTAATTACATCTTTATTTCTTTCCTCAAATAGCCTGTAGTGAATTACAGCAGGATGAATTACCACCCCATATATTGCCATAATAACTACAGTCCACCAGAACTGAAATTCAATATAGCCGCGGGCAATCCACAAAACGGGAATCAGTATGGCTATCCTAAGAATTGTCCAGAAAACTATTTCACCCAAGCGAGGTTCCTATAGATTTTAAGTGACAGCATCTCATTTTTTTGCCAATTTAATCATTTATAATATAAAAAAATAGCACGTATATATTTTAACAAAAAAATATAAGATTCCAATACTAATTGCATTTACTTGCTGTTATTTAATTAACGTATTAATATTAAATAGTGTACTTTTTATTTATTTTTGTAATAAAAAATGCCTCGCATTTTAACAAGGCATTAAAGAATTATTCAGAAGAAATAAGTGAGCGCGGGTGGGCTCGAACCACCGACCCTCTGCTTAAAAGGCAGATGCTCTACCCCTGAGCTACGCGCCCGTGAAAAAATTGAGAGCTACAAATATAAATAATCGTGTTTCTTATTCCAAATTGGATGATTCTCTTCATTTTCAAATAGGGTTCTAATGACAAAAAATTCTAAGATTTTGGTCTGTGATGACGACGAAACTCTTTGTTATCTATTAAAAGAACAATTACTTGAGGAAGGCTTTTCTGTAGATACGGTCTATGACGGACAATATGCCATTGAAGCCATTAAAAGAAAAAATTATGACATTCTTCTGCTGGATCTGAATATGAAAGAAGTTTCGGGGGAAGAGGTTCTTAAATTTGTTTCCGACTACAATGCTTCGATGCAGGTGGTAATTCTTACCGCTCAATCTGAAATCAGAAAAGCAATTGAATGCATTAAACTTGGGGCATATGATTTTATAACAAAGCCATATAATTTTGATGAGCTCCTTGTAACAATTAACCGTTCGATGGAGCATAAAGAACTGATAGTTAAAAATGCAATCCTTTCTAACCAGGTTAACAAAAAACTTTCAAATACAATAATCGGAAATAGTACTGAACTGCAGAGAGTTATTAATCTTGCAAATAAATCCGCGATGTCTGATTCCAATATTCTTATTGAGGGTGAAACGGGAACAGGCAAGGAACTTTTAGCCGAATATATTCACAAACATTCTGCCAGAAATGATAATCCTTTTGTCGTAATAAATTGTGCTTCTCTGCCTGATCAATTAATTGAAAGCGAGCTTTTCGGACATGAAAAAGGCGCTTTCACAGATGCCAAAAACACCAAACAGGGATTAGTTGAAATAGCACATGGCGGAACACTTTTCCTTGATGAGATAGGAGAGCTTAGCCTTACTCTTCAACCTAAATTATTAAGATTTTTGGAGAATGGAGAGTACAGAAGAATAGGAGGGGTCACAAATTTAACTTCCAACGTAAGGGTAATCGGTGCGACAAACAGAAATCTTCTGGAAGAAGCAGACAATAAAAATTTCAGACGCGATCTTCTTTTCAGATTAAATGTAATAACGTTAACCATTCCGCCATTAAGAGAAAGGAAAGAAGATATAATTCTTTTAGCCGATCATTTTCTTTCTACAAAATCTTCTATCAGGTCTCCCAAGAAATTATCTTCAGAATCTGAAAGCATTTTATTAGGATATGGATTCCCTGGAAATGTTCGGGAGCTTGAACATATTATTGAACGCGCAATAATATTTGCTGAGGAAGATGCAATTCAGCCCGAGGATTTGAACCTGCCTCATATGCCTTCTCATAAGGAAATTACCAGCAACGGTGAGTCCGAAGAAGATTTATCTGTTCTGAGTATGGAGGAGGTTGAAAAACGTCATATTGCTAAGGTGCTTAAACGTAATAGATGGGACAGAACACAAACCGCAAACCAGCTTGGAATTAGTCCGAAAACTCTTTATACTAAAATCAAAAAATATGAAATCAAACAGGAGTAATGGAATACCAAGATGTCAGCCACATTAGTTTCTAAATACTTATTTACCGATATTTTAGAAACAGATGATTCCGCATATGCTGTTACAGATTTAGCTTTCAGGATTACCTGGTATAATGAAGGGTTTAAAGGTTTAATTGATTCTAAAAGAATTAAAGGTAAATCTCTCCAGCAGCTTTTAGAAATTGATATAGATGAATTCGAAAAAGTACTGTCCGAACGCATAAAAACTTCCCAAATAAGAAATGAAAAACGGCTAATTACAATTACTCCTCTTATTTCCAAGGGAAAGGCAGAAGGGTATTTCTTTAAAGTTCAGAATATAAATCATAGCAGAATACAGGAAATTTCAGATTCGGATATAATTGATAAAAACCTCAAGCTGCTGGAAGAACAGCAGAATATTCTTTCCCTTGTTGTAAAAGAAAAATCGTTAACTGCACTTGCAGATGAAATACTGAGCCGATGTATTGAACTCTCAAAAAGTGATTTGGGATTTGTGGTAATTTTGGATGAGGGTAAAAAATATGAATACCTTATCAGGGATGATAAAGAGATAATCCGGAACCGGAATGAAATGAAGAGGGAAGTAGAAGCTAACTTTTCGTTCATAACTAAATGGCTTAATGTAAATAAGCATTCATTGCTGGCACTTAATTACCCCAATAATATCGGTTTTAATCTCACAAGATTTTTACAGTGCGAATCTTTAATTATTTCACCAGCTTTTTTTGAGGAACAGCTCCTGGCGGTAATAATAGTCGGGAAAAAGAAAGAAGTATATTCTACATTTGAAATAAACAACTGCGAACAGCTCGCAGTCCTTCTAGCTTTTGCTATCAGCAACATAAGGACAAGAGAATTAAACACTACGCTTGAAAACAGATTATTGCAGGCACAAAAACTTGAAACAATAGGAAAACTATCAAGCGGGATGGCGCACGATTTCAGCAATTTATTATCAAGCATATTCGGCAGTCTGAATCTTTTGAAAAAACGAGTTCCCGAGAATGAAAATATTTACCGGCTTATAGATAATATTGAAAGCTGTTCAGTCAGAGCCAGGGATCTTACTAAAGGATTGCTTTCTTTTGGAAAGCCCACGCCAAAAAGAAAGGAAATTATTAAACCAAATGTTTTAATGAATGAAATTTCAAAAGTAATTTCGCAAACATTTCCAAAGAAAATCAGCTTCGAAAGTAATGTTCAGGATAATCTTCATGATGTTGTGGGAAATGGAACCGAAATATACCAGGTGTTATTAAACCTCTGTGTAAATGCGAAAGAAGCAATTGAGGGAAATGGTAAAATAAAACTTGAAGCATCAAACATTAAAATTGATGAGGATAATATTTTTAAATATCCTTTGTTAAATAAGGGTAATTATGTTCATTTCTCTGTGAGTGATACAGGCAGCGGGATTGAAGAAGAAAACCTGCAAAAGATTTTTGATCCTTACTTCTCAACAAAAATAAAAGAAACCGGTTCAGGCCTGGGTTTATATGTTACTTATGGAATAATTAAAGCACACACCGGACATGTAGAGGTTTCGAGCATAATTAAAAAGGGTACCACATTTGATGTTTACCTGCCTGCATTTGAACCTGCAATTTCAGAAAAGCCTGTCCCCGCTGATAAAATAATACTGCTGGTTGATGATGAGATTATGTTAAGAGATCTGCTTGCTGAAATGCTCGAATCGAACGGATACAACGTAATAAAAGTAGGCACCGGTACCGAGGCTTTACGAGTGCTGACAGAGGAAATAAAAGTTGACCTGGTTATTATTGATTATAATATGCCCGAGATGAATGGATTGGAAACCACACGAAAAATAAGAGAATTAAATTTCAAAATGCCTGTGATTCTTTCCTCCGGTAGCACAGGGCTTGAAGAGAAGCTAAACTTAAGAGGCACCGGGGTAACTGCTACACTAACTAAACCATACGAATTCGATACAATGTTCTCGACTATTCAGAAACTTATCTGATCAGGTTGTTTGCTCTTCTTTTTTATCAACATCAATCATTTTTATATTCTTAACATAATCGGAAAGTACCGGCTTTCTAATAGTATGCATCTGGTTAAGAATATCATTGATTTCTTTGATTGCTGTAGTTATATAATCAAGACGTTTGTTAATTGCATCAGTTGAGATAACTTCTTTGTTTATTTCTCTTTTAATTGCTGCCGTAGAAAGGCTCATAAGAGTCAGCGGCTGTTTAATTTTATGATTAGCGGTAACAACTGTAGCTGCAAACAATTTGCTTTTTTCAGCTTCAATAAGCTGCCGCCTGGCATCGGATAATTTTAATGCCGATTTAACCCTCGCCAGGAGTTCAACCCTGTTAAAAGGTTTTTTGATATAATCAAAGGCTCCGGCTTCCAGTCCGTCTTTGGTATCTTCTGCTTCTATTTTTGCAGTAACCAATATTATCGGGATATGGGAGGTTTCTTCATTACTAACAAGTTTTTTACAAACATCTATGCCGGTAATATCAGGCATCATTATATCAAGTAAAATAAGATCGGGCTGTTCCGAGATAGCTTTATTTAAACCAGACTTACCTTCGTAAGCTGTAATAACTTCATAACCTTCATTTTCTAACCTATCCTGCAACAGGAACACATTTTCAGGAAGGTCATCTATAACAAGAATTTTTTTCATTTGACTACTGTATTTAATTTGGAGAATAGTCTTTCAATTTTAAATGCTATTAAAGCAGAGTTTACAGGTTTGGATATATAATCATCAAATCCGTGTTTTAATATTATCTCCCTATCCTCAACCATAGCTTTGGCCGTGACTGCAAATATGGGAATGTTTTGCCAGGCTGTATTTTGTTTTATTCTTTTTAACGTCTGAAACCCATCCATTTCGGGCATCATAATGTCAAGCAGAATAAGATCTGGAATCTGTTCACTAAGAACTTCCAGACATTCCTTTCCACCCTTTACCATAATAGTGCTGCAGTTACATGCTGTTACTATTTCATTTAGTGTAAAGAGTGTATCAGGGTCGTCATCAACTATAAGAACTTCGCCGCGGATATTTTCCGGCACTTCGGGTTCTGGTTCAGCAACAACCGGCTCCTTAATCTCAGTTTCCGGTTCTTCAGGTATTTCTATTGGATTTGGCAACTCAAGGTCTTCCTGCAGCTTGATTCTGTCTCTTACAACTTTAAGTACATCGAGTGGGTGCCCTTTTGATTTGACTGTGATATTTTCGACTATATTATTCAGGGAATCTTTGTCTTCTTCACTTATGTCACCATTTGTACTTATTATTATAGGAATGTCCCTGGTTTCTCTATGCGTCTTTAATTTGTGAGAAAGAGTTATCCCATCAATATTAGGCATCAGTAAATCAAGGATTATAAGATCGGGTTGTACCTCCTTAATTTTACTAAAAGCAAGTTCGCTGTCTTTTATATAATCAATTCTTACGTTCTCGTTAATGAATTCATTCCTGAAATTTTCGAATACGGTTTCGTCATCATCAACTATAATTATTTTTTCTATTCTTTTCTTAGCCTGCTCTTCAAGTTTATTAAAAGCGTGTGTAAGTTTTTCGGAGGAAATTGGTTTAACTATATATTCGTAGGCTCCCAATCCATATCCAAGGTTCTTATCACTTATTATTGAAACCATTATTACCGGAATATCTTCTGTCTCGGGATTTTCTTTTAGTTCTTTAAGGACGTTCCATCCATCTTTCTTTGGAAGCATAATATCCAACGTTATTATAAACGGCTGGATTTCTATCGCTTTTTTCAATCCTTTTTCACCATCTTCTGCATACTCAACCTCATATCCTTTTGACATAAGGTACTGCCCGATCGTGTACCTGACATCAGGATCATCATCAATTACAAGGATTGGATGCTTACGATTCTTTATAAGCTTCTCCACATTCAGATGAGGAACGATCTCCTTCTTTTTCTGCTCGACAATTACAAGGGGAATTGTGAATGTAAATGTAGAACCTTTATCTTTTTCGCTTGTAACGGAAAGAGTGCCGTGCATAAGTCCTGCTATTTTTTTACAGATAGCCAGCCCTAACCCGGTACCGCTATACTTTCTTGTTGTGGTTCCATCAATCTGGCGGAACTCTTCAAAAATAATTTTCTGATCTTCTTCCGAAATACCAATGCCGGAATCTTTTACATCAAATCTTATTTCTTTATTATCCGTGATTGAAATATCTAATTCTATATTTCCTTCATTTGTAAATTTAACCGCATTACCTAGAAGGTTTATTAAAACCTGGATAACCTTCCCCTTATCTGTATTAATTATTACCTTCGTGTTTGTTTTTTTGACAACCTTGAATTGAATATTTTTATTAACCAGTAAAGGCGTAACTGAGGCATCGACTTCTTTCAGAAGATCATCAAGCAAGAAATCTTCCAAAGCAACATCCATTCTGCCGGCTTCAATTTTGGAAAGATCGAGAATATCATTAATCAGATTCATTAATCTCTTGCTGCTGTTTAATACTACAAAAAGCCTTTCTCTATCTTTAGCTTTAATTGATTGATCATCAAGCATGAGTTCTGTCAATCCGAGGATGGCATTCATCGGGGTTCTGAGTTCGTGCGACATGCTTGCAAGAAACTGGGACTTTAGCCTGGTTAATTCTTCCGCTTTTTGTTTTTCCAGTTCAAGTTCTTCCGCTTTCTGCTTTAACTCATCATGAAGCCTGGTTAAGGAATCATTCTGATTTTTAATTCTTACGTTTTGTTCCTGGTAATTGTCATTTAATAATTTCAGATCAGCAATCAGCTTTTCCATCTGAACAAGAGCAAGTGAATTTGTAAGCCCGATTGCAAGTTGTTCCTGGATCTTTAACAGATAGTCTTTTGCTTCCCGGGATGGCTTCTCAACACCGCCTAATTCAAGGATTGCGATTACCTTGTTATTGAATATAACCGGTTGTATTAATAAATGCTTTAAGTTAAGTGATAGTAACCCTGTTTCTATAACAGGCAGGTTTTCCCCGGATTCTATTTCAAGCGGATTATGATCTTTCAGTACCGGAGCAAATAAGCCGGGAGATTTTACCGATGAAGCTTTTGTTATACCATAGGAACTTACCATTTTGATATTTTCATCTTCAACGGTATACAAAGCACCAATATTAAAGTTGCACGTATTAATAATTTTCTTAAGTGCAGCATCGGATATTTCGGATAAAGTCGGATTCTGGTTTAATAAAGTAATGAATTCGGAATACTCGCTTTTAGCTTTCTGATTTTTATTCAGTTCATCCATCATTATATTGAAGGCTCCGGCAAGTTGTCCGATTTCATCTTTACTTTTAACATCAATCCTTGTGCTGAAATCTCCTTCTTTGGTGGATAAAGTTGCCAGATTAAGTTGGGTTATCTGTTTTCTTATTTTATCAGTAAATACAAGTGTGAGAATAAGTGAAAGAATAGCACCAACCACCCCGATAATAATTATAAGATAACGAAGGTTTACCCGGAGATCTGCAGCCTCGTTTATTGTACTAAAAACCAGAAAGCTGATATTATTATTTTCAGTCATTCCGATAGGATTAAAAATACTTGCTACAAAATCTGATGATTCATTACCCGAAGAATAAACTGAGGATTTCCCCTTAGCTGACAATTCAGAATATGCATTCTTTAACTGAAGAATATTTTTACTGTTATTGTCAGGATTTGATACTTCTATGGGAGTATCGTCCCAGATTAAAGCCACATCAGCATTAATTTTCACGGAAATATCATTTAGTAATGGGATCGATAAAAATCTTCCATAATAAAAATTATTTCCTTGCGGAGAGATATAACCCTTTAATGCTAAAAAAGGGTTTTCGGCAAGAAACATTTTTAAATTGAATGTGCCTTTTGGAAAAACAATTTCTTTTTTGCCAATCCAGTGAACAACATTTTCGTTGCCCGGTTTAATCTCTATTATAAAGTCTAAATTTTTTGTAAGAATATTAGATGAAGCAAAAAAAGTTCCCCCTTCGGATTCAAGTTTATAAAAATCGTCTTCTGTATCCTGAATTAAATCGCGATAAGTAAAAAGGAAATCATTTGTAGAATTTTGAAGATGCTTTGACTGTTGGGAAGTGAGCACATTGTACATAATAGAGTAAAACGCAAAGGCAGCACTTCCCAGAATTATAACAACAATAGCAAAATTAATAATTAGTATTCTTAAACTGAGTTTCATAGTAAGCCATAAAAGAGAAAAATTTACTGGTTATCTCTCTGAAGGACTTTACGGATTGTAATAAGAAGCTCATCAAAATCATACGGTTTGCTGATAAAATCGCTGGCTCCCATTTTTGCGGAATCAATAGCGCTTTTAACATCAGCATACGCAGTAAGCACAATTACTTTCGTTTTAATTTCCTTCATTTCAAGTTCTTTCAAAACCTCAAAGCCATCTTTGCCGGGCATCTTTAAGTCCAAAAGAATAAGATCTACAGGCTTTTCTACGATAAAATTAAACGCATCATCTCCATTGTTTACGTATTCGGCATCGTAACCAACTTCACCAAGCTCTTCACTGAGCACCGAGCACAGATTTTTATCGTCATCAACAATTAGAATAGTTTCCATGACTTATGGCTTATTTATCCTCTGTTACAGAATTAAGTTGATAATATTTTATTCTTTCCCTGTTCTTAAGCAGATCTTCTTTTATTGGATTAGCTGGTTTTGGTCCGGCTAACCTTTCTTTTAATGATGGAACAAGGTCCGCCTTAATTAGTATTACTAATTCCTTCCGGCTTTCTACATACTTATTGTAACCGGTAAGATATCTTATACCAAAGACCCACCACGGTAAATCCTTAAGAAAAGGAATTCCGGTTCTCTGTGTGGTTTGTTCATTAACAAACAAGCCGCCGAGAATAGTTTCTTCACCGTCGAGCATAACTATCTGCGTGCTGGCAGAGGTTTTCTTAATTTCTGTTGTGGTCGCATCTGCCTGGAAGGTACTTCTTTCAACATTGAGTTTTAATAATGTATAGTCAATTCCGTCCTCTGTATAAACAAACGGAGTAACTTCAATGATTGTACCTGTCGGGAAGAATTTTTCAATAACGTTCCCGGCAAAATCTCTTTGTTTGACTGAGAAATCGGAACCAACCTGGATTCTACCCAATTGACCTTCCCTGACAATTACATTTGGGCTGGCTATTATTTCACCAAGATTTTCGGTTTCAAGAAATTTAAATACTGCCGTAGCTTGTCCAAAGAAATTTCCAAGTTCAAAATTTCCACTGCCATTTATGGTAAAATTATTTTCCTGCGCTTGACCTGTACCGGACGAAGTTATTGGAGTGGCTCCTGTATTAATCTCTGAACCGACATTGGCACCATCACCGGAGAGTAAAAATTTCCAGTCAATGCCTTGTTCCCTTGATTTATCCACATCCAATTCAAAAAATACAGCGGAAATTTTAACTTCTCTCACGTCAACTGCTGCATAGTTATCCGGGGTTTTATCTTTCTTTTCAATCTCATCTTTTCTTTTGACTACAATAACATTTTCCTTTTCCTCATAAACAAATCCATTATACTGAACTATAACAACGAGGGCTTTATCATAAGGCATGTTATTTATTTCAATTCCGATCGGGTCGGTTGAATTTACTGTAGATACAATATTCTTTCCCGTATATTTCTCACTCACTTTACTGAGTAATTCAATTGCCTGGTTAAATGGAAGTGAGGCAGACATTGTAACGAGTTCACCCGGGTTATTATATCCCTTGAGTTCATTTTCAAGGTACTGTTGGGAATAGGATTGAACCGATAACCCAATAATTATAAGCAGTGTTATTATAAATGTTTTCATTTTAAAATCTCTCTTTATTAATGGACCTTATTAGTATTTTTAGGCTCTTCTTTATCAAGCGTCAGATCGACTTTTTCTATAATTCCACCTTTGTTGAGGATAAAGCTAACCTGATCTCTTTCATAATCTATTTTCGTCAGATATCCAAGATAAACCTGTTCGCCTTCCCATAACAGATAAGTATTTCCCTTACTGTCTCCTATAAATGCACCTTCAGGTACAAGGGCAAGAAGCTTGGCTCCCTGAACGTCAAGAAGGTTATCAAGGTTTGGAGGAATTTCATTTCTGATTAATGGATAGAAAGCATCATATAAAGGTCTGGCGGTCAGATTATTTTCAACCAGTTCGGATGTTTCAAACCGACTATCGCTAGAGTAGTAGGCATCAACGTTCAGGTTAAAGTTAACCAGGAAATGGGGCATTCCGTCTTCATCAGTTTTGATGAGATTGCTAAGTGAAACCGATTTGATTTTCTTTAGCTGTTTACTTTGCTCAATCGCATAAATAAGATGCCAGACATCATTATATGCCCCTCCGCCACTAAGCTTATACTCGTGGAAGAAAAAGTTTCTGTCGGGTTTCATATCTGCATATTCTATATCAATCGTGGTCTGTGGAGAATAACTACTGCTTAAATCATTCACAAAATCATAAAATTTTATGGATGATAAATCTTTAGGAATATTAAATTTCCTTGCTGCCAGTACGGAATCAAGAACTGAGGCGCGCTGCTCTAATTCCTGGTATTGTGCTTCCAGGTCCGCAGTATTATAAGAATGAGCCTTCATTTCTTCCAGCTTGCTTCTTCTTTCGTTTAGATCGCCTCTCTGAAATATCAGTATATATGCGCCACCCACTATTAATATTAAAATAAGCAGAGCGACTAAGCCAAGCGTACTTTTTAATTTTCTGTTCATTGTACGACACTCTTCTTATTATTGTTTAACAAACTAAAACTAATTGTAAACTTGTAAGCATTTTCATCTCTCAGGGCTTCAAATACCATGCTCTTTAATGTTGCATCTTCTAATGAATAAGCAAACTGAGTTACAACTTCTTTACTAACAGCATATCCCTGCAGAACCACATCTTTATTACCATCCAGGGAAAGCTGTGAAAGCCATAGGGTATGCTTATTTGCAAAGAAATCGGAAATATTCTGCATGATATCGGTCCAGACCCCGGTTCCAACAGCGGCGGAATCAAGGATCGCCTGTGTTTTATCGAAGCCTTCTATCTTTGCTTTTAAATTGGCAATGTTGTTAAGTATTTCCTGGTTCTGCCTCATCATCAAAGTCTGTTCTGTAATTTCCTGGTTAAGCTGTCCCAGTTCCAGTTCATTCTTAAGAATTGACTGGGTAATAAGAAATGTTGCTAAAAACAGGATGGGAAGCATTAAGTAACCATGCCAGGCGAACTGGATAAACTTCTGTTCCTCCTTTACGTACTTAGGTAGCAGGTTTATTCCTTTGGTACCTTCTTCCTGTTCATCTATGTATTCGGTACCCACAGCAATCGGAACGCTGAAGGCAGAGAATCTTGATTTCGTTTCATCGTCAAGCTGAGAAAGATCAAGATCATCAAACTCAAGTGAAGATACATTTGCTTCAGGGAATGTTCCGTAAAATGATAATATCAGGTTTTCAGAATCATCTTCACCGCAAACAATAATATTATCGAGTGAAGATATTCCGCCATTCTCCATTTCAAGCAAAATCTTGGAGAAATAAACATCATAGGTATGAAGGTTGGTTGTTCCTATATCAAGTGTGGTACCTATATGCTTTAATTTTCTGCCGTGAAGAAAGATTAGTTTACTATATTCCTTTCCGATATAAACAATAAGAGAATTATCATCCGGGAAGAATTTCTTTCTTTTAGAGACGTAGTAAGCAAGAGAAATCTCAGCGCTTTTAACTGCTGCTATTTTATAGTATCTCTTGTCATTGTAACGGGCAAGTGAATTGATGAACTTTATACAGCTCACTTCGCCACCCAGGAACACAGATAAAAGCGACTTATCTGCCAGTTCAATGTATCCAAGGTTCTCGCTGTCTATAGAGACATTTTTAGCTTCCTGGATATCATTAATTATTTCCTGCGTTACCTTGGCCGATTTGGGGAATTTAGATCCCTCAAATACGTGGTAGAAAATTGCCGGCTCAGTTAACGCCGGTATAAACTGAGCCGTGCTTAGATTAATCCCCGAGAATGCTTCGTTAATTATTGAAAGGGATGTAGATTCAGTATCCGGTGTGTTAACAGGCCCGGTACTCTTTCTAAGACCTTCGATTTGAAGATCTTCTGTATCGAGCTGAAGATTAGACATTGTGTCTTCTGGAACTAATGAAGGCTGCACAACATCGGTAGATGCTGTTTTTAGAACTCTAAGCTTGCCGTTCTCTTTGTTGAGCACAACTGCTTTTAATTCTGTTCCTTCGCAATATAAACAAACTAACGGTTTCATTATGCTGCCGATAATAATTGATGTATTCTTGTTTTATTATTTGCGTATGCTATGGCTGTTTCAAGGGAAATTTTCTTGGTCAGGTACAGCCTTTTTAAATCCTGTTCCAGGGTAATCATGCCTTGCGGGCCTCCCTGGTTAACCATCATATAAATTTCACTTACATTATTGTTTTTGATTGCTGCCTGAACACTCGGAGTAACTATAAGAACTTCTTTAGCAAGAATAAGCTTACCATCCAGACTTGGAACAAGCTTCTGTGATATAATGCAGACAAGAACATCTGCAAGCCTGTTTCTAACGCGTTCCTGTTCAGAAGGGTTTGTTTCTGCAACAATTCTGTCTATTGTTTCTGATGCTGATGAAGTATGAAGAGTAGAGAAAACTTTATGACCGGTATCGGTTACTTCAAGAGCTGCCATAATTGTTTCCGGGTCTCTCATTTCTCCGATTATTATAATATCAGGATCCTGTCTTAAGGCTTGAATAACGCCGTCTTTAAATGTGAGAACATCACGACCGACTTCCCTGTGGCGTATTATGCATGCTTTAGATGTATGAACATACTCAACAGGTGAAGCGATGATTACAACGTGTGCCGGGTCAATTTGGTTGTGGGCGTCAACTATTGCGTCTAATGTGGTAGATTTACCTGATCCTGTAATACCGGTAACCAGGGTAAGCCCGTTCTTTATATATGTATGGCTCAAAGTCCTGATTACATTTGGATGAAAACCGTATGAATCAAGGGGTCTTATAGTAGAATTAATTGCACGCATATTCAGTGCAAGAGAATCCAGGTCGAAATAAGCGTCAGCTCTGAATCTTACATCTACATTTCTTCTTGTATAATGAAAGGTGTAACTGAAATCCAGGTTACGTGTAAGAGCTAATTGTTTTCTCTGGTTACTGTTTAACAAATTTATTATAAAAACTGCTGCTTCATCGACATTGAGTTGTATAAATTCTTTCACTCTTTCTTTTTCACCATGTACTCTTAACCATATATAACCGGTATTGCCGTGCCCGCCGACCTCTATATCAGATGCATCCATTTCAATCATACCGGTAAGAAGCTTATTTATATAGTTCCTCAATAAGATTCTTTTATCAGAGCCTAATTTTTCTATATTATCAAGAAGGAACGATATCCTATCAGGTCCCATGAGAACCGGGGGAATGGTATTGCAAAACTCTGATAGTGCTTTTTTAATTTCCGGTATAGTTAATGAAATATCTTTCACTTGTTTAAAAGCCTTAAATTATTTATAATAATTTTTAATTTTATTCTTCAGTAGTTGCCGCAAGCACTTCCTGTATTGATGTTAATCCCAGCTTAACTTTATCTAGTCCTGAATCTCTTAATGTAAGCGTTCCATCTTTTTTTGCCTGGATTCTGATTTTTTCTTCATCAACTTCAATACCAGAACGAACTATTATCTGTCTTAATTCCTTAGTAAAATATAATGCTTCGTGTATAGCCAATCTTCCTTTATAACCTGTTCCATTGCATTTTTCGCAGCCTTTGGGTTCATATATCGTGTACTTCTTCCATTCTTCAATATTCAAGCCAGCCGCTTTCATCATTATTTCGTCAAAATTTACCACTCTCTTTTTGCAATTATTACATAAGCTTCTAACAAGACGCTGTGCAACTATCAAATTTATAGCATAAGCAATGAGGAAAGGTTCAATACCCATTTTATATAAACGTGAAACTGCACTTGGTGCATCATTAGTGTGAAGTGTGGAGAAAGTTAAATGCCCGGTATTTGCCAGTTTAATTGCTACCTCTGCAGTTTCTTTATCTCTCATCTCACCTACAAGAACGACGTCAGGATCGTGTCGAAGTATTGACCTAATTGCCTGATCAAAATTCATCTTGTAGCCGATCTTTAATTGTCTTGCTCCCTGTATTACATATTCAACCGGGTCTTCTACTGTTAAAACATTCAGCGAAGGATCAATAACCTGGTAGAGTGCGGCAACAAGTGTTGTACTTTTTCCGCTTCCAGTCGGACCGGTTAAGATTACCATTCCCTGCGGTTGATTAATTGCTTTTACAAATGTCTGCCTTGAATAACCGGTTAATCCTAATTTATCCAGGTCAGTGATAACTTTTCTGTCATCAAGTATTCTTATTACAACACTCTCAAATTTATTTTTAAGTTCTGTTCCAACCATAGGAAGAACTGAAACTCTGAAACGTATGACATGACCGTCGATCTCTCTTTGAATATATCCATCCTGGGCTCTTTCTCTTTCGAAGCGGTCCATACCTTTTGATCTGTCTTTAACTACTGCAACAACGGCTTCCGGGAGAGTCGCGTCCTGAACATGCCATTGCTGAAGGTTGCCGTCAATCCTTATGAGAATATCGGTTTTATTATTCCCTTTGGGAACAAAGTGAATATCACTTGCCCCTTTTCTTACCCCTTCAATTAAAGCAGCTTCAACAAGATTGATTAAAGCGCTCTTATTTATTTCTGCATCAAGTTCTTCTTCATCAAAAGAATTTTCATCCTCTTCAATCTTTATTTCTGCATCCATTTCCTCCATCATTTTTAAATAAACATTTTCCGGAGGAAGAATTGATGAGATTAGTTTTTCATAATCCTTTTTACGTATATAGATAATCTCATATTTTTTTGCATTTAACCCGAAAGCAATTTTAGGAATGTTCCGGTCTGTCGGATCAATTGCCGCAAGAATAAGCTTGTCTTTCAAACGTTCATCGTACATGAAAGGGATTATCTTGTGTTCGAGCATCTGGTTCTTTAATGTATCCCCGGAGCTCGTAATCATATGCTTTATCGATTCTAATCTTTGGGGAGGAATATCTTCGGGTCTTGTATCAAGTTCTCTGAAAGCATAAAGTATAGCCACTTCCCTGAAAATTGTATCGTGTTCAAACCCAAATTCGTGAACAAGTATCTGTGCAAGATTTCTTTTAACTTTATTGGTATCGTTAGCTTTAGCTTGTAATGCCTTCTCTAAGGTTTGGGCATCGATTATTCCTTTTTTAAAAAGAAGAAACCCAATCTTATCGGTCATTTCAAGGGTGGTTTCAATCATGCCTTGTCACTCTGCATATAGGTTATATTATTTGACATTCCCGGCGTTTTCGGATGTACTGTTGCTGTCTCTGCAGAAACGAGAGTCAACAGAATCATAACAACCATTATTACCATTGCAATAACAATCTGAACAATTTCAATAAAGTTCTTCAGTTTATAAACTGTTTCACTTTCATAATAATTTGCAAGCTGCAGAGATGTATTTTTTATAGTTCCGGTTTCTTCACCAGAGTGGAGTCTTGATAATGCGGTTTCGGTAAAAACTCCTGACGCAGCAAAAGCATCGGTAATTCCTACGCCCTTTTTAATCATTAAGGGAATCGCCACGTTTTTAACCCTGTCTTCAAAATAACTATTCCCGGTTGCTTCAGCGGCAATTCGTATCGGTTCAATACTTTCTGCGGAGCCGCTGTATAAAGTGTAAAATACTCTGCAATAAACTTCAATAACTGTTTTGTGTATCAATGTGCCTATCATTGGGAGCCTGAGCAGTGTACGATGGAAAGTTACCATCCCCTTCTTTGATACCGCCCACCGCCATAATATAATTGGCGGGATAATAAAAATTGCTAAAAGCGGATAAATATATTCCACCATAAAATCGCTCATCTTCAGAGTAAATGCAGTCATAGGCGGGAGTTCGATCTTAAATCTCACAAACAGTTTAGCTGTTTCCGGAAAAATGTATGCAACATAAAAAAGAACTGCCAGGAACAGAACAAACAAAGTAACCATTGGAGTTATTAGGGCGCTGCGAAGACTCTTTTTAAATTCCTGCCTTCTTTCAAGAAACTTTGCTGTTGCTTTATATATCTCTGACATATTACCACTTTTAGAAGCCAGCCCAAGCATATAGGAAGTAAACTTCCCGAATATATTCTGATACTTTAAAAATGTTGCCTCACTGTCTGCCCCTTTTTTCAGATCATTATTTATTTCTTTTAGAGTGTTTCTTAACGTCTTATTTTCCGTATCAGTCATAAGGAGAGTAAGAATTTCATTGTAGGGTAATTTCTGATCAAGAAGCTCAGCACTTATCTTTACAAAAGTAACGATGTCTGCTGAAGGCGGCTTATTATTAAAATCAAGTAATTTTTTATTAACAGAAAGAACCTGGTAGCCCAGGCGTGAAAGAGCATCCTCAACTTCTTTTTTTGTATATGCCTTCTGCTCACCGGTTATCGGCTTATCGTTCCCTTTCCTGACCCTGTAAAGAAATGTTGATTTCTTTTCTATTAATTTTATCTTCAACCTGTTTTTTTCGGCAAGGCGCTGTACCTTTTTCTTTCCTTCTGAATAAGAATTTGCAGAAAGAGATCCATTAATCGCCTGACCATTTAATTTCTCTGCAGTAAATTTTAGTTCTACCATGTTAAAAATGCTTTTATGAATAAAATATGGTTAGTGTCAGCAATTCTCATTCCAAATTAAAAAGCCTTGTTTTATTCTTTTTCGGCAGTTATAAATTAAATTTGGGCAATATTTTCAGAATAAATTGACGGAGAGAAAAAGTGTACCCATTTTTGAAGCGTCGTTATTCCTGATGTGTTCAAATTAGTGCGGCAATGGTTTGTTTAAAATAAAAAAAGCTGCCTTTTGAAACAGCCTCCCTTTTAATACAACTTTATATTGTTACTATGTTTCCTTTGTATAGACTTTCCCCTTATACAATCTTCATTGAAAATCAAATTATAACAAATCTTCTATTGGGAAAATCAAATCATAATCATTCCAGTTAAGATTACCATCAATTAATATTCTTTAAATCTTTTTCATTTAAATACTTATGAATAGAAGGATGATGTGTATTTTCTAAGCCCTGTTTAAAATCAACTAATCTTTTAATCCCATTGCTGAAAAAAATCCTAATTGCAAAATCTCCTATGTATTGAGCTGATTTAACTTCAATTTGCTCAACTTTGTTATTATTATATTCTACTATTTTTCTCATTTTATTCGGGTATTGATTTTTTCAAACTTTATATCTTTATGCAGACAAAATATCATCAAACAAAATAATCCATCCATTTTTGAACTATTTGTTCTGAATAAACTTCCTGGAAATCCTTGAAATCCTTTAACTTTTTTCCTGAGAGTGGTTTGCTTCCTTTTATTGATTTTATCTTAATCTCTGTAATCTTACCATCAATTATATAAAACTCAGCTTTACTTTCAAATCCATCATGCTTCCCATGAACATGGATTGGTTCATGTTATCAAACTTTATTAAGGAAAACAATTAAATATCACGTAGGTAAAAGCAATGGTAAAATTTTCTCTCTTAAAATAAAAAAGGCTCAGAGCAAAACTTAGTGGTAAAAGTCATTAAGCAGATATCAAAACCCTTCCCTTGAAAAGGGACGGGTTTATTTAAGTAGTTAACTTAATGTTTTTCTTTATGACAGAATTACCTATGCATTTGTTCTACTTATAATAAGCCTCTCACTTTTCAAAGGAGAGGTAGGAGAAGGTTCTCTTTATTCTACACTCTTTTTTTATTTACTAAATTTTTCTTTTGCCACCTAAAAATCTTCTGAACCAATAAAAAAGGCTGTAAATATTTTACAGCCCTTATATAGAAAAGATTAGATTGATGCTATTTAACTTTTGCGTGCTTTGAGCTATGTTTTGCTGCGGCTTTTATAATCGGTTTCCAAAGTTCGTATAAACTATATGGGTCAAGGTCTGCGCCATTAGGCGATACAATAGTACGAATATCTTTATCAACTCTGAATTGCATAAGAATATTTTTGTCTTTCAATTGCTCAAACATTTCACCATATAATTGATCTTTAAGATCAACGATTCGTTGTTCGCCAGTATTGAAAGTAATTTGGATTTTATAATCTCTTAAATATTTAGCTGACTTCACTTTTAATTAAATAATCCATAAATCTTTCTGTTATAAGGGTTTAATTTTTTCAATGGGGACATCATCTAAAATTCGATTCCAATTTTCGATTTAACTCTTCTTTATGTAATTTAGCCCACTCCTTTACAACCCAAAAATCTGCTAAATTCAGGCATATAAATTTTCTTCTAAGACTACACCATCCCTAATAATTTACAATGAGCCGTAGAGAAGGTAAAATGATTCCCCCGGGTTTATTTAAAATAAAAAAGGCTGTAATGTTCTTACAGCCTTTAAAGAAAAACTAAAAATTTCTGTTAATTAATTGCTGAATTAATTGAGTCTTTAGTTACAGTTGTAACAACTGTCCAGGCATAATCTGTATTCCTTGGCGTAGCTGTTAACACTACTTGTGTTGCCGTTCCTGCTGCACATGCCCAGGTTGCATCTGTAGAATTAGTTAGATTAGTCGGAAGATGACCAAATACTTTGGTTTCAAAACCAACGAAAGAACCATTACCACCACCCATTGCGGTTGGTTTCTTATAAAATTGCTGAGCCATTGCTCCGATATTGGTTCCCTGGGAAACTATTGAATCCTGGGTAGATGTTTCAGCATTTGCATTGAACAGGTTGATACCAACTACGACAGCTATACCAACTACGATTACACCAAGAACGATTAAGAGAAGTTGTTGTTGACCCATTACAGATCTCCTTATGTTGTTGTGATTTGTTTATTAAGTGTTCTTATCTATAAAGTTTATTATAAGCCTTCCTGTCCTTAACAGGTTTCGTGCCATTATTTTTTGAAGCCTGTTATTCGGAATCATACTAATAATAGATTTAATAACCAGCGACTGATGACTACTCAGGAAAATTACTCTCACGGATATTACCGGTAATGTTTTCATTGATAGAATATTTTACCGGGAATACAGAAAGACTCATTCCTGCCTGCCGGGAGGGCAATGTTAGCAGCGATTGCTGATCTTATATTCAAAATTTCAAAGATGAATAAAGAGAAGAAAATAATATGCCATCCTGCTATTAAAAGATTATTTACAAAAAAGTTAGATCGTTCCCGAATCAATTCGGTATTTTGTAACTTTTACAAGTAATTATGTTATAACTTTTAGTTCAAAATGAGTTTTACAAACGTCAAAAATGACATTGTTTTTTGCTAAGCCTGTATACATAACGCTTTTCTTTTTTGTTATTTGTAATTTTGCTTCTGGTTCATTTGTAAATTGAGTTTTGTAATACTAAAATTCGTATTGCTATGGATATCTAAACTGGCTGGAGAATTATTTCTTTCTAATTTAAAAAGGTACTCATGAATACAAGCACAAGTAAAAAATTATTTGACGAAGCAAAAAAAATAATTCCTGGTGGAGTAAATTCACCTGTAAGGGCTTTCAAATCTGTAGGTGGCGATCCGCTGTTTATTGCAAAAGGAAATGGCTCAAAAATTTATGATGTTGATGGAAATGAGTTTGTTGATTTTATCGGAAGCTGGGGACCCCATATTTTCGGGCATAATCCCCCTTTTATAGTAGACGAGTTAAAAACTGCGATAGAGAGTGGAACGAGCTTTGGCGCTCCAACTTCTCTTGAAGTAGAAATGGCAAAACTTATTACCGAACTTGTCCCTTCTGTGGAAATGGTTAGAATGGTAAACAGCGGCACCGAAGCAACTATGAGTGCTGTAAGAGCTGCGAGAGGTTTTACCAGAAAAGAAAAAATCATAAAGTTTGAAGGTTGCTATCATGGTCATGCTGATTATTTTTTAATTAAGGCGGGATCAGGAGCGTTAACGCTTGGCATACCTACAAGTCCAGGCGTTACCAAGGGAAATACTGCTGATACTTTGGTTGCAGATTATAATGATATTGATTCGGTTAAGAAACTGATTCAGGCAAATATTAATGAAATTGCTGCCGTTATAATTGAACCTATTGCAGGAAATATGGGTGTTGTAAAACCTTCGGCCGAATTCTTAAACTCACTAAGAAAATTATGCACCGACGAAAATATAGTTTTGATTTTTGATGAAGTAATGACGGGGTTCAGGGTTGCAAAAGGCGGCGCACAGGAATTGCTAAAAATAAAACCCGACCTGACTACTTTTGGAAAAATTATCGGCGGCGGTTTGCCGGTTGGTGCCTTCGGCGGAAAAAAGGAAATTATGGAAATGATAGCCCCGGCAGGTCCTGTTTACCAGGCTGGAACATTAAGTGGAAATCCTCTTGCTATGGCTGCCGGGTATGCAGCATTAAGACATATTAAAAATAATCCGGGTATTTATGTTGAACTGGAAAAGAAAGGACAAATACTTGAAGAAGGTTTTAAGGAAAATTTAAAAAGGCTTGGTAAGAATTATGCATTAAATCGTGTCGGTTCTATGGCATGTATTTTTTTTACTGAGCACCCTGTTACTGATTTTAAATCAGCAGTTAAATCGGATACGGAACTTTACGGAAAATATTTTCACGGGATGCTCGAAAGAGGTATCTACCTTGCTCCTGCTCAGTTCGAAGCAATTTTCATTTCAACAGCTCACTCAGGCACCGATCTTGAAAAAACAATTAGAGCCCACTATGAAACTTTGAAGTCACTCGTTTAACTGAAAGTCTATCTGAAAAAGGCTATATAATCTGTTAGCGGGGGCTGTATATTTTCTTCTCTAAGTAGAGTGGCAATTTGAGCGCGGTGATAAGTGGAATGGTTTATAACATGTGTCATTATCTGTGCTAAAGTATTTGAATACTTTAAGCCTTTTGAATTAGTATAGGAATACAACAGCTCTAAATTTTCTTCTTCCCGTTTTTTTATAAACGATATCCAGTCAATAGTGCTTCTCAAATACAGAGCATTCATTTCTTCAAGATTAAGCATCTGCCAGAAATCCGAAAATTCATACGATTCTTTTTTTACCCTGTTTAACCAGAGAATTTGAGAAATGATAATATGAGAAAAGATAGAAAATATTTTAGAATTAACCTCCGGGTTTTCTTTTAATTTTTCCAGGATTAGCTTGTTAGCCCAGTCATTGTATTCGAAAAGATGTATATAATATTCTTTCATTCATCCTCCACCGGGGGCCAGACAAATGTTAATGTACCGGGAAATTCTTTTTCAATTAATGTCTTAATTCTTCCTGCATCAATAATTAAATTTAAGGTTTCTTCTTTTAGATTTTCTGTCCAGCCATGAACTTTACCCAACGCTGTCATTGATTTGAGAATAGATTTATATGCAACGTGGGCACTCCCGTCCATGTCGTATTTAGCAAATTCCTTTTCATCTCTATCTATTGTATCCATATCCTGCGAAGATGAATTTGCTCTTTCTATTTTAACCGGTATCATTGTGTGGTACCATTGAATTATCTCAAAGCATTCCAGTATTTCAAGCAGTTCCACCATTCCCGGGTTCTGTGGAATGATAGCAGAAATTGCCGCATTCTCCAAACCATTTGCTTTAATTTCTTCTCTTAATTTTTTTAAATATTCTGATGCATCTTGAAAATACCTGGCGGACAGAAACGAAAGAGGCGTATCGATATGGTCATTCTCCGGAACTTCTTCAAGGGAAGAAATATCTATTCCGAATTTTTCGGTATAATCTTCAATCATTTTTATTGTATCAGCAAATGATTTATGAAGTTCTTTTGCAAATTCATTCATATCATTTGGATCAGATGAATCGCTTCTTTCCTTTCTTTCGATCTCCATAGAAAATAACCTGCAATTATCAGTGTACTCACATCGTTCACACCAGCGATCACAGTAATTATAAATTGAAGAGATATAATCGTTTTTATCTTCTGCCATATTAGAAATAAAAAAAGGACAGATTTGGGTCTGTCCTTAATTAATAAATGTTATGATTTTATTCAATATCTACAGGAACATTTTCCTCGTCTTCAGGAATTACTTTTGCAATATCAGCAATGGCATCGCCTTCATTAAGCCTTATTACACGTACTCCCTGGGTATTTCTTCCCATAACCCGGATGGCTTTAACGCTCTGTCTTATAACCATTCCATGTGATGATATTATGACCAGTTCATCACCATCAACAACTTCCATCATTGCAATCATCTTGCCTACTTTTTCATTTGTCTTCACTGTAATTACACCTTTTCCTCCCCTGTGGGTAATCCGGTAATCATTAATATCAGAACGTTTGCCATAACCTTTTCCGGTTACAACAAGGATATTGTCATTTCTTTTAAACACAAGAAGACCAACAACTATATCTCCCTTGGAAAGACGTATTCCTCTTACTCCTGTTGCAACCCTTCCCATGTCACGGACATCTTTTTCATTAAAGCGAATAGCAAATCCGTTTCTTGTCCCGAGCACAATGTCATTATTCCCATCAGTCAGTTTAACGGAAATCAATTTATCGTCCTCTACAAGGTTAATAGCATTAATACCGCCCTTTCTAACATTGCCGTAAGCAGAAAGAACTGTTTTCTTTATTGTTCCCTTCTGTGTTACCATGATAAGGTAATGGCTGTCATCAAAGTCTTTAACCGTCACGAAGGCTGTAATCTCTTCTTCTTTTTCTTTCTGAAGCAGATTAAGGATCGATCTTCCCCTGGATGCACGACCACTTTCGGGAATTTCAAAGACTTTCAACCAGTAACATTTCCCCTTGTCCGTGAAGAAAAGAATATACTGATGGGTCGAAGCAATGAACATATGTTCGATAAAATCATCATCTTTTGTTCCTGCACCGGTAACACCTTTACCGCCGCGAGCCTGCTTCCTGTAACCGCTCACAGGGAATCTTTTTATAAAACCGTGGTGGCTTATTGTAACAACAACATCTTCTTCGGCAATAGTATCTTCAAGGGAAAACTCTTCATAATCATAAACAATTTCTGTTCTCCGGGCATCACCATATTTCTCTTTAATCTCAAGAAGCTCATCTCTGATAATCGAATATCTTTTTTCTTCATTGCTTAAAATGCCTTTAAGCTTTTCGATGAATTTTATGGTTTCTTTATATTCATCTTCAATTTTCTTTCTTTCAAGCCCTGTTAAGCGCTGCAGCCGCATATCAAGTATTGCCTTCGCCTGAATTTCACTCAACTTGAATTTGCGCATCAGGTTATTCCTGGCTGTTTCCACATCTCTTGATTTTTTAATTGTGTCAATGACAGCATCAATATTATCAAGAGCAATTATGTAACCTTCCAGAATATGAGCTCTTCTCTCTGCTGCATCAAGCTCATATTTTGTTCTTCGGATAAGAACTTCCATCCTGTGGTTTATAAAGTGCACCATCATTTCTTTTAATGTGAGCACTTTCGGGATACCATTAACTAATGAAAGAAGTATAACTCCGAAGGTAGTCTGCATCTGTGTGTGCTTAAACAATTGATTAAGTACTACGGAAGGCTGGGCATCTCTTTTTAGTTCTATAACAACACGCATTCCATCCCTGTCAGATTCATCTCTTACATTTGAAATATCGGAGATCTTTCCCCCTCGTACAAGTTCTGCAATCTTTTCAATAAGATTTGCTTTGTTAACCTGGTACGGAAGTTCAGTGATAACTATGTTTTCCTTACTGTTTTTTAAGGTTTCAACATTAGCTTTTGCACGAACTATTATTCTGCCGCGCCCTGTTTTATAAGCTTCCTTTACTCCTTCATAACCGAAGATAATTCCGCCCGTAGGAAAATCAGGAGCAGTAACTATCTTCATTATTTTTTCATCTGTAATATCAGGATTCTTTATGTACGCAACCAATCCGTCTATTATTTCAGTAAGATTGTGCGGGGGAATATTTGTAGCCATTCCCACGGCTATTCCACTTGCACCATTTACAAGCAGGTTGGGTAGATATGATGGAAGAACAATCGGTTCCTGCAGAGAATCATCAAAGTTCGGGGCAAAGTCTACAGTGTTTTTATCAAGGTCTCTTAACATCTCATCTGCAATACGCTGAAGCCTTGCTTCCGTATAACGCATTGCTGCCGGAGAATCCCCGTCAACCGAGCCAAAATTTCCCTGACCATTTACCAATGGATACCGCAAAGAGAACTCCTGTACCATTCTAACCATAGAATCGTATACTGCGGTATCACCGTGGGGATGATATTTACCAAGAACTTCTCCAACTATTCTTGCGGATTTTTTATATGGTTTATTATAAGCGAGTCCTAATTCCTGCATTCCAAAAAGAACTCTTCTATGCACGGGTTTCAATCCATCTCTCACATCCGGTAATGCGCGGGCCACAATAACCGACATCGAGTAATCTATGTAAGAGTTCTTCATCTCCTCTTCTAAAGAAACGGGAACTATTTTTTCAAATATTGTTGCCATAGAACCTTTTTATTTTTTATATCAATTTTTCCAATATGTTTCCACAATTAAGATTTGATTTTCTTATTGTTTCTATCTTGGGTTTGCTTTTCAATTTCTTCAAGATATTCTAAATCAGTCAAATCCTTCATTCGACCGGCAGATTTCTTCATCAGGATAAGATTGTCTAATGATGGAATGAATACTTTTACATTTTCTATTTCAACTTCGTTTTTTGTTTTCCAAGCCTGCTCAAAATCAACACCTGCTACAAAGGGGTGTATCTCTGTATCAAGAACATACTGTCGAAATAATATTTTCTTTTTTACGAAATCCGCCGCGTTTAAATCTTCTAAGCCTAAATATCCAAAGTTTTTTAGTGCTCTTATTAAACGATGTATTTGATTTAGACGGTTTATAAAAAATATCTATGTCATAAGTTGCGCTCATATACCCGTAAGCGGGCAAAGCCCAGCTTCCAATAACCAAAAATTTTACTTTATTATCGACTAACGATTGCAGGAGCTTTTGAATATTCAACCTTTTTTACCTCTGCCAATGTTGATTTAAACAACTCCATCATCCTTTTATATCTTTGCTTCTCTGTTAGGCTTAGCATAAAGTTGACTTCAAATTCCATCTCCTTCTTCGGATCATCGTTCTCGAGTTGTAATATATATACGTTTTGTTTTTCTGTTCTGTTCAAATTCTTCTTTTTTGTTTTCATATCTTTTTCATGTATTATTTTAACACAAAAATTTATATGTCCAGTTTAGCATATTTTGCATGCTTTTCTATGAATTCGCGTCTCGGTTCTACTGCATCTCCCATAAGTGTTTCAAATATTTTATCAGCAGTAGCTGCACTCTCTAATGTTACCTGCAAAACTGTTCTTGTCTCCGGGTTCATTGTGGTTTCCCAAAGCTGTTCCGGATTCATTTCTCCTAATCCTTTATAACGGGAAATACTTACTCCTTTAACATTACCTTCTTCTATTATTTCCTCGACTAATTCTTCGGAATTATCTTTACCGTTTACCTTTAATCTTTTAAGAATTTCATCTCTTTCGTGATCATCAAATGCATAGAATTCCTGTTTACCCTTCTTCACCTTATACAGCGGCGGCTGAGCTATATATACCATACCTGAGGTTATAAGTTCATTCATATGACGATATAAAAATGTTAACAGCAATGTTCTTATATGACTTCCATCCACATCCGCGTCAGTCATAAGAATAATTTTTCCATAACGTGATTTACTTTGATCGAAATCGGTGCCGAGCCCTGCACCAATAGCCGCTATTATCGCTTTGATTTCATTATTCTCAAGTATCTTATTCATCTTCGCTTTTTCCACGTTAAGGATTTTGCCTTTAAGTGGAAGAATTGCCTGAAATCTTCTGTCCCTGCCCTGCTTTGCGGAGCCGCCTGCAGAATCTCCCTCAACAATATAAATTTCACAATGTTCAGGATCGGTAATTGAACAGTCTGCAAGCTTACCGGGAAGATTCATGCTATCGAGTGCATTTTTTCTTCTTGTAAGGTCCCTTGCTTTTCTTGCAGCTTCTCTTGCCTCTGCTGCTCTCATACATTTTTCAATAACTTTCTTTCCAATAGAAGGATTTTCTTCAAGGAATTCTGAAAGCTTTTCTCCAACCAGGGTTTCTACTGCCGATTTTGTTTCACTGTTTCCGAGTTTTGTTTTTGTCTGTCCTTCGAACTGGGGATCTGCAACCTTAACAGAAATAACGCCGGTAAGTCCTTCACGAAAATCATCACCGGTTAAGTTTATTTTCCCATCCTTATTCAAACCATTTTTCGCGGCATAATTATTCAGTGTGCGGGTAAGTGCGGTTTTAAATCCAACCAGGTGAGTTCCACCTTCATGCGTGTTTATGTTGTTAACATAAGAGAAAATATTTTCATTGTAGCCATCGGTATACTGAAAAGCTATTTCGACAGGGGTATTATCTTTTTCTCCTTCAATATAAATTGTTTTGTGAAGAGCCTGCCTGGCTTCATCAAGATATTTTACAAATTCGACAAGGCCGCCCTTAAAATGAAATGTTTCATCCTCACCATTCCGGTCATCCTTAATTCTGATTGTAACATTTTTATTAAGGTAAGCAAGTTCCCTCATTCTTTCAGCAATAGTATCGAACTTAAATTTGGTTACTTTAAAAATTTCCTGGTCAGGGAAGAAAGTAGTTTTAGTTCCGTTTTCGTTTTTTTTCGCTTTCCCTATTTCTTTAACCGGGTTTACAGGAATACCTCTTCTGTACTCCTGGAAATAAAGTTTTCCATCCCTTTTAACTTCAACTTTACACCATTCGGACAATGCGTTTACAACAGAAACCCCAACCCCATGCAAACCTCCGGATACTTTATAAGACGTCTTATCAAATTTTCCGCCTGCATGCAAAACTGTCATTACCACTTCAAGAGCAGATCTCTTTTCTTCGGGGTGCATATCTACAGGAATACCCCTCCCGTTATCTTCTACTGTTATACTCTCATCTTTATTAATTGTAATATCTATTCTGTCTGCGTAACCGACGAGTGCTTCGTCAATACTATTATCAACAACTTCATTAACGAGGTGATGAAATCCTCTTGTGCTTACATCGCCAATATACATCGCCGGTCTTTTCCTAACCGCTTCAAGTCCTTTTAATACATTTATGTTTTTTGCACTGTATTCGTTTTCTTTTGTCATGTGTTCAATTTATCCTGTTTATTAAAATTGATATAAGGAATTCTAAACAAACCGTATTCCTTTTATTCTTTCTTCATTAAAATATTTATTAATCTTACTTACTATTAAAACCTCTTTAAATTTCAGCTCGCTTCTGAGAACCGAATTTTTTACCTTCAGGAATAAAATGTTCTTATCAACTTTTGAAGCTTTAACCAGTTTTTTTAAATCGGGAAATATTTTGTTAAAATCCAGAACAACATCCGATTGTTTTATCACGCGTCTGACTCTTTCTAATCCGGGTTCGTCATTTAGAATATCTGCTATACTTTTGAACCCATCAGGCATTTGCAACAACTCCGTCTTTTAACTTAAAGACCATGTCTTCATCTTTTATCTTAAGAAAAGAAAGGTTGGAAAAATCCGTAAGTGTAATAAAAGCCTGACCAACACCTCTTAAATATTCACTAATCTTTACAGACCTGTTTGTATCCAGTTCGCCAAACACATCATCTAAAAGAAAGAGAGGATTTTTCCCGGTAATTTCTTTCAAATAAAAAAATTCTGCAAACCTTAAAACCACCTGGTAGGTTTTATGCTGTCCCTGTGATCCGAACGTTCTCAGGTTTATGTTATTAATTTCAAGCACATAATCATCACGATGAGGACCGACAAGATTAGCAGCTCTTCTCATCTCCTCATCTTTTTTTTCTTCAACCAATTTTTTGAAATGATCTTTTACATCTTTTCCCTTAAAGTCTTCGAGAAAGGAATAATATATTCCGGGTATCTCATCATTTCCCATTATAATTTTATATGATTCACTGATATAATCATTAAAGTCTTTAATAAATCTTATTCTGTGTTCAATCAAGTCAGTTCCCGATTCTACCAGTCTTTCAGTCCAGGCTTCTAATTCTGCTAAAAGAGATTCATTCCTGTTTTCTTTTATTCTTGTTAAAAGAGACGATCTCTGCCGGAGAGTTTTATTATAACCGAGCAAATTTTTCAGATAAGTTTCGCTTGCCTGTGAAATAACTGAATCAACAAATTTTCTTCTTTCAGATGGTGAGCCCTGTGTAATTGAATGATCTGCCGGAGTTAAAATTACCACGGGAAATCTTCCTATAACTTCTGAGGAGCGGAACACAATTTTATTATTCTGAATATAATTTTTTTTATTTTCCTCTAAAGAGAAAAATACCTTTACAATATCCTGGGTTAAATCCTTAAACAATCCTTCTATTTCAAATTCGTTTTCGTTAAAGCTTACTACTTCGTAATCTGATTTGGCATTATAACTTTTTGTTGTGCATAAATAATAAATAGATTCAAGGATTGATGTCTTTCCTTCACCGTTTCCACCAACAATATAATTCAGCTTTTCTGAAAACTCTAATTCTAAATTTTTATGTGTGCGAAAGTTTTTCAGCCGGATGGAATGTAGAATCATATTAATTATTTAAACGTACAGGCATCAGCAAAAGCATCAGGTCTTCATTTTCTTCTGTTTTTAAAGGTTCAATTATACAGGCTTTTGTTGGTGAATGCAGTTTGAAAATTACCTGTTCATCGTAAATATGTGTAAGAATATCATTTACATAGCCTGTATTAAATCCTATATCCATCGGGTCGCCTTTATATTCACACTGAATGTTTTCTTTTGCATTCGACCCATGATCAATATCTTCTGCAGATATTTCAAGATTGTCTATACCGATTGAGAATTTTACCTGTTTGGAGTTGGCAGTAGAAAATAACATCATTCTTTTTACTGTGGAAAGCAGATCATCAGTTTTAATTTTAAGTAAATTTTCATTTTCCAGTGGAATAACACTGCTGTATGCAGGGTATTTCTCGCCAATAAGCCTGGATATAAGTTCCAAGTCTCCTAAATTAAATGATATATTGGTTTTGCTGAGAAACATTTTAATATCATTATCACCTAACAATTTAGTTAGAACGCTGATAGCTCTTTCAGGAAGAATATACTGCTCTTCATTATTTGAAGTAATAGATTTATTTACATATTTAACTAATCTATGTCCGTCAGTGGTTACGAACCTCAAACCTTCGCCCGTAAATTCCATTAATGTACCTGTCATTGCAGGTCTCATATCTTCTTTACTCATAGCGAAAGAAGTCTGCTCTATCATTTTTCTCAAATCCTGACCATTCATTGCAACTTCTTTTTCCCTTGCTACCTCGGGTATATCAGGGAATTCATCTGATGAAGAATAACCTATATTATATAAACCGTTATCTGTCTGTATTTTTAATTTTTGAGATGGCGATGTTGTATCCGCTTCAAAATTAATCTGGGTATCCCCAAGGGAACGTATAATATCGTAAAATAGTTTTGCCGGAATAACCATTTTAACGTCTTCTTCTGAAGGAACATTAAGAGATGAGCGTAGTGCTATTTCCATATCTGTTGCACTCACTGTCATTAATCCATCCTTAATTTCTACAAGAAAATTTTCCAGGACAGGCATAGGAGTACGCGCTGGAACAGCAGGAATAATTTTGGATAAAAGTTTCTCTAAAACTTTACTATTAACTTTGAATTCCATTGACTCATTCTCCTTTTAAAGCATATAAAAATAGTAAATTAGGGCGCCAATCTCAATGAATAAAGAAGGTATTAAACCGGATTTTTATATAAAAAACATCATATCTTTTATCCGAAATATAATATATATGAACGGGATAATAAAAGGATTTTACAGATAAGAATTTAATCAACAACCTTATATTAATTAATAGGTTATATATTTAAATATTAATACATATAATAAGGGTGTTAATATGTTGAAAACCCTGTAAGGGTTGATTTATAAACTATAATTATAACATTCAGAGAAACAATTTTGTTAATAACAAATGAAATAAATTCAGTTATTAACAAACAGTTTATAACGATCTGATTATTAACATTATATCAGTGTCTTGTAAACAATTTTTCAACATATGAATCATTTTACAATTTGCTTAATAATAAAAAAGAGATGCGTCTATTGCATCTCTTTTTTTTTGATTTTTATATTTTTTTATTGTGTGGTAAAGTTTATTAACTCCCATATTTCTTTAATATTATCAAAGCCCAGAATTCTCCTGTACATTTTTACAATTCCCACATTATTTACAAACCATGTTTCAGAATATCCATAAACATTAAAGCTTCCCCACCTTCGTTCAAGTTTGTATGCATCGGGGTACGAACCAAATGGTATAGTTACAGCTTCTTTATCTTTAACAATAGTTGAATCGGATTGAAGATCGGTGTTGTACCAGTACTTATTTACTGAAAGTGGAAATACAAATTCATGATCAGTTAAATTAGCATAGCTGTCCTGATAAAAATAAACCGTATCATTACTAACATTTACAAACATCGAATCATTATATATGTGTGATCTGTAAAGCCAGATTTTAAGGGTTTTATTATGACCCGTTGTTGTTCCAACTATATCAACAGTTAATGTGTCATAAGAATTACTTAAGCTGTCATAAACGGTATAAACCCATTTATCCCCAACATTATTAGGAAACACATCCGAATTAACAGGCAGCGGGTTTTTATTTTCAGTTGAATTTTCACACGCGGCAAAAAGTAACGGTATTAATACAATTAACATTAATCTAAAAATTGATGCTTTTGTTCGTAACATAAAATTTTCTTTCTTTTTATTAGTGACACTATAGGATAAAAAAATAAGCGGCAACAGTATTGGAAGAAGGGCACAATAAAAGTGATATTTAAATTAAATCACATGTGAGTAAATTCAATTCCTGTTTACTATTATCACACCGATAATTATAATTATTCCGCTTATAATCATAAGCAGTGTAATATTTTCATGTAAGAAAATCCACGCAGAAAATACTGTTACAAAAGGTTCAAAATAAAGAAAAGCACCTACTTTTGAAGCATCCATATCTTTGAGTGACTGAGCCCACAGCACATAAGAAATACCCGAACAAAAAATTCCTAAAAACAAAATAGATATCCATCCAATTGAAGAAAGATGCTCCAGCCTGAATAAAGTTTCTTTATTGGCAGTAACGGGAAGAATCAATATTACCATCATTATAAAAAGATAAAGAATTGTCATAAGCGGTGGATAAGTTAAGGTAATTTTTTTATTTACCATGGAATAAACTCCCCATGTAAAGGAACTGGCAAGTACAAGGAAATCACCTTTATTTGAAATAAAACCTATCGAGGTAAAATTGCCTTTGCTTATGAGCAGAAACAATCCTGTAAAAGCAATGATAATTCCTGCAAGTTGTTTTAAGTTTATTTTTTCTTTAAATAAAATCATCCCCATTATTGCAATAAATATAGGCGCTGTTCCGATTATCCATCCGGTATTGGCAGCAGAAGTATATTGAAGTCCGGTTACCTGTATCCAGAGATGAAAGACAGCTATTGCGGCAAGAAGCAAAATAAAACCGTGCTGCCTGAGCTTTATTGAAAAATCTTTTTTAGTATAAAGGGCAAGAAATGTTAGAAAAGAAATTCCAAGCAGAAGCCTGAATATGATAATCATAATCGGAGTTAATTCATTTAAAGCAGTTTTGGTAGCTATAAATGAAAGTCCCCAGAATATTGTAGCCATCAATGGTTTTAAATATGCGGAAAGGCTATACTTCATACTTTAAGCTGAATATTACTTTGCATAAAGACCGCCGGTTTGTTCCAACCAGTCGGCTATTTTATTAGCAGCTAAATTTACATCATTATCCGAAACGTCTATTTCAATTGAAGGTAATATTGATTTGCCGATTAAATTTCTGAATAATTCCTGCTCTTCAATAAAGATATCAATATTGTCGTATTGTTTCGGATTGCCGGAAACTTTTAATCTTTCTTCTCTTGCTTTAAAAAAGGATTGAGGAGAGCGAGTACAGAAAACAAGATGAAATCCAAGGTTTTTAAGTCCTTCTTCCATCCAGTTGAAATCATATTCTTTTTGATGTGCTTTAAACTGATATGCTTTAGTTGAAATATGAAACCTGTCGATTATCCATGAATAATATTTCTGAAGCTCAAATAACTTTAACCAGGTTCTGTAAGTCTCCATTGCCTTTGCTTCTTCCTGGGGTTCAAAATTGATAAGTCCTCGTCCCCATGGAAAATTTGTAAACGAACACCACTCGGCAGAAATTAAAGGCGAGTGATACCTGTATTTTCTTGGTCCAACAATATGCGGGTGTTCATTTAAAGCAAAAGCTATTTCTGTTTTTAAGGTAAGTCGTGTTCCCTCAAGAATAATTTTAGGACAAAGTTTACTTCCCATAATTATTTCGATTTTTCGGTTTTACGGGCTGATGAATAACCCTTCAGATCATAGTGAATTTTCGTTTCGGGCATGTCTACTTTCGCTATCTCAACTCCACTTTTTGTGTAAAACTCCGTGGCTAAAGTATCGTGATAATCTGAAAACACTACTACTCTTTTTATTCCTGCAGCAATTAATGCTTTTGCGCAGGTTGTGCACGACATATTGGTTATATAAGCAGTTGATCCATTTATATTCACACCATGAATAGCAGCCTGGACCAATGCATTTATTTCCGCATGATTTGTACGTACACAATGATTATCCACAACAAGGCATCCTTCATCCTCACAGTGAGGCTGTCCCGGCAAAGAGCCGTTGTATCCTGTTGCAAGAACAAACCTATCCTTCACAAAAATACAGCCGCAGTGCATCCTGGGACAGGTAGCTCTTTCGGATGCAAGCATTGCAAGCTTAAGGAAATATTTATCCCACGATGGTCGTTTATTATTTTTCATTATTCCATAAATTTATTTTAAAGTATCTAAAAATAAGAATTATATGTTGTGAAAAACTGAATGGAAGTGAAATTTATTTTATTTTTGACGAAGAATTGTGATTTTATATTAAGAGAATTTCATTTGCACCGACTCCTGCCTGCCGCAGGTAGGTTCAAGTCGGGGAACATATATTTAAGTTTGGAGAGTTGGCTTTAGCCACCTATAAAATTTCTGAAATGGGAATAAAAATGATCACTGCAAATTTTAAAGCACTTTTAGTAAAAGAAGAAAACGGGAAATTCATTCGTAAAATTACTGAACGAAATATTAATGATTTACCGGAAGGTGATGTTTTAATAAACGTAAAATATTCTTCTTTAAATTATAAGGATGCTCTCTCCGCCACAGGCAACAAGGGAGTAACAAGGAGGTACCCACACACACCGGGAATTGATGCCGCTGGAATTGTCGTCGCATCAAATAAAGATAAATTTAATGAAGGAGATGAAGTACTTGTTACCGGATATGATTTGGGAATGAATACTTCCGGTGGATTTGCAGAGTTCATTCGTGTTCCTGCCGATTGGGTTGTTAAAATTCCTGATAATCTTTCTGTTAAAGAGAGTATGATTTTAGGTACCGCAGGATTAACTGCCGCACTTGCACTCGACAGAATGGAACAGATTGGATTTGATAAAGACGGTGAAGTACTTGTAACAGGCGCTTCCGGCGGAGTCGGTTCTATGGCGGTTGCAATATTTGCAAAACAAGGTTATAAAGTAATTGCCGGCACAGGAAAAACAGAACAGAAAAAATACTTAAAAGAAATTGGTGCGGTTTCAATAATATCCCGCGAAGAGATGAATGATAAAAGCAATAAAGCTCTTTTAGCAGGAAGATGGAGCGGCGTGGTTGATACTGTTGGAGGAAACATACTTTCTACTGCAATTGCATCTACAAAACAATGGGGAGTCGTAGCAGCCTGCGGAAATGCTGCTTCAGTTGAGCTTCATACAACTGTCTTTCCTTTTATACTAAGAGGAGTAAGTCTGCTCGGCATTAACTCTGAAAAAACTCCTATGCAACTGAGAGAAAAATTGTGGGATAAACTAGCAAACGAGTGGAAACATGGTAAACTGGAAATAATGTATGAAGAACGCTCACTTGAAGAAACAAACAAAAAGATTGATGAGATACTAAAAGGTAAAGTGAAGGGAAGGGTGCTGGTAAAAGTGAGTTGAACAAAGAATAACAAGCAACTTTCTTAGTGTATTTTAAATATTCTTCTCCACAATTCTCTTCACAACTTCCACCCACATATCACTATCGTTAAAGCTTTTCTACAAGCTGCACTTTTTCTCCTCCGTGCTCTTTGAACAACTGATGATATTTGTTGCCGAATTCAATTACGGTCTCAAGGTAGTCGGTTATAAAAGCAGTGTTTTTATCTAATCTAAATAAGCCCACCTGCTAACTTCTTTTAAGGTTAGGGGTCTTTCACTATAAAATAAAGAATTTTGCATACTTTAATTTACAAGATTTTTAACTCTATCAAATCATTTATTTTAGCCCAGTAACTTATACATCTAAATTAAGTCCCTTAGAGATTACATATCAAACGTCTATCTAATGGCCTTTAAAGGGCCTATAAACAGCCTATGTTTTCCAACTGGTTCCTTACTGCTTATTTGCTAATTTCTATTAAATATAAAAAGAGACGTAAATTAACCGTTTTTTATAAGGTTCTTCACCGCTCCCACCCACATATCACTATCGTTAAGGCTTTCAACAAGCTGTACTTTTTCTCCTCCGTGTTCTTTTAAATAACTGCTGGTACTCATCCCTGATTTCAATTACTGTTTCAAGGCAGTCGGCAACAAAAGCGGGGCTGAATACAAGCAGCTTTTTTGCTCCTTTATTTGCAAGGTCAATTATCGTTTTATCTGTAAAAGGAGTGAGCCAGTTTTTATCTAATCTTGATTGGAAACAAACCGTATATTTTTCTTTTGGGATGTTTAATTTTTCTGCAAGCGTTCTTGTTGTTGCATAACTCTGAGCCTTGTAGCAATACTTATTTTCTTCTGTAATTTCATTTTCACAGTTATGCTCAGAACATGGTTTACCATCAAAATGAACTTTATCTACCTGTCTTACCGGTAATCCATGATAGCTGAATAAAACGTGATCATATTCATTTATGTTATACCGCTTTCCTCTTTCTACAAAAGAATTCAAATAACCCTCATCGTTCCAGAATTGAGTAATCATTTTTACTTCCGGAATTACCCACCACTTTTTAATAATTTTCATTGCTTTATCGACTGCGGAACCGGAAGTAGCAGAAGCGTATTGTGGGAAAAGAGGAAATATTAATATCCTGTCATAATTTTCCCTTCTCATTTTTTCAAGCGCATCATCCATTGAAGGGCTCTGATAACGCATTGCAAGCTCTATTTCATATTTATCTCCTATAATTTTTTGCAGCTTTTCTTTCAGGCGAACACTATAAAAAAGTAACGGGGAGCCATTGTCTGTCCATAGCTTTTTATAAATCTTTGTCGACTTTGGTGCACGGAAAGGAACAATAATAAGATTAACCAGAATTTTTCTTGCAAGCCAGGGAAGATCAATTACTCTTGCATCGTTTAAGAATTCACGTAAATATTTTCTCACGTCGGGTACAGAAGGACTGTCAGGTGTTCCAAGCTGAATTAATAATACTCCGGTTTTTTCCATAGTATTCTTTTTTGTTTAATGATTTCTTAATAATATTCAATGGGTAACTGTTACAATTTAACCAATTTTATTTTTAAGTTCATTTATGGTTTGATTAGATTATTCAGATCTAAGTAACGGTTAAAACCGTAAATTAATCTGTAAAGAGTATTCTGATATTAAAATTTAATTGCGGAGAAATTATGAAACACTTCTTTAAATCGCTATTAATCATTTTAATTTTATCTGTAACCTCACTGTACGGCCAGCCTAAGCCATATGTTATTCTTATCAGCTTCGATGGATTCAGGTGGGATTATGTTGACAGAGGTATTACGCCAAACTTTGATTATATAAAAGAACACGGTGTCTCGGCAATATCACTTCGCTCCTGCTTCCCCACAAAAACATTTCCGAATCATATTTCAATTATTACGGGAATGTATCCCGCGCATCACGGAATAATTTCAAACGGGTTCTGGGATAATTTTACCAACACTCACTATTCAATGAGCGATACAAATGAAGTAAAGAATGCAAAGTGGTATAAAGGTGAAGCTTTCTGGGAAACAGCAGAACGTCAGGGAATTATAACCGCAAGCTATTTCTGGCCCGGATCTGAAGTGTCGCTTTCATACAGGCATCCAACTTACTTTTATAAATATGATGGACGTAAACCATACCGGGAAAGAGTTGACGGCGTAATAAACTGGCTTCAGCTTAATTATAATAAACGTCCTCATTTTATCACTTCTTATTTTGATGCTACCGATACATATGGACATAAGTACGGACCGGATTCTCCCGAAACCAATTTTGCAATCGCTCAGCTTGACAGCATACTCGGATACTATTTTGTAAAGCTTAAAGAGATAAACCTGTTTGACAGCACTGATATAATTATTGTTTCAGACCATGGAATGACAAATGTAAGCGAGGATAAAATTATTAATGTGGAAGATCTTCTTAAAGGATATGAGTATAAGAATAATGACAGCGGACCGCTTATGATGATTGAACCGGAATCCGGGCAGCTTGATAATATTTATAACAGGCTGAAAGAAAATGAAAATCATTATAAGGTTTACAAAAGAAAAGAGATACCGGGTTATTTGCATTTCTCTGATAATCCTTTAATAAGCAGAATCCTGATAATTGCAGAGGAAGGATGGAGTCTGGAAACAGACAAATCAATAGAAGGAATGAAAAAGTACAGTCCTAAAGGGAATCATGGATACGATAATTTCTTAATGGATATGCAGGGAATTTTTTATGCGATTGGTCCTGATTTTAAGAATAATTATCACGTTGGGACAATAAATAATATTGATATTTATCCTTTGCTCTGTAAAATCTTTAACATTTTCCCAAACCCTTTAATTGACGGAAGGCTGGACAGGATAGAATATTTTTTAAAGTAATAATTTTATTTTACTTAAACATCATAATTCAAAACCGGGCTCAGCCATTTCTCTGTTTCTTCAAGACTCATTCCTTTGCGTTTGTGATAATCGAGTACCTGGTCTTTCCCTATTTTTCCCACATTAAAATATTTTGCTTCGGGATGAGCAAAATACAACCCGCTTACAGAAGCCGCGGGATACATTGCAAGGTTCTCGGTTAATCTTATTGAAGTATTTTTTTCAACTTCAAGTAAATCGAAGATTGTCGTTTTTTCTGTGTGATCCGGTTGTGCAGGATAACCGGGAGCTGGGCGAATACCCTGATACTTTTCTTTTATCAAATCAGCATTTTTAAATTCTTCTTCGGGAGAATAACCCCAGTATTTTTTTCTCACAAGTTCATGAAGATGTTCGGCAAAGGCTTCTGCCAACCGGTCTGCCAGTGCTTTAACCATTATACTGTTGTAATCATCGTGCTCTGCTTCGAATTTATTTACAAGCTCACCGGTTCCAATTCCTGCTGTTACTGCAAATGCACCGACCCAGTCAATCCTGCCGGATTCTTTCGGAGCAATAAAATCAGACAATGCAAGGTTAGGCAGTTTATCGGTTTTCTTAGTCTGAGATCTGAGTGTATGAAGAATTCGCTTTACACCCTTACGGCTTTCATCAGTGTAAATCTCAATATCATCACCAACTGAATTAGCAGGAAAAATTCCCAAAACTCCATTTGCGGTAAGCAGCTTTTCTTTAATTATTTTATCAAGCAGCTTGTTTGCATCATCAAAAAGTTTTTTCGCTTCATATCCATATTTTCTATCATCAAATATTGCAGGGTATTTTCCTTTCATTTCCCAGGTAAGGAAGAACGGCGTCCAGTCAATATAATCTTTCAGTATATCTAGAGAGAAGTTTTTCAGTAAAGTTACTCCTTGCTTTTCCGGTTTTATAATCCGGGTTTTTACCCAATCGGTTTTTGAACTGTTTTTTCTCGCATCTTCAATAGTTAAAAGATGGTCTTCTCCTTTTTTTCTGTTATGCATTTCACGAAGATTTGAATATTCGGCTTTTACCTGTTCAATAAAATTGGACGAAACAGTTTCATCGGGATTTATAAGATTGCTTACAACCGGAACACTTCGTGATGCATCAAGAACATGAATAACAGGTCCGGAATAGTTAGGCGCAATCTTTACAGCAGTGTGGATTTTCGATGTAGTGGCTCCGCCAATCAACAAAGGAGTTTTTAGTTTTCTTCTCTCCATCTCTTTTGCAACGTGAACCATTTCATCGAGAGAAGGCGTAATTAAACCGCTCAATCCAATTACATCAGCTTTTTCCTCTGCTGCCGTCTGAAGAATTTTATCAACAGGAACCATAACCCCGAGATCGATTACATTGTAATTATTACACCCAAGCACAACTCCAACAATGTTTTTACCTATATCGTGAACATCACCTTTTACCGTTGCCATGATTATTTTTCCCGCCTCACGCGTATCTTTTGATTCTTCTTTTTCTTTTTCAATGTAAGGGATCAGATATGCGACTGCTTTCTTCATTACTCTTGCACTTTTAACTACCTGCGGCAGAAACATTTTCCCCGAACCAAACAAGTCCCCGACGACATTCATTCCATCCATTAAAGGGCCTTCAATTACTTCAATGGGCTTGTTATAAATTTTTCTCGCTTCTTCGGTATCCTTTTCGATGTAATCAACAATTCCTTTTATGAGAGCATGCTTTAACCTTTCATGGACAGGTGCATTGCGCCATTCATCTTTTTTAACCTCTTCTTTTCCTTTTTGTTTAACGCTCTCTGCAAATTCAACTAGTTTTTCTGTTGCATCGGGTCTCCTGTTTAAAAGAACATCCTCAACTAACTGTAAAAGATCTTTTGGAATTTCCTCATAGACTTCAAGCTGTCCCGCGTTAACAATTCCCATATCCATCCCGGCTTTAATTGCATGATATAGAAATGCCGAATGCATCGCTTCGCGAACGACATCATTACCGCGGAAAGAAAATGAAATATTGCTTACTCCGCCGCTAACTTTTGCAAGTGGAAGATTCTGTTTTATCCATCGTGTGGCTTCGATATAATCAACAGCATAGTTATTATGCTCATCAATTCCAGTCGCAACTGTTAAAATATTAGGATCAAAAATTATATCCTGGGGAGGAAAGCCAACGTCATTCGTTAAAATATCATAAGCCCGTTTACAAACAGCAATTTTCTTTTCAAAAGAATCTGCCTGACCTTTTTCATCAAAAGCCATTACGATTATTGCCGCTCCGTACTGTAATATTTTACCTGCCCGTTCTTTAAAAACTTCTTCGCCTTCCTTTAAGCTTATCGAGTTAACAATTCCTTTTCCCTGCAGACATTTCAGCCCTTCTTCAATCACACTCCATTTCGATGAGTCAATCATTATAGGAAGCTTTGCTATATCCGGTTCAACAGCAAGAAGATTAAGGAATTTATTCATAACAACTTCCGAATCGAGAAGACCTTCATCCATATTTACATCAAGAACCTGAGCTCCGCCTTCAACCTGGTCCCGTGCAACCGAAAGAGCATCCTCATAATTTTCTTCCTTTATTAATCTTGCAAATTTTTTTGAACCGGTGACATTCGTTCTTTCACCGATATTCATAAAATTTGAATCGGGACGCAAAACAACAGGTTCCAATCCACTTAATCGTAAATACGGTTCAATCTTTGGAATCTCCCTTGGTTTAATATTCGTTACAAAGTTTGAAATTGCTTTAATGTGTTCGGGAGTTGTTCCACAGCAGCCGCCAACAAGATTATAAAATCCCGCTTCTCCAAATTCCTTTAATATTCCCGACATCTTTTCTGCGGTTTCGTCATATTCCCCCATTTCATTCGGCAGACCGGCATTTGGGTAAACGTGAACAAAATAAGGAGCTATGCTTGAAATTTCCTCAAGGAAAGGGCGCATCTGCGTTGCACCGAGCGCACAGTTTAAACCTACACTTAAAATATTTTTTGTATGAGAGATTGAAATGAAAAATGCTTCGGTTGTTTGTCCTGAAAGAGTTCTTCCGCTTAAATCGACGATGGTTCCCGAGATGACAAGAGGAATTTCTTTTTTAGCTTCGTTTAAATATTCTTCAACACCGTAAATTGCAGCTTTTGAATTTAGAGTATCATAGATAGTTTCAATTAGAAGAATATCTGCGCCGCCTTCAGCCAGCCCTCTTGCCTGATCATAATATGCCTTAGCCATTTCATCAAAAGTGACCAGACGAAATCCCGGGTCATTTACATTAGGGGAAAGGGAAAGTGTTTTATTTGTCGGACCCAGACTTCCGGCAACAAATCTCGGCTTGCCGGGGGTTTTTTTTGAGAATTCATCTGCGGCGACCCGGGCATTTTTTGCAGCAGCTAAATTTATTTCATAAACCAACTCTTCTGTTTTATAATCTGCCTGGGAAATTGCAGTACCATTAAAAGTATTAGTCTCAATTATATCAGCCCCGGCATCAAGGTACGCCCGATGGATATTTTGTATTATCTCAGATTGAGTAAGATTTAATATTTCATTATTCCCTTTTAAATCCTTCGGGTGATTTTTAAATCTTTCACCCCGGAAATCTTCTTCAGTTAATTTGTGCTGCTGGATGAGAGTTCCCATTGCCCCATCAAATACAAGTATTCTTTCTTTGAGAAGCCTCTTTAATATATTATATTTTGATTCCATCAATTTATAACAGAATTATTTTTATTTAACAGGTTTATGGTTTTTTGCTTAAGCCGATAGCTTTATAAAGTTCACAAATATAACTAAATTGCCCCCTATTAAAAATCTACTATAAAGGATAAAATTAGTTCATATGATAATTGTAACAGGAGGCGCAGGTTTTATCGGCAGCGCAATTGTCTGGCAGCTAAATAATCTCGGAAATACAGATATACTAGTTGTTGATGAACTCGGTATGACAGACAAATGGAAAAATCTTGTTCCTTTAAAGTTCTATGATTTTATGAACAAGCTTGTTTTTATTGATAGACTGAATGAACTTGATTTTAATATTGAAGCAATTATTCATATGGGCGCAAACTCTTCAACAACAGAAAAGGATGCAGACCATCTTTTAACCAATAATTATGAGTACACTAAAAGATTGGCTGAATTCTGTATTCACAAGAACATACGCTTTATCTATGCCTCTTCAGCAGCAACTTACGGAGATGGTTCATCAGGATTTGACGACAGTGAAAATTTTTCTACATCCCTTCGCCCGTTAAATATGTACGGTTATTCGAAAAACCTGTTTGATGTTAAAGCAGCAAGTGAAGGCTGGTTTAATAAAATTGTCGGTCTGAAATATTTTAATGTTTACGGACCGAACGAATATCATAAGGGCGATATGCGCAGTGTTGTTCATAAAGCATTTGAACAAATAAAAAGTTCCGGGAAAGTTAAATTATTCAAATCGATGAATCCAAAATACAAAGACGGCGAACAGATGAGAGACTTTATCTATATTAAGGATGCCGTTGATATGACACTTTTCTTTCTTGACAACAAAAATATTTCCGGGTTGTTTAATGTGGGATCAGGGAAAGCAAGAACATGGAACGATCTTGCGAAAGCTATTTTTAAAACTTTGGATATGCCTGTAAATATTGAATACATTGAGCTGCCAGCGGAAATCGCTGACAGATACCAGTATTTTACGGAAGCAAAAATGGATAAAATAGAAAAAGCCGGTTATTCCGGCAAAACAAATTCTCTTGAAAACGGAGTAACCGACTATGTTAAAAACTACCTGCTAAAAAATCTTTACCTGGGGTATTAGTTATAAGGCACATCCTCGTCGTCCTCGAATAAATCATCTTCGTCATCCTCCTCGAAATCAAAGTCCTCTTCATACACATCATCCTCGTCCAAAGCATCTTCGTCCGGTTCTTCATCCTCTATATCATCATCTTCGTCATCCTCCTTATAATAATCGTCATCCTCCTCGTCTTCTTCATAATCATCATCATCTTCGTCCTTATCACGGGATGCAAAAAAAGTTTTTACTTTTTCATCTTCCTCTTCAGAGTTAAACTCAAAAGGTATAAGTGGAAATTCTTCAGAGAAATTCAACTCACCATTCATTATTATAGGTCTCCTTGTTTTTTTAATTAATCACTAAAAGATACACTCAAATATTTTCAAAATATTTTAAAGTGCAAAATCAAAATGAATTTAATTTAGATTTGGAACACATTTTTTATTTCCTCCCGGATAACATAAATTAGCTTTATTAGATTGTCAATATCATTCAACAAACACTATGGGAAAAGATGAAACTTGCAACTTTATGCTATGTAATGAATAAAAATAATAAAACCACACTCATGATACACAGAATAAAAAAAGAGAACGATTATCACGAAGGAAAATGGAACGGACTTGGGGGAAAATTCGAAGCTGGCGAAAGTCCTGAAGAATGTGCGATAAGAGAAATTAAAGAAGAATCAGGGTTGCTCGTAAAATCACCACGAATGCGTGGCTTTATTACCTTCCCGAATTTTGATCAGGTTGATGACTGGTATGTTTTTATATTTACTGCCGATGAATATAAGGGTGAACTGATTGATTCGCCTGAAGGAAAGCTCGAGTGGATTCCTAATGATAAAGTTACAGAGCTTAATTTATGGGGAGGAGATAAAATTTTTCTTGAATGGCTTTATCCGGACAGGCTTGCCCGCCAGCCAAAGGTTGGCAAACCGGCAGGCGGGTTTTTCAGTGCAAAGTTTAATTATGAAAATGGAAAGTATAAAGATTATTCTGTATGTTTTTATTAATTTTAGTTAATCATAATCATATTCTTGATTAAATTATCTGCGATTAAGATCTTAATAAAATTGTTTTAATAAAAAATAAATGGATACACAGAACATTTCGAAGAAAATTATTCCGGTAATCCATGGTATGGAAATTCTTTTTCAGAAATGTTCAAAAATATTTTTGCTGATTATGCAGCCAAAAAAGTATCAGCGGAAAGTCATTCAATAGTAGAACTGGTCTATTGCATAATAACCTGGAGAAATTTGTCATTAAAAAATTGCAGGGTGAGAAAGATTATGATATTAAACAAAATGATGAAAACGACTGGAAGGTGAAGAAACTAAAATCTCAATCAGAAATTTTCAGTACTATCTTCCCGATATTTTTATTTTCTTCCATATAATGATGAGCTTCAGCTACATCTTTCCAGTCAAATATTTTATCCACGACTGGTTTTAACGTTCCCTTTTCAAATTTTTCAAATGAATAATTTATGAATTCTTCGTTTAGCTGGATTTGATATTCTCTTGTTCTCGATCTTAAAGCTGAACCGATTATTGTTAGTCTCCTCATTAAAATTTGTCTAATATCTGCATTCTCAAATTTTGTCCCGCCAAGAGTTGCAAGCATTATAAGTCTGCCATCTACTGAAAGAGAATTTAAGTTCTGCATAAAATAAGGACCGGAAATAAAATCGATTATTACATTAACACCTTTCCCATTTGTTAACTCATTAATTTTTAATGCAAAATCTGTGTGCTTGTAATCTATAGCTTCATCAGCGCCCATTTCAAGACAAACGGTATGTTTATCCTTAGAAGCGGTGACATAAATTTCCGCACCAATTAATTTTGCCATTTGAATTGCAGCAGTTCCAACTCCACTTGCCCCGGCATGGATTAAAATTCTTTCTCCCTTCTGCAGTTTTGAATGACGATACAAAGCCTGGTAAGCCGTTAAAAAAACTTCGGGTATTGCAGCCGCTTCCTCGTAACTTAGATTGGGCGGAACCGGGTTAGCCATCATTTCATTTATAACTGCAAATTCGGCATATCCCCCGCCGGGCAATAATCCAAATACCTTATCATCTTTCTTCCATTTCTTTACATTGCTTCCGGTTGAAAAAATTTCACCTGAAATTTCCAACCCAAGAATTTCACTTGCTCTTTTTGGCGGCGGATACTTGCCTTCCCTCTGCATTAAATCTGCTCTGTTTAAGGCTGCAGAATGTACCTTTACTAAAATCTCATTTTCCTTTGGAACCGGAGTCGGGACCTCATCTATTTTTAATAGATCGGCACCACCCGGGTTTTTAATAATGACGGCTTTCATAATTTTAATTTTTTCAAAAAGTTTTCAATATACTTATTCACCGCATCCGGATTTTCTACAGGAGCTAAATGCCCTGCTTTAGGTATTGTATAAAATTCCGAATTGTGAATTTTATCTGCCATACCCATCATTACGTCGGGAGTTGTAAGAGTATCTTCATCTCCGCATAAAACCAGAGATGGAATATAGAGCTTTGATAGATACTCCGTTGTGTCTGTTCTTGCTGCCATAGCCAAAAGACATCCTTTTATACCTGTCGGAGAAAAAATTTCTGATTCAGTCACCATTTTTTTAACGAGATCCTTTTTATTCTCGAGGGAACCTTCACAAAAACAGTTTGGAATGAAGTCTTCAACATATCTTTTGACCCCTTCTGAATTAATCTTTTTTATTCCAAGAGCACGATTAATCTTTCCCTCATTATTATCGGCTCCTGATTTTGTATCACAAAGAATTAATGCGCTGAATTTTTCTTCCAACCTTTCTACTGCTCTCAACGAGATATATCCCCCCATTGAAAACCCGCACAAAACAGGCTTGCTCAGTTTCATTTCATTCATTACCATTTCAAGATCGTCAACAAATAACTCAAAAGTATATTGACCATCGCCGGGAGCGGAATCCCCCAAACCTCTTATGTCATATGTTATACAAAAGTAATTTGAACTAAATTTAGAAACCTGGTTTTTCCACATTTGATGATCGAATGGAAAACCATGAATGAAAATAAACGGAATTTTACTTTCATCGCCTTCAATGAATATTGAAATACCATTTTTCTTTATATTCATATTCCTGACTTTGGAAAATTTTTAACATCAATAAAATAAGGATAATAAAATGAAAGTTAAATTATCAACTCTCGTCTTAATTCTGTTTGTGATTTCACGGGTTAACTTTGCGCAGGAAGATTCGGTCAAGTTGTATACATGGGTGCCGACAGCAGCGGCAGGCCTAAATTTAAGCCAGGTGGCTTTAAGCAACTGGACTCAGGGCGGGGATAATGCTGTTGCTATATCTTTATTTGGAACAGGCGGACTGAAGTATTATACACAGGATTGGAAATTTAAAAATGATTTGAAGCTTGCTTACGGAAGAACAAAACTTGGAAGCCAGGATTACAGAACAACAGATAATGAATTATATCTTGAAAGTGTTCTTTCATATAACATTAACTGGGCAGTTGATCCGTATGTGGATAACATTGTGAGGACAGCCGTAGGAACCGGCTATGATTATAAACAAGACCCAGCGGTTAAAACTGCTGCTTTTTTTGATCCCGGATACCTGACACAAAGTATAGGTTTTACTTATAATAAACTTGAAAATTTTACAACCCGTGTCGGCTTTGCTGTTCAGGAAACTTTTACTAACAAATACGTGCAATATTCCGATGATCCAACGACACCTCAAATTGAAAAAACAAAAGTTGAAACCGGTCTGGAATCTGTGACGACAGCGGATATTACACTTCAACAGAATCTGCTTTATAAAAGTAACCTAAGATTATTTTCCCGGTTTGAAAGTCTTGACGTGTGGGATGTAAGATGGGATAATTCCTTTGTCGCCAAATTCAATGATTATGTGAATGTTAATTTTTCGTTTTTATTAATTTATCAGAAAGATCAATCAGTAAAAACGCAGCTTAAGGAAGCTTTACAGCTTGGATTAACTTATACTCTTTTATAAAATCATAATTATAATAAGGTGCTTAGCTGTTTTTTATTTTGATGTTTTTTTCTAAAATGAAATAATAAAATCAGGATCTCAGAGTTTGAAAGTTGCATTTGTTTCATCAGAAGTATTTCCTTTTGCCAAAACCGGAGGTTTGGCAGATGTTGCGGGAGCTCTTCCTAAAGATATTGCAAAACTTGGCTGTGAAGTTAAAGTGTTTATGCCGAAATATAATTTTGTTGATGAGAACAAATACGACCTGAAATATTCTTGGGAGATTGGGGAGATTCCCATAAACGTAAATGGAATATTAAGATTTGTTCACCTTCACCAGGCGAAATTACCGGGCTCTGATGTAGAAATTAATTTTATCGACTGCCCTCATTATTTCTTCAGGGGGCAGGTTTACACAAACGATCCCGATGAAAATGAACGGTTCATTCTTTTCAGCAAGGGAGTAATTGAAGTTTTACAACGCCTGAAGTGGTCCCCCGATATTGTGCATTGCAATGACTGGCAGACGGGTTTTCTTCCATTATATGTTAAAGTAAATTATAACTGGGACAGGATGTTCAACACGACCTCTTTTCTATTCACAATTCATAATATCGGATACCAGGGAATATTTTCCAAAGAAACACTATTGGCAGCAGAGATACCCGAGGAATTATTTTATACCGGTGGTCCAATTGAGCTGCACGGGAATATCAATTTTTTAAAGGCAGGGATAGTGTTTTCTGAAATAATAAATACCGTAAGTCCCACTTATGCCAGGGAAATACTTACACCTGAATATGGTTCCGGTCTGGAAAATGTTCTTCAAACCAGGAAGAAAGATCTTTATGGAATATTAAATGGAGTTGATTATAACACTTGGGATCCTTCAACCGATAAGCTGATTCCTTTTCGGTATAATGCCGACCATCTTTCCGAAAAAATTAAAAATAAAAGTTTTCTGCTTGAGCATTTTCACCTGGAGTTTGATAAAGACATTCCGCTGATTGCTATTATATCCCGGCTGGTTTCTCAGAAGGGATTTGATATTGTTGTTGAGGTAATTAATCAACTAATGAATTTAAATGCTCAATGGATGATACTCGGAAGCGGCGAAGATAAATATGAACAAATGTTCAATAATCTTTCTTACAAATTTAAGGACAGGGTAGCTGTTTATATAGGATATAATAATGAACTTTCCCACCTGGTTGAAGCTGCTGCCGACATTTTTTTGATGCCTTCACTCTATGAACCATGCGGTCTTAATCAGATATACAGTCTTAAATACGGGGCTGTCCCGGTTGTAAGAAAAACCGGTGGATTAAATGATACCGTGCTTGACTGGCATGAAAGTAAATCTGCAGGGGAGGATACGGGTACTGGTTTTACTTTTAATGATTACACCGGTTATTCATTATTTAAATCTCTCAGCCGGGCGATTGAAACTTTTAGTGAAAAGAACCTATGGGAAAAAATACAGAGAAACGGAATGAAAAAAGATTATTCCTGGAATAATGCCGCTAAAGATTATGTGGACTTATATCACAGATCTAAAAGAAAAATAAAATAGTTTTTTAGTAGTAATAACCTATAGAAAAATAAAAGTATACATCACCAAGACTGATTGGATTATTCGGAAGGTTTTTAAATAGAAAACTTCTGCCGACCGAAAAATCTGCTGGCCCGACTGGTGTATCAAACGACAATGTAACTCCAACACCGTGCCGGAGCTCTTTTAATTTTATTTCCTCCTGAACTTCCCAGGCACGTCCCAGATCGTATCTCATTTTAAAATAAGTATCAAAAAATATTTCGATTGGCAACTTGTACCGGTACTCTAAAGAAGCAAGAAAAATTTGTCTTCCGCGGAACTCATCAGCTCTCATTCCAAAAAAAGAATCCTGTCCGCCTAAAGAATATTCCTCGCTAAGAGGAAGTGTTTTATCAGCAAATCCCATTAAAAACTTTGGAGAAAATGTGCTCGCATCATTTAAGGTAAGGTAGCTTTTATACTGGAAATTAAAATTAGTATATCCTAACTGGCCGCCCAGTATCTTTTGCGCAACTTCATATTCCCCTTTAAAATAGAACCCTTTTTGCGGATAAGGATATTTGTCCTGTGTGTCAATGGTAGAGCTTGCCATCAGGCTTACAATTTTATCTTTAAGCGGGTTGACTGGTGAACCTGATCTGTTTTTTATTTCATCGTACTTATAGGTGCCGGTAAAAATCAGGTTGCCAAAATGTTCTACCTGCATTCCTAAAGAAAGCGACGTTCCGTAAAAAATCTGTCTGTATTCACCAAATGCACTGCGGGAAAACCTGTGAACACTTGTTGTTGAATCATCACGGTAATCAAAGACATCGTTAAAACGGTAGAAAGCATTTATGTTATAAGTAAGATAGGTGTTAAATAATCTGTTCGACTTATGTTCAAGAACGTAGGCACGGTTCCTTGTGCCTCCAAACAAAAGCAGTCCAAGTTCCGTTCCGCTTCCAAACAGGTTTTCATCCCTAAAATCGAGGCTAAGTTGTGCTTTATTTTCATTATCAAGTCTGAATCCAACCCTTACCACACTAGAAACTTTTTCGCTTACAGTAAGGATAACAATATTTTCATTTTTTTCTTTATTAACCGTAAGTAATATATCGTTGAATAGATTTGTGCTTCTAAGGTCTGTTAATCCTTCTTTAACTTTCGAATAAATAAAGTAGTCTCCCGCTTCAAGAGGAAATTCTCTTTTAATAACAGATTCACTTGTTGTTTTATTACCCTCAATTCTTATTTGAGAAATTATTCCCTCATCAAAAGTAATGTTGAGAATTCCCGTTTCTTTATCAAAATTAATTTTCCTTACATCTGCCAATGAATAGCCTTGCTTACGATAAAGTGTTATAAAATCGATTATTTTTGTTTCAATTTTTTCCGCATTGTACGGCTTGTTTTTTAATGATGAAAAAAACGAATCAACTAATGATTGTTTAAATAAACCAACTCCATTAACATTTATATCTTTTATAGCAGAATTTAACTGCCCGACAATTTCCAAAGTTACATATCTGCTTTTCCGGTTCAGGATCGCTTCAATATTTGAATAGTTCCCTTTCTCAAGGATGTCACTAAGATTAGATCGAATATCATCAGTCGAAACAGAATCTTTATATAATAAATTCCTGGTAAAGTTTTCAGACAAAGAATCATTACCAGGGAAAAGATTACTAAAATACGCGTCCTTAGACCTGAAATTATTTGTCATCATAGAATCTATTTGACTTTTTATCTTATGAACTAACGGGAGTGCATCATTGTATCCCTTTTGAATTATTTCCTGAACGTTTGAAAAATCGGTTGCAGATTCCTGGTCAAGTTTTGGTGTAAGAATAACATTTGCCCCGGTAAGCTGGTCCTCATTAAGAAGTTTCATCGGGATACTAATAACCTGGTCAGCAATAATCCAGGGATATTCAAGCTCATTTTCAGTATGCAGCCCGCTAGTTGTATTAACGGCAATTACATAATCAGCGCCCAGGTCTTTTGCAATATTAACAGGAATGTTTGCTACAAGTCCTCCATCAACAAGTATAAGCGAATCTATTTTAACAGGAGAAAGGAAAAATGATACACTTGAGCTTGCCCGCATTGCCTGGCTTAGTGAACCATTGCTGATTATAACCGGATTGCCGGTTACAAGATCGGTACATACTGCTCTGAACTTCGTTTTAAGTACATCGAAACTGTTCTGAACATGAATTGGTGCTTGAAGTGTTAACAGGTTGAGGTAATTCGATAATTTCTGCCCGTTATTTATTGATGTGGGTAAAACGGGAGTCAACCCTTTCAATCTTAATGAAAAAATTGCCTTATCTTCTGTAATCTTCTGATCAACAAAGAGTTCTCTTCTATTTGTTTCACGTTCTGAAGCGAGAAGATCATCCCAGTTAGTATTTACTGCTATTGAATCAAGTTGCTCAACGGAATAACCGGCAGAATACAAACCGCCGATAATACTTCCCATACTTGTCCCAATTATCATGTCTATTTTAATACCGGCTTCATCGAAAGCTTTAAGAATTCCTATCTGAGCAAGACCCCGGGCGCCGCCGCCGCTTAAAGCAAGAGCAACAACAGGTTTTGCTTCGGGAACTTCTTTTTTTAGTCCGAAGGGAATTGCTTCTGTTTTGTGTTTAATAGTAATAACAAGGCGGGACTGGGAATGAACTGCTGCAACCCCAATTAATAATACAATGAAAAGTATGTTCTTTGTGCAGATCATTAATTTTTAAGCAGACATTTCACAAACAATTATTTTATCGAAAAGAAAAATAAACTTTTTAGAACACTTTTATTTCCTTTTTCTCTGCTGCCCTTTTGAATTTTGTTCTGCTGCTTCCATAAGCTTCGACATAAACCCTTGTTTCTTTTTAGGGTTTTTAACAGGCTCCAATACCATCCCATCGTGTTTGTGATTAATATAATATTGTTGTGCTATTGAAAAAACGTTAAACATGAAATAATAAAGATTTAATCCGGAAGGAAATGACATAAACATAATAGTCAGAAAAACAGGCATAATATAAACAAGCCCGGCTTGCTTAGGATCTTTTGTTGTCATCTTCTGCTGGAAAAATGTAGTTACTCCCATCAAAATTGCAAGTCCGCTTATTTGATCAATTCCAAAAAGAGGAAGCTTTACAGGGAGCTGATATATTACGTCGGGTATGGAGAGATCTTTTATCCAGAAAATAAACGGCTGTTGTCTTAATTCTATTGCTGTTTTAAATAATCCCCAGAGAGCAATAAAAATAGGCATCTGTAACAAAAGCGGCAGGCAGCCTCCTGCAGGATTAACTCCGTATATCTGGTACAACTTCATGGTTTCTTTATTAAGCTTCTGCGGGTCATCCTTATATTTCTCTTTTATCTCGGCAATTTTAGGCTGAAGAAGCTGCATCTTCTTCATTGACTGGTAGCTGGTTTTTGTAAGCGGATAAAGGACGAACTTTATTATTAAAGAAAATATTACTATTACAAAACCATAATTAGGTATGAATGTATGAAGGAAATTAAATAGCGGAAGAAGAACATATTCCGCAATTGGCCTTACTATAAATTTCAATCCAAAGAAACTTCCGAAATCAACTAGGGCAGTAAATTTTTCACCGTATCCTTTTAAAAGATCATAATCGACCGGACCAATAAAAACAGTAAATGTATTTTTTTCAAAATTTGTATTCTTAAAAGGAACATTTATTCTGATAGAATAATTCTCTTTTACCCCGTTTTTGCCTACAGCCTCTCTGCTTCCCTCTATATAAGCTCCGTCAACACTGCCCGGATCTTTCGGGGCAATTACAGCGGCAAAATATTTGTTTCTTACTGCAACCCAATCTATCCGCCCATTAAATTCTTTGTTAACTTTTTCACCGTCAGAGGAGGCATCCACAATTACCTGTTCATCTCCGTAATAAACACTTGCATTAGAATAGGTAGCTTCATCCACAGAATTTTCTTCAACAAATCTTAACCCGTTGCTCCATACAAGATCATATGAGTTGTCGCTGATCAAATCAGACATGTTAACTAATTCTATTTCACTCAGAAAGCTGTACTTGTGGCCGTAAAAAACAAACTTTTTTTCTATATAAGAATTATTTGTCGCAGGCAGCTTAAAGATAAGTACCAGTGAATCATTATCAGATATTGTGTAATGGTATTTATTGGCATCCGTATTGAAAATCAGATCTCCTGTATTGATTGCTTTGCCATCGGAAGTTACAAAGGAAAGATTATACGCGTCTCCCTTTGAGTAATCAATCAGCTGAACGTGCGTTTTGTAAAAATTAGTGTCGCTTTTTTCATAAGCCGAATACCAGTTATTGTATTTTTTCAAATAGTATTTTCTGATGTTCGCTCCCTTGGTAGAAAGTTCCATTACAACCAGATCATTTTCTATTGTAATTAGTTTTTCTTTTTTATCAGAGAGAGAAAAATATTTGCCAAAATTTGAGCTGTCACTTATGACTTCCTTCTTTACAGATTTTTTAATTTTGGTGGAATCAACAGCAATTTCTTTATTTACTTGCTGAGAGCTATCTTTTTGAACAAGTGTTGAATCCGCCTGGGTTCCCTTTTGTGCCTGTTCAGGGGTTGGAGAGCTCAGGTAGAACCACAATACGAGTATAGCCCCGATTAAAATAAATGCTATTGTTGTATTTTTATCCATTAAATTTCCATTATCTTAGAGGATCAAAACCTCCCTTGTTAAAAGGATTACACCTTAATATACGCCAAGCGGATTTCACTCCTCCTTTAATAACACCATATTTCTTAAATGCCTGGATTGAATATTCTGAGCAAGTAGGATAAAATCTACAGGAAGGAGGAAAAATGGGCGAAATAAATTTCTGATATATTTTGATGAGAAAAACAAAAATTCTCCACATCTATAAACTTCTTTCTATTTGCAACAATACATCTTTTACCCCGTCCATAACATCATCCAGCAAGATTTTCCTGTTATTCTTTTCATTGAACTGATAAGGAGAAAAAATAATTTTCAAAACAATTTTTTTTAATAAACAAAGGTTAAGAAGGTTTTCTTTATTTAATCTGTAAGATGTTCTAAGCAATCTTTTAAGCCGGTTACGCCAAACAGCTTTTCCCGCCTTACTTGAAATTGCCGCTGCTATTTTTATGTTACCGGTGGTAATATTTTTTTCGATTAAATATACCGCCTTAATTTTTCTGTCTTTGGAGAAAATGACCTTCCCGGAAGAATATAATTTATCAAAATCAATTTTGCTTTTAATCCTCTCTCCTGCAGAAAGTCCAAAGCGCTTCAAAGTATCTACATCTCGTCGCTAACAGTTAATTTTTTTCTGCCTTTTGCTCTTCTTCGTGAAAGCACCTTCCGTCCGTTTTTGGTTTTCATTCTTTCTCTGAAACCATGTTTATTTTTTCTTTTCCTATTACTTGGCTGAAAAGTCCGCTTCATTTATTCTCCTAAATTATCAAAAGACTTCAAATTTAGCGTTTAGAACATAAACAAGCAAGACATTAAAATATAGGTGTTTTTTCTTAAGGTAATATTTTTTGCACTTTTTAAAAGATTAATTTGCGGGAAGGTTAAATACTTTATATTTTTTCACCGTCTTAGACAGCTATATTTTGTGTTTATAATTTGTTGATAACTTTTTTTTGTGAAAACGTTTCACGAAATTTTGGGGACTGTAGAATTACCCCCGTTTTTAACAAAAATATTGAATTGCTGAAATTGAAGTTTGTAACTTATTAAAAGACAGGGGGTTACAATGCGTTATCTAATGTTAACAAATTGTTAAGAATTTTGTGTGTCAATAAAATACGTATATTAAACAACTGATTTTTCAACCTTTTTAATCTTTTTATTGTGTGGATAAGTTGAATGATTAATGCAGCCTCTTTAAACAAATCCGAATTCTTTGATGCCTCCTCAGCCTGGAAAGAATGTCTCAAATCGATTAAAGAAAACGTAACGTTAATGACCTATAATACCTGGTTTTTGCCCATAAAACCCGTGGAATTAAGAGAGAATACGTTAAAAATTCAAATTCCCAGTCAATTTTTTTGGGAGTGGATCGATGAGCATTATAATACTCTTATAAATAAAACCATCGTTGATATTTTAGGAAATGAGGCAAAACTTTCCTACCTGATCGCAGAAGAAAAATCTAATTCCGATAAACCTAAGCTGAATAATAAATCTGTTATTCAATTAGTGCCTGAAGTACCAAGCGAGGTTCCCAAACACGAAACATATCTGAATCCGCGTTATACTTTTGATAATTTTATAAAGGGAGAAGGTAACCAGCTTGCAAGAGCGGCTGCAGGGGCAATAAGTGAAAATCCGGGCGGAACTTCTTTTAATCCTCTATTCATTTATGGCGGGGTAGGTCTTGGTAAAACGCATCTTATTCAGGCAATAGGAAATAAAATAATAAAACTGTTCCCCAGGAAAAAAATAATATATCTTTCTTCAGATATATTTACGGTAGAATTTGTTGAAGCAATCCAATCAAATACCGTTAATGATTTTTCAAACTTTTACCGGGGAATGGATATTTTAATAATTGATGATATCCAGTTCCTGATTGGCAAAGAAAAAACACAGGACCATTTCTTCCACATTTTTAATACTCTTCATCAATCAAGAAAACAAATAATCCTGTCCAGTGATAGAGCCCCGAAGGATCTGAAAGGACTTGATGACCGTTTAATATCGAGATTTCAATGGGGACTTGCTGCAGATATCCAGCCACCTGAACTTGAAATGAGAATTGCAATACTTAAAAAGAAATCAGAGGACTATGGAATGAATTTGTCCCCGGATATTCTTGAATACGTTGCTAATAATATTACTTCTAATATTCGTGAATTAGAAGGTTGTTTAATAAAGCTTCTCGCTAATGCTTCACTCAATTCAAAAGAAATAAATCTTGAACTTGCAAAAAAGACTGTTAAAGAAATTGCAACGGACAGAAAAGTAAATGTAACAATTGAAACAATTACTAATATTGTATGTGAAGTTTTAAATATTGCTGAAAACAAGATTCGTGATAAAACAAGAAAAAAAGAAATTGTCATGGCAAGACAGATTGCAATGTATCTATCAAAAGAGCTCACGAAATCTTCTCTTAAAACAATAGGGCTTCATTTTGGTGGAAGAGATCATTCAACTGTAATTCATGCCTGTACCACAATTGAAGAATCTGTTATGAAAGATCACGCTTTAAAAGATATTGTAAACAATGTTAAAAACCAGATTGAATTAAGATGCTCTTAAAATAACAGATAGCTGTTTTAGAAAAGCCCTTTATGGGCTTTTTAATTTTAAAAATGTTTTGTCTTCCGTATGCTGGTTAACATAATCCGGGGCAACTTTTTATGAAACATCAAAAAATATTTCTTCCAATTCAAAAATCTGCACTATATTTGTCAATCCAATTTTAAGCTAAAGGAAAATCTTTGAATCCGTGGAAAGGTGTTAAAGGCTTATCACGCGACTTATGGGTTATATATACGGCTACGCTTATTAATCGTTCCGGGACAATGGTTCTTCCTTTTCTCGCGCTTTACCTTACAACCCAATTGCACGAAGATGCTGCAACCGCAGGACTGATGTTAACATTTTATGGAGTTGGTGCTCTTATAACTGCCCCGGTTATGGGAAAGCTTTCGGATAAAATAGGTTCGCTTACAATAATGAAAATGTCGCTCTTTTTTTCAGGATGCATTTTGATTTTTTATCCCTTAATAAAAGGATATGCAATGCTGCTTGTAGCAACATTATTGTGGGCTGTTATAAATGAAGCATTCCGACCGGCGGTTATGTCTCTGATCTCTCACCTTGCACCGCCCAACAGAAGAAGAACAGCTTTTGCAGTAAACCGTCTCGTAATAAATCTTGGAATGAGCATTGGACCGGTTGCCGCAGGGTTTTTAGCACAAATCAATTTTTCGATAATATTTTACATCGATGCAATCACTGCATTTCTTGCCGCCGCTTTTTTAACATTTTATCCAATCCGTTATAAAATTGATAAAGAAGAAATTGAAAAAGAGGTTGAAGTCCTGCAGTCGCACACAGGATTAGTTCTGAAAGATATAAGATTTATTTTTTTCCTTATAGCATTAACGCCTGCTACAATGGTAATCTTTCAGCACCTTGGTGCCTTGCCGCTTTATCTGGTTAAGGATTTGCACTTTCAGACTTCCACATTTGGAATGCTTGCCGCGGTAAACACTGTGCTGATAATTTTTGTTGAAGTTCCCTTAAATACTGCAATGTCAAGCTGGTCTGAAAAAAAATCACTTTCTCTCGGGGCGCTATTAATCGGGATCGGGTTTGGTATAACTGCTTTTGTCAGTAACGTTTTTCCTTTGATATTAACTATTATTATATGGACGTTTGGTGAAATGATTTTATTTCCCGCGAGTTCTACTTTTGCCGCAGAGATTTCTCCGCCGAACAGAAGAGGAGAATATATGGGATATTTCCAGATGTCCTTCAGCCTTGCTTTAACTCTTGGCCCATGGCTAGGAACATTGGTATATGATAATCTCGGCGGAAGGGCAGTTTGGTTCGCAGCATTTATAGTTAGCGCTATTTCTGCAGTTGCATTGTTGATGATTCCTGCTAAACCGGTAATGTTAAAAATCCATGATAGCGGGAGTAAATGAAAATTAATACATTTAATATTTTTTATAAATTATGAATAAAATAAGTAAAGAAAATGCCGAACATTACAGATGGGGAATTAATTGTGAGGGCTGGAGATTTCAGAATAAACCTGAAATAAGTATTATCCGTGAGAGAATACCTGCAGGTACGTCTGAAACGATGCATTTCCATAAAATCGCAGGGCAGTTCTTTTTTATGCTTAAAGAAAAGGCTTCAATTGAAACAGAAGAAAGAACTTACAATCTTCAAGAATATGAAGGAATTGAAATTCTGCCCGGTGTCAGGCATAGATTTTTTAATTCCGATGATAGACCAATTGAATTTCTGGTTACTTCTGTTCCTTCAACTTTAAATGACAGGTTTGAGATCGATTGAAACTTTGTTTGGATATAGAATCAACCTGAATCAGTTGAATTTATTTCTTTAGCTTATCCTTAAATACTTTCTCAAACTTTTCTACTTTGGGTGCAATTACAAATGAGCAGTAACCCTGGTAGGGATTTTTTTCGAAATAATCCTGGTGGTAATCTTCCGCCTTATAAAATTTAGTGAAAGGAACTATTTGTGTAACGATTGGCTTATCCCAGGCCCCTGATTTTTCGAGTTCGTTTTTATAATATTCTGCTTTTTCCTTTTGTTCATCATTATGATAAAGAATAATTGAACGATACTGCTCACCCACATCGGCACCCTGCCTGTTTAGGGTTGTAGGATCGTGTGTCTTCCAGAATATTTTTAATAACTCTTCGTATGAAATAACATCGGGATCAAAAATAATCTGGATTACTTCTGCATGCCCGGTGTTTCCATTACACACCTGTTCATAAGTCGGGTTTGTAACGTGACCGCCGGCATAACCAGAAAAAACTGATTTTACGCCCTCAATCCTTTCAAATATAGCTTCTGAACACCAGAAACAACCCTGTCCAAAAGTTGCAGTATCTGTTTTCGCTGATGGATTATTCATAGCAGATTCATCTTCTTTCAATTTATTGCTTAATTTGGTTTCCTGGCAGCTTATTGCTGCACCCAAAACAAATATGGCCATTAAAATAGTTGAGATTACATTTTTCATAATTAAAATCTTCATTTTGGTTTTAAATATGGAAATGATTTTGATAATATTTATAACGAATTAATCACTTTTAGTAAACAAATTTAACTAAGAGAGATGCTTTTTAATATTAAAAAAATTTTAATTAACTATTGCGACTTGACAAATATTGGAATATTTTAAGCCCCATTCCAGCACTAAAGTTCGTAACTCCGGTTTTATATATCAGTTATAAATAAAACCATTTCCTGTATTTCTGCTCTGATTCGTTCAATTATCAATTAATTACATTATTCGTTTAATAATAGAGGTTAGAATGAGAAAGGTGCAATTGATTTCTGTGTCACTGATTATTGTGTTCGCTGGTTTAACCCTGATTCAGGCCGGCTGTAGTAATACAAAAGAGGAGAAAGTCCTAACAAAAGAAGAACAGATTCAAAGAGGGAAATATCTTGTTGATTTAGGTGGATGTAATGATTGCCATTCACCCAAAATAATGACAGATATGGGACCTGTACCGGATACAACAAGATTATTATCGGGAAATCCGGAAGATCAACCTGTAGTTGATTTAGATCCATCTATGGTTAATTCTAAGGCATGGGTTCATACAAATATGAATAATACTGCTTGGATTGGACCATGGGGAATTTCATATACTGCAAACCTGACTCCTGATCCGGAAACTGGTTTGGGAAACTGGACAGAAGATTTATTTATAAAAGCTTTGCGTTCCGGAAAGCATATGGGAATAGGTAGACCAATACTTCCCCCGATGCCGTGGCAGGGAATTGCTCAATTAAGTGACGAAGATTTGGAATGCATGTTTACCTATCTGCATTCAATTAAACCCGTACATAATAAAGTACCTGATCCTGTCCCGCCTGATATGATGGCCTCAGTTATGAAGAAATAAATTAAGAGGGAGTGAAAACTCCCTTTAATTTTAATTGCCCCGGGAAATTCCAGCACCTCCGCTAAGATCTGTATTCCCGATTTTCGCATCACCGTAATAGATAACCCGGGAACCGCCGCTTGCATCAACATTAAGAGTTCCATTCATACTTATTTCTAAACGTGAACCACCTGAAAGATCGACATCGGCATTTTTCACAGTATAATTTTTTAAATGAAAAATACTTCCTCCGGAACCTTCTATAGTCAAATCGGTTCCTTTACCGGAAAGGTTGACTGTGCTTCCACCGGAAATTTCCATATTTATATTTTCGCAGGAAAGTCTTCCAGCTATCTCTGCTCCGCCGGATAACTCGCATGCAAAGTTATCTTTAATATCCATAGTAACTTTTCCCCGGGAACCTCCGCTTAAATCAAGTCCGGTTAAAGATGGCATTTGTATATCAATTTTTATATCGCCGGATTTCCTGTAATTGTCCGAATCAATATAAATCAGAAGGTTGTTCTCTTTTTTCTCAACTCTCAGATACTCAAAATCAGATTCTTCCGCGTTTACTTCTATGTTGAAGGTGGAGGATTGAGTTACATTTAGCAGCATTCCATTACTAACTTCAATTTTATTAAAGTCATTAAAGATATATTTCTTTGTAATTCTGTTTGCCGGGAAGATTAAATTTGTGATAAAGAGGCATAGAATTAAACTATAAAGTATCATTGTTTTTTTCATAACCCTGATTCCTAAAATTGTTGTTTGCATTAAGACTTCCGGTTTATGGAAAAGGTTGGTATTCGTAATTAAAATTAATCCCTTTGTAAATTCATTACTACTAAATTATTTTTCATTTTATTTTATAAAAAAATGGGTGGCTTATGAATTCAAATATGAACCTTCGTTATCCTATCGGGAAATTTAACATGCCCAAAGAGTTTACTAATGAATTACGGGATAGCTTAATAAGTGAAATTGAAGAAACTCCTTTCCTTCTGAGGGAGGCAGTAGAAAATCTGAATGAAGATCAATTAAATACTCCATACAGGGAGGACGGTTGGACAGTAGAACAGGTTATTCATCATTTGCCTGACAGTCATATGAATGCTTACATAAGAATAAAACTTGCCCTTACAGAAGATGAACCAACCATAAAAACATATAAAGAAGATGTCTGGGCAAAACTTGAAGATTATTTTACTACACCAATTAATATTTCACTTACACTTCTTGATGCTGTTCATGCTCGGTGGATAATTCTCTTAAGATCATTAGAGCCGGAGCAATTTGAACGTAAACTCCGGCACCCGGAAATCGGGCTGATTGATATTAATTGGTGCGTCGCACAGTACGCCTGGCATGGCAAACATCATATTGCACAGATAAATTCGCTGAAACAAAGGATGGGATGGTAAAAAAAAGCTGCCGCAATAATACGGCAGCTTAATAAAATTATGATTCGGTTGGCTGAGGTTTGGGTTTTCTTTTAATAAAAAACATGATTACAATCACTACAATAACCAATCCAATAATGATATAAAGCCAATTGACTCCTGAACCATAAACAGCGGATTTCCATTCAGAAATTTTATTTTCTATAGAATCCTTTTGTGCATCTGTAAACATTTTATTGTCAATTAAATAAGGAACCCAGGTTGGTTTTACTTCTCCGTACCAGGCGCTGTCAGCAAAACTCTTATAGGTATTTTGTGATTCAACCTTTCCTTTAACGTCAATATTCTTAATTTCATCATTTATAAAAGAAGTGGCTGAATGAACAAATTGACCCCCGCTAGAAAAATTTTGAAGATTGATTCCATAATCGGCAAAACTTAAACGAATGGATGACCATCCTTCCTGATTAAGTTCGTTTCTCCATGATGAAAAGTATGTATCTATATCTTTAAGATCATTTGTGCCTGCTTTATTCTCCGAATATACAGATACGAGTTTAGGTCCAACACTTCTCCATATTTTTGCAAATTGTTCCTGTTGTTTTTTTATTTCGATAAGATCATCCGGGGTAAGGTTCGCTACCTGAAGAAATTTAATGTTATCCTGGAGAGATTTTTTAATATTACTTAGGACATTATTTTTCTGTGCTTCAGAATAAACCTTTTCTTTTTCCTGCGAACTAAGCGTCGATTGCTGTCTGTAAGACGGAGGAACTAAACTGTCTATCATGGTTAAAACCAGTTCATCTCTCTTTTGAAGCGATGCTTTCAGATCAGCAACAGATCTTTCCAATTGAACGATGCGGCTTTTGTCTTTTTTACTCTCAGCTTCAAGAACCTGTACACGCGAAATTAAATCTGTATTTCTTCTGTTGAGTGTATCAACCTGTTCTTTTAATCCGGTAACCTGAGTCTGCAATACATCAATCTGTGTAAAGTCTCCTTTCCGCAGATCATAAGACATCTGCAGGTTTTCAAATGTTTTATTAAAATTAAGCGGGTAAAGACTTTTATCCAGTAATTCTTTTTTATCCAAATATTCATTTCTTAGTTGATCAATTCCGCTCTGTGATTTCTGTAAATCTTCAAGTGAAGTTGCCTGCTTGATTGAATCATTTATTGCCATAGCCTTAGATTTAAAATTCTGTACAATTTCATAATCAGATTGGGCAAACAGGGAAAATGAAAAAATCAGGCACAGCAAAAAACCATTTATTAATATCTTACTGTTCATTTATTTCTCCTTATTTTCAATTCCATTGTTCGATAAATAATATTGTTTGTTTCCTTCAACCAGTTCGATGTATGGGGGTCGCTGGTTAAAGACGGGATCAGTAATTCCGGTATCTGATATTTTAATTTTTTCTTCAAGTTTAAAAGATCCTTCTGCCATCGTAAATACATAAACATTTTTAAAATTATTGCCTGTCATATAATAGTATCCGAGAGTATCTCTTATTACTCTCAGATCTTTATTAACGAAAGCAAGAGAATCTCCGGCTTCTTCAAAGAAAAGCGGTTTGACGTTAAAAGAGATAGAATAACGATCATCCGCAGCCATTCCGTTATTGTCAACATGAATAACCGATTCAACCGGCCAGGAAAAATCCGCCGGGGATAATTTTAGTGAGGAACATCCTGTTAAAATAAAAGGGATAGTAACCAGGATATATTTTATAAGATTCATATTTTCTCCTTCCAATTTGTGTATGCTAACATAATGAAAAATAAGGATTTCCAGCTATTACAAATTGTGATGGAGAACGTTTTAATTTTATCTAAAAATTGAATTTGGGAATTAAAACACCGCAGTATTTTTTTAAGAATTTTGTTTTTTACTATTTTTGATCTGGTAATTTTTTATAGAAAGCGGGCGATTATGAATCTTTTAGAATGTCTTCATCAAAATCAGAATGAAATAATTAGAGAAGCGTTTGATGCTCTGCTTCGTTCTAACCTGAAACATTATTCTTCTTCAAATGCAAACGAAAACTGGCAAAGGATAGAAAAATTATTTGATCTTACACTTAACAGCATCAATGAAAAAAGTTTAGTTGAAATGATTGAATATTCAGAGAAGATTGCCACCGAAAGATACAACTCCGGGTTTGATCTTCATGAAGTTCATACTGCATATAACGTGCTGGAGGAAGCATTGTGGAAATTGATCCTTAAAAATCTTGATTCAAGGGAAATCGGTAATGCGCTGGGTCTTGTAAGTACAATTCTCGGAACAGGTAAAGAAACACTTGCACTTACTTATATTTCATTAACGGGTAAAACAAAACCAAAAAGTCTTGATTTGTCTGAATTGTTTAAAGGAAATTAAGTAAGATCGATGTAATGGTTAGCATATTCTAAAATATTTCAGCAATATTATTTTTTCAAAAAAATTTCCTCTTAAGGTTTCAAACAACATTGTCTTCGTTCACCTCCCCCTCAATTTTTCAGTTTCGGAAAATGAAAAATTGACAATTAAATTTTGAAAATCTAAAGCATTAAATTTCATTAATATATTAAATCTATTTCCTCTACCATTGTTTGTCCATAACAATACTCTATCTAAAATAATACTTGAATATGTAAAATAATTTTATAAGTTTGTTTCAGGTATTATATTATTATCGGAGTGAATTAGAGTCATAGGGTTTATTTGCTGAAGACTCGCGTCGAAAATTCCTCGAAATAATTTTTACCCACAACATATAGTTTATGGAGGGAGAAGTCATCATTCTGGTTTTAATGAATCATTACTTTTTTTTAAATAATTATTATTCCAATGAATATGCTTGAGAGCGGAACGAATATAAGGTTCATCTTAATCACAATATTTTATAACGAAAAAAGGAATTAGCCATGAATTTTTTACGATTAAAACCGGTTATTATATTAGGTGCTTTAGTACTTTCTCTCTTAATCGGAAGTGGCTGCAAAAAGAGCTCTCCAACTGAGCCACAGAATAATAATGGTCAATCCATAACAGTAAATGGATTTGTCAAAGATATCGATGGGGTACCCATCTCTGGGGTGAGTGTAATTGTAAAAGGGAAATCCCCCGTTATCACAAGTGCAAGCGGAGCATTCAGCATTTCGAATGTCAATACTCCATATGAAATCAGGCTCATCTTGAGTTCTTATTCAACTGCGGTAATTTATCAAGGGTTAACTCGTTCAGATCCGACCCTACTTTATCCCTCATCAACCACGGCTTCAAAAACTGCAACCATCAGTGGCAATGTTCCAGCCGCATCCGGGAAAACCACGTTGGTTTTCTTTGTCAGCGGAACATTTGCTCAGACAACAACAGCAGATCCAACAACTGGAGCGTATATAATTTATGCAGATTGGAAAGGGTCAACAACCTCCTTCACTGGCAAACTTTCGGTTCTTCGCTGGACGCCCAACACAAATGGACTGCCAGCACAATATGATGCTTATGGTTCAAAGGACCTTACTATAAGCGAAGGCGGAACATTTAATGGAAAAGATTTTACAACAGGGGACTTTACAGACCCTGCTGAGCAAAGTATCAGTGGTTCAATAACTCGGCCGACGTCCAACTACATAATATCGGAAAAGGAGCTATATATGGATTTTGGAAGTGCTTCTGTCTTTATTGCTTACGAGTACTCAGGTGGAGGACTTCCAGATGCATTCAGTTATACAGTACCAACAGTCTCAGGAGCCACGTTTGGAGTTAATGCTTATGCAGAAACATCTACAACACCGTATCGTTATTCTTCCTATCAAAAAATGGGAATTACCGGTGGTTCAAACGGGGTTACTATTACTCTTGCTTCTGCGCCGCAACTCAACCTTCCTGCGAACAACGGAACAAACATCGATACGACAACTCAGTTTCTATGGGCCCAAGGAAGTGGAACAGGTGTAAATCTAACTTACATATATCCTACTGGATCGGGACCAACATACTACATTATCACTGCCGGTAACAGCACTTCCATTCCGAATCTATCCCCTCAGGGATTGGGGTTGCCATCGAGTTCAACATATAAATGGTATGTTAATCAAATCTTTCCTTTAGCTTCAATAGATGACGCTGCTTCCGATTTATTCAACACACTGTACGGTGGTGATAATGGACAAGGAGAATCCGAGACATTTACTTTTACAACCAAATAGATGGATGTGAGTTCGCAACTACAGATAACTAGTTACGGACTTATTTTGCAAAGAAAATGTTAGAGTAAAATTATTCATAACAAATTATGTGTTTTCAACGCCGCCGTCTTTTATAAAAGATCTGCGGCGTTGTTGTAATGTGTCGTGATACAATATTCTGATGATCCCATTATTTCTTGTTAAGGAGTTTCTGTTCCTTTGTTATCCTCATCATTAAAATGTTTTTCAAATTTCTCATGCCAGTATTTTCTTCTGCCGTAAGAATAAGGACTTGGTCGTTTGCCAATACCGGTTAATAGAATTTTGGAGAGAATTAACAAACCTATTGCCTGTATATAAGTAATTGTTGTAATGCCGAAAATCAAAGGCATCAGCCAGTTCCATAACAGCATAACCGCAAGACTTAAAACCGCAATGAAAACTAATGCGAAGATAAATCCTTTAAAGAACCATCTTCTTTTATTATGAGTTGCACACATTTTATAGCTCCTTGTATAAATATTTTAATTTCTTTCTTAAGTAAAGAACAGCATATCTCTTCCTCGAAAGAAGAGTATTTACCGGTTCATTTTTTAATTTTGATATTTCCTTAAAACTCATTCCATCAAACTCATTCATTATAAATACATCTTTCTGCTCTTCAGGTAATTCATCCAGGGCAATTTCTATTTCTTCCCAGAAAAGATTCTGCCAGTAAATTTCATCGGGCAGTTTGCTGAAGTCAGGTATAATATCGGCAAGTGTTAAAGCATCATCAGAATCTTCCTTATCTTGTACTACTATTTCATCCGAAAAAGTATCTGGCTTTTTCTTCCTGTATGAATCAATAATTTTATTTTTAGCAACTTTTATCAACCATGCTGATAATCTTTCAACAAATTCTATTTCTTCAAATCCGCTTACCAGACTAAATAGCACGTCCTGAAAAATATCTTCTGCATCTTCTTTAGAAGCCACATTTTTCCGGATAAAACTTAAAAGTCTGCTCTTTTCCTGTTTAACGACTTTTTCTATAGCTATATCTTTAGTCATCAATCTTTTTATTTATTAATTAAGACGGACAGTCTACTGGAATATTTTAAATGCCATTAAAGGCGTAATTTTTTGAGATAAATAAGGATTATTTGTTAAAGTTAATTTATTTTGAAGAACAAATTTTTCAGATAATAAAATTATGGTGAAATTTTGAAAATTCAATTTATTGGCGCAGCTCAAACTGTCACCGGCTCCCAACATTTATTGCATATAAACGGAAAGAAAATACTGCTCGATTGCGGGTTATACCAGGGCAGAAGAAAAGAGGCATTTGAAATAAACAAGAATTTTTTATTTGATCCTGCTGAAATAGATGTAATGCTTTTATCACACGCTCATATTGATCACACAGGAAATATTCCTCACCTTGTCCGGAATGGATTTAAGGGACACATTTATACAACATCAGCAACTGTTGATCTCTGCCAGATTATGTTAAGGGATTCTGCTTACCTGCAGGAAAGAGATTTAAAGTTTGTCAACAAGCGAAGAAGTAAACAGAATAAAAAATTGTTCGAGCCGCTTTATACAATGGATGATGTTGAAGACGCAATGAATAATTTTATCGGGGTTCAGTATGACAAAACAATTGAAGTAGCTCCCGGTGTTAAAGCTACATGGAGAGATGCCGGGCATATACTTGGTTCTGCGGGAATATTAATTGAAATAAGAGAGAACGGAAAATTTATCAGGCTTGGTTTCAGCGGCGATATCGGAAGACCTGAAATGCCAGTAATAAGAGATCCCAACATTTTAACAGAACTCGATGTGCTTATTATAGAGAGCACTTATGGAAACAGGCTTCATCCTGTTACTCACGAAGTTGAAGAAGAACTTGCAAAAGTTCTTAATGAAGTAATTGACAGAAACGGAAAAATTATAATTCCGGCTTTTGCTGTAGGCAGAACCCAATTGTTTGTTTACTTGCTGCACAAATTATTTAATCAAAATAGGATCCCCGCAATACCGATTTTTGTAGACAGTCCGCTGGCAGTTAATTCAACAGAAGTTTTCCGCACTCATCCTGAATGTTTCGATAGAGAAACCTACCGTGTTTTTATAGAGAATCACGAAGATCCATTTGGATTCAACAGGCTCACTTATATAAGAGATGTTGATGAATCAAAGAAGCTAAACGATTTTAAAGGAGCGTGTATAATTATTTCTGCTTCGGGAATGGCAGAAGGCGGAAGGATTCTTCATCATTTAAAGAATAATATTGAAAATCCAAATAACCTGATTTTATTTGTTGGTTATGCCGCACAGGAAACACTTGCAAGAAAAATTATGGATGGTGCAGAAGAAGTGAATATTCTCGGAGATGTTCATAAAGTTAAAGCCCAGATAAAACAAATGGATTATTTCTCCGCACACGCCGACCAAAAAGGGTTGCTTGATTACTTAAAATTCTCGCCAAACAATAAATTAAAAAACATCTTTCTGGTTCACGGGGAAGAAGAGCAGTCATTACCGTTAAAAGCAAAAATAGAAAGTAAAGGATACAAATCGGTTAACTATCCCAAAAAAGGAGATGTGTTTGAGCTTTAATTAAGCCGGTTTGGGATTATTGCTATAATCGTTCCCGGGTTTTGTTGTAATTTGTCTTCCCGCATTTTTAACTGCATTTGATAGAAGAAACTCTATCTGTGCATTTATGCTCCTTAATTCGTCTGCCGCCCATTTTTCAAGGGCGGCGTGAAGATTCTCATCGATTCTTAATAAAAATTTTTTCTTTTCTGCCATAATAAATTTTAATTTCTTAACCTGCCGCAGCGGATCTTTTTCTTAAACGGGAAATGTGCCATGCAAGAATAATAACCCAGGGATATTCATCAAGCAAATCCGAAGCTTCCTCGATTTCAACATCAGTATTTTTTTTGAATGAAAATTTGTCCCTGAGTCTTACAAGGCAATCTCCTGATAAATTATAAATACCATATTTACCGCTGCTGAAAACGCCGAACTGAAGCTTTAATTTTTGCCCTTTAGGTAAAAATACAAACCCTTCCCGGCTGAGGATTTTTCTTTTAAATTTTGCAAAAGAATTTTCCTTACCTTTTTCTCTTATTGCAATTTCAGAAAGCCAGAAGTTTGGACGGTAAATTTCCCATTCTTCATTAAATATTTTAACTATTAAACCGGAACCAAACACACTTTTTTTGTAAATGGTTCCTAAAAGTTCGCCTTTATATTTTAATTCGTAATTACTTTTCCATATTGAAGGCTGAATAATGTTTAAAGTCTCTCCGGTAATTTGAGAAATTTTTTTTTTCATATTCAATTAGGTATTTATTAATAAAGTGTCCCTGTATTAATCACCGGCTGAGCTTCTCTCTCAGATACAAGTGCAACCATTAAATTATTAACCATAGTTGCTTTCTTTTCTTCATCAAGCTGAACGATGTTTTGTTTGCTTAGTGCTGTTAACGCACTTTCAACCATACCAACAGCACCCTCAACAATTTTCTGTCTTGCCGCTACAATCGCTTCCGCCTGCTGCCTTCGAAGCATTGCCTGTGCAATCTCCTGAGCATAGGCAAGATGGCTGATGCGTGCTTCAACTACCTCAACGCCGGCAATTTCAAGTCGTGACTGAACCTGCTTCTGAAGATTTTCTGCAATTTCCTGGGGACTTCCTCTTAAAGAAGCTTTATCTTCATCTCCATCATATGGATATTCAGAAGTGAGCGAACGAATTGCAGTTTCACTTTGAATTGCAACGAACTCTTCATAATTATCTACATCAAAAACTGCCCGTGAAGTATCAAAAACCCGCCAAACAATTACGGCAGCTATTTCAATTGGATTTCCCCGCAAATCATTCACTTTGATTTTATCGCTGTTAAAATTTCTAATTCTTAGTGTGACCTTTTTTTTAATGGTAAAAGGATTTATCCACCAGAAACCTGTTTCTCTGACAGTGCCACTGTAATTCCCAAAGAAAATTATTACACGTGAATCATTCGGCTGAACCGTAATTAAACCTGCAAAGGAAATGAGTATAACTATCAGGAGAGGAAAGAAGTACCAGAGAAATGAGGGATCATTTGATCTGACTCCGCGAATAAACATCAATATCTCGATAACAATCAGGATCAAAATTATAAATAATGTGAAAAAGCCGTTTATTTTTGTTGCTTTTTTTTCTGAAACAGTTTGCATTTTTAACCTCTTAAAAAATTGCTATCAGAATGATATCGGTTTAATATCAGAAAAGCAAGTAAAAATTTTCATATGTTGGTTTTTAGCTTAAAATTAAAGTTTTTTAAAGGAAATAATTTCCAGGAAAACGGTCGTTTCTATTGAATTGTTCATTGATTTTGTTGAATTTCCGGCAATCATTTCATCTATTTTTAACCAGGAGAAATATTATGAAAAAGCTTTTAATTGTTTTTCCTTTGTTAATTCTTGTTTCATTTCTTACAGCAGAAAAAATTATTGATGACAAAATGAAAAACATTCTTCAGCAAATTCAATTGAGTGAGAATGGGGCTCAGAATTTGATTTGGTCTGATTGCATGTCAACGGGTTTTTCTTATCCCAACCCGATGAGTTTAAAATCAATAGCTTCGGGAGGAAGAACTTCTATTGTGGAAACTGTTGCAAAGTATGTAAAAGAATATTCTTCAACTCCTGAATTTTTAAGCAAGTATAATGAGTTCCGTGAAAACCAAAAGCCAACTCCTCCCGATAAACCGAAAACAATGGATGAAATGAAAGAAGAACAGAGAAAAACTTATCAGGATGGCATTAAAAATATGGAAGAGACAAAATCTAAAATGCCTGCAGATCAGCAGAGTATGTTTGATGAATCAATTAAACAGTTTAAAGAGCAGTTAAAAGAAATTGATAATCCCGACAACCCAATGTTCAGCAAAGAAATGGAAAATATGTATAAACAAATGTATGACCAGCAGATGACTGAATATAATAACAAAGTTGCCGAATGGGAAAGTAAATATCCTGAAAATAATCCCAAATTATTAATTAAAGCCTGGATTACAAAATTTCTTGATGAAACAAAGAATGTGGATTTCTCTGCACAGACAGCAACAGACCAGAATAACAGGGAAGTTTTTGTTAAACAAGAATTTGAAAGTAAAAGTTATATCTGGAAATTATGCTACAGGGCAGGTAAAGAAACGACAGAAGCAGGAAGAATGTTTGCACTAAAGTGGCTGGATGAACTTTAAAATAATGGTCAAATGAGAATTGATTATTGAAAATTTAATACTCAATGCTCAACTTTCATTTTTCAATGAATGATTGCTTTATTTAAACAGCCCATACTTTTTTATATGCCGGTAGGCAAGGTAACCTACCGCAGCAGTCTGTGCCATTCCTAAAACATATCTTACAGGATTCAATTTGGAATCTTCCATAAATTGTTGATGAAGAGGATCAATCATTTCTGATGGCGAGCTGCCGGGATTAAAATTTGGTGAATCAGAATTCGAAATGGCAAGCTTTGTCCACATCCAAATTGTATTTGAATCACTGGTTGCGGGGACACTCATTTTCATATAATTCAGTTGACGGTAAATTTCAAACTCATCAAATTTTATTTGAAGTTTTTGAAGCGAAGTAAATTGAGAAATTTTATCAACGGAATCCCGTTTGTTTTCCTGAGGATAGATAAAGCATGAAAAAATCAGAATGAAAAGAATTATTTGAAAATAAATTTTCACGATATTTTATCTCAATTCAGTTCAAAGATAAATTCATCTTACTATACCTTATTAAAAAATTTATTCATATATGATTTACCTCCAACTATTGTTAAAGCAATTGCCAGCACAGCTAATGATACAATAATTGTAGTAAAACCAATAACTACAATCTCCACAGCGATTTCTATTTCTGCAAGTGCCATCGCTGAAAAGAATAATAGAATTACAAATCTTGTGAATCTTGATATCAATGAATAATTGGGAACATTTTCTTTTGCAAGAGCAATGTAAACAGAATTAGCTACTCTTCCTGCGATTATCCAGCCTAACCCGAAAATTATTAAGGCAACTATTAGTTTTGGTATGAACAAAACCCCGTTCTGTATAAGGCTTGAAAGTATGGATAGCTTCATTGCATCAAGAGCTGTATAAAGAAAGATTAGAAATATTACGAAGAAAAATATGTTGCCAATAAAACCGAAAAGTGCATAACGTATATCAGCTTTAGACAATGTCTGCCGCCATTGCACCCTTGTAAAAAGCCGCTCCAGCCTGAATGCTATGAGCAGCTGAACAATTATTCTTTTGACCAGCCACCCGGCAAACCAGCCGACGACGAGTAGTAAAAACCCGCCAAGAAGATTGGGCAGGTATCCGATTATTTCTTTCCCAAAATCAAAAAAGGGACCTTGAATAGAATTATCCATTTTTAACTCCGGTTTCTTTTGGTGATTTTAATAAAAGTTTCCAGAAAGATTCTCTTTCTTCATATTCTTTAACCCAAAGAACAGGACAATCTGATTGTTCGGTAATTTCCTGTGCGAGTGAGCGGCCGAAAAGCAGTTCCAGGAAATCTCCGGTTTTGCCGCCCATTAGAATCATATCCGCTTTCTTGGATTCTTCAACTATTCCTGTTAAAATATCAGTATCGGGAAGAATGATTATCTCTGCGGTAATATTATTTTCATTTAATAGATCTTTTACTTTTTCCTGCCGTCTTTCTTTTTCTTTTTGTGACATACCCGGTTCGAATACAAGCAGCAATTTTAAATTACAATTAAAGTAATCAATAAAAGCAGGAGCAACTTCAGCAGCAAGCATTGCATGAATATCAATGTTGAAAGGTATAAGAAGTGTCTTAATTTTTTCTTTTTCATATGTACCGTGAAGAACAGCCACTTCACCCGGGAATCTTTGAATGACACTATCAATAATGGAAGAAAAGAATCTCTCAAGAAAAGTTGGGTTTTTTTCTCTTCCAACAATTATAAAATTACAGTTCTCTTCCTCCGCTGTCTGAACAATTCCCTCCGAAATACGGTGAGATACTGTAACAATCGGACGGGCAATAATTCCTGATTCTGCAATTACTTTCTCGGCAGTCTCAAATAGTGGTTTAGCTCTTGCAGTATCGATAGCTTCAACTGCAAGCGGACTCCCTTCCTTTATCTCATTTACATGAAGGAACAATATCTCTGCATTATTCTTTAATGCTATTCCTTTTGCCAGATGAGTTAAGCTTGTTACCGATTTTTGGTTTGCAAGAGGCACGAGAATTTTATATTCTTTTTTCTCGAGCCTTTCCAGCGATTTAACTTTTCGCACATGCGCTATTTCTTTTTTCGATGCATACGATTTATATGTGAACAATCCTATGCCAACCCATACAGCAGTAACTATCCATGCGGTCGGACTGTAGTTAAATATATAAACCGCAAGAAATAAAAGTAATGCGATTCCTAAGATTGAAAGATATGGGAAAAGAGGGGCAAAAAATCCTCTGTCCAGATCGGGACGTTTTTTTCTCAGTCTGATTAGAGCAATGTTAACCTGAAGAAACAATAAGAGAAACATAATATCGGCAGCACTTGCAACATCTTCTATCGGTAGAGAGACTGCCATTATTACAACGATGAAAAGAGAAAAGAGGATTGACAAATGCGGAGTAAAATTTTTCTTATGCACCTTGCTGAAAAATGCCGGGAAATTTCTGTCTTTTCCCATAGCATATGCTACCCGTGATGAAGAGTAAACCGTTGCATTAAGTGCTGACATTGTCGAAATCAGACCACCAAAGAGAAGCATTATTCCACCACCGGAAAAAAATGATTTAGCAACTTCCACAAGAGCAGTTTCTTTATTTAAAGCTAAATAATCCCAGGGCGACATTCCTTCAGGTTTTACTGCTCCTAAGGCTGTAATTGCAACTAAAAGGTAAATCGGAACCACGATTATAAGGGAAAGAAAAACGGCCTTCGGTATATTTCTCTTTGGATTTTTAATTTCTTCTGAACATTGTGCGATAACTTCAAATCCTTCGAAGGCAATAAACGTTAATCCCATTGCTTTGAAAACACCGCTCCAACCATGTGGCAGAAATGGAGTAAATGCTACTTGCCAGTCCGGACGATGGAAAATGAGATTTAAACCAAAACCTATGAATATCATTAGGATAGCAATCTTGGCAAGAGTGACGATGTTGCCTACTTTTCCTGTCTCGGATGCACCGCGAAAATTTATATAAGCAAAAATAACCGCGATACCGGAAGCAAGAATTTTTTGAGGAGATAAAAACCCCCAATGTGGCAGCACAACATTAATTTCGTGCAATACAAGCTCGAAGTAGGCGCTGAAACCTAGTGCGTAAAGACTACAGGCAACTGCATGTGCGAACCAGCTCATCCATCCCGATATAAAACCATTCCATTTAGGCAATCCTTCCTTAACCCAGAGATAACCTCCACCAGCGTCGTGATAACATGAACCAAGTTCTGCATAAGAGAAAGCTGTTAGAAGAGCAACCAGCCCATTTAACCCGAAAGTTAATATAAGTCCAGGTCCTGCAACACCTGCAGCAATTCCCGTAAGAACGAATATTCCTGCTCCGATCATTGCTCCAACACCAATGAGTGTTGCATCCATCAATTTCATTTCCCGGCTGAGATGAACTTCGGTTTCAAATTTTTTCATTTGTGAGTCTCCCGGTTCATTTATGGAGTACTAGTTTATGGATTTGAATTATTTTATATATAAAAATAGTGAAGATTTTTCTTAGTTGTAAAAAGCTGGCTATTTCTTTTAGATAAATCATATACTTTTGTAATCTACTAATATATACGATAGAGGAATGTAAATAATTTAATACATTTGTGAAACTCCACAACTAAAAAATTAAACTTGAGTTCTGTAACACTTAAACTTCAAAAACGTTTTCGCTCTGGTGTAAGAAAATTTGAAAAGTTCAGTTTCTTATTAGGCGGAGCTATACTTCTGCTTTCAGCGTACAATCGATATGAGTCCGGTTCGATGAATTCTGTTTTATTTGAAGTTGCCTATTACTCAGCATACGTACTTGGAGGTTTGGCAAATATCGCTGCAGGAATCCTGTACTCAAAAATACCCGAGGGGAAAAAAGAACCGCTGGGAAAGTGGCTGCAGATTATTATAGCTGTGCTTTTAATATTTGATGCAATTGATAAATTAATGAAGGGAAAAATTGCAATGCCTGCGGCTTTAATTTTTGCGAGTCTGCTTTATTTTATGGTTGCAATTTTTACATCAAAGTTAAAAGGCCGAAGATTTATAACAATTGATGAAAACAAAATCTCATTTAGAAAATCATTATTTAAAATCCGGACATTAAAATCAGAAGATATAAGAGATATTTCATACTCATCTGATAAAATCATCCTGTCATTAAATGGGAAAAAATCGATTACATTTTACCCGGCTGAAAACGATGATGAAGCCTTGAAAAATTTTCACGAAAAAGTAAATTATCTTAAAGAGATATTGAATAAGAAATTCAGTTGAAAAGCTAATAATAATATCAGACATTTAAATGGCTGTTTATCAGATCACCACAGAAATTAATTATTCACCAATAAAATTTCCATAATCAATTATAGTGTAATAGTTTATTAAGGAATTGATACGCAACACCGGCAGGCATCTTAATCTTGAAAATCCTATTGATAATATTAATTTAATAAATGAAATATATGTTGAATAAATCGGAGGAAATTATGTGGCAGGGATGGATGGATTTTGCAGTAGGTGTTTGGTTAATTGTAAGCGGCTTTATTCCGGCTTTACAAACACCTTCAAGTATGATTGTTGCAGGAATCGTTGCATTTGTATTCGGTTTCTGGGGTGCCGCCAGGGTAAATAGCTGGCAGGGCACTATAAATGGAATTTTAGGTGTCTGGCTATTCCTTAGCGGAATAGCTTTTTCATTAATAGTTCCGTGGAATTTCTTTATTTCAGGAGCTGTTATAGGCATTTTAGCTATATGGAATGTTGCTCAGCATGAATCGTCAGGACAAATACATGCTGCTCATTAAATTAATTAGCAAATAAATAATTGCCTTCCCTCCTTCAAGGGAGAGAAGGCTTTTTTGTTTTATTATTTACGTTATTTTTTCAGAAGTTTAAAAGCGTGAGACCAGGTATTGTTCATAAAAGCATAATGAACCCACAAGATTGTTAGAGTTTCCAGCCAGTATGCTTCTGAAATATCTCCTAAATCTATAATGCTTTTCCAGCCCCACCTTTTTGCAAAATTTGTAACCTGTTTTTTTGCATCTTTATCATTTCCGCAGATAAAAAGATCAGGGTCACCTTCTTCTCTTTGAGGACTAATCATTACATATGCGTTGACTATATTAAAAGCCTTAACAACCTTTGAATCGGGAAGCCATTTTTGAACTTTTTCTCCGCCGGAATTTCCCGGAGATGCATCAATTTGTGGCGGCGACCCTTTGGAAAAATCAAGAGGATTGGTAACATCCATTACTATTTTTCCTTTGAAGTTTGATTTGCCTGCCAGGTTAATTGCGTTTTCAGTTCCGGCCCAATTGGTTGCCAATACAATTAATTCACCGAATTTTGCCGCATCCTCATTACTTCCTGCTAAAGCTTTTCCTCCTGCTTTTTGTTTCCATTCATTTAATTTGGTAACCTCTCTTGTTCCGAGTTTAACTTCATGACCAAGCTTAATTAATCCGAGTCCAAGCTGCTGCCCCACAACACCGGAACCAATTATACCGATTTTCATCTTACCTCCTGTAATTTAATTATTAAAGATTATTTTTTTGTTAAGCCATAAGGTGTGAAAAGAAATTGATGATCAGATTTATATAGGAATTATAGAATACTTATTTTAGAATTTTCAATGGCTAAAACTATAGAGTAAAAAATATCTATGTTCTTTAAAAGATTATTGTTCGTAATTTTCCACAGTATCAGTACCTCTTAATCCTGCTTCGTCAGGATTTTTACCATACTCTTTTAATGCGCGTCTCTGTCTTAATAAATCCCAGTAGCGGTTCAGCTCAACCTGAATTTTTTCCATTTCTTTCCTTTCTTTGGCAGAAAGTCCGTTCTTTGAATATAATTTATGTTCTTTTTCAAGCAGATCTTTAATATTATCAAGTACTTCTCTGTCTGTCATATTTTTCTCCTTTCACCCGTTAAGTTATTTATAAAGAAGGATATACAGTGTGAGTAAAGATAAACATTTGTGATTTTTTCGTGATGAAATAACAGGAATTTATTTGCATTTAATGAACAGGATATATTATCATCAGAATTTTTAGGAGAAAAAAATGAAAGCAGCAATAATTATTTTTTTTATAACAATTTTTTGTTCAGTTATTATCTTCCCGCAGGTAAACTGGTACAGTCAAAATTCGGGAACTAACAGGGAATTAACAGACATCTGTTTTGTTGATCAAAATAACGGATGGGTTTCCGGCTGGACCGAGACAATGCTGCACACTACTGATGGAGGTCAAAACTGGATTCCGCAAACCGTTCCTCCGAATAATGCTTATTACAGTGTTTACTTCACTGACTTACAAAATGGCTGGGCTTCAGGCTACAGCGGAAAAATTATTCACACTTCAGATGGCGGACAGAACTGGGTAAGTCAATCATCCCCAACAAACTATGATCTCTACAACCTTTTTTTTATTAACTCAACAACCGGCTGGGCAGCCGGGGGTGACTATGGTTCGTTTCCCTCCTATATAAATGATAGAATAATTCTGAAGACAACAAATGGAGGAAATACATGGGCAACTCAATATGGTGAAGCATATAAGCAGCCTTTGAAAAGTATTTTCTTTTTGGATGAGAATAATGGCTATGCTACTGGTCCTGACGGAGTTATAATGCACACTACGAATGGCGGAACCAACTGGGGTGAACAACAGGTAATTCCCTCATTTTCTTTTAGTGATATTTTTTTCACCAGCAATAACATCGGCTTTGTTGTTGGTGAATATCTTGGAGTTCCGCACTATTCAGTAATATTTGAAACTACGGACGGAGGAAACAACTGGTCAGAAATACAACTTGGTTATAACGAAGTACTTGCAGGTATTTATTTTCCCGATTCACAAAACGGCTGGGCAGTTGGAAATGATTACGGAAACGGAAATATTGGAATTGTTTATCATTCCTCAGATGGAGGCACCAACTGGTCTTATCAGAACATTCCTTCAATTGATGCATTGGCTTGTGTGTATTTTATTAATGATACGAAAGGCTGGGCTGCGGGACATTTAGGAACCATCGTAGCAACTGAAAATCCCACCCCGGTTGAATTGACTTCTTTTGCTGCTATGACTGACAACAGTAATGTTACTTTAAATTGGCAGACAGCAACAGAAACAAATAATTCGGGCTTTGAGATTCAGAGGTCAGATATCAGAGATCAGAATTCAGATTGGGAAAAGATTGGTTTTGTTGAAGGAAACGGAACTTCAACTAAAGCAAATAATTATTCTTTTACAGATAAAAATTTAGAAGCAGGTAGTTATTCATACAGGCTTGTTCAAATTGATTTTGATGGTACAAGGACTCAATCAAAAGAAGTTTCTGTTGAAATAAATTCATTTCTCAATCAGTATTCTCTAAGTCAGAATTATCCCAATCCTTTTAATCCAACAACCACAATCGAATATTCTCTGCTCTCTGAAGGGAATGTAACACTTAAAATTTTTAATACAATTGGAGAAGAAATAAAAACATTGGTAGATGGATATAAGGCAGCAGGTAATTATAAAATAAATTTTAATGCATCAAAACTAACAAGTGGTATCTATTATTACAGAATAGAGTCGGGCAGTTTTTCCTTGGTGAAAAAAATGATTCTTTTAAAATAGTATTCTTTGCAATAGTTTTCTGAAAACGACCGCTTGAACGAAGCGGTCTTTTTTATAATTTTTGTTTAATACCGATTTTTTTGAAGAAATATATTTAGCTAATTTATAAACCTAATAAATTTTGTATTATTTTTATTGCATAGTGTCTACCATTTGTTTTAAAAATTATATAGAGGGAGGTCTTTTGAAATATTTCAATCGTTTTTTATTTACTGTACTTATTTCTTTTTTCATTTACTCGACAGGGGACAGCCAGAATCTTTCAGTTTTTAATAACCACAATATATCTGTGAGTCCACAAGCTCCTGATTCATTATTAATTATACACTACGATGGAGAAAATACTGGCAATTCTATCGGCGACGGAGTAGCCACATTTCTTGGTGGTGCCAGATTTCGGGATAGCATAATGAGCAATTATACAGGTGGTGAATTACAATACGTGAGATTTTTTTATTCCCAGGCAGCGACTGAGGTTACAATCAAAATTTTTGATGCAGGAACTGATACATCTGCCGGCACAGAATTACTTTCTCAACCATTAGTGCTGGATTCATTAACTTTGGATAGCTGGAATGAAGTTGAATTAAGTTCATTCATTCCGATTTCAGGAAATGATTTGTGGGTATGTCTTCAGATAACAGATGCAACCGGAGTAAATTTCCCGTTTGGTGTTGATGACGGTCCTGCGGATCCCGATGGTGATTGGGTAAATGATTCGGGTGTATGGCAGCATTTGGTTGATTTTGGATTGGATTATAATTGGAATATCCGCGCGGGCGTTGAAACCACACCCACTGCTGTGGAACTTGGCGCTAATGGTCCTCTATCATTTAACCTTTCACAGAATTTCCCGAATCCATTTAACCCATCTACAAAAATCAATTTTAATATTCCCGAAAAAGGACAAGTTAAGCTTGTTGTTTATAATGTGATTGGTCAGAAGGTTGTTACACTGGTTAATGAAGTTCTTTCTGCAGGTCAACACGAAGTTACATTTAATGCTGTTTCATTGCCAAGCGGAGTATTCTTCTACAGACTGGAAACCGGCAATTCGGTTATGATTAAAAAGATGTTATTATTGAAATAATATTAAATGAAAGAGTTCCATTAATTAAATTGATGGAACTCTTATTTGTTTCGTGTATTAATTTTTAAAATCCTCAAATAAATTTTTTATGAAACTGAATTCTTCATCGGTTAATGGTTTATCTTTTCCTGCAAGATTAGATTTGACCTGTTTCAGATTTCTAAACCCCGGAATCACGCATCCCACAATTTTATAATGAAGTAGATATTGCAGATCCATTCTTGCAAGTTCCTCAACCGATGATCCGAATTTAGCTTTTAGTAGTTTAAGTTTGGGCTCAAGCCTTGTAAGATTTTCTTTGCTGAATCTGTCCGAGTTTTTACGATGATCCCCATCTTCGAATTTGGGCGGATTGTTTTTATCATATTTATTAAGTAGTAAACCCTGCGCCAGAGGACCAAAAGCAACAAAAGAAATATTATTCTCTTCCAGCAGTTTTCTTGTCGGAGTTCCATCCTGCAGGAATCTGTCGTCAATTGCGCTTGAAAAACTTTGTATTACATCAGGTTTTACTTTTGGAATTAGTTTGCCGAAATCAGCATGAGAATAAGCCGACTGTCCAATCAGTCTAATCTTACCTTCATCTCGCAGTTTGTAAATAACTTCAATTGCATCATCAAGGTATTCGTCGTGATCACCAAAGTGCCCGTGGTGGAAATAATAGAGATCAATATAATCACGATTTAAGTTTTTTAACGATTGTTCACATTGATGCCTGATATGCTGAGGTTCGTAGGCGTGTTTCGCTGTTCCGGGAAACCATCCAATTTTTGTTGCAATTATGAAATCGTTTGTCCTCTTCCCGAGAATACGGGCAAGCATTCTTTCTGCTCTACCATTGCCATAAACATCCGCATTATCAAAATGATTTACACCGTTTTCTATAGCGTAGTTAATAGCATCTCTCACTTCATCTTCATTAACATCTGCCCAGCCGTTTGGATTACCATTCACCCAGTTTAAGCCTCCCATTGTCCAGCAGCCAAGACTAATTTCAGATACTGCGATATCCGTTTTTCCAAGTTTCCTGTATTTCATAATTTGTTTTTCTAGTGATGGTTTAATCAAACAATGCTTCAATTTTCTGGTAAAACCGGTGTACATCTTCAACACCGTACTTTACCATTTCATAATCACTGCTCTTTAAATAATTCCGTAATCTTTCAGTCGAGTGAAATAACTGGGTAGAATAATAACTAAATTTCTTTTGCAAATCTGAATTTTTGGTTTTTAACTTTACTTTAGTTAATACCTCTGCCCTTTTTACAAGTTCATCACTATTGGTATATATCTCCTTATAATTTTCCTTCGGCAGATACTTGTGATAAATCATATACAAAACCTGGTGAAACTGATCGAGTTCCGGTACAACAGGGTGCACAATTCTAACAAGTGTTTCAAATTTTGAATGAAGGTTCTCAGCAGCTTTCAGAAGCATAGAGTTATCATCTCCCGCAGCGATTTTTTTATACTCTTCAACGGCAACTTTAAATTCACCAACTCCGCCGGCCCACATCTCCAGTTTATCCTGTAAGATTCCGGGTAGCTGTGCATCATATATTTTTTGAGCACGTGTATTAATATCATCTGTGTAACTTCTTAAAGAAGTATAATCTTTGGAAGGATAAGCGACGTGCCAGACAGGATAAATAACATCGTGGAAGTCATTTAATGCCGGCACTTCTGCCTTTATTTCTGTGGAATCAAGAGATGACTGCGTAAATATCTGAATTGAACCAAACAGTAAAAGAATTATGATAGTATATGTTTTCATAAATCTCCCCGTATCAATGTTTATAAATAATTATAATTTACTTAATTTTTCTTTTAAAGGCTTCTTTAATCCTTTAACAACAAGTTCGTATGAATGATCGATCCATTCTTTAATCAACTTGTTTTTAATGGTTCCTTCAATTTCAACAGTATTCCAGTGCAGCTTGTTCATATGGTACCCGGGTGTTACTGCATCATATCTTTCGCGCAGCTCTACAGCTTTTTCAGGATCGCATTTTAAATTAATTGAGAATGGTGGATTTAAGCTTGCTATTAGAAATATTTTTCCCATGACTTTATAAACAGGAGACTCTTCATTAAAAGGAAGCTCTTCAGTAACTCCCTTTTTTCCAAGGCAATATTCTCTTACCTGTTCGATGTTCATTATCTTCTATTATTATCGAGCCATCTGGCGGCATCTTTAGCAAAATATGTAAGAAAGAAATCAGCCCCGGCACGTTTAATAGCTGTTAGTGATTCTATCATAACACGTTCTTCATCAATCCAGCCGTTTATGCCGGCTGCTTTTATCATCGCATATTCTCCGCTTACCTGGTAAGCAGCTGTCGGCATTCCGAATTTATCTTTTACTCTACGGATAATATCGAGATAAGGTCCTGCCGGTTTAACCATAATTATGTCAGCACCCTCTTCTATATCTGATTCAGCTTCTCGCATTGCTTCATCACCATTGGCAACATCCATCTGGTGAGATCTTCTGTCTCCAAAAGCAGGAGCAGACTCCGCAGCATCACGGAACGGACCGTAGTAACCGGAAGAATACTTTACAGCATAACTCATAATTGGAATCTTTTCATATCCACTATCATCAAGAACTTTTCTTATTGACGCAACACGTCCATCCATCATATCTGAAGGGGCAACCATATCAGCACCAGCCTGTACATGGGTCAGGGATTCCTTTGCAAGAAGTTCAACAGTTTCATCATTTAATATTTCTTCACCTTTTAATAAACCGCAGTGTCCGTGAGAAGTATATTCGCACATACATACATCTGTAATAACAAGAAGATTTTTCACTTCAGATTTTATTGCACGAATTGCCCGCTGGATTATTCCTTCCGGATCATAAGCCTCTGAGCCTTTTTCATCTTTATGAGACGGGATACCGAATAAAATTACAGCAGGAATGCCAAGCGCTTGAACTTCTTTACATTCTTTTACGAGGTTGTCAATTGATAGTTGTGAAATGCCCGGCATTGATTTAATAGGATTATTGATATTCTCTCCGGGAACCACAAAGAGTGGATAAATAAAATCATTTTTCGATAACTCCGTTTCTCTCACCATATCTCTTATCAGAGGATTGTAACGAAGTCTTCTCATTCTTTTAACCGGATATGTAGCCATCTTGTCTCCTTAGTTATTCATTTTTATTTTTTCAAAAAGAAGTTCTCCATTCTTCAAACAATCACCAATTGAAATTCCGCCTCTGTAATTTCCACTAAAATACAGTCCGGGATTTCTTTTTTCAAATTCATCAAAATATCTTTCGTGTTCTATATAACCGATATTGTATTGGGGAATTGACTTTGCCCAGTATTTATAGCTTACATAAACCGGTTCTTCGGTTATTCCCATAATTTTTTCAAACTCGCCGCGCACTTTCTTAATCAGGATTTCTTTATCAATATTACCAACTTCAGGGTCTCTTGCCCCGCCGACAAATAAAGTGAAAGCAACCTTATCCTCATCAGCTCGATTTGGAAATATAACCGAGCTCCATATTGCTCCAAGAAAAGAACGTCTTTCCTTTGCAGGGACTAAAAAACCAAAACCATCGAGCGACTGACGTACACTTTCTTTATTGTAGCCAAGCATTAATGCAAGTACAGCCGGATAGTAAACAGCATTAAGGTGTTCTGTGAGTTTTTCATCCCATCCTTTAAATATATCTGAAGCGATATAAGCAGGTATTGCTGATATAAGTATATCACAATCAATTTCTTTTAAGTGCCCTGCATTATTATAGTGAATTTTATAACCGTCTTCTTTTTTTTCAATTGAAGTGACATCACAGAAAGTATGCACCTTTTCTCCAAGGTAAGCAGCCATTGCATTTGGAAGTTTCTGCATACCATCAACAAAAGAGAACATCTGTGCACTTTGTTTTGATTTTTCTGTTCGTTGTCTTCTTTCCTTTATACTTTTAATTGTACCGATAATTAATCCACCATACTTTTCTTCAAGCTCATACAATTTCGGGAAAGAAGATTTAACACTTAACTCTTCGGGATTGCCAGCATAAACTCCCGCCACAAAAGGATTGATAGCATAGTCAAGAAATTCCTGTCCCAGCCTGCGTTTAACAAAATCAGCTATACTCTGGTAATAGCCGTCTTTAGATCTGCCGATAAAAGGTTCTGCAAACAATCTTGTTTTAGCTTTGCTGCTGAATAATTTTGTCTTCAAAAAAGCAGCAGGATTCATTGGGAGGGGATGCAGCATATTATCACGGAGAATATATCTTTTTGATGCCTCTTTATTTGCATAAACAAGTTCATCATCAAGCTTTAAATCAGAAACGATTTTGGATAAGACAGGAGTAGTTTCAAGTCCACTGTTTGGACCGCGATCGAAAAGAAACCCTTTTTCTTTTATAGTCTCAACAGAACCGCCGACTTCCCTTTTCTTTTCCAGGACAGTTACATCGAATCCATCTTTAGCCAGAAAATATGCAGGAGTCAACCCTGAAATTCCTGCGCCAAGAATTACAACTTTCTTACTCATTTATACCCGAGATAATTATCAATAATTGAAAAATATTATACTAATTTACCAAATAAATGAGAACTTTTGAATATAAATGGAAACCCCTATTACTGTAAGATCGAAAAGGTAAATTGCAAATTAGCGAATTTCCGGATTGACCATAGGATACTATTTCAACAATACAAATTTCTTAGTATCGGAAAATTTACTGGTTTCAATTCTACAAAAATAAACACCGCTTGGCAAATCTGTTCCATCAAACTTAACTTCGTAAGAGCCTGCAGGTTTTTCTTCATTAACAAGAGTTTTAACTTCTCTTCCAAGAACATCGTATACAGTTAACTTTATTTTGCTTAATTCTGGCAACTGGTATTTTATTTTTGTTGTCGGGTTGAATGGGTTGGGGTAATTTTGGGAAAGAGAAAAGGACAAAGGTAATGTTTGAATTTTTACAACTTGTGAATAAGTGTAGGAACCATTATAATCAATTTGTTTTAGTCTGTATTCGATGACATCAGCATTTATTTCACTAATATTATCTATAAAGGTATATTCATTTTGTTTGGTTGTAGTTCCATTGCCGTTCTTAAATCCAATCAAAATCCAGCTTGATTCAAGATCCATAGAAATAGTTTTTCTTTCAATTTCAAATCTGTGAGAGTTCAATTCAGAAGTTGTGGTCCAATTTAGAAATACCTTACCGTTTTGAGTATAGGCTGAAAAAGAAGTTAAATTAACAGGTAAGACAGAAATATCAGCATACAAAATAGTTCCCCATAATCCAACAACCCAAAAGCCATTCTGATCTGAATAAGCAGAACATAAACCTGGTTCAACAACTGTTGGTTGTAAAGACCAGGTATTTCCACCGTCACTGGTTAAATTAATATCACTATATGTGGAATAATTATTTACGATAATGCCATTTAGACTATTCCAGAAATAAATATCATTACCTCCAAAATTATGAACTGTCCAATCATTTCCACCATTAGTAGTATGAAGTGTTTGATCTGTTGTCTCCCCTACAACCCATCCATTTTCTGAACTTATAAAAAAAATGGATTTTAAATTTGAATGGTCAATTGTTTTGATTACTTCCCAATCATTTCCCCCATTAGTGGTTTTTAAAATAATACCCGTAGGCGGGACATATGAATTATTTCCGCAAGCAAAACCTGTGTTTTCGTCAACAATAAATAAAGAGTTTATAATGGGAACATTTATATTTTGACCAACCCAGGTAATTCCACCATCAGTGGTCTTCAGGATTTTATTATTATATAAACCCGCAGCCCAACCGACATTATTATTAAGAAAAAATACACTTGTCAGATAGGTAATGTTGGGGATTGAATCAATCATCCAGTTCTCCCCCCCATCCGTAGTTTTTAGAAACGTTGAATAATCCCCCACAACATATCCATGTAAATTATCGGAAAAGCAAATATTTTTTAGGGATTCGTTTGTAAATATGTTTAATTTATTCCAGTTTTGCCCACGATCAGTAGTTTTTAAAATAGTCCCGGCATCGCCAATTGCATACCCGGTTTCGCTATCAATAAAAGCTATATCATTTAAGGTATTTCTTTCCCCTGTTACTTTAATAGTCCAATCATTACCCTGATCAGTTGATTTATATATATCTCCTCTACTTCCCATCACCATACAATTTGTATTACTTAGATAGTTACAAGCTATTAGTGCCCATGAATCAAAAGTTTTATTAATCCATGTGGTTCCCCCATCAGTTGTAAAAAATACGTCAGGACCATTTTCAACTAGAACAGCTTTATTTGAGTTGAGAAAAGATATGTCAAAGATTGTATGCTCTCCCAAACTGTTATATTGCCAATTAGTTCCTCCATCAAAAGTTTTAAGCAATGTTCCATATTGTCCACCAATAAAACCTTCCAGATTATTTTTAAATATAACCTTATAAAGAAAATCTGTTACCGGAGAATTAACATAGTTCGAATTTACCCCGCCATCGGTGGTCATTAATATTGAGCCGAATCCCCCGACAACAAATCCTTTGCTCGAATCGATGAATGAAAAATCATTTATTGATCTTGTCGTATTTATTGAATTAAATTGCCAGTTCTCACCTCCGTTTGTTGTCCTATACATTTTACGCGAGCTTAAAATACAGCTATAATTTTGATCAATGAAAAATATATGAATGTCTGCATAATCATCCAGGTGCTGAACATTCCAACTTACACCGCCGTCAGTTGTTTTTATTAAGTTACCTTCCCAGTCTCCTACATATACAGTATCGGTATTTAGGAAATGAACAGAACATAAAATATTAAAAAGTGGCATTTGAACATTCTCCATGTTTCACCCCCATCAGAGGTTTTAATACAAGTTCCATATTTTCCAACAGCTCATCCGTTATGCTCGTCTATGAAATAAGAATCCAGAATGTCATTACTTTGTGGTTTGGGATTTTGCCACTCCCATTGTGCAAATAAATTTAGTTGTGAAAAAGAAATCAGAATTAAGGTTATAAAATGTTTCATATAACTTCCCTTTGATAAAAGTTTTCTATTTCATCAAAACAAATTTCTTTGTGTCACTATATTTATCGGATTCCATTCTATAAAAATAAACACCGCTTGGCAGATCCGTTCCTTTAAACTCAACTTCATAGATGCCGGCAGGTTTTTCTTCATTAACAAGAGTTTTAATTTCTCTTCCAAGTACATCAAAAACAGTTAGCTTAACTTTACTTACTTCCAGTATTTGGTATTTTATTTTTGTTGTCGGGTTGAATGGGTTGGGGTAGTTTTGATTCAAAGAGTAATTTTTTGGAATCATTCCATTAGAGAAATCAACATTAACCGTCGAGTCGCCATTTCTTAAAAAATATAGTATTCGATTCATCCAGGCATCATACAGTACTATTAGATCAATATCCCCATCTCCATCGAAATCTGCATAGTCCATAAGTTGTGGATTAGAAAGCCAGACTTGTAAAATATTATTGAATGAAAGAGTTCCATTGCCCCAGTATATTCCAATTCTTTGTCCATACCCATAAGTAATTGCAAGATCTAAGTATCCATCATTATTAAAATCTGTACAAAGAGATTTCCGAGGAAGGGAGTGTATATAATAATGATAAAAATAAATAAAAACTGTGTTACCAACATTTTCATAAATTTTTAATCCTTCATATCCACCTGCATCAGTAGAAATTGCCAAATCAATATCCGTATCAATATCATAATCTCCAAGGGTTAAGGAAACAGGCCAGGAATCCAAATATTTTACAGTGCCTTGAGAAAAGATACCCTCTCCATTGTTAAGTAATAAAAACACTTGATTTGAATCAGATCTTGAAATTACAATATCTACAAACTCATCATTATTTAAATCGCCAATATCTGCATAGAAAATCGGGTTATAATCTAAGTTGAATTCGAAGGAATTAATTTTTTCAAAGTTACCATTTCCAAGATTTTTGATAAAACCAACTTTTCTCTTTTCATAGTCCTTTTCAAGTCCGATCACATCAATTAAACCGTCATTATTAAAATCACCACTAATAAGTATACCTGAATATGCTATGTCTATATCACTCCAGTTGTTAAACTGACCATTTCCATCATTTATTAAAAACAAAATTTTATCATTTACAACAACTGCTATATCTTGGATGCCGTCATTATTAAAATCACCCGTAGAAAGAAAGGTGGGGGATGCAGGAAGTTCAATATGATTTGACTCCACAAAATTTGCTTCCCCATCATTTTTTAAGATAGTTATTTTACCACTTTGAAAATTCTAATGATTTGAAAAAACCAGATCAAAATCACCATCATCATCAACATCCATAACTTTCATATCTTCTATATTATAAAGCCCTGTAATATTTTGTGATTTTGTCACGCTTATATTATTAGATCCAGTATCACTTTTTACATTAAATTCTAAACTAAGTGTTGGAGACAAGGAGATGCCGGAATCATTTTTAATCTCATTTGTTAATGAAACAAATACTTTTTCACCTGGTGCAAAATATTTTTGAGGGGTATAAGTCACCTTGTTATTTATAGTATCATATGAGATGTCTCCATAATGCCTTCCTGATAATGTCCCAAAGACAACTATTGAATTATTATTTAGTGATGTATCATTCATTGTTTCATTGAAACCCACTATTATATGTTCATCCCTCGATACATATATTTGATTCTGGGTGGGGATAGTGTAAGAAATAAAATTTTGTGCGGTGGATTCATTGAAAATGAAGAATAGTATTGTCCCCACTAAATAAATAAATTTCCTCATAGCAGTTCCCCTAAAAACATTAATTGAATTATGAAATGAATCACTCTACAAGAGGAAGAGAATATTGAAATTACACTTTTCATAAATTCCCCAATCTTAATCTATAGAAGTGTACTTACTTTAAATTGAAAAGTCAAGTAGCATCAATATTTCTCAGGAATTATAGTCTGGTCTGTAACAGGAGGTCTGACATATCCGGTCTTTTGGGGTTTGGGTGGAAGTTTGATTTTTTCTGGCTCTATGTCTTTATAGGGAATTAGATTAAGTAAATGGCTTATGCAATTTAATCTTGCTCTTCTTTTGTCATCCGCATTTACTACGTACCAGGGGGCCTGTTTTATATCGGTATGTGCAAACGTTGGTATCTTTTGCCTTTGAGTAGTCGACCCATCTTTTGCGTGATTCAAGATCCATCTCACTGATTTTCCATCTCTTGACCCTGTTTTGAATCCTTTCCTGGAAACGTTTCTCCTGTTCTTCATCAGAAACAGAAAACCAGTACTTTATTAAAATGATTCCCGATCTGACAAGCATTCTTTCAAACTCGGGACAGGATCGAAGGAACTCTCTGTATTCGTCCTCTGTGCAGAAACCCATAACATATTCAACACCTGCTCTGTTGTACCAGCTTCTGTCAAACAAAATCATTTCTCCCGCAGCAGGAAGATTCGCAGCATATCTTTGAAAATACCATTGGGTTTTTTCTTTTTCAGTGGGTACCCCTAATGCAACAACCCGGCAGACACGTGGGTTTAGAGATTGAGTAATTCTTTTTATTACTCCGCCTTTTCCGGCAGCATCACGACCCTCAAAAATAACAACTACCTTCAGCCCCTTTACTTTTATCCAGCGCTGCAGTTTAACAAGCTCAATCTGAAGTTTTTGCAGTTCTTTTTCATAATACTTTTTCTTTAGTTTTTCCGTATGAACTACAATTATATCTTCACCCGATTTGCTTGTCTTGGCAATCATTTTTGAATTTTCGCTTTTATTACTTTGCCCGTGCTTCTTCTTTGACATTTTATTTTCTCGGATTGATCTAAAATATCAATTTTCCCCAAGATAAGCATATAATTTTCTATCAGTAAGCAACACTAATTAAAAGTATGCAAACAAAATTCTTTTACATCTACACAGTCCTTGAATAATTACAAGATTATTGAAAAATAATGTGTTAATTTATCTATAATTACTAAAAAAAGAACAAACCCGATGATAATAGAAATTGTTTACACAGTTCTCGAATACTTTGCCGTATCTTCTTTTCTCTCAATGTATCCATCGAAATTCATTGCAATGTTTCTGATGAGTAGCTTGCCCATTTCAGAAACTTTAAGCTTGTTGTCCTTTATTTCAACAAGATTGTCGTCTTCCATTTCTTTGAGGTTGTTTAATCCCCAGGAAAAATACTTATGAAAATCTATATTGAATTTCTTTTCAACATTTTTGAAATCGAGTTCGAAGTCACACATTAACCTCATTATTACAAATCCGCGGATAATATCATCTTCAGTTAACCTGTAGCCTTTTGCAACCGGCAGGATTTCTTCATCTATAGCTTTGAAATATTCTCTTTCTGTTTTGTAATTCTGCGCATAAATTTTCCCAAGCTGACTAATAGCAGTAATTCCCATTGAATACATATCAGCACCAGCATTTGTGCTGTATCCCTGGAAGTTTCTGTAAAGCTTCTTTTCTCTTAATGCAATTGCAAGTTCATCATCCGGTTTTGCAAAATGATCCATTCCTATAAATACATAACCGGCACCTGTTAGTTTTTCAATTGTTGATTTTAAAATATCGAGTTTTACCTCAGGTGCAGGAATATCTTCGGGGTGAATAAGCGCCATATGTTTTTTCATCCACGGAACATGTGCATAGTTGAAAACAGCTATTCTGTCGGGAGAAATGTTAATGATTTTATCTACTGTATCATTAAATGATTCAACTGTCTGATGAGGCAGTCCGTAAATTAAATCGAGATTAATGCTTGAGAATCCAAGTTCGCGAATCCAATTAACTGCCTGCCTCGTTATATCTTCGGGTTGAATGCGGTTAACGGCTTTCTGAACTTTATCGTTGAAGTCCTGCACACCCATACTTATCCTGTTGAAGCCGTTGTTGCGTAATGCTGCGAGGTGCTCTCTCTTTAAATCCCGGGGATCAATTTCACAGCTATTTTCAGAATCATCTTTGAAGTTAAAAGACATATTTATATACGAAGCCAGATCATTTATTTCATCAGGAGTTAAGTGAGTCGGTGTTCCACCACCCCAATGGAGCTGAGTGACTTTTCTGTCTGTTAAAATATAAGTGCGAAGCATATCGATTTCTTTTTTCACATACTTCAGGTATTCTTTTACCCTGTCGCGGTTTCGGGTTACTATCATATTGCAGCCGCAGAAGTAGCACAAGGTATCACAGAAAGGAATATGATAATACAGAGATAAATCGGGAAGGTTATCACCATAATTGGTTTTTATTATTTCATCAAGATATTCTTCCTGTGTAAAGCTATCACTAAAATGCGGAGCCGTAGGATAGCTTGTATACCTGGGACCCGGCTTATCATATTTCTTAAACTTCTTTAAATCAACCTCAAACATTTTCATTCTCCTTTTCGTTTCTCATTGTGCTACTCTTAGTATCATTATGGTGAAATATTTCACTTTCTTCTTTAACGTATTGAACAAGAACTTTTGCTTTCTCAGGATCTATATTCGGTAGTATGCCATGACCAAGATTAAAAATATGTCCTGTTCCTTTTCCGTAAGATTCAAGCACTCGTTTGGTTTCATTTTTAATAACATCTTTTTCAGCATACAAAACGGTAGGATCGAGATTTCCCTGTAAAGCAACTTTATTACCAACCGCCCTTCTTACTTCACCAATGTCCATCGTCCAATCCAGACCAAGTACATCTGCGCCGCAATCAGCAAGCCCGTTCAAATTAAAGTGAACTCCTTTTGCAAAAACAATTAACGGTTCATTTTTTCTTTTCAGTTTTGAAATAATTTTTTCAATATATGCTAAAGAGAATTCTTTAAAATCGTGTTGAGAGAGAATACCTCCCCATGTATCAAAAATCTGAACGGCATCTACTCCTGCTTCTATTTTTGCAGAGAGATAATCTGCGACTGTGTCAGATAATTTTTCCAATATCAGGTGAGCCAGCTTAGGATTATTATAAATCAGTTTTTTAACGTGAGCAAAATTCTTTGATCCTCGTCCCTCAACCATATAAGTAAGTAATGTCCACGGAGAACCGCTAAAGCCGATTAACGGCACTCTTCCATTAAGCTCTTTCTTTGTGAGGCTTACTGCATCCAGCACATATTTAAGATCTTTTTCCGGTTCAATTTTTTTTAATGCCTTTGCTCCATTTTCATCTCTAACAGGGTTGTGAAATATCGGTCCTTTGCCTTCATCCATCTCCAGGATTAATCCCATTGCTTCGGGTATAACGAGTATATCCGAAAAAATTATTGCCGCATCAACGCCGATAATATCAACCGGCTGAATTGTAACTTCTGCGGTAAGCTCGGGAGTTTTACACATTGTTAGGAAATCAGCTTTTTCTCTTACCGCTCTGTACTCGGGAAGATATCTTCCTGCTTGGCGCATTATCCATATTGGAGTTCTCTCAACAGGTTCTCTTCTGCAAGCTCTTAAAAACAAATCATTCTTTAAGTTCAATTCTTCACCATCTGATAATAGTCAACAATAGATTTTACAAGACCGTCGATAGTGTACTCACCGGGAATTATATCAACCTTTACTTTTTTCTTTTCAAGTGCCGCTTTAGTTGTCGGGCCAATAACAGCGACAGTATAATTACCAAAATATTTTACGGGATCGGCTATATGCTGAATCTCCAGAAAATTCTTAAATGTTGAGGGACTTGTAAACACAAATAAATCGGGATTACTTTTTCTAAGCTTCTCTTTATATTCATTTATATTTTCATCCGAAGGTAACCCTATATTATAAACAGAAGCAGTTTTAATTTTTGCTCCTCTTCTTTTCAAACCTTCGGGAAGCTCTTCTCTTCCGATAGCCGAACGGGGAATAAAAATGACTTTGCCTTTTAAATCATAATTCGCAAGCTCATCGATGACCCCTTCACCGCTGAATTCTTTTGGAATAATATGAACAGGGATATTATTCTTTTCGCAAATCCCCGAAGTCTTGCTGCCGACAGCAATAACTTTTATTCTGTTAAAATCAAATTTCAGTGAGAGTTCCTCGCACCTCTGAACAAACATTTTAACAGAGTGTGCAGATGTAAATATTATAAAATCTATTTTTGATTGTTTGCTTACAATGTTATCAAAATCTTTCCAAGAATCGGGCGGGGTGATTTCAAGAGTAGGAAAAGTTAAAACTTCAGCACCAAGCTTCTGAAAAACTTCTGCGGATTCTTTCGATTGTTCCAGTGTACGGGTAATAACGATTGTTTTACTTTTTAAAGGCATAAGCCTGTTACTGTCAAATCCGGAGAACAAACCTGTAACAACGAACTCATAAGTCCTTTCCCTATCCTTCACCATTTCTTCTTCGGAATATCTTTTTTCAATTCCTCTTGCAACAGAACCATAAATGCTTCCAAGTATTAAATCAACAGCAAAGTCCTCATCAATATCCCGGAAGAGGTTTTCGTTTTTGCCAGATTTAATTATAGTCTTTAAAATATTTTTGAGGTCTTTTTCCATTGTGCAAAGTTCGGAACAAATTTCATTTTCTGCTTTCAGGGATTCTTTCTGAAACATCAAAAAGAATGTCTGGTATTTCATCATAAACATATAAGTATGAATGATGAAAGAATGGAGAGTATCTATGCTTGTCTTTTCATCGGCAATTTTATTTTTAAGCGAAGAAATTAAATTCTCCATTCTCTGCTGCATAATTGAAAAATAAAGATCTTCTTTTGAAGTGAAATAATTATATACCGTTCCTTTTGCAAGCGAAGCCAGCTTTGCAACATCTTCCATCATTACTTCGTGGTAATTCTTCTGAGCAAATAGAATAGATGCGGCCTCAATTATTTTACCACGCTTTAATATTTTACTGTTCTGTCTTTTTTCTTTAACAATCATTTTTTCAAACCATATTACATTACATGCCAGGGATTTTGTGAAATAATATCACCCGTGTTCGGGTCAATTAACATAATTTCACCATTGCCTCTGAATCCAAATGAACCCTGAGCTTCCTGGAAAGTAGAAAGTATGCTCCAGACATACTGATTATATTTCGATTCCCATTTGAATTCAACTTTCCAGTCCTTAATTCCTTGCTTGAGATCATTTTTTTCAGCGATTGCTTTTGCCTGCTCTTCATCAATGTTGAATTCGCACTTTTCGGGATTTGAAAGGCAATCGGGTAACCCGATCACACTTTCTTTATTCAATAATTGTCCTGTAGTGTCGACTGAAAATTTTATTTTAGTATTGACATAAGGTTTGTCAGGTATTTTAAAACTATAAACCATATCGTAATGAGAACTGATTTTTCTTGTATCCTGGTAATCGGGTTTAATGTATTTATCAAAATAATCCTGACCGACTTTAGAAATAATAAAATGGTTTGATCTGTTCAAAACCTGTTTTGGTATTTCTGACTGTGACTCAGTGCAGCTGCACGAACACGTATAAAAAGTAAATGTGCCTGATAGTACTAATCCCGTTAAAAGAATTTTCCCGGCAGTACCTATTTTCATTTTGCCCTCACATTGTTATAGATTTCATCAAGAATTTCTTTTGCCCCTGCTTTAATTAAATCGTTCGCCAGGTCTATTCCGACTTTCTCAGGCTCTTTGCTGCTTCCTCTTACTTTTTTTCTGAAAGTCAGAGTTCCGTCAACCGAACCGACAAGTCCATCCAAATAAATCCCGTTCGGTTTAACTTCAGCTAATGCCCCAATGGGAACCTGGCAGCCGCCTTCAAGTCTTCTTAAGAAAGCTCTTTCTGCGAGTACGGCTTTATAAGTTTCTTCGTGATGTACCGACTGAAGAATTTCATCAACAACTTTATTGTCGGAATGAATTTCAATTCCAAGCGCTCCCTGGCCAACTGCGGGAAGGATATCTTCTTTATCAATGTATGAAGAAATATATTTTTTCAGATTCAACCTTTCAACACCGGCACGTGCAAGTATAATTCCATCTAAATCCGATTCGAGAAACTTTTTTATTCGTGAAGGAACATTGCCGCGCAATTCGTGAATTATGAGGTCGGGTCGGATGTGAAGAAGTTGAGATCTTCTTCTTAAAGAACCTGTTGCGACATTTCCGTTTTCTTTTATTGTATGAATTGTAGTTCCTTTTTTACGGGCGATTAAAACATCCTCAGCAGGATGACGTTTGGAAACTGCGGCAAGCTTTAATCCTTCGGGCAACTGAGTCTGTAAATCTTTCAGGCTATGGACAGCCAGGTCAATTTTTTTACTCAACAGTTGAACTTCGAGCTCTTTTGTAAAAAGACTTTTGTCGCCGATCTTAGAAAGAGCAACATCAAGAATTTTGTCTCCCTTTGTTTTGATTATTTTAATTTCAACAGAAAGATTCCTGTTTCGTTTTTCCAATTCTTTCTTTACAAAATTCGACTGCCATAAAGCAAGTTCACTTCCTCTTGAGCCTATAACGATTTTCTGTTTCAATTTTACTTCCTGAATATTTTATTCTGTCTTTTCTTCACTGTTGTTTGTTTTGTCTATTCCGAACAGTTCACGGATTATGCTTATTCTTGCAGCCATTTCATCGCTGCTGTTCCCTTCACCTGAGAGCTTCTTTAACTCAACCATTGGATGATGGAGTATTTTATTCATTATTCTCTTAGTAATTATATCAAGCTTTTCCTGGTCATCATTTGTAAAACGGTTTTTATTTTTTTCAACTTCTTCGGCACGGACATCTTCAAAATAATCTCTTAAAGATTTTATGGTAGGACCGGCTTCAAGAGAATTATACCAGCTTATAAGTGATTCAAGCTCCTCCTTAATTATCTTTTCCACCTTTGGAATTTCATCACGTCTTTTAGCAAGATTCTGCTCAACTATTATGTTCAGGGAATCAATATCATGGTAGAAAACATAATCAATTTTTTTAGATGTGGGGTCGATGTCACGAGGAATTGCAATATCCATCAGTATCATTGAAGAATAGCTTCTTGTCTTCATTGCGTTTTCGATATCCTCTTTGGAAAGGATTAATCCCGGTGCACTTGTGGCACTTATGATTATATCATAATCATAAACATATTCTTTAAAATTACTGAAGGGGATTATCTTTGCGTTTAATGATGATGCGAGTTTTTCTGCCTTTTCTATTGTACGATTAGTAATTGATAATCTTCCGATTCCCCTGTCCCGCAAATGTTTGGCCGCAATCTCACCGGTTTCTCCCGCTCCTATTACGAGTGCCGATTTTTTGCTCAGGTTGGAAAATATTTTTTCTATAAGCTGAACGGCAGCATAACTAACCGTTACAGCACCTTCACTAATTAGTGTTTCATTAATTGCACGCTTGCCTGTTTTAGTTGCAGCATCAAAAATTCTTTTTGAAAGAACGCCTGTAAAACTTAAATCTTCTGCAAGCTGAAATGAATCTTTAACCTGTTTAAAAATCTGGTTATCGCCGATAAGAAGTGAATCAATTCCTGTTGCCACCCGGAAGAGATGCTCAATTGCAGAGAAGGAATGGAATGTCTGAAAATTATCTGCGGAAAAATCTTTTACGGATTTATGTTCAATTAAAATTTTCTGAATATCCGGCAATGATAATTTTTTGTTTGCAGGAAAACCATAAACCTCTGTTCGGTTACACGTGGAAATAACCAGTCCTTCGGTAAACACATTGCCTTTAATCTTGGCAACCAGCTCTGCTATTTCCTCTTCACTTAAATGAAGAGCTTCTCTTAACTCAACCGAAGCAGAATGATGATTTATGGATATCGCTGATAAATTCATACCGGCTTAATAAAAAGAATGAAAACTCTGTGCTAAAAAGTTTGTAAGCATTGTTGAAGCAATTGCAAGTACAAATCCGATAATTGATAAAGTTACAACTTTTTTACCACGCCACTTGCCAAATACCTTACTTGCTATTCCTGTTCCGTAAAGTATCCAGACCATTGAAGTCCCGATGAGCTTGGGATCGGCATAAGAGAAATTAGGAAAAGCTTTCGGCAGCCAGATGATTCCTATTATTATAGCAAATGTTAAAAGTATAAACCCAATGACAGCCGAATAAAAACTTAATACTTCGAGCACTTCAAGACTTGGCAGACGGTTAAAAATTAATCCAAACTTGTTCAGCTTAATTTCCTTGTAAAGGATTAAATAAAGAAACCCGTACACAGCAGAAATTGTAATAGCTGAATAACCGAGCAATGCACTGAAAACATGAATACCAAGCAGATTACTTTTCAGGACATCTTTTACTGCTATGACATCCTGAATAAAAAATGAAGATATAAGCTGGAATAAAATAGATATTATTATTATGAATAATCCTGTTCCGCGAATATCGGTTACGAGCTCAAGAATGAAGTACGAAAAGCCGACTGCAAATGCGAGTACTGTAAATATTTCAAAAACATTTGTTATCGGAGGATGTTCAAAATGAAGTGTTCTGATAAGCAGATAGAATAAATGAAATATTAAAGTTAGAAAAAGAAGCAGCCTTTTAGTGCTTGCAACTGCTTTTCTCGCTTTCATAAAATCAATATAATAGAAAATGAAAGTAATTATATAAAGAACAGGAAGCAGAATATTCAAAAAATCTATTAAATCCTTCATAGAAATCTCAATTATGACTTACGGGTACAAAAATAAATAATTAAAAAACTGCAAACAAGAATAAAATGACTCTCCGGTCAAATTTATAAATAGTTATTAACCCGGTGCTTTAATTTAATCATTTCCTAGTATAAGTGGCAATCCATCTTTACCTGAACCAATTACAACAATTTTTGTATTGTTTGAACCGGCAAGTTTTTCGGTTGCCTCTATTCCTTTCCATTTCAGTAATTGCTCACTAATTCCTTTAGAAACAATCTCCTGAAAATCCGCTATTCCTTTGGCTTCAATTCTTTTTCGTTCAGCTTCCTGGGTTTCACGCAGAAGGACGAACTGCATTCTCTGACTTTCCTGGTCAGCTTTTAACTTTTCTTCTATTGAAGCAGTTAATCCGGATGGTAAAGTTATCTGTCGCATTGGTGAAGATTCAATATTTATTCCTCTCGGGCCAACAAGTTTTGATAAATCTGTTTCAATCTGTTTTGAAAGCTGTTCGCGTTCTGCAGTATAAAGTGCTTTTGCATCATATTGTGAAGTTACGCCTCTGACAACAGAGCGAAATTGCGGTACAATAATCCTGTCAACATAATCTTCACCGACAGTTTTATATATTTTGTTTGCATTTTCAAAGCTCAGACTAAATAAAAGACTTAACTCCAGATCTATGCTCAATCCCTCTTTTGAAGGAACGCTCATTGTTTCTTTTATTTCCTGTGTTCGTGCATCAAATTTTACAACATTGGCTAATGGATTTACAAAGTTTACACCGGGGTAAAGGGTTTTATCGCTGACATTTCCAAAAAAATCAATAACACCAACATGACCTGCAGGAATAATCGTCCAGCACTGAAGCAAAGCTATAAGAAGAGCAGCACTCATCCCAATAAATGCATAGGAAGATTCCTGTTTGCTTAATCTTTTTTTTGCGTTGAAGTAAACTGCTGCTGCAACTACAGCCGCAAGGAGAGCTATAATAAATAACATTGTGTTTCCTCTTTCATTCGTTAAAGAACAACTGAAATATAAGGCTAACTTCAAAAGAATTAAAATAAAAACTAAACCAGCTGGCGAATTTATTTTATAAGAATTTGATAATTTGGTGTTGTCATTTAAATATGTTTTATAAAAGATGAAATGAATGGTACCAAACAATTCATTTTCCACTATAAGGGAGTAGTTATGAAAATATTTTTAACGGTGTTTTTTTTCTTCGTTACAATTTGTGTTCAGGCACAAATAAAGTTACCGCAGGCTGGTAAGTTCTCAGCGGGATCAATAAATAAAGCCGATTTTATTAATGCCGCAAGATCCGGAATACATGTTTCAGCAGAACCATTAGATATAATTAATTTCGATTCATCCAATGTTAGCTTTAAAGGAAATTATCCATTCTCAGTCAGCTACGCTCTTTCAATGAGTGAATCAGATAACCTTGTATTTGTTGGTTCAGGCGGCGGAATATATATTACAGATGTTACGGATCAGCAGAATCCTGAAATACTGTCGGAAATAAGAACAAGGTCTCTTGTTGATGATTGCACATACGATCCGGTTAATAAGAGATTATATGTGTGCGCATATTTCTCCGGCATTGAAATCTGGGATTTATCTGATCTGCAAAACCCGGTAAGGATGAGCAGAATTCCAACAGAACCTTATCCAAGGAGTGGAGTTGCTTTCAAGGGGAACTATTTATTTTTCACAACCAATTATAATTTATTTTCATATAATATTTCAGATCCGTACAATCCGACTGTTGCTAATGAATTGTTCATTAACAATAACCTGATTACCGAACTTTATCTTAAGGACAATACAATTTATATTGTCTCAAGTTCGCAGGGATTAAAATTAGTTGATATTTCGGATCCGCTTAACCTTCATCTGATTCATTCTTATTCATTTATAGCCGGATACAAATTTGATATTTCAGGAAACTATCTTTATGCTGTTAATACTTCAGGGGCATTTACAATTTTAGATATAAGTGATTCGTTAAATGTATCCGTTAAAAGCAGCATAAATATTGGCGGATATCCATACAATGTAGTTGTTTTCAATAATAAGGCTTATGTAGCTAAAGCAGGTACTGATGGAGGTCTGCAGGTATTAGATGTAGAAGATCCTTTATCTCCGACACCAATAACTCTTTACTCAGGTGACTATCAGTTTATAACAGGTGCCGGAAATTATGTTTACCTTACACGCAACAGTGATTTTTCTATTCTGGATGTTACCGATTCAGCATCAGTACAATATGTGTCGGGATTTGAAATACCCGGGTTCGTTGAGGATGTTTCGGTGTCAGGAAATTATGCTTATACAGGTAGTAACGGATTCAGAGTAATTGATATTTCGGATTCCACTCGCCCTGTTCAGGTTGGTTATGCAGATATCATTGGAGACCTTGTAGAAGCTGCGGATAATTCACTTGTTGTTTATTGTCCTTACAGTATGACAGCAAATAACACTGTAAATATTATGGATGTTTCTGATCCGGCAAATCCTGTAAGCAGGGATTCATATACTTGTCCAGCAATGACCTGGGATCTGGTGGTAAGAGATACCCTTGCTTACGTTGCATGCTGGTGGGATGGTGTCAGGATTTTTAATTTTGCTGATCCAACAAACCTGACTCAGATTTCTCATACCATGGGATGGACTCAAAGTGGAATCGGAGGTGTTGACTGGTGCTATGCACAGGCGGTCGCTGTAGAAGGGAATTATTTGTACATAGTTGATTATGGACCATTCCCTGCTGATGATACTTATGGGCTTTATATAATTGATATAAGTGATCCATCAGCCCCAACGCTAATAAACAGGTTTCAGGGAATCACAAGTCACGCCAGCGATTTAGATGTTAAAGATGGTGTAGTTTACATTGCCGATGGTAATGGGGGAGTTGAAATTGTTGATGTATCTGATCCCATGAATCCATCTGTCATAAGTTATGTTAATCTGATCGATGGTTCTACAGGAATTAAAGTAGAAGGAAACTATGCTTATGTATCTGATTATATTTTAGGAGGGGTTCAGATATTAGACATTTCAGACCCGGCAAATGCTTTCATTGCAGGCTGGTACAAACCTTCCGGCTGCTTTGCGCTTAATGTTGATTATAATAATGGTTTTATATATGCAGCGGATGGAATAGCAGGGTTCCAGGTTTATAGAAATTTACTTGTTACACCGGTTGCTATTGAACAGAATAAAGTTAGCATTAAGGAATTCAAACTTGAACAGAACTATCCGAACCCATTTAATCCGGCAACTACTATACACTACCAAATCCCAAAGAGTGGATTTGTAATGCTTAAGGTTTATGATATTCTTGGAAGAGAAGTAGCTATGCTTGTTAATGAGCAAAAGAATCAGGGAAGTTATTACGTTAAATTTGATGCAACCAAATTAGCAAGTGGAGTGTATATTTATCAGCTAAAAACTGATAATTATTTTAGCTCTAAAAAGATGTTGTTGCTCAAATAAAATTTTCTAATATCCTCAATCAATTTAACCGGCAGAATAAAAAGCTGCCGGTTTTTATATTGTTCCTCAATACACCAGTCTCAATTCAGATTATTATCTTCTTAATCAGTTTAATTCCGGAAGGTTTACTTTTAGAAATGGTTACTGCATTGCTTATTCGTTCTTTTGCCAATTTAATTCCTTCTTTAGAATCAGAATAAAGTTCTGAGATGATATCCCCCTTTTTTACTTTGGTTCCTATTTTAACTTTAAAGATAATTCCGGCTTTAGGATCAATTTTATCTTCTTTGGTTTTTCGTCCGGCACCAAGTTCAAGTGATGCCATTCCAATTTCGTAAGTATCTATTTTAGAAATGTATCCGTGTTTTTCTGTAAATACTTTGTCGTGATATTTTGAAGAAGGATATTTCCCAGGATTATTAATAAAGGAAATATCACCACCCTGAGCTTTAACTATTTCCAAAAATTTATCAAAAGCTTTTCCATTTTCAATTAATTGTTTTGATAATTTTGTTCCTTCTTCAATTGAAGCTGCTTTATTTGCAAGATAGATCATTGCGCCGGAAAGTCTGGTACTTAATTCATACAAATCATTTTTAACTTCTCCTTTGAAAATATTTATGCATTCAACGACTTCAAGCCAATTTCCAATATGAGTTCCAAGCGGCTGGTTCATATCTGTTATAAATGCAACTACTTTTTTACTAAAAGCCCTCACTGTGCTTACAAGTGAAGCGGTTAATTCCTCAGCATCTTTCATGTTTTTCATAAAAGCACCACTTCCAGTTTTTACATCCAGCACAAGCCCGTCAATTCCTTCAGCCAGTTTTTTACTCATTATGCTTGCGGTAATTAATGGAATAGATTCAACTGTTGCGGTAACATCACGTAAAGAATATATCACTTTGTCGGCAGGAGCAATATCTTTTGTCTGCCCTATTAAAACAGCACCAACTCTTTTCAAAATTGATTTATACTCACTTAAGGACAAATCGGTTCTAAATCCTGGAATTGATTCAAGCTTATCGAGTGTTCCTCCCGTATGTCCAAGCCCTCTTCCGGAAATCATCGGGACTTTCACTCCGGCAGCTGCGGCAATTGGTGCAAGAATCAACGAGGTTTTATCACCAACTCCGCCGGTTGAATGTTTATCCACCTTATATCCTTTAATGCTGTTAAGATTTACAACCTTTCCGCTGTGCAGCATTGAATCAGTTAAAACAGAAGTTTCTCCGGTTGTCATTCCCTTAAAAAATACAGCCATTAAAAAAGCCGAAAACTGATAATCCGGAATTTTGCCTTTTGTAAATCCATCGATTATATTTTTAATTTCTATTGAAGTTAAAGATTCCCCTTCTCGCTTCTTTCGTATTATTTCAACAGGATTCATTAGCTTAATATTCCTCTGGCGTATTTTTTATTTAATTTGTATGCCCTTTTAATATTATTTATTTTTATCGCCTGAAATTTATTTGACGGAGTAAATTTACAAAAATGAAATTTGAAAGAAGAACTCACACCTGCGGTGAACTAAGAGAAAATAACACCAGCGAAAAGGTTGTCTTGAATGGATGGGTCGACAGAAGAAGGGATCTTGGCGGACTTATTTTTATCTGGCTTCGAGACCGGTATGGTATAACACAAATTACTTTCGAACCTGATAACAAAGAATCATTTGAAACGGCTAAAAATTTAAGGAGCGAATTTGTTATTTCAGTTGAAGGTGAAGTGAGAAAGAGACCTGATGATGCTGTAAATGCAGAACTTGAAACCGGAAAAATTGATGTGCTGGTTAAAAAAATTATAATTCTAAATGAAGCTGAAACTCCTCCTTTTACTATAAAAGATAACATCGATGCATTTGAAGACTTGCGTTTGAAATACAGGTATCTTGATTTGCGCAGACCAACCCTTCAAAAAAATCTTCTGCTAAGACATAAGATGGCTCAATTAACAAGAAAATATTTTGATGAGAATAATTTTGTTGAAATTGAAACCCCCGTTTTAATGAAAAGCACTCCCGAAGGTGCACGTGATTATCTTGTTCCAAGCAGACTTCATAGCGGAAAATTTTATGCACTGCCGCAATCACCGCAAACTTATAAACAGATTTTAATGATCGCAGGATTGGACAGGTATTTCCAGATTGTAAAATGTTTCCGCGATGAAGATTTGCGTGCTGACAGGCAGCCGGAGTTTACGCAAATTGATGTTGAAATGTCATTTGTCGATCGGGAGGATGTGTTTGAAATAGTTGAAGGCTTCCTGAAAGTTTTATATAAGGAAATCTGGAACAAAGAATTAAAGCTTCCGCTTCCCCGTCTTTCTTTTAATGAAGCAATGGAAAAGTACGGAAGCGACAAACCTGATATGCGTTTCGGACTTGAGCTAAAAACGTTGAATAAAATTTTCAATAATAGTGAGTTTAAAGTATTTCGCGATCAGGTAAATTCTGATGGAATAATTTCCGGGTTACTTGCTGAAGGTTGTGCATCGTATTCAAGAAATCAGTTAGATACTTTAACAGACTTTGTAAAAAATCTCGGTGCCGGGGGATTAGTATGGTTAAAGATTAAAGCAAATAACCTTGAATCACCGGTTTCAAAATTTTTATCAGAAGAAGAAAAGCAAAATCTGATTGTTGAAATGAACGCAAAAGACGGTGATTTAATTTTGATTATTTCCGGTCCGAAATTAAAAGCATTAAACATTATGGGATATCTTCGCCTTGAGATTGCAAAAAGATTGGAGCTTATTAAGTCTGACACTGAGCCAGCATTATTGTGGGCAACGGATTTTCCGTTGTTCGAATGGGATGAAGAAACAAAAAGATATTATGCAATGCATCATCCCTTCACTTCACCTGTAGCTGAAGATATTCCTCTTATGGAAAGTGATCCGGGTAAAGTAAGAGCAAGAGCTTATGATCTTGTTCTTAACGGAACTGAAATCGCTGGCGGAAGCATAAGAATTCACAATAGAGAGCTTCAATCCAAAATGTTCAGGGCATTAGGAATTACTGATGAAGAGGCTGAACAGAAATTCGGCTTCCTGTTAAATGCTTTCAAATACGGTGCCCCGCCGCATGGAGGAATTGCATTTGGATTTGACAGGATGGTAATGCTCTTTGCGGGCGAAAGTTCAATAAGAGATGTAATTGCTTTTCCCAAAACTGCAAGCGCGGTTTCATTAATGGATGAATCACCTTCTCCCGTGAGCGAAGAGCAGTTAAAAGAGCTGCATATAAAAGTGCTTTGAAAAATCAGTTATGGAATAATGGAGTATTGGAATGTTGGAGTAATAACATTTCATTATTCCATCACTCAAACCTTTCAATTTATTAAAAAATTAATGACTAAATGTTAAAGAAAGCTTCCTTTCGTTTCTACGAAGAGCTTAACGATTTCCTTCCTGCCGAAAAAAGAAAAGTAAGATTTGTGCACAATTTTATTGATCGTGCTTCAGTGAAAGATATGATAGAATCTCTTGGCATTCCGCATACAGAAATTGATATGATTCTTGTTAATGGTAATTCAGTGGACTTCAATTATATCGTTAAAGATGGAGATGATATAAGTGTTTATCCCGTATTTGAATCAATTGATATTACCGATGTACAGCATTTAAGAAGCAAGCCGCTGCGCATTCCGAAATTCATTGCTGGTATTCATCTCGGTTCTCTTGCAAAATATTTAAGGATGCTCGGCTTTGATGTTCAGTATAAAAATAATTTTACAGATGATGAAATTATAGAAATATCGTCTAAAGAAAAGCGTGCGATTTTAACAAAGGATAGAGGACTTCTTAAAAATAATAGAATAACTCATGGGTACTGGATTCGTAAAGCAGGGTTAGAAGAACAAGTAAAAGAAGTTATAACCAGGTTCGATCTTAAAGATGAAATTAAAGAATTTTTTAGATGTCTTGAATGCAACCATATTCTTGGAGCAATTGAAAAGGAAAAAATTAAGGGTAGGGTTCCGCCAAAAGTGATAGAACGGCTAAATGAATTCTGGTACTGTAAACATTGTGATAAAGTATACTGGAAGGGTTCACATTATGAAAAAATGCTTAAGTTTATTGAGCGGATAAAGAATTTTTAATCTCTTTGTGTCTTTGAGCCACCAAGACACAAAGACTCGAAGATAATCATTAAAGAATCACTCTAATTAAAAGAACCAATGGGATTTACAGCAGTAATTATTTTAACCTTTGCATTAATCTTTCTTATACAATTTTATTTTGTAAAGAAAGTTTATAAATCAATCTTAAGCATTTTCCCCAAAGTTTCTGTAAAAATTCTTAAAAGGGTTTTGAAGATAATTCTGGTATTTCTGAACTTGTATCCATTCTTTTTGCTCGGTGCATATATTATACTTTCTTCAACAACCGGGCAAGCCAGACCCACCATCCCGGATGAATGGTACATAAATTATTTTCTTCTTTATCCTTTCTGGTTGTGGGTATTTCTTGTTGTTCAGTGCATACTTTTATTTTTTATTATTGAATTAATAAAATTAATTCTCCTTCCCGTTTACAGGAAGCGCAAAGAGATACTAAAAAATTATGAGGCGAAAATAATCCTTCTGATTTTAGGATTTTTTATCATTTACGTTCCGGCGAGAGTTATCTTTGATTACAATGTTGTTTCTACAAGGATCGTGGAATATAAAAAATCCAATCTCCCGGATGATTTAAATAATTTCAGGATAACATTCATTTCGGATGTACAGGCAGATGCATACACTGATGCATCACGGTTAGGAAAATATATCCGGAGAGTAAATGATACTAATCCGGATCTGGTTTTAATCGGCGGGGATATGATAACTTCAACTCCCGATTATATTGATGAGGCTGCAGAATACGTTGGAAAAATTAAATCGAAGTATGGAGTTTATTCATGCATAGGGGACCATGATAACTGGGCTTACCGTGATGACTATAATAGAAGCCTTAGAGAAGTTGAAGGAGCAATGCAAAAGTATAATGTGGAGATGTTCAATAATAAAGATACTGTCCTTAATATTAAAAATTCTAAAATCGGAATTACTTTTTTAACCAGTACATACGTTGAGCATTTAAAAGATGAAACAATAAATGATCTTGTTCATAAGCAAGACCATGCTGATCTGAATATCCTTCTTATCCATCAACCGAATTCACGGGCTGTACAGAAGGCTGCTGCGGAAGGGTACGATCTTTTCCTTGCAGGACATACACACGGCGGACAGGTTTCTTTTCTTTTTCCGTTTATAAATCTGACACCCACATTACTGGAAACACGTTTTGTCCGGGGAGATTTTCATTTCGGGAATATGCTTATGATTGTAACAAGAGGATTAGGAATGTCTCTCGTTCCAATGAGATACAATTCAACTCCCGAAATTACAGTTATCATTTTAAGGAAAAAATAATAATTCTTATTAAGATTTTAATTCCTTCTGTTCTGTACCATTTGCATTCATCATCGACATAAACAAAGTCTGAGTCGGATACGCAAACTCAATTCCTCTTTGTTCAAACTGTTCATAGACTGCCAGGTTTATTGCCTGCTGAGTATCCATATACTTATTATAATCCGGGCTCAGGACATAATAAACGAATTCAAAGTTTAGACTGAAATCTCCGTACTTTGCAAAATGTCCCCGGTCGAAGGTAATATCCTCCTGACTTTCAATTATCCCTCTTACTAAACCGGGAATTACTTTAATCTGTTCGAGTGTAGTCTGATAAGTAACCCCAAGCTGGAAAACCACTCTCCTGCGTTCCATTTTTTTATAGTTATGTATTCTTGAATCAGTAAGATCTTTATTTGAAAAAACAAGCTGCTCACCGTTAAGGCTTCTGATGCGGGTAGTTTTCAAACCTATATATTCAACCGAACCCATTTTATCTGCAACGATGATAAAATCACCTATTTCAAACGGACGATCAAAAAAGATAACAAAGTAAGCGAATAAATCTCCCAGTATTGCCTGTGCAGCAAGGGCAACAGCGATGCCGCCAATACCCAGTCCGGTGATTACAGCCGAAACTTTAAATCCAAGATTATCCATAAGGAAAACGAGACCGACAGTCCAGGTAACCAGGCTAACTACAGTAGAAATGCCTCTCAATTCTTTTTCACGCGATTGTCCACCACTCTTTTTTCTGACATAAGCATTAAGTGAAAAACGAATAACAGAGGTTATTGCACGAAGTAAAAAGAATGTGAATACTATGATTACAATTTTATTAATAATATTCATCGCATTAGCTGGTATCTCCAGGTATTCAAGAGCGAGATAGAAGGCGCCTAAGTATAGTAGCGGGACTACTGTTTTCTGAATTCCGCTGACAAGAAAATCATCTATGGTTGTTTCCGTTTTTTCAGACCATTTTTTTAATCTCTTGAGGATTATAGTTTTGAATACTTTAATTACAATCAGTCCGAGGATAAATATTCCAAGTGCAATGATATACTGCAGTATTGTAGATCCAAAATAAACCTGGTTAAGGAAATTCTGCATTATTTGTTCCTCCTTCAGTTTTCAGAGAATAAAATTATAAAAATCAGTAGCCAGCACATGTTAAATAGTTAACATGAAATATATTCTGATAAATTAATAAGAATTAAAAAATTTGCTTGTTGGTAAAACGAAAATAAAAAGATATGACTATAAATGACAGAAAAGACAGAAAAAAAATATTATTTAAAGATTTATAAAATTTTTTATAAGAGTTAAACCTGTTTCCCCGGATTTTTCAGGATGAAACTGAACTCCGAATGCATTACCTTTTTCTACCGAAGCAGAATATTTTAACCCGTTCTCAACGACAGATGTGGTATATTTATTTTCAGGCATATAATAGTGTTCAGAGAAATAAAATTCATCTCCTGATTCAATTCCCCTAAACAACTTGCTTTCTTTTAGTATATCTACTTTTTTAAAACCTGCTTCTGAATAATTGTTTTTATCTTCTGCAAACTTATTGGAGTCAACAGGAAATAATCCCAGGCAGGAAATTTTTTCTCCATCAGTATGGTCAGACATTAATTCCACACCAAGACCAACACCAAGGATAGGTTTTTTAATAATTCTCAGAAGCGAATAAAGATTAAGCAGATGCAGCATCTTCATATTTTGAACAGGAGAACCGCTGCCGCAGAGTATTACTTTATCACAATTGCAAATATCGGATTCACTACTGGTAATTTTGTAAGGTTGACCCAACTTCTTTAAGATATCCGCCAATTGGTTTTCTTTAATATTTTCGCACTGAATCAAGGCTAACATAATAAACTCAAATAAATTCTAACCCTTTAAACAATTTCATTCCCGGAATTGTTTCAAAAACTATTCCAGAGCCAGCCTCAAATTTAATATTAATTCGGGTGAAAATTGTAAACTGCTATACAGAAATATTTTCTGAGAGCGGGAATTACCGATTTGATATATTATACTTATTTAATCTATATATTCAGGATAAACAGGTTTATAACCGGAAATACTTGCAACTGGTAATAAAATAGTGAAAAGTATTTTCTGAATTTTATACGGCGGTCTGGCAAGGCGTAATACATCAGAAAATTTATTCCCTGTAATCACTGTTTGTAAAATTCCGGGAACACCGGCATCATTTGTTTTCCCGTCTTTTGCAAGCCCGATTAAAGTCTCCAGCATATTTTCAGTATTCAATGCGGGCTGAACTTTCCAGTTTACTACAGTTTTATTAGCCGAGTTATTCCACATTGAATGAGCAACATTGGGAGGAATGTTCAATTTTTCACCCTGGTTAAGAGTTTTTATTTCTCCGTTTATTCTAATTGAAAGCGTGCCGGATATGACAGTAAAATCTTCCTGCTGGTAAGGATGGTAATGTGCTGGCGGTTCTTTTGAATGTGAATAATAAGTTGATTCCATCTCCAGCAGTTTACCGCCGGTATCTTTGTTTGTCTGCAAAAACTTTATTTCATTCTTAGTTTTGGGATTTACTATAATTTTGTTTTTATAAGCCATTTCACAGACCTGTAAAATTATGATTATTTAAATGTTGGAATTATTATTCTGTTTGGGTTAGTATTAATAGTAAAGATAGGTAAAAAATGATCAAATCCAAATGCCGGAAATGCTGATACAATTTCGTATAATTTATTTTATCTTTGATTATCGGACTTTGTAACAGATCACCTAAACAATACTCAAAAAAACAAAACCGGTTTATGCCGTATAAACCTTTTTGAAACCGGGTATAATTAATTATAAAATTATCTGATTGATTTACTATGTATAACTTACCATACTACAAAGAAAAAAATCCTGCAGTAATTAAGGAATTTATTGATCAGCATCCGTTTGCATTTTTAACCGGGTGCGATTCTGAAAATAAACCTGTTGCCACCCAGGTTCCTGTTTTTATTGAAGAACACAACGGCAGAAAAATTCTGCGTGGACATATAATGAGGAACACCGATCATCATAAAGCTTTTCTGCACAACAATAATGTTCTTGTGGTTTTTACCGGCAGTCACACTTATGTAAGCGGAACCTGGTACAGCGATCCTTACATTGCATCTACGTGGAACTATATGAGTGTACATGTTAAAGGAATAATCCGTTTTCTTGATGATGCCGGACTTGAAGATGTACTCCGTAAAACAACGCTTCATTTTGAAAACAATAATAAGCAGTCCACAACAATCTATGATAACCTCCCGGCAGAGTTTAAGCAGAAAGTAATGCACGCAATAGTTGCTTTTGAAATTGAAGTAACTAAAATGGATAATGTTTTTAAATTAAGCCAGGACAGAGACGCTGAGAGCTATCGCAATATAATAGACAATCTTAAAAAGCAGCATGAAGGTGGAAAGGTAATCGCTGCCGAAATGGAGAAACGGACTAAGGAATTATTTTCCCATAATAAGGAAGAGGATCGGTAACATCGAATACGATTTCTGAATAGGTCACTTAAAGAATGTAAAATTTTGTAGTTTTTCATTTGGATAAGGGAGATTTGAGTAAATGGATTTAATTTATATTTACAATATTGTTAAATAATATTTTCACCTTGGATTTCTGAATCCAGAATTACATTTTAAGTTGTTAAAGAATTATTGATTATTTTTAAATTCAAGATTAATACTGAAACCATAATAATTGTAAGGTTTATATTTTTATGAATAATCAATATTTTAGTCGTAAATAATATATATTAGGCCAGATCATGAAAAATAAATATCTATGAGTTTTAATAAGAAGTTTTCATTAAAAGCTAAAAATATACTATTCAATGGAAACTGTTTGGATTTAATTAAGGAAATACCTTCTAATTATATAGATCTCACAATAACATCCCCCCCTTACTTTATGGGAAAGGAATATGACAAATCTCATAACATAAATGATTTTGTGATAGACCATATGAAACTATTACCCGAGATATATAGAATTACTAAAGAAGGAGGGAGTATCTGTTGGCAAGTTGGGTATCATATTAATAATGGTGTATCGACACCATTAGATTATTATGTATATCAAATTTTTAATTCTTTTAATGATTTATTTCTTCGTAATAGAATAATTTGGACTTTTGGACATGGACTACATAATAAAAATAGATTTAGTGGGAGACATGAAGTAATATTATGGTATACAAAAGGAAGGGATTATTATTTTGATTTGGACAGTGTTAGAATAAAGCAAAAATACCCAGGTAAAAAACATTATAAGGGAATCAATAAAGGAACATTCAGTGGAAATCCTCTTGGTAAAAATCCTTCTGATGTATGGAGTATACCAAATGTAAAAGCAAATCATATAGAAAAAACACAACATCCATGTCAATTTCCAATTGCATTAGCAGAAAGGTTGATTAAATCATTAACTCCTCAAAATGGTATTATATTTGATCCATATATGGGAGCAAATTCTACTGGTGCTGCTGCATTAATTGAGGGAAGAAGATTTATCGGGGCAGAAATAGATAAAAATTACCATAAAATTGCATTACAAAGATTTATAGATGCCTCTAATGGTGATATAAAATATAGGCCATTGGATAAAGAAATATTTGAACCAAATCAAAAGATGGCAGTTGCGCGTGATCCATTTATAAAATATGAGAAAAAAAATGGTAAAAAAAATTAAAACAAATCAGTATCCTTGTATTATATTAAATCAAAATGATAATAATCTGATAGCATTTAAAATAAATGCTAAAAAACTATGGACAATCGTAAAGATAAATAAGAGAGATCCGGATAAAAATAAAGGATATCAGAGGGCTTTATCAATGTCAAGAGTAGATAAAATAGCCAATTTTATATCAAGTGGTAATGTAGTTCCTTTGAGTATTTTGATTGCATTTGATAAAGATACTATGCTAAGTAGAGATAAAAAATTTATAATAATTCCTGATAAAGAAAATGCTGGATGGGTTATAGATGGTCAACATAGATTGGCAGGTGCATTTAATTCTAATAAAGAAATAGAATTTTTAGTCATATGTTTTGTTGGAATTTCAATCGATGAACAAATCAAACAATTTGTAACGATTAACAAAGAGGCAAAAGGAGTTCCAACATCTTTATATTATGATTTGTTAAAGAATCTGCCACATAAAAAGTCAGATCAAGAAATAGCAAAAGAAAGAGCAACCGATATTGCTGATTCACTTCGTAAAAATGATAATAGTGTATTTTATGGACGAATTGTGGTAATGAGCTCCCCCAAAAGAGGAGAATTATCATTAACAAATTTTGTAAGAAAAATATCTTCATTAGTAGTTAATAAGACCGGGAAGTTCCATCTTTATACTCTTATTGAACAAGTTGGTATCATAGACAATTATATGCAGGCATTGCAAAACGTTTTCCCATTATATTTTGAAGCTGATGAACCATTATTTTATCAAACAGTTGGCTTTGGTGCCTTGATTAATGTTTTACCTACTGTGTTTGATTTAACGATGAAATATTATAGTACTTTTAAAGTGGAAGATGTAATAAAAATTTTAAAACAGATTGATGACTTTAGTTTTGAAGACTGGAAAAAAGTTGGAACAGGAAGTGCTGCTGAAACACAAGCTGGAGAGGATTTAAGAACGACATTATTGTTGCGTTTAGAAGAACAAGGAAGTACAGGGAGTATAATACTCAAATAGAATGAATTTTGATAGCGTTTTAGATGAAATAAAACGGAGAGATTGGGATAAAATCAAACATGAGTGGCTTCGTTTCATTCCAATGATCCAAATTCCAGGCTCGCATCCTATTGAAAACATTGAGGAACTGTCAGAATTTAATATTATAGCTTCTGATATTATTGCTAATGGTTTTATTCCACAAAATGAAGAAATAACTTCAATCAAATTAACTTTATTTTGGGAAGCAACATATCTATTACATAGAGCATCTCATGTTCTTTCTTCCACTGAAAATTTGATCAGTCTTGGTATAAAAACTTGGGCCCTATCAAATGCATATCAAAGTGCTTTATTTTCGGCTAAAGCAATAATTAATTTTTTAGGTGTTTCCTTTCCTTCTTATGAGAACAAACCTTTTTTAATAGATGTATGGCCTCCCCCTCTTAGTTCCTATAATAGACAATCTCATAGTCAAAATTATTCTTATGCTGGAATTAATTTTTTTTATTTAGGGCTAGGAGGAGAAGTTCAGCATAGACATATATGGAGTGCATTACAACGTATTTTAAGGGTATCTAGGATTGATATTATACCAACGGAGCTTATAAAATATATTCTGAAATTAAAAATTAATGAATATGCAAGACAAAGAAATTACTTACATTATCAGAATAAAGAATGGCTTTTTGATGACTTATATAACTATAATTTTGATCCATTGTTTGGTATAAGGTCTAAAGATTTCTATAAAGCTTTGCAATTCAAAGATATTCGAAGTGATTTTTCAATTATATTAGCGCAAGCATTATTAAAATTTGCAGTTACTTTATTTAATAGTATAGCTGTTGAAACCAATAAACTTGAGAAAGAAAAAAATCTTCTCATGAGCTCTATTCAAGATAGCTTCTTTCATCCCGTTTATGTTCAAAATATGTTGTGATTTGTTAATTTCCAAACCTTCTCATTCAAGTTGCAACAAAATTAAGTTACATTCCTTTACTACCATGGCTGAAATTATCTAATATAGTGGTACCATCGTAATAGCTAAATAATCTAACTTTCTTCGTTCTTAGTTTCTTCAATAAACTTGTGTATCTTCTCAAGCTTATAAGAGGAAGGTCTTTTAAATAAATTCTAAAATTATCAAATCTCTCCTCCAAATTCTGGAATTGCGGCGCAGACGTTTAAAATTACCATTCCGAACTTTACGAATGCCACCTGAAAGGTTTCGAGCCTATTTCCGATTTTGGAAAAGCCATACCAAAGGTTTTAAGTCCCATTCCGGATATTACGAATACGAAAAAGAAGAGTTGGAACCCCACTTCCAAAATTTGTAAGGAAATTTTTGCTGTTTGAAGTGTTAATATGTCAGTATTGACATTCCCTATCTCCTCGGGCTAAAGATCGTTAAATTGGATTGGGTGAACCAATTATTTTTTTGCGAGCAATGTTCTCTTACAAAACATTAATAACTTTTATTGCATCCTTTAAAACATTACGTGAATTTTCGAATGAAAGAAGTTTAAATGCAGTTTCCTCACCCACCCATTTTAAAATACGATTTTCATTTGCTTTTCCATACCGGTTTAGTTTAATAAGAAAATATTGTACATATACCGTTTCATTTTTTACATTAAAAAACTGTTTCGGTAATTCAGCGATTATTTCGCCCACGATTCCGGTTTCTTCCTGCAATTCCCGTAATACTGTTTTTTGTGGTGTTTCTCCTGGTTCTATGTGTCCTTTGGGAAAAACCCAATCCTTACCATTAGATGAAGAAATAACAAGAAATAAGTTACGATCTCTATCATTTGAAAATACAACGCCGCCCGCATGTGTTAATTTCATAATATTTAATTTACCTCTTAAGGTCTATTTTGATTTTTAGGCGAAACATAACCAGTCCATTTTTCTTGGGATGAGCCCAAAATTCGCTGTAGTTTTGAAAAATAATCATCAACATTTTCTATGCTGCCTGTCGAGGATGCCTCATAATCCATTTCACGTTGAAGATCTATAAGTGCGTATAAAATATTTCGTTCATGTATCCAAAGTTCAGCCGGCTTTCGTAATCCCTCTATTGAAGTAATTACTCCGGCTGAAGCTGTGGCACAAACAATTGCTATATTAAGAAAATTTTGAATTCCAAAAGATGTTAATGCAATACTTGACAAAATCGTTGCTAATCCAGTCAGCACAAGAGCTGTATATCTGTATATTCGATAAAGGCTCTTATGTTTGTCCGATGCTTTCTCAAATTTATCTACCAGTTTTTTCAACTCATCTCTTAGGCTTTCTTCTTTAGACATGACCGAACCTCCTTTATTTATATGTTATTGACTACCGCTTGTCCCGCAATTGCCTGCACACAGAAATTAATTTTCTTTATTAAACTTCTGAATTCTTTCTAAAGAATACAACGGGAAGAGCAATTTAAAAATAAAAACCGCAAGAGATTATCCTGCGGTTTATAATAAGTTACGCCGTTAAATTTCATTCTTTTCTTGGCTGACATGATCGCACGGTGGCAGAAATATTAATCACCCTGCGGCTGTGACTTCTGCAGTAAAAAGCTGGCGACGCCTCATCTTGTTTTTTATTCTCCAATCTCTGTTTCAGCCAGCTTTAAATCACCGCTCATACTTTCATTTCCGCTTTTACTTCATAATGTTGTGAACGCTCATCGAAGTGCGAAAGTATTGCCCGTGCCTCCGGTGGAACAACTGCTGCTTCATAATCTTCACCTGCAAAGGCACGAACCGCATCAATTGTATCGAACATCATCAGGGTGATAAATTCTACTTCGTCACCAATATTACGACGAAATAATTGAATTCCGTTGTAACCGGCAATTTTCCGGTTTTGTATGCCTGTAAAGATTTCGCTTTTCAAAAGTTTTTCATAAGCATCGGCATTTGATACCGTGGTGTAACCATGCCATATACGGCTTACCATATTAAAGTCCTTTTTATTTTTTAACAAATATTATTTCACCCAACATAAAATTAAAATTATCGGATATTATTCGTCTATTCCGGAAAGCAGCTGTTTTGCCGCTGGTTCATCTTCCTGGTTTACCTGAATTTGTATGGGTCCGGTAATTATATTGTAGCCGGTTCCGATTACTCCTAATCCAAACAAATTCTGAACATTTTCTCCTTTAACTATGTAAGGAATTTCAGCGTCATCAAGAATAGATTTAACAACTGCAATTACTGCCTGGTTACCCGATTCGAATACTGTTATAAGATCTGAATTGGAAGACAAGTCAAATTATTCCCTTGTTATAAAATTCAAGGCACTTGTGTGCGTAAACCAAAATATAAACAGGTTAAATCTATTATAAGGTTTTAATTTCCTCAACTTTAAATTCCGATAAATATATTGATTACTAAAACTTTAACACCGGATATTGCTCCTGAATAAATCCTGTGGACAAACTTCCTGACCTCTTATATTGGGAAAATTCAACCACCTTAAAAGCACTATTAAATACAAAATAATATTGATTGACATTTTAATAGTAACCTCATATTTTAAGCCCACTTCTATTTGTTTACAGTTCATAAAATAAATACACCATTCAGGTTTAGTTATTAATTTAAATTCACTTTAGGTAAGAGATGAACCAATCTATAACAATTGATGAATTAAAAAAAAATATAGCCCTGCATGACCTTCCCGATGAACAGCTTGAATGGATATTAGCTCATTCAGAAACCAAAGAATACGATGATGGGGACGTGATGATAGAAACAGGAGAACCAATTGATGATATGTACTTCATACTGGAAGGCAAAACAAACTTTTATATGAATGTAAACGGACAACTCGTCTATTACCATACTGTTGAAAATAATGATCTTACCGGCGGTGTAACAGGGGTGTTACCTTACTCAAGACTTAAATCTTCCCCGGGAAATTCTTATGCAGTTGGAAAAATGCGTGCACTTAAGCTCCATAAAAAATATTTTCAGGAACTGGAACAGCTTAATCCTGATTTTATACAGCGTTTAATTGGTTATATGACAGAAAGAGCCCGCGTTTTTGCAACTACACAAATGCAGCAGGAAAAAGTAAGTGCCCTGGGAAAACTTGCTGCCGGGATTGCACATGAAATGAACAATCCTGCTGCCGCAATTAATAGAATATCTGCAGAGCTGGATAAAAAACTGAAACAAAATTTTGAGCTTACGGAAGAATTACTGAAATATAATATCACCCCCGGGCTTATTCATAATATCCGGGAACTGGCAGTAAATAAAGAAAAAAACCGTTCATCAAAAACTAAGCTGACTCCGCTTCAGCGAATTCAAACGGAAGATGAGCTTAATGACTGGCTGAGTGAAAATGGATTAAACAGCAAAAATGAAATTGCGGAAACTTTAGCAGAAGCTGATTTTTCACCGGGCGACCTGGAAAAAATTATTTCAGATGTTCCTGATGATGCACTGCAAAATATTCTTGACTGGTTTGAAAATTTATTAAGCTCGGAACTGCTGATAAAAGATCTTGAAAATGCGTCAGACCGTATTACAACGCTGGTAACTGCTATTAAATCTCATGTAAGGATGGACAGATCGGGAGATCTTCATTCAACGAATGTTCACGAAGACCTGGAGAATACTCTTATACTTCTCGGGTATAAAATCCGCGATAAAAATATCCGGGTTCAGAAAATATTTTGTGATGATATGACAGAAGTGGAGGCTTATATAGGTGAATTGAACCAGGTATGGACTAATATTATTGATAACGCTGTTTATGCTGTTCCACAAAATGGTGAACTTGCAATTGAAACTGAGTGTAACAAAAATGATATAACAGTTAGGATTACCGACAACGGTCCGGGGATTCCCAAAGAAATATTATCACGCATATTTGATCCTTTTTTCACAACAAAAAAAGTTGGAGAAGGAACCGGGATTGGACTCGATATTGCAAAAAATGTAATCAGCCGGCATAACGGTGATATAGAAGTGAATTCGGTGCCCGGTAAAACCGTGTTTAAAATAAGAATACCTGTTTCCCAACACAAATAAAAAAGTATAAAAGATGAAGCTTCCATTCATATTAATAACTGATGATGACTCACAGGTGTTAAGAGCTATTCAGCGTGATGTCCGGAATAAATACCGGGATGAGTACAAAGTGCTTGCAATCGAATCTGCCGTTGAAACTCTTGAAGCCGTTAAAGAATTAAAATTAAAAAATGAAACTGTTGCACTTTTTATTTCCGATCAGCGGATGCCTGAAATGGAAGGCACTTTATTCCTGGAAAAAGCAAAAGATATTTTTCCCGATGCGAAAAAAGTATTGTTAACGGCTTATTCAGATATTGAAGCCGCAATAAAAGCAATTAATACTTTGAAGCTGGATTACTACCTGCTGAAACCGTGGAGCCCACCGGAACAAAAGCTTTACCCCGTAATAACCGACCTGCTTGAGGACTGGCAGAACAACTTTATCCCTGAGTTTGAAGGAATAAAAATAATCGGGTATCAATGGTCACCCTTATCCCATAAAATAAAAGATTTTTTAACCGGCAACTTAATTCCTTATAAGTGGCTTGATGTGGAATTACATAAAGAAGCTTCAGAATTAATAAATATTCATAAAATTGAACCGGATAAACTTCCGGCGGTTTTATTTGAGGACGGATCTTTATTACAAAATCCGTCTGATATTGAAATTGGAAAAAAAATCGGACTAAACTCTACAGCAGCACTGGAATTTTATGATGTGGTAATCATCGGTGCTGGACCCGCAGGACTTGCCGCTGCTGTATATGGAGGTACTGAAGGATTGAAAACACTTATGATAGAGAAGAAAGCTCCCGGCGGGCAGGCGGGCACAAGCTCAAGGATTGAAAATTATCTTGGGTTCCCATCCGGACTTTCAGGTTCCGACCTGACAAGACGGGCTTTAACCCAGGCACGAAGATTCGGTGTTGAGCTACTTTCGCCCTGCCAGGCAATTGATATTAAAACAAAGGATAATTATAAAATTTTATCGCTTTCCAACGGACCCGAAATAAAATCCCACACAATAATAATATCAACCGGTGTTGATTACAGAACAATGGATGCAAAGGGAGTAAGTGAATTAACCGGTGCGGGCGTTTATTATGGTGCGGCAACGGCAGAGGCGTATTCGTGCAAAGATAAAAATGTTTTTATAGTTGGAGGCGGAAACTCTGCCGGACAGGCAGCAATGTATCTTTCAGGTTTTGCTAAAAATGTTTTTATAGTAATAAGAAAAAACTCTCTTAATTCGTCAATGTCACATTACCTGATTGATCAGATAAATAAGACAGGTAATATTTCTGTTATACCTCATTCAGTAATTGATGAAGCTGCGGGAAACAAGAGGCTTGAGTGCATTACAATTAAAAATACAGTTACTGGCGAACTTAAAACGGAAGATGCCGGAGCTTTATTTATTTTTATTGGCGCACGACCCGAAACGGACTGGATAAAATTAAATATCCTTAAAGATTCAAGAGGGTTTATCGAAACCGGACGAGATTTATTTAAATATGAAAATTTTAAGAAATCCTGGAAGCTTGAACGTGACCCATACCTTTTAGAAACCTGCATTCCCGGAATTTTTTCTGCCGGTGATGTGAGAGCCGGGGCTATGAACCGGGTAGCATCTGCCGTAGGTGAAGGGGCGATGGCAATCAAGCTTGTCCATGAATATCTTGAAGAAATTTAGAGTAATAAGTTTACCAATCACTAAAATGAATCGTTAATAAAATTGAGGTTAACATGAATAAATTTATGGTAATGTCGTCTCATACTGCTGAAGACTGTAATATGGCGATAAAGCAGTTCAGTAAATATAATGCCGGTTTTCTAACCCACTTCGAATGGGGATGTTTGGACGATGACCACACGGCATATGCAATTGTTGAAGCAGAAAGTCATGAAAATGCAAAGATGACAGTACCCACTCTCCTCAGAGATAGAACAAGGGTTATAAGGCTTACGACCTTTGATCCGATGAAAACAGAAGACCCGATTCATAAGTGATTTAATTTTACCTGAACTGTATAATTGTTGATAGAACTTTTAATTTATATCTGCTTCAGAGTCTGTATGAATTAAAAAGGCAGGTAAACGGATTCGTCTATATTTATTAAATCAGTACGTCTCTTATCGATTCGGTTTTATCAAAAACTGATTTTGCAAACGGGCACAGCGGAATAATTTTAATTTTATTCTCTCTTGCAAACTCAACAATAAACATTAGTATTTTTTTGCCAATGCTCTGTCCGTGGTAGGCATCATCCACCTCAGTATGATCTAAAATCATCCGGGTGTTACCCATAGAAGTATAGAATATGCTGCCCGCTGTTTTATTGTCATCCATAGCAGAAAAACGACCCTTTGTACCTTCTTTAATTTGTTTTATCTCAATCATATTATTTTTCCTTTATGCTTAGTGCACCGGATGGACATTTGGCAACCTGGTTAATTATTTCTTCTGATGTGGCATTTTCAGGTTTAATCCACGGGTGTACTTTTGTATTATAAACTTTCGGCAAAGTTTTTACACACACACCGGAATGCTGACACAATTTCGGCTGCCAGACAATTGTTATCTCGCCATTGGGATACTCTTTCCGTTCCATATATTTTTTCTTTCAGATAATATTTAATTCTCTTTACCATACCTCATCGTACTTTCTAAAGATAACAATTAAAACTGTAAAGCGGGAATAATCACGCTCTACAGATAAGAGCGCATAGTTGTGGTTTTAATTCTTTCTTTCCAGCGGAATTATTTCGAGATTCATAATTTCAGTTCCTCTTAAAACTTGCAATTCTGCCTTAACTCCTACCTGTGTTTCGGTAAGCATTTTATGGAGATCATCTATTCCGGTTATAGGCTTATTGTTAAAGGAAATAATCCTGTCGCCTTCAAGCACACTGGCTTTTTCTGCAGGACTATTCTGTTCAACATTAATTACCATTATACTTTTAGATGAGGGAAGATTGTAGTGGTAAACAATTCTCCTGTGTATCGGAGCATCCTGTCCTGCAATACCGATGAAGCTTCGTTTAATTTTTCCATCCTTAATAAGTTTTGCAGCAACAAACTTTGCAGTGTTTATAGCAGTCGCAAAACAGATATTCTGCGCCGGAAGAATTGCCGCAGTATTAACACCTATAACCTCTCCCCGGGAATTAACAAGTGGTCCTCCGGAATTACCCGGGTTCAGTGCGGCATCCGTTTGTATAACATTATCGATTAAACGTCCCGTATTTGATCGCAGCGATCTTCCAAGTGCGCTTACTACTCCTGCCGTTACAGTTGCCTGGAAGCCGTAAGGATTTCCTATTGCAATTACAAGCTCACCGGTTTTTATTTTTGAAGAATCACCGAACATTACAGGGGTAATTCCGGGTGAATCTATTCTTATAACGGCAAGGTCTGTATCAGGATCATCACCGATTACATCGGCATTAAATTTTCTTCTGTCTGCAAGTACAACCTCTATTCTTTTTGCATTATGAACTACATGGCTATTGGTTAGAATAAATCCATCGGGTGTAAAAATAAAGCCCGAACCGCTACCTCCGTGTATCAGCTTTCCATCTCTTCCCGTAATAGTATTAATAATATTTACAACAGCAGGACTAACAATTTCCACTGCCCTGGTAACAGCAGAAGAATATGCATCAAAAAGACTATCATCGGATTTTTCTTCATTCATAAAATTATTATTACTCTCTATCCCCTTTTCATTCAATAAAAAATCTATTGTGTTCATTTTATCCTCACTTATAATTAAAAAGGACGATGATCAAACTGTCCCAAAGTTCGTAATTAGCTACTAAGCAATTATTAATTATTTCTTTTTCTTAAACACCAATCCGCCGTCTTCACTTAGAGTAACTTTTATTGTATCACCATCTCCAAAATTTCCCATCAGCAGTTCCTGTGAAAGCGGGTTAGTGAGATGTTTCTGTATCGTTCTCTTCAATGGTCTTGCACCAAATGTAACATCATAACCAAGCTTTGCAAGCCAGTCTTTTGCTTCGTTGTCTACATCAAGAGTTATTTCTTTCTGTGCCAGCATTTTCTGTACATATCTTAATTGTATATCCACAATTTTTCTTATCTCTATTCTCGTTAATGGTTTAAAGAGCACAACTTCGTCAATCCTGTTGAGGAATTCCGGACGGATTGTTTTGCGGAGAAGATCTGTTAATGTATGTCTTAAACTACCCACAACATTTTCCATCTCTTCATCGCTGACTCCCTCAGTTTTTTCTTGTATCAAATGCGAACCGAGATTTGAAGTCATAATAATAATTGTGTTCTTGAAGTTTACAGTTCTTCCCTGGTTGTCGGTCAGTCTTCCCTCATCAAGAACCTGCAGAAGAATATTGAAAACATCCGGGTGTGCTTTTTCAATTTCATCCAGTAATACAACAGAGTAAGGTCTTCTGCGGACAGCTTCGGTTAATTGTCCGCCTTCTTCGTACCCAACGTATCCGGGAGGAGCACCGATCAATCTTGAAACAGAAAACTTTTCCATATATTCAGACATATCGATTCGTATCATTGCGTGTTCGTCATCAAAAAGATATTCTGCCAGCGCGCGTGCAAGCTCTGTTTTACCTACTCCGGTGGTTCCGAGAAAAATAAAAGAACCAATCGGCCGGTTCTCATCCTGCAGCCCTGTGCGCGATCTTCTGATTGCATTAGCAACTGCGAAAACCGCATCATCCTGACCGATAATTCTTTGGTGTAATTCATCTTCAAGCCTGAGAAGTTTGCTTCTTTCACTCTCGAGCATTCTGCTTACAGGAATTCCTGTCCACTTAGCAACAACTTCTGCAATATCCTCTGCATCAACTTCTTCCTTAAGCATTTTTTTATCTTTCTGAATTTCAGAAAGCTGCTGGGTTTCTTCTTTTAACTGCTTATCAAGTGAAGCGATTTTACCATAACGAAGTTCGGCGACCTTCCCGAGGTCACCTTCGCGTTCATAACGATCCGCAAGAGTTTTAGCATTATCAATTTCACTTTTCATTCCGCGTATTCTTTGAATCTTCTCTTTCTCAAGATCCCAGTGCATTCTGTATTTATTTCTGTCCTCTTCGAGATCGCTTAATTCTTTTTGCAGTTCTTCAAGACGTTTTACCGAAGCCTCATCTTTTTCACGCTTCAATGCTTCACGTTCAATTTCAAGCTGCTTAATTTTTCTTTCAAGAGTATCCAGTTCTTCCGGCATAGAATCAATTTCAATACGAAGTTTTGAAGCAGCTTCATCAACAAGATCGATTGCTTTATCAGGCAGAAATCTATCCGCAATATATCTGTGTGATAACTGGGCTGCTGCAACTATTGCGGCATCGGTGATTCGGACACCGTGATGAACTTCGTAGCGTTCTCTTAATCCTCTTAAAATTGAAATAGTATCTTCAACCGATGGTTCACTAACCAGCACCGGCTGAAACCTTCTTTCAAGAGCGGCATCTTTTTCAATATGTTTTTTGTATTCATCTAAAGTTGTAGCACCGATTGCGTGCAGTTCACCCCTGGCAAGTGCAGGCTTAAGAATATTTGCCGCATCCATTGATCCGGAAACAGCACCTGCACCAACAAGTGTGTGAAGCTCATCGATGAAAAGTATTATTTCGCCGTTTGATTCCTGTACTTCTTTAATCACTGCTTTAAGTCTCTCTTCAAACTGTCCGCGGAATTGTGTGCCTGCGACAAGCGCTCCCATATCGAGTGCAACAATTCTTTTTGTCTTTAAGTTTTCGGGAACATCGCCTGCGACTATCCTGTGCGCGATGCCCTCAGCAATTGCAGTTTTACCAACTCCTGGTTCGCCAATTAAAACAGGATTATTTTTTGTTCTTCTTGAAAGAACCTGCAGCACTCTCCTTATTTCTTCATCTCTGCCGATTACAGGATCGAGCTTACCGGCTTTTACAAGTTCATTTAAATCTCTTCCGTATTTCTTCAACGGCTGGTATGTCTCCTCCGGATTCTGAGAAGTAACTCTCTGGGTTCCGCGAACTTCCTTTAGTGCTTCGAGGATAGTGTCGTGAGAAATTCCGTTATCTCTTAAAAGCTGTCCTGATTTATTATCGGTTTTAGATAATGCAAGCAGAAGATGTTCGGTAGAAATGAATTCATCTTTTAAATTTCGGGCTTCCTCCGAAGCGGCATCAAATAACTTTGCGGTGTTATTAGACATCTGCTGGTTTCCGATTCCTGCTCCGGAAACTTTCGGAAGCTTTTCAAGAAGTTCATTTACTTTCAATCTGATAGCACTTACGTTCCCGCCGGTCTTGTGTAGAATAGAATCGGCGATACTTCCTTTTTCCTGTATGACGGCTGCAAGTAAATGTTCTGGCTCGAGTATTTGATTATTATAGTTTTGTGCGATCTCAATCGCTGTCTGTACTATTTCCTGTGCTTTTACTGTCAGCTTATTAAAATTAAATGGCATAATATTCTTTTCCTTTAAAAATATTCTTAATACATCTAAAATCTATTCCTTGTTAGTTTTGGTTTTAATCATTAGTTTTAATCAAATTTATTCGCTTTATGAGCAAATATGAATAATTATTGCTGACCATTTTAACCGGTCAATCTGATTTTAATATTTTATTTAAAGATTTAACTCAATTAATGTTTCGTTTAGGATTTGAAGAAAGAATAAAGGGAAGCCATCATATATTCAGAAAAGATGGTGTGGAAGAAAAAATCAATCTTCAAAAAGATGGAAACAAAGCTAAATCATATCAGGTTAAACAAATCAGAAATTTGATAACAAAGTATACTTTGAAAATAAAATAATGGATAAATACGAAATCATAATTTACTGGGACGATACCGATAAAATTTATATTGCTGAAATTCCTGAATTACCCGGATGTATAGCTCACGGGAAAACACACGAATCAGCATTAAAAAATGTAAAAGATGCTAAAAAATTATGGATTGAAACATCCAAGGAATTTGGCGATCCGATTCCGGAACCAAAGAAACGAAAACTCATTTTTGCTTAGAAATCCACTAGTTTTTTTAATTTATTTTACTTCTAAATATCCTTGGTGTTTCTCAATGATCTAAGTGCCTTAGTGGTTTTTTACCACCAAGACACTAAGAGCACCAAGGTTCACTAAGAATCAATTTATCTTTTTCACTTCCGTATACCAGTCACTTGATTGTTCGAGCATTTGGTTTATTCTGCTTACAAGTCTATGCGGATCCATCAGGTCACCTTCAAGAAGAAGTGCAGATTCGAAGAGTTCTTCAACAACATTAGATATATATTCATCCTGACGATTTGCTTTAAATACTTTCAATAAATTTCTTATCAGTTTGTGGTCTCTGTTTATCTCAAAAACTTTTTTAGGAACTTCCATATCCTTATTCATCATACGCATCATCTTCTGCATTGATGAAGTCATCGAATCATCGGGATTAACAAGTATTGCAGGGCTTCCGCTCAGTCTTTCTGATTTTTTTACATCTGTAACTCTATCGCCGAGAATTTCTTTTATTCGCGCAATCAAACTATCGAAATGGAGCTGTTCATCTTTGCTTAACTCTTCCGGCTTATCTTTTTTCTCTTCTGTTTCTATGAATGATTCGAGATTTTTCAAGTCAACCGAATCTACCGGTTTGAATTCATAATCTTTATATTTTCTGATTGAAGAGAGAACAAATTCATCGACAGGATCATAAAGATAAAGAACCTCAAGACTTTTGTTCTTAAAAATTTCCATATGAGGATCCTGATCAATTGCCTGCCTGCCTGTGCCGAGAACGTAGTAAATTTCTTTTTGTCCTTCTTTAAATCTGGAAACATATTCATCTAAAGAAGTTAGTCCTTTTGCATCTTCAATATGAGATGAATTAAATCTTAACAGCTCTTTTATCTTATCCAGATTTGTAAAATCACCATAACCAAGCTTCAAGTTTTTTCCATGCTCATTCCAGAACTCGACATATTCTTCCGGTTTATCCTTTGCTTTCTTAATCAGATATGATAAAACCTGGCTTGTTATAGTGTTGGAAATTTTAGTGAAGATTATATTTTCCTGCAGAGTTTCTCTTGAAATATTCAAAGGAAGATCTTCCGATTCAACAACACCTTTAATAAACCGCAGGTACTCAGGAAGTAAATCTTTATTCTGATGCTGGATTAAAATTCTTCTTACATATAAGTCGAGACCATAATCCTCCCTGCCGAATCCGAATAAATCGAAATTCTTTTTAGGGATAAAAAGCAGGCTGTGAAACTGAATCGGGGCATCAACCGAATTATGAATAACATCCATCGGTTCTTCGGTATCATAAGTTAAGAATTTATAGAACTCGTTATACTCTTCCTTTTTAATATTGCCTTTCGGTTCACGCCATATTGCCGAAACAGTATTTATTTTTTCTTTTTCCAGGTAGATCGGGAAGTTCACAAAGTTCGAATGTTTTTTAATTACTGTTTCAAGCCTGAATTTATCGGCAAAATCTTTAGCATCATCTTTCAAATGAATTTCAATTGTTGTTCCCCGTTTTAGGTTTTCATCCGGTTCCGAAATTTCATAATCGCCTAACCCATTTGATTTCCACTCAACTGCTTTGGTATTCTTCTTAAAGGATTTAGTTTTGATTACAACTTCTTCTGCGACCATAAAAACAGAATAAAATCCTACACCGAACTTCCCTATTATGTTATTTGCCTCTGATTTATTTTCCTGCAACTGTTTAATGAATTCAGATGAACCCGACTTTGCTATAGTTCCGATATTCTTTATTAATTCATCTTTTGTCATCCCAATCCCGGTATCGGAAACAGTTATAAGCTTTTTCTTTTCATTAAAGTTTACTTTTATTTCCATAGGAAGATCCTTATCTTCAACCTCAGTTCCGCGGGTTGATTCAAATCTTAACTTGTCCAATGCATCAGATGAATTTGAAATTAATTCCCGCAGAAAAATTTCTCTGCTTGTATAAAGTGAATGAACAAGTATATCGAGAAGCTGTTTAACTTCGGCTTTAAATTCATATTTCTTTGTCTCTGCAGTTTGACTCATTCTTTTACTCCTTAATCTTTTCTGAATAGTGATAATTTTTTAAATAATTCTTTTTCTTCTTTTGAAAGACGTTTTGGAATCTGAACAATTATTCTCACAAACAGATCGCCGCGTTTGTTCTTATCATCTTTTCTTATCATTCCTTGTCCGCGAAGCTTTAACAATTTTCCGTTATCTGTTTCGGGGGGAATAACAATGCTTATTTTTTTATGATCAAGAGTCTGAATCTGAACATTACCTCCAAGTACTGCTGTATATAAGTCGACATCTAAATTATAATAAAGATCATCATCCTTAACTTCATAAAAAGGGTGATCAAGAACATGAATGTTTAAGTACAGATCTCCTTTTTCCCCACCATGACTGCCGGCTGAACCCAATCCTTTTAAACGAAGTTTGGTCTTATCCTTAGTCGCCGGTTCAATTTTAACTTTAAGCTTTTTGCCATCCACATTAATTTGTCGTTCAACTCCGTTAAATACTTCTTCAAGAGTTAGGTTTAAATTAGCTTCATAATCCTGTCCTTTTTGTGCAGAAGTGAAGGGGCCGCGTCTGGCACCTTGACCTGCACCTCTTCCTCCGAAGAAGCTTTCAAAGAAATCAGAAAACCCTCCGATGTTTCCAAACATATCACCCAGATCTCCCGAATACTGATAAGAAGTTCTTCCGCCTCCTCTTCCGCCAAACTGACTAAAGAAATCATCCATTCCGGAACCCCCGCCGCCGGGCTGCTGGTAATGCTTCCAGTTAGCACCAAGCTGATCATATTTTTTCCTTTTTTCAGGATCACTTAAAACTTCATTAGCTTCTGTGATTTCTTTAAATTTTTCCTCGGCCTGTTTATTATCAGGATTTCTATCAGGATGATATTTTAAAGCAAGCTTCCTGTAGGCTTTCTTTATCTCTTCCTGGGTAGCATCTTTTTCAACACCGAGTAACTTATAATAATCTTTAAATTCCATATAAATTGTTCCTGTTTTTTCAAACTTAAATATAACAGGATATTAACTTTCTGATAAAAAGCAAAAAGGGCAGCCAAACATTTTTTTAGCTGCCCTGAAGCAATCATTAAATTTTAACTATCTGAGTTAACAGAATAGCTTATTTTATTTTAACTTCAATTTGTTTGGGTTTGGCTTCTTCAGATTTTGGGACAGTAATTGTTAATTGACCATCCTTGAATTCTGCATCGATTTTATCTTCCTGTATTTTTGAAGGAAGATTAAATGATCTGAAATATTTTCCATAAGATCTTTCAACCCTATGATATTTCGAATTCTTCTTTTCAGTTTCCTGCTTTCTTTCTCCGCTTATAGTCAACTGACCATTTTCATAATTTATTTTTACGTCCTCTTTCTTTATGCCAGGAAGATCAAGTTTTAATTTAAAATTATCCTCATCTTCCGTAATATCGGTAAGAGGTGTCCATACAGCATTCTCATATTCTGCTATTTCGTCATCCGAATCTCCAAAACCAAAACTTCTGTTAAAAGTATTAAACATTCTATTGAACTCACGTTCAATATTCAATAAATCCTTTGAAGGATTCCATCTTACGATTGCCATAATTTCTTCCTCCTTTCATTGTTTTGTTAAATTCATTAGTACACAAACAACTAAAATGCCAAGGGAACATCTTGCCCATAACTATTTGTTATAAAAGAAGTTATGGCGATTTCCCCAAATACTTTTTAATTGGGTCAAAATGACAGACGAATAAATCCTAATGATAGTCTGATTTACAATTCTGTCATTTTAAAGGTCATAATTTCAAAAAATGAATTTGGGTTTTTTCTTTGAATTGTTAATGCATATTAATTTCTATATTTTTGCAATCTTGTTTCTGCCAAATTAATTATATGAAAAATTTCACTGAAGACACAATTACGGCGATTGCAACTCCTTCGGGAGTAGGAGCTATTTCTGTAATACGGATCAGTGGATCACTTTCCTTTGAAATTACTGATAAAATCTTTAAAGGTAAAACAAAATTATCTAATTCTGATTCTCATACTATTCATTATGGCGAAATTTTTGATGAAAATGGAAATTTAATCGATGATGTACTAATCTCGGTTTTTCGGAATCCACACTCTTATTCGGGTGAAGATTCAGTGGAGATAAGCACACATGGAAATCCTTTAATATCAAAGAAGATAATCGAACTTCTTCTAAAAAATGAAGTGAGGTTGGCTGAACCTGGTGAGTTTACAAAGAGAGCGTACTTAAATAATAGAATGGATCTTGCACAGGCTGAAGCGGTTGTGGATGTTATTTCTTCCCGAACAGATGCTTCATTACGCGGGGCAAGGAATCAGCTTGATGGTTTACTTTCAAAAAAAGTTGATGAAATCAGAAGCTCGTTGATTAATGCCTCTTCTTTTGTGGAATTGGAATTGGATTTTGCAGAAGAGGATGTCGAGTTCATTAACCTTGATGAACTTAATAAAAAAATCAAAGTAATAAAAAGTGAGATAGAAAGGTTACTAAAAAGCTATTCATTTGGTAAAGTAATAAAAGATGGTGTAAATGTTGCATTAGTTGGAAAGCCAAATGTCGGCAAGTCTTCCCTGCTAAATTATATTCTAAAGGAATCACGGGCTATTGTCAGTCACATTCCCGGAACAACAAGAGATATAATAAGAGAAGAGGTTTCAATTGATGGAATTCTTTTTAGATTGTATGATACGGCAGGAATTAGAATTTCAAAGGATTTGATAGAACAAGAAGGAGTACTGAGAAGCAGGCAGGCAGTAAAAGATGCAGATCTTGTTCTTTTAATAAGTGATACGGAACAGGGAAAATCCGAAGATATATTGGAAGAAATTTATTCTCTTACTGATGAAAGAAAAGTCTTAAATATTCTCAATAAAATTGATCTTAAAAAGGAAAATAAGGAAAAATTTGATTCAAGAATTTCTGCTTTAACCGGGGAAGGAATTGATAATTTATTTAAAATAATGAAAGAAAATGCTCTTGGCTCTTCATCTTATAGTGAAAAAGGAGCAATAGTTTCAAATTCACGTCATTACGAATGTTTGAGAAGAGCAAAGGAAAGCCTGGAAAAAGTTGAAGAATCAATCAAGGATAAAATGAGTGGCGAGTTTATTTCTGTGGATTTAAGGAAGTCTGCAGATGATCTTGGAGAAATAATCGGAATTGTGACCTCCGAAGATATATTAAATAATATTTTTACAAAATTTTGCATTGGGAAGTAGTTCCACGTGAAACAGATAAAAAAATTTGTTGGTTCGTAATAATTAGTTCCACGTGAAACAAAACGAATTTATGAAAAATGATTACGATATAATTGTAGTTGGTGGAGGACATGCCGGAATTGAAGCAAGTGCTTCTGCAGCAAATATGGGATGTTCAGTTGCACTTGTTACTATGGATAAGTATGCAATCGGAAGAATGTCATGCAATCCGGCAATAGGAGGAACGGCAAAAGGTCATCTTGTTAGAGAGATTGATGCACTCGGCGGAATGATGGGTATAATTGCTGATAGAACCGGGATACAGTTTAGGATGCTGAATAAATCCAAAGGACCTGCCGTCTGGTCTCCAAGATGTCAATCAGACAGAAAGCTTTATTCTGAAGAAGCTTATAATGTTATTAAAAATGTCTCTAATCTTTCCATCGTGGAAGATGCTGTTGTTGATATCGTAGCTGAAGAAAATAAAATAAAAGGAGTTCTTACAGCAAAAGGTAGAGAAATTAAATGTGAAGCTGTTATTTTGTCTTCAGGTACTTTTCTTAATGCATTGATGCATACTGGATTAAAAACCACAAGCGGCGGAAGATTTGGAGAGAAACCTTCAATTGGTATAACTGAAACGTTGGTTAAATTAGGATTTGAATCAGGAAGATTAAAAACAGGTACTCCTCCAAGGTTGGCAAAGAATTCAATTGATTGGGATATTGTTGAAGTACAGCCTGGAGATGAAAATCCTCAGCCTTTTTCGTATAAAACTGATAAAAACAATTTTCCATTTTTACGCCAGGTTCCATGTCATATTACTTACACGAACGAAATAGTTCACAAAATATTAGAGAAAGGTTTTAAGGACTCTCCTTTGTTTACGGGAAGGATCAAGGGAGTTGGCCCAAGATACTGTCCATCAATTGAAGATAAAATTGTTCGTTTTGCAGAAAAGAAACAGCATCAGCTATTCCTTGAACCCGAAGGATTGGATAGCGACTTGATTTATCTAAATGGATTTTCATCTTCTTTACCAGCCGATATTCAGCTTGAGGCAATTCATAAAATTAAAGGATTAGAAAATGCCGGTATGATTCGTCCTGGTTATGCTGTGGAATATGATTTTTTCCCTCCCCACCAGGTTGATCTGACTCTTGAGACAAAACTGGTTAAGGGGTTGTATTTTGCAGGACAAATAAACGGAACTTCAGGGTATGAAGAAGCTGCTGCCCAGGGAATAGTTGCAGGGATAAATGCCGCATTAAAAATTCAGGGTAAACAGGAATTTGTTCTTAAAAGGAGCGAAGCTTATATAGGTGTGTTGATTGACGATTTAGTAAATAAATCTACAGAGGAACCTTACAGGATGTTCACCTCCAGGGCTGAGTATCGTTTGATTTTAAGACAGGATAATGCTGATCGCAGATTGATGAAGTATGGTTATGAATTTGGTTTAATCGAAAAAGAATTATTTGAAGAATTAGATAAAAGAGATACTCTTATTAGTGAATGCAAAAATCTTCTAAATACTCTGAAGTTGCACGCAAGAGATGTCAATCCTTTTCTTGATTCAAAAGGTCTAAACAGAATTGATTCAACCGAAACTATTTCCAAGTTGTGTAAACGTCCTGAACTTTCTCTCGATGAATTATTAAAAATAAATGGGTTTGGCGGAGAAAAACTAGTTATGGAATTATTAAATGATCCTGTCTCATTAGAACAGGTTGAGATCGAATTAAAATATGAAGGATATCTGAAAAGACAGCAGGAAAATATATTAAGATTAGAGAGATATGAAGACGTGAATATTCCTTTAACATTAAACTATTCTTATTTAAAAGGATTATCAACTGAAGGCAGAGAAAAGTTGAACAGAATAAAACCGCGTTCTATTGGTCAGGCAAGCCGTATTTCAGGGGTTACTCCTTCTGATATTTCAATTTTATTGGTATATTTGAAAAACTAATTTTAGGGAATTTTTATGGTGGATGTTCAGGAACAATACCTTAAAGAATTGCAATCGTTTTATTGGGAAAATTCATTTACTCCCGATATAATGAAAACCGAACGTCTGGCTTATTTTGCTGAATTAGTCGCTGAAAAAAATGAGTCAGTCAATCTGATTTCACGCCGTGATGTCGGCAATATTATTGAAAATCATGTTTTTCTATGCTCGTATCTTAATAGATATATTCCCGAACGGGTTTCACATTTTCTGGATATTGGTACGGGAGGTGGTTTCCCGGGAATCCCGCTTGCAATTATGCGTCCGGAACTGCGTGGTGTTTTAGTTGATTCAACTAACAAAAAAATAAATGCTGTAAAAGAGTTTATCGATAAATTAAAACTTGGAAATGTTATTGCCGAAAATGACAGGGTTGAGAGTCCGGAATTCATTGAAAAATATAAAGACAGTTTTGATTTAATTGTTAGTCGGGCTTCTGTTCCATTGATAATTCTATTCCGTTATTCACTTCCATTAATTAAGGAAAAGGCTTACCTGGTAGCCATTAAAGGCGGTGACCTTGGTGCAGAATACGAGAAAGCTGAAATGAAATACAAATCTTATATAAAAAAATCCACCATTTTTGATCTTTACTACAAACCTTCAAATGTTCGAAATCAGAAAGGAAAGAAATTAGTTTTACTGGAACTCCATAAATGAGTTCTTCTGTTGATAAAAAAAAATTGTTTGAAGAAATAAGTTCACTGAAAACCGAACAACGCAACCCGAATTCGATGAATATTGATATTGCATCAATTGTTGAAATTCTGAAAACAATTAATGCTGAAGATAAGACAGTCCCCTCTGTGGTAGAAAAAGAAATCCCATACATTGAAAAAGCCGTTAAGCTGATTATTAATTCGTTTAAATCCGGCGGAAGACTATTTTATTTTGGTGCAGGTACAAGCGGCAGGCTTGGAGTTATTGATGCTGCAGAATGTCCTCCAACATTCGGCACTAATCCTGGACTTGTACAAGGGTATATTGCTGGCGGTAAAGAAGCAATGTTTCGTGCACAGGAAGGCGCGGAGGATTATGAAGAGAATGGTGCTTCGGATGTTCTAAAAACAGGAGTCAATGAAAAAGATGTGGTGTGTGGAATTGCAGCAAGCCGAAGAACTCCTTATGTAATCGGTGCTGTAAAAAAAGCTAAAGAGCTTGGAGCAAAAACTCTGTACATAACCTGTAATCCTCGCAGCGAATTTAAAATCAAAGAAGTGGATGTTGCGATTTGTCCATACGTTGGTCCCGAAGTAATAATGGGTTCTACAAGAATGAAAAGTGGAACTGCACAGAAGCTCGTACTGAATATGCTTACGACAGCGTCAATGATAAGACTGGGAAAAGTTTATGAGAATATGATGATCGATCTGCAGATGACTAATAAAAAGCTTGTGGAAAGATCAAAAAGAATTGTGATGATGATTACCGGGTTATCTTATGAAGAATCTGAAGATTATTTAAATAAAGCCAGTGGACACGTTAAAACCGCTCTTGTTATGATAAAAGCAAAAGTTAATGTTGATGAAGCACAAAGACGTTTGAATAAAGTCGGCGGGTTTGTAAGGAAAGCCATTGAATTAGAGTGAGGCTGAGATTAAATTAAAGAAGGATTTTTACACGGGTTCTCTTATGAACCCGTTTGGTATTTTAAATGATTATGAGGATACACAATAGTTGCTTCCGGCAATTAAATCTTTGAAATTGTCGTAATCAATTACTGATTCGGATTGCGGCTGTTACGGACTTATGAATTATATAGTTAAAGAATTTCTGGATACAAAGGCTATTAAAAATTTCCGGGGGATAGGTGTATCCGGTTCAACAAATTCAAACACACTTTATATTTCATCCCTTTATGGTTCTTCAAAAAGTTTTCTTATAAATGGTCTTTCATTAACTGAAAACCAATTGGTTATTCTTCTTCCCGATTCGAAAACGGTTGATGAATTCAAGGTTGAACTTTCTGTTTTAGGGCTATCGGATAACCTTCTGGTTATAAATGAATTCCGTTCCGAACCCCTTCAGGAAATTTTAACGGAAATTACAAAAAGAGAAAAGTTTATTCTTCTTTCAACATTCAACATCTTGAATTGCGAGTTGCCATCAAAAGAAAAAATCAATGAACAGACAACCCGCATCCAGGTTGGTGGAAATCTCGCATATAACGATATAATAGAATATTTAAGTCTCCTTAATTATCAGAAAGATAAATTTGTTGAAGCCCCGGGTGATTACTCTCAACGCGGGGCAATAATTGATTTCTGGTCATACAGCGAACACAATCCTGTGCGGCTTGAATTTGACGGGGACTTTTTAGAATCAATAAGATATTTCGATCCGGAAAGCCAGCGCTCGATAGAACAACTTAAAGAGGTAACACTCGCGGCCTCCTTAAGCAGTAACGGAAGTCCGCAAAAATTTACAGATATATTTTCTTACCTGAAAAACCCTTTAATTATTGCGTCTACATTCGAGTTAAAAAATTTTAAGTCCGAAAAATTTAATTGCTTTGCAGAGGTTAAATCTGAAAAAATAAATGAAGCAGTATCTGCGGAAGAGGAGACAACAACTTTCATCGATGAGTTTCCTGAAAAATCAGACGATAGCGGGAATAATGAATTTGAACCTGAAGAAATTAATTCGAAAGTTGATTATGAAAAATATCTTTTTCCCGGGCACAAAGTGGCTCCTGGAAGAGGACCTCGGTTCAACAAATAATAAAATCGATCTGGGTATTTCTGATTCCCCTTCAATTAATTCCAATTATGAAATTCTTTTTAACATTTTAAAAGATTATGCAAATAATAGTTTCAGAATTATTATTACATCGGAAAATGAACTTCAGACATCGCGTCTTCGTGATCTTTTAAGTGAATTTAAAAAAGAGCTTGCAGAATTAATCGAATCGGGAAAAGTTAAAATTGATACTCTTGCAATCAGAAAAGGATTTCTGCTAAAAGAAGAAAAGATGCTGGTTCTTACAGACTATGAAATTTTTAACAAGCCTTACAGAACAAAAATTTCAACTTCCCGTAGGTATAAGAAATCGAAATCCAAAGCTTTTGCTTCCATTAAAAGAGGGGATTATGTTGTTCATGAAGATTTCGGTATTGGCAAATATGCAGGTCTTGAAACAATAAGAATTGGCGAAGCTGAACAGGAATCGATGAAACTTCTTTTTGCAGAAGGCGGGATAGTATATGTGAACTTAAACTATTTGACTCTGGTTAAAAAATATTCATCCAATGATAATTTAGCACCGACTCTTTCAACTCTCGGTACCGCAGATTGGGTAAATACAAAATCAAAAACTAAAAAGAAAATAAAAGAGGCTGCGCGTGAGCTAATTGAACTTTATGCGAAAAGAAAAGCAACGCTGGGTTTTTCATTCGGTGCAGATACTGTCTGGCAGAAAGAACTTGAAGCTTCTTTTCTTTATGAAGATACTGCCGACCAGGAAAAAGTAACTGAAGAGGTAAAGTTGGATATGGAGGCCGAAAACCCTATGGACAGGCTTGTTTGCGGTGATGTTGGATTTGGAAAAACAGAGGTTGCTGTCCGTGCTGCATTTAAAGCAGTTCAGGATGGCAAACAGACGGCAGTGCTCGTTCCAACAACAATCCTAGCTGAACAGCATTATAATACTTTTAAAGACAGGCTTACACAGTTCCCGGTAACTGTTGAAGTGATGTCAAGGTTTCAAACCAAAAAAAAGCTGACAGAAATTGCCGGTAATCTTAGAGAAGGAAAAGTTGATGTAGTAATAGGCACTCACCGGCTGCTTTCAAAAGATGTTGAGTTTAAAGACCTCGGGCTTTTAATTATAGATGAGGAACACAGGTTTGGAGTCAAAGCTAAAGAGAAGCTGCGTTCATTTAAAGTAAATGTTGACACTCTTACATTAACTGCAACTCCCATCCCGCGTACTTTAAATCTTTCATTGCTTGGGGCAAGAGATCTTTCCATTATTGCAACCCCACCTCCTAACCGGCAGCCTATTTATACGCAGGTTGCAATTTTTGATATTCATAAAATAAAAGAATGGATTATGAATGAGCTCCGAAGGAACGGACAGGTTTATTTCGTTCACGACAGGGTTCAATCAATTGAAAAGTTAGCCGGTTACTTGAATAAGTATGTCCCTGATATCAGGATTGCTATTGCACACGGACAGATGAAAGCAAGTCAACTTGAAAATGTTGTTCATGGACTTTTAAACAGGGAATATGATGTTCTTCTTTCAACTAAAATTATTGAATCGGGAATCGATATTCCTAATGTAAATACAATTATAGTCAATCGTGCAGACCGGTTTGGGCTTGCCGAGCTCCATCAGTTGCGGGGAAGAGTCGGAAGATCAAGCAGGCAGGCGTATGCTTATTTTATTGTCCCTTCACTTAACGGGATAAACAAAAAAGCTTTAAGAAGATTACAGGCAATTGAAGAATTTACCGATGTTGGTGCAGGTTTTAACATTTCGATGCGCGATCTGGAAATAAGGGGAGCAGGAAATCTTTTGGGAACAGAACAAACGGGATTTATAAATGAAGTTGGTTTTGATCTTTACGTCAAGATGATTAACGAAGCTGTTGAAGAATTAAAATACCAGGAGTTTAAAGAAATATTTAAGAGTCTTCCTAAACAGGAAGAAAGAACGGAGCCAACAATCGATGCATACTTCGATATCGGGATTCCAAAAGAATATATGCCTGAACAAATGGACAGGCTTAACTTCTACACTTCACTTTATTCGATTAAGGAAATTTCTGAGCTAGAAGAACTTACAGAGGAAATGAAAGATCGTTTTGGTCCTCTGCCTGTTCTTGTTAAAAGATTATTAGCTGCCGCAACCCTGAAACTCTATTCCTCTTATGCATTATTTGAAAGAATAATTATACAGAGAAAAAATATCTTTATAATTCTTCCCAAAGGAGAAAAGGAAGATTATTATAAATACAGGTTTGTAGAGCTTATGAGATTCATTATGGATAATTATAAAAACAGGATTAAACTCAGCCAGCAAAAAGAAGTTTTGAAATTCTCTATCCCCAACAATTTTGAATCGGCGGAAAAGCTGCTTGATTTCATGATCAATTTCAGCAGGGAAGTGATGGAGCTTTTCCAGCAGCAAAAAAAGGAAACAGAAGGAACTAATGATGAACCTTCCTTGTAAAAGTTTAGTCACTAAGAAAATTTATGTGAATGCGAAATTCTTTTTTGCTATGTTTGTTATAATCAAAGGAGCTTAATTGAACTGTCCGTATTGTAATCACCCATTAATTATTCTGGAGCTCAACCAGGTTGAAGTCGATTATTGTACAAACTGTTATGGAATCTGGCTGGATGATGGCGAGCTTGAGCTTCTCTTGCGGGATTCTGAAGAGAAGATAAAATTATTAAATTCATTTGTCGTTGATAAAAAGAGTAATGAAAAATCAATTAAATGTCCTATCTGCTTGAAAAAAATGGATAAAGTTCTCTGCGGTACAGAAAACAAAATAACACTCGATAAATGTAAAAATCATCATGGAATCTGGTTTAATGAAGGAGAACTTGAAAGTGTAGTTGAAATGGGCGGGCTTGATAAGCAGGATAAAATAATCAGGCTGCTGAAAGAAATGTTTTCTCATAAATTAAATAATTAATGAGGTTAAAATGGTCGCTTTAATAATAGTACTTGTATTGATATTTTTTGCAGTACTCTTTTTTGTTTCGAATTATAACTCGCTTATAAGGTTACGCAACCAGGTTAAGAATGCCTGGTCGCAGATTGATGTACAATTAAAACGTCGTCACGATCTTATTCCAAACCTGATTGAAACAGTAAAAGGTTATATGAACCACGAACGCGCTACTCTTGAAAATATAACCAATGCAAGAAGCCAGGCAGTAAGTGCTCAGGGTGTTGCAGCAAAAGCACAGGCAGAAGCACGGTTAACAGATGCAATCGGGAAATTTAATCTTGTAGTAGAAAATTATCCCGACTTAAAAGCAAACCAAAACTTTCTGGCATTACAGGAAGAGCTGACTTCAACTGAAAATAAAATTTCATTTTCACGCCAGAGTTATAATGACCAGGTTTTATTCTATAATAATAAGATACAGATGTTTCCGTCAAATATTATTGCAGGAATGTTCAGCTTTAAATTAGAAGACTTTTTCGAAGTTGAAGATAAAGCTGAGAAAGAAGTTCCAAAAGTAAATTTTTCATAAATCCGTATTTGTAAGATGTGGGAGTTAATAAAAGCTAACCAGAGAAAATCCATTTTCCTTTTTATAGGAATGGCTTTAACACTTATTTTGCTTGGCTATATAATAGGCAGTACATTCATTCCCAACGGTGGTGGAGTATTCGGTATTTCTATTGCTATTATCATCTGGACAGTTTTATCAATTATAAGTGTAACTTCCGGAAGTTCCCTGGTTCTTTCAATTAGTAAAGCAAAAGAAGTTACTCCGGCAGTGCATCAGCAGCTTTTTAATGTAGTAGAAGAAATGAAAATTGCTGCTGGGTTACCTGCCATGCCTAAAGTTTATATAATCGATAGCCCCGCCATGAATGCATTTGCAACGGGAAAGGATCCATCCCATAGTGCTGTTGCTGTAACTGCAGGATTATTATCCAAGCTGAACCGTGATGAACTTCAGGGAGTTATTGCCCATGAGATTTCTCATGTTGTTAACCGCGATACTAAGTTTATGACTTACGCTGCTGTAATGCTTGGTACGATTGTAATAATTTCAGAAATTTTTATTAAAGGAATGTTTTTTTCTGGATCAGGTAGATATAGTTCGAAGTCAAGGAACAGCGGACAGGGGCAGATAATTATGCTTGCGGTTGCAATAATATTCGCAATACTTGCACCGATAATGGCAAGGCTTCTCTACTATGCACTCTCACGCAAAAGAGAATATCTTGCTGATGCATCCGGAGCAAGATTAACAAGATACCCGGAAGGACTTGCTTCGGCACTTGAAAAAATTTCTAATTGTACAGATGATCTTCCCTCTGCAAATAAAGTAACCGCCGCAATGTTTATTGCAAATCCTTTAAAAGAAAAAAGGGATGAAACTTTCTGATTTAACAAGTACACATCCGCCTACTTCAGAAAGAATAAAAATTTTGCGCGGGATGATGTATGGTGCAGGGTTTACTGATTATCAGAAATCATTTGCTTCATTAAAAAAATCTTCCTCAGCTATTATTCCTCCATCAGGATTAAAAGATGCTGCGGTAATACCTTTAAGAGTGGCAGGTGTACCGTTAGATAAACTGCAAACTAAAGTTGATGAAAAAAGAAAACTCGGTGATATTATGATGGCGGTTAATGATTATTCCTCAATAACCTGTGAATGCGGGCTTAAAATAAAAATACCGCCGGGATTTGGATTGAATAAACCTGGGATTACATGCCCTAAATGCGGACGTAAACATCTAGTTAAATCTGCGAACAAGATAAGCATTTAATTATACGAATTGGTGGAATAATCAATTTCCAAAATTTAAAAATCTGAATATTCCATTATTTTAGTTATATAGAAACATTCCTTCATTTCTGATCAATCCTGAAGTTTACTCTTCCAATACGATTGAATATAAAACTTCCTTATTTTATCTTCACATTGTTCTCTTTTTAATTTCTTAGTTATTATCAAGCCTAATGAATCCGATATTTCAAATTATAATCTCGCGGTTTAATATAAAAAATCATTCTCCTATAAATGAAGAAGAGATTATCAGAGACATTGATGAAATGAAGTTAAAATTAATTCAATTCTTAAAAGAATCTGTATTAATAATAATCGGTTTTATGCTTGCGGGGTTCGGACTCAAAGGATTCCTGCTTCCAAATTCATTTATCGATGGAGGGGTAACCGGCATTTCACTTCTTGTCGCTGAAGTTACCGGTTTTGCACTTTCTGCCCTATTAATTATAATAAATCTTCCGTTTATAATTCTCGGGTACAAACAAATCAGCAGGCAATTTGCAATAAAGAGTCTGCTAGCGATTACCGGACTGGCACTCGCAGTTTATTTTATTGATTACCCGGTGGTTACTTCGGATAAACTACTTGTTGCTGCTTTCGGCGGATTTTTTCTTGGGGCAGGAATCGGATTAACGGTTCGCGGCGGCGGTGTTCTTGATGGAACTGAAGTACTTGCTATCTATTTGAGTAAAAAATCAGGCTTCACGATAGGAGATATTATATTAATCTTTAATGTGATCATTTTTTCTGTTGGTGCTTATGTCTTATCTGTTGAAATAGCTTTGTATGCTATACTGACGTATTACTCTGCTGCAAAAACAGTTGATTTTATCATTGAAGGTATAGAAGAATATACCGGCATCATAGTCATTTCTGATAAGAATGATAGAATCAGGAAGATGATTACGGAAAATCTTGGACATGGAGCGACTATTTACAAAGGAGAAAAAGGTTTTTCTCCCGAAGGAAACGAATTAAAACCAATTGATATTATATACACAGTGGTAACGCGTCTCGAAATTGCCAGGCTGGAAGGAGAAATTGACAGAATAGATCCGGCAGCATTTGTTATAAAAAGCAATATTAAAGACACAAAAGGAGGAATGATAAAAAGATTAAAGCTGGGGAATTAATTTTTATAATATTTATAATATTTCTATTTAGAATGAATATGACGGATAAAAAAAATTATGCCGCTCTGTTAAGAGGTATAAATGTGGGCGGTCATTCGATTATAAAAATGGCAGAGTTGAAAAAGCAGTTTGAATCAATTGGACTCTCAGATGTAAGGACATATATTCAATCAGGAAACGTAGTATTTACTACAACTGAAAAGGATACTGGAAAAATAAATCTGAAGCTTAAAAAGCATTTGCAGATGACATTTGGTTTTAATAAAGAGATATTTATACTTACACCTGAAGAGCTAAGAACGTCATTAAAACATTGTCCTTTCGAACCGGAGCTGAATGATGAAAGACAGCTTTGTTACATAATGTTTATGTCGGATAAACCCGGGAAACAGCAAATTAACAAACTTATGGAGCTCAAGGGAAAAGAATATTCATTCGCTTTTTATGAAAAGCTACTATACATTGCTTATCCAAGAGAGTATGGCGGCAATCGTCGCAATATAAACTTCGAAAAAGTTCTCGGGGTAACGGGTACTGCCCGCACGTGGAAGGTTGTAAGTAAGCTGATAGAGCTATGCGGGGAATAATTAAGGTTGAAGAAGAACAATGGAAAAATGGCATTTCAATTCCGCCGAGTTTAAACCGAAAGTTGGTTTTGCTTTTCAGTTTTAGCAAGGCTAACAAGCATCGATCCAAATTATTTTGTTTACAGTTAATTTGTAATTAAGTTTTCCAAAGAATTTCCTGATTTTGAATCACTTGACTCAAATGATTAATCTAACATTAAGGAGAAGATTATGAAAATAAGATTCATTTTTTTACTTCCGATTATTGTTTCAGTTCTATTACAGAGTTGTAATAGTGAAATTAAAGAGACAGAATTAATTCCAAGAAAAGTGTTTTTCGGTAATCCTGACAAAGCTGCGTTAAAAATCAGTCCGGATGGAAAATATTTAAGCTACCTCGCTCCGGTTAATGATGTGTTAAATATCTGGGTTGCCCCTAAAGATGATCCGTCGAAAGCTGTTGCTGTAACAAGAGATACTTTACGAGGAATACGAACCTATTTTTGGGCTTATACCAATAAACAGATTTTATATTTGCAGGATTTAGGTGGAGATGAAAACTGGCAGCTTCATGCTGTAAATATCGAAACAAAAGAAGATAAAAATCTTACACCATTTGAAGAAATTCCCGGACCTGATGGAAAACCTGTTACTCTCCCTAATGGAAAAAAACTCAGACCAACAACAGAAATCCAGGAAGTAAGTTATAAATTTCCCGAGGATATACTAATCGGACTTAATACCAGAAATCCTCAATATCATGATATCTATAAAATTAATATAATCACCGGGCAAATGACGATTGCCCAGCAAAACGATCAGTTCCTGGGTTTTCAGACCGATGATAATTACAATATCCGTTATGCAATGAAAATGACTCCGGATGGCGGCAATGAAATGTTTATTCCTGATGGAACCGGCAACTGGAAATCTTTTGATAAAATTCCAATGGAAGATATGATGACCACTTCTCCGATAACGTTTGATAAAACCGGTAAAATTCTTTATATGATAGACAGCCGCGGGAGAAATACTGCAGCATTAGTTTCTAAAAATCTTGAAACAGGTGATGAAAAAATTATTTATGAAAATCCCCAAGCAGACTTAAGCAGCATTATGATCCACCCGGTTAAAAAGATTATCGAGGCGGCAGCATGTGATTATGAGAAAACAGAATGGACTGTTCTGGATGAATCAGTAAAAGCTGATCTTAATTATCTTAAAACTCTTGAAGATGCTGAAATAAATGTAACTGACCGGACATTAGATGATAAATTTTGGACAGTTGCATTTACAGTAGACAATGGACCAATAAAATATTACATATATGATAGAGCAAATATAAAAGCAGCATTCCTGTTCACAAATAGAAAAGCACTTGAAGGTTATCAATTATCGCATATCAATCCGGTAATTATCAAATCAAGAGACAATTATAACTTGGTTAGTTACCTCACACTTCCGTTGTGGACTGACCCTGATAATGATGCAAGACCGGAAAAGCCATTACCAATGGTTCTGTTTGTTCATGGCGGTCCCTGGGCAAGAGATGACTGGGGGTACAATCCCGTCCATCAATTGCTTGCTAATCGCGGATATGCTGTGCTGAGTGTTAACTTTCGCGGATCTACCGGTTTTGGTAAAGAGTTTATCAATGCTGGTAATAAACAATGGGCCGGTAAAATGCATAGTGACTTGATCGATGCAGTTAACTGGGCTGTTAATGAAGGTATTGCAGATAAGAAAAAAATAGCCATAATAGGTGGAAGTTATGGTGGGTATGCAACACTTGTTGGTTTAACATTTACACCTGAGGTATTTGCTTGCGGTGTTGATATCTGTGGTCCATCTAATTTAAAGACTTTGCTTGAAACAATTCCGCCTTACTGGGCTCCGATGATAGAAATGTTTGCCACGCGTATGGGTGATAACCGAACTGAAGAAGGAATAAAATTCTTAGAATCAATTTCCCCTATATCTCGTGTCGACAGTATACAAAAACCATTATTAATTGGGCAGGGTGCCAATGATCCGCGGGTGAAACAATCTGAGTCCGATCAAATTGTAAAAGCGATGCAGAAAAAAAATATTCCGGTTACGTATGTTCTATTCCCCGATGAAGGGCATGGTTTTGCCCGCCCGGAAAATAATCTTGCTTTTTTCGCTATAACAGATTTGTTTCTTGCCGAGCATCTCGGTGGAAGATCCGAACCGATTGGAAATGATTTTAAGGGTTCAAGTGTTACAGTACCAACTGGCGCAGATCAAATCAAATCTTTGACACAGGCTTTAAAAATAATTAAATAGAATATGCTGGTTTGATATTCCAATAAGGGCGACTAATCATCCTCCTTTTTAATTTGGAGTAAAATAAGCAAATGAATAATGTCCGGTCTAATGATTCCGGAATAATAATTGAAAATATTTAGAAGCTGACTGGAAACATATTATCGGTAAAAGCTTAAAAGAATCTTGAAGTTTAAAACTGGCATTCTTCAATATATGTAAGAATTATTATTTATTATTTCCTATTTTCTATCAGGATAATTAAAAAACTATAAAAATGGAAACAGATTTAAACCTGGCTGTGTTAATTGACGGCGATAACATTCCTTCCGCCTATGTTAAAGAAATGATGGAGGAGATAGCAAAATACGGGAATCCTACTATTAAGAGAATTTATGCAGACTGGACCAAGCCGAATCTCACCAAATGGAAAAACCTTCTTCTTGAAAATGCAATAACCCCGGTTCAGCAGTACGGGTACACAACAGGAAAAAATGCAACCGATTCAGCAATGATAATTGATGCAATGGATATTTTATATTCGGAAAAAGTGGACGGGTTCTGCCTGGTTTCAAGCGATAGTGATTTTACAAGGCTTGCAACGAGACTACGTGAAGCAGGAATGAAAGTTTACGGTATTGGAGAAAGGAAAACTCCTGAGCCGTTTATTGTAGCCTGCGATAAATTTATCTATATAGAAATTCTTAAAAACAGATCCGATGAAAGTGAAACTGATGTTTCTAGGGAAAAAACCTCTAAGAAAAATGAAATGGAAAAGATTACTCCGGCTGTTATCAAATTAATATCTTCTACAATATCAGATCTTGCAGATGAAGATGGGTGGGCATTTTTAGGAGACGTGGGAAATCTTCTCCAAAAAAAGCAGCCAAACTTTGATCCTAGAAATTACGGTTTCCAGAAGCTCACACCTTTAATTAATTCCATTAATAAATTTGAAATAGCTGAAACTCAAAAAGGAAGATTTAAATTAGTGTATGTAAGGAATAAAGAATAGAAAAATTGTAGTAGTCCATCGATATAAACTAATTTAAACTGATACCAATGAAAATAAAAGCAATAATAACCGGAACTACCGGAATGGTTGGGGAAGGAGTTCTTCATGAATGCCTTAATCATCCGGATGTTGAATCAGTGCTTATAATTAATAGAAGAACTGCGAATATTCAGCATCCTAAACTGGAGGAAATTGTTCACGATAATTTTTATAATATCGCCGAAATCGAACAAAAGCTTTCAGGTTATAATGCTTGTTTTTTCTGTTTGGGAACAACATCTGTTGGAAAGGATGAAGCAGAATATAAAAATATAACTTTTGAAATTGCCAGGACTTTTGCCGATGCCCTGATAAGACCAGACTCTAAAATAACATTCTGTTATGTGTCCGGTGCGGGAACAGACAGTTCAGAAAAAGGAAAAATTATGTGGGCAAGAATAAAAGGTAAAACAGAAAATTATCTTCTGAACCTTGGGTTCAAAGACGCTTATATGTTTCGTCCGGCACTTATAATTCCCACTAAAGGACTTGAAAACACGTTAACACTATATAAAATATTTGCATTTGTTATTCCGATAGTCAAACTTTTTTTCCCGAAACACATCTGCAGCTTAAAAGAAATTGGACAGGCGATGATAAATGCTGCATTAAAAGGATATGATAAAAAAATTTTAGAAGTTGAGGATATTAAAACATTAGCAAAAAAATAAATGCAAAACATAAGCTTCACTCCATTCCCATTCATCAGAACACAAAGCCTATTATTAAGGCAAATAAAACATAGTGACCTGAATGAAATTTTCTTTCTCAGGTCTGATGAACGGGTTATGAAATATTTAGACAGACCCAAAGCTAAAACAACAGCTGATGCTTATGAATTCATCCAGAAAATAATTGAGTCCGAAAAGAGTAATGAAGGAGTAACCTGGGGAATAACTATAAAAAATGAATTTAAATTAATAGGCACTATTGGTTTCTGGAGAATCCGGAAAGAGCATTACAGGGCTGAAGTCGGTTATATTCTTCATCCTGATTACTGGGGAAAAGGAATAATGCAGGAAGCGTTGACAGAAGTAATTAATTATGGATTTAAAGTAATGAAGCTTCATTCAATTGAAGCTGACGTAAACCCGGAAAATACAGCCTCGATAAAACTGCTCGAAAAAAATGGTTTTACACGTGAAGCCTATTATAAAGAAAACTATTTTTTTAACGGAAAGTTTGTGGATACTGTTATTTATTCCTTGTTAATTAATGATTACGGAAAATAATTAGTGTATAACTATAAAGAAAATGGATTTTTTGCACAGGTTACAGGAAAGATGGAAGATATCTGTGAAGAGGAATTGATTGAGCTTGGTGCAACTGAAACTGAAAAAACTTACAAGGGTGTTTATTTTAAACTCGCCTCGCCGGCAAATGAGACTGATCTAACTGCACTTTACAAAATAAATTACACATCAAGATTATTATCAAGAGTGCTCGCTCCTTTAATATCTTTTCCCTGTCACACTACAGATGCGCTAGTACAGAAAGCAAAGAAAATTCATTGGGAGGATTTTCTCTCAAACGAAAAAACATTTGCGATAAGCTCTTCAGTTGCTAAAAGCAGGATTACCAATTCGCTTTACGCTTCTCAATGTTTGAAAGATGGAATAGCAGATTACTTCAGGGATAAATACGGTAAACGTCCCGACGTTGAAGTTGTAAATCCGGATGTGCGGTTTAATCTTCATATTGAAAAGGACACGGCTGTTATCAGTCTTGATACTTCGGGTGAGTCTTTGCATAAAAGAGGTTATAGGTTACTTGCCGGTGAAGCACCGATGCAGGAAACTCTTGCCGCTGCAATAATAAGAATAAGTAAATGGGATGGGGAAAATCCCTTATGGGATCCGATGTGCGGCTCCGGGACAATTCTTTGTGAAGCTTTAATGCACTACTGCAGAATTCCTGCACAGAAGCTTCGTAAGAAATTCGGTTTTGTTAATCTGCCTGATTTTAATCCTGCAGTATGGAAAAAAGTTAAGGAAGAATGTGATAGTAAAATCCGTCCGTTGCCGAAAAATATTATCTACGGAAGTGATAAATCACAAAAGGCGTTGGAGGTTGCAAATGAAAATCTTTCTCACCTTCCGTATTCTGATTCAGTTAGAATTTCCTGCCAGCAGTTTCAGCAGGTAAAAGATTTTGAGAACGGAACATTGGTAACAAATCCACCATACGGAATCAGACTTGGTGAAAAAGAGGAAGTACAAACTCTTTATAAAGAACTTGGCGATTTTCTTAAAACAAAATGTACCGGAACTTCTGCTTTTATTTACACCGGAAATTCTGAGCTCCGAAAATTCATTGGACTAAAAACCACAAGAAGAATACATCTTGATAACGGTAAGCTGGAAGGAGTTCTATTGCAGATTGACAGCTATAAAGGAAGTAGAAAGAAATTTCAACCTGATTAATAATATTTTAAAAACATATTTGGGAAATAACAAGATAAACAATTGAGAAAATCCAAAAAAAATGAAACTAAAAGTGGCGCAAAAAATGAATTTACTCTATATAATAGAATTGTCAATCGTGATTTAAGACCAAATATAGATTCATTTAATAATCAAGAGGGACTACAAGCTTTACAAGATGAGTTCTATTCCATTAAAGTAAAAATTGATGAAGGAATGTTTAACCCACTTGATATCGATTCTGATTTTCACGGGTTTAAACCGGGTGATAAATTCGAAATGAAAATAAGTGAAGATAGTGGCTCACCCAAAATCACGATTACTTCTATAGAGAACTCAGACGAAGATCAGTTAATAAATTTAGATATTCCCCCACCTCCAAATAAAAAAGCTGAGATATTTTTAAATATTATAGAAGATGAATATAATAGAATCAAATCATCACTAACAAAAAATCTTGAAGTTTCTAAAAACGCGAACGAATTAAAAATTTATGCCATAAAAAATATTCAAATAGCAAAAAAGATTGCACGTGAATCACACACATTTGAAAAAAAATTAAAGAAAAAAGGAATTGAAGATTGGGACAATCCCAACACTTATATAATCTATGTTCTTAAAAAATATTTAATTTATTCGTTGATAGAAATTCAAGAGCTCTTTAACCCATTTACAAAAGAAAGAATACAATCTGAATTTGAATTGGTGGATGAACTCTATGATCTTTCATATTCAAAAATGATGGATAGAGTTAAAATAATAAATGAAGACTTGAGCAAATTACATATTGAAAAATTATATGAACAACTTGGCAAAAATCCAAATGCCGAAGAAAAAATTACCTTTTTTAAAACCAAATTCTTGGAACAAATAAAGTTAGTTGCTGAGAAATCAGAATACAAATATAGAATTCCAAAATACTTATATGATAACATGGCTCTATATCGAAAGGAACTGGGAAAGATTCTTTCTGACTACTATTATAGGAAATTAATAACAGAATCAAATAAAATTGGGATAGTAGAAAAATATGAAGAAATAATGAAAACGATTACTGCACTCAAAGTGAATTATGATTCTATTGAATCTCAGGCTTTAAAAACATCCGACTTTTTTGTTAAAATTGAATTGGAAAAAGATCTTCTCAAAGAGTTAATGAATTTATCATTCTCATATCCAATCGAAGCAAACATACTTTCCGATTTAATTTCTTTTTTAATCGTATTACAGACTAGAAAACATTTAAACCTTAGTGAAGACCAGATGAATGACTATTTAAGTGATTTGTTAAGAGCAAAACAGTATTATGTTGCTGATCAATCAAGAAGTGGGCGTTCGGGTTCTCAAGAAACTAGTGGTTATAAGAGTGGTGAATTAGATATTTCGATAAGAGACATAAAAAATAATGGAATTATAAAAACAATAATTGAAACATTTGAAATTACTTCATGCGGAAACAAAACCAAAAAAATTAAAGAACACATTAATAAATTAATGAATAGATATGATACGGCTGGTAATGTAGAGAATTATGTTATAATCTTTTCAAAGGCGTCGAAGTTTAAGAATATTTGGTTTAAATATAAAAACCATGTTGAAAGCATAGTATTTAATAATGAGGTAAAAATAACTGACATTGAAAATGAAAAAATATCAAAGTCCGATATTAAAGTTGGTATAAATTCTATAGTAAGAGAAGGGAAGAAATTAAAATTGTATCATCTATTTATTAATATGAGAAAATAATTAAAAATAAAAATTAATTTCATCTGCACTATGTAAGTTCTTCCTTCTTCCTCTCCAGTTCATCCCATCTGTCATAAAGCTGTTTTACTTTTATTTTAGCTTCTGCAAGTTGCTTGTTTAATTCGTTCGTCTGTTCTGCGTACTTCCGGTAAAAATCAGGCGAGGTAAATATCTTCTCTATTTTTTCAACTTCGGATTCAGCATCGATTATCTTTTCTTCAATCTGTTCAAGCTCTAAGGCGTCTTTGTAGCTTAACTTTTTTGGTTTGGATTTTATTCTTACAGTAGTAATTGTAGTTTCCTTTTTTTCTTTCGGCTGTGCTTCTTCATTTTCCTTTTCAAGCTGTCTTCTCTTCTGAACGTAATAATCGTAATCTCCTTCGCTGTAAATAATCTGTTTGTTTCCTTCGAATGCAATTATTCCGCTGCAGACACGGTTAAGGAAATACCTGTCGTGACTAACGACTATAACGCAGCCCTCAAATGAAATAAGTGCTTCTTCGAGTATTCTTAAAGTGGGAAGATCGAGATCGTTTGTCGGTTCATCAAGCATCAGGAAATTTCCGCCGCTGCATAATATCTTTGCAAGAGTAAGCCTGCTTTTCTCTCCACCGGAAAGTTTACCAACAATCGTATTTATTCTTTCATCTGTAAAAAGAAATCGTCTCAGGTAAGTCCATATACTTAACTGCTGCTTCCCGAATTTTACTGATTCACTTCCTTCGCCAATCGCCTTGATAACTGTATCTTCATCGTTCAATAAAAGTCTCGATTGATCCACATAATTAAATTTTGTGGTTTCACCGATTTCAATCATTCCTTCAGCGGGAGGAATTTCACTAAGAATAGTTTTTAATAAAGTCGTTTTCCCTGAGCCGTTTGCACCAACCACGCCGATATTCTTACCGGCTTCAAAATTAAAATTGAATCCTTGGAATAAAATTTTATCACCCGGTTTAATTGCCAAATCTTTTATCTCCACGACTTTTTTACCTAAACGATCAGCCGGCGGAATGATCAAATCCACATCAAGTTCAGCTTCATCATTTCCCTGTGATGAAACTTCGTAAAAATTATCGAGCCTGCTTTTGGCTTTTGTCCTTCGTGCCCTCGGACCACGCCTCACCCATTCCAATTCACGTTTCAGGAAAAGCTGACGCTTACGTTCTTCAACTTCTTTAACTGCTTGTCTCTCTGATTTGTTAATAAGATATTCAGTATAATTTCCCGGATGCGAATAAAAAATGCCGGATGAAAGTTCAACTATTCTGTTTGCAATCCGGTCAAGGAAATAACGGTCGTGAGTTACGAAAATGCATGTACCCATATAACCCGTAAGAAAATTCTCGAGCCATTCGATTGAATTTGTATCGAGATGATTTGTTGGTTCGTCAAGGATTAACAAATCAGGATTGGAAATTAAAGCACGGCAGAGTGCAACACGTCTTTTTTCACCGCCGGACAAATTAACAATATCTTTATCAGTGTCAGGTGCATCCAGGGATTTTGCCAGGACTTTTATTCTTTTTTTAAGATTCCAGGAATCAAGCCGGAGAATAGTTTCTTCAAGATGATGTTTATTAGGTGCATCAAATGGTGTCTGCTCATATTTCTTAATTAATTCCAATTCCTTTTCAGCCCCGGATAAAATATTATCATAAACATTTTTACTTTTATCTAAAGTAAATTCCTGTGAAAGAAAACCAATTATAAGATTTTTTCTAATTGCAACTTCACCGGAATCGGGAAACATTAAACCCGAAATAATTTTCAGAAAAGTTGATTTGCCGGCTCCATTTCTTCCGACTAATCCAATCCTGTCACCTTCATGAACACTCAATGATGCTTTATCTAAAATGATTTGCTCACCGAAATGTACTTCCAGTTCCAGCGCGGTTAAAATAACTGGGGCAATATTATCAGTCATAAATTCAAAAATTTTCCAGACGATAAATAAGAAACAAATATACGTTAACAAAAATAAATTAAATATTTACTCAGCAGGTCTTTAGATTTTAGAAATTATAAATTTTAATGAATGACCCTTTTATCTTTTAGTTGAAAAAAATCCCGGAAAATAAAAGAACGAAGGAAAATTATGTTGAATTATGGCGTTTACAATTTCCTTCGTTCATTTTTAATTTGGGATAATTCTTCTGGCTCATACGAGAAAATAAGAACCAGGAATTTTTATGTTTCACTATTAAGCAGCATTTGTAACCGGAGTTATGTTCTGGTTTACCCGGAATAAATTATTTGGATCGTACTTATGTTTTATATTAAGCAGCCTTTGATAATTTCCTTTGTATGTGGCTTTCACTCTGGCTTCACCTTCATCATGCATCATAAAGTTAACATAAGATCCTCCTGCAGTGTAAGGTTGAATTGCATTGTAATAATCCTTTGTCCATTTGGTGATAAGCTCTTTATTAGAAGGATCCGGATCCACACCGCAAATAACCATAGACCAGGTTGCATCACGGTAACTCCAGGCAGTATCTTTATTACCTGGTTTGCTTGCAGCGCCGTTTACAGGATACATATGCATTAAAGAAAGAAGCGTCGGTAATTCATGTGCATATTTCAAATGCTGTTTTATTGCTTCATCAGGAAGATCATTTAAGAAATCGGCTTTCCAGTACCACTGCATACCCGACGGCAGCAGGGGATCAAACATACTTTGAAGCATTGGATGCGGCATAGTTCCAAGAAATTCAAAATCAGGTCTAAACTTACGAACAGTGGTAAATGCATCCTGCGAGTTTTTTTCGGGACCTGTATAGCACCAGATTATTCCGCCCATTCTTTTAAAATGAAGTTCTTTTGGAAAAGGATCACCCGGTGGAACCATTAAAAAAGCAAAAAAGCCATTCAAATCTTCCGGTGCTTTTTTTATAAAATCACGATACCATTTCATTACATCAGCTACTCGGTCCAGTTCCCACAATGTAATCCCGCCAAAAACATTACTCAGTTTATTTAATTTAAAAAGAAATGATGTAACTACTCCGAAATTTCCGCCGCCTCCCCTGATTGCCCAGAATAAATCCGGGTTAACGTCTTTACTTGCTTTAACTAATTCTCCGTTTGCGAGTACAACATCGGCTTCAAGCATGTTATCAATTGTTAAACCAAATTTCCTTGTGAGATGACCAATTCCTCCTCCGAGAGTCAGTCCGCCCACACCGGTAGTTGATATAATTCCGCTAGGTGTTGCAAACCCAAATCCATTTGTAGCGTGATCAATATCTCCCCAGGTACAGCCGCTGCCGACACGCATGGTTTCAGTATCAGGATCAACGTGTGTATATTTTATTTTAGATAAATCTATGACTAAACCATCATCACAAACTCCTAACCCACCGGCATTATGTCCTCCGCTCCTGACTGCTATTAATAAGCTGTTGTCTCTTCCGAAATTCACTGCCCTTATAACATCGGTAACATCTGCACATTTAGCAATAATTCCGGGATGTCTGTCAATCATTCCGTTATAGACTTTCCTGGCAGCATTATAAGAAGCATCCCCAGGTAAAATTATTTCTCCCCGGAAAGTTGATTTTAACTGGTTAACAGCATTTTCATTTAGCATAAAGCCTCCATATTTTTTATTTATTATTGAATCTGATTTTGAACATGCGAATTCATATTAAGGTTCTTTAATTATTCCAAATGACTTTGTTAAAATTTCAGAAAGAACTATCTATTTAAAAGAATACTAATCGGGATTTTATCGATATAATAGTTAATTACCTGGCTGGATGTGCAATGCAAGTCTATAAAAAGCGGGAAAATTCCTCAAAGTTTAAAGACCGCCGGAGAAATTCTTAAAAGTATAATTATATTTCAGTGTTTAATATCACTAAAAGAAATTTTTTGAAAAATTTTTGGTAAAAGATATACTGGTTTCTTAGATATCAATTTGATTTTCTTAAAACCATAAGGAATAACCTCGGCACATTTGTCATATCATCCTCATCCCAAAATTCAGTTAAATCTGTAATCTCAAAACCATTTTGTTTTACCGAATGAATAAAATCTGAAATGTGGTGTGTGTAACATTTTAAAATCTGCAAGCCTTCTTCAGTTTCGAATCTTGCTTTTGTGCCCTTGTATTGCTTAAACGGGTGAAGTTCTCCCACATAACCATACCCCCCGGATTTTAAAACTTTAGCAGCTTCTTTAAATATGTGATTGAGGTTTTCAATATGTTCAAGCACAAGACTGAAGGTTATTAAATCAAATGTATCTTTAGTGAAATTCCATTTTTCAGTAATATCTGCCTGAATGAATTTAACCTTATCAGAATTTATTTTCTCTTTTGCTCTTGCAAGCATTTCTTCCGAAAAATCGACAGCGGTAATATGCTTTGTTCTCTGTAAAAGCCATTCGGTATTTTTTCCGGTACCGCAGCCGATTTCAAGGCAGTTATCAAATCTAATTTGAGCAAGAGTTTCTCTTAAAGCTTTTGCTTCAAGATCTCTTGTCTTATTTTTATCTGTATCATACTGCTTAGACCAAAGATCGTATGCTTGTTTATTATTCATATTTATCTTGAGCCTTCGAGTTAGCAAACAGTTAATAAAATGCTAACCTCGAAATTTCTTTACTTAAGCAGCCAGCTCCCTGTTATATTTATTCCTGTATTGAATAGGGGATAAACCGGTAATCTTTTTAAAGGTAGTTCTGAATGCTTTTGTATCTGTATAGCCAACTTTAAACATTACTTCACTGATATTCTCACGGGATGTTTCAAGACTTATTTTAGCCGCTTCAATTTTTACTCTTTGAATATATTCAACAACAGTATTTGCGGTAGCTTTCTTAAACCTGCGTTCAAGATTTCTTCTGCTTAATGCAAGCATTGAAGCTAATTGTTCAACAGTTATTTTATCCTGGTAGTTGCTTTCAATAAATTCCTGTGCTTTTTTAATTTGCTCATCTTCGTGTTCCTTTTGTCCGCGGAACATAATAAACGGCGACTGGCTTTCGCGGTCAATATCAATCATAAATGCTTTGGAAATTAATACAGCAACATCCCGTCCCACATACTTTTCAACAAGATATAAAAGAAGGTTTAGATAAGAATAAGCTCCTCCGCTTGTGTATATACCGGTATCTTCAGTCATGATTTTGTCGTCCAGAAGTATTGCCCCGGGAAACATTTTTCTGAAATCATTTGCAAATCTCCAATGAGTTGTACAGCGTTTGCCTTCAAGTAATCCGGTAGCAGCAAGAAAAAAAGAACCAATGCAGAAACTGGCAATCTCGGCGCCATCTTTATACTTCTGAATAATCCAGGGAATGAATTCTTTGTTTCGTTCTGCAGCTTTCTTTTGATCACCGAACAAAGCGGGTACAATTATTAAATCTGTTTTAACGACATCCTTAATTAATATATCGGGATTCACAGTAAACAGTCCCGTGGACTGCCGTGTTTCTTTTAAAACTCCCACAAGGTGAATATCAAAAATTGGTTCCCTTTCAAGCTCAGTAAGGAAACCGTTAACTTCAGAGAATATCTGGTGTGTTCCTTCAATATTAACCAAACTTGCATGTCCAAGTGGAATTATAATCGATATATGTTTCATTTTTTAATAGGAATTTGTTTTTGAAAAATATTGTTTGTTTAAATTGAATATAGATAAGGACTCTGTCGCAATCAACACCCAATGTTGCCGTATTTACACCTTTAAATATCCATTAAGGGAATTTCAAATGAAATGGGAGTAATTTGTTTTAAATAAAAACCATTTGAGTGATTAAGGGCACATTGCATATATTAATGATTTAACAAACAGAGAGATTTTTATATCATTTAAAAAAAATAATACGCATATTATAACAACCCAACGATCAATTCATTTTGCGAACTAATATTTCAAACTATAATTAAACGGGTATGCCGAAAACCGTAAAGAGTAGGCGTAATTTAAATTAGAGAATGTTATGAACGCTAACTCAAATTGGATTCGTTTGCTGATAGTCGTTGTTATAATTTTCTTAATTGGACTATTACTCTGGTTGTTTCTATGCCAATGTAACCAGAGGAAAGTAAGAGGTCCTTTAACATATAACGAAACAGCTTCTACCGTTTCAGTTAAACCTAACAGAGTTGAAGGAGGACATTATCCTCCTTATGAAACTCCCGAAGGTGAAGAGCCAAGCAATTCTTCAATCTTTCATCATGTTCCTACAGGACCTATTCGCGGCAGTTTGTCTCCCACAAATAATAGATTCCAGTTACGGGAGATAAAAAAGAATGCAGATGAATACGGTGGTGGTGCCGGTGCTGACCCGGTTGTATTTAAACAATATGATCAGTTCGGCAGCCTGATAACCTCTTTTGGAATTCCCCCTGACCCGAGCGGATCAAGAAGTGGTAATGTTATTCTGTATACATTTAATACAAAAGGCGTTCTTTCTACTAATGGTGGAACAAATTACAGCTTAATAGATCCCAGCACAATTTTTCCAAGCGCACCTTCAAAAGATGCAAGCGGTAACTGGCTTGATGGCGGTCTCTGCTGCGACCAGGTTATTCAATATATTCCATCAATTGATCGGTTTATCTGGCTTATGCAGTTTTGCGGAGCTGCTACAAATACGGGTGGAAGCTGTCTCAGTGGTGTAAACCGGGTTCGCATTGCTTCAGCCAGTCCGCAGGCTATTACTAATAGTTCCGGTACCGCATGGACTTACTGGGATTTGCTTTCATCAACTTTTAATCTTGGCAGTACTACAATGGATTATCCTGACCTTGCAGTAGGTGATAATTCTCTTTATTTCAGTATAGATGCGGTAGGAACCGGAAGTTTTGTTGCACGGATACCACTTTCTGAGATTCAAAACAGCCAAACAATTAATATTGACTATACAAGTCCGTCGAATGGCAGCCTTACTTACGGAGGACATCTGTGCCAGAATACAGGAAATGAAATTTTCTGGGCAGGGCATAAAGATAATAGCACACTAAGGGTTTTTTCTTTTAAAGAAGGAGACAGCAAATATTATTGGAGAGATATTGGTATAAGCAGTTGGCCTAATGGAATAATATCATCCATTGCTAAAGATGGAAATACGGACTGGCTTTCATATCTTGGAAATACATTTCCGGGAAATGCTGTACTTGGCGTTGCACGTCAGGGAAATACTGTCTGGTTTGCATGGACTGCATCATCAGGTAACGGGTTTCCGAGAGCTCATATTCAAATGGTACAAATAGATATAACAAACTATTCAAAGAAACAGCAGGTTCAAATATGGAATCCTGATTTTGCATTTGCATTTCCTGCCTTATCTGTAAATGCTAACAATGAGCTTGGGATGTCGTTGATGTGGGGAGGAAATCAGAATTGGGGAAATAATGCAGTTGGAATCTGGGGGGATTTTATTGTATGGTATCCTGAATTAAGTGATACTGCGATTACCCGTGCAGGAGATTATCTGGCTTGCAGGCGGGCTTCCCCTGATGCTACCTTATGGGATGCTTCGGGATACGCTGTAAAAAAGAATTCATCGTTTACTACGGGATTTTTATTTGATGTGTATTACATTCAGTTTGGAAGAAACTCAAATGTTAACGGAGGATCTGTAATTAAATAAATTAAAAATGTCTGATCAGAAAATAGGTCTGGATTCCCATTACTGTATTGATCTGGAAAAATAGTAGTTGATTAAGAATTATTGTTTAATTGCCATGCGCTGTTTATATGCTTCCAGAGCCTTTTCAAGTAATGTTTTAATTGCCGGTGAGTTGATCTGTTCTTCCGATTTAATTTGAACGTAACGGGAAATCTTTCCTGTTCCTTCTAATAAATTTTCAGGATCAGGAAGATCGACTCCCTTATAAAAGCCAAGCTTGATTCCTTTCTTTGAAGGGATAATTGTGCAGATTATATCGGAATATCGTTGTCCGTACACATAAGCAATCATTCGTGCAGGAAGGTCAACCTGTTCAATAATATCAGGAAGAATTTCAGCAATAACTTTTCGAATTTTGAAAACCTGTTCTACAATCTGTTTATCAAAATTCCCAAGAAATATTTTAAATCTCTCATCCTGCTTCATTTAATTGGTTTCATTTTACTCTGTTGCTGAAGTTCCAAATCAAGTAAAAATTTACTAAACCTGCAATAGAATAGTTGCTGAGGGGTCTGTCGTATTTGACCCTTTAATTGCCGGCATCAGCCCTTTCAAAATTAAAATGTCGTCATTACTTTAGCAGTGAGCTTAACTTAAAATCAAAAAACAAAAAAGAAATTTGGTAAAGATTTCAGAACCTAAAACTGAATTTCATAATGAGTTCATTATGTCGCTGTCAGAAAAGAAGTAACTCAGAAGGAAACTCCTGAACTTTTACCTCCTTTAGTTATAAACCAGGCAGATGAAGATAAGTTTGACAGAAAAGAAATTAAAAATAATGTCGGTAAGTAATAAAAAGATTGTTATGAAATTTATAGATGAATTTATTAAAGGAAATAATACTTCCTATATAAAATATCTGACTGATGACATAAAATGGAATATAGTCGGTATGCCTTCAATAAATGGTAGACAAAATTTTCTTCAGGCGATGGAAATGATGGGGCTTTGGCAGAATACTCTTAATGGAAATAATTCGTCCTATGAAAACGGGGAAAATATTATAGCAGAAGGAGATTTTGTTGTAATAGAAAATTTTAACAATCCTTCTCATTGTGATATATACCGGATTAATAATGGAAAGATTAAAGAAGTTACAACTTATGTTGTAGATACGTCTGACGATGAATAACAAATTATAAAAAAATAAAATGAAAGGAGTTACTTATGTTAAAGAATAATAAAGCATTCAGCAGCTTTTCTGTAAATGATATTTCTAAAGCGAAAAACTTTTATGGCAAAACTCTTGGTCTAAAAGTTTCAGAAGTTCCTGAAATGAAAGTATTACTATATATTGATTTTGAAGATGGAGGCAGATTAATGTTGTATGAAAAACCAAATCATACCCCGGCTACATTTACGGTACTTAACTTTCTTGTAAAGGATATTGAAAAAGCTGTAGATGATTTGACAAACGGCGGGGTCAGGTTTGAACATTATGAAGGTGAAATAAAAACTGATGAAAAAGGAATTTCGCGCAATGGTCCGGTAATAGCCTGGTTTTCCGATCCTGCAGGAAATATAATCTCTTTAATCGAAGAAAAGTCTATATGAACCAAAAAAGTAAAACATGGAAAGCAATAAAATCGATTTAATAATAAATGGAGTATGAAATGCAAAAAATAACCCCTTTTTTATGGTACGATAAACAGGCTGAAGACGCGGCAAAATTTTATACGTCTGTTTTTAAAAATTCAAAGTTGGGAAGTGTTACAAAATATAATGAGGCAAGTGCAAAAGCTTCGGGAATGCAGTCCGGTTCTGTAATGACTGCTTCATTTGAAATTGAAGGTTATAATTTTACAGCAATTAACGGTGGCCCGGTATTTAAGATAAATCCTTCAATTTCATTTTTTGTTCATTCCAAAGAGGAAAAAGAAATTGATGATCTCTGGAAAAAACTTACCGATGGCGGAAAAGCTCTGATGGAGTTGAACAAATATGACTGGAGTAAAAAATACGGCTGGGTTGAAGATAAATTCGGATTATCCTGGCAGCTTATGTTGGTCGACAACGATTTTGAACAGAAAATAGTTCCTTCTCTTTTGTTTACCGGAATCAAATTCGGTAAAGCAAATGAAGCTATCAATTTTTATACATTGATTTTCAGAAATGCCAAAGTAGATAATGTTTTCAAATACGGGCTCGAAGCTTTGCCCGATAATCCGGAAGCGCTAATGTACGCAGACTTCACACTTGAAGGAAAGAAATTTGCCGCAATGGATGGAGCCGGTGAACATAATTTTCAATTTAATGAAGCCGTTTCATTTGTTGTAAATTGTGATAATCAGAAAGATTTGGATCATTTCTGGAACAAGTTATCCGAAGGCGGAGATCCGAAAGCTCAGATGTGCGGCTGGCTGAAGGATAGATATGGAGTTTCCTGGCAGATTGTTCCTTCAATTCTTTCGAAACTTTTAAGTGATGGTGAAAAAAGCCGGAAGGTAATGGAGCAGGTCTTACAAATGAAAAAATTAGATATTGCAAAACTTGAAAAAGCTTATAACAGCTGATAGAATTCATTGATAACACTCATATACCCATATAAACTGAAGAATGAGTAAATACAACTAAAATTTTTATGAACATACAGGAACAAATCAAAATATATATTACTAACCAACCTGAACAAAAACGCAGCGACATGCAAGCATTGCACCGCATCATTCTGGAAATAATGCCGGGATGTAAATTATGGTTTATGGATGGCAAAAACAGTGAAAATAAAATCGTGTCTAATCCAAATATTGGATATGGACTTCACACCAAAAAGTATGCGGATGGAAAAACCAGAGAGTTTTATCAAATTGGTTTCAGTGCAAACAAAACCGGAATCTCTGTCTATATTCTCGGTATTAAAGATAAGAAATACTTAGCCCAGACATATGGGAAAAAACTCGGCAAGGCGAGCGTAAGTGGATATTGCATTAAATTCAAAACGTTGAAAGATATAAATATTGATATACTTGAAGCGGCAATGCGATATGGGCTTGCACAGACCTGATAGATAGTTCAGTTGCTTAGCAGATTTCACATTAGAGGATAAGATATTTGCTGCAATGGTATGAGGTAATATGATAATATTTCTTTGAGTGAAGCGGAAAAGACATAAATAAATCACAGGACAATAATATGAGAAAGATAATTGTTTTATCATTCATTACATTAGACGGAGTAATGCAGGCACCGGGGGCACCTCAGGAAGACACCTCAAACGGTTTCGAATTTGGCGGCTGGGTAGCGCCATATTTTTCCGAAGCAGACGGAGCAGCTGGTGAGTTTATGACCAAACAACTGCAGCCTGCAGATCTTCTTTTAGGTAGAAAGACATTCGAAATTTTTGCTTCATATTGGCCCGGACATGGTGATATATGGCCAGGCGTTAATAATGTTACAAAATATTGTATGAGCCGCTCTATGAATAAATCGGCATGGAATAATTCGGTGTTCCTGAAAAATGTTGATGACATTAAAAAACTCAAGAACTCAGAAGGAACTGATATTCAGGTTCACGGAAGCGGTAACCTGGTTCAGACTTTGTTCAAACATGATCTGGTTGATGAACTTTGGCTTAAAACGTTTCCAGTCACTCTCGGTAAAGGCAAACGTTTGTTTGAAGATGGAACAATAGCGGCAGCTTTTAAATTAACAGACAATCTTATTACACCAAATGGTATAATTTTCGCCAACTACCAGCGTGCTGGTGAAGTTAAAACAGGTACAGTTGGAGCTTAATGCTGCTAACTAAAGTTGTTAAAAATTACTTTCAGAGGAATTAAACAATGTCAGAATCAAATAAGTTTAAATTAAATACCTATGTTAACTATAAAGGCAACTGCCGGGAAGCTTTTCAATTTTATGAAAAACATCTTGGTGGTAAAATAACAATGATATCTACGTTTAATGATTTGCCGGATAAATCTCATATTCCGGGGGAGAACTGGGAAGACAAAATACTTCACGCACAAATTGAAATTGGTGATGGAATTTTAATGGGAGCTGATATTCCAACTGCGGAACCGATGCGAAGCGCTTATATAACTTTAAGTGTTACTGATGAGAAAGAAACAGAACGGATTTATAATTTACTTTCCGAAGGCGGGCAGATTTTTATGAAGATGGATAAAACATTTTTTGCATCACACTTTGCAATGCTTCGTGATAAATTCGGTACATCGTGGATGCTGCTTTGTGAATAATGAATTCTTACAAAGAAATGAATAATTAAAATAAATTAAGGAGAAAAATTTATGTCAACAATCTCGCTCCACAGGGTTTTTAAAACGTCAGCGGAAAAAATTTATCGTGCTTTTCTTCAAGGTGATGCTCAGGCAAAATGGCTTCCGCCAAATGGATTTACATGCAAAGTGCATCACCTTGATGCTAAAGTTGGCGGAACATATAAGATGTCTTTTACAAATTTCTCTACGGGTAAAAGTCATTCGTTCGGGGGGAAATATATTGAGTTAGTTCAAAATGAACGAATTCGTTATTCGGATCAATTTGATGATCCGAATTTACCGGGTGAAATGATTACAACTATTACTATTAAAAAAGTTTCCTGTGGTTCTGATGTTACTGCGGTTCAGGAAAATGTTCCTGATGCTATTCCCCAGGAACTTTGTTATCTCGGCTGGCAGGAATCACTGGACCAGCTTGCTAAACTTGTTGAAATAGAAATTCCTGATTAAACGATTAAAAATTATTAATAATAAAAATTGACCTGGGAGATAAGTTATGTTACAAATGAACCCGGTAGTGCATTTTGAAATGCCGGCAGAAGACAGAAAACGAATGTCCGGCTTTTACACAAAAGCATTTGGATGGAAGACACAGCAGCTTGGCGCTGAAATGGGAAATTATGTGGTTGTATCCACTTGTGAAACTGACGAAAAAACTATGCGTCCAAAAGAGGTCGGAATGATCAATGGCGGGTTTTATCAGAAGTCGGTTGATCCCATCTCGCATCATCCATCAGTAGTAATTGCTGTTGATGATATTAGAGAATCAATGAAAAAAGTCGCTGAAGCCGGAGGAAAAATATTAGGCGGCGATCCAAATAAGCCGGGTGAACCCGGAGATATCCCTGGAGTCGGACTTTATTGTTCATTCTTAGATACTGAAGGCAACCGCGTTAGTATGCTTCAGCCAGTGCAAATGTGACCACTACATTATAAGATGATATTATAAAGCTTAATTTAATTGCTCTTTTATCATTGCTGAAATTAATATCTGGAGTTTGGTTTAGGCAGATTAAATTCAACAAAAGGAAAAATAAAAATGCGAAAGACAATCTACGCAATAAACAGTACTATTAATGGCTTTGCAGATCATACAGTAGGGATTGCTGATGCCGAATTGCATAATTACTTTAGCGATTTATTAGAAGAAGCGGATGTCATTTTATTTGGAAGAAAAACATATCAGCTAATGGAATCTTACTGGCCTGATGCCTGGAACGATTCAGAAAGCACAGAGAGTGAGAAACGATTTGCTGATAAAATTAACCCGATAAAAAAAATAGTTTTTTCAAATACATTGAAAAAAGTTAATTGGCAGAATTCGGTTCTTTCTGAAAAAGATCCTGTTTCAACAGTTTCAGAACTGAAAAGACAGAAAGGCAAACCTATTTTAGTCGGAAGCATAAATATTGCAGGTCAGTTATTTAAAGAAAACCTCATCGATGAATTCTTCTTTGCAGTTCATCCTGTTATTTCCGGAAAAGGTCCGCGCTTATTTGATGGAATTGATATAAATACGAAACTTCAATTTCTTGATTCAAAAAAATTCAATTCGGGCGTAATGGTTCTTCATTATAAAAAACCTGAGAGTGATTAATGAAATCAGGTCAAAAATCATTTAAAAATATTGATGAATACTTTTCAACTATTCCCGGAGAAGTCCGGATTAAACTTCAGCAGATAAGAGAGACAATTCAAAAAGCCGCTCCTAAAGCGGAAGAAGTTATCAGCTACAATATGCCCGCTTTCAAACAAAAAAACGTGCTGATTTATTTTGCCGCATTCAAAGATCATATAGGATTTTTTCCAACATCAAAACCAATTGAGGTTTTTAAGAAAGAACTACAGCCGTACAAAACTTCCAAAGGAACAATACAATTTCCAATTGGTAAAAAAATTCCTTTTGGTTTGATTTCAAAAATTACAAAGTACAGGGTGAAAGAAGTTGAAGAGAAGAAAAAAAGTATAAACAGAAACAAATATTCAAATAACGAATAGAAAACCAAAACTCAACCCGATTTTATCAGGTATTAATGAAAGAAGAATAGAAGCGATTAATTTTTAATCCATAAATATAAATAAGAAAGGATCGATAATATGGCTAAGTTAAATCCTTATCTGAACTTTCCGGGGAATACCGAAGAAGCTTTTGATTTTTACAAATCTGTTTTCGGCGGTGATTTCGCAGGCGGAATCTTCAGATTTACCGGCACTCCCGGGGCGGATAAAATGAGTAAAACAGATGCAGAAAAAATTATGCACGTTGCGCTTCCTGTTGGAGAAGGTAATATGCTGATGGCTACAGATGCATTGGAATCACAGGGTTTCAAAGTAGTCTTCGGCAATAACGTACACCTTTCACTTGAAGCTGAAAGCAAAGCAGAAGCTGATAAATTATTTAAGGGATTATCTAAAGGCGGTAAAGTTGTAATGCCATTAGCCGATGCTTTCTGGGGTGCATACTTCGGTGCTCTTACAGATAAGTTCGGTGTTCACTGGATGGTAAATTATAGTTATCCTAAAAAAGATTAACTGCAGCTTTATATCATTTGAAACCATGTTTAATCCATTGTGTTTCCATAACAGAAAAGGAGGTTCGGATGTACTTAATAAGAGATGTATTTCATACAAAACCCGGTAAAGCAAAAGAACTTGTAAAAAAGTTTAAACAGGCCGCACCATTTTTCACTAAACAGGAGATGAAAGGTTTTAAAATTATGACAGACATTGCGGCTGCATACTGGACTGTTGTAATTGAATCTGAAGTTGAAGACCTGGGTGATTTCGCCAAGGAAGTCCGTGGCGGGACATCTATAGACCCCGAAATGATCAAAATTATGGAAGGTTATATGGACCTGGTTAATGGCGGATACAGAGAGATTTTCCTGATTGAATAAATTGAATAATGATATATAAATGAATTATAGGTGGAAGCAATAAGACAATTTTCATTTGTATCAGGTATCCTGGTGAGGCAGATTTATTGTGGTTGAATTAAGATGCTTTTGTGAAAATGATATAAGAAGGTATAAAAACTTTTATTAATAAAGATATAAATTGAAATGACTGATCAATTAATTGTTACAAAAGAAATTGTGATTAATGCAGATGCCTCAAAAGTCTGGGAGGCGATAACAAATCCCGAATTAACAAAAAAATATATGCACAACAGCGAAGTAATATCGGATTGGAAATCAGGAAGCGCTATTTTGTGGCGGGACGCCGAGAGTGGAAAAGTACACGTTAAAGGTACTATAGTAAATATTGAACTGGGGAAATACCTGAGAACCCTGGATCTCAGTATAGATTCAGGATTACCTGATAAAGAATCAAACTATTCAAGAGTTACTTATGAATTGAATAATGAGAAGGGAAAGACTCGTCTGAGGATAACAGAAGACAAATTTAACAGTGATGAAAAAAGATTTAATGATTCTGTAAAATTTTGGGAGGTTGTTCTTTTGGGATTGAAAAATCTATTGGAAGAATGAACGTAGAAAATTAGAGGATTAATTTTTTAATAGCTGTAATATGTTTTTTGTAGATTGATAATCCTTTCCTTCTTCCCGGATTACAAGATTGTAAAATTCACAATGCAGGCAGTTGGACAATTTTGAAGCAAATGTTCCCTGTACTTTGGCTCCGCAAAGAGTGCCCGTAACAGCCCAGCAGGCACGACCTGCATTACTACCGTCATTAATTCCATTAGTTTTTGTTTCGGTTGCTGCAGGGCATACTCCCAATTCGTTAGCTTTAGACCCGCCCGGCTGACGTCCGCAATTTTTATATCTCCAGCAATTCTGTTTCATTTTTTCTCCTGTTATTATAATCGTTCCCAATTAGCAAAAGTTTAGGTTGTACAAAAACTTTAGAGTAATTTTTCAAGATCCTTTTAAAGGGGATTGTTTTATTTCTTTGATAAGTTAAACCTGGAAATGAATAAGCGGCTTAAATTTTTGGAAACCGGGATTAATTTTGGAGTTATAATTTTAATTTTCCCAGGGATATTCTGAAAGGATAAAACAAGTAGAAACGTGTTACATTATTTTTAAACTCAATGGCTGGCGAAGGGAATTTTATTAAATTTAATGACTGCCTGAACCAGTTCCAGAACCAGCCGCCTTCAGGAAGTAATTTTACAAGATTATAATCAAGACCAATCATATATCTTCTTGTTGCTAATTGATCAGGAGGCTCGTTTGGAGTTGGAACCGCATCAATTGCATCAGCGCCATATCCTAATGAAATATCTAACCACGGAACCCAGTATTTCTTTAAATCTTTTGGCAGCAGATTATAAACATTTACTGACCACCAGAAAGTTGAGCTGTTGTAATCATCAATAAATGTATGCGGTCTGTTTATTACAGGTTTTCCTGTCCATTCAGAAGGAGCATATTGCCATTTAGGTGTAATATTTTGCAGTACCGGAACATAACGCTGAGCAATAAAAAATATTGAACCTGCTGCGTCGGCATACCAATCGGAGGGGCTGAATCCCCATTTTGTAGCGAAACCGTCTTCCACTTCGACATAAGTCTGGTAAGCTAAACCAAGCACTGTTCCCCAGTTTGTTCCTTCATCCCAGGAGAATCCTGAAGCTATTAATCCTTCACTCATTAAATAGGAAAATAAGTAACCGCCGTAAAAATGTCCGGCTTTATCAACCTGAAGTGCATAGACCCAATCTTCAACAAAATGAAAATGTCCCCGGTCCTTGCTCCACCATGCATTTGCCTGGTGAAAATGAAGCCAGGTAAGTGAACCGAGATAAATTCCTCCCAGAATTGCAGCGCTTGTTGGTCTTATTTGAGTTTGAAGATTCGGCAGCAATCCATCTAAAGTGTATCGTCTTTGTCCGGCATAAGTAAACTTCTCTGCCGAAAGAAATTTTGATTGATTTATATTTTGCGAATCGTTAGTGGAGTCTGTACTTTGTGGAAACATCACTGCAGGTAAAACTAATATTACGGCGATACAAATAAAGAAAATTAATTTTATTTTCTTCTTCGAAAATTCAATTTTCTTACTGAAGGATTTATTTTTTTCAGAAATGGATTTCAATATTTCCCAATCTTAAAAGTTAACGAAACATTCATTCCCCGTAAATCATCCTTTGTTACATTGTATATATCGTAATTATCCCATATCATCCTGTAACTTATACCGGCATCTGCGTGCAGCCAGCTGTAAAGTTCAATTTCGAAATTTATTTGTGGTTCCCAGACTAACAAATTTGTATTGCTGTATTTCTTACTGTTATCACGGACATAAAATTCCGTCCCGCCGCCTGCAAAAAGCATATCAACAGATAAATTAAATTTAGTATCTCTCACAAACAAATATTCAAACTCCAATCCGCCATAATTTAAATTCATCATTACTGTTTGATTATTTTGTGTATCAAAATATGGAGTTTTTATATTACTGGTTAAAGCATAGTATCCGGCACCAAGAACAATACTCTTATTTATAATCCATCCGCCTCTTACACCTATCACTAATGCAGATTGATCAATAAGCTTTGTGTATTTGAATACCGGAGCAGCAAAAGCTCCACTTTCAAAATTTTGTGCAGCAGCTGATATAGTTAAGAAGCAAGCAATGAAAATTATAAAGAATAATTTATTCATTCGGTTTAATAAAAGGTTAGCTAATTCTTAAGCATTTATTAAAAGTAATATCCTATTCGAACAATTTAATTTCACCACTGCAGAAAATAAAATATCTTTTATAACAAAAACAGTCAAAATTATTAGAGAACCGGGACTTCTAAATATGCTTAAAATGATTCTATTTTCTGAAAGCCTCACCTGCTATGTAAGTATCGAAGAATTCCTTGAAACGAATAACCTTTCCATTTTCTAAAGTAATAAGGTGTACAAAATCGGTCTCATAAATTTTACCGGTTGGCTTTGCAAGACATCTAACATAACCAATTACAGCCACACTGTTTACATCTGTTAGAAATTGTTTTGGTTCCAGAAGTAATATTTCTTCTGCATCTCGACCTATCTCTGTCCATTCCAGGAAACCTTTATGTCCATATCTTGTTCCTCCTGCAGGATTATAAGGATTTTCAGGTTCTCCCCATTCTACATCAGGGCTTAGCATGGAAAGGATTGCATTCATATCATGCTTTTCAAAAGCCCGATAAATCTTTTTTACAATTTCAATATTTAAAGATGCATTTTCATTCATTTTATTTTCAATAATAAAATTCTTCAGTAAATTTTTCTTGTAAACATAATCAAACAGAAATAACCTTGAAAATTTTATCTTTCATTATTCGAAGTAATTATTATATTCCTTCTTAAATTCCCGATTATTTATTTTTAACAGATGAAGATACTTAAATTCGGCGGTACTTCTGTTGGTTCTGCCGGCAGAATGAAAGAAGTTGCAAATTTAATTTCAGGGAGTGATTCTAAAATTGTTGTACTCTCTGCAATGGCTGGAACGACAAACACACTTGTGCAAATAGCAGAATACCTTTATGCAAAGGAAAATGAGAAAGCCAATGAAATAATTGAAAAGCTCGAATTACAATATTCAGAAGTGGTTAGAGAATTATATTCCACAAAAGAATATTTAGAAAAAGGAAAGGAATTAATTTCATCTCATTTTAATTATATAAAATCTTTTACTCAGGATTTGTTTACACGTTATGAAGAGCGTGCAGTGCTTGCCCAGGGAGAATTGATTTCCTCCGCTTTGTTTCAGCTTTATCTTGAAGAAAAAGGAAATAAATCGGTGCTTCTGCCCGCATTAAATTTTATGAGAATTGATACGAACCAGGAACCGGATAATTTTTACATAAAAGAAAATCTTGAACGGGAGCTTGCAAGAAATCCTGATGATAACCTTTTCATTACACAGGGATACATCTGCAGAAATTTATATGGAGAAGTTGATAACCTGAAAAGGGGCGGAAGCGATTATTCAGCTTCCTTAATTGGTGCTGCAATTGGTGCGGATGAAATACAAATCTGGACGGACATAAGCGGAATGCATAATAATGACCCGCGGTTTGTTGAAAACACGAAACCTGTTTACCAGTTAACTTTTGATGAAGCTGCTGAGCTCGCATATTTCGGGGCAAAGATTCTTCATCCTTCGAGCATTCTTCCGGCTCAATTAAAAGGCATCCCTGTAAGATTAAAGAACACGATGCAGCCTGAAGATGAAGGGACGCTTATCTCTTCAGAGTCTTTAGGTGAAGGAATAAAAGCAATAGCTGCAAAAGATGGAATAACAGCGATTAAAATAAAATCTGGAAGAATGTTAATGGCTTATGGATTTCTTCGGAAAGTTTTTGAAGTTTTTGAAAGATATAAGACTCCGATCGATATGATATCAACTTCTGAAGTTGCAGTATCACTTACAATTGATGACACAACTCATCTTACAAAAATTCTTGATGAGCTGAAAATTTATGGTTCAGTTGAAGCATCCGGGGAGAATTCTATTGTTTGTCTTGTCGGTAACGATATTGTTGAACGGAAAGGTCATATCTCTAAAATATTTGAAGCACTAAAACATATTTCCGTAAGAATGATTTCTTATGGCGGAAGCCGCCACAGCATTTCGCTTCTGATAAATTCAAAAGATAAAAAGGAGGTGCTTCAATCGCTTCACTCAAACCTGTTTATGGATTAGCAGATGTTTGATGAACAAATTAAAAATAAGTTTAAGGAATTAAGAACCCCCTTCTATTATTACGACATTGAATTATTGAGGAGAACTCTCGGAACAGTAAAAGATGAAACCGATAAATACGGGTACATTGTTCATTATGCTGTTAAAGCAAATGCGAATAGAAAAATTCTTAAAATTATAAATGGAAATGGATTCGGGGCAGATTGTGTAAGCGGTAATGAAATCAAAAGATCACTCGAGACAGGTTTTATACCTGAAAAAATTGTGTTTGCCGGAGTTGGTAAATCGGATGAAGAAATAATAACCGGGTTAGATAATAATATATTCTGTTTTAATTGTGAATCACTGCAGGAAATGGAAGTGATAAATGAGCTTGCAAAAAAGAAAAATAAGAATGCAAACATAGCGTTAAGAATTAATCCGAATATTGATCCCAAAACTCATCATTATATTACTACGGGGTTGGAAGAAAATAAATTTGGAATAAATAAATGGGATCTTGAGAAAATTGTCAAAGCACTAAATCAATTGAAGAATTTAAATCTGATCGGATTGCATTTTCATATTGGCTCTCAGGTTACTGACTTAGAAATTTATAAAAGTCTTTGTATTCACGTGAATGAAATACAGGATTGGTTTTCAAAACAGAACATCTATTTTCAACATCTTAATGTAGGTGGGGGATTAGGAGTGGATTATGAGGAACCGGACAAAAATTCAATAAATGATTTTAAGGTATTCTTTAAAATTTTTCATAATATTCTAGAATTGAAACCCGATCAGAAACTTCATTTTGAAATAGGAAGAGCGATTGTAGCGCAATGCAGCAGCCTTATTTCCCGGGTTCTGTACATTAAGGAAGGAGTGAATACAAATTTTATCATACTCGATGCAGGGATGACCGAACTGATTCGTCCGGCTCTTTACCAGGCATATCATAAAATTGAAAACCTGTCATCAGATAAAAATGAAATTAAGTACGATGTTGTAGGACCGATTTGTGAATCATCTGATACTTTTGGCAAATCGATTATTCTGCCGGAAACAAAACGTGGTGATTTAATTGCAATAAGATCTGCAGGAGCTTATGGTGAAGTAATGGCATCTCAATATAATTTGAGAGATTTACCGGCAGCAGTATATTCAGATGAGATATAATGTGTCTAATTTTCAACATACAAATCTCAAAGAACAAATAATATTCAATCTCCAAACAGCTTTAAAATACCAGACAATGCAAGATTGAAGATTTAATTTTGAAATTGAGATCTGCAAAGCGGGATTTTGCTAAAGCGGATTTTTTGCCATTTGGTTTTTACTTAAGCCACGCAATTTAAATATTGTAGTGTTTACTAAAAGGAATCTTTAAAATGAAATTGTATATCGGTACAAGCAGCTACAGCCACAAGGAATGGAAGGGAAAATTCTATCCGGAAGACCTCCCTGCAGACAAAATGCTTTCCTTTTATTCTGAACATTTTTCCACGGGGAAATTAACAATACATTTTATAACGTACCGAAATCAAATGTTTTTGAAAAATGGTCTTCAAGTGTTCCTGAAAACTTCCGTTTCTGTGTAAAAGCTCCAAAACGTATTAGTCATATAAAGAGATTAAAGAATGCAAAAGAGGATATCGATTACCTTCTTAAAGTGTCCTCTCCTTTACAAGAAAAATTCGGTATGCTTCTTGTACAGCTTCCGCCAGACTTTAAAAAAGATATTGCAAGGCTTGAAGGATTTATAAAAGAATTGCCCGCTACAATTAAATACGCTTTTGAGTTTAGAAATCAATCGTGGTTTGATGATGAAGTGCTTGACCTTTTAAGAAATTATAAATGTACTTTATGTCTTTCAGATACCGATGAAGAACCTGTAACAAAATTAATTAATACCACCGATTGGGGTTACCTAAGATTAAGGAAAGAATCATACACGAAAGTGGCTCTATCAAAATGGATGAAAAAAATCGAAGCTCAAAACTGGAAAGAAGCTTTCATTTATTTCAGGCACGAAGATGAAGGAAGGGGAGTTAAATTTGCACAGGAGTTAATAAAAATTACTTCCAAATAAATTTAATATCTGAAAGAAGAATAAAATGAAATATTTTATCAATACTATTTCCAAAGATCATGTAATGATTGGTAAGGAAAAGGGAATTATTCAGGCAGGACATGGAAAGAAAACCCCACTTCAAAAACTGCACACGAATGATTATGTTATTTTTTATTCCCCTAAAACTTCCTTAATAGATGGTGAATCTCTTCAATCATTTACAGCAATAGCACAAATTACAGATGATGATATATACCAGGTTGAATTAAGTGAAACATTCAGACCATTCAGGAGAAATGCTAAGTATCTTGAATGTGAGGAGGTTCCAATTCGCCCATTAATCGATAAGCTTGAATTTATTGAGAACAAAAAATCCTGGGGATATAAATTCAGATTCGGGCTTTTTGAGATAAATGAGAGGGATTTTAGTTTAATTTCAAGCAAAATGAAGGTTTTATTCCCGTAAAAGATAAAGCTTGATAATTAAAAAGATTTAATGCATATTGCGTCACGAGGATTTGGTATGGAACTATTTTTTAATTCATTTCTGGTAATGTTCATTTCGGCTGTGGTAGTGATGTTCGCACTAAGCTTATATCTCTATCTTTATCTCGATTGAGCATTCTTACCAATAATTTTTCCGAGCGGGCTGTCATCACGGATGAATTCTCTGATTTCTGAATATGGTATGAACACTTCCGGTGCACCTAAAACATAAGCCCCTGCTTCATAAGGGTTAAACTGAAATTTTATTCCACCCTTATATAAATCAAAATTATCATTTAATTCGAAGCCATTTTCAAATCCGAAAAATCCCTGATCGTATAAAGACTGGGTTGAATCTGCCAGGAAATTTTTTCTGAATATCTTTTCGCCGACTTCATTTAATTTTTTCATATAGTCGCCATTAAATATATCATCGAGCTTAATTTGTTTTCCTGTTTGAAGATCGAAACTTACAAGAGAATAGGATGAATTGCCATGAGCACCGCCTGTAAACAGGTATTCTTCTATTTCAAGCGAAAGAATGTTGTCTGAATTAAAAGCAATGTCTGTTAATTCATCATTTTCATATACCGGTTTATAGTCTTTGAATATTTCTGAGTCAGCTTCTATTTCCTGTTGATATTCTTCAATAAAAGAATCAATCCTGTTTTCAAGATCAGGATACCCGTTATCTTCCTCCAATGATTCATATAAATATACATTCGTTATATATGAATTAACTTTGTTTTCAACATTAGCATCAGGATAATCAACCATTACCGGATAACTCAATTCGACTGAGACTGCGTAAGGGCTGAAATCTGTTTTTCCATAGTACCGGTTTAAATGTTTTATTTCAAACTCAGCACTTCCTTCGGGATAATCCTCCTTCAAATAGAAATTGTAAACCTTGCTGGAATCGCGGTTCTTCCATTTCCCCGCCATTTCATTTTCTGAAATAAATTTTCCATCGAATATTCCTGTAATGATTAAATTATAATTACTATCATATCCTCCTTCTTCTGCAATATGAATTTTATTTCCATTGCTCAGGTAGCTGTCGTATTGAAAATAAATCGGTTCGCCGATGTTCTCATAAAAATAATTACCTTCAAGAATTGAATCCTTTCGTATAAGATTCATTTGAATATTTAAATTGTCGCCTATTTTACCTTCAAGTCTTTTATAGAAATAATCAGGAAGGTTTATTGTATCCTGTGCAAGTACAAGTTGTATGGAAAAAAGAAAAAAGAAGGCAATTTTTTTCATAACCAATGAAATTATATTTCCAGTTTCATTTTTATTGTACAGCGTTGATATTTTTCGGGATGATCATTCGGAACTTGTTCGAAGCCAAGTTTCTTATAAAGATTTAGTGCGGCTGTCAGCTTGTTGCTTGTTTCAAGAAAAATACTTTTGGCATTTTTAGAAACAGCGAAACCGATTACGGTTAATGCAAGCTTTTTGCCGATCTGCTTACCCTGGAATTTTTCAGTAACAGCCATCTTTGCAAGTTCAAATGTTTTCTTATCTGTTTTAATAGCTGCACAAGTCCCTGCTATTTCATCATTATATAATGCAAAGAATATTTCCCCGCCATTTTTAATTATCTCTTCAGGAGAGGAAAGAATTTTCTCATCTTCCGGCTCAACAGAAAAATATTTTTTTAGCCATTCTTCATTCAGCTTTTTAAAGTCCTCTTTATATTTAACTTCATAGTTTACTACAGTAATTTCTCTCAGCTCTCTTTCTTTTATCCTTTCGTTAATCCTATCAAAAATACTTTTTTCGTCGAGCGCCTCTTCAATTTTATCTATCAGTATCAGCATATCCAGTCCGGTTGATGACATAACTTCGACGGTAGCTTCTTCAATATCGGTAAGCAGGGGACGAATCGACTCAAAAGTTTCTTTTCCTTTTTGTGTAAGTGAAATGAAATTTATTCTTTTATCATTTTCACCCTGTTTGGTTTCAACTAAACTTCTCTTTTTCATTTGATTTACGAATTGGATTATTGCCGGGTGAGTAAATCCAAGTGACTGAGCAAGTGTCTGGACACCCATAGGACCATTTTTATAAAGAGCATAAATTGTTGTAAACCATTTTGGTTCAAAATCAAGGTTCCGGCTTTTATAGATTTTAGCAACATCCTGTGAAAATCTTTCCCCAAGTCTTTTTAACCTGGTTGCCATCCCTAATTCCCGCAGCTCTTTTATTAAATCTTCATTTGCCATATTATTAACGTAAGCAATTACGTATTTAATTGTAAATGTTTATTATTCCAGTTCCGACAATAAATCCGGAAGATTTAAGGCTTCTGTGTACATTATAAGATTACTATTCTCATCTTTTGTCCATTCAGATTCCGGTTTATCAGCATAAATTTCAACTCCATTTCCATCCGGATCCGCAAGATAAATAGATTCTGACACACCATGGTCTGAAGCTCCCTGAATCGGATATTTTTCCTCCCATAATCTTTTAAATACTTTTGCAAGCTCTTTCCTATCCGGAAGAAGAATAGCAAAATGATACAATCCTGTATGTCCCCGGGGCGATGGAGTTGCGCCTTTACCAGCCCAGGTATTTAAACCAATATGATGGTGATAACCGCCGGCTGACAAGAAAACCGCTGAATCGCCATACCAGGTTGTAACTTCAAAGCCAAGTAAATCCCTGTAAAATTTTAATGACTTTTCTAGATCAGAAACTGTTAAATGAACATGACCAATTCTTGTATCAGGATGAATCTTATATTCCATTAATTTCTTTCAATAAATATCACAAATAACTTTTAAAAATAATAAAGTTCAAACCAAGTCTTTATATAGAATCATTATTACTTTTTCATATTTTTTGAAATTTCTTCCATCAGGTCAAGTTGAATCTGCTGAATTTCAAGCATACGCATTCCCTGCTGCTTAAGAAGATGATCCATTTTATCGTGAAGCCTTCTTATCTCGACTTCAGCTTTCAGGTTAACCTGGTAATCATGCATTGATCTGGCCCTGTCTTTCGCCTCCTGCCTGTTCTGGCTCATCATAATTACAGGGGCCTGAATTGCTGCTATACACGACAACACCAGATTGAGCAATATAAACGGGTAAGGATCGAAACTTCGGTTTGACAATATAATGATATTGATTAACATCCAGATTACTATGAAAAGAAGAAATAAGATTATAAATGGCCAGCTCCCGCCGAATTGTGCAATCTTATCAGACAGCCTTTCACCCCAGGATGCCTTGGTATCATAAGAAGCATCAACATCTTTGGAAAGAATATCCCCCTCTATAATACTATCATAAACTTCTTTTTCGAATTCGGATAGTGTCCCTTTTTCTTCTGAGAGAATATTATGGACAAACTCAGAACGGAAGTTATTCAGATCATCCATACAAATAAAACCTTCCGGATCCCACTGATAACCTTTGTCTGCAATCAGCTCAACAATTGAATTCGAAACTGATATTCCGGGCATAAGCTCACTAAGCTTTTTTTCCTTTTTACATATCTGGCATATCCCGGTGTGTTTAGTAGTTTTCATTTTTTCCTCATTATCGGTTTAATAAGAATGGATGAAATTAAACAAAAATTATTTACGTAAGGAAGTTAATATAATTGTGTTAACCTGAAGGGAGAGACATGTCACCAGCTTATCTTTAGTAATAATTAAGTCTTCGGAGTGGAAATTTTACCCTGTAAATAATCTTTTCTCTTTTTTTCGGGGAACTTCTCTATTGCATAACGAAGCATTGTACGCGGCATTTGGAGATAATACCTTTTAAGAAAATCTTCTTCAATCCGCAAATTTTTATTGCCGAGTTCACGAAGCATCCATCCTACACCTTTGTGAATGAGATCGTGTTTATCATTTAGAAGTATTTCTGATATCTGTAAGGTGATATCAAAATTTTGATTTCTTATAAAAGTATAGGTAGATAATATTGCAATCCTTTTTTCCCAGAGATTTGACGAGCGGGCAAATTTAAAGAGAATCTCCTTGTCCCGGTTTAACAAATATGCGCCAACAATTTTAGGCGCACTCAAATCAACAAGATCCCAATTATTAATATTCCTAGTATTCTTTTAAATAAAAGTTAAAGATACCCTCTTTGTTTTTTTCATCCCCCTCGGTGTATTGATCGACAAGTATGAATAAAGAAACAAGCCTTTCCTCGTGAATAGGAGAATTCAGTAAAATCTGTATATCAGTTAGCGAAATATCTCTGTGCTTTTTTGCAATTTTCCGCTGCACAGGGACTTTTATTCCGTAAAACAAATCCCCTTCTCCATATTCTCCCTTTCCTGTTTTAAAAAAACGTCGAAGTACAACAGCCTGTTTTTCATTGGCTTCATTCTTTAAATCATTTTTAAGTTCAGATAATCCCATAAAATTTATTTTTTAGTGTGGGCAATAATCCAGTCACCGATTATTTTTAAAGCAACAGGTGAAATGGTCTCTTCTATTTTTGAATATTCAGAAGGAGAACCTGTTTCCGAAGTCTGGAATAAATGATTAAGCTTTGGAATTTCCACAACTTTGTAATCTTTGTTTCCCCCTTTTTTCAAGGCTTCCTCTATTGCAGGAAGGTTCTGTTTTGGAGGAACCTGAAGATCATTGGCTCCGTTAATTGCAAGCACGGGAACTTTTACTTTTTCCAGTGTCGGTTCAGGATTATAAGTCAGAAAGAATTTAAACCAGGGACTTAATACAGTCTGAGCCTGTTTTTCAAAAACTGCAGAAGGATCATTTCCAAATTCTACTTTATCGGTTGAGTCAAGCCCGGCATAGTAATTCTTATAAATATTTTCTATTTGCTTTGCTGCTTCTGAACTGTCCGTTTCATTTTCAACAACATTATATATTTTTTTTGCAAGCTGAATGTCGTTATTTATTTTTTCTTCGCTACTGCCCATTGCTTTTTCTATAAGCTTTGACTGTTCCAAAAGAATATCTCTTCCGCTAACACCCGGGCCAGCCATAAGTACTATAAAATTAACATCCTTGCTTTTAACGGCAGCCATAGGTGCAATCAATCCGCCTTCGCTGTGCCCTATAATTCCTGTTTCATTGTGTCTTATATCTTTCCTTGTTTCCAGAAAATCTATTGCAGCAAGAGCATCATTTACAAAATCTTTTGTGGTTGCACCTGAGAAATTCCCTGTTGATTTTCCAACTCCTCTATCATCATAACGAAGAACAGCAATTCCCTGTCGTGTTAAATAATCTGAAAGTACCAGGAATGGTTTATGTCCAAGAATAGTTTCATCCCTGTCCTGGGGACCCGAACCCGTTACAAGAACAACTGCAGGGAAAGGTCCTCCTTCTTTAGGTGTGGTTAAGGTTCCCGCAAGTGTAATTCCTGCCGTGCTATCTTCAAAGGTTACATCTTCTTCATTGTAAGGGTAAGGTTTTTCGGGAGTCTGCGGTCTTTTGGGAACTTCAACTTTGCCGGATTTTTTAAGCACCAGCGGCCAGCTTCTTCCTGCCTGGTGCCAGGTTCCGTTAATGCTGTCTTTATCAAGAACTCCATCATAGTATCCTTTTACTGCAGAGATGTAAAAGTAAACGCTGTCATTTTCAAATAGAGTTGAATCGACCTTAATACCAAATGCATCCTGGTCAGGACTGTCCATGGTTGAAGCAAGCTCCCCGGTTGAATCTGATACATTAAAAACTATGCGAAGCTCGATAGTAGAAACTTTAAGCGATCCCTGCCAGGTTCCTGCCAGTGCGGATTTTTCTGTTTGCGGTTTTACAGGAAAATCAATTAATAAAAACAAAATCATTAAAAGCGACATTCTTTTTAGTACTTGCATTTGGTTCATCTTTATTTTTCAAATTATAGTACTGGACGTAGTTCAGTTAATTCAATATTCAAAATTAAACAGAGTTGAGGAAGAAGTAAAAGAAGAGTTACATTTATTTAATGAAAGAGCACAGAAAAATACGGTGATAGTTTAAAAATGTTTTATTTAGTTGCAGGATATATTTTTATTGAATAGGAGAGACAATGATTAAGGGATATATTACATTAACAATCATTTCAAGTCTTTTATTTTTAATAAATACTAATTGCAGTCAAAGTACAGAACCTGTTGATAATGGGGAAGGAGGTATTGCCTGTCACCAACTGGATCCTCAATTTTCCTATGATAACAGGTTAATAGTTTTCCAGGGTCAATATGATAGTATTTATGCAGTACATTTTGTTGATACCTCCGGTAATTACCTTGGTTATATTCTCAGAGATCAAGGATTATTAAATTCTCCTACCTGGGCACCGGACAATGATCGTCTTGCTGTTTCTATTGATGGAAGTATATATATTGTAAACAAAAATGGGTCTGGTCTTTCAAGAATTATATATTCAGATCAGGATTTTTTCTGTAACTGGTCTCCCGATGGAAAATTTATTTCATATGATAAAACTATTTGTGATCCTGAATGTGGAGTATCCTTATATAATCTAAAAGATGATTCATCCAAAATTGTAGGACAATATGGTAATTTTTCAAGCTGGAGTTGGGATTCAAAAAAAATTTATTATGGCACCTACTTTTATGATAATAAGGGAAAATATTTAGGGCCCAAAATCAGCAGAATAAATATAGAGACTGGTATTAAGGATAGTCTTATCACTGTTCATAATAAAAATTTATATTTGGAAGATTGCTGTGTATCCCCTGATGAAAAAGAATTTTTATTTGTAGCCTCATATGATTTGCCTGTTCGGCTGAATATATGGAAAATTAATTTGGAAACGGGGGCAATGGTTCAAATTACATTTGATGGGGGAAATTTTCCTGCTTATAATCATTTAGGAAATAAAATTGTATATACAAATACTAACTTAAAAGAGGGAGGTTTATGGATAATGAATTCAGATGGTTCAAATAAAAAAAGATTAACTAAATTAGAAAGGTGAGCGATAATATTTGTAGCTAATTGTGTACACCCACATTTCCTTTAGTCTTTTTAACGTACGTTACTCTGGAAGTGAAAAATGGAGTTTCGCTCCATAACCGGAAAGCAATCAATAATCCACTTCTTCATAATCCAATTATTTCATCAATTTGAACTTTGTCAGGTTTTTTATCTGCCTGCAATGATGATTGAAATGTTCAACAAGAAAATCCATGGTCTGTTCGATGTTCAATCTTCCGGCGTAGGGATGAGTAAACATATAATTCTTTCCAATATTTGGATTTACTTCACCTAATGTAATATTGAGTTTATTTCTTATAGTTATCCATTTTGTTTCTAGTTCATTTAAATCATACGTCTCGGGCATTTTACCAAGTATAGGCGGGGCTTTAAATTTGAGGCGGGACTTTAAAGAATATTTTAATAACGAAGCTCTTACTAAGGCTGAAAGTCCGGCTTTCTGCTGATTTTCATTTTTCATTTCTTTATTGATTGAAATAAGAGAAAGCTGTTCTGCTTTAACCAGATGAAAAACAATCTGTGTAATAGACCATTTATCTTCTGCCGGTCTGTAATTCAACTGTTTTTCATCCAGTTTATCAAGCAGATTAAAAGATCTTTTCTTTTCTCCTCGAGAATAAAAAACTTTTTTTGAAGCGATTCAATCATTCATTTTTCTCGTATACTGTTTCAATATTCTGTGTAGAAGTAAGGATAAGCTTATCATCTTCAAATCTGAAATTCATTTTAAATGGAGGAGCATCGCCGATTGAGAAAGTAATAATACTATCTTTAACCTCATACTGTCCGCTTTGCCTGCCGCCGTCTGCAAGTACAAGAGTAACCTGGTGATCAGGTAAAAATTCAATTTCTTTTCCTCTGAATGAAGTTTGTCCGGTTGTCTTCCATTTCCCGATCAGTTTATCTGTTTCGGTCTGTGTATTCCCCGACTGGCTGCAGGAACTTATTATAAGCAACAACATTAGAACAGATAACAATTTTAATTTATAATTCATAAATCTCTCTTTGAATTTCCGTTTTTAAAATATCGCTTAATTTCTTTGTGTAATTGCTTTTCTTTTTTCTTCTTCTCAAGGTAAATATTCTTATCGATTAATGAATCAAGGTAATCACTTTCTTTTTTCAGCTTGAAATAATTATTTAAGTGACTTTGAGTTATTACCCCTTCTCCAACAGCCTGCTTAACGGCACATTCTTTCTCGTGAGAATGGGTACAGTTTGTAAACTTACAGTCAACGGAAAGCTCTTCGATATCAGAGAAAACATTTCCCGTTTCAAATTCATTCTTCCAAAGACTGAATTCTCTCATTCCCGGGGTATCAATTAATATTGCCTCGTCGGGCAAAAGAAATAATTCTCTGCTGGTTGTTGTATGTCTTCCTTTCCCGTCTGCTGAGCGGATATCCGAAGTCTTCTGAATATTAATATTCATCAGAATATTTATAATAGTTGATTTTCCTACTCCCGAAGAACCAACCAAAGCGTAAGTTTTGTTTGATTTCAGAAAATTTCTTAATTCATCCATTCCATTTCCTGTTTCACAACTGATAGAAAATAAAGGAGTATTGTCTAACCGTACTTTTATTTCATTAAGATATTTATCGGCATTATCTGTGAGATCGTTTTTGTTTATTATAATTACAGGCTTGCAGTTTCCTTCTTCCGCCATTAAAATGTAACGTTCAATCCTGTTTATGTTGAAATCGGAGTTGAAGCTTTGAACAATGAAGAGATAATCGATGTTTGCTGCAATTACCTGGGAGTCTTTTTCTTTCCCCGCTTGCCCCCGTGAAAAGTATGACTTTCTATTTAATACTTCATGAATAATACATTTATTTTCATCTGCAAAATAAGTTATTACAACCCAGTCCCCTGTTTTAGGAAATGAAGATGAATCATCTGTATCGTATAAAAATTTACCGGTTACTTCCCCCGGGATTTCACCGAATCTTGTAATTAGTGTGTATCTCTGTTTATGTTCGGCAGTAATGCGACCGGTTTCAAATTCTGATTGACGAAATTTCTCAAATTCTTTTTCGAAAAAAGAATCAAATCCGTATTGTTTTAGATTAATCAATTTAATTTCTCCTTAATAAATTTAGTAATCCGGTTCTATTTGAACTGAATTTCAGATTTTGATTTAAATGTAATTTTGGGCTTACCGTGCTATTGTAAAACAATATCCGGCGCAAGGAGAGTTAATTGATCTATGTAAGTAATTAAAAAATAAGTCTTCAGAAATTTGTTGAAGTAAACTTAGGAAAATTTTCAAAAACTCAAAATCAAAAATGGTAAAAAAAATCCTGCAAAAGGAGTTGAGGGAAAACTCTTTTGCAGGATTGAAAATTATATGTTAAATGATTTCTACATTACCAGCGCCATAACAGCTTTCTGAACATGCAGCCTGTTTTCAGCTTCATCAAATACAATTGAATGATCTGAATCGATAACTTCTGCAGCCACTTCTTCTCCGCGGTGAGCAGGCAGGCAATGCATAAACAGGTAATCTTCCTTTGCATTTTTTGCAAGCTTATTATTTACCTGGAAACCTGCAAACTTTTTAATTCTTTCTTTTGCTTCTGCTTCCTGTCCCATACTTGCCCATACGTCGGTATAAATTATATCTGCATTCTTTACGGCAGCGACAGGATCATCAAGAATTTCAATTTTGCTTCCCATCTTTTTAGCATTTGCTTTTGCATCATTAACAATATCTTTATTGGGTTTGTATCCCGAAGGGGAAGCAATGCTTATATGCATTCCGACTTTTGAACATCCATTCAATAAGCTATGAGCCATATTATTTCCGTCACCGATATATGCAAGCTTTAATCCTCTCAGTTCTCTTTTCTTCTCAAGTATTGTAAAGAGATCAGTCAGTACCTGGCAGGGATGAAGTAAATCTGTCAAGCCGTTTATTACAGGAATTGAACCGAACTTTGCAAGATCAACAACGTCCTGGTGATCGAATGTACGGATCATAATTCCATCTAAATATCTTGAAAGAACTTTTGCCGTATCGGAAATTGTTTCTCCTCTTTTAAGCTGAAGATCATTCGGTCCGAAGTATAAACCGATACCGCCGAGATGATAAATTCCTGTTTCAAAAGAAACTCTTGTTCTTGTGGATGGTTTTGCGAAAATCATCCCGAGAGTTTTTCCTTCAAGCCATTTATGCGGCTGACCTGTAAGCCGTAATTCTTTTAATGTTTTACTCACATCAAATATTTCATACATCTCTTCAAGCGTGAGATCATTTATTGAAATAAGGTTTTTGCCTTTCATTGAGACTGCCATAAAATTTCCTTGTAATTATTCTTATTATTTTTCTTTTACTATTCTTGTCCCGGCATCTTTATCTCCAAGTGCCGATGATTCAGTAATTACAGATTCTTTTCCGCCGTGTTCAACATATTGAATTGCTGCTTCAATTTTAGGACCCATGCTTCCCTTTGAAAACTCACCCTGATCGAGGTATTTTTTTGCTTCCGGCAGAGTAATCGTTTCAAGCGCCTTTTGCCCCAGCTTGTTAAAATTGATATAGGCATTTTTTACATCTGTTAAAATATAGAAAGCATCGGCACCAATCTCGTTTGCAAGAAGTGAAGATGCAAGATCCTTATCAATTACTGCTTCCACTCCTTGTAATTGTTTCTTTTTATCCCTATAAACAGGGACGCCTCCTCCTCCTGCTGCAATAACTATTGTACCTTTCTTCACAAGGTCTTTGACAATTTTTTTATTTACAATTTCAAGTGGCTTGGGAGAAGCAACAACTCTACGCCATCCTCTTTTCCGTGGATCTTCTTTAATCACCCAATTGTTTGCACGTGCAAGCAGCTCAGCTTCTTCTCTTAAGAAGAATGCTCCAACAGGTTTGGTAGGTTCCTTAAATGCCGGATCATCAAGATCAACCAGAACTTCTGTAACAACCGTGACGACATTTCGTCTTAATTTATTTTCAGTAAGTATATTCTTCATCTGCCTTTCAATCATATAACCAATTCCACCCTGAGAATCAGCCACGCAGATATCGAGAGGCATCTTGGGAATTTTATACTGATTATATCCGGCTTCATTCCTTAAAAGTATGTTCCCGACCTGAGGTCCGTTTCCATGAGTAATAACAATATTAAAATCATTTTTGAGAAGTTCAATGAGATTAACAAGAGTATTGTAAGTATTCTTTTCCTGCTGGTTAATAGTTCCGATTTCGTTTCCCCGGATTAGTGCATTTCCACCCAGAGCAACAACAGCAATTTTCTTCATAATAAACCTTTTGGGGCGAAATTGGAAACGACTTCAGTTGTACTGTAATAATTCATAAATTCCGATAGTTTTCGAATCCCCTTTGGTTCTAACATATAAAATTTATAAAAATGAAAACTGAAACTTATAGCCAATAAAAGAGAGAATCAAATTTATCCGATTTAATAAATCACGAATTGAAAGGAATTTCACAAAGAATAAATGAATTGTAAGTTATAAATTATCAATTGTAAATTTATTAGCAGTCTCTATCCTTTTCTTTTCATATATATATTGTATAAAAGCATAAAAAATGCGGCTGCAACCCCAACTAATCCAATAATCAGAAAAACAAGATCGGGACGGTTCTGGTTTGTTGCAAATGTCTGGTAAAGCCAACCTCCGAAAATTCCTCCAACTAACCATGCAATTGCTATCGGTAGAAAAGCAAAACCCTGGAATAAAGCAGCCTGTCCTTTTGGTGCCAGATCGGCAAGGTATTCGTAAAATCTTGGTGCCTGTGTTTGTTCGCCGAGAGAAAATGTAAATATCATTGCAACAATTAAACCCATCCCTATTGTAATTCCGGAAATAGATGCAAAGTATAGGAGAAACCAGCTTAAAGCGGCAAAAACAAATCCTATCAGTATTGCTGTCTGAGTAGGGATATGTTTTGTTAATCGGTTTATTGGAATCTGCAAAAGAATAATTGTCCAGGCTCCGGTGGATAAAACAATTTCAATAGGGGCATCAGGTGAGATATAATCTGAAATGTAAAAGGGTACTACAATGAAAAATTCCCAAAAGACAATCCAGTAAAGAGCAAATATTAACAGGAAAATCATAAACTTAAAGTTGTTAACTACTGTCCATAAATTTTTAACAACCGTTAAAAGGCTTTCACGCTCTTCCGCAAGTTTTAGTTCAGGTTCTTTAAAAATGAAAATTGAAACAAAAAACATTAAGCCGCAGCTCATTGCAGATACAAGGTAAACATATTCAATACCAATTGAATCTCTTACAAGATAAGCAAGTAAAGGGCCTATGGCTGCCCCGATATTTACAAGCCAGTAATAAATTGCATAGCCAAGAGATTTTGATTCGGTGGTAGTTGTAAGTGCAACTGTTCCAAGTACGCTCGGTTTAATAAATGAGCCGCCGATTGCTGTAAATATTAATATTAAAGATAGAACAGGGAAAAGACTTGATTGTGAATACCAGCCGGAGAAAGCAGATATTCCCGTAGAACCTATAAGAAAATAGCCAATTGCAAGTACAAAGAAAGCAAAAGTAAATGCTTTTTTAAATCCAAACTTATCTGCAAGTGCACCGGCAAATATCGGTAGAAAATATATTAAACCGCCGAAAATGGATGAAAGCTGTCCTGCCTGTATTTCACTGAATTTTAAATGATTTCGCAGGAAAACACTTAAAATAGTTGCCTGTCCGTAGTATGCGAGTCTTTCGAAAAGCTCCATTCCATTGGCAACCCAGAAAGATGGCTGGAATCCTGTTTTTAATTTTTCAAATCTTTCAGTCGGCACTAATATTTTTCCTTTCAAAAAAACAGTGCTAATTTAGGTAAGCATTTTTACAGTAACAAAAATTTTTTATATCATTTTTATTTTAAACGGAACTTTTTATTTTAGCACCCGTCAAAAAGAATTTACCAGGTATAAATTTTCATCCATTAAAAATGGGACAGTATGAATATTACGGTTGAGAATTTAACCAAACAATATGGCTCTCAAAAAGCAATCGATTCAATTTCCTTTGAAGTAAAGCCGGGAGAAATACTTGGGTTCCTCGGTCCTAACGGGGCAGGGAAAACTACCACCATGAAGATAGTTACCTGCTTTATGGCTCCAACCGAAGGTGATGTAAAGGTTGGTGATTATTCAATCCGCGAAAATCAGGAAGAAATTAAGAAACAAATCGGGTACCTGCCGGAAAACAATCCTTTATATTATGAAATGCCGGTGCTTGAATATCTTGACTTTGTGGCTGAGCTTCAGGGAGTTGATAAGAATAAAATAAGAAACCGTATTGTTGAGATGGTTCATCTCACTGGGTTAAATGAAGAAAAACACAAGAAGATCGGGGAACTTTCCAAAGGTTTCCGGCAGAGGGTTGGACTTGCTCAGGCAATGATTCACGACCCGGAAGTGCTGATACTCGATGAACCTACAACAGGTCTTGATCCGAACCAGATAATTGAAATAAGGAAACTTATACGCGAGCTCGGCAGAGAGAAAACTGTGGTTTTAAGTACGCACATTCTTCCTGAAGTTGAAGCTACCTGCGACAGAATACTTATTATTAACAGGGGAAAAATAGTTGCAGATGGTACTCCCGATACTTTGCGGAAACAGGCCCAGGGGGAGGAAGTTGTAAAGGTGCAGATCGCTGAAGCAAAAAACAGAGATGAATTAATTTCTTCGCTTCAGAACCTTGATTCGGTTGGATTGGTAGATCCTGTTGCTGACGCATCGGGAACTTTCATCATTCAAAGTAAAGGCGGAAAGACTTCACGAAGATCAATCTTTCAGTTGTGTGTTCAGAAAAACTGGATACTGACTGAGATGACTCCAATAGAAACAAAACTCGAAGATATTTTCAGGGATTTAACAATAGAATAATAATGGCAAAAATCTGGACAATAGCAGCAAAAGAACTAAGAACATTTTTTGATTCACTTACTGCATATATACTTATTGTAGTCTTCCTCGGTTTAAGTGGATTTTTTACATGGCTTTTTGGTTCTGATATATTTTTTATAGGGCAGGCAACATTGCAGCCGTTTTTTTCGGTTGCATACTGGACGCTCTTCTTTTTTACTCCTGCCTTAACAATGAGAATGATTGCAGAGGAAAATAAAACAGGGACAATCGAGCTTCTCTTAACCAAATCTGTAAGTGACTGGGAAGTGATTGTGGGAAAATTTCTTGCGTGTCTTCTGCTGATAGTCATCGCCCTTGCTTTAACTCTTCCATACTACATCAGTGTCTGGTCGATGGGACCGGTTGACCATGGTGCCGTCTGGTGCGGTTATCTTGGATTAGTGTTAATGAGCATGACTTATATCAGCATTGGTTTATTTGCAAGTAGCATATCAAGTAACCAGATTGTGGCTTTCATGCTTGCACTTTTTATCGGTGTGTTTTTCCTGATTATTTTCCAGGTGCTTGCAGGTGATTTTACAGGAACAATCGGAGAAATTCTGGACTACCTTACAATAAATAATCATTTCGAATCAATCTCAAGAGGAGTTGTGGATTCAAGAGATATTATTTATTTCCTCAGCATTTCATTTTTGGGTCTTGTACTTGCCGAAACGGCTTTATCAAAAAGGAATATCGTTGATTAATTATGGTAACTAAACAAAAAATAATTTCATCCCTGCTTCTGTTAGTTGGGATTCTCATTGTGCTGAACTTTCTTGCAAATAAATTCTTTCTCAGGGTGGATTTTACAGAAGGCGGGCAATACACTCTAAGTGATGCCACAAAAAATATTCTTAAATCTCTGGATGAACCTGTAACAGTAACAGCATATTTTTCAGAGAACCTGCCGCCTGATGTTGCTAAAGTAAAAAGCGACTTTAAAGATCTTCTGACTGAATACGGCAGCGTTTCAGGCGGTAAGATTGTTTACCAGTTTATAAACCCGAACGATGATCAGCAGAAAGAGATGGAAGCACAGCAGAGCGGAATAAGACCGGTCGTAATAAATGTTCGTGAACGCGACCAGATGAAACAGCAGAAAGCTTACCTCGGCGCAATTCTTCAATACGGTGAAAAGAAAGAAGTAATTCCACTTATACAGCCGGGTGCTGCAATGGAATATGACCTTTCATCCAGCATTAAAAAGATGACTCTTAAACAAAAAACTCAGGTCGGATTTTTACAGGGTAATGGCGAACCCAAGCTTCAGGAAATGCCCCAGCTTGATCAGCAGCTTGCTATTATGTATGATGTGAAGCAGGTTACTGTAAATGATACAACAAATATTCCGGCAAATTTGAAAACTCTTATAATAGTTGCCCCAAAAGATACAATTCCGCCAATTGTCTTTACCAAACTTGATGCCTTCCTTGCAAGCGGCGGGAGGATTCTTGTGGCTATCAACAGGGTACAGGGTGATTTTTCAAATGCTCAAGGAAAAAGCGTTACTACAGGTCTTGCCGACTGGTTGAATAAAAAAGGAATTAAAGTAGAGGATGATTTTATAATTGATGTGAACAGCGGGAATGTAATGGTAAGACAGAACCAGGGAATGTTCATGATGAATACACCTGTTAAGTTTCCCTATCTTCCCATAATTTCCAAATTTGAAAAACATGCCATTACTACCGGAATAGAGCAGGTAATGATGCCGTTCGCAAGCCCGGTAATGGTTAATCCCGCGGATACCTCACTTCATTATGTTAACCTTGCTTATACTTCGGACAAAACCGGTTTGCAGAAACCCCCGGTTTATTTTGATGTAATGAAAAACTGGACAAGAGAAGATTTTCCTAAATCATCTTTACCTGTAGCTGTAGCATTAAGCGGTAAAATTGATGGAGCAAATACAAAGATGGTTGTCTTTGGAGATGGTGATTTTGCTGTAAACGGTGAAGGACAAAATCAGCAGAAGCTGCAGGGTGATAATGTTAATCTTATGTCTAATGCAATTGATTGGTTGTCCGATGATACCGGTTTGATTTCATTAAGAACCAAAGGCGTAACCTCGCGTCCTCTCGATCCTGATATAGAAGAAGGTACAAAAACATTTGTTAAATATTTAAACTTCCTGCTGCCCATTTTCCTGATAATAATTTATGGAGTAGTGCGGTACAGAATCAGGAAAAATAAACGGAACAAATGGATGAGTGAAAATTATGTTTAATAAAGTTTCAAATAAGTCTCTTTTAATTGTTTTCGGCGTATTAATTATCATTGCAGCAATCTATATGATAATTGAATCGAACCGGGGTGAAAGAACTTTTAAAACCGATATAGTAAATATTGATACTGCAAAGGTAACCGCAATTTCAATTTATCCGAGGGCAACAAATCATAAAGAGGTCAGGTTATATAAAGAAGGCGATAAGAACTGGAAAGTAAAACTGAATGATAACCTGACAGCGGGTGTTCCGGAGAATAAAATACAATCACTGCTCAATATGCTTGTCCAGGTTAAACCTGAAAGAGTTGCTGCTCAGGATAAATCAAAGTGGGCTGAATTTAAAGTCGATACCGGGGGTACACGTGTACAGGTTTTTGAAGGAAAAGATAATACGCTTGACATGATTGTAGGGAAGTTTGCATTCCAGCAGCCGAGGCAAATGAATACTTATGTAAGACTGAACGGGGAAAATGATGTGTATGAAACTCAGGGCTTTCTTGATATGGCGTTCAATCAGAAACCTGATTATTTCAGGAATAACGAGATTGTAAATGACAATGATACAAACTGGAAAAAGCTCACATTTACTTATCCCGATAATTCATTTGAGCTTGTTAAGAATGATAAGGACTGGACAATAAACGGTACAAAAACCGATTCTGCTAAAACAGCGAATTATCTCAGAACGCTTTCACATTTAACCGGCAGCAGCTTTATTGATAATCCGCCGGCATCGGATTTACAAAAAGCCGAATTTACTTTGACCATCGAATCAACTTCAAAAGGAGCTATTACAGTTACTGCTTATGGAGATACTACCGGTGCAATCGTAACATCTACACAAAATGAAGGTGCTTATTTTAACGCAAAGTCAGGTGGTTTGTTACAGAAAATATTTGTAAGCGAAAAGCATCTTCAATAATAATTATTTCAGGAAGATGGAAACAATAGTCTGAAACGGCTTCCTTTACCCAAAGTGCTGGATAGAGTAATTTTCCCTTTATGTGCATGAACAATTTGTTTAACGAGTGAAAGACCAAGCCCGGTTCCTTTTGCGTTATGAACATATCCGGTAGAAACACGAAAGAATTTTTCAAATATCTTTTTCTGATCTGACTCCGATATTCCGATTCCCTTATCTTCAACCTCGACAAAAACAAAACTATTTTCTTTCCCGGTTCTTAAATAAACCGTTTTATTTTTATCACTGTATTTTACTGAATTATCTATAAGATTTATTACTGCCTCTGAAATTGAATCGGCGTCAATATTAATCTGTGGAATATCTTTTTCCAGTTTGAGAACAAATTCAAACCCGTTATTCTGAAGATGAAAACTGTAAGTGTTAAAAATGTTTTCAATTATTTCGTTCAGGTCAGTTTTTTCAAAACGAAATGTTCTTTTTCCCGCTTCCATTTTTGAAAAGTTGAGCACTTTGTTTACTATGCTGCTTAACCTGTTGGTTTCGGAATGAATAATCGAATAATATTCGTTTTTCTTTTCTTCAGATTTTACCCTGCCCATTTCAAGAGTTTCAGCAAACATGCTTATTAATGAAAGAGGCGTTCTGAGTTCATGCGAAACGTTGGAAACAAAATCCGATTTTATCTGTGCGAGCTGAATTTCTTTTTTAATATTCCTGAAAGCCAGCCAGATACCAATGATTATAAGGAAAGTTATTCCCGCAATTAAAATTAAATTTTGGGTGGTTCTGGCTTTAACAAGCTCTTCAATTGTTTTACCTTTAAGGGTAATGCCCAGATTAAACTGAGGCAGAAGCCATAAAGATTTTGTCTGTCGTATGTCTTTGAGATCAACAGGGTCTGTGGAAAGAATTATGTTATTGCTTTCAGGTTTATAAACTGCAAGAACAAACTCATTTCCCGCAATGCTTCTCATCTTTGAATCGAGGAGCTGATTAATAAAGGCAACTGGATTAAATATAACGCCGCATAATGAATTATCATCAAGTAAAAAAAGTACGGAAGAATTGTTGTGCGAAATTTCTACCGGTTCTAATTTTAAATAATTGCTTTTCTTATAGGTGTAAAGTCTTTTAATAATCTTTTCTTTTAATGCTAATAATTCCGAAACATTTTCTCTTATATCTTTTACTTTTACCTGTTTGGAATAAATTCTTAAATTACTCCCATTCGGGCTGTCTGTAATGAAAACAAATTCTACTGAATTGTAATCATTCAAAAAAGCATTTATTAATTCTTCTCCTTTCCCCGAAAGAGAATTATTAATTTTATTTCTCCATCCGCTTACAACGTCTTCAGAGTACTGGTTTACAGAAAATAAAATTGCATCGAGCTGGTTTGAGTATATCTGGTTTAATACTTTTTCACTTGTGTTCAGTGAACTGATTTCATAAACAGTAAAGAATAGCATTGGAATTAATATTACTGCTATAAGAATAATTACTATTTTAACGAGCGGACTTTTCATCTTATTCTTTTATTAATATTCTGACATTTGAGCTTCAATTAATACGAACAACAATCCCGAGATCAAAATTATAAGACATATTTTTAATTTTATCCCTAACTTTTTCATCGTAAATTGAACCGACCAGAAAAATATTTGAATTGAATACCCGGAAAAATAGCGAAAAATTTGTACAGGCATTAAATAACAATATCTAATTTACTGTTTGAATACAATTAAAGCTTTCATATTAACGGGTGAATGGCAGGATATTAAAGGGAGGAATGTTTTAAAATTCATCGGGGTATCTGATAATTCATCTCCTGTTGAAATAATTATAACGAATGTAAAGCCTGTTTTCTTTATAGAAAGAAGTGTGAGTGAAACGGGGCTGAACTTAGCCTTTAAAAGAAAACCGGTTAAGCTTAAAAACTTTTACGGCGAAGATGTCGACGCCCTTTATTTTAATACTGAAAGGAACCTGAAACTTGCTGCAGAAGAGCTTAATAAAAATGATGTCAGGACTTATGAGTCGGACGTAGATCCCGTAAAAAGATATTTGATGGAGCGTTTTCTAAATGCACAGGTTAAAATAACAGGAAAATCAGAAAATAAAGGGAGGATAGTACAATTTTTAAATCCGCAAATAGAAGATTGTGAATTTACTCCCCAATTTAAAACTGCTTCTATCGATATTGAAACCGGGTCAGGCAACCGTCTGCTTTATTCCATAGCGGTTCATTTAACTGAAGGAAAAAATGAAGAGAAAAAAGTTTTTATGGTTGGAGAAGGGAAGAATAATGAACTGATATCCTTCTTTCCTGCTGAAAAAGAACTATTGCAGAATTTTATATCATGGATCAAAGAGAAAGATCCTGATATAATAATTGGCTGGCATGTAATCGGTTTCGATCTGATGTTTCTCGAATCAAAATGTAATGAGCTATATGTTCCATTTGAAATTACACGCGGGAACGGAAGAGTATCACTTCGCAGCAGGAAAGGCGGCGGATATTTTGCTTCTGTCTACGGCAGAGTAGTAATTGATGGTCCTCAATCGCTGCGTTCTTCGTTTTTTACTTTTGAAGATTACAAGCTTGAAACAGTTGCACAGGAATTACTGCGGGAAGGTAAAACAATTACGCCCGATGAAAACAAGGTGGCTGAAATTGAAAGACTGTTTGCGGAAGACAAAAAGAAACTTGCTGAATATAATCTGCAGGACGCAGTGCTTGTTACCGAAATTTTCAGGAAATCCGGACTTATCGAATTGTCTGTGAGGCGGTCCCAGTTATCAGGGTTATTAATGGATCAGCTTGGAATGATGACTGCTGCATTCGATCATTTCCTGCTTCCCCTGATGCACAGGAAAGGATATGTTGCCCCTAATGTCAGGGACCTCGAAACATCCGATCATGCTGCCGGTGGTTATGTGTTTGATCCCAAACCCGGTTTATATAATAATGTAATTGTACTTGATTTCAGAAGTTTGTATCCATCAATCATACAAACATTTAAAATAGATCCATACTCAAGACTATTATCTTCAAAGGATACTATTGTAACTCCGACAGGTTATAAGTTTTCATCTACACATCATTTTTTGCCTGATTTCATTTCCCGGCTGATTGAACAAAGGAATAAAGCGAAAAAGAAAAAAGATAAACAGCTTTCACAGGCAATCAAAATTTTAATGAACAGCTTTTACGGGGTAATGGGTTCTTACGGCTGCCGGTTTTATCATCCCGATCTTCCTTCCGCTATTACCGGAACCGGGCAATGGCTGCTGCTTAGAAGTAAAGAATATCTCGAACAAAAAGGATTTAAGGTTGTTTATGGCGATACAGATTCCCTCTTTGTTAAGCTGCCCGAATTAATAACTAATTTTTCTTCTGAAGATGGAGAAAAGATTGTTCGGGATTTGAATTCGTACTGGAAGACCAGGCTTAAAAAAGATTATAATGTCGAATCATTCCTTGAAATAGAATTTGAAAAATACTATAAGAAATTTATTATCACTCCTGCCCGGGGAAGTGAATCCGGTGCAAAAAAACGATATGCCGGCTTGTTAAAAACGGAAACTGAAGATAAAATTGAATTTGTCGGATTGGAGTTTGTACGGAGTGACTGGACAAGACTCTCAAAAGATTTTCAGGTTGAGTTATATGAGAGAATTTTCTATGGGAAGGAGGTAAAGGATTGGATTAAAGAAGTCGTTAAGAAAGTTAACTCGGGCGAGTTTGATGATAAGCTTGTTTACCGGAAAAGACTGAGGAAGGATGTAGAGGATTATACAAAAAATATTCCCCAGCATGTCCGTGCAGCAAAGCTAATTGAAAAAAACAGCGGAACAATTTATTATGTGATTACGAAACGGGGACCGGTACCAATTGAGTTAAAGCATAACGATATAGATTACCAGCATTATATTGATAAGCAGATAAAACCAATTGCCGATTCTGTTCTAAGCCTGATGGGAGAATCCTTTGATTCTATTGTAAAAACCGGGCAGTTGAGTTTTTTCGATTAAATTGTTATTATCTGTAAACAAATTTGGAGAGAATTAAGGAAAGGGTAATTATTTGTCCCCATAATGATTAAAGTCACGCATATTGAAACTTTTAAAGCTCTTATTTCGTCTATAAATACAGTAATTCCTTCTAAAGGATTAAAATTTATCTTAACATTTAGTAAAATATTACATATATTTAATAGCTTTATTCGGAAAATTTTCAGAACCGAAAAAATTGTTCTTATATCTAATGTAATAATCCATAAACCAAATTATTAGGAGTTGATTAAATTGAAGATAACTAAGCAATTCACTAACAGGGAAAGTAAATCGCTTGACCAGTATTTGCAGGAAATTGGAAAAGTGGACTTACTTACTCCTGATCAGGAAATTGAATTAGCGATTAGGATTAAGAAGGGAGATAAGCTGGCACTTGAAGCTCTAACTAAAGCAAACCTGAGATTTGTAGTTAGTGTTGCAAAGCAATTCCAGAATCAGGGATTATCTCTCGGTGATCTGATAAATGAAGGAAATTTGGGATTAATAAAAGCCGCACAAAGATTCGATGAAACCAGAGGATTTAAATTTATCTCCTATGCAGTATGGTGGATCAGGCAATCAATTATGCAGGCAATTGCCGAGCAGTCAAGAATCGTCAGGCTTCCTCTTAATCGTGTCGGTTCCCTTGGAAAGCTTAGCAAAGCTTACAGGGATCTCGAACAGGAATACGAGAGAAAACCTACTACCGAAGAGCTTGCACAGGTTCTTGATATGAATGTTGAAGAAGTTGCCGATACCATGCAGCTTTATGGTCGTCACGTTTCAATGGATGCACCGTTAAAAGAAGGCGATGATAACAAGAATAGTCTCGGAGATATTCTTGTAAATGATCAGCAGCCTTCACCCGACGGTACGCTGATGAAAGAATCTCTTAAGCAGGAAGTAGAAAACGTGCTCTCAACTCTTAATGAGAGAGAAGCAGAAGTAATAAAATTATACTTCGGAATAAACAGCGAGCACGCAGCTACACTTGAAGAGATAGGCGAACGCTTTAATCTTACGCGGGAGAGAGTAAGACAGATTAAAGAAAAAGCCCTGAGAAGCTTAAGATATGCATCCAGAAGCAGCTCATTAAAGGCTTACTTAGGTCAGTAAATTTCCTTTTCGCTTTGCGAGACCTCGCCAAAGGCGGGTAATTTTGGTTTGAACCCCTCATCTGAAAGATGGAGGGGTTTTTTATTTTAAATTATTCTTTATTGTCCTTCAATTGGTATTTACAAAGAAATATATTTGATTATATTTTCTTCAATCAATTTTATTATACATGGCAGTTTGATCTTATGAAAAGAATTAATCCTCCGAAACTGTATACGTTCCTGTTAGGATTTGTAATAGCTATTCCTCTCTTATTTGTTTATACAAACTTTGTTTCAAAAAATAACAACCAGGCCGATGATGATAAATTTCCACAGGGTTACAAGATTGTTTCTCCGCCTATTCCCGATAAGCTTGACTTTGCCGGAGAAAAAGTTCCCCTTGATAATTTTGAGGTAAGGGAAAGAATGGACAGGGAATTTATTGTTAACACCTATTATCATTCATATTTGATTATTTCTATGAAGAAAGCTAACCGATACTTTCCCGTAATAGAACCTATCTTAAAGGAACACGGTATCCCGGATGATTTTAAATATGTATCAGTAATTGAAAGCGGTTTATCGAATGTTATTTCTCCCGCAGGTGCAGTCGGTTTCTGGCAGTTTATGGAAGATACCGGCAGGAAATACGGACTCGAAATAAATGACGAAGTTGATCAAAGGTATGATTTGAAAAAATCAACCGAAGCTGCCTGCCGGTTTATTAAAGATGCTCACGATGAATTCGGAACCTGGACAATGGCAGCAGCATCTTTTAATATGGGGACTAATGGTGTTGAAAAACAGATGGCAAGGCAAAAAACAAACAATTATTATAATCTTGTTTTAAGTGATGAAACCTCAAGATACGTTGCACGGATAATTGCAATGAAAACTATTCTTCTGCATCCTGAAAAATACGGCTTCGACATTGAAGACGATGATTTATATCCACCGCTTCCAACTTATGAAGATACAATCAGCGGCCCGGTGAAAGACCTTGCAGATTTTGCGATTGCGAAAGGAATAAACTATAAAATTCTTAAGATGTATAATCCGTGGCTGCGGGATAACGTATTAACAAATAAACAGGGAAAAACTTACATCATAGAATTTCCTGTAAAAGGTAGCATAAAAGTAATTGATGAAAGAGAAGAAGAGTAAATCCTTCAAGGTCAACCCGCAGGATTAAAATTGGAAGACCTTGAAGGTTAACCCGAATCGGATTTTATTTTTATTCAAAGGAAAAAAATAAAGCGGATTAGTTCCAGAGAACTGACCCGCATTGTTTGTAATTACTGTTGATTTTCTTCTATCTGAAATACCGGTCTTATATCAACCGGGAGTTTCGTTAACTCCGCTCTTAATGTATCCATTGATGGAGAACTTACTGCATACTTTGCAATAAATTGTTTTGCCCCTTCATAATCACCTGTTGCTTGTATAGTGAGGACTTTATTAGCCAGGTCTTTTAATGCAGGATAAATTTTATCAAAATTAACTTTTACTTTTTTCATGGCAGGATTATATTCGTAACCGCCGTTCTCCAGAAGGTAATTGTAAATAATTGCATTCCCGCCGCCGTGAGCTTCATTTATACCAAACCTGACCGATCTGAATATTCCCGCAAGAAAAGTAACGTATGTTTCTTTTGCAAATTCCTTCGGATAAACGCCTTTATCAATCATAAAAATATTATTATACATTCCAAGAATATCAGCTTTACATTCTTCTAAAGTTGAATAAGTTTCTTTCAATTCTTTGTTAACGGCTGTTTTCTTTCCATTCACAGTAATAATTCCGGGACCAACACCGTGTGACATTTCATGCATCAAGGTATGATTAAAAAATCCGGCGAATGTTACGTACTGTAGCTGATCTTTATCTAATACAATATCAGCAATTGGTTTCAGAAGTTTATTAAACTTTGCTTCGTGTACATTCTTCAACAAAACCTTTTTTGATCCTTTGGCTTCCCTTACTCTTTCATCATTTGGCAGATTAAATGCCAGAGTCTGTACGCCTGCTTTTGCATCTCCCGCACAATAAACTTCGTTGGCAACAACAATAGGAGATTCGGAACCTCGTTCTGTATTCTTATATTTATCATCCATCGGAAGATGATTCTCAATTTCTTTTAAGTAGCTTCCAAACTTTGCAAGCTTTGCACTTTCTTCGGGATCTTTAATCGTCAAGAAACTTTCAAACGATGCTTTGTAATTAAACAGACCGTCTTCATATACCTCGTAAGGACCAATTACAATTTCCAGCGAATTATTTTTAAGATCCATCCATGCCATATCGCTTTCAAAATAATCATTAGTCTCAAATGACTTGGCTCTAAGCTCAAGATATTTTTTTAATGAAGGATTATCTGCATATCGGGCAGCTTCCTTTAAAAGATTTGAAATCTTACCAAGTTCGGGCTGGTAGAAATTGCTGTAAGGAATTGCTGTAAGAGAATCAGGTGTTCCCCTTATTACTGTAAATTCAGAAGTAAAGCTTTTTTCATCTGCAGGATGATTCTTTATCCAGTTATTGAATTCATCTTTAGTCATTTTATCAGGATAAAAGTTTGCACCAAGAGGTTTCTTGTAGCTATCAATAAAAGAAGCATCATGATTCAGTCTGTCAAACGGTCCCGCATTAATATTAAAATAAACCAGTTTCAAACTGTCTTCCTCAGAATTTCCGTCCAGTAGTTGATCTTTTATTTCAACATTTTGAGAAAATACCTGTTTCAGGAAAATGCTGTCGATTAAACGGGAAGCCTGGTAAAGCTTCTGTAGTACAATTTTCTGGTGTGCATTAAGCAAAGTTGAATCATATTTAATTTCGGTTGGAGCAAATTGTGATATCATTGTCTTAAGTGAATCCATTGCTTTTCCTGCTGCTGATGGCTGATTGTTTTCTTTTAAACATCCTGCAAAGAGGAGAATCAATAATAATGATGAAATTATTGAAAAGTTTTTCATAAAATTTTATCCGTTTAAATTGTTGCATAGTATTGAACTTCAAAAATATGAATTATTAAGATAAAGTTATATATTATTTCGATCTCTCAATTTCTATCATATCATTTGTAGAAATTAAATAATAAATTCTTTCTGGTTTTGTTTCTTTTCCGTGATAATCTTAATCTGCCGATTTAATAAATATGGATACAAAATATTTTTTAATGTATCTGAAAACTGTTTTTAACAAAAGGTGTCTGGTTTGAACCATTAGTGAGCCTTTGTGACTTAGAGTCTCCGCAGCTAATAATTTGGATTTCATGTTAAAAAACAACCTTAGCCACCAAGACGTGAAATCGCAAAGAATAACAAAGAAAATAATTTATAATCAACTTTATATTAAACAACAAAAAAATATATGTCACACTTTGTAATAATCGGTAATGGTGTTACCGGAATAACCTGCGCCCGCTTTGTGAGGAAGCAGAGTGATATGAAAATAACTGTAATAAGCAGTGAAACTAAATATCATTATTCACGTACTGCCCTGATGTATGTGTATATGGGTCATATGCGGTGGAAAGATATAAAACCTTACGAAGACTGGTTCTGGAAGAAAAATAATATTGATCTGATCTATGGATACGTCAATAAAATCGATACTGATAATAAAAAACTTCTGCTAAACAATAATATAGAAGTGAAATATGATAAGCTTTTAATTGCAACCGGCTCAAAAGTAAATACATTTAATTGGCCCGGACAAGAGCTTCCCGGTGTTCAGGGATTATATGGTAAACAGGATCTTGATCTCCTCGAAGAAAACACAAAGTACATTAAGCACGCAGTAATTACCGGGGCCGGATTGATAGGAGTTGAATTAAGCGAAATGCTTCACACAAGAAATATTCCGGTAACTTTTTTATGCCGCGAATCTCACTACTGGAGATCAAAGCTTCCTGAAGAGGAGTGTGTAATCATAGGAAATCATCTTGCCGGATATGGAATAAAAGTAAAATATAATACAGAGCTTAAAGAAATACTTGCAGGAGAAAACGGAAGGGTGCGTGCTGTTGTTACAAGCACAGGTGAAGAAATTCCTTGTGAATTTGTAGGATTAACTCCGGGAGTCCATCCTAATATCGATCTTGTTAAAGAATCAAAAGTTGAAACTAAACGAGGTGTGCTGGTTAATGAATATCTCGAAACAAATATTCCTGATGTTTATTCTGCCGGTGATTGTGCCGAGATAAAAAGCAAAGAAGAAAAAGAAAAAAATATTATTGAGCAGCTATGGTACACGGGAAAAATGCAGGGCAGGGTTGTCGCCGATACAATTTGTGGAAACAGGAGAAAGTATGATCGTGGTATCTGGTATAACTCGGCAAAGTTTTTTGATATTGAATACCAGACTTACGGTTATGTTCATAATAATTTAAGAGACCGGGAAGATACTTTTACATGGGAACATCCGGATGGAAAAATATTCTTCAGAGTTGTTTTTAATAAATCAGACAGAGCGGTAACAGGATTTAATGTGCTTGGTATGCGGCTACGACAATTGGTTTGCGAAGACTGGATAAGAAATAAGAAAACCGTTGATTGTGTAATGGATCATTTAATTGAAGCGAATTTTGATCCCGAGTTTTTTGAGAAGTATGAAATCTCAATAGTGAAGAAGTTTAACGAACAGAATTCAAATAGAAAAGTTGCTTAAAATATTTTGCAAAGGAAGACAAACTTATGACTGAGATTATTCAACCATATAACTACTTTTCACATAAAAATAATATTGAACTTATAAAGAAGATAAGTCTTGCTGTTCTTTCAATTGGTCTTTTGTTTCTGTTGGTATCATTAACAGGAGTTTCTGAAAATCAGCCTATAGTTTTTCTTATTCTTAGCTTCGGATTAATCATTGCCGGCACTTTAACTTTTTATCTTGTGCAGGTAAAAGAATCGCCGGCAGGAGTAAAGAACGACGGTAAGTTTTTCAACTCTATGACAAATCGCGGAGTTCCCGCGTGGATTATCGGGGTTTTAATTTCAGGTTTTTATTCAATTTTATACTGGTATCCGTCTTTAATCGGAAACTGGACGAGACTTGTTGATCCGATCAGCTATACACTGAGAGGAAAACCTGCAAGCCAGTGGTTTTTATATGGAACATTCTACACAATTGCGGTGCTTGTAATGGGAGTGAGAATGATAGTGAAATACAGGCACAGCAAATACCATATTATAAGAACCTGCTCAGTAATGTTTTTCCAGCTTGGTTTTGCATTTCTGATTCCTGCATTGCTTGTTTACCTAAACAAACCGGAATTTTATTTTTCATATTTCTGGCCATTGAAATACGAATATCTCTTTCCGGCTAAAATTAGTTATCTTACTTCCAACTATGCCGCACTCGGTACCTTTATGGTTTTCTGGGGAGCAGTGATGACATTTATTGCGACTCCTGTTTTAACATATTTCTTTGGTAAGAGATGGTACTGTTCGTGGGTTTGTGGCTGCGGCGGATTAGCTGAAACTGCAGGTGATCCGTACAGGCATCTTTCAAACAAATCTCTAAAGTCATGGAAAGTTGAAAGATGGATGATTTATTCCGTTCTTGTTTTTATTGTCGTTACTACAGTTTTACTTTATCTGAATCTTTTATTAAAAGGTGCTGTGCTTGGATCAGTATCACAAATATTTGCTTCTGTTTATGGATTTATAATCGGGGCAATATTTTCCGGAGTAATTGGAATTGGGTTCTACCCGATTATGGGAAGCAGGGTATGGTGCAGGTTCGGATGCCCTATGGCTGCAGTTTTAGGTTTGCAGCAGAAGTTCTTTTCAAGATTCAGGATTACAACAAACGGGGGACAGTGTATTTCCTGCGGCAACTGCTCAACTTACTGCGAAATGGGAATTGATGTTAAATGGTACGCACAGCGCGGACAAAATATAATCCGTGCTTCCTGTGTCGGATGCGGAATATGTGCAGCAGTTTGTCCAAGAGGAGTATTAAAACTTGAGAATGGTAAGCGGCAGGAAAGATACGATATGCAGTGGAAGTTGATGGAAGAATGATCGGGTGCTATCTTTTTTTAACTGGTGCTTCAACTTTTGCCGGAGTCAATTCAACATTTATTTCATCAGGTAATAAATTATACATAGAGCCGGTAAAAGTATCTATAACCATACCGGGAATAAATCCATTCAGTGCATTTCCCCAAAACCAGAAAGAGATTTTTCTTGTTACCTGGGTTTCATAATCCTGATATCCGTCTAATTGAAATTTAACAACGTGGTTGGAACTTCTGTCTATATTAACCAATTGTGGAGAAGTGCCGAATTTTTTACCATCAACAATAATATTTGCATTTGGCGGCTGCGATTTCAACTCAACTTCCTGAGTTGTCGAATGCATTACCGTTGCACAGGAGCTTAGCACGAATAAGCTAATAGATGCTGTAAATAAAATTAGTAGTTGTTTCATAAAGCATTTCTATTCTTACTTAGATTATCGAAAAAACCAAACTAAAGTTTAGAAATTTGAGAATGGTAAAAGGCAATATAAATATGATAAACAATGGAGGATAATGGTTGACGTGTATATTAGAAAGTTTAGTGCTTTACTGAATTTAAATGTGGTAATATTAAAATTACATTTTGTTCAGAATGGTAAAATTTGTTGGCTCTAAAATTTCATTAACTATCGAAGCCTCCAGGCGAGTTTTTTTTAATACAACCAGCATTTTTGATTCCATTTTGCATTTATAAACTTTTTGAAAGTATAGAGAAATTACTTGGAAAACCAAATCCTTCTCTGAACCTAAATAAATACCGCAGTCAGAATCTGATGCAGTATTCCTGAAAGAAGTATTTTCTTCAATGATTCCCTTCTCTAATAATAATGAATTAACAATATGACTATATTTTTCTGGAATATTAAACTCAAACCACCAATATTTATCATTTTGTTTCTTAGAAAGTACAACTGATCGAATTGAGCGAGTCAATTTTAAAAGAAAAAGAAGCATTAACATTTGCTTGTTCGAGTAATTTTAACACGATAGGTAACTCTCGCAGAGGTAAAATTGTTGACCCAAGTAAATGTTTCCCTCTTTTTATCGCACTGATTATCAGTGATAAATGGAAAAAAACTATTATAGTTAAAAAAATGTTAATTAAAATTTGCATTTTTATATGTTTCCTCTAAATCGTAAAACTGCTACACTCTTTTTCTCAAAAACAAAATCAAATTTAGTTTCGATTGAATATTTAATACTTTTGTTAAAATAAAGCTAATTAACAGATTTACTCTTAATAAATCACTTCCTAATTCAAATATAATGTTATTATCAGAAGTGACACTTTTACAAATTTGTTCTGTTTCTAAAAACGAGTTGATTTCAATTTCACTAACCACATAAATACCAGAATTTAAAATTACCTTCATTCCCCAAGTATCATTTTCCTGATACTTCAGAATTGTTATCTCATTACCATTATTAACAGTTCTCACACATAAAGTTTGATTATTCATTTCCATTGAAAGTTTTTCCAAAACACCATTAATATCTTTTAAACTTTTATTTCTATAAATTGTTAAAGACCTTTGTTTATGATCAATGTTCCAATGCATTATACTTAATAAAACAATGCTAATTATCAGCACTAAGGTATAGTTCATTTAATTAAAATCCGTGAAAACTAAAAATTCATTTAATTACTTAAATTCCCACATATGTTATATTGGGAGATTATAAAACTAGGAAATTTTAAAAAGAAACGCCTTAAATACTCCATAGGTTTTGGTATAGCAAACAATAGACATAAATTCTTAAAAAGGTGCTTAATCATCTTCATTTTTCACAGAAAAACCAAACAAGTAAACGTTCAATATCTTTTATAATTTCTGATATAATATAATCACAAAAAACTTTTACCTAGCCGGCAAAGAAATTCCTTTTATTTTCCTGAATAAAGAAACTGCAAAAGAATCCGTCATACCCGAAACAAAGTCCGTCATTTTAAGAAGTCTTGTGTAAAGGTCGTCGTCAGGTGTACCGTTATCTCCAAGGAATTGTTTCGGCATAAGCTTCAACAGGTTTTTACTTTTCCAGGAAGGATTTCCAGCATACGTTTCATTAACCGCATTTATAAATGAATGCAATAAACCACCAAGCACCTCATAACCTGTTGCTTCTCTTTCAACCACGCTTGTGTGTGAATAAATCTCCTGCACCGAAATTCTTTTAATCTCTTCGAGCTGATTACCTGAACTTATTACCGATAATAAATCCTGTTCAAATTTACCGGCAAGTATTATTTCTTCATTATCTATAAAAGAATCTGCAAGCTCTGCTACAATATCATTTATTGCTTTAGCCCGCAGGTAACCTATCTTATCATTTTTACTCCGGTCTTTATAAGAAGTCAGCTTCGAAGTAATCAGCGGTCTTAATAATTCTTCGGTATCATTAAAAGAAAGGAGTCCAATCTTAAACCCGTCCTCAAGATCCATAATCCTGTAGCAGATATCATCGGCAGCTTCCACAAGAAAAGCAAGAGGATGCCTGCACCAGCTTAGCTCATCCTTTTCACCTTTCTTTATTAAACCCGTTTCTTCCGCCACTTCAGCAAACAATTCTTTCTCAGCCTGGAAGAAACCAAATTTTTTATAGAATTTACTTTTACTTTTTTTCTTTCCGGCTGCCGGATTTTGTTTTATGAATGATTCTTTAGGATACTTTGTAAAAGCGGCAAGCACTGCACAGGTTAGTTTTAGTCCGCCTTTTAAATCCCGGTTCTGAAGTTTTGTTAATATTCTGAATCCCTGTGCGTTTCCTTCAAAACGGGTGAAGTCATTCCATTTTTTTATATCATTTATTTTGTCTTCAAATTCTTTCCCATCATCGTTACGGAAATATTCTGCAATTGCATCTTCACCTGAATGACCAAACGGGGGATTTCCGATATCGTGTGCAAGACAAGCCGCAGCAACAATTTCGCCAAAATGAAAAGAAGAAAAATTTTCTGCAAGCTTTTTATTTCTTCTTAAAATTTTCTCGCCGACAAGACTTCCAAGCGATCTTCCCACACATGAAACTTCAAGACTATGAGTAAGCCTTGTGTGAACAAAATCATTTTCCGGTAAAGGAAATACCTGCGTTTTATCCTGCAGCCTCCTGAAAGGCGGGCTAAAAACAATCCTGTCAAAGTCGCGCTGAAACTGGCTCCGTCCATCGCCAAGTTTGATATCAGTCGGTTTTTTATCACCCAATAATTTATTTGAAAGTAGCTTTTGCCAATCCATTTCTTTTCTCTTAATGAAAAACTTTGCAAATATAAAAATAAAGCCGGAGTGAATGATTAATCCGAATTAATTATTTTAACACAAATGATTTCTCAAAAAGAAAATATTCTTGAACAATCAGTACAGTATTTAAAGTCTGTTGGACCCAAACGCGCAGAAGCTTTTGCAAAAATTGGTATAAAATCAATAAAGGATATTCTGTTTTATTTTCCTTCGCGGCATCTCGACAGAACCACAACACTTTCAGCATCTAAAGCTTACGGATATATAGTTAATGGGTATGACGGAGAGTTAACTGTTATTGCAAAAGTTGAAGATAAAGAGAAACGCAGATTCAACCGGCGCGAAATAATGAAAGTTCAGTTCAGGGATGCGTCTGGATTTTTTGAATGCATCTGGTTCCAGGGTGCCAAATATTTTTACGATGTCTTTAACGAAGGAGATTATTTTGCAGTCTCCGGTAAACCTACAATTTCAAATTACGGCAATCTTCAGTTTGTTCATCCTGATTTTGACAGGTTGAGTGAAGATGAATCTAAAATGCTGAACACGGGAAAAATTATTCCTTTCTACCGGATTCCTAAAGAGCTTAAAGAAACTGCAATCGGTGATTTCAGTCTGAGAAAAATTATTTCATTCGCTGTAGAAAACTATGCGGACAATCTTGAAGAAACTTTGCCTGATTATTTATTGAAAGAAAATAATCTTGCAGGCATTGTTTCATCTGTAAAGAATTTTCATTTCCCCGGGAATAAAGAAAATCTGGATGCGGCATCCAGAAGATTTAAATATGAAGAGCTCTTTTATTTACAGATTTTAATTGCATTGAGAAAACTGAATTATAAAACGAAGCAAAATGGACATTCATTTAAAATAAAAAGCAGTCTTGTTAAAGATTTTCTTTCAACACTTCCATTCGAACTTACAAAAGCACAGATAAAAGTTTTAAGTGAAATAAAAGCCGATATGGAATCAGAACTTCCGATGAACAGACTGTTGCAGGGAGATGTCGGTAGTGGAAAAACAGTTGTTGCTCTCATCTCAATGCTGATTGCTGTTGATAATGGCTATCAGGCAGTGATGATGGTTCCGACTGAAATACTAGCAGACCAGCATGCAAAAAATGTTTCCAGAATGATGAAGCATCTGTATGATGTCCATAAGAAAAAAAATGTCGGGGTAAGTTTACTTTTAGGCGGACAGAAAAAATCTGTCAGAGATAAAAACCTTCAGGCAATTGAGCTTAATGAGGCAGATATTATAATCGGGACTCACGCTTTATTCGAAGAGAAGGTGAAGTTTAATAATCTTGGACTCGTTATTGTGGATGAGCAGCATCGTTTTGGAGTTGCACAAAGAGGAAAATTATTAGGCAAGGGAATTACTCCCGATGTAATTGTGATGAGCGCAACTCCTATACCAAGAACTCTTTCAATGACTTTGTATGGTGATCTCGATGTTTCTGTAATAAATGAAATGCCGAAGAACAGGAAACCGATTAAAACTGTTTTACGCGGAGAGAAAAAGCTTCCCGAGATTTTCAAGTTCATAATTGACAAAAATAATAAAGAGGGATACCAGTCATTTATTGTTTATCCGCTTGTGGAGGAATCGGAAAAGCTTGAGCTGAAAGCAGCAGAAACTCATTACAATGAATTGAAGAAAACATATTTAAAAGATTTGAATATTGGAATTATTCATGGAAGAATGTCCTGGCAGGAAAAAGAAACTGTTATGCTTGAGTTCCTTCATAAAAAATATGATGTGCTGATTGCAACAACCGTTATTGAAGTCGGAATGGATATACCGGATGCAAATATAATTCTGATTAACGATGCGCACAGGTTCGGACTTTCGCAGCTTCACCAGTTAAGAGGAAGAGTCGGAAGAGGAACAAAGCAGGCTTACTGTATTCTTGTTACAAAAGACAGTTATGCCGCTGCGAGCAACAGGCTTCCGCCAGATATGGAGTATCTTTCTTCTGTGAAGATTGAAAAATATAAGTCGGGAATAAGAATGAAAACTATGGTTGAACAGCTCGATGGTTTTAAGATTGCTGAAGTTGATATGAAACTGCGCGGACCGGGTGACATTTTCGGAACAAAGCAGAGTGGCTTTCCTGAATTTAAATATATAAACGTTCTTGAAACTGATCTTCTCTTATCAGCAAGGGAAAATGCATTTAAAATAATTGCCGATGATCCGCATCTTAATAAAGATGAAAACAAAATTATCAGAACAGTTCTTTCGAGGGAATACAAACCGCAACTCGAGTATATAAGAATTGCATGAAAAATATTTTTGTGAAGTTCATCAATAGTAAAAGTTGATTAATAATTTTTTTTGTTTCAAATTTGTTAAAGAAAATTTAAAAAATATTTTCCATGTTCTTTTAAAAGTTTTTTAATCCCAAAAATTTTTTCATTAAGAAAATAAATATTGACTTCGAGTTATTAATAATTATATTTGCTAAAAAAATTTTTTAAAAGGAGAAAACATTTTATCTTCTTCTTTCTTTAATGAGAAGTTGAACGTTGCATTAACATTTAACGTCAAACCAGAAAGTGAAACTTTCCAAGAAATAGTATCCCCAAATTCAAACAGACCAAAAGAACTTCAGCAAAAAGCTGTAGATACTTATGCTGAATGGGATACATGGGACACGATTAATGCGGTTAAACAAGCGATTGAATGCTTTCACAACGTGACTTTAGTAGAAGCTGATCAAAGTGCTTACCTGAAATTCATGGAATTAAAACCGGATATTGTCTTTAACATCGCTGAAGGTTTTAATGGTATAAGTCGTGAAGCACAGATTCCTGCTATACTTGATTTGCTTGGCATTCCATATACAGGTTCCGATCCGTTGACTCTTGCAACGTGTCTTGATAAAGCACGCACAAAAGAAATTTTATCATACAATAAAATTCCCAATGCAAAATTTGTAATTGCAAATACTCCTGATGATATAGTAAATATTAAACTGAAATTTCCTTTAATTGTTAAACCGGTTTCGGAAGGTTCGGGTAAAGGAATTTTTTCTTCTTCCTTTGTTGAAAACACAAAAGATCTTAAAAGGGAAGTTGAAAGAATTATTTATGAATACCGGCAGTCTGCTTTAGTTGAAGAGTTTCTCCCGGGAAGAGAATTCACAGCAGCAGTTCTGGGAAACGGAAGCGAAGCGGAAGTTCTACCGATTGTTGAGATAAACTACAGTGAGTTCCCGGACAATTTTATCCCGATCTATTCTTATGAAGCGAAATGGATACTGGATACAAAAGAAAATCCTCTTAATGTTTTCCATTGCCCCGCAGATATTTCTCCTGAACTTGAGAAGGCTATGAAAGATTGTGTGTTGAGGACCTATCATACTCTTCGCTGTAAGGATTGGAGCAGAATAGATTTAAGGCTTGATGATCGGGGTGTGCCGAACATTATTGAAGTGAATCCTCTCCCGGGTATTCTTCCTAATCCTGAAGAGAATTCCTGTTTTCCCAAAGCGGCAAGGACTGCCGGCTTAAATTATATTGACATGATAAATAAGGTTCTTTTTGCCGCTGCTGAAAGACAAAATCTGGTATGAATTCAGATACTAAAATTTTAATTTGCTATAACGCTCCTGCTAGTATCTTTCCGGTTTACAATGGAAAACCTGCCGGGGATAAAAATCCCCCCAATGATCTTTCTGAAAATGGATTCAAAAAAGAAATCACCTTAATAAAAAAATATTTAATAAATTATTATGGTGAAGTTTACTCTCTTGCCGTTGACCGTGACGTTCAGAAGACAATAAAAAAAATTAACAATTACAAACCGGATGTCATTTTTAATTTTGTTGAATCCGTCGAAGGGATTGCCTCTTATGAATACTGCATGGCAGGGATGTTTGAATTGCTCGGGTATAAATATACAGGCAATGTTCCTTCTTGCCTGGGTAATTGCCTCAATAAATCAAGAACTAAAAATATTCTGGGGTCATTCGGAATAGATACCCCCAGATCACTTACTATAAGAAAATCGGAAAAAGTTACAGCAAAAGATATAAAACTTACCTATCCGCTTATTCTAAAACTATTGTATGAAGATGCAAGCATAGGAATTTCCGAATTTTCGGTTGTTGAAGATTATAAATCTTTAAATGAGCATCTTTCCTTCCTTCAGAAAACATACAGACAGGATGTTATTGTTGAAGAATACATTGAAGGAAGAGAACTTAATATTGCTGTTCTTGATAGGACGGTGCTTCCGGTTTCGGAAATTATCTTTAAAGGTTTGCCGGAAGGTTTGCCAAAGATAGTTACATATGACGGAAAGTGGATGGAAGGCAGTACATATTTTAAATATACTAATCCCCAATGTCCTGCCACGATTAGTAAAAGAATTCAAAAGAAGATTGAAGAAATTGCAATTGCAGCGTTTGATGCAATGAATTGCAGAGATTATGCACGTATAGATGTCAGGCTTGATATAAATAACAAGCCTTATGTCATTGAGGTAAACCCTAATCCGGATATTTCCAGGGACTCCGGGTTTGCCCGTGCTGCATCTGCTGCAGGAATAAAATACCCTGAACTTTTATTTCAAATTTCACAGTTGGCTCTATTGAGGAAGAAAAGTGATACGCAAATTAAAGCAGGGTGATTCAAAAAAACTTGAAAAGTTGTTGAAGAGAATACCAAACTTTAACAATCAGGAAATTGAAATTGCTATGGAATTAATTAATGTTGCTGAGTCAAACCCTGTTCAGGAAGATTATAATATTTACGTATTGGAAAATGATGGCAAGGTTTTTGGTTATTACTGCACCGGTAAAAGACCTTTGACAGACGCAGTTTATGATTTGTACTGGATAGCTGCCGATCCCGGAGCAACAGAAAAAGGAATTGGTAAAAAGCTGCTGGAACACGCAGAAGAATTTGTTAGACAACGTAAAGGAAGATGGCTTCTTGCAGAGACATCTTCTAAGCAAAGTTATGCGCGGACTAGAAATTTTTATCTCAGAAATAATTATTCAATTGTCGCTGAGATAAACGATTTTTATTCTATCGGAGACAACCTTATTGTTTTCGGGAAATTTTTTAGTCAACCATAAACAAACCGAGGGTTAGTCATGGAACTGTGGCAGCGTATGATAAGAGATAGTGTTCACACTGTCGATGAGCTTGTTGAAAAATTCGGTATAGACAGGAAAGTTGCGGAAGATCTTGACGAATTTTTCCAGGCGAGAATAAATCCGTACTACTTGAGCCTGATAAAATATCCTGGTGATCCTATCTGGCGGCAATGTGTACCGGATAAAGCCGAACTGGAAGATTTAGATGCTGAAGAAGATCCTTTAATGGAAGACGCGATGAGTCCTGTACCAAACATTACTCACCGGTACCCGGACAGGGCACTCTTCCTTGTAACAAGCCAGTGCGGTCTTTACTGCCGTTTCTGCACCCGTAAAAGAAAAGTTGGGGACTATGAAAAAATCTCGATGAAGGGTCTGGAAAGTGCATTCAAATATCTTGAAGAGCATTCTGAGATACGGGATGTTATCCTCTCCGGAGGTGATCCTCTGATGCTGACGGATATCATGCTTGAAAAAATTCTCGTTCGTTTGAGACAAATTCCTCATATTGAAATTATTCGTCTCGGTTCAAAGATGCCGTGTGTACTTCCGCAGAGAATTACTACTGAACTCTGTGATATGCTTAAGAAATATCATCCGATTTATCTGAATACTCACTTTAATCATCCGTGGGAAGTTACTCCTGAAAGTTCACAAGCATGTGGTATGCTTGCCGATGCAGGCATTCCTGTTGGTAATCAGATGGTTCTGATGAAAGGAGTAAATGATAACCCCGCCATAGTAAAAGAGTTGATGCAGAAATTACTTAAGATAAGAGTTCGTCCTTACTATATGTATATGGCGGATGAAACTAAAGGAGCTAATCATTTCAGGACATCGATTGAAACCGGAATAAATATAATAGAAAATCTCAGGGGTCACACAAGTGGTCTTGCAATTCCTCATTTTGTAATTGATGCCCCCGGCGGCGGCGGGAAAATTCCAATACTGCCTAATTATGTTTTGCATCATGATGAAGACAGGATTATTCTGAGGAATTATAAACAAAAAGTATATGTTTATAAAAATTATAAGGATAAGAATAATCAGCCGAAGAAAAATAATGTTACAAGAAAGCATCCCGCAATTGTTAGAACGAATACCGGGCGGACTACAAGAAATAAAGTGAAGGAAATTGATTTCACTAAAATTGAATTGCCGGTATTGGAAGAAGTTGAAGTTTAGTTAGTGTTTGAAGTAAAGAATTTATTCTTTTTCTTTCAGAATTGCATACATATCTTCTTCGAGAGTTTGTTTCGGACTTTCTTCAATTCTGCCTAATTCTTTACCGTTTTTGTAGAATATGAATGTCGGAACAAGCTCAATATTAAGGCTGTCTATATCTGAAGTGCTTTTCTTATCCCTGTCAACGCAAATCATTGTAATTTTATTTTCAGGATAGTTTGCTTCATCCATTATTTTAAAGAAATTTGGAACCTGTTCTCTGCTGTCACTACACCATGTTCCCATAACAATCGTAACAGTCACGCTATCGAGATTTTCTTTTATGCCGTTAACTGTTGCCGAATCCGGTTTGTACATATTATAACCTGAATCAAACCACCAGGAGTAGCTTGTATCGGAAAATGCTTCCCTTGTACAGGGACCTACCAGCATCGGCTTGCCCGATTCGCTATCGACAATTGCTTTATTTGTATCCTGTGCAAGCAGAAATGTAAATGAAATGAACACAAAAAACATAACCAGAAAATGACGCATATTGAAGTTCCTATTTTTTCATTTTTGAATTTCTCAAATCAATTCCCCACAGAAGTTTGTTACGTAAAGTTTCAAAATAACTTGTAATTGAAGTATGTACAAGCTTCAAAGATCTTTCACTTTTCGTCAGCTTAATTTCAAAAGGAGGTGGGAAAGCAAAAACTCTTTGTCCATCACAGTTTACTAAAACTTCGCTATGCAATGATGTGGCTTTGATTACAATTTCCTTGCTGCTGGGCAATACAAGAGGACGCACGGTTAAGCTGTGCGGTGATATCGGGCTTAAAGTGATAACATCTGCTTTCGGGTTAACAATAGGACCTCCTACGGAAATTGAATAACCTGTAGAGCCGGTTGGCGTTGCTATAATGATTCCATCAGCACCAAATGTGGTTAGATATTCACCATCAACCCTGATACTGAGTTCAATCATTTTAGGCCAGCCGCCCTTGTCTATCACAATATCATTTATTGCATAAAGCGTCTCAATCTTATGCCCGATACATTCTCCGCAAATTATCATGCGTTCTTCAATCTGTATCCTGTTATTTTTTATATCGTCAATAAAAGTATCGAGCTGGTCAACATTTGCTTCGGCAAGAAAACCAAGCTTTCCCATATTTACTCCAAGCACAGGTTTGTCATATAACTGAGCCTGGTAAGAAGTGGCAAGCATAGTTCCATCACCGCCAATTGAAATTATTATGTCACTTTTTTTATAGATGTTTTTATCGGGGAGAAAATATTTTTTATTAATTTTTTCGGTAAGCGAATCTTTATCTGAAATTATCGAATCAGTAATTAAAAAATCGAAACCATTTGCATTAAGCTTTTTGATAAGAGAAGAAACCACTTCAAAAACTTTTTCTTTAGTGGAGTTTGCAATAATTCCGATAGTCATTTTTTTCCCTTAAAATAAAGATTTCTGTATTTTGAATTTACCCTTTGCCATTCTCTGCCACATAATTAAGCTTTAAATCCTTTAAAGTTTCATTTAAAAATTGTTCTTCATATTCCGATAAATTCCCCTTGGTTTTTTCCTTCAGCATATCAAGTGTATCAATCATTATTTTAGCTAATTCAAGATTCTTATCGATAGTATTTGTAACCGGGTTTTTCATTTTACCTAATGACATCAAAGCAAGCTGCTGATTCTGAATTATAAGTTGCATAAAAAGGTAATCTTTATTATTTACCGGATCCATCGCAGTTACTTTTTATTTTTTTCAAGCTCCCACAACTTACAATATTTTGTAAAAACATACGATGATGAAAGCACAGCAAGCATAAAGCCCTGGGTGCCGTCAAGGAAGCCTGCTTTCAAAAAGTACATCTTTATGAAGATTATTATTGGACGTAGCAATAAATCCGATACAGAAAATTTCTTTCCTTTATTAAACAATTCCTCTGAAGCTAAAGAAGTGTAGCGGTTATATTTTTCAAAATAATGATGAACTGAAGGATCTGTGTAATGATTCAAATTATTTTTTAATTTGCCTGTTGTTCCTTCAATGTTTAATTGTTCGTGTACCCGGTTTTTGCTGAAGTTCACCTCGTTTTTGTTGAATAATCGGGTGACTCTGCCGGGATACCACCCGCAGTGCTTAATCCACTTTCCCAGGAAATATGCTTTTCTCGGAACAGAGTAAGCAGCAGAAGCAGGTAAAGAATTTTTAAATTCTTTTAACTCTTCGCAAAGCTCAGGGGTAATTTCCTCATCTGCATCAATCCAGAACACCCATTTACTTGTCGTAAGAGACACTCCATATTGCTTGGTTTCAGCAAATCCTTTCCAATCTGTAATCTCAACTTTTACAGAAGAAAATGATTGTGCTATTTCCAATGATTTATCGGTCGAACTGCTGTCAATCAAAACTATTATCTCATCAATACAGCCAAGCTGGCTTTCAATACATCTCCCGATGTTTGATTCTTCATTCTTGGCTATGATGATTGAGGATAATTTCATTACAAAGTAAAATTATAATTTTGATAAAAAAGATGGTACGTTTTCTTTCTTTGTAATAAAGACATTATATATTTTGACGATAACTTTAGAATAATTTTTTTACTTTGATAGTTAATTTAGAAATAATTCGGCAAAATTAGTTGATAGACCTACTAAAGAAGCATCCGGTTACTATAAAAAATTTTGCCTGGCGGGCTATACAAAATGCCAGCAGACAGGGGATTACATTTTTAATATTAATCATTTCGGCAAAGCTTCTCTCCTCTAAAGAATTTGGTATTTATAACTATACTGTCGCAATATCTTATTTCTTTACGCTACTTGCCGACTTCGGGATATCCAGAGCGGTAACAAAATTTGTTGCACAGTACAACACTGAAAACCCATTAAAAGTCAAACTGGTATATTTCAATTCGGCTCTTATAATTTTAACCCTGATAATTATTTTCAGCTCAATATTTTTTCTCTTTGCAAAAACTATTGTCGGAGAAAACTACAGGTATGTCTACTATCTTATCCCGGTTTTTGTTTTTCTGCCCTTAACTTCTTTATTTGATGGAGTATACAGTGGTTTAAAACAATTTAAAAAACTTTCTATCATTTCACTTATAGCCGGCTCAATCACAGTTGCGGCGACTTATTTTCTTATATCAAAACTTGGAATTATCGGGGCATTCCTATCATTAAATTTCTATTACATCATAAGTTTTATTCTTTTCAGTTCAAGCTTCAATCTATTCAGCTTTAAAATTGATAGGGAAATAATCAGGGAGATTGGAAGGTATTCATCTGTAATCGGGATTTCTGCAATCGGATATTTCCTTTATTCTAAAGGAATTACTTACATTCTTGGTCAGTTCAATTATTTTACACAAGTCGGTTATTATGAAATAATTGATAAAGTATTTATACTGCTTTCTTTTCCTTTTATTATATATGGTCAGATAATTGCGCCGGGGGTTACAGAACGGATTACACTTTCTAAACATGAAAATGTATTAAACCAGTTTAAAAGAGATTTATCGATTGCTTTGCCGGTCACCATTGTAATAACGCTTATCCTCTGGCGGGTTCTTCCTTATTTAATTGAAGTTTTCCTCGGCAAATATTACACACCGGATTTTATAAAAATGTTTGATTTGCTTCTTATTCATCTCCCATTGCTGCTTATTTCCGGGTTTGTTGCACAACCATTTATTATTGCGACAGGAAAGGCAAAATATAGTTTGTTAACGATCCCGTTTGGACTCACAAATATCGGGCTTGGAATTTTATTTATTGGATATTATGGATTTATCGGGGTTATTTATTCAACTTTGATTACATCGATTACAAATAAAGTTTTAACTTTCTATTTAATCTATAATGGTTTAAGAAAGATGAAATGAAGACCCAGGTAGATAAATCACATTACAATTTCGAAACCTATATTAATAAAGATAGATTCGCATCATATTATTACCAGTTAAAATATGTGGAGCAATTAAATCCTGAAAGTTTTCTTGAGATAGGTGGGGGTGTTGGAATTCTGAAAAAATTGATTCCGGCTGATATTAAATATTTTAATGTGGATGTTAGTAAAGAATTAAATCCTGATGTGATCGCAACTATAGAACAGCTTCCGTTTAAGGATAATGAATTTGATCTGGTGGGATGCTTCCAGGTACTAGAACATTTACCTTTTGAAAAATTTCCCCGGCTTCTTGAGGAACTTAAAAGAGTAAGTTCTGGAAATGTGTTAATTAGTCTGCCGTATGCAAATCATAAAATAATGCTCGAAATTACTTTGCCTAAATCCAAAAAGATAAATTTGAATATTGTTATTCCGATGTTTTACAAAAGACATAAGTTTGACGGTCAGCATTACTGGGAAATCGGGAAAAAGAATTATACACAGAAAAAGATCAGAAAAATTATGGAAAACATATTCAAGGTAAAGGAGATTTTTACAGCCAAAGAGAATACTTATCATACTTTTTTCTTGTTAGAAAAATTATGAAAGAAAAACGTAAGGCACTTTTTATTGCCGCAAATTATTGGAATACTCCATACAGAGTAGGGTCTCACGAACTTGCATCGCAGTTTGCAGAAAATGATTGGGAAGTCAGGTTTATCTCTGACCCCGTTTCACCGTTTCATCTTTTAAAAATTAATAGTATACAAATAAAAGAGCGGTTCAAGCTATGGTTATCAGGCGGGAAAAATGATAATTCAAAAAATGTATGGAGTTATGTTCCTTTAACTTTATTTCCACCGCAAAAATATCCTGTGCTTAAAACAAAATTTGCTTTTGAGAACTGGCATAAATTTACTATTCCAAATGTTTATTATAAATTAAAAATTAATGGATTTGATAAGGTTGATCTGCTTTATTTTGATAACGCAACCCAGGGAATCTGGCTAAAATTAATTGATTACAAAAAATCGGTTTTTCGAATTGCCGATAATTACGGAGGTTATGAAAAGTATTCTGGTTATTCGAAAGTAATGCAGGAAAAACTTGCAAAGAATGTTGATCTTGTTCTTTATACTGCAAGAAACTTTGAAAATTATATCGAGCAAATTCAACCTAAAAAATCTCTTTATTTTCCGAACGGAGTAAACTTCGAGAGATTTGCTAACGGTAACAAAAAAGAGCCGGAAGATTTAATACCCATTCCACATCCACGAATAATTTATATAGGAGAAATGGAAATAAGGTTCGATTTCGGATTGATTAAATATGCTGCAAAAACCCTCCCGCAATTTTCGTTTGTATTAATCGGTAACGATATTATTGCAAAAAAAGAATTCGGGGAATATCCGAATATTCATGTTTTGGGAATTAAAAAAAGTGATGAACTGTCCGGTTTTCTTCATAATTCGGATGTGGGAATTATTCCTTTTGATGTAAAGAGATTTAGAGAGTTGATTGATTATGTCAACCCGATAAAACTCCACCAGTATTTTGCTTGCGGGCTTCCGGTTGTTTCTGCAAGGTGGAGTGAGCTTGAGAGAATGAATACTAAAGCATTTTTGTATGATAACTATGATGAATTTATCAGTCTTCTCAAAAAGACTGTTGAAAGCAAAATAGACAAAAATGAATTAGTTCAATTTGCAAAAACGAATGACTGGAAAATCAGGTTTAAAGAACTGATTAACGAATTGGGTTTTTAAAAAAATGAACTCTTTTGGGATTAGATCTTATCTGCCTTTTGGAATTTAATTGAAGAAATACTCTTGGAAGAAATTGCTATATTTAGCTTATTAAATTAAGTAAGATCGATTTTTATCTTTTATGAATATTCTCTTTATCGGAAGAATTGACTACCCACTGAAGCAGGGCGGAGATGCCATACAGATTGAAAACTATAAAAATATTATCTCGGGTAAAGGTCATTATGTTGAAATCGCCTCATTAATAAATGATACCGGCAATTATGATTTTGTACATTTATTTAATATCAGCAGGCCGTACGATCTTATTTACCAGTTGGAATCCAAAGTAAATAATTATCCAATTTTAGTCCTGCATCCAATTCACTTTAAGAAAGAGCACATTGAGAGGATAAAGGAACTTGGGTTTAAAATTTCCGGGAATGAAAGATTAAAATTTATTATCCGTAATATCCTATCTAAAAAATTTAAACCTGATCAGTTGCGTTTATTATTAAGAAATGAAAAAAAACTTCTTCAAACCCTTTTAGATAATATTGCTTACTTTCATTTTTTAACTCAAACAGAGAGGAAATGGTTCGAAGAAGATTTTGGATTTAAAGTGGATGATGAAAAAGTCATTATCTTCGGCAATGCAGTTCCGCACCAAATAGATAACACAAAAAATTTGCAGGAGAGAGAAATTGATATTCTGGTTCCGGGAAGAATTGAACCCAGGAAGAATAGTATAAATACTGCGAATTGCCTCACATCATTTAAGGATAAAAAGATAGTTTTTGCCGGACAATTAAACCGGTACTACAAAAATTACTACAATGAATTTTTTAAGCTTATTGAACAGAATGAAAACTTAAATTATGTCGGATCAAAAAATTTTCAGGAAATGGAAAAGCTGTATGATAATTCAAAAATTGTTCTTTCACTTAGTTTAAGCGAAGTTGCCCCGTTAGTTGAGCTTGAAGCGCTTGCACATAAATCCATTTTTATCGGGACAAACAGAAGTGCGTCAACAGATAAAAATATGGATAGCTGTTATTATCTTGATCCAGAAAATCCGGTTGAAGCAGTTAATGTTTTACACGATGTTTTCAAAAAGATAGAATCCGGTTTTAAATTTACATTTCCCCATATTAATACCTGGGAAGAGGAAATAAAGCCATTGCTGAATCTGTATAAAAAATTCGAGAAGTAAGATTTGAAATATTCGGTTGGAGTGCTGGTGTTAACTTTTAATGCTGAAAAACATCTGCATAATAGTATTCCACCGATAATCAATTCACCTTTAAAACCGAAGGTGCTTGTAATAGATTCAAGCTCTAAAGATAAAACAGTTAAAATTGCAAAAAGTTATGGTGTTGGAGTAGTAATAATTCCGAAAGAAGAATTTAATCACGGGGCTACCCGTGAAAAAGGAAGAAAGCTGCTCAATACAGATATTGTTGTGTTTCAAACACAGGATGCATATCCTTTGGATGAAACTATGTTAAAAAAACTTGTCGTACCTATAGAAGAAAATAAAAGCCAGATTGCCTACGGCAAGCAAATACCTCACCGCAATGCAGGTTTATTCGAATCATTCCCGCGTGAATTCAATTATCCTTCTGAAAGTAATATCAGAAGCTTTGAAGATATTAAAAAATATGGAGTTTATACCTTTTTTAATTCCCATAGCTGGGCTGCATATTTAAATTCTGCCTTGAATAAATCGGGGGGAGTTGAAATTATGCTTTCAAATGAAGATTATTTTACAACAGCAAAAATGTTAAAAGACGGGTTTAAAATTGCTTATGTTTCAGATTCAATAGTTGAACATTCGCATAAATACAGCTTAACCGGAGAATTTAAAAGATACTTTGACACGGGCTATGTAAGAACAGAATACCCATGGGTCACAGAAATAGTTGGACAGGCAGAATCACGTGGAAGCAGGCTTGTTAAAGAGTTGTTAAAAAAGACGGCCAGGGAAAAACCATTGTTGCTGCCGTATGCCGTTTTTTCTTCGGCTATAAAATGGATTGGGTATAGAACCGGGTACTTTAGCCGGGCAATGCCTGTCTGGATGAAAAAAATATTGAGTGGACAATCCTATTACTGGGATTCAATTTATTATAAGAAAAAGAGATGATTGTAAACAGGAAATCACTTTATTATTTAAGACTATTTCTGGATCTCATTTTACTTAATGCAGCCTTTTTAATTGCTGCTGTACTCAATCAATCCTTTGAACTTCTTCTGATTCGCTCCCATATGTTTATACTTCTTGCCGTAAACAATTTCCTCTGGTATTTTGTGGCAAACGTTATAAATTTTTATGATGATTTTTACTCTCAATATTTTTTATACCAACTTGTTAATGTTATAAAAAGTGCTGCTGTTCAATTTCTTGCGGCAATAACTTTTCTTTTCTTTGTTAAAGAACCCAGCTTTACGCGTAACTACATGCTCATATATACAATTCTTTTAATTGTATTTGTAAGCGGACGCATTTTAATTTTAAAAATTATTCTGAACAAAAGAAAAGGAAAAGAAGAAAGAAGAAGAAATGCTGTTGTTATCGGAACGGGAGAGCTTGGGAAGAATTTCTTTAACATTTTAATAGATCACAATGAGTTCGGTTATAATATGATAGGGTTTTTATCCCGGGATGATGAGACAAAAGATCTGGTGCTTGGTAAAATTAAGAATATCGATGAAATAATAAGAGATAACAGGATTGAAACTGCATTCATTGCATTGCCTATGGATGAATGGGTTTTACTTGATGAAGTAATAAGAATCTGCAATAAGAATGCAGTTAAAACCTATATTATACCTGATTATTCACGGTTTATATCAAAGAAATTCCAGGTAAGTATGATAGGTAATTTCCCGGTTATTGCGGTAAGAAATGAACCACTTGATGAATATAACTGGCGGCTGTTAAAAACAGCGTTTGATATTCTTTTTTCTTTGTTAGTATTTATAATTCTACTTTGGTGGGTGATGCCTTTAGTAGCATTAATAATCAAAATTGATTCAAAAGGTCCGGCTCTTTTTAAACAGGACAGAATCGGTGTTAAAAACAGGAAATTCGAATGCTATAAATTTCGTACAATGTATATTGAAGAAGCAGATAAAAGCAGGTTCATTCCAGTGGTTAAGGGAGATCCGAGAATTACGAAAGTTGGAAAATTTTTAAGATCAACCAACATTGATGAACTCCCTCAATTTTTTAATGTTATCAAAGGGGAAATGTCTATTGTTGGTCCCAGACCTCATCCGGTTCCTCATAATGAAAAATACACGGAAATTTATGAAGCAATAAAATTAAGACTCACCGTAAAACCCGGCTTAACAGGCTGGGCACAAATTCATGGATTAAGAGGTGATGTTGAAGATTCTGAACTCAATAAAAAAAGAACCATAAAGAGAATTGAATTTGATCTCTGGTATATTGAAAACTGGAGCTTCTGGCTGGATTTACAGATAATTCTCGTAACCATTTGGCAGATGATTAAAGGAGATACGAGCGGGGTTTAATTCATTAAAGTGTAATTTTTTACAAATTAATCGGTATTTATTACTTAATAATCCTTCCTGTTTTCCCAAATTGAAGCATACTATATGCCGGAAATTCAGGTATAGAAGTTGTTTTCATTAAAATTCAAATGATGAGAACTACTACTACTAATGTCCTGAAAAAACAGAGTACAATTAAAAGCGGCTTATAATAAAATTAATATTAATAACATATAAGAGATGAAGAATATGATTACTTCTAAGTGGGCAAAAGCAACAGCAGGAATAATTTCAATACTGTTGATTTCATTTATCCTTTATAGTTGTAAGGATAAAACGGAAATTGTAGGGGGAGGCAGCAGCGATATTAATAACCCCCCGGCTGCAGAAACAATCGCTTTAAGCGGGCAGGTAATAAATCATGTAACAGGTGCTCCAATTAAGGATGCAATACTTGATATTAAAGGTGGAACAGATGAAGTAACTGTTACAACAGATGTACAGGGAAAATATAATGCTGAAGTACAAAGCACATCCAATGTTAACCTGATAATAATAACTTCTAAAGATAACTATAATGTTGACACACTATCTGTTTTTGCTACTGTCGGTCAACCTTTAAATGCACCGTTAATTTCTCTTGTTCCAAATGGAACAGGGGTAATTCCTTCAGGTGATCCGGTAAGTATTTACATTTCTGAAGTATCATCACCTGTAATCGGGGTAAAAGAAAGTGGTGCAGAAGAAACAACAAACATGGTTTTTGTAGTTCAGGATTCTTCAGGTATTCCGGTGGATCTTGACCATTCTGTAACTGTAAATTTCTATCTCGCTGCGGGTCCGGGTGGCGGAGAATTGTTAAGTCCATCGTCAGTTAATACTAATAACATAGGTCAGGCTGTTGTTAATCTTACCAGTGGAACAATAGCCGGAGTTGTTCAGGTAATTGCAGAAATAGATTTGCCGAACACTGTTATCAGGTCACTTCCTGTAAGTGTAACAATTCACGGCGGACTACCTGATCAGGCTCATTTCAGCATTGCTCCTCATTACGTGAATTTTGCGGGATATAATATTTATGGATTAACAGATAATATAACTGCATTTGTCGGAGATAAATATGCTAACCCGGTAAGACCAGGAACTGCAGTATATTTTACTACAACCGGTGGTATAATTGAAGGTTCGACTTTAACCAATGATCAGGGAATAGGAAGTGTGGATTTAATTTCTGCGGCACCTCAGCCAAATGATGCGGTTTTAGGCCCCGGTTTTGCAAGGATTACTGCATCAACCGCGGATGAAAACCAGAATATTATAAGTGATGAAACTGTAGTCCTCTTTTCAGGAGTTCCACAGATTACTGTTTCGCCTACAACTTTCAATATCCCTAACGGAGGCTCCCAGTTTTTTACTTACACGGTTAGTGATCAGAACAATAACCCGCTTGCAAGCGGTACTAATATTACTGTTCATGTAAGTGGCGATGATACCGGGGCTGGTGGAGATTTGAACTTAACACTTCCTGATACTCAGAGTCCATTGTGGACACAATTTGGATTTTCAGTTTATGATACTAAGGACACATTAGATGTAGTTAAGACTGTTAGTATTACTATATCCTCTTCCGGATCAAATGGTGCCGCTCATATTACAATCAGTGGAGTCCACCATTAAGATAAAAAATCAATTATTTCAAAATAAACTCCGGTCAAAAGCCGGAGTTTTTTTTGTTACATTCAGTTAAAGAGATAGATAATGTGTATTTATCTTTTTATAAATACCTGGTACTTTATTAATTGATGTTATCATAATAAACTCACTCTTAAAATTTTTGTTTTGGAACGGAGAATTGAAAAGATATCTTCTTAATAAGATGATAATTGAAGAGATTTTACAATAGGTAATCGGCTTGTTTTATTCTTTAATGAAGGACCGGAGAATCAACTTTTTAAAATTACAACGTCCAGGATTTTACGGACGATGTAAAACGATTCTATCAATATTTAGTTGGATGTTTAAATTTATCTTAACTTCTTAGCTATATCATCTGCTTCTTTGAAAGTATTAAAAAATCCTACTCTTACTCTATACCATGTTCTATCAAATTTCTGAATAAATTTTTCCTCAACAAATGCATTATAGCCTTTACCAACTAATTTATCAGCCTGACTATTAGCCTTTTCCTTTGTCTTCCATGCGGATATTTGAGCCGTGTATAAATTGCCATCTGTAAAAATCATATCACCGACATCATATTCATTTATTAAATCGTACTTCGGTTTTTCAATTTTTAATACCGAGATTGTTTCTTTCTTTCCATTAATTTCAGGCTGATCCTGTATTCCAGTTTTATTAATTTCCTGAGGACATCCATCTATATCGACTTTTATGCCTGCAGGAGTATTGCCGCATTTATCTTTATAATCAGGAACACCGTCATTATCAGAATCTCTTGCACAGCCAAGAGCGTCAACCGGAATGCCTTTGGGAGAATCAGGACAATTATCCATATAGTCGGGAACTCCGTCATGATCTGAGTCAATGGGGCAGCCTTGATCATCAACTTTTACACCTGAAGGGGTCCCGGCACATCTATCAATATAATCTGGTACTCCGTCTTTATCCGAATCAAGAGGACATCCCAATAAATCTACTTTAACTCCCGGTGGAGTACGGGGGCAAGCATCTTTTGAATCGAAAACGCCATCTCCATCGCTGTCAGTTTCACCTAAAAATGAAATTGAAAAACCAACTGTACCATATAAGAAAACGTCATTATGCTTACCGGCATTTACTCCATCGAGTTCATCCCCGGCGGAAAGAAACTCACCCCCGCTAATGTTAAATGCAAAACTTTTGTTAATAATTATTTTAATTCCGAGTTCGCCGTTATAATTAATTTGTGATAAATTTTCTGAAGCTGGCTTTGTGGTAATAATTGCCTTGCCGTTATTATCTTTTGGGTTGTACCAAATATTAGATGCACCTAAAAATAAATATGGCAAAAAGTGATCATCTAAAGCGTAATTATAAATTACTCCGCCGCCTAAAAAAAAGATATTGTCGGAATATTCATTTGGAAAATGTCTGTCATCCGTTCCTTTAAGTGTCCCTGCTCCTCCGTTAATACGAAAACCAAAAGAACTTTGGGATTGTAACTTAAAGTAATATTCAACTGCACCCATTCCGAAAGGTGATAGTTTTGAATTTTCATAATCTGTTTTGGGAATAGTTATCCCGCCTTCAAGGGAGAGAAGCAATCTTCCGTTTAGTGGGGAAACATTGTTTGATTGTGGAAAAGAAAAATTATTAACCGAAATGATTAATAAAATAATTATAAAAGTATTTCTCATTATATTGCTCAACATTGAAAAAAAATCCGTAAAATATCTTTCAGCGAAAGAATTTTGGAGTTCCGGCACTTAAATTTTTAATGAAAATCATCAAAAATTATTATCGATATCTTCCGGGATATTTTTAGCATTTTGAAAAAATTAGCATCGGTTTGACTTTAAGAGGCGTGAAATAAAAAAGCCGGAAGATAAAGACATCCGGCTTGTAAAAAGATTTTAAATTAGAAGACTATTTCATAAAAATCATTTTCTTTGTTTGAGTAAAAGAACCGGCATTAATTGTATAGTAATATATTCCACTCGCATATTTTGAAGCATTAAATATTACCTGGTAATTACCCGGGACTTCTTCTTCATTCACAAGAGTGGTAACTTCTTTCCCAACCGCATCATATACTTTCAAAATTACGGCAGAGTTTGTTGGAATAGAATAATTTATTTGCGTGGCTGGATTAAATGGATTAGGATAATTCTGTGATAAACTAAATTCAGAAGGAATCGATTTACTAACAAGTATTTCAGAACTATATTCGAACTTACCTGAAAAATCTATTTGTTTTAATCTATAATAAATTTCATTCTGTTTAATCTCGGTTACATTATCCTTATAAGAATATAAATTCTTCTCAAGTGTGGTTCCATGTCCCTGGACAAAACCAATTTTCTCCCAATCATTGTTATTCTTTCTTTGAATTTCAAAACCGCTGTTATTTTTTTCGGAAGCAGTCTGCCAGTTAAGATTAACAATATTTCCCGTTACAGAACCGGTAAAGGAAACGAGCTCAACCGGAAGAGGGGATGCCATAATTATACCAGCCGGCATCGTGGGGTAATGAAACACACACACATAGTCATATTCACCCGCCACAGTAATAACATAAGAAAAAGTAGTTGTTGTGCTATTTATGGGAGAATCCCAGGCTGCGGCTCCGGGTGGTAGTGATGTTCCGGATGCAGTCCCGTTACACGTTGTTGTATGTGAACCGTTAACCCATTGCCAGGTAATTGTGTCACCTACAGAGGCATTAACAGTACCCGGAGTAAACGAATAACTCTGGACGTTGACGGTATGATTTGTACAAAAAGAAGTTGAGGAAAAAAACAAGAGACCAAGGAAAACGAAGTAAGCCCCAATGGTGAACTTCTTATTCATAGCACTATCCTTTCTATTAATTAATGAGGAATCGATAATTTGTAATCGAAAGAATAGTGTTTTCAGATAAAAAGAAGGGACATTAAGGTTAGAAAAAACAAAAAATATTATTTGATTCTAACCCTGTCGTTCAGAACCTTTTTATAGAACTTAAGTCCCAGGAATATCAGAAAAACAATCTGTGCAAATATGAGTACTGCTTCTATGTTCATAAAAAACCTCCACTCAACTAGTTATTATTACAGTATCAAATCATTTGCCAGCAATTTGTGACGATTTTTTTGCATTTGAGGGGGTTCTCCTGAACAAACGGTCAATTTTGACGCAACAATTGGAAGCAATTTAAGTGGGAAAAATCAAAAGCCGGCATAGACCGGCTGTTAAAAAGTTTTCAAGTGATAATTTAATTTGCAGGTGGAGCGGCTGTGTCTCTTCCTTTACTTCTTTCAATAGATTGAAGTGCGAGATAGTTCTGGCCGAATTTTTTTAAATTATCCAGTTCGGTATCATATTGATCAAAATGGGTTTCTTCTTCAATCACAAGACTTTCAAACAATTGCTTGGAAACTGAATCTGCATTTTTAGAGCATTCATTCGCCCAGAGATTATATTCCCTTGCGCTGTCTTCTTCCATCTTGGAAGCTAACTTTAACATTTTTTCAACTTCAGATAATTTCTGAACTTCAGCAGAAACAACCATTTCTACTTCACCTTTTAGAAATAATATTCTTTCTGCAAGTCTTTCGATATGAAGCATTTCAGCAATTGCTGTTCTTTTAAATAAGTTAGCAAGCAAATCATAACCCTGGTCATCGCAGTGAAAATGAAAATACATATACTGGTGAACGGCTGATAGTTCATCACCGACTGCTTTATTCAATAATTCAATACTTTTTTCGTGCATTTTATATCTCCCCGAAATTATTTCTGATTATTTTTTATTTTCATTTGATAAACTTAATCAAATTTAGCGAATTTTTTAATGCAATTATGGATATGGATTCTATAAATAAAAAAGCCCTCCAAATAGAGGGCTGAAATAAATTAAAATCTGTTTCTTACTAAGCTTCTTTTTTTCCGGCAGCAAGACTATTTAGATGTTTAGTCAGTGCGGCTTTTTTCCTTGAAGCATTATTTAAATGAATAATACCTTTGGTCGCTCCCCTGTCAATAACAGAAACTGCTTCTCTATAAAATTTTTCGGCATTTTCTTTATCTTCAGTTCCGAGGACTTTTTTGTAATGAGTCTTTAACATCGATTCATAACTTTTATTTATATCTCTTTTTCTTTCGTTGGTACGAATTCTTTTCTTTGCCGATTTATGACTTGCCATATTTTCCTGAATCCTTGTTTTCTTATTAAAAATAGACACTAAATATAGAGAATTGAACATTTTATGTCAACGTATTCTTTGTTAAATTAATAAGCGCTTTAAAGTAAAATGTTTGGAAATATGCTTAAAATCAATGAAATATATTTATCCGTACAAGGCGAGAGCAGCAAAGCTGGTCTGCCGTGTGTTTTTATCCGGTTAACTTATTGTAATCTCCGCTGCACTTACTGCGATACAGAGTATGCTTTTTATGAAGGGAAAGATTATTCGATAGATCAGGTAATTGATAAAGTTAAGGAATATAAGTGTAATCTAATTGAAGTTACCGGCGGGGAGCCGCTTGTTCAGGAAGAAGAGTGCAGATTGTTAATGCAAAAACTTTGTGATGAAGGATTTGAAGTTTTGCTCGAAACGGGCGGAAGCCTTCCTATAAAAAATGTTGATCCACGCATTATGATTATCATGGATTTAAAATGTCCTTCAAGCGGGATGATGAAAAAAAATCTATATGAAAATATTAATTACCTTAAACCCGGTGATGAAGTGAAATTTGTAATAGGAAACCAGGAAGATTATAACTGGACGAAAGATATCATTAATAAGTTTGATCTTAACAAGAAATGTAAAATCCTTCTCTCGGTTATTTTCGGAAAACTGGAGCCGGTAATTTTGGTTGATTGGATGCTGAAGGATAAGTTAAATGCAAGGTTCCAGTTACAGATGCATAAGTTTATCTGGCAGCCGGATATGAAAGGTGTTTAATGAAAATTGCAAAAGAATTCCACTGGGAGATGGGACATCGTTTACCCGAACATTTCGGGAAATGTAAAAATATTCATGGTCATTCATATAAAATGATCGTAGAGCTTGAAGGCAGCCTTGATGAAAACGGAATGATAATGGATTATTTTGATTTGAAGAAAATTGTCAAACCTGTTATTGAGGTAATGGATCATGCTTTTATGGTTTATGAAAAAGATAAACAGATAATTGAATTTTTAGAATCAATGAATTCGAAAAAGATAATTGTAGGATTTCAATCAACAGTAGAAAATATTTGCAGATACATTCTCGCTGAATTAAAGAAGAATCAGCTGCCATCAAATGTTAAAAAAATAAAAGTAAGAATTTTCGAATCAGTTGATGATTACGCCGAAGAAGAAACCGGGTTGCAGTAATGTCCCGATTTAAAATGTTTATTGAATATGAAGGGACAAGATATTCCGGATGGCAAAAGCAGCCGGGGCAAACATCAACTAAAACAATACAGGGTGCACTTCTAAAAGCGGCAGAAGAAATATTCAAAAAAGAAAAGGTCGATATCCAAGGAGCAGGAAGAACCGACAGCGGTGTTCACGCTTTGTGCCAGGTTGCGCATCTTGATGTTCGGACAATGCTTGCCCCTGAAATAATAAAGTTGAAATTAAATGATCTCCTGCCTCACGATATAAATATTCTTGAGATTGAAAAAACTTATCCCAATTTTCATGCAAGGCACGATGCAGTAAAACGAAGTTACCTTTACCAGGTATCAACAAGGAGAACCGCTTTTGGAAAAAACTATGTCTGGTGGATTAAAGATAAGCTTGACTTCAAAGCAATGGAAAAGGGAGCGAAATTGTTTACAGGCATGAATGATTTTTCTTCATTTTCCGATCAGGATATATACGAAAAGTCAACCAAAGTTCTGATTGAAAAAATTCAGTTAAAAAAAGAAGGAGATATTATATTAATTAGAATAGTTGGCTCTCACTTTCTCTGGAAAATGGTGAGGAGAATGGTGGGGGTTTTAGTTGAAATTGGGAGAGGGAAATTAACCGAAGCAGATTTAAAAATATTTCTTATAACAAAATCAAAAGAACCGGCAAAATATACGGCTCCACCTTCAGGATTATTTTTGGAACAGGTTATTTACAAGGGGGATAATTTTAAAGAAGATTTCAATTCGATTATCAGTATATAAATATTTACTTTACCATTTTCTTCAATCGCTGGATTTCATCCCTTAAGTGAGCTGCTTTTTCAAACTCAAGGTCTTTTGCTGCCTGGTGCATTTGTCCCGTCATCTCTTCAATTAAATCCTGCTTCTGATCTTTGCTCATGTATTTTAGTACCGGTTCTGCAACTTTTGAAAAAGAAAAATCTTCCTGCACTTCTTTTTTTCTTATATCTGCAATGGATGTGGAAGACATAATCTCTTCCATACTTTTATAAATTGTTTTTGGTTCTATTCCATTCAGGTCATTGTACTCTTTCTGAAGTTTACGACGGCGGATTGTTTCTTCAATTGTTTTTCTCATTGACTCTGTAATTTTATCAGCATACATAATTACTCTACCGTTCACATTTCTGGCTGTTCGCCCGGCTGTCTGCATAAGAGATCTTTCGCTTCTGAGGAATCCTTCTTTATCTGCATCGATAATTGCAACAAGAGATACTTCGGGCAAATCCAATCCTTCCCGTAAAAGATTAACACCGACAAGAACATCGAATTCACCGATTCTTAAATCTCTTAAAATTTCAACGCGTTCAAGGGCATCAATATCACTGTGAATATATCTTACGCGAATTCCAATTTTATCAAGATAATCGGAAAGGTCTTCTGCCATCTTTTTGGTTAATGTTGTTACGAGAGTTTTTTCATTTCGTTCAGTTCTTATTCTTACTTCGCCAATTAGATCGTCTATTTGTCCTTTAATTGGCCGGACTTCAATTTCCGGATCGAGAAGTCCTGTTGGTCGAATAATCTGTTCGACAATAACTCCTCCGCTCCTTTCAAGTTCAAAATCAGCCGGAGTAGCGCTGACAAAAATCACCTGGTCAACCATGCCTTCAAATTCCTGAAACTTCATTGGTCTGTTATCAAGCGCAGAAGGAAGTCTGAACCCGTATTCAACCAGTGTTTCTTTTCTTGATCTGTCGCCATTATACATGCCTCTTATTTGCGGAACTGTTACGTGCGATTCATCTATTACACAAAGAAAATCTTTTGGAAAATAATCCATAAGGTTATAAGGTCTTGAACCGGGAGTTCTTCCGTCCAAATGTCTCGAATAATTTTCAATACCCGAACAGTAGCCAATTTCTTTCATCATTTCGATATCAAACTTGGTTCTCTGCTCAAGTCTTTGTGCTTCTAAATATTTCTCTTCGGAACGGAAATATTTTAATCTTTCATCAAGCTCCTGTTCGATATTATAAATTGCTTTCTGCACATGATCACGATCTGAAACAAAATATTTTGCAGGATAGATAGGATGAGAATCAATTTCTTTTATTACTTCTCCGGTAATAGAATCGATGATAGAAAGTTTTTCAATTTCATCATCCCAGAATTCTATTCTGATAGCTTCTTCATATTGATATGCAGGAATGATTTCCACAACATCTCCTCTTGCCCGGAAAGTTCCCCGGCTGAACTCGGCATCATTTCTTACAAAGTGGATATCAATTAAATCTCTCAATAATTTCTTCCTGGGAATCTGCATCCCCTGGCGGAGAAAAATTATCTGGTTTGCAAATTCCTGGGGAGCGCCTATGCCATAAATACAACTGACTGATGCAACAACAATTACATCTTTTCTTCCTTCAATTAATGCTGTGGTTGCTTTAAGCCTTAACCTGTCTATTTCTTCATTAATGGAAAAATCCTTTTCAATATAAAGATCGCTTGAAACCACATAAGCTTCCGGCTGATAATAATCATAATAGCTTATAAAAAACTCAACGGCGTTATTCGGGAAGAAAGCCTTAAACTCCGAGTAAAGCTGAGCAGCCAGTGTTTTATTGTGGGAGATAACCAGTGTGGGCTTGTTCATCTCCGCAATAACATTAGAGATAGTGAAAGTCTTACCGCTTCCTGTCACACCGAGCAGAGTCTGATATTTATCGCCTCTTTCCACTCCCTCGGTAAGCTGTTTAATTGCTTCAGGCTGATCCCCGGAAGGCTGATAACCGGATGTTAATTCAAATTTATCTCTCATATAATTTTTGGCAAGCTGGCAAAACTAATTTTTCTTCGCTTTGATTCTTTATTTTTGGTTAATATTATTGGACGTTTAATTTACCAATTTTATCTTCAACTGTACAATGTAAATTGAAATGGTTTAGTGAGAAATGGAGTTTAGCGGATGGATAATAAATGGCTTATAATTGCGGGAATTTCGGGCTTCCTTGGTGTGGCACTCGGTGCTTTTGGTGCTCATAGTCTCAGGGATATAATTCCTTCTGATATGATTAAAATTTATGAAACCGGAGTGCAATACCAACTGATTCATAGTGTGGTGTTGTTAGCTTTAGCTCTGGCTACAGGGAATTCCTTTATGGCTTCAAAATGGTTTTTCCTTGCAGGAATTATATTATTTTCCTTTTCACTTTATCTTTATGCAATTACAGATCAATTATTTTTTGCAATGATTACTCCTTTCGGCGGGGTATCTTTTCTGATTGGCTGGCTTTCTCTGGTTTGGGTTGCATTTAAGAAAAAGAAAACATAATTCTACTTTACTACTCTGAGCTTAAAATAAACTTCTTCCGGTGAAAATATTCCGGCAAAGAATCTTTCATATATAACAGGTTCGATGTTCAAGATGAAATCCATCCACTTCAAAACAGCAAAGTGTGATGTAATAAATTTCTTTTCCAGTATTTCGAACTGAGCTTTGCCTTCATAGTTTGTCCGGTGATTTAATTTCCACTTCTCATAAAACTTTAGCTTCCGGTTTCCTATATATTCATAGTTATCAAATGTTCTAATTGAAAAAGGAATTTTGTGGTCGGGTTCCCCGAAATATTTTGTATTCAGAAAGAAGGGAGCATAAACAATTATCTTTGCATCCGGTTTTGAAATTCTGTACAGTTCAGTTACTGTTTTATGGAAGCTATCTAAATGTTCAAGTATGTGACTTGCAAATATTTCATCGAAAGTATTGCCTTTAAAAGGATAAGGGAAGGTGTTAATATCGTGAATCATATTTCCTCCGTAATCCACGACATCAAGGTTTATGTATCCTTCCTTAATATCTTTGCCGCATCCAAGATTAAGTTTTTTCAATTCTGCCATTGTAAAAAGCGCCGAATGTAATTGTTAAGAATTAAGATGGTGCAATTTAATAATTAAGACGTTAATACAATAAAAAACCCGGCAGTAAGTGCCGGGTTCTAAGTTTGTTTGTATAGATAAAAATTATCAGTTCAGTGTTATAACGGGAAAGTTTACTCCTTTTAAACTTAACTGTTCGACTTTTACTTTCAGGACGCCTCTCTTCATCATTCCAAGCTGAAGAGCTGCTGCTTTTGATAGATCTAACTGCCTTCCGCCAATATAAGGTCCACGGTCGTTTATCCTGACTATGACGGATTGATCATTTCTCGGGTTTGTTATTTTTAATAAAGTTCCAAACCTCAGATATTTATGCGCAGCGGTAAAAGCCATCTGGTTATAAATTTCACCGTTAGCTGTTTCTTTTCCATGGAAACGTGGGCCGTACCATGAAGCTGTCATATAACCTTTATCTATATAAGATATTGCTGACGTTTCAACAAGACTTTCGTTTTCTGCTATTGAACTTGCATTTACTACCGGGGCTGCAGGTTTAATCACATCTGTCTTAACTATAGTAAATCCAACCAGTATTGCTAAAAATGCAACGATCAATATTCTTGTTAGTAACTTCAATATCACCTCGTTCTTTGTTATTAGATTATCTGCATTACAAAATTAGACTGCCTTAATAGCAGTTACAATAAATAAACACTCAATCTTATCTGGTTGTGTCTATACAAAACAATCGACCAATTTAGTGTTTAAGTCGAATTTCATATTTACACACCATAAAGAAATTATTTGCCTGGGTAAAGCAATAGTTTGATAGTTTAAGAATGAGAGATAAATACCCTTAAACCAATAGTTCCGGGGGATGATTATTGCCGGGCAGACATAAATTTTTATTCGAATTAAATGTTAATTTTGAAGGGCCAGGATGAACTGGAAGGTTTCTCAGTCTATCCGTGTAAATATATTCTATTCTTTTTGAACGAATTTATTGAACAAAAAACTATTTAACATTGGCACTTTTTCAAATTGGTTATGTATAAACCAAAAATAACGAGGAGCCAGTAATGAAAAAAACTTCTTCCGGGCAGCGATTGTTATTATATATTACTTTTCTGTTACCACTGTTTTTAGGGAGTTCAGACCAGACAATTCAGAATGAAAATGATAACTTTTATCTTTCTAATTATACCTCTTTTTCACCGGGAAGCCAGGTTACTGTGAGGCTTTATTCTTACAACCGGGGAGGTGGGACATTCAAATTTAGTCTGCTTAAAATTGAAGATCCGGTTGGATTTTTTACTTCTGTTGATAAAAACAATATGCGTTATGCTTTTGATATTTTCGGAAGCAGAAAAGAAATTCTTCTCAAATATACTTCCCTTATAAAAGAATGGAAGGATTATATTCCATCAAATTATTACAGCAGCAACAATAATGTGGATGTAGGAAGAATACAGGAAGCAGGTATCTACATCCTTCAGGCAATTAAAGATGAACAGGTTGCTTACTGCGGTATTGTTGTTTCAGATCTTTCCCTGGTTTATAAAAACAGTGGGAAGCAGATACTTGCATACGTTGCAAACGCACAAACAAGCGAATTCATTCTAAAAAGCAGGATCTCCGTTTACAATGACGGAAAACTAATGATAAGTCAGGCTGCTGATAAGGATGGACTCGTTTTAATTGATTTGGAGAAGTTTCAAAATCAAAATATAAATTCTCCAATACTCATTGCACAAGCCGGTGAAGAAACTATTTTAAGCGATCCATATATTTATTTCCGTAGTGGTAATTCAAAATATTACACTGCATACATCTACACAAACCAGCCGGTTTACCGGCCGGGTCAGCAAGTGTTCTTCAAAGCAATAATGAGGGAAAAAGGCGGAAATGAAATTAAGAATGTTCCTTATGAAAAATTTTCTGTTTCAATAAAATCTCCTCAAAACAAGGAGGTCTTTTCTTCCGATCTGACAACAAACGAATTCGGGACATTGAATTCAGATTTTACTCTTGATGATGAAGCCGACCTTGGGAATTATTCTATTGTAATTTCAAACGGACAAAACAACTATTATGGTTCTTTCTCTGTTGAAGAATACAAAAAGCCGGAATACAAAGTTGAGGTCAATACAGGTTCAAAAAATTATGCAAGCAAAGATATAATAAATGGTACAGTTTCAGCAGATTATTATTTCGGCTCTCCTGTTACCAATGGTGAAGTAACATTAAATATCTATAAAAAACAATATTGGAGACCCTGGTGGTACTGGTCCGAGTATAAATGGTTTTACAGTTCTTATACCAGACCGATGTCTTATGGTGAACTGCAGCTTGTTTCCCAGGAAACGGGTAAACTGAATGATGACGGTAAATATGAATTCAGTTATCCGATTACAGAAGACGTGCAGTATGATTATGTTTATGTTATTTCCGCAGAAGTTAAGGATGCTTCACGCCGCGTTATTTCAGGTTCTTCGGAAGTTTACGTTACACGTGGTGCATTTTCAATTTTTACTTCTCCCGACAGATATTTTGTTGAGAGAGGAAAAACCGTAAACCTCCGTGTTAATGCAAGTGATTTTTCTGATAATCCAATACAAACTGATTTCGATATAATAATAAATTACTCCAATCCCCGTACGCATATGAAGCAGGATAAAATTGAAGTGCTTCACGGAACGACCGATGCTCATGGTAAAGCTTCAATTCCTTACAGCACTTCTTATTTGGATTGGGGATATTATTCCTACACTGTAAAAGCTTATGATGCAAAAGACAGGGAGATTACAGCTTCCTCTTCATTTTATGTGGGAGATATTAATAACTATTATTATGGAAGAACCGGCTCAGGACTGGAAATCGTGACTGATAAGGATGCTTACGATAAAGGCGATAGTCTTATTGCATATATATTTCTTCCAACTAAAAATACAGAGCTGCTGCTAACCTACGAATCGGATGTTTTCATTAAATATAAAAAATTTAGTGTTGATGGAAACAGCTTTACAATTCGTGAAAAATTAACAGACAAATTTTCCCCGAGCTTCAATATATCCGTCTGTTATTTAAAAGACAGACAGTTTTATACTACAAGCAAACTAGTTGGTGTTCTGGCAAAAGATAAATTTCTCGACATAACCTTAAAACCATCAAAGGAAATATTTAAGCCGGGAGAAAAAGCCGATTATCTTGTTTCGGTTAAGGATTATAACGGCAACCCGGTTCCCAATACCGACTTATCATTCGGTATAATTGATGAAAGCATTTATGCGATTAAGGAAGATGAAATACAGGATATTCAATCTTTCTTTTACGCACCGACTTATTCTTACATCCCCACTTACAGTTCAATTCAATATAGCAATTTCAGCTCAAGCAGCCGCAAATTGACTTACATCGATAAAAATTATTTTAAAGATGAGCATAGGGATGAATCAAAACTGAAGAAAGGGACTCTGTATGGAAAGGTTAACATTAAAAAAAGTGATAAGCCCGCAAAAGACATTTATGTAATATTGTCGAGTGAAAAATACTATTATACGAATCAAACAGATACTAATGGCAACTATAAAATTGGAAATATTGTACAGGGAAACTATGACCTTTACATTTCCGGCAGCGGACACGATTTAACTCTTATTAAAGATATTCAGATAAATAAAAAATCTGTTGAATATAATTTTGAAATAGAACAACCTGCCGTTGCTGCTTCCTTCGAACAAAATGCCCAGCTTCCTGCAAATGCTGTGAACCGGACTGTGGCTCTTGAATCAGGCGCACAATTGGCTGACGGAATGATGATGAAATCAGAAATGAAGGATAAAGGTTCGGCTTATGTTAAAGCAGAATTACGTTCCAATTTTGTTGATGCTTTAATTTGGAAAGCTGATATAGTTACTGATAAAAATGGCGAGGCTAAAGTTTCATTTAAAATACCTGATAATCTTACAACCTGGAGAACTACTGTTAGAGGTGTAACAAAGCAAACTGATGTCGGTCAGCAGACTGATAAAATAATTTCGCGTAAAGATCTGCTTGTAAGAATGGAAACTCCACGATTCTTCCGAGAGGGAGATGAAATGACTGTTTCGACGATAGTTCATAATTATCTTGATGAAAAGAAAAAAACAAAAATCACTTTCGATGCAGAAAATATAAAGCTGGTTGGTTCGGAAGTAAATAGTAAAGGATACGACTCCAATATTAATAAAGATAAAAATGGTGTTTATGAAATTGTAATTGATAAGAATGGAGAACTGAGAATTGATTGGACAGTTAAAGTCGATAATCCTTTGGGAGAAGCCAAATTAACCGCACAGGCTTTAACCAATGAAGAGTCGGATGCAATAGAATTAAAAGTGCCGATACTTCCGCAGGGAATCCGCGAAACAAAACCGCTTGTTTCAGATTTTGATGATTACAATAAAACCGAGGAGCTTTCATTCAGAATTCCAAATGATGTTGATTTGAGAACAGCAAAACTAGAGTTCAGTTTAAGTCCTTCTTTGGCGGGAACGATTATAAAAGCTCTTGATGATCTGGTAGGTTACCCTTATGGCTGTGTTGAGCAGACAATGAGCCGTTTCCTTCCAACTATAATTGTTGCAAATACTTTAAAGGATATTGATGCCCCATTGAAATTCTCTACTATAGAGGAAATGCCTAAAATGGTTGATGCAGGTTTGAAAAGACTTTATAACTTCCAGCACGATGACGGCGGCTGGGGATGGTGGACGAATGATAAAACTCATCCTTATATGACTGCTTATGTAATTTACGGAATGACACTTTCAAAAAATGCAGGTTATCCTGTAGATAATAATATTTATTCAAGAGGTGTTGAAAACCTGAAACAGCAATTGGAAAAACCTCGAGACATAGATGAAACCACACTTTCATTTATGCTTTACTCAATGGCAACTGCCATGAAATATAATTCCGGAAATTATGCCGACATAAATGAACAAATTGAAAATCTTCTCGACAAGGATTTGAATTCTTATGCACTTGCTCTTCTTACAATTGCATTAAAGGATATCAATAACAATGCACTCGCACAAGCTACTGCTGAAAGGCTCGATAAATTAGTTCATTCCGAAGCAAGGTTTGCTTACTGGGGTGGAAAAGAGTGGCACTATAGCTGGCAGGACGATAAAGTTCAGACTACAGCTTTTGTGCTTAAAGCATTACTGAAAGCCGGTTCCTACCAGGAGCTTGTCGGGAAAACTGTGAGATGGCTTCTGCAGCAGAAACAGGGATTCTCATGGAGATCAACCCAGGAAACTGCTGCTGTAATATTTGCTTTGGCAGATTATCTTAAAACCACCAACGAACTGAATCCGGATTATAATGTAACGGTTTATGTCAATGGAGAACAGTTAACCAATCAGCATTTTACCAAAGAGGATATCTTTAAAGAAACAAAAACCATTAGTCTTTCAGGATTAAAAGAAAACATTCTCCACAAAGGTGAAAATGAAATCAGGATTGTAAAGAATGGAAACGGCAAGCTTTATTTCTCCGGTATTAACCAGTACTATACTAAAAACCAGACTGCCGCTGCTAAGGTTAACAGCTTTAATGTTAAAAGAGAATATTACATACTTAAACCTGAACAAATGAAAGACAGAATTATTTACAGGAAAGTTCATTTCGATGGAGATGTAAAATCAGGTGAAAATATATTTGTTAAAACTTATGTCGATGCACTCGATAATGACCTTCAGTATTTCATTCTGGAAGATATGCTTCCTTCGGGATTTGAAGTCGTAAAGGATGAAAATAATTTCGAGATAGAAGGTGAAAACAACTATAAGTATTACGATTACTGGGATTATCGTCCGTGGAGATGGTTCTACGCCGATAAAGAATACCGCGACGAAAAGGTAGCATTCTTTGTAACCAATGTAAATGATAAAATGGAATTCTCTTATATTATCAAAGCCCAGATGCCCGGCGATTATACGGTGCCTGCTGCACAGGCTTATTTAATGTACTATCCGGAAGTCGGTGGAAACAGTGCAACAATAAAGGTTGATGTAATAGACTGAGAAAAAGTCAAAGCAATTTAACAACCTGCCTGCCGGTTTATACAGACATAAACGGACAGGCGGGTTGAACAATTAAAGATTGCTTCTCACAATTTTCTTCTCTAACTTATATCAGGTTAAAATTACGGGGAGTTAATCTGTTTAAAAACAGTCCAGTGACGGATTTCCGATCCTGAAAAATATGTAAACCCGCTCTGCATCCATTAGTTTTCTGTACAAAAGCTGCTTTAAAGCCGCTCAATGATTTACGCAACGTAAAAGGGAACTTCTGCAACATCAGTAAATTCCTTTCGCACTAATCAATTTATATGATTAATGAAGTTGAAGCGGTACACCGCCACTTCAGAAAAGAAACGAAAGCGAGGTAACTCTATCCTGATGACGATGCTTTGAAGAAAATGCTTTTCCTTGATCAAAGAGATCTTTCAAAAAAGTAGACTATGCCGATAAGAAAACTGCCTTGTCTTCAGGCAGGTTGGTCTATTTTTCTTTAAGATTTTTCAATTATTTTTGAGGAAAGATTGGAGACTGTTTTCTATTGAAAAATGCATTTACACAAATTATTTTACAGTCTCCAGTTTTCTTTATTTTTAGGCTTGTTTTTATCTACAGGGCAGGCTTAAATGTCTTTTTCAATCCGGCTTTTTCTTATCAAATTGGTGAAAATTTCTACAATTCATTTCACTTTCCCTTCCCATTAATAAAAATACATTTCAGTGTCCCTTCTTAATTCTGAAAATGTGGATAACTAATTAATGGCTTTAATGCCTGAAAAGAAGCTTTAAAATTTTGCTGTAACTGGCATATATGTTGTCTAATTGTCGAAAAGTCTGATATAGAAATTGGAGAAAAAATGATTAAAGGAACGGTAATAATTGACGGGGTTGTATGCAAAGGATGTGAACTTTGTATAGTTGCATGCCCGCAGGAAAGCCTCGGATTATCATCTCATATAAATAAAGCCGGATACCGCTATGTAGAATTAATACAGGATAATTGTACCGGATGTGTTAATTGTGCCTTGGTATGCCCCGAAGCGGCGATAACTGTTTACCGCCAGCCCAAATCAGCAATAAAGAAAACCGCAAAGACTGCTGAAGTAATAGGTTAATTGATAAATAAAGGTTTATAATGAATAATACAGAAAATTCAAACAACGACGATGTTCGTTTAATGAAAGGTAATGAAGCTCTTGCCGAAGCAGCTATAAGAGCAGGTATGGATGGATATTTTGGATATCCTATTACTCCTCAATCGGAAGTGCTTGAATACTTTGCACAGGAATGCCCTAAAAGAGGAGGAGTAGTTCTGCAGGCAGAAAGCGAGCTTGCTGCAATAAATATGATTTATGGTGCAGCCGGTGCAGGAGCAAGAGTTATGACGTCTTCCTCAAGCCCGGGCATTAGTCTCATGCAGGAAGGACTATCATACATAGCTTCCGCCCAGCTTCCTTGTCTGGTTGCAAATGTCGTTCGCGGCGGTCCCGGTTTAGGAACCATTCAGCCCTCGCAGGGTGATTATTTCCAGGCAGTTAAAGGCGGCGGTCACGGTGATTATCATCTTATTGTATTAGCACCTGCTTCTGTCCAGGAAATGGCTGATTTTGTATTTGAAGGATTCAGACTTGCAGAAAAATACCGCAATCCTTCAATGATATTAGCTGACGGTGCCCTTGGTCAGATGATGGAGAAAGTTGTTCTTCCTCCTGCCGGATCACTTCCTAAAAATAAATATGACTGGACTACCGTTGGTAAACCAGCAAACCGTGAAAGAAATATTATTACTTCTTTATTTATTCAGCCTGAAAAAATGGAACAGATAAACTTAAATCTTCAGGCAAAGTATGAAGAAATGAAGAAAGAAGTCAGGTTCGAAGAAATAAATACGAAAGATGCAGATATACTTCTCGTAGCTTTCGGATTATCCGCAAGAATCTGCCAGAAGTCTGTTGACCTTGCAAGAGAAAAAGGAATTAAGCTTGGTTTATTAAGACCAATTACTCTGTTTCCTTATCCTTATGATAAATTAAGAGAATTAGCCAGCCAGGTTGAATTCTTTCTTGTTGTGGAAATGAATGCTGGTCAGATGGTGGAAGATGTTCGTCTCGCTGTTGAGGGAAGAAAACCTGTTTACTTCAAAGGAAGAATGGGCGGAATGATTCCTTCACCGGAAGATATTTTTACCGAGGTTGAGACGATTCTGGAAAAACAATCTATAAGTCAGGATTAGAAGGAAATTAAAATGGAAAATACACAGGTAATTGACGGGATGGAATTAATCTATAAGAAACCATCCACCTTAACAGATACGGTTTTTCACTATTGTCCGGGATGCGGGCACAGCGTGGTACACAGGGTATTGATGGAAGTTGTTGAAGAGCTTGGAATACAGGATAAAACTATTGGTGTTGCACCAGTTGGCTGTTCGGTTTTTGCTTATCATTATATGGATATTGATATGCAGGAAGCTGCCCACGGAAGAGCAAGTGCCGTTGCAACAGGAATAAAAAGAATGCTTCCCGACAGGTACGTGTTTTCATACCAGGGTGATGGTGATCTTGCTGCAATTGGTACTGCAGAAACTATTCACACTGTTAACCGTGGTGAGAACCTGCTTATAGTTTTTATAAACAATGCAATCTATGGAATGACTGGCGGACAGATGGCACCTACTTCCTTGCTGGGAATGGTTACATCAACTTCGCCTTACGGAAGGGATAAAGATTTAATTGGTTATCCTTTACACATAACTAATTTGATTGCAAATCTTCCGGGTGCATATTACGTAACAAGGCAAGCTGTGCATACACCAAATGCAGTCAGGAAGTTAAAGAAAGCAATCACTAAAGCATTCCAGTATCAGGATTTGAAAAAAGGAACAAGCTTTATTGAAGTTGTATCTAACTGTCCTTCCGGGTGGAAGATGACACCTGTTGAAGCTATCAGCTTCCTTGAAAACGATATGTTCCCTCAGTACCCGCTTGGCGATATTAAAGTGCCGCAGGCTGAGAATAATTAAGAATTTTATATGATGAATTTTAAAGGTTATTAAAATGCAGAAAGCTCAGGAAATAATTTTTGCAGGTTTCGGAGGACAGGGAATCCTTTCAATGGGACAAATCATTGCATATGCGGCAATGATTGAAAACAAGGAAATAAGCTGGATGCCTTCCTACGGACCTGAAATGAGAGGCGGAACGGCAAACTGTACTGTTATTGTCAGCGATACAAGAATAAGTTCTCCCATATTATCAAAGTTCGATTCAGGTGTTGTTTTAAATCAACCCTCGCTTGATAAATTTGAACCATCGATAAAGCCCGGTGGATTTTTACTTTATGAAACGTCGGGAATTATAAATCCTCCCACAAGGAATGACATTGAGGTTTTAAGCATACCTGCGGTTGAAGAAGCTACAAAAAAACTGAACAAGAGACAGGTTGCAAATATGATTCTGGTTGGTGCTTTCCTGGAAAAACGTCCGATAGTTAAAATGGAAAATATTCTTAAAGCACTAAAAAAAGTTTTGCCGGAAAGACATCATCACCTGATCCCGTTAAATGAACAGGCTTTGATGCTCGGCAAGAAATTTGCTCTGGAAGCAGAAAACATAACAGTTTAATTAATTATTATTTCGGGACGAGGTAGTATATGGTAGATAATGAAATAAAATGCGGACATGCCTGCAGAAACACATGTGCCATGCTCAATGAAGCACTTCGTAAGGAAACCTCGATTGTACGTTTCTACGAGGGGATTCTTGATGAATGCAATATGCCGGAAGTAAGGAGTTTTGTTGCAGACCTGGTTGAAGAAAAACGTGAAGCTGTTTTAAGAATAATCCAGAAGCTGAATGAGATTCACGTAAGAGCCCAGGCAATGGATGGTATTGCATCAAGCTTTAACAATGTTGACGGGTAAAATTTAGTTTTTTTAAGATGACATCTTTTTAATAGATGTCATCTTTTGATTAACATCTCCGGGGATACCACAATAACAATCTAATTGATCAATAGTTTAAAACCCTATACTCAGCGTAAGGTTTTTAATTAATTACAGTCTCTATACAACTGTTCGCTTCGATTTAACCAGTGGAATTGAAAAAGTTCTTTCATCAATATTTCCGCTTACATAACTCTCCGGTGTTTTATGCTGAGCATCCACAAAATCCTTTTTATGATAAAACTTCCCGTGTATATTGGAAGAAGGAGTTACTAATTCCCTGGCAACCTGAATCATCATAACATCTATTTTGTTTTCAAATACTTTATAGTAAGCATAATGACAAGGATAAGACGCAAGCCCGGATGGTGAAATATGGTAAATGTCGTCTTCTCCCGGAAATAAAAAAGACAGCCAGTAATTATTTGTTTTTATAACTCCGGTTAAGTGAAGATGGCCATTAAGGACTGCAACAATTTTCTCTGAATGATTCTGAATTATTTTCCAGGTTTCATCTCCTCTTAGCTTAAATGTCCAGTGACCAAAACTTTTTTCCAGTATTTCATCTTCTCTATAAGATATCAATGGGATATGACAAACAATGATCTTTGGATAAGCAGGATAATCTTTTAGGGTAATATTAAGCCATTCATTACGACTTAAAGTCGCTTCTTTTAAATTTCCCAACCCATTAGAATTATCGAATAATATAAAATGAAACCCTTTATGAATAAATGAATAATGGACCCTATCTCTGCCAAATGTTCTTTCGTATGCATTCAGAAAACGCGGGTTGTTTTCTGTATTTAAAACTTCGTGATTACCTACTACAGTATAGTAAGGGCATTTGAGTTCATCCAGAATTTTTTTAGAGAATTCACACTCCGGCTGCAGATATTTTAATTTTGAACCCTGGATTATATCACCTGCGAAAAGAACAAAATCCGGCAGAGGAAATTTTTCCTCAGAATTTATAGAAGATATGACTGAACGTAATTTTTCCTCAACTTTTGGATAACACTCATTTCCGGGAACATTTAAATGTGTATCGTTTATCTGGACAAAGCTAAAAAGTTCGCGCCCACTATCATGATAATCGGAACATCCCGGGAATATCCTTGTTGCTGTCAAGTCCGCAAGCAATTATAAGACTATTTTTTACAAACTCTCTTCTGCCAAGTGCCATATTTCTTAGCCGGATTTAATCAAATGAAATAAAAAGAATTATTTAGAAATAATTGTGCCAGTTATAGGAATCAGGATAATAGATAATAAGCTTTTCAATCTAAATTATTGAGATGATTTATTGATGCATTTCCACATTGAGTTTTTATTTTTACTATTTCAAAAGACCATCGACATTTATAGTTTTCAGAATTGTCCCATCCTCACCAACAGCTATGGCACAATCTGAATTGATAAATGTGATACCATACAAATGAGAAATTATTCCTTTTGATTCCAGTTTATAGGTCTTTCCCCCATCAGTGGAAACCCGGATTGACGTTCCGCCTGATTGTGTTATCCAGTTTATACCGCCATCAGTAGTTCTTAATATTATTCCCATATCGCCAGAAATGATGCCGTTCTTTGAATTTATAAAGTTGACACTCCATAACCGTCGAGTCGTTCCACCGGGTTGTAATATCCAGTTTTTTCCGCCGCTTGTAGTTCGTAAAATTGTTCCATCTTCACCTACTACCGTACCGTTATTAGAGTCGGTAAAACTTACCCCCATCAGAGGTTCGTCAGTTCCGCCCGATTCTGATATCCAGTTTTTACCGCCGTTTGTAGTTCTCAGGATAGTTCCTAAATCGCCACAAACAGTACCTCTATCTGAGTCAGTAAAACAGACACTCCATAGATTATTTTTAGTGCCGCTGGATTGTGATACCCAGGTCATTCCACCGTCCGTAGTCTTGAGGATTGTTCCTGCATCACCAACAACGGTACCAATATTTGCACCTGCAAAGCTGACACTCCATAACCAATTTGTTGTACCACTTGCTTGTATCCTCCACGTTTTTCCACTATCGGTGGTTCTTAATATTATTCCATTTTCACCTACTGAAATGCAGTGGTAGGTATCTATGAAACTTACACCCATCAAAGGTTCTGCCGTTTCGCTTGTTTGTGTAGTCCAGTTTATTCCTCCGTCAACCGTTTTTATAATTGTTCCCGAATCACCCACGACAATACCATTAGCTGAATCAATAAAACTTACACACCACAACCAATGAGTCACACCGCTTTTTTGCTTTTGCCATTGTGCAAAACCCGTATACGAGAACAATAGTAACAGAATCAAAATTTTTACAGCAATTTTCATAATGAGCTTTTTTCTTCAGATGTTAGAATATATTTAAACTCAGTTTCTATTCTTAAACAAAAGTAATTCAAGGATGTTAAAACTGAAGTGAATTCTTAGTTCTAATGTAAAGAAATTTTGTAATAAATAATTGTACGAATTAAAAGATGCCAGTCTGAATAACTCCCCACGGTTTGTCCGCACACCTTGTGATTTTTTAATTTGCTTTCAGTTTTTTCTGTGGTGATATTTAAGACAATAAACTTTTGTTACCTGTTTTTATTATAAAATTAATTGGATCTCCAAAAGAAAATTTGATTTCAAGAGGTTATGTATGACTGTAGCTATTTCGAAACATCCCGGTATGGGCGCGATCCTATATCATGGAGGCACCGCATTCCGGGTTTGGGCAAAGTTTGCAGATAAGATTTATGTCGTCGGGGATTTTAACAATTGGTCAGAGGATGCTAATCCATTGGCTTCGGAAGGGAACGGATACTGGTCAGCAGACATTAAAGGAGCTAAGGAAGGTGATCAATACCGCTATTTAATTTATAGTCCGTTTTTATCAACTCCCATCTGGAGAACAGATCCATACGCTAGGCGCGTAGAAAATGATTATGGTAACGGATACATTACTACCTCAGCATTTGAGTGGGGCACTAACAATTTTAATATGCCGCAATGGAATGAGCTGGTAATTTATGAAATGCATGTCGGCACTTTTTATGATCTTAATAGTAACGACATACCCGGGGACTTCAACGACATAATAAAAAAACTCGACTATTTGAAAGAGCTTGGTATTAACGCAATTGAGTTGATGCCTATTTATGGCTTTCCCGGAAATACATCATTAGGATATAATCCTGCTCTTCCATTTGATATTGAAAGCAGTTACGGTACAAACCACGATTTCAAAAAATTTGTGAAAGCTGTTCATACAAAAGGAATAGCTGTACTACTGGATGTTGTTTACAATCATTGGGGACCCGATGATCTTGATACTGCTTTATGGCGGATAGACGGCTGGTCACAGGATGGAGGCGGAGGTATTTACTTTTACAACGACTGGCGGCGAAATACTGCTTTTGGTGACCGTCCTGATTTTGGAAGACCTGAAGTACGCCAGTTCATTCGTGATAATGTAATGATGTGGCTGAACGAATATCGTATCGATGGATTAAGATTTGATTCAACTGTTAATATCAGGAATGTATACGGGCATAATAATGATCCGGCACATGACCTGCCGGATGGCTGGAGCCTGATGCAATGGATTAATAATGAAATTGACAACAGTCAGCCCTGGAAAATTTCCATTGCGGAAGATCTCCAGAATAACGAGTGGATAAACAAAGACACCAATTCAAATGGTGCCGGGTTTGATTCTCAATGGGATAGTTTTTTCTACTCTGCAATTCATAATGCTTTAATCATTCCCGGCGATGAAGGTCGCGATATGAACAATGTAAAAGATGCAATCCTGAACCGGTTCGGAACTAATTCACTGACACGAATCATCTATTCCGAAAACCATGATGAAGTTGCAGAAATTAACCATAAGGTACGTCTACCGGAAGCGATTGATCCGGGGCATGCTGATAGCTGGTTCGCTAAAAAGCGATCAATACTTGGTGCAGTTCTTACATTAACATCACCCGGAATTCCAATGATATTCATGGGACAGGAATTTCTATCGTGGGGTAGCTGGCATGAAAATAAACCTATGGACTGGAGCAACCTGTACAAATTCAGCGGCATTCACGATCTCTATAAACACCTGATTGAATTGCGGCGCAACTGGGAAAACAACACCCGGGGATTGTGTGGTCAGCATGTAAATGTTTTTCATGTTAATAACAAAGATAAACTGATTGCCTTCCATCGTTGGGAAAACGGGGGTGAGAGTGACGATGTAGTTGTTGTGTTGAATTTCGGTAACCGCAGCTACAGCAGTTATACAATTGGCTTTCCGCGAGAAGGAACATGGTATGTGAGGTTTAACAGTGATTGGCAGGGCTACAGTCCTGACTTTGGAAACTTCCCCGGCTACGATACAACTGCAAACAGAACAAATGACGGAGATACTGATGGATTACCATTTTCAGGTAATATAGGAATTGGTCCTTACAGTGCTCTTATATTTTCGCAATAAGATTTTAAAAAGACAATGAATTGATTATAGAAAATTGCAGAAGATAAAAAGGATCAGATTGTCATTGGGGATTTACTTATTTCAATTCCTCTGATTGAAAACGTTTAGCCGGACTAATCTCTATTTAGAAATAAAAAAGGGTCACCGTTATAGTGACCCTTAATTTTGTATTGTTACTTATCTTAAAACTATTTAAGTAATAACATCTTTTTAATCATTACTGAATTACCACTTTGCAGCTTATAGAAGTAAGCACCGCTTGGTAATGATTGAGCATTAAGTGTAGCTACATGCTGACCTGCAGCCATAATTCCGTTAACAAGTGTTGCAACTTCCTGACCAAGTGTATTATATACAGCAAGTTTTACATTCCCGGTTTCAGCAATACTGAAATTAATGTTTGTCGTCGGGTTAAAAGGGTTGGGGTAATTCTGGGCTAAGGCAAATTTTGCCGCAGCAATTACATTAACTTCAACTTCATTTGAGTATTTAAATGTTCCGTCTAAATCAACCTGTTTCAAACGGTAGGTATAAGTACCTGAAGTTACTTTATTATCTGTGAAAGAATAATAATTGTTTTCGGTTGTTGTTCCGTTTCCTTCAACATACCCTATTGTTTCAAATACAGAACCGAACATTTTTTGAATTTCGAATCCTTTATTGTTGATTTCAGATGCAGTCTGCCAGTTCAGGTTAACTGCTGTTCCGTTGGATGTTGCCGCAAAGCTGACAAGTTCAACTGGAAGGGCATCGTCTCCGTTAACCGTAAGTGAGAAATCAGTTGCAGGATCCAGGTTCCATGCTGTACCTGGTGTTGTTGTATACCAACCGCTGCCTGCGACACCATGAGTAGCGTCAAGGGTTCCTGTTTCCCAGAAGAAGTTTCCGGATTCCACACTATTATTAAAGATCTCAATCCAATATGTTCCTGTAGTAGGCAGCATAATCGCATTTGCAGCATCGAAATCAAAAGTAAACATATACTCGTTCACTCCAAACAAAACAACTCCCGTAGATACACGGCTGGTGGCCTGAAGACCACTCTGTGACCATATAACTGTTCCGGGTGATCCGGCTGCATCGGCGTGAACTAAAATAGTGAAATTATCAGTTGTGTTCGGGATGTTCTCCGGGTAATAACCACCGTACATAACAAGCTCAAGGATGCCGGTGGTAGCATTACTTATTGTTGCAGCAAAGTTTTCAGCAACTGTTTGCTGGCCGGTACCGCAAAGTGCACAACTAGCATCAGCGAACACACCATTTACCTGGTTTGGTGCCTGCAGAAGGAATTGTACCGATGCCATAGGAGATTCGACGATCGACTTTCCTGTAACATTGGCAACGCCATAATCGCTTAGTGATGCCTGCTGAGCAAATACAGAAAATGAAAATAGGACAAGACAAAGCACTGTAAAGAACTTAGGCATAATGCCTCCTTGGTATAGTGAATAGATGGGTTAATTATAGAAACTCATTTAATTTTAAAAGAAGTTTAAAATGTTATTTTCAAAACTTCTTCTTCGAGAGAGTATTCTATGCGTCTCTTCGGTATGAAACAGCAATCCAACTCTGTCTTCTAACGCTCTCGGAGTTTATACGAACTACTTGGTGGAATTTGCGATAAATATTTACAAAAAGCAACTAATTCATCCGGTCAATTTTAATTTTTTTTAAACCGGAAATTGTAATTTGCTGAAAATATTTTAACAGTTATTAGCTTCAAATATAATTGTCCATTTTCATTTTTGTTTCACTTATCAATATAAAAACAATTTTCTGCCTTTTTAAATATGGAAAACCGGCTCAGATTTTATGAACCTGTTGCGATTTAGTCCCCATAATTAATCATTGCTTAATCTTTTCAGTTGCAGTATTTTCTCTGTCAGTGTGTTACCTTTGTGAATAAGGTAAAAAACTAATGAAAATTAAATTCATAAATATTTTTATAATCCTGCTGATTATTTTCATATCTATTGCATCCGCCCAGCAGTCTGATGGTTCTGTCAATGCATACTATAACCAGGGAATGATTGATTTGAAAGATGGAAAAACTGCAGAAGCCGAGAAGTCGTTCAGCTATTCGGCAAAAGAATATTCTTATGCCCCCTCTTACTTCGAACTAGCAAAAATAGAGTTTGATAAAAATACAGTTTACAGCAGGAAGAAGGCCAGGGACTATATCCAGAAAGCTATCTGGAAAGAACCTCGGAATATTGAATTCAGAATGCTGAAAGCAAGGCTAATGGAATTTTTCAGCAGCAGTATGGCTTATGATGTTTATAAGGGAATACTTGATATCGATTCCAATAATACAGAGGCTTTATACAACATGGGGCAAATCAGCGAAGAGCAGTTTTATGAGTATCATAATTCATTTATGAAGTACGAAGATGGTTCTTTAAGTTATAATGATTACGCTTATAACTTTTTTTCAAAAGCAGAAAAATTTTTTAAGAAAGTAATAAGGTATGATCCCCGGCGGACAGATTCCGACCTTCATTTAAGTCACCTTTATTCCGAAGCCGGCGAGTTTGAAAACGGAATTCCGCTTATTAAAAAAATAATTCAGATTGATTCACTGAACAAAAATGCATGGCTATTTCTCGGATATCTTTATTATAAAACATTGAACTTTGAACCCAGTCAGAATGCATATCAGAAAGCATTGGCCCTGATGACAGAAAAAGAGAGAAAAGATTTTAAAGACAGCACGACAATGATGCTTTCCGGGGATGAAGAAATTGATCCGGACAAAATCGATACAATTGCAGATGATTTCTGGAATTCAAGAGATCCCCTTTACCTTACAAAATATAACGAAAGATTGCTGGAACACTTTTCACGTGTGGCTTATTCAAATTTAATGTTCTCAGTTGCAAAGCAGCATATAGAAGGATGGAAAACCGACAGGGGAGAAATAATGGTTAGATACGGTGAACCGCAAAGCCGTATACGACTTAGACCCTATATTAATGCAGGTGGAAAAACACAGATGATGCTCAAAACGGATCTGTGGGTCTATAAAAATAAAACTTTCGGTTTTACAGATGATTTCTTTAACGACAATTTCCGTTTCAGTGTAACAAACAACGGCGGAAGATACTTGTCTCAATTTCAGTTCGATACTTATTCGTATGTTAATTCTCTCCGGCGGACTGATCCTGAAGAATATGAACCGAAATTTAAAGGACCGGGATTCACTTTACCTTATGCAGTAACTCAATTTAAAGATCTGGACAATGATAAAAATCATAATACTCAAATTTATCTTAACTATGCATTAGATGTTCCCGGTAATTCTGAATCTGAAAATAATTTAGGGGTTCCGCATAAATCAGGACTGTTTTTATTTGACAGCGATAATAATAAAACCGGGCAGCAGGTGGAAGATTTAACTCACCCGGGAAATGAAAGGGAATTGAAATTTAGTTCTTCTGAAAAATACTGGATCAATTCACTTACTGTTGAAGCAAAACCTGACTCTGTGTCTCTCGCTTTTGAAGTTATCAGGAATAAAGACGGGGGTGTATCGACAAATCATTTTAAATACAAGGTTAAAAGCTTTAATGGCAGTAGTCTTGATATGAGTGACATAATTTTAGCAGCCGGGATTGATAAGCAGTCATCCGGCAAATATCCTTTAACCAGGAACAAACTTGGAATACTGCCGAACCCGACTCAGACATTTAATCATAACACGGATATATTTTTATATTATGAAGTATACAACCTGAAACAGGATGATGAGCAGAAAGCAAATTTCGAGCAGAAAATTACTATCAAAAAAGTTAAAGGGAACTCATTTATAGTAAACCTGTTTTCATCTTTAGTTAGTCTTTTCAGTGCAAAACATAATGATGAAATTACATTATCCTCCAATTACCAGTCATTTGAAAAGAACGCACAGGTTTACCTGCAGCTTGATATGAATAATTACAAACCTGGTGATTATATAATTACTGTAACTGTTAGTGACGAGCTTGCAGGAAAAGAAACATCTTCAGAAACTCTGCTTAAATGGAGATGATTAAATTGTTAAAAGATGACAAAATACATTACAAAAGAAATATGCTCATCTCAATAATAATCGGTGAGGTGCTGGTAATTTGTGCATTTATTTTTTCTCCGATGTATTCTTCTCCGCACAAAATAATTTTATATGACGAACCTTTATTTACAGCAGATGATATTCCGCAAACTGTCCAAAGGTTACCAATAAAAATGCAAAGACCAAAAATTCCTGCAATCCATTTTTCAGATGAAGTGGAAGCTTTTGAAATCCTGAATGATGTTAGTATAGTTTCAAAGGGAGCTGAAGAAAACGATAATTTATCTTCAGTTGAAATGGGAAATAATGATTTGCAAACCGGTCGCTTAGTTCCGCGATTGATATACGAAGTGGTTCCGGCAGAAGGAGAAAATGAGTTTAGGGGAAAGCTGCAGCTTTCATTGAAGATAAATGAAAACGGTCAGGTTATTGAGCATAAGATTATTTCCAATTCACTTGACTGCACCAAATGTCTGAACGAAATAATCCAGTCAGCTTACAAATCGAAATGGGAGCCGGCAAAAGTTAATGGGAAGAATGAGGATTACTGGGTTGTGAAATCTTATATGTTTAATTGAAGGAATAAAACACGGAGTAATTAACTGCCCGCAGCGTTCTATTAATGGAGCAACAGAACCGCTAAAATTGTATAATTATATTAATTAGGAATTAATTTAAATTGTTACAAAATTTAAAAAGGATGTATTTTATTTTTAGTGGATATTAAAAAGGGAGAATCGGAAAGATGAAAAAAAAGTTTTTTAATTCCATTCTAATTTTAGTGATTATTTTATCCTTCTCAACAACCTCATTTAGCCAGCAGGATAAAATTGCAGAATTAAAAAAAATTGTATCTTCTGAAGGGGAAGCTTTCTTTAAAGCACTGAGAGAATATCACTTTGATCATTTTCTAAGTGATTACAACAAGAAAAATAAAAATACAAGCTATACCTCATTAGATTCACTCAATACGTATTGGTCAGTTATTAAAAAAATAATTAATACCGGGCCTGAAAATTATAATGAGCGAATTGATGCTTCAATGGCAATTGAGGATATCCTTTATGACTTACTATCAGGTTTTGGTGATTCCGAATATCCAAAGCTGCTTAAATATTATTCTGATTTACCTGATAACTCAGCCTATAAAAATGATTCCTTTTTAATTCCTCTTTGTAATTACCGGATTAAAAAAGAAGTTGAATATGCAATTACAAATAACATAAAATCAAAAGTCATTCTCAGTTTCACAAAAGATATTAAACCTTCATCCGCCATCGATTCTTTATCAGGTGAATTAAAAAATTGCTGGTATCTCTTCAAATCTTTCGAATCTCATTACAAAAACAGATTAAACCAGGATTCTATCTGCGATTGGTATTCCGTCCAAAGTAACTATAATCTTTTCTATAAGGAGATTGAAGAAATTCTGAAATCAGATTCCGTTGGCGAACATATGAAAGAGATTCGGAAATTTCAGTGGGGCGGCTGGTGCGGAACAGGCAGTGAATTCTTTTATGACAAACAAAAGATTGCCATCCTTATATTATTGTTAAAAGAAAAAAACTATCCTGCTATAATTGGCAATTTGGATTTTACCGATAACATCGGATATGAAAATTTTAGAATGCTTATACAACTGTACGGCTACGACTGGATAGACTATTATACAGGGGTTATGATTGACGGCAAATGGCAGCGAACTACTCCATATTATACAAGAATAGGCGGAGAAAAAGCAGCAAACAATCTGATAAAGATGAAAGAGGATAACTTTGCAAATATTTATGGGAATTCTCAATATTTATCTTTATGCGGCGGGTTTATTATTAAAAAGAATCCATACGAGGATAGTTATAACTATAATTTTTTTTCAAATCCTTTTTTCAGGAATGAATTTATTGAGAATAAAGACCCGGTAGTTGAAGTTTCACCCGAAGTAAAAGAAAAACTTGCGGAAACGATTGTTGAAACAGTTAAAAATGATACTTCAATTGATGTCTGCAGTACGGCAGCAGGTATTTTTTCTTCTTTGCCGTTTAGCCGGGACATTAAAGAAATCTTGCTCGGATATACTAAATCTAAATTTAAATCCATAAGAGAGAAAGCTGCCAAAATACTTAAGAAGAATGGAATTAATATTGAATTACCGCCGGATAATGGACTGGTAACATTTCGTTTATTGCTTGACAGCATACCACTAAGCAAATTTAATGTCGGTTACGACATTATCACCGATACAACCAAATTCGGATATTCAATGAGCAGCAGTTTAAAAACCTCTGCCAACGGATTAATTTCATTTAGTAAAGACCTGCTGTTAAGTATGAAGTCCCCGGTTCAGAAGATAAGGTTTACATCAAATGGATTTTCTTCCGATACGGTGAAATATGCCTTTTTCTGCGCTGATGCTGCGATGCCGAAAAATCTAACCGATACTACTGATGTTTTTATTTCAACAGGAAAGCTCAGTTTAAATATTAATTTAAACCGCGATAAAGAATTTTATAAGAATAAGGAAATGGACATCTATCTTTCAAATAACAGGTGTTCGCTTTGCTATCTTAATTTTAAAACAGAGATAAAGAATCCATTTACTTTACCTCAAAAAATCCAGAAAGGGAAATATTCACTGCACATTAATGTCCCAGGTTCAAAAAGATGGATGGATTTTATCGAGATAAACCAGGGCAAGACAAATCTTGATATAAAACTTGAACATGGAACAAATGTAATATTCCGGGTTAAAGCACCGGGAGGAAAAAAAGCCGACAAAGAAGTTATGTTTGAATTAATTAATAATGATAATAAGAATGGATATTTCTTTGACACCTACGATTACACTTTAAGCGGATATGAATCTCTTCCCACAGGGAATTATACTTTGAGAATAACTTCCAGCCAGGAAAAAAAGAGAAAAATTGAAGAGAATAACCGGGAACGCTGCAGCGAAATTATGCCCGATTTTGTTGATTACAAAGGGAAAGATATTGATTTTTCTATTGATTTAAACTCACCCGAAACAATTGATCTCGGCACTATAGAATTAGAACCTTTGGATTAAAAAATTAAAATTGGTTCATAACTTTGTGTCGATTAAATGTTATTTTTTAAAATGATAAAACCCTATGCAATTACCAAGTTATTTAAATTGATAATCGAATTCTAAAATGAGGATATTGAATCATTTATGAAACTAAACGTTCTATTGTCCATTTATTTAAATTACTTTATTTTTTAATATACTTGTTGATATTTCTGGAATAGGTATAATTTGAAAGAAGATATTATGCTGGAGTTGGATTAATTATAAATATTAGAAAATATTTGACATATTTCTAAATATATTTTTCATACGGCAATTGATTACTAATAATGAGTAAAGTTTTAAGGGCACCGATAAATCCATTTGTATTACAATGGGCACTTAAAGATTTAAATTTAAGTGTCAATGAATTTGCTAAGAAATTGAGAATAAAGCCTGATATAGTAAATAAGTGGCTATCTGGCGAAGCTTCACCAACATACAAACAACTCGAAAAAATTTCTTATAATATTTTGAAAGTTCCATTAGCTGCCTTCTTTTTATCTGAACCTCCAACAGGTCTTACAATAAAAAGAAAATTTAGAACACTACCTGAATATCTTTTAGACTTAACAAGCTATAAAACAAGAATAGCCATCAAGCAAGCCGACTTCTTCAAGTCAGTTTTATATCAATTATTTAATTCTAATCCCGTTGAAAAACCAATTTTCCGAAGAATAAGATTGACAACAAATGAAACTGCTGAAGAGGCAGGAAATTTAATTCGTGAAGATTTTAAATTTTCTTACGAGGTTCAAAAAAAATTCCGTAATGGATATGAAGCATTTAATTATTACAGAGATAAATTGGAAGAAAAGGGAATCTATTTGTTTCAACTGCAATTATTAGGAGATAGAGGTTTTTGTCTTCTTGATAATGAGTTTCCTATTATTGTTGTAAATTCCAGTGATTCAATTAACTCAAAAATCTTTTCTCTTTTTCATGAGTTAACTCATATACTCACCGAAACAGATGATATTTACAAAGAAATTGAAACCACACCATACTATGAATCCGAGATTGAAAGGTTTTGCAATAAAACAGCTTCTGAAGTTTTAATCCCACTAAGTGATTTAGTAGAAAGATATGGTAACAATTTAAAGTACTGGGATGAAGAGATTATTTCTCAAATTGCTAAAGATTATTCAGTCAGCAGGGAAGTAATATTATTAAAAATAATTTCGTTGGGATTGGCTGATCAAACGAGTTATCGTAAATACAAAGAAAAATGGGATAAGGAACATCTTGAAAACAGCAGGAAGCGAAAAGGTGGCAGCTATTATGTTAATAAAATTAGTGCGTTAGGCAAACAATATATTAACACTGTTATTGATTCTTATAAAAGAGGAAATATAAGTGATATTCAAGTCTCAACTTTTTTAGGTATGAAATTTACCAACCTTTCTAAAATTGAAACTGAGGTATTTTCATAATGAAATACGTTTTCGATTCGGGACCTTTTATTGACTGTCGATATTATTTTCCTAGTGTATTTAAATCATATTGGAATAAATTAAATCAACTTGCTCAAAACAGAGAGATTATTTCTGTAAGAGAGGTCTATAATGAAATATTACAAGGAAGTGATATCATATCAGAATGGGTAAATCAAAATGAAAATATCTTTGAACCTCCAACTGAAGAAGAATTCAATATAGTTAAGGATATATTATCAAAACATAAAGAACTAATTAGGTTGATGAGCTTTAATGCTGGAACGCCGGTTGCGGATCCATTTATTATTGCTAAAGCCAAAGCAAATGGCTTATCCGTAGTTACACAAGAAGTTTACAGGGAAAATGCACATAAAATTCCTAATATTTGCAGGTAGCTTAATGTTTCACATATTACTCTTGAAGAATTTATGATCAATGAGGGCTGGGAATTTTAATAGTAGGTTCGACTATCATTTAATCTTGTCGCTTTGCTTTTAAACCTGAAAATAGTTTTTCCTAGTTCCTATTTAACAATAAAAAAACCCAGCCAAAAGACTGGGATTTTTATTAGTAGCGGGGGCAGTCCGCCGCGGCGGTCCGCCGAAGGCGGAGAACCTACAACCTTCATTTCAAATTCAATTTTTCGTTTAAATATTCTCTTCCAACACCGGTTTTTAACCACTTCTCTCTCTTTAGTGCATCGGTTTTATTTTCAAACTCTTCTTTATAGACCAATTCCCACCCACTTCCTCTTTTTGTCCAGAAGGAAAGTGTTTTATTGTTGTGTTGCTTTAAACGTAACTCTAAATCTTCAGTCATCCCGGTATATTTTAACCCTTCTTTGCTTTTAACCACATATACATAAAACTTAGTCATACTTTAAAATAAAAAAGTCCTTGAAAAACAGATTTTTTTTTAATGTGAATCAAAATGAAATATGACCTAAAATAGTTATGATTAAAAGCTCTATTCTAAATATTTAATAAAATTTCTCCAAAATTCCATTCACTTCATCTCATCATTTTTCACTTTATTTCGATAATAATTGTTACTATCTTGTTACTCATAATTTAGGGTAAACAAAATATTATGCGTGTTGCTTTAAGATCAAAGAAACTAGCTGATGGCTCTAAGTCTCTTTATTTAGATATATACGTTAAAGGATTAAGAAGCTATGAGTTCTTAGGCATCAAACTAATTAAAAATGATCCCAATAGAAAACACAAACTGCAATTCGCTGAAGGTAAACGAGCTAAAAGAGAATTGGAGTTAATGGCAAACTATCACGATGTTCCTAGAAACTTCAATGGCGATGATGACTTCTTAGAATATTTTAAAAATAATGCAACCGATGCATCATTTACATCTATTTATAACAGTTTCAATACATTTGTAAAGCATAAAACAATTAAAGGGAAACTACCATTTAAACTTATTTCCGAAAAACTAATTGAGGACTACAAAACTTATTTAATAAGCAAACATAAAAATTCTACCGCTTGGATCTATTTAATTAAACTAAAAACGATCCTAAATAAAGCTATTAAAGATAGAATAATTGAAAAAAGCCCTGGGAAATTTATAAGTATAAGAAGAGATGAAATTGATAAAGTTTTCTTGACTGAGGAGGAACTTAAGACTCTAGTTAAAACCGACTCAGAGAATATTGAAATTAAAAAAGCATATTTGTTTTCCTGTTTTACAGGTTTAAGAATTTCAGATGTTAAAAGTTTAACGTGGTCACAAATTCAAGAGAATAAATTGTTTTTTCGGCAGAAGAAAACTAAAGGATTAGAATATTTACCCTTAGCAAAAACAGCAATTAAATATTTATATCTGAATATCGATAAAAATAATATTAAACAAGATGAAAAGGTGTTTAAACTTAGCTTTGAAAAAAGTATAAACAATGCCTTAAGAGACTGGGTAACAAAAGCTGAAATTAATAAATATTTAACATTTCATTCAGCTAGACATACATTTGCAACATTGTCACTTAGTTATGGGATTGATTTATATACCCTGAGTAAAATGATGGGACATAAATCAATAAAAATGACAGAAATTTATGCAAGGATAATTAATAAGACCGCAGAGGAAGCAATTGCAAAACTTCCAGAATTATAAAAGAAACAATAAGACTATGAAAATTATTTTTCCCCCGAAGCTTAAAGAATGTGTTTTGAGTAGAGGGAAAGATGCAACCCCGAACGAAGTGAGCTTGTATAGGGTTGCATCTTTTTCTATACGACATATCTTTTATTAAGCAAAGGGGGAAAGAGGAGAAAAACAATGGATAGAAAAAAAACAATATTGATAATGAACTTTACTACTGGAGATTTTAGACACGACACTTTAATACTATGATTTAATTAATGGATTTAAATTCTTTCCTAGATACTATCAATAGTCGTAGAAATAATATGAGAATAATTTATGCTATAGATTGGGTGACTATTTATCGGATTTTTAATAAGGCATTTAATGAATTATTGGCTAAAATTGGTTAGAGTTAAACATAGGGAAGAACTAAATGACTATAACTATATAACTAAATCAAATTTTACTGAATTCAATAATGTATAAACTATTTTTTGGAATATTTATAATTATTCAGAACAAAGAGTTATTAAAAAAAAGTTCATCAATTGAATTAGATAAACTAATCAACAAAGAATGGCTTAAAATAATAAATCAAGTTTTTGAAATGCTTTATGCTCAATCATCATTAGCGAATCTAAATAATGAGAAGGTTGAAAAGCTATTGCAATGGGCTAAAAAAATGGGTGGGAGAAAGATACAAAGAAGTAAAGATTAAAAATATACGATGAGGTTATTTCTAAATACGATGAAGAACAAAAGAAGAAATCTCCAAGAAAATTGAGGTCAATTACTTTCGAAATATTAAGAAAGTATCATATATACGATACAAAAAAACAGGAAAATTATTATAAAAGTATATCAAAGTATATTAAAAAAATATCGCCTAGAAGTTAGGCGATAAACTATCGCTTAACCCTCGGGCGATAATCTAGTAAATAAATTAACTCCAGTTAAACATAATGAACTGGAGTTAAAAATGTCCCTCGTATCCAATTCTAAAGTTTTCGAACTTTTAGAAGAAATAAAAACCAACCTCAATTATCAGACTAGTGAGTTTATAAACATTGTGGAAGCCTCAAGTTATTTAAGGCTTAAGAAATCCTATATCTACAACCTTGTCTATAAAAATAAAATCCCATTTTATAAACCAACCGGTAAGAAATTATTATTCAAGAAATCTGAATTAAATAAATGGATTGAAGAATCTAGAATTGACACGGTAGAAGAATATTCTAAAAAGCTAGAGAATATCGATAATTCAGATGCCTCTCTTGACAAGTAAGAAACAAGTGGGGCAAATGTGCAAAACTCTAATAAATCTTTGAAAGCAAAGAGAAAGTATAAAAAGGCTTTATCAATGGACACAGCGATAAAAATAAAGGTGTTTGTTGACAACAATTTCCCTGATGATGAAAAAATGATAAAGAGAATGGTTCGGCAAATAATGTGTGGAAATAGATTAGAACTATATGATAATGATGTAGTCAAAACTTGGTTTTGTAAGCAAAAAACCTGTTTAGTTTGCAACTCAATACGACTGGCAAAATTTTTAGATAAATCCTTAGATCATATAAATAAAACCGGTCATACCCTCTTCCATATGGTTTTAACTGTCAGAAATCCATCTATAAATGATTTAAAAGAAACAATAGATAGAATGTATGGTTTTTTCAAAAACTCTTCCCTAAAGAAGGATACAAGGTATAAACAGCTAAATAAGAAAATAATGTTTATCAGAAGTTTTGAAGCAACACTTAACGAAGAAAATAAAACTTTTCATATTCACTTTCATATTTTAATCGCAGGCACGAATGAGAAAGAAATTAAAGAATATGGAGAATTAATAATTAATTATTGGATTAAATACTTTGGCGAGAAAGCAAATATGAAAGCTCAATATTTGGAAGAACAGAAAAAAAGTGCCCTAGAGAATTTTAAATACCTATTTAAAATCAATGATATTTCAGAATCAAATATTAGGATGCTATATCATTTATTAAAAGCTACTGAAGGGAGGAGATTGTTTACAGCCAAAAACTTACCAAAGAATAAAATTTAAAAGATGAATTGAGCGAATTGAAGGTTAATGATATTGAAGATGCAGAGAGAATAGATACTTTTTATTATAAAAAAGATTATTCGAATTGGTTAAGTCCATCGTCCGGGGAGATCTTTGTTCAAGATAGTGATTTGAATTTTTAAAAAACGAAAACACAGAAAAAAGAAATTATAAAGAGTTAGCTTATTTCTTTAATAAAGAAAGTGAAAAAATGAAAAAGAAATAAAATGATAATTCTTGCGTTCATACAAATCAAGAAAAATTGCTAATATTCTGTTCAATCACACCTCAAATAAATCGAAAAACACTCCGAAAATATTTATATTCATTCAAAAACAAGTAAATTTTAGCTAAAATTATGTAAATTTTCGTAATATTATTGTAAAATAATAGTAATATTTTATGAAAATTGATTTGTAATTGGAATATTCTTGTTCATAGTTTGTTTATTTTATGTTAATTTATGACAAAAAAATACTTATCAAATTTATTTAAGGCTTATCAAAAAGGCGATGCAAGAGAAGAATCTTATTATAAACATCTTGCAGATTTTATTACAGCATATTCTGAATCTGAACGGAAAAAGAAAATTGATGTAACCATTCTTCCGAAAAAGACAGAAGCCGGTAATCCCGATTTTAGAATTTGGGACGGAAGACAAAAAATAATAGGTTACATTGAAGCAAAAGATTTAGGCGTTGACCTTGACAGAATTGAAGACAGCGAACAACTTGAAAGATATTTATCAACTTTCCCAAATGTTATTTTAACAAACTTCACAGAGTTTCGTTTATATAGGAACGGAGAGCGAATTGAAAAAATATCAATTGCTCGTCCTTTTGTTATTAAAAAACTTTCCACAGTTCCGCCTCTTGAAAACGAAGATAAATTATTTGAACTGCTCGAAAGATTTTTAGACTTTTCACTTCCCAAAACTTACACCGCCAAAACTCTTGCGGTTGAACTTGCAAAAAGAACAAAGTTTTTGAAAGATGAAATTGTAAGCGAAGAATTAAAACTCGGCACAAAATCAATTCACGGTTTTTATGATGCTTTTAAAGAGTTTTTAATTGCCGGAATAAATGAAAGTGAATTTGCCGATCTTTATTCTCAAACAATTACTTACGGTTTGTTCGCCGCTCGTCTCCGTGCAGAAAAAGATTTTAACAGAAAACTTGCTTATTCATATATTCCAAAATCTATCGGAATTTTAAGAGATGTTTTCAAGTTTATTTCTTTGGAAGATTTGCCTCAACAGATGGAAATAATAATTGATGATATTGCGGAAGTCCTTAATGTTGCAGATGCAAAGAAGATTCTCGATCAATATTATCACGAAGGTAAAGGAAGCGATCCGGTTTTACATTTTTACGAAACATTCCTTTCGGTTTATGATCCCAAGACAAGAGAAAAGCGAGGCGTTTATTACACGCCCGAACCTGTCGTATCCTTTATCGTTCGCTCGCTTCACCAAATTCTTAAAGATAAGTTTAATATTTCTGACGGACTTGCTTCAAAGAACGTAACTTTACTCGATCCTGCCGGTGGAACTCTTAGCTTTTTAGCAAAAGCAATTGAAACAGCAGTTGAAGAATTTGAAGGCAAATACGGCAAAGGTGCGGTAAAAACATTTCTAAAAGATCAGATTCTTCAAAACTATTATGCATTTGAATTGATGATGGCTCCTTATGCAATCGGGCATATGAAAATGTCTTTCCTATTGGAAGAACTTGGCTACAGAATGGAAGATGATGAGCGTGTAAAATATTATTTGACCAACACCCTGGAAATGAAAGAACTTGATGAATCTAAATTTCCCGGAATGTCTTCACTCTCTCACGAAAGCCACGAAGCCGGAAAAGTAAAAAAGCAAGTTCCTATTCTTGTTATTCTTGGTAATCCGCCTTATTCCGGGCATTCATCTAATACCGGCGAATGGATTTCTAATGTAATTCAAGAATACTATCAAGTTGATGGGAAACCACTTGGAGAAAAAAATCCTAAATGGCTTCAAGATGATTATGTTAAGTTCATCCGCTTTTCACAGTGGAAAATTGATGAAGCCGGAGAAGGTGTTTTAGGTTTTATTACAAACCACAGCTATCTCGATAATCCAACATTTAGAGGAATGCGCCAATCATTAATGAACAGCTTTGATGAAATTTATATTCTTGATTTACACGGTAATAGCTTGCGGAAAGAAAAAGCAACTGACGGAAGCAAAGACGAAAATGTTTTTGATATAAGGCAAGGTGTGGCTATTGCATTTTTTATTAAGCACAAGAAATCAAAATCAAAGTCAATCTTTCATCAAGAAATTTTCGGATTAAGAGAAACCAAATATGATTGGCTGAATAAACACAATATTAAAAATTCAAAATGGAATAAACTTGACCCGAAAAGTGAACATTATTTGTTCATTGAAATGGATCGGAATCTTCAATTCAAATACTCTGATTATATTTTGTTGAATGAAATATTCCCGCTAAATAATACTGGAATAGTTACAAAAAGAGACTCTTTTGTAATTGGATTTAATAAAAATGAAATAAATCAAAGAATCAGAATTTTTTCAGATAAATCCTTATCTGATGAGTTTGTTTCAAAAAGTTTGAAACTTCCATTAAGGGATAAAGATAAATGGAATTTGCCTGAAGCAAGAACGCAGTTTTATAACAATAAAGAATTAGAAAATTATTATACTCATATTCAATATCGTCCTTTCGACAAGAAGTGGATATTTTATCATCCAACATTGGTTGCAAGAAGAGTTGAAAAGGTTATGATTCATCTTCTGCAAGATAATCTTGCCATTTGTGTCGGGCGTAAAGGAAGTGTTACTGGTTCAAATAATTATGATATTGTTTTTATTGCTGAGAATATTGTTGATCTCAATTTATTTAGAAGGGGTGGTGAACTGGTTTTCCCTCTCTATGTTTATTCAGATTTAAGTAAAAAAGATTTGTTCAGCGAACACGAAACCGGCGAGAAAAAGCCAAATATAAAAACGGAATTGTTTGAAGAACTTAAAACCAACTTCAAAAAAGAAGTAACACCAGAAGAAATATTTTATTACATATACGCCGTTCTTTACAGCAACATCTACCGCACAAAATATGCAGAGTTTTTAAAGATAGATTTCCCTCGTGTTCCGTTCACTAAAGATTATAAACTCTTTATTCAACTCGGCAAACTTGGTAAACAACTTGCAGATTTGCATTTGCTTAAATCAAAAGAATTGGATAAGACTATTTCTAAATTCCCAATTGACGGAAACAACAAAGTAGAAAAGCCAAAATATGAAAATGATAAAGTCTGGATAAACAAAGAACAATATTTTGACGGAATAAAAGAAGAAGTTTGGCAATATCAGATTGGTGGTTATCAAGTCTGTGAGAAATGGTTAAAAGACAGAAAAGGCAGAACGCTTACTTTAGACGAAATAAAAACCTATTGTAAAATTGTAACTGCACTTTCAAAGACAATTGAGATTCAAAATGAAATAGATAAATATTTTGTAAGTGCTGAAAAATCAATTTAACTTTCCCCTAAAGAATTTTTAATTATTTGTTACTATTCTGTTATTTAATATATATTAACTTATTTAATTACAATAAGTTATGGAGATTATCATAACTTTAAAATAAAAAAAGACTGGGTTAAACTCAGTCTTTTTCTTAGTAGCGGGGGCCGCGCCTTCATCCGTAAACGGATTCCGGGGGTAAACAGGACGCAAATCTCTTCCCTGTTACCACAATAAAAAAACCCAGCCAAAAGACTGGGATTTTTCTTAGTAGCGGGGGCAGGACTTGAACCTACAACCTTCGGGTTATGAGCCCGACGAGCTACCAATTGCTCCACCCCGCGATATAAATTTTAGACCGTAAATATAACCATTACCCACCGGGTTGTCAAATAAACTGGTATGTAAAAGGTTGTGATTTATGGGTAATACTGAGAATAAGCCGGATGTTTCCTTTAATCTTCTTAAACTCTTGGAAAAATGGAAATAACCACTATTTTAGTAATTAAAAATAATTAATAGGAGAAAACTATGGAGATTCGTGCTGAGCATTTCCCGGATAAATCAGTAATAACAATAGATAAAAATAAATTAATTGGCGTTGAGAGTGAAACATTTCAGAAACTGGTACAGGAGTCAATCGATAAAGGGAGTAAGAATCTCTCAATCGATTTAACCAAGGTTGAATATATATCGAGCTGGGGAGTAGGTCTTCTTGTTCATGCTTATACCAGTTGCAAAAATAAAAACATTAATTTTAGTGTCAAAGGAGTTACTGACCACGTAATGAATGTTTTAAATCAATTAAAACTTACCGAGATCTTTAGTATTGTTTAATATATTCGAACAAATGTTTTCGTTTGTAGAATTCGGATAATGACCTATCCTTCAAGGTCTGAATCGTCGACCCTGAAGGATTGTCTGAAAGTGTTAACCTGATGATCAGGTTTTCATTAAATTATCATTTACCCCATGACGGCATGTCATCATAAGCAGAATTTTCAGATAAATTTATCGGAGATGTTCCGTCAGCATTCATTTCATAGATTTCAGCATTTCCGTCACGGTTGCTTTCGAAAACTATTTGCCTGCCGTCTGGTGACCAGGATGGATAAGTGTCATCTGCAGAATTGTTGGTCAAATTTGTGAGTCCTGTTCCATCTGCATTCATAGAATAAATTTCATAATTTCCGTCACGGAAACTTGTAAAAGCTATTTGACTGCTGTGTGGTGACCAGGATGGATTATTATCCTCAGCAGAATTATAGGTTAGCCTTGTAAGTTCCGTACCGTCGGGTTTCATTACATAAATTTCAGGATTTCCGTCACGAAAACTTGTAAAAGCTATTTGTCTGCCGTCAGGTGACCAGGATGGGTCTAAATCATCTGCAGAATTTCTGGTCAGATTTGTTAGCCCTGTTCCATCTGCGTTCATCGAGTAAATTTCATAATTTCCATCCCGATAGCTTGCAAAAGCTATTTGTCTGCTGTGAGGTGACCAAGTCGGATTTGTATCAATTGCAGAATTGTTTGTTAGCCTTGTAACTCCCGTTCCATCAGCATTCATCACGTAAATGTCAGCATTTCCGTCACGGTCGCTTACAAAAGCTATTTGCCTGCCGTCAGGTGACCAGGATGGATAATCATCAGTTGCAGAATTGTTGGTCAGATTTGTGAGATCAGTTCCATCCGGATTTACCATATAAATTTCATAATTTCCGTCACGGTTACTTACAAAAGCAATTTCACCGCTGTTGCCTTTAACTTTTACTAAGGACACATTACCTAAATCCGGTTCAGTAACAGAGGCACTTTTTTCACATCCATTCATTAATAACCCGACAGCCAGTAATGCCGGCATAAGGAATAAAAATCCTTTACGCCATCTTATAGAAAACAATCTCCGGGTATTTTCTTCGGCTGTATGGAACTTTTTCTTGCCGGTTCTCATAATTAGTTCCTTTCTATTGTTGTTTTTGAATATGTTAATTTTAGAAAGTGTAGAAACCAGTCTGTATATTATTTACAAAACCCGGAGATACTTGTTTTTCTGTTGCTGCAACACTTGTTGGGTTCTGTCGAATTACACAAGTAATTTCATTTATAGAAATAAGGATCAAGCACTGTAACCTCAGTAATTTTATCTACCGGCAATTTATTTTCTTTTGCTGCCTTACGTATTGCCTCTTCCGATGGTGCATCATATATGCAGAATGTCTCTTTCTTATCTTCACTTACATAAGATTGCACCCATGTAACCTGGTCTTCTGCATTGTTTGAAACCACACCTGTACAAATATCCCTTCCAACGTCGTTTATAGGAATGTTTAGTCCGTTGGGAAAAGTTCTTTCAACCACATAACGGTGCATAGTTATTTTTTTTGCCGAACTCTTCTGTGATTTTTCCTGAGCCATCCCGCTGGATACAAATACTCCAACCAGAATAACTGCAATTAAAAATGACAATGTCCTTTTCATAATATTACCTCCAAAGAATTAATTAATAAGTTTATAAATAGAAATAAGGATCGAGAACTCTTACTTCAGTTATTTTTTCTACCGGCAGCTTGTTCTTGTTTGCTACTTTCCTGATTGCTTCAGGTGTGGGTGCATCGTAAATACAGAAAGTTTTCTTCTTGTCATCACTCACATAAGAATGAATCCAGGTAACATTATCATCTGTATTATTGTCTACAACATTAAGGCAGGTTTTTGCTCCTTCTCCGGTAACAGGAATATGTAGTCCCTCCGGAAAATTTCTTTCAATAAGATACCTTGGCATTGTACCTCCGGATTTTAATTAATTGAAATTTAATTTACAGGAGCCAACTTAGTTTTTTGTAAGAAGGATTAAATCGGGAGAATTCCCCATATTATGTGGTTCTGTTCCCTATTTTTTGCCGTTGATTTTTATTTGAAGAAAGGCAGCAGCTTCGTAACGCGAGTGAATGTTCAGTTTTGAAAAAATAGACGATATATGATGATCTACAGTTTTTGGAGATATAAACAATTGATTACCAATTTCATTATTACTTAATCCTTTTCCAATCAGATTTAAAATTTCCAGTTGTCTTGAAGTTAAACCGTTAGGATTTTGTCGTGTTGATTTTCTTGGTCCTTTAGGAAAACTTTTTATACCTGATTCTCTCATCCTTTGTTTAATAAACTGGGATGCTGCGGATGCACCAAGACCTTCAAATATTTCTAATGCATTTTTCATTGCTTCTTCATCACCTTCCGAAAGAGCAAGAGCTTCTTCATAAGGACAATGCAACTCTTTCCATAAATTTGCAGCTTCTTTCCACTTACCCGTAATCTGAAGTAAATATGGTTCTGCAATAACTTTTGGTATTTCCTTTAGGTTACCTGCTTTCCAAACCCAATAAGCAACTTCTCCAATAGCCCAGGGATTTTTTGATTTTAATATCTTGAAATAAATTGAGTTTAATTCTTCAGCAAAATCCCCTAATTTATTCTGAAGCCAAAAATATTCAGCTTTGGCTGCAGAAACACTCACAATTTTTTCTATCTCACCCATATTCAAAGCCATTGTCATACTTTCATTTATCAGTTTCAATGCGCCCGGATCATTTCTTCTCGCCCTTATTATTGCAAGCACATTGAGAGGCATTACAGTATTTCCCGGCGGGACGTCTTTATGTTTCAAGACATAATTTGCTAATTCTATACTTTCATTCCAGGAACCGAAATGTAATTTAGCTTTTGCATAATGTCCCGCCATACACAAACTAAAAACATAAATATCTTTTTCATTTCCAAATTCCAAACCTTTTGAAAAGTATTTATCCGCTGCAGGAAGGTTTCTTTGCTGCAAATTTATAGAACCCAGGTTAACATAAGCCCGCGTTGCATGCTCAAAGAAATCATGTTCCAGTGAAATATTAAGGCTTTTCAATAATGCAGTTTCACCTGACTTATCGCCAGCAGACATTTTACAACATCCGATATTATTAAGTGCATGGGCTTCAATTTCAGGGTCATTTAATTTTCTGGCAAGAGCAAGTGCTTTATTTCCCCAGCTTAATGTATTATCATAATCTTCTCTTATTGAATATGTTTGTGATTTATTGCTGTAAGCCATTGCAAGTTGTCTTCCCGGTGGAAGTGCCTCCAAAATTTCAATGGCCTTATCAAGTGCTTCTTCTCCTTTTTCGTCCTGGCAATCATACCATAGGATTCTGGACAACCTTCTATATATTTCGCCCTCTCTTTCAGGAGCCGGATTCTGTTTTAAAATTCTTATTACAGCCTCAGCAGCATTAATTGACTCCTGTACCTGTCCTGTTAAAAAGCATTCTGATGACCTTCCTTCATACAGATCCAGCAGTTTTCCTACAGGTATTTCATCAGCAAATTTTAAAACATTATAATAATGATTTGCAGCCAGGCGGTGAGCTCCGAGCAGTGAGGCTTGTTTTGCTGCATCAGGTGCATAATTAATTATAACTTCTTTATTACCGGCTTTTGCTGCATGGTGTATTATCCTTGCAAAATAGTTTTCTGTTTTTTCCTGTTTAAGAAGCACCTGAAGAACTTTTTCATTGAGAAATTGTCTCTTTGATTCACTTAACGACTCCTCAACCGCCATTCTGCTCAACTCGTGTTTGAAAGAAACCGAACTATCTTCGAAGTGCAGTACACCTGAATTAATACATTCTTCCAACGCTTTATAATTATCCGGAATGATTTCATTAATTAACCATTTTTTCGCATGTGTCGGAACAATCGAAACAAGTTCAACAAGGCTGCGCGCATTTTCAGAAAGGCGTGAAATTCTTGTAAGAACAGAATCTTTAATAGTAGAAGGGATTATTTCATCCTGATTGCTTAGAACCTCATTCAGTAAAAAAGGATTCCCTCCGGTAATTTTGTACAGATTTTTGATCTTTGAAGATTCTGCAATTTTTTTAACGGTTTCTTCTGTTAAAGGCGGAAGTTTTATCTTCAACAAATCCTTTGCGGGAATATCTCCAAGTACAAGTCTTAATGGATGTGCTGAATTAATCTCATCGTCACGGTATGTAATTATAAAAAAGGAATTAGTTCTTCCGGCTCTTCTTCCTAAATATTTTATAAGGTCAAGAGTTGATTCATCTGCCCAGTGAACATCTTCTATTACTATAATGTTTGGAAGACTGCTTTTTTGAAGCTCTTTTAAAAATGCTGAAAATATTTCTGCCCTGGATGACTGCCTGTTTAACAGGTTTAACAAATTGTTTTTTGTTTGAGAGGCTATATCGTATAGAGGACCAAGAGGTCTTGGTGTAAACAAATCATCACATGCTCCCCACAATATATTGGCTTTGTCATGTAAGTTTTTTGTGAACTTATCTACTAATGACGTTTTACCGATTCCGGCTTCACCAGAAATTAATACGAGGAAGCCACACGGATTATTCAAGTTATTAAATGTGTTTTGTAATTCCGTTAAATATTTGTCACGCTCTAATAATTCCATTTTACCGACACCTATAATTTTTGATCCTGATTTGAATGAACAAAAGCTGCAGCCTCGAAACGGGAATGTATATTCAGCTTAGATAAAATTGCAGATATATGATGGTCGACTGTTTTAGGAGATATAAAAAGTTTGCTTCCTATTTCATTATTACTTAATCCTTTGCTAATCAGGTTTAAAATTTCAAGCTGCCTTGCTGTTAAACCATTGGGATTTTTCAGTGTTGATTTTCTCGGACCTTTGGGAATACTTTTTATTCCCCTCTCTCTCATTATTTGTTTAACACGCTGTGAAGTTGCAGAGGCACTCAAACGATCAAATATTTCTACAGCACTTTTCATTGCTTCTTCATCACCTTCACTTAACGCTATTGCCTGCTCGTACGGGGATCGTAATTCTTCCCATAGTTTTGCAGCGGATTTCCAATCTCCTTCAATTTGAAGATAATACGGTTTTGCAATTTTATCCGGGAATTTATTAAGCCTGTCTGCTTTCCATAGCCAATATGCAAGAATACCTATTGTCCAGAGGTTATTTGTCTTAAGAATTTTCGAATATTGAAATTCAAGTTCTTCAACTAAATCGGAGAGTTTATTATTCAGCCAAAAAGCTTCTGCCTTTGCTGCTAAAGTGACAACCATTTTATCCGGCTCTCTAATAGTTAATGCCAATTTATAAGATTCTTCAAGCAGATTTTCCGCACCCGGATCGCCGCGTCTTGCTCTGATTAATCCTACAACAAAAAGGGGAACTATCTTATTTGCAGCAGGAATATTTTCACGCCTGAAAATAACGTTCAACATTTCAGCCGCTTCATCCCATTGACCCTGATACAATTTTAAATGGGCATGATGCCCTGCCATACAAAGGTCGTAAACATATAAATCTTTTTCATTGAAATATTCGGTCCCTTCGATAAAATATTTACTTGCTTCATTTAATCTTCTTCGTTGTAATAATACACAGCCCATATTGGTATAAGCCCGCGAGGCATGCTCGGTATAATTATGTTTAAGTGAAAGTTCAAGGCTCCTTTTTAAATGTGTTTCCCCGGCAGGATCATCCACAAACATCATCGCAGTACCGATATTGTTCAATGCATGGGCTTCTATATCAATGTCCTTTATTTCCCTGGCGGATTCAACAGCTTTTTCTCCCCACCGAATTGCAGGTTCGGTTTCTTCCCTAATCATATGCATCTGGGATTTACTGCTGTACGCCATCACAAGATTTCTTTCAGGGGGAAGTTTTTCAAGAATTTCTATTGCTTTATTAAGATATTCATCGGCTTTTTCGTCCTTACAGTCATACCATAACATCCGTGACATTCTCCTGTAATTTTCTCCTTCCAATGCAGGGTCGGGATAATTTTTAAGCAGCTCGTTTATTTTCTCGCCTGCTTCAAGAGCTTCTTCAATTTGACCGGTTAAGTAACATTCATAAGATCTGCCTTTAAGAAGATTTAAATATTCTTTTATTTCCAGCTTTGACGGGTATTTAAGGGCGGTCAAATAATGTTTAGCTGCCAGAATATGGGCGCCAAATTTAGAAGCTTGCTGTGCAGCCAGCGGTGCATATTTTAAAATAATTTCCATGTTGCCAGCCCCTGATGCGTGATGAATTATTCTTGCCAGATAATTGTCAATATTTTCTTGCTTTAGAAGGATTTGAAGAACTCTTTCATTAAGAATACGCCTTTGGGACCCGCTTAATGATTCTTCTACAGCCATCCTGCTTAATTCATGCTTGAATAAAATTGCTTCATCCTGAATATGCAGAATACCTGAGTTTAGACATTCTTCAAGAATATCGATTTTCGCCTGAATGATTTCATCAATTAACCATTTTTCGGCTCGTGTAGGTATTATGGAAACAAGCTCAACAAATTCGCGGGTTTCATTAGATAATCTGGATATTCTTGTCAAAATCGAATCTTTAATTGTGGACGGAATTTTTTCTTCCCGGTTGCTTAACAATTCGGATATTAAAAACGGATTACCGCCTGTTATTTGAAAAAGATTCTCTATTCCGTATGTATGCGCCAGTTCATTAACAGTTCTTTCCGTTAATGCCTGAAGTTTGTATTTACTTAGGTTTTTTGCCGGAAGATCGCCGAGAACCAATCTTAATGGATGATCCTGGCCTATTTCATCATCACGATAAGTTATTATGAAAAGCGAATTGATTTTATTTGCTCTTCTACATAAAAATTTTATCAGGTCGAGAGTTGATTCGTCTGCCCAGTGTACATCTTCCATTATTAATATATTAGGCAATTCACTTTGTTGCAGATCTTGCAGAAACTTTGTAAAAATCGTAGTACGGTCTGATTTCTTCTCCAAAAGATTTAACAAACCGTTTTTTAACTGTGCCGCCATATCATAAAGAGGGCCTAAAGGACGCGGTGTAAATAAAGCATCACAGGCACCCCATAAAATATTTGCTTTGTCTTCAATTTTATTTAAAAAAGTTTCAACTAAAGAAGTTTTTCCGATTCCGGCTTCACCTGAAATTAATACGACGAAACCGCCTGCATCAGACAAATTATTAAATGTGTCTTCTAATTCTATTAAATATCTATCACGTTCTAATAATTCCATTGCATAACCTGCTTGGTTAAAAAATTACTGGATTTTAATGGGAGCAAATGAATATAAATGAAAATTTTTTAAAAGAAAATAAATACTTTACTCCCGTAAAGATAAGTTTAGAATAATGGTCTTCTTTTGTATAAATTTTAAAGGCTTGTGATTAATTACCGTGAAATATATTATCTCAAAAGCTGTTAAAGGAAGTTTATGTCTATGAAACTGAAAAATTATTTCACGGGATATTTTGTTTTTGGTTAATTTTTGCTATATAGAAACTGTTCTTAATTATAAACTTTAAATTGAAAATCTGGTTTAACCGGATTGATAATAAAAAGTTCTTTCCCGGTTCCGAATTTTTTTCTGATTTAAGCTCAGTCTCTTTTTTTTATATACTGGTTCTTAAGTGTTTTTAGGTTCCGTCTGAGTTTTTAATAAGATTTTTATCAGAAATAATCCTTTCCTCTTTTTTTATTAATACGTTCGACTAAAAAATCTTAACTATTTACTACTATTCTTACAGGTACTAGTACTCTATTAACTTTAGGCAATGATGCACATTGATTTTATGTGAGTAAATATGATTACAACAGTTTCAATTTTGAACCCTGTGAATTCCTGAATTTAAAATTCCCTTGTAAGTAACTTCAAATAACAATGACACAGCATGATATAGATAACGGAATAGTAAAAATAGTTGTCGGTTTTGCTCCAGTAAGACCGGCAAATTTATTATAATCAACATCCGGCAGATTGCCGGGCAACGACATTAAATTTGGAGGATGGTTTATGGCACAGAAGAAAGTGAATACACAGCGGTTTGATCCTTATAAGAATTTCAAATTCAGGGTAAAGTCGAATGGAAAATCTAACGGCGTGAAAAGTAAAGGCATACATAGACACATGCATTTTGGCCTGGGTAAAGCTGCCGCGAGAAGAGACGACAGGAACTTAATGCTTGCAGCAATATTAAGACCCCCCTCAAAGCTCCCGAAGGAATATGATTTTGATATTAAAAATCCTGATATACCAACGCCGATGTTCGGGAATGACGCTTACGGAGACTGTGTTATTGCGGGTCGTGCACACCAGACTCTTCGCTTCGAAAAACTTGAGCAGGGTTCTGTCATTAATATAACCGATAAAGATGTTGTTAAAGAATACCTGAAGGAATCAGGAGGAGAGGACTCCGGCCTTGTTGTGCTCGATTCACTTAAGGAATGGAGAAAAAAAGGATGGCACGCTGCCGGGCGAACATATAAAATTAAAGCATTCGCCCAGATAAATTCCAAAAACAATCAGGAAATAAAATCCGCAATTTATATGGACCTTGGTGTGGGATTTGGCTTATCACTTCCTCTAAGTGCGCAAACCCAGTTACAGGCTGGTAAAAGATGGGATGTAGTAAAAGGCAATAGTGCCAAACCAAATTCATGGGGAGGACATTATGTATATGTTTCCGGATATACAACAGCAGGACCGGTCTGTGTTACCTGGGGAAGAAAGCAACAGATGACCTGGACTTTTGCAAAAAAATACTGTGATGAAGCTTATGCAATTATTGATGCAACAGATTCAAAAAAGAAAATTAAGGGATTGAAGAAACCTGAACTGGATAATTATTTAAAGAAGCTCAGGTACCATTAATATTCACAAATTGTGTATTGCAGAATCCTTATTTGTCAAATCAATAAATAATCATTTAAAGAGAGATTAATATGGAAAGCTATAAGGAGTTCGATAGAGGACCGACAAAAGTAATTGCAAAATTATTTTCAGGGTTTCCTGATTACTCGGCTCACAAGGATAGTTTCTGGTTTGATTGGAGTCCTGTTTTTTACCGCGGAAGGCTAAATAAAAGTGCGAAAGTTCTTTGTGTTGCTTCAGATCCCGGACCTACAGAAAGGATCGGGTGCAGAGCCCTTATTGGCAATGCTGGTCAAAGATTACAAGGTTTCCTTGCAAAGCTGGGAATTACACAATCGTACCTTTGCCTTAACGCCCTGGTTTATGCTTTATATCCCTCTCATCTTGGTGATGCAAAAAAAATAATAAAGGAACCCGGACAGATTGCATGGAGAAATAAAGTATTCAAAAAGCTAACCGGCAGCAGGCTTCAGGTTATAATTGCATTCGGGGTAAATGCGCAGCAGGCAGTTGAACTTTGGGATGATAAAGGGAATGTTCCTGTTTTTAATACTTATCATCCAAGCTATCCAACTGAATCCAGGCTGCTGGATGCGTGGCGCGATCTCGTTTTACAGTTAAGGAATATTGTAACGCCAGACAGTGAGGGTGTAACTGACTTACCCAATTACGGAAATAAATTTACAGAAGATGATTATGCTCCAATCCCCAAAAAGGATTTACCGTTCGGGTTACCACCATGGTTCGGGGACGATAAATGGGGAAGAACGGGACATCCAAAACATTACAATTGTGTTTCCCGACCTGATCCTGATGACCGTCATACTCTTACCTGGATTGCACCGCAATCCTGAAATTATAAAAGGAATATATAATGGCAAAAAAACCAATAGATCCACTGAAAGGACCTCAATATATCCTTAATGGAAAAATAGTAACTATGGATGGGGACAGGTCAGTTATTAACAATGGAAATCTTTTTATAGAGGACGGGGAAATAAAGTATATTCAGAAAAAGAATAAATCCTTTCCTACGGAATTCATAAGCGCCCCTGTTATCAGAACGAGGGGAACAATTTACCCGGGACTAATCGAGCTTCATAATCATTTAAGCTACAACATTCTGCCGCTTTGGAATGTCCCGAAAAAATATACCAACAGGGATCAATGGGGTAAGATTGCCGAATACAGGAAGCTTATTAGCGGACCGATGCAGGTAATGGGCAGAACTCCCGGTTATGTCCAGGCGATAGTAAGGTATGTTGAAGCCAAATGCCTTCTCGGCGGAACAACTACTTCACAGGGAATAGCTTTATTCAGCAATAATGGAATTCAGAAATACTACAGGGGAATTGTAAGGAATGTAGAACAAACAGAGGAACCCGATCTTCCGGAAGCCCTCGCTAAAATTTCTGATGTAGAAGCACAGGATGTTTCTAAATTCTTTGCACGCCTTCAGAAATCAAGTTGCCTGCTTCTTCATTTAAGTGAAGGACTTGATTCAAAAGCTCATAAGCATTTTGAGGACTTTGAATCTCGGGAATGAACAATGGGCTATTACTGGAATTCACTGGCTGGAATTCATTGTGCGGCTTTGAAATAAAGAGGATTTTAAAGTGATGAAGCAATACGGAGCATCATGTAATATGGTCTCCTTTAAGCAACTTACTTCTTATACGGAGAAACAGCAAAGATAAAAGATGCGAAAGGACAGCGGTGTGCTGATAGGACTTGGATCAGACTGGTCTCCCACAGGGAGTAAAAATATTTTTGGTGAGCTTAAAATCGCCAGGATATATTCGCAATCAAATGGTTATATATTTTCTGATACTGAGCTGCTGGAACTGGCAACAATAAACGCTGCAAAAATTCTGAAGTGGGATAAATACCTTGGTTCTCTTGAACCCGGGAAAAGGGCTGATCTGCTGGTAATTAATGGAATTAAAGGAAATCCATATGAAAAATTTTTCCTGAGTTCAGAAAAAGAAATAAGTTTTGTTGTAATAAACGGTATCCCTCGTTTTGGTTATCCGGGACTGATGAAAAAATTCGGGAAGGGAACAGAGAACTGGAAGGTGGGAGGTTTAAAAAGAACTCTTAACCTGAACCAGGAATCGCTCGATCCTGCAGTAGGAGCACTTACATTAAAGGAAGCCGCTAAAAAACTGAAGGATGGGTTAAAGAATCTCCCCAAACTTGCAAAAGACCTTAAAAAAAAATCCGTTCCGCTGATGAATCTTGGAACTCCCGGAACCACAAACTGGTTTTTAGTACTTGACCATAGTGAGCTTGAAGGTGCATCACCAAGGCTTCATTTATCTGCAAGTGACACTGATTCAAAATCCAATCGTCTCGCTGCATCTTTACCTGTTTCAGAAATTGTTGAGCCTGTGCAGCTTGATCCATTAACTGCAGCAGACGACAAAGATTATTTCAATATGCTTAGTAAGCAGTTGAACCTGCCGGAGAATATTAAAAAAGGTCTGAGTAAAAAATAGATTTCAAACTTACTTTAGTTCACATTAAAATATCTCTTACATACCCTGATATTTTTTACTAACTTTATTACATTGTTTTCAATATTATCCGGAATTATTAATGTCAAAATCGGAAGCACTGAATAAAATCCGTGAAGCGGGTGTTATAGGAGCAGGCGGCGGAGGTTTTCCTTCACATAAAAAGCTTGAAGCAAAAGTTGAGCATATAATAGCAAACGGCGTGGAGTGTGAGCCGCTTCTTTATAAAGACCGCGAAGTAATGCTGAGGGAATCAGAAAGAATGATTAACGGACTTGATATTGTTTGCGAGCTTACCGGTGCTAAAAATGTAACAATTGCAATTAAAGAAAAGAACAGGGACGTTGCAGAAATAATTAAACCTTTGGCGGATAAGAAAGGTTATAAAATTTTTATTACAAAAAATGTTTATCCTGCAGGCGATGAGTTCATTCTTGTTTATGATATAACCGGGAAGAGAATTCCTCCAAACGGAATCCCTTTGATGGTGGGATGCCTTGTAAATAATGTTGAGACCTTAGTTAACATTTCAAATGCAGTTGAAGACAAGCCTGTGACGGAAAAATTCATAACAATAACCGGAGCAGTTAAAAATCCTGTTACTACTTCGGTTCCTGTAGGAACAAGCTTTAAGGATTGTATTAATTTTGCAGGTGGTTTAACAACGGACGATCCGGTTATACTAACCGGCGGTGTAATGATGGGAGGGGTTGAAACTGATTTTTCATTTCCTGTTACCAAAACACTTGGCGGCTTAATTATTCTCCCGGCAGATCATACGCTTTCTATGAGAAAATCTTCACCGGCAAAAGTATACAACAAGACCGGGCACAGCACCTGCGACCAGTGTTCCTTCTGCACCCAGTTGTGCCCGAGATATATTCTCGGCTATCCTATACAACCGCACCTTGTAATGCGTTCTCTACTTATGACCGGCGAAGCAAAAGAAGCACTTGATCCCTGGGCTGCAAGCTGCTGCGAATGCAATGTGTGTTCTTTATTTGCCTGTCCGGAAAAGCTCGATCCCAAAAATATTTGCGCGGATATTAAAGTAAAACTGCGCAGAGAGAATAAAGGATTTACAAAAAAGCAGACCGAAGAAGCCTTCAGGGACGTTCATCCCGCGAGAGAAGGAAGAGAAATCCCGATATCAAGTTTATACCAGCGGCTTAGGCTTAAAGCCTTATGACAGTAAAGCAGAATTTAAATATTTTAATAAAAAATCGAAGGAACTGCTCATTCCATTAAAATATAATTTCGGTAAAGCTGCTGTTCCTGTTGTAAGAGTTGGTTCTAAAGTAACTGCCGGTGAGATGATCGCTTCAACTGAAGAGAATGATCTTGGTGTCCCTGTCCATTCAGGTGTTGATGGAGTAGTCAGGTCGGTTTCTGAAAGAGGAATATTTAATATCTGCAAATAATTAGCAAAGGATTTTTAAATGAAAGCAGCCATTGGTTTAATTGAATTATCGAGCATAGCAAAAGGTATTGAAGTTTCGGATGCAATGCTGAAGCGCGCAGATATAGAAATTATTGTTAACAGGACAATCTGTCCCGGCAAATATATGATACTTATCGGCGGCGATGTTGATGCTGTTAATGCAAGCATTGAAACCGGAATTGAAATAAGCGCAGACGAGCTTGTAGATAATTTTATTATTCCCAATGTACATCCTTCTATCTTTCCCGCAATAAGCGGAATAAATCCTGTGGTTGATTTGCAGGCATTAGGAGTAATTGAATCCTTTTCTGTTGCATCAATAATTGAAGCCGCAGATGCTGCAGTAAAATCTGCGACAGTTGAGTTGATTACTGTTTACCTTGCAATGGCAATTGGCGGTAAAGGTTATGTTATGCTTACAGGCGATGTTGCTTCAGTGCAGACAGCAGTTGATACCGGAGCTGCAGCAATCTCTAAAAAAGGACTGCTTGTGCAGAAAGTTGTAATTCCCCAGCCGAGAAAAGAGATATTGCAGTCGTGGATATGAGATGTAATTCGAAAATTCACCAATTCGTCAACACACAATTCTATTTTTTATTGCCTATTAAAAAGGATTATATTAATTTAGTACAGGTTATGAACTAAAAATGCAGGGTAATGTTAAAATTTAGCTTCTGTAAGGGACTTCCAGAGAATCTGCAAGTGAATTTTATACAGCAAACAAGAGAGAAAAGTGAAATTAAGTTTTATCACTATTATTTTCTTGGGATTTATTGCAATATTTCCCCAATCCTATTATAGCCCTCTCGGATACATTAATATTATAAATATTAATCAGCAAGGTGTTATAACAGACCAGTTAAATTCCATGGGAACGTCTGCAATTCTGAATAACGTTGATAACATCGGTTCGATGAATCCTGCTTCCATTTGGTACCTGCATTCATTTAGTGCCGGGTTATCATACCAGTTCCACAGCAATATTTATGAAAATCCTCCTTCATCAGGAATAATCAGCAGAGCTTATAATTATGTCCCCCAGTCTTTCGGGGCAACTTATCATTTCAATGAATTTAGTTTCGGATTAGGGTATGGACAAAAATATAATTTCAATTATGAGTTAAATGAATTTATAAGTTATACAAGTCAGTCCTGGAAATATAAACAGATGTTACAGTATTATTCTTTAATAACAGCGTATACTGTTAAAAATATTTTCGATGCAAATTCAGAATTAACTTTTGGATTTAAATATATCTATAATCATCACTTTGAAGATAAAACAATCTCAAATATCCCTTTAGAAGGAACATTTAAGGGAAACCGGTTTGAAGGAGGTTTTCATTTTAGATATAATTTAGATAAAGAAAGAAATATCAACTTTGGTTTTTCATATATGAATAAACTTGAAATGCAGAGTACAATGCACTACAAAGACAGCACAATTATTAAGCAAAATCCGAGAATCAAGTTTATTGAGCCTCAAATAGAATTTATGTTTCCAGCCCAGTTTAATATTGATTTAACTTTTAAATCCTCTGCCAAATTAATTTTAGTAGGAAGCTGCAAAATTATTAATATGGCTGAGATAGAGTCTGATATTATTAATCAGCCGGATCTTTCTTTTAGCGGAATATATTTATTCGGTAAAGATTTATCAGCATCCCTTGGTGTTTTTGATGAAAACAGAAAATATAAACATGGTGATTTAGAAACTGAAATGGACGCATTTTTTATTACAGCCGGAATTACGTTAAAAATTGAAATGGTAAATATTGATATTGCTCTTGCGGATAGTCATCTTGGATCTGATAAAAACCTGAAGCAGATTATAGGCAAAATCGGAACTGGAATAGGCTTATAAATTAATCATTATGATTTTCTCAAAGTTCTCAACCATTACCTTTATTAAAGATACAGGATCTTCCTTCTTCCGGCATTTTATTTCACTAAGTTTTATTTTTCAAACTCAAAGGCGGAGCCCAGCTTCCTTCTACAATTCCCGGTGCCGGTCTACCCCAGGTGTTTCCTTTGGGATCGTCTTTATCTTTAAGGAACCTTACAATTAAACGGTGAAGCATATCCATATTAGGGAGAATTCCATGAAACCCTGCAACTTTAGTGACCATCCTGTCCTCTACTTCCCAGTAGCCGAAATCATCCGGCGTAACACATACAAGGTTTTCAACTTTTAAGAATTTAGGAATTGCTCCTTCAAACGGAACTGTTCCGTCACCCGTCATCCTGCTGGTCTTATCATTATCCCAGTCGTTTCTTCTGTCATCAGATCTCAGATCGAAATGAGGAGAGTCCCCGATTTTGGTTACATTTATCTTAACCCGCGTATCAGTTCCGATGCCGGCTACAGCAAGCCAGCGTGAATTATCAAGTCCTGCATTATTTAAAGTGAATCCGTCGGTTTTATCTCTATTCGCCTGTGCAGTATTAAGCAGAACTTTTAATAAATCTTCCGCCTGTTTATCAATGTTATCCTGTTTACGTCCTTTCAGTCGGATAAATTCTTTAAGTGACTGAAAGACACTGTCCTGCCATATATCAGGTTCGAAAAATGAATTTGGTAGATCAGGCTCTGATGTTGTTATCCCATTCGCGAAGCTCGGCAGAAGATGATACAGACCGGGAGTCATCCTTGCAGTTTCTCTTTCTCTTGAACTCGGTGCGGATGTGCCGAGGTTAGCGGTTCCTGTTATAATTTTAATTACTGCTTCAAATGAACCCTGGAAAGGAGTAGCAAGAGTTACTACTTTATTAACCGGAGATGCCGTCCCTTTGGATGCCAGGTAACTAGTAATCACCAGTCCGCCCATTGAGTGTCCGACCAGGTTTACTTTTGCATCATTCTCATAGCCCTGGTTATAATAATGTTTAAGCAGCTTTGTCCTCTCAATAACTTCAGTAACAAAATCATCCAATTGTTCCTGAGCTGTTTCAAGCGGCAACCGCCAGTCATAATTAAATGGATAAACCGGAATCGGTTCATCTTCTTTATCTTTCAGGTTAAAACGGAGCTCGTTTATAAGTTCACTATATGCAATTTCAAAAAGGTTGCCGGACCTGACCCTCGCCGGTTCAATAGCTTCATATCTGAGATCATCCGGGTGTAATGAAATTCGTTCATAATCTTTTTTCAAAACCGACCATACAGTCTCAGGGTTGATTGGATATTCATCCTGAAGATTTGATGCTGTTATTCCCGGAACAACTATAACAGGGTAAGCTAAATTCATTTAGTACCTCGTAAGATTGTAATACATTTTCAAATAATAATTTAATTACATTAGACCGTCTTAAGATTAATTTTCACTATCACACTGAGCCCAACCTGTCCTGTTTATCAACCTTTGGTTAGGGAGTTGTAGATTTAAATTAAAATGTCGGGCTTCGACAGGCTCAGCCTGACAAATCCTGAGCTTTGAACCAACCTCATTTATACGGGAGCTGCTCCTCCGCTCCAGAACCAGTTGCCGTCAGAAGTTTTGTACCATCTTTTAATATTTTTTACGGCTTCTCCATTTTCAGTATATCCTATAAAACTTAACTCTTCTCCTTTAGCTGCAGTCCTGAAAACAGGCGATTTGGTTGAAGGTGAATTCTTTCTCAGGTTCAGGTTTGTGTTTGTTTTTACTTTTCCTTCAGCACTTACAAACTCTGACTCAAGTATATAACCGGATTTTTGTTTACTTAATCGAAGCAGTATTTCAAGATCTACTTTTAAAGCCGGGACAGGTTTTAAGCGAATAAATTTCATGATGCCCGATTATGTGCTGGCGGTTAAGGGGTATATTCCAGCGTTTACTTATTTCTGAAATAAGACCACTGGTTGTGTTGTACATATCGTCTGTCCAGTTTGTATTTTCATTTCCTTCGTGCTCAATTCCTATAGTATAGTAATTCGGATTTATAAATTGTCCGTTGCCTGCAGGTTTAATTAAATTCCAGACAGGGGCATTAACACGACCCGCGTGCCACGCAGTGTCGGTCTCCTGTACATATTGGTGAAGCTCTCCATTGGTTCCTACCCCGTAATGCGCTGATACTTTGGACTGCGGATTTCTGAACCAGCTGTCTGTGCCCCGAAGCGTACCTTCCATTATATGAATAACTATTGCTTCGGGGAAATATCCTTTTCTTCCTCTTGAAAAGTTTGGGCTTGGAACATTGATTATCTGCATTGCTTATCCCTCCGCTTTTGCACTGCTGTTAACGGCTTCATCCTGAACAACTACAGATTGCTCTTTGGTATCTGCCGGTGCCTTATCTTTGTTCTCTGTTGTTTTCAATGCAACATAAGCGCCGGAGCTCAATCCAAGAAGAATAAGATTATTTTGTGAAAGTACGGGAATAATTTCATTTACAGGACTTGTAGGCAGATTATGAAGCACCTGGCTGATGAACCATACACCAAAAGTAACATTGAAGACCACGCTCTGAAACCGGTGAATACTCACACCGTTACTATCAGATAGAATATCAAGAATAAAATTTTCAGTGTCCTGGTTCTGAATCATTGTAATGTCAGGATTCTTCTGGTCGGATATGTCAATAATACGTGCCGAGCCGGTAGTAACAGCACTAATTCCTAATATAACCAGTGTGGATCCATCCAGGTCGGGGATGCCTCTTTTTGCAATAATGGTTATGAAAGAGGCGAGGATTATTACAGACCACCATGCTAACTGAACACGCGAAAAACTATATGGTTTTTTACTCGCTGTGCTGGCATCCTTAAGCATATTAAATTTAATATCGAAGTAAACAACCACTAAAACAAGAACCAAAAAGAAAATCCAGAATAACAATTGCGGACTCATAATACCTCCGATTAATTTTAATAAGTATCGTTATCTACAATCACTTTCGAAAAAGTATTTTCTGATTAATGGCAAACAATTACATAATGTTTTAATTACTTAATACTACGGAAAAAAAACAGAACCACACATCTATCCGGCTTACCGGAAGGAAAGGATACATTGAGAAGAAAATTTATAGCTCATCTGTAATGAAAAAATTAGCGAATAAATTTATAGTAATCAATAGGCTTCTTTTGATGCTTAAAATTAATTTGAAGGAAGTTTTCTGATTCAGGATATTAATTATTTCTGAAGATTATCCAGGCACTCTTTAATGTCGATTCCTTTAGCAAGGACATTTTTAAACAAGTCCCCCTTTTTATCCAGTCTTTTGAAGATGTTTTTGATATTAAAATCGTCAGGACTTAATCCTTGTTTAACCTCTTTCCACTCGAGAGGTGTTGCAACAGGTGCCCCGGGTCTGGGTCTGACGCAGTATGGAGCAGCTAATGTTTGTCCTTTCCTGTTTTGAAGATAATCGAGATATACTTTTTTCTTACGTTTGGAAGGACTTCTTTCGAGACTTGTTATTTTAGATGCCTTTGCATATACAAGCTTTGCTATAATATGAGCAAAGTCTTTTGCTGTATCATAATTATATTTTGCTCCTAACGGTAAATAAATATGCAGTCCTGTTGCGCCAGAGGTTTTGCAGTAGCTTTCTGCACCTGCTTCATCAAGTACTTCTTTTACAACGAGAGCTGTTTCAACCACTTTGTCAAAATCAATCTCTTCCGGATCAAGATCAATAACCATATAATCAGGATTTTCAAGACTACCTATCCTTGAAAACCATGGATTAATTTCTATGCATCCCAGGTTTGCCATATATGTAAGTGTTTTTTCATCATTACAAATAAGGAACGTTATATCTTTATCATTCGATTCCGAAAAAATATCTTCCGTCTTAAGCCAGTCAGTGTTCAACTGTGAAATGTCTTTTTGAAAAAATCTTTTACCAATAATTCCATCAGGATGCCTTAATAAAGATTCGGGACGATCTTTTAAATACGGAAGAATGTATTTGCTTATTTTTTTATAATAGTCTATTAAATCTCCTTTTGTATATCCTTCATCAGGCCAGTAAATTTTATCAAGGTTTGAAAGCTTCAAATGTTTATCGCTGCTTGCTTTTTTTGTGCCCTTCAATATTTTCTCCGGGTTTATTTTCTCGTGCGGGATTTCTATTTGAACGGTTTCGCTTTTCTTATCCTCTCTTAATCCAAGGAACACAGGATGGCGCATTAAACCCTCGTCAGTCCATTCCGAAAATTCGACCTCACAAATTAATTCCGGCGATACCCAGGCAGCCGGCGTATTTGTTCCAGGTTTTTTCTTAAATGGAGATGTTTTTCTTTCAAGCGGCTGTAGTTTCTTATAAATATTTTTCAGATCATCTTCACTGAATCCTCCGCCCGTATGCCCGATATAAATTAATTCTTGTTTATCATTGTAAGCTCCCAGCACAAGAGCACCGAAATAACTTCTGCTTCCTTTTGGTTTTGTGTAGCCTCCTATAACTGCTTTCTGCCGTTTTTTAATTTTCAGCTTAAGCCATTCTCCCGACCTTTTATTTATTTGGTATTTGCTGTGAATATTTTTTGCAATAATCCCCTCAAGTTTTTTTCGAACGACCAAATTGAAAAAAGCCTTTCCCTCATTAAGGATATGATCATTATAACGAATGCCGGGTATGTCCGGGAGAATATTCTTCAGAATTTCTTTGCGATCTGCCAGAGGAAAATCAGTAAGGTCTTTTCCTTCCAGGTACAGAATGTCAAAAACATAATAGACAAGATTTCCTTTTCCTGTTTTTCCATGTATCTGTAGTAATTGAAAACTTGATTTCCCTTCATAGTTAAGCACCACAATTTCGCCGTCAAGTATCATATTCTTTTCGAATGTCTTCAAAGATTCAACAACAGACGGGTATTTTTTATTAAAAGAAGTATTGTTACGGGAATAAAGATTTACATTCCCTTTTTCAATCTCTGCTATTGCCCGGTATCCGTCCCATTTAATTTCGAATAACCAGTCCTTATCATCAAAAGGGGCACTAATCGGAGCAGCAAGCATAGGCTTTATTTTGTGAGGGAATTTTTTAGCAGGTGCGGAATTTAATTTCTTTTTATTGGAAGAATTCAGCGGGAGGGCTTTTTTTTTACATCGCCGTTTTGAAGATCTTTAATTGTATTTCCTGAAACAACAGATTTGTTCTTGTCCAATACATTTTCCTCGGATGCAAAATTATCCCGGTGCTTTATTAATAACCAGGTGTTTTTGCCTCTGCTTTTCATTTTCACAAGAACGAATTCGCCTTTTAATTTAGTTCCTTTTAAAACAAATTTAATTTCTCCTTTTTCAAGTCCATCGTGCATCAATTTTTCCGATTCATTTCTGTCCCCGGTAGAAAGAGAATGATAAGTTCCTGCATCCCAGATAATAACTTCTCCCCCGCCGTATTCCTTTTCAGGAATTATCCCTTCAAAATCTTTATAGTCGAAAGGATGATCTTCAACCATTACGGCGAGCCTTTTATCCGCTGGATTAAGGGAAGGACCTTTCGGAACAGCCCAGCTTTTCAGCACGCCGTCCACTTCCAGTCTGAAATCATAATGGAGGTTTGTTGCATTATGCTTCTGCACAACGAAGACTAAATCTTTTGATCCTGATTTTTTCTTTGCCTTAGGTTCCGGCGTTTTATGAAAATCTCTTTTTTCTTTATACTTTGATAAAGCCATATTTAAGGGTGATAACTATATATAAATACTGTCCCAACCCCGATTAACAAAATATAGAATAAGCCTAAAATTATAGTTGGTTTCTTTTTCCCAAGCACATCCCTGAAAAGAAAAACAGCACCAAAAAAAAGAGCTAACCAGGTTAAGATAGCTGCAACTGTGAGGTCACCGCCTTTATAAAGATCACCGGGAATATTTATAATCATAAATCCGGAGAGGAAAGAAAATATATGTAATACCACCGAAGTTATTGGCGTATCCTTACCAGTAAATAAATTAAATAAAATATGCAGACCCAAAATGAAACTGATACCAAACATAATAACAGGTGCAGTCATACTACTCCTTAAAATAAAGATTAATTAATTGTGCTCTCCTCCGAATATCATATAAATATACTTGTAAATCAATTTATTTTATGTGCTTCTTATCCCGTAAAATAAATCATTAGCATCGCTTTTCTTTTGTTCCTTTATAATGAACATAGCTATAAAAATGTCGCTTGATTTTTCAAAATAATCTGCGGTTTTGTATTTCAAAACTTCAAAAGTTTCGTTGTGTTCAATTTCTAAAGCAGAATTTTCAAGATCATGTGATGCATCTTTTAAGCCTGGAAATTCATTTGATTGTATCCCGGATATTATCTTTGAAGAAAGTAGTAAAGATTCGCGAAGATTTTCTGCAGATAAAGAATCATCATCTAGTATTTTAGCATTTATCTTATACAATTTCTCCCGTTGAGCATTCATATCTGCACTGCCGCGGTAATGATTTTTAATAATTGCATTCAGTACTCCCGATAAATAGAGCAAACCATTATTAACATACTGCCTGTTTAGTTCTGCTTTATCCGATTTAGTATTATTTACAAACTCAACAAATGCGATCAGTTTTGCAGATATCTCATCATCCTGGTTATTATCGGCTACAAGCAGCGCCGGATATTGATCATCGTTATTAATCGAAGAGCCCAACAATATTCCCATCCATATAATGACAACCAGCAGCATTAATTCCCGGCTTATATATTTCATTTTATTTTTTTCATTCTCTTCCACGTTTATTCTCCCGAATTATAAATTCCAGACCGCTTTTTATAAGCTTCATTGATTGTTAAATTATTTATCTAATGATGTATATAGATATTATGGAAGATTAAAAGTATTAGGGTAATCACAGAAGTGAGTATAAACAAAATAAAAAACCCCGGTAAATTAGCCGGGGTTCAAAAATGTCTAAGAGGAGAGTTATTTCATCAGGGTCATTTTTTTATTTTGAACAAAATCATTCACCTGCAGTGAATAGACGTAAACTCCGCTTGCCAGATCAGTTCCATTAAAAGATACGTTATACTTTCCCGGGTTCTGTGTTTCGTTTACCAGAGTGGCAACTTCTTTTCCCAGGATATCGTAAACTTTTAAGGAGACGTGTCCTTTTTCCTTAATCTGATAACTTATTCTTGTTGAAGGGTTAAATGGATTAGGATAATTTTGTGAAAGAGAAAATGTATTTGGAGAATTAACTTCTACCTCAATCTGTTTTGAATATTTAAATGAACCATCAAAATCAATTTGCTTTAATCTGTATAGATATTTTCCCGAAGGCAAATTTTTATCAATATAGGAATACGCATGCGGACTGGAGGTTGTTCCGGATCCCTGAACAAACCCGATTGTATTCCAGTTTACCCGATTTTTAACAGTCTCGCTTCTTTCAATCCCAAAACCTTTATTATTAGTTTCTGTCTCTGTCACCCAGTTTAAAGTAACGGTGGTGTTAATCAAACTTGCAGTGAATGAAGTTAATTCAACCGGAACAGGTCCTGAAATTAATGGTCTTTCAAAAACTCCCGATCCATGAGTAACACATCTTAATTTTCTGTTTGAAGGAGAAATATTTAAATCCATTACAATTACAGCATCAACCAAGCCATTGCTGAATGACTGCCAGGTATCCCCGCCATCGAGTGAAACGAAAACTCCCAGATCATCGCCGACATAAACTCTATCAGGATACATAGGATCGACAACAACTGCACTCGTCGGGACATCTGGTAAACCCGCCCCTTTATCAATCCAGGAATTTCCGGCATCGGTTGTCTTAAATAGATGCGAAGTTCCGAATCCTGAAAAAATAATATAAGCTGTGTCGGGATCAATTGGATTTACAGCTATGTCCATTGGATAACGATCGGGCAGATTTTGAGTGACATTTACCCAGTTAGTTCCTCCATTGGTTGTACGATAAACATTTGCAGCATGCGCAACCGGGGATGTAGCAGCATAAACAAAATTCTGATTGTTATCAGCGATAGCTAAAGAAAGCAGCGGATCACCATTAAATACGCCGCTTCCTGTTCCATTCCAAGTACTTCCTTTATTCGTTGATTTATAAACAAGATCAGTTCCTGCATATAAATACTGGGGATTTGACGGAGATATAACAAACGGGGCAACAAACCCAGCATTGCCGGAAGGAGCTATATAATTCCAGTTATTTCCCTGGTCCGTTGATTTCTGCAAACTCATGTACTGGTAAGTTCCGTACATTATATTATCGTTTGAAGGATCAATACCTGCGGATGTACCGTCTCCCCCGATCTCTCTTCTCCAGTAATCAGTTCCCCAGTAAATTGCCGTTGCATTATCCTGCAATCCGCCAATTGCAATTAATGAATCCTGGTAAGAGCTTGCAAAATAATTATAGAACTGGGAAGTCTGATAACCGCCATTGCATCCTGAAAATGTTTCACCGCCATCTGTAGTTCTGAAAACCCCGCCATCATTTCCAAAATAAATTATATTTGGGTTTGAAGGATTGTAAAGTATACAATGATGATCCGCATGCGAATAATCCGGAGGTCCTTCAGGCTGGCCTGGTGGAATAGCCTGCCCAAGGTACCAGAGATACCAATATGATTTCTGTGTAAAATTTGCCCCGCCGTTTGTGGATTTGTATAAATCAATTCCTCCTGCAATCATTTTGGTAGGATCATTCTGATTTATTCCTACAAAATGTGAATACCATCCCTGGTAATCTGCATAATCGAGAGTTGATAAGGTTGTCCATGTATCTCCGTAATTTGATGGTCTTTAAAAGATAAGTGCCTGCACCATTTGCAGATCCCATTCCGACACTTGCAAACAAAGTTGAAGGGGAAGCGTTATAAATTTCAAGCAGAATTTTCCCGTTGAAGTTAGTAGGTACACCTGAAGTTAATTGCGTCCAGTCTGCACCATTATTTGTTGTTCTGTAAATTCCTTTTCCGGTACTCCCGCTGTTGCCGCATGCAATCCATACCATATTTGAATCGGAAGGATTAATTTTTATATCGGTCACCATGATAGTTGAATTCATTAACTGCCAGGTTAAACCGGCATTGGTAGATTTATAAGTTCCTTCAGTTGTTCCCGCCCACAAAGTATTCGGGTTAGCCGGATTAATTCTTATAACTTCAACTCCTCTTTCCTGGTTTCTGCTCCAGTCAAGACTTTTTGTCCAGGTTAATCCGTAATCGGTAGATTTAAGTATTCCAATCCCATATGATCCGCGGGTTTCCCTGATTGTAACACCGCCGAAAGAATTCTGATAATTATAAACTTCTCCCGAACCAATATAGATTGTGTTTGAATCGTTAGGCGGGATAGCAATTGTACTTACTCCGAGCACCGGGTATCCTGTGGGAACTATTTCCCAGGCGGTTGCACCAATTCCTCCGGTATAACTTCTCCATAAACCACCACTTGCCGAGCCTGCAAAAATTGTGTTTGTGTTTTCCGGGTTAAATGCCAGGGCAAGTGTTCGTCCACCTATATTATGCGGCCCGATTGTCTGCCATGGATCTGTATTTATGAAATTGGATTTATTTAATGACGCTGAAACTTTTTGGTACTGCTTAAAATAAGTATCGGAAGGTATGTCCTTATTTGGATACGCTCTTTGCTGATTCCAGAACTGCAATTGCTGCCAGGCACCGGAAGTGTGAACAGCAGGTTTACATTTGAATATAGAATAGGAAACCAGGAAGGAAGTTAAAACAATAATTGAAAGTAGTAAATATTTAATTCTCATATCTTCCTCTTAGTAAAAAGTATTAAGATAACTCAGGCTATTAAAGTTAATAATACCGGTTTTCATTAAAAAGCAATAAAAAAGTAGAATTTCCGGTGAATCTATTTCGGCAGTAAACCATTAATAATTATTAATCCATTTTTAAGCTGTTATTCATTTACCTGAATTAGATTTTCAACGTAAACCAAAATGTTTTTTGTATTTTATTTTCGAAAGGTAAATCAAATGAAAAGCCGGTTAATTTTTGCTCTATCTGTTGCAATTTTATTTCTTAGCACAAGTATCCTTACTTTTTCCCAGAGTAAGACCAATACTGCTGATAAGAGTACAAAGGCAATTCAGGTAAAACAGGTTACTCCTACCACAAATAAACAAATGGAGAAAACAACTGCTGTTAAGACCAATAAAAAGGTTGAAAACAGCAAACAGCTCAAAAAGACTGAAAAGACCAGTAAAGTTAAAGGACAGAAAGTCACAAAAAGCAAAACAACAAAAGTAGCTCACAATAAAGTGATGATGCACCATAAGAAAATGGATAAGAAGACTACTAAACCGGAAAGTAGTACTCCTCAGAAAAAGTAGTTTTTAAACATAGTATATAAATAAAAGAGGCCGTCAAGAAATTGTTATTCTGAACTTGCTGTTGAAAAACAGGTGGTTAAACTAGTTTGGCGTAACAAATCCATTACTTTTGAGACTGCCTCTTTTTTTATATTTTTCATGTATGAAAATTCTCGTAGTTGAAGATGAAAAGAAAGTTGCCTCTTTTATAAAAAAAGGACTTGAGGAGGAGTATTATACTGTTGATGTAGCATATGATGGCAGAGAAGGTTTAAAATTAGCATTTAGTGAAGAATATGATTTGATGATACTTGATATAATGCTTCCCCTTAAAGATGGCATTTCTTTAATTAAAAATATCCGCTCTGAAAAAATAAATATTCCTGTCCTCTTGCTTACCGCAAAAGATACAATAGAAGATAAAGTTGAAGGTCTTGATTCGGGTGCGGATGATTACCTGACCAAACCATTTGCTTTTGAAGAACTGCTTGCCCGCATCAGGGCTTTATTAAGAAGAAATGAAGGAAGTAAAATTCTTCAGCTAAGTGCCGGCGATTTAGTCTTGGATACTCAATCCCATAAAGTATCGAGGTCCGGTGTTGATATAACGCTTACTCCAAAAGAATACTCCATACTTGAATATTTATTAAGAAATAAAAACCGTGTTGTATCCCGCACATTACTTTCCGAACATGTTTATGATTATCACTTTGATTCCGATACAAATGTAATTGATGTTTATATTTAATAAACTCCGGAATAAAATCGATAAGCAATTCAATTCACCCCTTCTCCACACTATCCGCGGCGTCGGGTATATATTAAGAGATGAATAATTAATATTTATTAATAGTTCTTTAAGAAATAATTAATACTTAAAGAATATCTTGCCACTGTAAAATCAATATATGCGAAACCTCCTTTAAGCGTAATGCATAAAATAAATGGAGAAGTTTATGACTGGTTAAATAGGAGCGAATGATTACCCGGTAGAAAAAGGAGGGCAAGGAGAGCAATTATTTTGCTCTCCTTTTTTTTTAACAATTGTAAAGGAACAAAGAATAGATTATAATACGGAGTGATGGTTGGGAAAGTTAATGCATATAAAAGATCATATTAAATCCACAAGATTTAAGACTACACTCTGGTACTCTGGTTTGTTCCTTCTCCTGGAATTTATAATCGGGATTACTGTTTTACTATACCTTAAACAGAGTCTTGAAAAAGATTTAAATCATTCATTGAGCAAACAAGCCGAAATGATTTATAATTTTGTAGAGGAAAGCAAGGTTGATCTATCAAGCTTTAAACCTGATTCTGTTTATTCTTCTGCCGATGAACTGGTTTACGATCTTATATTTGAAGCTGTTGCATTAAATCCCCGGAACAGCTATGTACAGGTTGAACTGAATGGTAAAATGCTTTTCAAAACCGAGAACCTTGTCGATCAGAAAATCCCTTTTCCCGATGTACCGGAGGATAAAATTGTATTAAAGGATATTCAGAATAGCCGGCTCTCAGAATACTCTATTCGTGTAGCTTATCTGAAGAAAAATAATTATCAGATTACGGTTGCCTACCCTTCCCATATAATCGGGGATACACTTAATAAGTTAACAGACATTTATATTATAATTGCACCGCTTTTCTTTGTGCTGTCAATTTTAGGCGGTTCATTGCTTTCTGCCCGTGCACTTTCAAGAATAGATAAAATAACCAGGAAGACTGACGAGATAACTACACAGAACCTTGATGAGAAAATTCCTGGTGAAGAATTTAATGATGAATACGGAAGACTTGCACATACCATGAACAGGATGATCCAGAGAATCAAAACTTCACTTGATTATATGAACCAGTTTTCAATGGCTGCTTCGCACGAATTAAAAACCCCGTTGACAATTTTAAGAGGTGAAGTTGAAGTGGCACTGCGCCATCCCAAAACTCCCGAACAGTACAAAGAAATTTTAAAAAGTAATTATGAGGAAGTGCTCAGGCTGATTAATATTGTAGATCGTTTATTTCTTGTTTCCCGCTTTGATAATGAACGGGTAAGCATTAATAAAGAATCGGTTAATCTTTCTGAATACCTGGAAAGAACGCTTGGTTCTCTTGAATACCTTACTTCTGAAAAAAATAATTCGCTGAAGCTTGAAGCAGAGGATAATATACAGGTTGAGCTTGACCCCGATTTAATGCGTCAGGTCCTTACTAACCTGATTGAGAATGCAATTAAATACGGATATGAAAATGAGCCCATAAGAGTTACCGGCTGCAGGCAAAATGGTAAAATAAAAATTTCCGTAATTAACCGGGGCGAAGGAATTCCTTCCGAAAATATTTCCAGGATATTCGAGAGGTTTTACCGGGTGGAAACTTCAAGGAGCAGGAAAACCGGCGGGACAGGATTGGGACTTTCAATTGTTAATTCAATAATCAAGCTTCACAATAGCGATGTTCACGTTGATTCCGAACCGGGCAAAGAAACCGAATTTTATTTTTTGCTGAATTCTACTATAAGTTAATATTTTCTTTCTTCATTTCTTATTTATATTCTTTTCAAATCAGTTTTTCCCCCTATCTTTATTTATTGAAGATAAACCCGTAAAGCCTTAACTTTGAAATTCAAAAATTACAAAACTAAACTAAGATATAAATGAATTGGGAGATATATTAATGTCAAATGCATATTTCAAATTACCTGTGCCTGTAAATGAACCTGTATTAAACTATGCCCCCGGTAGTGCTGAAAAAGCTGAATTAAAAAAGAAGCTTGCCGAATTACAATCAAAAGAAATTGAAATTCCATTGATCATAGGTGGAGAAGAAATTAAAACCGGGAAAACTGCCGAGATAAGAGTACCGCATAATCTGTCTAAGAAGCTGGGAGTTTATCATAAAGCGGGTGCGAAGGAAGTGAAAATGGCGATTGAAGCCGCGCTTGAAGCCAGGAAAAAATGGTCTGTGATGCCGTGGGAACACAGGGCTTCAGTTTTTAATAAAGCCGCAGAATTACTCTCCGGACCATGGCGTGCAACATTAAATGCCGCAACAATGTTGGGACAATCTAAAACAGCCTACCAGGCTGAGATTGATGCTGCCTGTGAATTGATTGATTTCTGGAGATTCAATACTTATTATATGACGCAGCTAATGGGGGATCAACCGTATTCACCTAAAGGGATGTGGAACCGGTTGGAGTATCGTCCGCTTGAAGGATTTGTTTTTGCTGTAACGCCGTTTAACTTTACTTCAATTGCAGGAAATTTACCAACTGCCCCTGTTATAGTCGGAAATGTATCTTTGTGGAAACCTGCATCGAGTGCTGTTTATTCTGCATACTTTTTAATGAAGCTGTGGGAAGAAGCCGGTCTGCCTAAAGGTGTAATTAATTTTGTTCCCGGATCAGGTAGCCAGGTTGGCGATCCTGTTCTATCAAGTTCTGATCTGGCAGGAATCCATTTTACAGGATCTACTGCAGTTTTCCAGGGAATGTGGAAAACAATCGGTGACAATATTCAGAAATCAAAATATTACCCGAGAATTGTCGGTGAAACAGGCGGTAAAGATTTTATCTTTGCACACAATGCAGCTAATGTTGATGCTCTTGTTGTCGCTGCTATCCGCGGTGCTTTTGAATACCAGGGACAGAAATGTTCCGCCGCTTCAAGAATGTACATTCCCCAATCGATATGGAAAGAATTTAAGAAAAAGTACACTGCTGAAGTTTCAAAAATTAAAGATGGGTGATGTTGAAGACTTTACGAATTTTATGGCAGCAGTAATTGATAAAGGTGCATTCGACAGCATCAAATCTTATATCGATTATGCAAAAGATTCCAAAGATGCCGAAATTATTACAGGCGGTAAATGTGATGATTCAAAAGGATATTTTATTGAACCGACTACAATTGTAACAACCAAACCTAATTTCAAATCGATGCAGGAAGAAATTTTTGGGCCGGTGTTTACAATTTATGTTTATGCTGATAATAAATTCGACGAAGCACTTGAACTATGCAATACCACTTCTCCTTACGCGCTAACGGGAGCGATCTGGTCCCAGGACAGAAATGCACTTATAAAAATGTCAGATAAGCTGAGAGATGCGGCAGGTAATTTTTATATAAATGATAAACCGACTGCGGCAGTTGTTGGACAGCAGCCTTTTGGCGGCGGGCGCGCTTCTGGTACCAATGATAAAGCGGGAAGTGCAATGAATATTCTTAGATGGATGACAGTAAGAACGATTAAAGAAACTTTTGTCCCGCCGAAAGACTGGAAATACCCTTTTATGAATGAGAAGTAAAAATTTATTTTTTAGAGACGTGCAATCGAACTCAAAGTTGTACGTCTCTGTTTTAAAATTTTAATGGGCTAATTCTTCTTTCTTAATCAATTCAATAAATTCTTTTTCTATTTCAATTCCCTTGTTTTTAGAATACCATAAATGAAGCTTCTCCTGCCATTGCTGTTTTTCTATTCCTTCTTCTTTCCATTGAGCAATCAGTTCAACTGCAGCCTGTGGTCGTGGTCCCCATCTGAATAATTCATCACCTTCATCATTAAAAGCAATAAGTTTAGGAATGCTTCTCGTTCCATTGGTTAAAAAATGGTTCATAACATCAGGGTTAGAATCTCTTAATAAAATTATCAAGTTTATCAGCAGGTTTTCTTTGGCTATAGCAGCGATGTAAGGCAGGTTTTGCGCCGAATCCCCGCACCAATTTTCTGTAATTACCATCCACAACTGAGGTTCGGTAATTTCATTTAAAATAGTTTTCAATTCTTCACTTGTGCTATAAGTCCTGGCAATCCTTGAACTTCTTTGTAGATTCAGGGTTTTGAAATTGTACTTATTCAATTCTTTTTCATTTAAATCTGAAGCCTTTGTCTGCGCCAGTTCTTCTATTGTACTGTTTACATATTCAAGGTAGCTCATTCCCTTTTCAAGCAATCTGTTTTTAATCTCTTTAAAATTCATTTTTTCTCTCAGATAAATCCGCAAAAAATATTCTACCACATTAGAATCAAAAAACCAAATAAGGATTCAGGGAGAATCTGATTGATCACTTACATAATAAAATGGAAGCTTAAATTGTTCGAGCGTGAAAAATTTACTGCTTCCTTTGTTGACTCCCCGGACTGTGATTCCCACTCCATCAGTCAGCTTATTAATTAGAAGGTAATTAAATGGTCTTGGCGAAGGTCCTTTATAATAATCGTGATGTGCATCCGGTCCGGTTTTAAGCTTCACTCTTGGTCCACCTCCTCCACCAGAGACAATAAATGTTTTATTGTTTTCTACAAATCTTTCATAAGTGTGAGCATGACCTGTAATAAAAGCAAGAGTTTTTTTAGAATTATCAAAAGCGGGTACAAATCCAAGCTGAACCTGCGCAGCATCTCCGGTAACTTCACTATTAGAATAAGGCGGGTGATGAGCGAACACAAGTATTCCTTTTACAGAAGGATCATTATCGAATAATTCCAATTTATTTTTAAACCAGTCAATCTGCTCCTGCCACTGCTTAGCCGAATATTCTCCATCATTTGAATCCAGGAAAATTAAAGCAATGCTGTCGCAAGTTTCAGAATACCAATGGCTGCCAGCCAGCATAGGAAATCTTTTTGTAAGATACCTAAGAGCTACACTGTTTAATCCGAAGTATTCGTGATTTCCAATAACAGGAAACATCGGAATATTTTTTCTTTTTAAGGGAGCTACCAGGCTGTCGAAATATTTCCAGTGATCAGCATTATCTCCCTCGAAGACCATATCTCCAAGTAAAATTACAGAGCCGGGATTCTGTTCGCTTATATTTTCAATTATTTCTTTTCTTTCAATATCATTACTTTCCCTGCCGATCATAGATTCCCAAACAGAAGTTCTTTGCAGATCACCTACAGCTATTAACGGAAATGAACATTTGTTTTTTTCTGCAAATAAAAGGCTGTCAGATTTGGAAAATGAAGCAGGGTGTATTTTTATTGCATAACTGTTTATAAAACCTAAAAGGGCAATAAAAAAGTAAGAAATAAATATTACAGGCTTTTTAATCATCTTTAACTGACTTCGAATTTAACCTAAACCCTACAAATTTAGTGAAATACAAAATTTGATTTTAGGCAAGATAAATTGACCGTGTTAAAAATTTTATTAATTTTTAACTTTTTTTCAACAAATAATATTTTAATTTAATAGTGTAAAAAGTTAAGAAGGTTTAACACATGGTAACTGATACAAAACATTTTACACCCGAAGAAGCACGGCGCACTCTTCCGCTTGTAAGAAAAATAGTTGAAGATATTCTTCATTCATCCCGTGAGATACGGCTTCTTGCCGAGGATAAAGATGGAATTATCGGGGATGATCCACAGATAAAAAAAATGATGAACGATATCAATGGATTTATGGCGGAGCTTGAAGAAATCGGTTGTTTCTATAAAGACTGGAATTTTACCACTGGGTTAGTAGATTTTCCTTCTATAATAGATGGAAATGAAGTATTTCTCTGCTGGAAGAATGATGAAGATGATATTAAATTTTATCATGAAATTGAAACCGGTTATGCCGGCAGGAAGCCTATTCCAGAAAAGTATTTTAGTAATAACTGAACTGATTTAAATTACCCCCTTCCTTAGATAAACATTTTCTGTTTTATTAATTCACATCTATCTCAAAGGCAATCATTCTTTTTGCAATTTAAAAGTAGCAGATGCTGAAGCAGTCTTACCTGTTTCAGCATCTTTAATATTAAATATAACTTTGTATTCACCATCCCTGTAAGTTGAATCAAGATCAAATTGTATTTCTACAGGAACATCAATAAATTTTTCACTATTAACTTTATCTTCGGTTCTGCTGATAATTGATTTTGCGGTATCGCCGTCGGGTTTAATAAGATCGATTTTATAACCGATCTTAGTCGTGAAACTGTCATTCCTTTCAATTTGAGTAAAGCCTTTTACCCGTGTTGTGGCATCGACTTCCCAGCTATTCCCAAGATCATAAGCAAATGCCTCTGCATTAAATGCTTCCAGTTTCTCTTCCTTTTTTGAACAGGCACTGATTATTAAAAGAAGACTTATTACTGAAATCAATAATGCTTTCATTTATAGCTCCTGTTCTTTTAACAAAATGATATTAACCATTTTTCTTCTGGAAATCTTTCATAAAGCTTACAAGGTCTTCAACACCTTTTTTCGGAAATGCGTTATAGATTGAAGCTCTTAATCCGCCAACCGAACGGTGTCCTTTCAATCCGCTGAAACCATTCTTCGAAGCTTCATCAACAAGCTTTTTTTCCAATTCTTCAGAATTCAGGTTGAAAGTAATATTCATTAAAGAACGGCTATCCTTGTCAGCGTGACCTTTAAAGTAACCGCCGCTTGCATCAATACAATTATAAAGAATGTCAGCCTTTTCCTTATTTGTTTTATACATTGCATCAAGTCCGCCGTTTTTCTTCAGCCATTTAGTTACAAGTCCTATTATATAAATGCCAAACACAGTTGGAGTATTGTAAAGAGAATCAGCATCGACATGAGTTTTATAATTAAGCATTGTGTGAAGAGAATCGCTGCTTCTTTCAACCATATCTTTCCTGATTATTACAAGTGTAACGCCGGAAGGTCCCATATTTTTTTGAGCCCCCGCATATATAAGAGCGTATTTATTAATACTGATTTTCCTGGAAAGAATATCGGATGAAGCATCACAAATGAGCGGAACTTTAGCTGTTGCGGGTTCGTATTGAAACTCTGTTCCGTAAATAGTATTATTTGAAGTAAAGTGAACATAAGCTGCACCGGCGTCAAGTTTCAGTTCATCCTGTTTTGGAATTCTTTTAAATTTCCCTTCTTCTGCTGAAGCAGCGATATTTACCGTCCCAACTCGTTTAGCTTCCTTTATCGCTTTTTTCGACCAGCTTCCGGTTACGATATAATCGGCTTTGTTTGCGGGAGGCATTAAATTAAGCGGAACCATAGAGAACTGAAGGCTTGCGCCGCCCTGGAGGAACAGGATTGAATAATCATCGCTGATTCCCAAAAGTTCTTTTAAATCTGCTTTTGCATCACCAATTATTTTATCAAAAGTTTTTGAACGGTGACTGATCTCGAGTATTGACATTCCCACGCCGGGAAGCGCCATTAAATTTTCCTGTGCTTCTTTTAAAACTTCTTCCGGTAAAACAGCCGGGCCTGCACTGAAGTTATAGATTCTTTTTTCCATAATATTGAACTTCCCTTCTTATTATCGATTTAAATTAAAAATAAAAAATTAAATTGTATGCACTAATAATCCATCCCTGAGCTTGGGTTCAAACCAGGTCGATTTAGGAGGCATTATTTCTCCTGCATCAGAAATTTTCAAAAGGTCATTTAAAAGAAACGGGATAAAGAGAAAATGCTACTGCGGCTTCACCTTCATTAACAAGCTTTTCAAGCTCTTTCGTGCCGCGTATTCCCCCGATAAAATCTATCCGCTTATTCGTTCTCGGATCATCAATATTAAGTACCGGGTTTAAAATAAAATCCTGCAGAATGCTTGCATCAAGTGTTTCTGCGACTGATTTGGTAAGGGCATTACTTGCAAGAACGGAATCTCTTGCTTTTAACATGTACCATTCACCATCCAGATACATTCCGTAACTTCTTCTTTCCGCCGGTTCTTTAGCTTAGTTGATTTTTCAACAGAGAACTTTTCACTTACCTTATTTAAGAATTCATCTTTCGAGAGATTGTTCAAATCTGAAACCACCCTGTTGTAAGGAAGAATATTAAGCTGTTCGGCAGGGAAAATTACAGATATAAAATAATTATACTCCTCATCGCCTTTATGATTTTTATTCTGTTGCTTTTTAACATTCCGTGCCCTCGCCGCACTGGCTGCGCGATGGTGTCCGTCGGCAATATAAAGATGATCAATTTTCTTAAATGCCTCTACAATCTCTTTGTTATATTTTTCCGGAACAATCCAGACTGTATGCCTAATTCCATCCGGTGAAGTGAAATCATATTCGGGTTTATTTTCTTTCATTGTATGCATCAACGATTTTGTTTACTGCATCTACTCCGCGATAAGTTAAAAAAACTACTCCCGTCTGTGCTTCTGTAGTTATAATATGATTTGTCCTGTCATCTTCTTTTTCTCTTCTTGTTTTTTCGTGCTTAAGTATAACATCTTTTTCATAATCATCCACAGAAAAAGTTGCGGCAATTCCCACCTGGGATTTTCCGTTCATTACAAGCTTGTATAAATAAAAACGGGGAACATTCATCTGTAACAAGCGGGGCTTCCTTTTTCAGCCTGTTAAGATTTTCTTTTGCCTTCTTATAAACTTCTTCAGAATAAGCATTGATGCTGTCATCAAGCTCGATTTCCGAACGGGTTACGCGTAAAAAATTTAGTGGATTTCCTTTTGCTTCCTGCTTTGCTTCTTTCCTGTTCACAACATCATAAGGAACGCTGGCTACTATTTGCGCTTTGTCTTTTGAGGGTCTTAATGCTTTAAAAGGTCTGATAACTGCCATAATTAACGAATCTCCATAAAAAGTATAAAAGAATGAGGTTTAAAATCAATAAAATATCATAAATATGCTATTTATAAGGAGATTAATTCTGAAATAAAGTAAATGAAAGGCATAATTATTTTGCAGAACTGAGTGATGCTGATAAATTCTGTAACCGAATTTATCTACAAAAAAATTGGAGAAAACCTCCGGTAAAAAATCAATAATGATTTTCAATCAGGCAATTCTTCGCAAAGAAAACCAAGATTACTGATTTTGTTAACCACTTCTTCTTTTTTAATATTTTCCCCAATGACTCTTACAACTTTGTCCCTGTCTTCAAGATCAATTGTGCATTCATTAATATGATATGAATTGTTCAGATTATTTTTTACTGAACCGAAATCGTCTTTTGACCTGATGTTTGTCCTTAAAATTATTATTTCCATTGATATTCCTTTCAACAGTATCTTAATATTCAGGACGATTGATGACAGAAAATATTTTAAAGACGGGAAAAATTTTGGATGGCAGCTTAATTATATAGAAAAAAACAAAGCGATATTCCCGCAAAAGCAGGTCTATCGCTTTTATGGAGAGAGCGTATAGTTTTGAGCTTAGTTTTTATCCGATTTTTTATCAATCATCTTATCCTGCATTTTTCCTTCTTTCATATTCATCTTCGACCATTCCATATCGGCAGCTTTAATATCGCTCTCTAAATCATTCTTAAAAAGTTTTTTAACATCTTTGTTGTGGTTTAGATACAATTTACCGTCATGAATTGTCCATGCATCTGGATCGCATGAAACAAGTTTTCCCTTACCTACCGCATAAGCGCAGTAACCGCCATAAGCCGGGGCATATTTTTCAGGATTTTCCTGAAACATTTTCATATTTTCCAGATTGTTAAAATACCATTCTGCATCCATCCATTTATAGCTGTACATTTTATTTCCCATTTCAGCTTTGCCGTCAGTGAAATAAGCAACCGGATCATAACCATCTATCGCGACTCCCATTTTATCGGTTGAAACCATCATATTGCTCTGCATCATATTATCATTCTTCATCATTTTTTCGCTATGCATCGTCTTATCGTTTTTCATCGTATTATTGTCCTGAGCAAAAGACATAACTGAAAGAAACAAAATCAGAATAAATGAACTGAAAAAGATCGTCCTGATCTTCATATTATCTCCTAATTATTAGTTGTTGAATTTTACGATTGAAAAGTAATGAAGGAGTGTAACGAAAGAGTAACAAAAGGGATAAGAATTTGTAAGAATTGTTTGCGGGGATTAATACTGCTGTATATTATTAATAAAAGAATATCACCAAATTATTTTGACTCTTTCATTCAGCAATGAAATATATTTTTCCTTCATTTCTTCTGATAA
>CAVQEH010000005.1:0-337762 GCA_963711455.1 uncultured Ignavibacteria bacterium
AATATTTGTCCTGCAGGCGAGTGAGTCGCCATTCTGTAAATTTGTTTTGGCGGACTGGAGGATATTTTGCAAGTTATCTCTAAACTGCAAATCGGCAAGCCAAGTGTAACTTAACATACTGTCAACCTGCTCTGATAATTTTCTAATATTCTCATCTATTGAGTCAGTTAATTCATAAGATGAAGGTAAAGGTCGAAAATCATTTAAAAACCAAGTTATATCATTCTTAATATTATTTGAACTTTCTAATGTGTACCAATTTCTTAAAAAATTTATCCAGAATGGCTGCAAATAAACTTTTGGAAATATCCCAGACGCTATGCTTGGAAAAAAGGGGATATAATATGCTCTTAATTTCTCATCTGGCTCTAATGGTATTGCCCACATACTTCTACTAGGTTGATTATCAGGATCGAAGTCATATAATTGTAAGAATACGTTTTGCCTATTCCAGCCTGTAAACTCTTGAAATTTTTGATCTAATAAATCTATTGTCAAATCTTTATAAATCCAGTATAAATATCGAGCATAACTATCAACATTATCAGCATTTTCGGAATTCAAAATTGCTTGTTCAAATAATGTTACTATTTCATTCCTGTAGAAAGGACTATTCGAATACCTCCATAAACCTTCAAGTGTATAGACTCTATAGTTGGTATCTAAAAAAGCAGTTTTTATTAAGTTATAATTGTTATAAACACCAGTCTCTGTTAAATATCTGTCTGCTATTATTTTGTCAACCGTATAATTCATTGAATCAATTGCTGTCTGAAGATTAGTAATTGCCGATTGATCTCCTAAATATCCTCTAACAATTTGATCAGTTACAAATTTCTGGAATTTCATTGTATACAAAGGCGTAGATTTATCATTAATAGGAAGGGTTTTGAGATTATCAAGCAGCCATTGCTTTTCAGATTCCTTATAATGATATGCGAGATAAAAAGCTGCTACTTCATAATCTATCTGAGATGAGTATTCATTAAGAATTATCGACTTCAAATATTCTTTTGAAGTGTCTTTCGGATTCATAGTTATATTTATCTGCCACAATGACTGTGAATAAATATTTGAAAAAAATATTGTAAGTATTATTATAATTATCGATTTCATTTTGATTCTCTTTCTAATTAATTCCTAAACAATCAAGTTTAGTTGGACTATACCATGACTGAGCTTTACCCCAAGTGAGAATACGTTCTCGTATTTCTTGATAAGTTTGTGTTGCTGCATTATCTGCATCTATTTCTGTATTATATTGTAAATAGAAAAATGGGAAAAAAGGGCAATAAACTGAACTTATTCCCTTCTGTTTTTTTATATTAGCCCCACTTTCAATGCGTGGTGCAAAAAGCCATTCTCTGATCTGTTGACTCTTTGATTTTCCTGTAAGATCTTTCTGATTTAGTGCGTCCTCTGGGCAAGTATACGTAATTTTTTCTAAATAAATATTAAAAAGTTCAGAAAAAGAAATATCTCTCAGTTCTTCTTTAACTTCATCAATAATGTCATTATAATGCCTTTCTTCATGTATTCTTATTCCTTCACTGAATACATATCTTACTGGATGACTTTCGCATGGATGAGAGTATGGACCCCTAACTTGCCAATCAATGTCAGATAGGGCTTGTTTTAGTTCAAGACAATTTCTAATATTTGTGAAAAGTAATGATAGATTCGTACCATCTCCCAAGTCGATTAGATTCCTGTTTGAAATAAAGGTATTACAAACATCATTAAAAATTGGAACTCTAACATTTTTAACTTTAAATCTCCATTTAGAATCAGTTTCTCTTTCATCTAAACAAGTTTCAACAACAATATCCTCAGATAAGTTATAAACAACATCAGGAGTGATAGATGAATAAGGTCCTATCTCCTTCATTATATAAGTTAAACCTACATCTTCAGAAGGATTTCCCTCATTACACCCTTCGCCGGCATCCGTATTCTTCGAGTTTCCTGTTAAGTCGATCCAATTCCAAGGTGAATTTAATCCAAGGCTTTCGATAACACCAACATCAGGATCATCAAATTGTTGAATTGGAGGATTATTACAGACAACAATCTCTTCACAACACTCATCCCCCTCAACAACCAAAGATGCATTTGTATTAGATGTCGTTTTATATGGACCAGGAAAACAATAGTCTTCAGTTGGGTTATTTGGAAGAGGTGGGTTGTTACCGTTACCTCCTGACCCAGCTTTTAATTTTGGTTTGGTGCCAATTAACTTTTTCTCTAATGCTATTAGCCTCTCATTAGCATAACTATGGGATTTTTCTTTAATGTTATTTTTAGAAGTCAGGTTGTTTTTTTCCAATGGCATCATATGTTCAATCTCACTCCCGGTACCATTAACAGGTCGGCTTGAACCAATAACCGTAGTATCTTCAATTAAACCTACACTTACTCCAACAGTTATTGATGTATCCGGAATTGTGGAATCTGCTAAAAACATAAGAGGCTCCACTGCACTATATTAATACTTGATCTTTTAACTGAACAAAGTTGCTTTTTTTCATATGGCCTCCCCGAAAGTGAATATTAACCCAGATATTTTTGTACTAACATATCCTTATTATAATTAGGAATCAAGAAGTTGCGATTTATTGGAAATGCTTCAGGTATGACTGATAATATTCAAGAAAATATTTTTGCCTCCCCATTCCCCTCTATAGCGTAATTTCCACTACGTCCCAATCTTTTGGTCAGGATTTTGACACAGATTCCCGATTAAATGATGGGGTCATTTAATCATCAGCATCTTTTTTGTGCTTACATATTTATCTGCTCCGCCTGTGGCGGATAATCTGTATATATACATTCCGCTTGCATAACGATCTGCATTGAACTTTACTTCTTTATATCCCGCATCCTGCTTTTCATTTACCAGTGTTGCAACTTCCCTGCCGAGTATATCATAAATCTTTAATGTTACTTTCGCTGCTGCCGGAAGCTGGTATTGTATTGTTGTTGAAGGATTAAAGGGATTCGGGAAATTCTGTTCAAGCTTAAATTCTTTGGGCGCAAGAAAATTAAGCACAAATGTTTTCATCATCATTATGCCGTTTGCATCACCAATGGAAAATTCAATTGAGTCTTTTGTGCCTACAGGTGCATTTCTTTTTACTTCAAATCTGAATGCTGCTTCTTTTTCTTTCGCAGCTTCAATAAGTGAAATTGTATCTGCTTCATTTTCAAAATTAAGTGATGGACTTTTCCTGGAAAGATTTACAACCACATTATCAGCATTATTTTTGTTTGAAATGTTTGCCACAGTAAGTTTTAACTGGTTCCCTTTTGTTCCCGGCTGTACATCGTAAATTGATTGCGAAAATGATTGCAGTGAGAACACCATTATTATTAAAACTATTTTTTTCATCATATTATTCCTTTAATACTGAATTTATATGACTTTAATTATTCATTGTTAATTGATAATTGTCCGTTTACTGTATATTCAAAACAATTTGTACAATATTATTAACCGATAAATCCTGCTCCACATCCTGTTGAACTGTGCCAAGTGTGGCACGAAAAGTTAAGTTTGCAGGTAAAAGTTCTTTGGTTATTTCTCCGTTCGCATTTGTTAAACCGATTTCTCTCCAGGCTAAAGAATAATATTTTACATCAGCATTATTAACCGGCTGGTTCTGCTGGTTTTTTACCTGTACTGTACAAAGAACAGTTGAGAATGTAACAGTCGGATTACTTCCTAAATCCTGCTGCATATCCTTTGAAACATATTCATACATCATTCTGAAACTGTAGTTAATAGGAAGCAGTTCTTTTGCTGCAACTCCGTTGACGGTTGTACCAAAATCCCTCCACGCTCCGGCATAATACTGAACTGTTCCTTCATCAATTAAATTACCTGTACTATTTTGTAATTGCACTTGTGTATTAACCGTATGAAATGTATAAGTATTATTTTGTGCCGGCACATTATTTACAGTTTGGTTTGCATACTCATAAAACAACCTTACACTAACAGTTGACTTTGTTGTTATTACAGTAAATGTTCCGTCCCCGTTATCTACGGCATCTTTCCAGCTTGTGTCATAATATTTACGTTGCTGGCTGGTATTTGAGTTCCCTCGCTGTTTTTAAGGTTTACGAGGAGGTTAGTATTTTGCTGTGGTACCGGCAGCCTGTCTAAAATATATTGAGCGTTCCAGTAAAGAAATTTCCAGCCCTCGAGTGTTACAAAACGTGGACCGGGTTAAGAGAATCTGCATAAACAAAATCTACTGTATCTTGAAATGATTTTATTTCCGATCTGCAATCGAGTGAATCGCCGTTTTGTAAATCGGTTTTAGCAGATTGTAATTTATGTTTTGTAAATTTTTAAACGTTAAATCACCGAGCCATTCATAGTTCAACATACTGTCAATATAATTATTTAAATTATCTAACAATTCATTTGTTGATTTTAAGTATCTGGTGGCGGGGGCTGAAAAGATTTAACTTCGTATAGAATTAAGCTTTTTATTGTGTCATTAGGTTCATATTGATAATAATTTTTAACAAATTCATAGTCCGAAGGGGTAGCAATTCCTAATAAGAGTACTTTAATATAATATAATCTCAATTCATCATTTGGTTCTGTTAAAAGAGATTCTCTAACCAAACCATCTAAATCAAATTTATCTTCATATTTACTAAAGTAAAATTCCATAATTGCTCTTTTTGCCTGCGGATTTGAAGAACTTTTAAATATCTGAACCATTGCAGGTATTTCTTCCTCACCAAAAGCTGAAGAAAGTGCTAACGAATATGAAAAAATTGCATGATTGTCTGTGGCTGTACTTATTGCTTGCATTAATTCCTGTTTGGCTGAATCTTTTAAGCCCGGTCTATACCTTATAATGAAAGGCAATAAGGAAATACCATAATTAGGTGTTACTCCTTCTTCTTTTTCTCTTTGTATTAACTCAAAAACCTCATCGGTTTTTGAATAATCACCTAATAGATACAATATTTGTATGCAATCGGCTTTAGCTCTTAAAATATCGTGACAATCAAACCAATTATATTTTTCATTTGGGTCATACTTTTCTTTTTGTGGTTTACTTAAGGAATCAAAAAGTGCAAGTGCATACTGATGCGTTAAAGAGGAACCTAAATAATATAATCCTTTAAGAAAAATTTGTTGATTCTCACAATTTTGCTGCCAGAAATATTGTTCAATATTTGGCAAAGCTTCAACAATGTGGTGTTTTATGAAATAGTTAACCGGTGTAAATTGTTCAGCTTCATTATTGCTCAAATTAGAAATATATAAGTCAATTTCCTCCTGAGTAAATTCCTGTGAAAAGTTGTTAGTGGAAATAAGAAGTGTAATAAATAATGTTATAATTGCTTTCATTTTTATCTCCAACTCATCTATTATTTCGATATTTATTAAAGGGTTCCCATAGTTCTTTAAAATCATAATTACAATAATCCGGGTTAAATCCAGGGCGGGAAGCTAATATTGATTGATATTTTGTGATTTTCCCTTGGACATTGTCACTCCATTGAGCATATAATTCAGACTCATTATACGTTTTCCATTCTTCATCAAAATAAATTAGTATATTATTTTGAGCCCAACTGTACTTAAAAAATTTAGCATATTCTTTTAAGGCATTTTCAAAATACTTTTTCCCTTCTCTTTTTGCATCATCAAAGTTTTTAATATCATCAGAACATACAAAAGTAGTATTAAAATGAGACTTAAGAGTTTTAAAAACTGAGGTTCCATCAGGCATAGGAATTTTTAATAATTTTTGATTAAAATTATTTCTCAAAAAATTCATTGCGTCTCGTGATGATATTTTTCATGTTCCCAATAAGCATCCACTATTCCATAAATAACATCAAGCTTATTAAAAAAGTCATCATTATCATAAATGGTTTTACGATAACGGTTATATTCAAAATCAATCAAAGCCTTACAAGTATTATCAAAAGGAATAGTCCCTAAATCATTTATTGATTTCATTTCATAAGGATCGTTACTATATTCAGCAACCCGAATAATTATTGGTTTGTGAATATAATTATCGTTCTTCCCTATAGATTTAAAACTATATTGATATGCTCCCGCACCATTATTTAGGTTATGATTGTAACAAGTTTCAATTTCATATGAAGAGTAAAACGATCCCGAAAGATCTACACTATATAGTTCATCATTTGGTTTAGAAATTGGAATAATTTTAAAATCTCCATCACGCAAAAAATATGTTTCTCCCCCATTATCAATATGGAGAAGCTTAGTATAATAGCCATCTTTATTAAAATAGTAATCTCCTGTTACCTCAGTAACTTCTTCTTCAAATCCCAAAGGGACTTGAATATTTGTGTTACAAATTAGGGATCCTGATCCACAATCGTTTCCTTTAACAACAAAAGAAGCTTCAGTATTAGGTGTCGTTTGAAAAAAATCTGGAAAGCAGTAATCTTCAGTAGGATTGCCTGGAAGCGGGGAATTATTTCCGTTACTCTTTTTTATTTGCTTTTAATTTTGGTTTGGTGCCAATTAGTTTTTTCTCTTGTAATTTCTCTTTAGAAGTAATGTCATTATTTTTTAATGACGGCATATGGCCTCCCCGGAAAGTGAATATTAACCCAGATATTTTTGTACTAACATATCCTTATTATAATTAGGAATCAAGAAGTTGCGATTTATTGGAAATGCTTCAGGTATGACTGATAATATTCAAGAAAATATTTTTGCCTCCCCATTCCCCTCTATAGCGTAATTTCCACTTCGTTCCAATCTTTTGGTCGGATTTTGACACAGATTCCCGATTCAATGATGGGGTCATTTAATCATCAGCATCTTTTTTGTGCTTACATATTTATCTGCTCCGCCTGTGGCGGATAATCTGTATATATACATTCCGCTTGCCAACCTGTTTGCGTTAAACTTTACTTCTTTATATCCGGCATCCTGCTTTTCGTTCACCAAGGTTGCAACTTCCCTGCCGAGTATATCATAAATCTTAAGTGTAACTTTTGCTGCTGCAGGTAGTTGGTATTGTATTGTTGTACTTGGGTTGAATGGGTTGGGAAAATTCTGCTCAAGCTTAAATTCTTTTGGGGCAAGAAAATTAAATACAAATGTTTTCATCATCATTATGCCGTTTGCGTCACCAATGGAAAATTCTATTGAATCCTGTGTATTAACAGGAGTGTTCCTTTTAACTTCAAATTTGAATATTGCTTCTTTTTCTTTAGTTGCTTCAATAAGTGAAATTGTATCTGCTTCATTTTCAAAATTAAGTGATGGACTTTTTCTTGAAAGAGTTACAACCACATTATCAGCATTGTTATTATCCGAAATATTTGCCACTGTAAGCTTTACCTGGTTGCCTTTTGTTCCCGGCTGCAGGTAATAGGTTGTTTGTCCAAGAACCTGCAGCGATAAAATTACTACTATAAAAATTGTTAATATTAAATTTTTATTCATTATTAATTGTCCATTGTTAATTTTTCATTTATTGTACATTCAATACAATCTGTACAACGTTATTAACCGACAGATCCTGCTGGACATCCTGATGAACCGTACCGAGAACAGCCCGGAAAGACAGGTTTGCAGGCAGAAGCTCTTTAGTTACTTCTCCGTTTGCATCTGTTAAACCGATATCTCTCCACGAACCTGAGTAATATTTTACATCAGCATTATTAATCGGCTGGTTCTGCTGATCTTTTACCTGCACTGTGCAGAGAACAGTTGAGAATGTAACTGTAGAATTGGTGTTTAAGTCCTGCTGTTTATCTTTAGAAACATACTCATAAGTTATTCTGAAACTGTAGTTAACAGGAAGAAGTTCTTTTGATGCAACTCCGTTTGTAGTTGTTCCAAAATCTCTCCACGCCCCTGCATAATATTTTACTGTTCCTTCGTCTATTAATTGTCCGGAACTGTTTTCTAATTCTACCTGCGTATTTACAGTATGAAATGTATAAGCATTATTCTGTGCTGGAACATTGTTTACGGTTTGATTTGCATACTCGTAAAATACTCTTACGCTTACTGTTGGTTTTGTTGTAATTACAGTAAAAGTTCCGTCTCCATTATTTACAGCATCTTTCCAGCTTGTGTCGTAATATTTAACTGAGCTTGCAGGTATTTGTGTTCCCTGGCTGTTTTTGAGGTTTACGAGGAGGTTTGGATTTGTTTGAGGAACTGATACTATAAAATTAAGTTCATTCTGGTAACGATAGATAGGATTCAAAACGCTAATCATAACCGAATCATCGGGATTAATAATATTTGTAGAAGGTACATATGCCTGTAAAATAGAATCAGATATTATGGTTGTAACAAGGGGATACCCATTCCAGTAAGCTTCGGATTGACTATTAAATCCTGTACCGTAAATAGTTAAAGAGAAACTATTTCCGCCTGCTTGAATTGAAGTTGGAGATAATCTTAAGAGCGAATCTAAAATGGAATTGCTATTTATTCTTTGTCTTATAAATAAGGTTTGCGGGTAAAGAAAATCATAAGCATATTTGTTTACGAATTCATTGTATGTAGAGTCTCTATGCCTTATATCGATTATATTACTGAGAATCTTAAGTTTATTTGCGGATGAAACAGTATCTCCGGACAAATAATAGTTCTTGCACTCAACTAAATCAGAATTTAATTCTTGAATAAATTCTGCTCCGCCAATCCAATTATAACCTTGAAGCTGATTAATATATGAAATCAGACTATCCAATAAATTTCCAACTGCCTCTTGTTTTGAAGGATTTAATAAGAATGGGTTATCCAGTTCCTGTATTATGATACTGCTGTCAGAGGGATATTCGTTTGAGTTGTATAAATCAATAATGTATTTATATACTTCGGGATTCCTGGTTCTTAGTAACCCGGCATATATATAAAGTCTGTTATCAGTTACAATATTTAATGAAGCTTTTAATGTATTTATATAAATTGTAATATTAATATTTTTTAATATTTCACTTGCATCATATCTTGAAAATCTATCATTATTATGAAGAGCCATATTTATTGCTAATTGTTCGGTCTCCGGATCATTTACTTCAGCAAGATAGTCGAGAGCAACAAAACTATTCACTGCATAACGTCTTAATATTATTGCAGCCTCGTTCCTATATGCCGAACTCAGAAAAGGTTTTAAGTTGTATATTTGAGCCCGAAAATAGGGGACAGAAGTAGTATCAGCAAATTCTTTCGAAAAATATTTTTTAATAAATTGCCATCCGTAACTGTCGTTATAAGTTTTCTGTAAATATGAAGCAAAAAGCATTGTATCGAAATAATTAATATCATTTTTGCTTAGCGAGTCAATTTCATCTTTAAATTCCTGATGAAAAGTAGTGTCATTTAAATCCATTATTGTTCTTAATATAATCGTTTTTTGTTCCATATTCCTCATTCGGGGAAACCGGTTAGTATTGGGTTTTTGCATTAATAATTTAAGCTCAGGAATTGCTGAGTATATCCTTTTTTCACCAATCCAATGGATAAGCCACCATCTCTTATCATCATTTACTGTATTCAGTGAATCAATCACTTGGTAGAAATTTTCTGGGTCTATTCCATAGCTTATAAGTTTATTTTTTGTTGAATTATCTTTTAGAATTTGAGCTTCGTTAATTTGATTAAATAAAACCCAAATCATAAGAGTAACTAACATAATGGTAATATATTTCATTTTTGAGATTCTTCTGAATAAAAATTATTTTGGAAATCTTATGACTTCAGGAATTAATGTATTTCTGACATAATCAAGTCCTGCTTCAACAGCTTCATCTTCATATTTTTCCTTAAAATTCTTATTGCTTTCTAAGTAGTTTTCCGTAGCTTGCTTTAAGAATTGATCAAATTTTTCTTTTCTCATATCTAGATATTTTGAGATACTTAGTATCTTACACCAATCTACCGGAGGAGTTTCAATCCAATTAATGGCATTTAATGTTACATCATAGTACTGTTTTAAACTATCTTTGTATTGAGATATATGTTTTAACTCGTGTTCTCTTGTTTTGGGAAGAGGGTAATAAATTAACTTCCTTCCTTCACTTACTCCTTCAAGAATAGCATTAAGGTCTTTTAGTACATCTTCTCTTTGACCAATATTTTGAATGCCTGAAAGGATGCCATTCTCATCATCAATTATTGTCGGTGTGGAAAATACTTTGTTGATTTCGTTAATACAGTAACCCCATGATAGTGAAAACATCATGATATCTATATAATAATAAGAATTGTGACTTTTATAGTAATCACCAGTAAAGGGGGGTAGAATAGAAGCAGCCCAGCCACCTTGATCATCCAGGTCTGTCGTGCAAGTTATATCATTATCGTTTTCTTTTTTTACCGAAAACATATTTCTTAAAATCTCTATAATGACTGAATTTTTAAGGTCATCATCTAATAGTGGTCTTGTTGTATCACAATTAGCCTCAACCACCACTTCTGCATTTGTATTAGTTGTTGTTTGAAATAGACCGGTAAAACAGTAGCCCTCATTTGGATTACTAGGTGATGGAGGACTATTCCCATTTCCTTTTGTGTTAGTTTTTGATTTTGGTTTGGTGCCAATTAACTTTTTCTCTAATGCTATTAGCCTCTCATTAGCATAACTATGGGATTTTTCTTTAATGTTATTTTTAGAAGTCAGGTTGTTTTTTTTCAATGGCATCATTTGTTCAGTCTCACCCCCGGTACCATTAACAGGTCTGCTTGAACCAATAATAGTAGTATCTTCAATTAAACCTACACTTACACCAACAGTTATTGATGTATCCGGAATTGTGGAATCTGCTAAAAACATAAGAGGCTCCACTGCACTATATTAATACTTGATCTATGGTGAACCCCTTCAGCTAGACAGGTTTTTCCTTAATTTAAGGTGGATGAATTAAGTACTCACCATGTTATTTTAAGAATACTTCAGCCGGAGTTTTATAGCCTAATGACTGATGTGTTCTTTTATTATTATAAAAATAGAAATAATTATTTAATCCCTCAAATAATTCATGATAATTTCGATATTCCTTTAAATAAATATCTTCATACTTCAAACTTCTCCATAAACGTTCAATGAAAATATTATCTAAAGCTCTGCCTTTGGAATCCATACTTAGTCTTACATTATTGTCCAGGACTTTATTGACAAAACTAAGACTGGTAAACTGACTGCCCTGGTCGGTATTAAATATTTCCGGCTTACCTGAACGCAATGCTTTATCCAGAGCGCTAAGACAGAAATGGACATCAAGGCTGTTAGATATTTCCCAGGACAGAACATATTTACTAAACCAGTCCATTACTGCAACAAGATAGGCAAAGCTTCTGTAGAGCGGGATATATGTTATATCTGTACTCCATACCTGATTGGTTTTTGTTATGCTTACATTTCTTAGCAGATACGGAAATATCAGGTGATCCTTGTTTGGTTTGCTAAGATTCATTTTCGGTGTAAGTGCTTGTATTCCCATTATTTGCATTAACCTGAGTATCCGCTTATGATTAAAGACTTCACCATTTTTACTTAACTCCCGTGTTATTTTCCTGTAACCGTAAAAAGGCCAGGTCGTGTATATTTTATCCATCCGTTTCATTATTTCGAGATCTTCGTCCGTTACGCCTAACGGCTCAAAGTAATAACTCGAACGTGGTAATTCTATCAAAGAACACTGCTCAGTTATGCTAAGAAAACCATGCTCAGGCTCTATGAGTCCTTTGAGAGTTTCAATTGAATGGCTCGTACTTTTTTTTTAACCATTCAACCTCTACCTGAAGTTTTCCTATCTGCCGGTAGAGCTGGTCAATCAACTCTGAGCTTCCATCAGTTTTTGGTCCCTCGGATTATCAAACACAGAAGGAAGTATTTCTAGTAACTGTTTCTTCCATAGACTTATCTGATTTGGGTGGACTCTGTATTCTTTTGCAATTTCGTTTATACTGGTGAATCCCTTGATTGCCTCTAGTGCGATTTTTGCTTTCAGTTCGCTACTGTAATTTTTTCTTTTGGTGGACATTTTAGCCTCCTTTGGCTTATATAAATTTAAGATTTTTCCACCTTAAATTTTTGTCCAGTATTTGGGGTTCACTATAATCTTTTAACTGAACAAAGTTGCTTTTTTTCATATGGCCTCCCCGAAAGTGAATATTAACCCAGATTATTTTCTGCTAACTTATCTTTATTATAATTAGGAATCAAGAAAGTTTTCTAACGTGGGATCCGAAATAAGTTTCGATTTTTTAATTAAGGTGAGCCGCCGGTTTATTAACCGCAAGTTTGGCTCATCTCTGAAAATAATTAAGTGCTGAGTTATTTCAGCATCAACATCTTTTTTGTGCTTACATATTTATCTGCTCCGCCTGTGGCGGATAACCTGTATATATACATTCCGCTTGCATAACGGTTTGCATTGAATTTGACCTCTTTATATCCTGCATCCTGTTTCTCATTTACAAGGGTTGCAACTTCCCTGCCGAGTATATCATATATTTTCAGTGTAACTGTAGCTGCTGCTGGTAACCGGTATTGTATTGTAGTGGATGGATTAAACGGTCGTTAGACTCCGTAGAGTCTAACGGACTCTACGAGATTGGGGAAATTCTGCTCAAGCCTGAATTCTTTCGGTGCAAGGAAATTAAGCACAAATGTTTTCATCATCATTGTACCATTGGCATCGCCAATGGAAAATTCTATGGAGTCCCGTGTGTTTACAGGTGCATTTCGTTTTACTTCAAATCTGAATGCTGCTTCTTTTTCTTTAGTTGCTTCAATAAGTGAAATTGTATCTGCTTCATTTTCAAAGTTAAGTGCCGGGCTTTTTCTTGAAAGATTTACAATTACATTATCAGCATTATTCTTTTCGGATATGTTTGCAACTGTAAGCTTTACCTGGTTGCCTTTTGTTCCCGGCTGTACATCGTAAATTGATTGCGAAAATGATTGCAGTGAGAACACCATTATTATTAAAACTATTTTTTTCATCATATTATTCCTTTAATACTGAATTTATATGACTTTAATTATTCATTGTTAATTGATGATTGTCCGTTTACTGTATATTCAAAACAATCTGCACAACGTTATTAACAGAGAGATCCTGCTGTACATCCTGTTGAACTGTACCAAGTGCAGCACGAAAAGTTAAGTTTACAGGCAGAAGTTCTTTGGTTATTTCTCCGTTTACCGTTAAACCGATTTCTCTCCACGCACCTGAATAATATTTTACATCTCCATTATTTAAAGGTTGATTGTTCTGATCTCTTACTTGTACTGTACAGAGAACAGTTGAAAATGTAACTATTGGATTGGTGTTTAAATCCTGCTGCTTATCTTTAGAAACATACTCATAGGTCATTCTGAAGCTGTAATTATTTGGCAGAAGTTCTTTATGAACAACTCCGTTTACTGTTGTACCAAAATCTCTCCACGCTCCGGCATAATACTGAACTGTTCCTTCATCAATTAAATTACCTGTACTGTTTTGTAACTGCACTTGTGCATTAACAGTTTGGAATATAACGGTTGGATTTGAACTTATATCTTGCTGCTTATCATTGCTGCCATACTCATACGTCATTCTGAAACTGTAGTTAACAGGAAGCAGTTCTTTTGTAGCAATTCCATTTACAGTTATACCAAAATCTCTCCACGCTCCGGCATAATATTTAACTGTGCCTTCATCTATTAATTGTCCTGTGCTGTTTTCCAATTCCACCTGGGTATTTACAGTGTGAAATGTAAAAGTATTATTCTGTGCAGGGACATTGTTTACAGTTTGATTTGCATACTCATAAAATACTCTTACACTAACATTTGACTGTGTCGTTATAACAATAAATGTTCCGTCTCCATTATCGACTGCGTCCTTCCAGCTTGTATCATAATATTTTACATTACTTGCAGGTATTTGTACTCCCTGGCTGTTTTGGAGGTTAACGAGAAGATTGGGGTTTTGCTGAGGTTTGGGAAGCTTTTTTAAAATAAATGATGATTTGGCATAAAGGAATTGCCAACCTTCAGTTGTTACGAAATGATTTGGCGTGTACAACGAATCCCTAAAAATATAATCCAAAGTATCTTGAAATAATTTTACCTCAATCCTGCAAGAAAGAGAATCTCCATTTTGCAAATTGTTTTTAGCTGATTGAAGTTTGTTTTGCAATTCTTCCTTAAATGACAATTCTCCCAGCCAATTACTATTATAGCATGTATCGGTAAAATTTATTAAATCATTTAATAAATCAATAATTGTTTTCGATGTGTCAGGGTGATCAGATTCAAAAGCTATTAGCGTGTATATAACACTTGTCCTGTTTCTGCTGTTCATTTGATTCAAATGATCCATAACATATCTATAATTATCTGTTGTTGGATAATAATCAAGCAGACTTTCTGCCGTTTCTGCAGTCATCTCTGAGTCCACCACCAAACGTTCTCTCATTAACTGATCTAAGTTTGGATAATTATACTTCAATAAATTTTCTAATGATATAGCTTTTGTTGGTCTATATGTATTGGTTACAAAAGCATTTGCTAGTATTGGTGCTGCTTCCTGTCCATATTTTTCTATTAGTGTAAGAATTGCATTTGCACCTTCGTCCCAATCATCCTCATAAGCAAGTCTTATTAATTCTTGTTTTGCTTGTTCCTCATATGACGGCAGATTATTTATAATATAATCAAGATAATGTGATTCATTTATAAATATTTTTGGTTTTTCTCTATCTATTAACTCAAACACATAATTTGCTGTAGTAAAGTCTTCCTTCTTAAATAATTTCAAGGTTATGTGAACTTTCATTTCGAGTGGATCTAAAAAGGAAAATCCATCAATATGCATAGTATCTACTTGATTTATAAACTGATGAGCATATTGAACAAAATTAACAGAGTTATATTTACTAAGCGCTAATAAATATTCATAAGTAAGATATCTATCCTGCTGCCATATTGTCTGTTCTAAAAAAGGAACTGCTTCGGGAATATTATAATCTAACGTTATTTCTCCAACAGCTTTACTTCTATCAAAATAATCGGGACTGTGAAGCATTGATAAAACATAGGCTTTTATTTCAGCAGAAGGTTCATGCCACTGAGCCATTATTGATGTATTTATTGTGAATAATATTATTAAAATTATAAATATTTTATATTTTCTCATTTTTAACTCCATTCAATTTTCTTGATAACTACAATTTGGACATTTTTTATTATCCGAAAATTCATTAGGAAATCTTTTTTTCAACTTATCCATATAATTTATTATTCTATTTTTTATGCTTTCACGTCCTTGAATTATTTTTTCATGCTCTAGTACCTTTAAAGAGTCTGTTCCACCACTTATCTCTTGCCATTCTGCAATTGCATTTTTAATAAATGGATAGATAAATTGCTCATAAAAAATATTTTCTGCACGTACTCTAAGACCATCATGATATCCACTACATTCATCTCTATATGTTTCAATTTGATCCTTAAGAAGAGGAAAATTTTTTGCAATGACTCCTTCATAATCAGCCATATGTTCTCTTTCGTGTATTCTAATTATTTCAATCAACTCATATTTATGGATTTCCATTGGATAACAATTGTGACCACAAAAATCAGCAAATGCTTGCTTTGCATCAGTGGGGATGATAATACTATTATCATCAACTTCATCGATATTTTCAATAAGTGTTTTAATCTCATTCCATGGTGGTTTGATTTTCAAATAACAAACACCTGCAACATAATCGAATATTATAGGTGTTGGTGAACCACTTTGGGGATTGATAAAATAATAATAGATATGATCTTCTTTTTTATATGGTTCTAAATTCCATGAATTTGTGAAATACCCAGTGTTATAATCATATTTATATCTTTTATATTCGATTGGAGTAGAGCCACCAACCTCATTTGGGTTTGGGTCATCTACACAGACATTGGTCAATTGTATTAGTTGTGTGTAATCATTAATATCTTTTACAGATATAGGATATGGATCATTCCTTTGTTTTACTTGATAGTTTATTTCAGAATGATTTGTTGAAATATTTGAACACCCATCCCCCACAACCACATACGCATTTTCAGTATTAGGTGTTGTCTGAAAAAGATCTGAAAAGCAGTAATCTTCAGTTGGATTACCTGGAAGCGGTGGGTTATTGCCGTTACCTCCTGAACCAGCTTTTAATTTTGGTTTAGTGCCAATTAGTTTTTTCTCTTGTAATTTCTCTTTAGAAGTAATGTCATTATTTTTTAATGACGGCATTTGGTCTCCCCGGAATATGAATATTAACCCAGATTATTTTCTGCTAACTTATCTTTATTATAATTAGGAATCAAGAAAGTTTTCTAACGTGGGATCCGAAATAAGTTTCGATTTTTTAATTAAGGTGAGCCGCCGGTTTATTAACCGCAAGTTTGGCTCATCTCTAAAAATAGTTAAGCGCGGAGTTATTTCAGCAACAACATCTTTTTTGTGCTTACATATTTATCTGCTCCGCCTGTGGCGGATAATCTGTAGATATACATTCCGCTTGCATACCGGCTTGCATTGAACCTGACCTCTTTATATCCTGCATCCTGCTTTTCGTTCACCAGGGTTGCAACTTCCCTGCCGAGTATATCATATATTTTCAGTGTAACTGTAGCTGCTGCTGGTAACCGGTATTGTATTGTAGTGGATGGATTAAACGGTCGTTAGACTCCGTAGAGTCTAACGGACTCTACGAGATTGGGGAAATTCTGCTCAAGCCTGAATTCTTTCGGTGCAAGGAAATTAAGCACAAATGTTTTCATCATCATTGTACCATTTGCATCGCCAATGGAAAATTCTATGGAGTCCCGTGTGTTTACAGGTGCATTTCGTTTTACTTCAAATCTGAATGCTGCTTCTTTTTCTTTCGCAGCTTCAATAAGTGAAATTGTATCTGCTTCATTTTCAAAATTAAGCGATGGACTTTTCCTGGAAAGATTGACAACCACATTATCAGCATTATTTTTGTTTGAAATGTTTGCCACAGTAAGTTTTAACTGGTTCCCTTTTGTTCCCGGCTGTACATCGTAAATTGATTGCGAAAATGATTGCAGTGAGAACACCATTATTATTAAAACTATTTTTTTCATCATATTATTCCTTTAATACTGAATTTATATGACTTTAATTATTCATTGTTAATTGATGATTGTCCGTTTACTGTATATTCAAAACAATCTGCACAACGTTATTAACAGAGAGATCCTGCTGTACATCCTGTTGAACTGTACCAAGTGCAGCACGAAAAGTTAAGTTTACAGGCAGAAGTTCTTTTTTTACTTCACCATTTGATGTTAAACCGATTTCCCTCCAACCTGCCCCTACGGGGGCACCCGAGTAGTATTTTACATCTGCATTACTGACCGGCTGATTCTGCTGATCTTTTACCTGCGCTGTACATAAAACAGTTGAAAATGTCACTGTTGGATTAGTATTTAAATCCTGCTGCTTATCTGTAGAAACATATTCATAAGTCATTCTGAAGCTGTAATTATTCGGCAGCAGCTCTTTATGTGCAACGCCGTTTACAGTTGTACCAAAACTTCTCCAGGCTCCTGCATAGTATTGAACAGTTCCCTGGTCTATTAAGCTGCCTGTACTGTTTTGTAATTGAACTGCCGCATTCACCGTCTGGAATATTACAGTTGCATTAGAACTTACATCCTGCTGTTTGTCATTGCTGCCGTACTCATAAGTCATTCTGAAGCTATAGTTAACTGGCAGAAGTTCTTTTGATGCAACTCCGTTTACGGTTGTACCGAAATCCCTCCACGCTCCTGCATAATATTTTACAGTTCCTTCATCTATTAATTGCCCTGAGCTATTTTCCAATTCCACCTGAGTATTTACTGTATGAAATGAATAATTATTATTCTGTGCAGGAACGTTATTTACAGTTTGATTTGCGTACTCATAAAACATCCTTACACTTACATTTGGTTTTGTTGTTATTACAGTGAATGTCCCATCCCCGTTATCCACGGCATCCTTCCAGCTTGTATCATAATATTTAACATTACTTGCGGGTATTTGTACTCCCTGGCTGTTTTGGAGGGTTACAAGGAGGTTGGGGTTTTGTTGAGGTTCTGGCAACCTGTCCAAAATATACTGTGCATTCCAGTGAAGAAACTTCCAGCCTTCAAGAGTTACAAAACGAGGATCGGTATTAAGTGAATCTGCATAAACAAAATCTACTGTGTCCTGGAATGATTTGATTTCTGATCTGCAAGCGAGTGAGTCTCCGTTTTGTAAGTTGGTTTTGGCGGAATGGAGGATGGATTGGAGTTCATTTTTAAATTGTAAATCACCGAGCCAAATATAGAATGAAACTGTATCTAAAAGATTTGTAACATAGTCAATATTTTCTAAAACAGTTGATGTTGAATCGAAAGGATATGGTTTAAATGTATAAAGAAAAGATTCTATATCATAGGTATTAAAACCATTATTGATTAATTGTTCCATAAAATTAATGAAATAGGGGCTATAGTAACCAGGGTCTCCGTTATAAGATGGATCACTATTATATGATGGCAAAAATAGCTCACGAATAGAATCTGCCTGCTCATTTTCAATTGCATATATAGTCCTATCCATTTGTCCTTCTGGATCAAGCCTTCCTAAATCAACAAAATAATTAAAATAACGGTCCTCGCCAGTTGTAGTTCTAAATTTATCTTCTAAAATACTTATTGCATAAGGTTTATCAATTGCTGCAAGAAGACTAGTGGCAGCCCAGATTTTAAGTCTTTCCGTTGAATCTTGAATTGTGTTAGTTAATAATTCTTTTACTTCATTTGTATACCTGTCGTCCTTACCATATTCTGAAAGAAATCCATCAATATTTTGATCTAACCCCGTTAAATAACAACTCTTTATAAAATCAAAATAATCTAATCTGCCAATATGGGATAATAACCTGACGGCAACAATTCTTTCTAATCTGTTTGGATGAAATCTTGCGACAGAATCCATTCCTTGTATTGCTGACTCTATCCCTAAGAATCCTTTGATATATTGATCTGTAAAGTATCTATCCCAACTAATATCCATAACCCTGAGGGAATCCCAACCACTTGATTTATGTGGATAGTTATTCATATTGTCTATTAAAAATTGCCGTAGGTTAGCATCGTTTTTAAGCACAAGATACTCAGCGGCTGATTCATACTTATAATGAACCGAGTTTGAATCTTGAATCACTCCTTTAAGAAATTCTATTGTATCTACTCCATTTGGTATAAATTGAAGAGTATAAGGTTCATATATTGCCCAAAAACTATTGGGTTCCTTTATTTCTTGTGCTAAGCTATGGACACTAATCAAGGAAATAATTATTAAAAATAATTTGTATTTCATAATACCTTCCAAAAGATTAATTACAAACTTGTGAACGAATTATTTTAAATGTCAGTTTTATAGTTTTATAGGTTTCTGATGCAATTTTATCCGCCAAGAGTTCGGCATTGTACTCATTATTATTCTCTGGATCAGTTCCCATTCTTTTATGCAAATTGGAGCCTTCAATAATTGCATTTTTCAAATCTTCCTTAATAAGATTTTCAACTAGAGCTGTTGCAGATTCTGGACATGATTGAGTCTCATTTTTGGCAAAATGCAAATTATCCCTTATTTTTTTGAATGTTTCGTTTTCATTAAAATATTTGATCACTTCTCTTTTCGTTTGCGCGAAATGTTCATCTTCATGTGCAAGAATACCCGTTGAAAAAACAATAGGATAAGGTGGCTCTTTATCTTTTGGTTGGTAGTAGGGCCCTTTTATATAATAATCTAACCTTTCAACAGCCCAGTTATAAAAATCGCAATTTGGTACCTTATTTAAAATTTTTGTTTGATCGCCGTCAATTAAATCAACATATTGTTCTGGTAAAGGGCATACATCTGCAAATACCGGTATTTTTAAATTTTCAATGTTAAATTGCCACTGAAGATTATTCGGATCTGTTTGATCCAGGCAAGCTTTTATCAAAGCATCATCTAACAAATTAAATGTATCAGTTGAGACAGTATAATTACCAATTATCTCAAAGGTATAACATTTCCCTAAATCTAATCTTCCTTTTGCTGGCGGATCAAAGAGACAGGCATTACCCGTGTTTGAAGTATGAGACTTACCATTTTTGTCAACCCAAATATAATCCTTATCTCCTCTTAACATTACAAAAGATGATTCACTCAGAGTTTGCGGCTCAATGTTTTCACAAACGACAATCTCTTCATCACACTCATCCCCCTCAATAACCAAAGATGCATTTGTATTAGTTGTCGTTTTATATAGACCAGGAAAACAATAGTCTTCAGTTGGGTTACTTGGAAGCGGTGGATTATTTCCGCTACCTCTTGATCCAGCTTTTAATTTTGGTTTGGTGCCAATTAACTTTTTCTCTAATGCTATCAGCCTCTCATTAGCATAACTATGGGATTTTTCTTTTATTGTATTTTTAGCAGTCAGGTTTTTATTTTTGTTAGTGAGTTTTAATTCACTTCCTTGCCCGGTGTTACTCATTGGTCTTCCGGCACTTATAACAGTAGTATCTTCAATTAAGCCTACTTTTACCCCGACAGTTATTGAAGTATCAAGGATCGTGGAATCAGCTAAAAACAATATTGGTTGCGGAACATCATAAAAATATTTATCCAGACTTCCGTCAACCAAGAGATTGCCGCCACTGCAGCCTTCGATCATACCCACTTCAAATCTTGCAGATTCAGGAAAATTAACCAGGTTTCCATTTTCTTCTATTTTCATCAGCACTAACAAAGCCATATCCCCGGGCGTGATTTTCGATGTATCAAAAACAGCATAAACTTTTTGTCCGGGCGGATATTCATTATATTTTACTGGAAAACTATACTCAACGGTATTTATTACATTATCGCTTGGCGTACATCTTATCGTTACTGTTCCCGGCTGAGCGCTGTCCGGCTGAATGCCGTCTGCAATAAACTTAAATCTTCCTCCAAAAATCCACCCTGAACCATCAGGGCTTTCGATACCTGAGAAAACAGAACCTGACGTTCCGGTAAGTGTATCATTCAATTGTCCGTATTCTTCCCCCTGCACAATTTGAAGTGTATATGTAACAGATGATGGTATTGCCCCTCCACAAATGTACCAGCACCATTGGGGCTGGTCCGGAAATGCAGCGTAAATTTCAATAGACTTACTATAATAATGAAAAACTTCATCTTCACCACCTAGTACGATCAAAGTCATTATAGGAGTTTGAATAACTGTATGATAATTTATTGGCGGATTCCCTGTCGTCAGGTCAGTAATTGTTACTATTATGTCTGTTCCTTGTGGTACGTCTCTATCTACTTTTAAATAATAATCTGAAGGGTGTTCAATTTCCTTAGGAGAGCAGAAACCAGAATACATTATACCCGTACCGCGCAGGTCTGCTCCAATAATATTTGACAGTGCGTTTCCTATTACTTCAGTTCCAATAAATTCACCAGTAACAGGATCAAATAAATATTTCTCTATACGGCAATATTCATACCCCTGTACTATGTCAACGTTATAAGTATGATTTGGTTCTAACGCATAACTATATGCATTCCCCTGGTTGTTGAACCACTGCTGGTAGGGATCAATCCAAAGATAATTATTATTCCATACAACCTGGTAAGGATTATAATAGTCCGTTTGCTGAATGAATGGTCCGCAGGGTGTGTGCAAAGGTGCAGGATAGTTTGCTACTATTTTCTGTGGATCGATTTCTACTCTATCTTCAATTATCGTTTGTCCAAAATTTACTACTGAAATGAAGAAAAAGATAAGAACTAAAAGATTTTTTTTTCATAAGGTTCCCCGGATTGTTGAATGTTAACCCAATTATTTTCTGCTAAAATATTTTATATACAAATAAGAGTCAAGAGAATTAATTAATTTATTCTATAAATAATAAATATCAGCAATTTTTAAAATAATTTTTGGCAGGGATGTAGAAATAGACAACAGTATGTTGTTTTGCTGGTTTATTTATCAGATCAGATTTACATAGACTTAACAGATATTCAGATAATATAAAGATAAATGAACTTCATTTGGGATAAGATAATTCATCGGCAAGATATACAGAAACACTGAATTGTCTTAAAAAAATTCTTATGAACACAGTGTGTAAAGTTTAATCCCTATGATATTGTTGTTGTTTATCTTTAATTACTTGTTACAGATATTTATTCCAGGGGAATATTTAAACTTTTTCGTAGAGGCTGTCTCAATATTAATTTTTCCTGTCTATAACAAAATCAACAAGGGCTTCGAGGGCTATTTTTGAAGGTGAATCGGGGAATATCTTTAACGTTTCTTTTGCCTTTAATGAATACTCGTGCGCGGTTTTTAATGCGTAATCAATTCCATTATTCTTTCTTACGAACTCTATTATTTCGTTTGTATTTTCTTTTCCGTTATTATTTTTTATAAGCCTTTTAATCTTATCGGCTTTATCTTTAGAGACCTGGTTTAGTGAAAATATTAATGGCAGTGTGATTTTCTTTTCTTTAATATCTCCGCCGACGGGCTTTCCTATTATCTTTGAGCTGCCTTCATAATCAAGGATATCATCTCTTATCTGGAAAGCCATCCCGATTGATTCTCCAAATGTTTTCATTGCTTCATGGTATTCGCTGTTATTGCTCGTGCTCATCGAACCAATCTGGCAGCAGGTTTCAAGCAGTGAGGCGGTTTTATCTGAAATAACTTTGAAATATGTTTCTTCATCAATATCGAGCTTACGTGTTTTCTGAATTTGCAGAAGCTCTCCTTCCGACATTCTCTTAACTGCATTTGTTATTACTCCAAGGAAATCAAAATCTTTACCTTCAACAGCAATCATCAATCCTCTTGAGAGCATATAATCACCCATCAGTACTGCCGCTTTATTTTTAAAGATGGCATTTATTGACCAGAAGCCTCTTCTTTTATCAGCATTATCTACAACATCATCATGAATTAAAGTTGCAGTATGCAGCAGCTCCACCAAAACTGCTCCGCGATAACTTCTTTCTGTAATTCCGCCTGATAATTTTGCAGAAAGCAATACCAGCAATGGTCTGATCTTTTTCCCCTTTTGGCGGATAATATATTTTGCAATCAGATCAACCAATCCTACATTACTCTTCATTGATTTTTTGAAGAGATGTTCAAATTCCTCAAGTTCAGTTTTAATCGGCTGACTTATGTCGGTTAAAGCTTTTTTAATCAACGTTTCTTTAATGCTAATTTTGAAATGAAAATACTTAATTCGTACAATAAAACCAATGGAACAGCCAGCACTACCTGGGATACCGGGTCAGGCGGGGTTAGAAAAGCAGCAGCAATAAAGATTAAAACTATTGCATATCTCCTGTATTTTTTCATAAAAGCCGGGGTTAGAATCCCAAGCCTTGTAAGAAAATAAGAAACCATTGGAAGCTCGAATATTATGCCTGCACCAAGCATAACACTAATAATAATTGAAAGATATTCATCAATGGCAAATTCATTTTTAATCTGCGTTGTACCAAATTGCGTGGCAAATTTCATTGTATAAGGAAGCAGGCTGAAATAGGCAAATACAATTCCCGCAAGAAAGCAAACGGTAGAAAAGATAACAATTGAAAGAATATATTTTTTTTCATTCTTCCTTAAAGCAGGAGCAATAAACTTCCAGAACTGGTAGAAAATATTCGGAATACTAAGTACAACTCCGCCTATCATTGCAACTTCAAAATAAAGAAATATCTGTCCGAAAGGTCTTAAATTCTGAAGAGTGGCGCCTGCATTTTGAGCAGGTCTTAAAAGGACGACATTGACGAGGAAATCAATAAAAATCCAGCAGATAATAGTTCCAGCTACAACACCAATTAATGCATAAATTATCCTCCACCTGAGTTCCTCAAGATGGTCAAGGAATGACATTTCCACATCATTAGAATCATCCTCTAAAACATCATTACTATTCAGTTCTTTAGTTGCCACAAAAACTCAAATCATATTAAATCAGCATAAAGAGGAAATTTGCTGCAGAGTTTTTTAACTTCAATCCTTATCTCTTCAAGCTTTGTTTCATTATCAAAATTATTAACTGCAGAATTTATAAAACCTGCTATTGAAGTCATTTCATTTTCTTTCATCCCTCTTGTTGTAACAGCTGGCGTACCGACCCTTATTCCGCTTGTTACAAAAGGGCTTCTCTGATCGAAAGGAACCATATTTTTATTAACAGTCATTCCCGCTTTCTCAAGAGCATTTTCAGCCTGCTTCCCGGTAATATTTTTATTCGTTAAATCTATTAACATAAGATGATTATCCGTTCCGCCCGATATCAGGTTAAAATCATATTCAGATAATTTATTTGCCAGGGCTTTTGCATTTATTATTATTTGTCCCGCATAAGTTTTAAATGAATCCTGCAACGCCTCACCGAATGCAACAGCTTTAGCCATAATTATATGCATTAAAGGTCCTCCCTGTATTCCGGGCATAACCATGCTGTCAAGCAGTTCAGACATCATCTTTATACGGTCGCCTTTTGGAGTTTTTATTCCTAAGGTATTTTCGTAATCTTTTCCCATCAGAATAATTCCGCCTCTTGGTCCACGCAATGTTTTGTGAGTTGTAGAAGTAACAACATCACAATACTTAAGCGGGTTATCGAGAAATCCTTTGGCAATCAATCCTGCAGGATGAGCCATATCGCACATAAAGAATGCACCAACGGAATCAGCAATCTCCCTGAATTTTTTATAGTCCCATTCACGAGGATAAGCACTTGCACCGGCTACAATAATTTTAGGTTTTTCTTTTTTTGCAAGGTCGGAAATAATATCATAGTCAAGAGTTTTTGTTTCTCTATTCAACGTGTAACCAAATGCCTGGTAAAGCTTCCCCGAAAAATTAACAGGAGAACCATGTGTAAGATGACCGCCGTGAGCAAGGCTTAAGCCCAATATTTTATCGCCGGGATTAAGCAGTGCCATATAAACAGCCATATTAGCTTGCGATCCGCTGTGCGGCTGGACGTTAACATATTCTGCATTAAATAATTGCTTTAATCTTTCTCTTGCAAGGTTTTCAGCCATATCCACAAATTCACAGCCGCCGTAATAACGTTTACCGGGATAACCTTCGGCATATTTATTTGTAAGTACCGAACCGGCAGCTTCTAAAACTGCTGGACTGACAAAATTTTCTGAAGCTATAAGCTCAAGCTTTTCCTGCTGTCTCTGTGTTTCAAGCTTCAGAACTTCAAATATTTCTTTATCTTTTTGAATATGATCGTATATCATTTTAATAACTTTTTTTGTATAAGTAGAAAAATTTTTAGATAGAAAATATAACAAATAAAAAGAAAAGGTTCCGAAGTAATCTCCGGAACCTGTAAGCTTAATTTGCTATTATAAAAGTTTTACGGCACTGTAACACTTTTCCCTATCCACGTATAACAATCACCCTTTGGAGTAACTATTTGCCCTGATTTATATCCGCGGAAGAAATAATCTTCCTGCGTAGGAAGCGAGCCCGATTCATCCAATGCTTTAATTCTTTCACGTGCCTGGCTGTAATTAGGATCGATTGATATAGCTTTCCTGTATGTATCTACAGCAATCTGGTATACCACTTTTGCATCGAAATCAAATTTACAATCACGGGCAGCCTGTTCATAAAGCAGTCCCTCATAATAAATTGCCTGAGCCCAGCCTTTACCTACTTCACTTGCTTTTATAAATTGACTACGGGCTGCAGATAATTGGCCTTTATCCTTATAAACGATTCCAAGATTCAGATAATTATCTTTGTTCTGAGGATCAAGCTGAATTAGTTTTTTATAAGCATCTTCAGCTTTGGTTTGCTGCTCTGTCTTCTGGTATGCCTGGGCAAGCTGTGTCCAATAGTTTACAGATTCTGGTGATTTGCTGATTAAAAATTCCAAGGGAACAATTGCCGCCTGAAAATCAGAAGCTCTCATTGCAGTTGAAGCATATTTCCATGCTTTTTCAGTATTCTCTTTATCATTCAACCAGCTCTTTTCAGTTAGTTTTTCAAGCTCTCCTATGTTCTCCACAAGGGTTTCCAATTCCTGTGTCCATTCAGGATTATTCGGATCTTTTTCATTTAACATTGTATATAAGTCGATTGCTTTTGATTTGTAATTATTTGAATCCGAAGCATTATCTTTATACAAAGTACCAAGCTGATTATAATAATAGGCATCAAGATTGGGATTATATTTGAATGCAAGTTCATAAGCAGCAATTACGCTATCTGCGGGCATCTTCAACCAGTCTTCTTCAATAAACGCCTTGCGAACCTGGAAATATCCTTTTGAATCAGGATTATATTTCTCGGCAAGGTTATATAAATAGTTTGTCGTATCTGCAATAGCCTGCTTTGCTTCAGGAGCTATATCTGTAGAATCGTGCAAATACCACAAAGCATCTTCCATTTTATAATAAACATACTTTGCAAATTTTTCCGGGTTCAATTCAAGAACCTGCCAGCCATACGGAACCGCACTTTGATAATCTTTATTTTTATAATATTCCGAGAACAGGCTGTAAAGCTCCAACAATTTTTGGGATGAATCATCGGGGACTACAAAACTAACATCAACATTTTTGGGAAAGGCTGAATAGATCCCCAGGAACAGAAAGACAAAAGTATAGTAAGTTACTTTTGAAAATTTATTATGATTATTTTGTTTGGTTATTTTCATTTTATTTTTCCTCTCGAATAAACCAGATATCGCCAAGGCTGAATGTTAAATATAATTTAATTGTATTTTCCTTAAAGAGACCTGGATCAGAGGTGCCTCTCATCGCATACCGTAAACCCAGATCTAATGTATTTGCTTGTGAAATTGGTAAAGAAAAACCTCCGGAAACTGAATATTGATTAATACCTTCATCATTTATTAAATACTGAGTCTGTTCATAGCTTAAACCGGCACGCCAAATTATTTGTTCCCAAAAAGAAGCTCCTAATTTTGTTTCAGGTTTATACTCAAAACCAAGGCCAACAACGGAAGAATTTCTTAAATTCTGAGGGGATATCCCATTAAAAGAGTAATTCTTCCAGGCTTGAAAAGCATAGTCGAAACTTAATAAATATTTATTATTTAACACAAAACTTAACCCAGCAGTTAACCTGCCGGGGACTTTCATGTTTACTATGCCGTTTGAAACGGTATCCGTTCCAAGTGTTGTATTTGAAGTAAGCACTGTATCAGTTCTTAATTTTGATATAAAATTATATGTCAAACCAATCCTGAAATTCGAAATATCACTTAAGCCAAGCAAACTATCCAGCGCGGGAGAAATCAAGCCGAGAGTTGTTCCAATACCTTTAGGTCTGTACTCATTATTATATTTGGCGTCCGCATTAGTCTGATCAATAAAATTTATTGAAGAAGTATAATCAATGTTTCCAAAGTAATAATCGAAAGTTGCACCTAATACCAGGTCCAGAGGCAATTTATATGATGCACCGAGAAATAATTTTGATAATCCACCTTTCCCCTGATAAGATGTTTCATAATTGCCGTCAGTAGATTGAACGGAATTCGAGACATTATAGCTCACACTTGAAAAAGGAACCAATCCGCTGACTGCCCCTATTCCATATTTATTGCTTATAGGAAAAGCGAACATAAAACCAGCAAATTCCGCATTACCATAATAAGTAGATAAACTATTTCCGGATAAGAATGATCCGTTATAATTGAAATTAAATTCTATTCTTGTTCTTTTTAGATTAAATAAAGCGGCAGGATTGTAGAAGCTTATAAAATTTGCTTCAGCATCGGCTGCGCCCATTTGTCCCATTCCAAGTTTCCTTGCAGAATATGCATAGTTAACATCACCAATTCCAAGGCGGGTATAAGGCGAGGATTGTGCAAAACTTTCTGAAACGAAAAACAAGAAAATAATTATGGTAAAAATATATTTTTCAATTATTCTCATTTTCTACCTGTATAAGTAATTACCAAACGTGGTCTTAAAGAAGCATCCGTTGTTTCGCTGCCTTTTAAAGCAAACAAATCTACCCCGATGTTTTGCCCGCCTGCAGCTAATACTATTCCCTGGTTTTCGTGATAACCACTGGATATACTTTGTATAAAACGGGAGATATCACCTGTGAAATAATTTTGCACTCTGCTAAGCACTATGCCGGATGTTGTATCATACGAATTAGAAGTGGTATCCTTAGCAAAATATGCAATAAGATAATTCGAATATGATTCCGCTGTTTTGGTTGCAGTGCTATCAAGATAAACTGTTAACTGAGCTTTATTAATAACCGATCCTTTTGCTACTGAAGAAACATCAAACAGAATTTTTGAATCAACTGCGAGACCTCCCTGAACTGCAATATCTCCGGCAGGCACAGTCGGCTTTTCCCCGGAAATTATGCTGACATCAGGAAGACTTATATAACTCAAAGTATCAACATTGCCCGAATTAGCAACAACTATTGTAATCGTAGGTAGCCCGATTGCATTTACATTATAAGCATCGAATCCTACTATCCTGTTGGATGCAGGATCAGGCTGGATATAAATTCCATTATTTGTCTTAACGGAAGTATCTGAAGCAGCCGTTAACCAGGAAGTTATTGTTTGATTATCAATATTAAAAGTATAAAGAGAATCTGTATATGATTTGCTGGAGCTGATATCTTCACTATTATAATTTAGTAAGGGAAGACTGTCAGCATTAAAAAGTGCTGTCCAGGTATTATTAACAAAATGAACCGTATAGTTTAATGAACCTGTACTATCGCCAATATTATACTCACGGGTAAGCTGAACTTTTGCACTAACAACACTTAGAGTTGAGCTAAGAACTGCTTGTTGTAAACTATCGGGAAGAACAATTGCAAATTTAATCAAGGTTGTAGCCTCAACATTAATGTATTTGCCAATAAGTAATCTCGGTGAATCGCTGAGTCTGATCATCGTTTTATAATAGGTTGAAGATTGCTGAACTGAATCCTGGTAAGAATCCAGTTTATGTACGTTCACATAATCAGGGGATAGCAAATTAATTCCAATTGATGAAGGAGACTCACTGCAGGAATAAAACATTGTTAATAAGAACAGAACCGGAAAAAGAATTATTTTTTTAATAATCAATTATTTCACCTGTAAAATCTTCGTAAATAAAATTACACGCATCTGAAATATTTTCGGCAACAAAGCTTGGAAATATATTTTGTTTTTGCAAGATAGAAATACTTTCCAATCCATAACCTGTTTTAACAAGCACAGTCTTAAGCCCGGCATTCATACCACATAAAATATCTGCAGGTGTATCTCCTATAAAATATGAACCATTCAATTCAATATTAAAATCGCGGGATGCCTTAAAAACCAGGGATGGAGAAGGCTTCCGGCATTCAGATTCTTCTTTTGTGTTAAAATCAGGATGATACGGACAGTAATAAAATGCATCAATTGCAACGTTATACGGTTTCAATAAATCATTAATCATCGAATTAACAGCATCTACGTCTTTTTCGGAAATTATTCCTCTTACTATACCTGATTGATTTGAAATTACTATTAATTTAAAGTTAAGCTTATTTTTTAATAATGATAGTGAGTTACCGGTACCGGGAAATAATTTAACTTTTTCCGGGTTACCAAGATACCCCGGGTCTTCATTGATTGTACCATCCCTGTCAAGAAATACGGCATTTTGAGCCATCAGTCGTCATTCGCCAGTATCGTTTTATAGAGGTCGATATATTTTTTAGCGGAGGAGTTCCAGCTGAAATCTGATTTCATCCCATTCTTCATTATCTTAGCCCAGGTTTTTTTATCTTCAAATATTTTCAATGCGCGTTTCACTTCCTTTATCATTGAGTCTACTTCGTAATGTTTAAAAATAAAGCCATTCCCTTCTTCTGTTTTTTCATTATACTTAATAACAGTGTCAGCCAGACCACCGGTTTCTCTTACTATTGGAACTGTTCCATAAACGAGACTATACATTTGGTTCAATCCGCAGGGCTCATAGCGGGACGGCATAAGGAATATATCTGAACCGCCTTCAATTAAATGTGCAAGATCATCGTTAAACCCGAGATAAGCAGCAAACTTATTCGAATATTTTGAAGTCATACTTTCAAAAAACTTATGATACTTTTTATCTCCTGTTCCGAGCAATATCATCTGAATATTTAGTTTCATTAATTCAGGGAAAGCATCTTTTATAAGATCTAATCCCTTTGAATCAAATAGCCGGGAAATTACGCCAACTATAGGAATATTTTCATCATAATTAAAACGGAATTTGTCCGCAAGTTCCTTTTTATTTAAAAGCTTATGTTCAAGACTCTTTATTGAGAACTTTTTAGGGAGATGTTTGTCTTTTTCCGGCGACCAGACTTTGGTATCAATACCATTTACAATTCCGTACAGGTCATTTTTTCTTTTTGCAAGCACCTGTTTTAATCCTGCGCCCATTTCATCATTAGTTCGTATTTCATTAGCATAAGTTTCACTAACCGTATTTATCGTATCGGCAAAAATTAATCCGCTTTTCATAAAATTCAATTTGCCGTAAATTTCAATCCCTTTTTCGGAATTTAACTCTTCAGGTAATCCTGTTTTGTGAAAAGATGATTTGGGAAATACTCCCTGGTATGCAAGATTGTGAATTGTAAAAAGCGTTTTAAAATTCTTAAACTGTTCTTCATCTTTGTAAATAGTATTAAGATAGGCAGGTATTAACCCGCATTGCCAATCATTGCAATGGATAATATCTGGTATCCAGCCAAGCTTGCAAATTAACTCAAACACGGAACGATTTAATAGGATAAATCTTTCATCATTATCCGGATAATCTTCACCTGTCATCGGGTTTACATACAGGCTGTTCCGGCTGCCAAAGTACTCCTGGTTATCAAGAAAGTAAATTTGTACTCTGACCTTTTGTCCTGGTAAAAAACAGGATTTCAGGGAGAAAACTACATCCTTATCACCAATTTTGATAGACAAATCCTTTAAACGTACAACTTCGTGTATTTTAAATTTTCTGTCGTCTACAGCGCCATATTTAGGCACGACTATACGGACTTCGTGTCCCATTTCTGCAAGCATTTGTGGTAAAGCCGCAGAAACATCTGCTAAACCACCGGTTTTTACAAAAGGGACTACTTCTGATGTAACAAAAAGGATTTTTAACTTTTTTGAAGGCATTTTCGTAAGTTTTTTTTAATTCAATACATTAATTTACGAAAATTCGGTATGTTTCTCAAAATAAAGTTTACCTAAACATTTTAAATCTTAGGTCAATTAAATGCCTCATAAATAAATGATATAATTGAGCTTAACCCCGGTTTTTCAAATTATAACTTAAAACAGTCTTTATATAAAACCGTCTCAAATTATTGTAAAAAGATTGTTAAATTTATAAGTTATCATTTCACAAAAATCAGATTTTAATATGAGTTTACGTAAAGCATTAATAGTTTTACAAGTATTATTTTTCATAACTGTACCCATTTTCTTATACTCCTGCAGCGCTTCAAGTACTGTCAGATATAATCGTGATGAAGAAAAAACCAATAAGGAAAATAAAGAGACAAAGAATAAAACATATAAAGAAACTTTTGATATAACTCCTTATAGAACCGATATTGATATAAAGGAAAATCCTGAACCGGAACAAAATGCGGCAGATATTGGCGCCTGGTACGGGTATCGACAGAAAGATACATCAGCTAATTCCGGAAAAACAATTGTTGGAACTTCGAATGGTTTCAGGGTACAGGTTTATACAACGGACAACCTGGAACAGGCAGATTCACTAAAATCTGTTTTAGCGGAAAGAATTAATCAAAAAAACATTTATGTAATTTTTGATCCGCCATTTTATAAAGTTGAAATCGGGGATTTTACAGTTATGGGAGATGCTAAAGACTTAAATTTTAAACTGACGCAGATGGGATATACTGAATCGAGAGTAGTTGCATCAACAGTAAATGTATTTGAATAATGATAAAAATTCTCTTAAACCCTGCTCAGATTGTTACTGTTGATACTAATGGCGAAAACTTAAAAAGGGGTTCTAAGTTAAATGAAATAAAAATCGTTACCGGTCATTCGGTGGTAATTGAAAATGATATCATTAAAGATATTGTTCCGAATTCATCTTTAAAAAATCAATCCTCTTCTGAAATTATTAATATCAAGGATAAAACCATTTTACCCGGACTTGTTGAATGTCATACACATACAGCATTTACAGGTTCACGTGCTGATGAATTCAGGATGAAGATTGCAGGTGTTCATTATGAAGAGATTGCTGCAAAAGGTGGAGGAATACTTTCTACAGTAAAATCAGTAAGAGAAACTTCTTTTGAAGAGCTTGTAAAAATTATACCGCCAAGAATCCAATATTTTATTTCACAGGGAATTACAACCCTGGAAATTAAAAGCGGATACGGACTTGATTTCGATAACGAAATAAAACTTCTGCATGTAATTAATTATTTAAATGAAATTTTTGAAATTGATATAATTCCTACTTTCCTTGGAGCTCATACATATCCTTTGGAATTTAAGGTTAATCATGCCGGTTATGTTGAATTGATTATCAATAAAATGATACCGCATATTGCCAAAAACAAGCTTGCAGTTTTTTGCGATGCTTTCTGTGAGAAGACAGCTTTTAATTCTGATGAAGTCGATTCAATTTTTACTACAGCAGAAGATTCAGGATTGGGTTTAAAACTTCATACTGAACAGTTTAATAATATCGGTGGTCTAGAAACTGCACTCAGGAAAAATGCAGTAAGTGTTGATCATCTTGAAGTGCTTGCTGATAAAGATATCGACAGGCTCGCTAAATCGGATACCGTTGCAACATTGCTGCCGGGAGTTTCATTTTTCCTTAACTATGGCTACGCTCCCGCAAGAAAACTAATTGAAGCTGATGCAATAGTGGCACTTGCAACTGATTATAACCCGGGCTCTTCACACATAGCCAATCTGAATTTTATTATGAGTCTCGCCTGCTTAAAAATGAATATGACAATTGAAGAAAGCATATCTGCTGTAACAATAAACGCTGCCAAAGCTCTGAATAAAAATGAAGAAGTTGGAAGCATTGAGATTGGAAAGAAAGCAGATTTTGCAGTTTTCGATACAAAGGAATTTGCAGATATCGTTTACCAGGTAGGGAAAAATATTAATATAATGACAATTAAAAACGGGAATATAATTTTTGACATAAACGGAGGTTCAAATTGAAAATTATTGAGTGCGTGCCAAATTTCAGTGAAGGAAAAAACAAGGAAACATTTAAAGCAATTTCAGAAGCAATTAATTCAACATCCGGGGCAAAACTTTTAAATCTTGAACCTGATGCAGATTATAACAGGGTTGTTGTTACAATGGCAGGAAATGAAACGGGTATAATAGAGGCTGCGGTGAAAGCCTGTAAAGCGGCAGCAGAAAAAATAGATATGAGAAACCATAAAGGCGAGCATCCAAGGCTTGGGGCAATTGACGTTGTGCCTTTTGTTCCTGTTAAAAATGCAACTATGGAGGATTGTGTAAAAATATCTGAAACTTTTGGTGAAAGAATCTCAAAAGAATTAAACCTGCCGGTTTATCTTTATGAAAATGCCGCAAGAAAACCAGAACGTGAAAATCTTTCTAATATTCGCAAGGGCGAATATGAGGGTCTTGAGGAAAAGCTAAAAGATCCTGAGTGGAAACCTGAATTTGGCAAAGCAGAATTTAATCCAAAGCTTGGCGGTCTTGTAACAGGTGCAAGATTTTTCCTGATAGCTTACAATGTAAATATCAAATCAACTGATGTCAGCTATTCCAAAGAAATAGCAGAAATACTTCGTGAATCGGGCAGACCTAAAAGAGACGATCAAGGAAACGTAGTTAAAGAGAATGGAAAGACAGTTAAAATACCCGGAAGATTAAAGCATTTTAAAGGAATGGGAGTATCATTAGATAAATATAATATTACTCAGGTTTCTATAAATCTTACAAACTATGAAGTTACACCTTTACATGTAGCTTTTGAGGAAGTAAAAAAAGAAGCTGAACGATTAGGAGTTGAGGTTGATGGAAGTGAAATAGTGGGGCTCGTTCCGCTGGAAGCTTTATTGCAGGCAGGACGATTTTATGCAAAAGATAAAAACCTGAATGAAGGTGAATTAGTTAATCTTGCAATTGAAAAACTCGGACTAAGCACTTTAAATAAATTCGAAATAAAACAAAAAATAATTGACTATATGATTGACGATTAGCGAATTACCGGATTATCGAATAAATAATTCCGGTGATCCAATTCGTAAATCCGCCAATCCGAAAACCTGCCTGCCGAAAGGCAGGTTCTAAAACTTTTAACAAGAGGACAAAATGAACATTGACGATTCAATCCGTAATTACTTAGATGAAATTTCTTCCAGTTCCCCAACACCCGGCGGAGGAAATGTATCCGCATTCAGCGGGGCTGTTGCCTGCAGCCTTGGAATAATGGTTTGCAACCTTACCATCGGCAAGAAAAAGTATATTGATGTTGAAGAGGAAATAAAAGATATAAAATTTGAATTAGCAGTAGCCAAAGAAGAATTTCTTAATCTTGCAGAAAAAGATAACCAGGCTTTCGATAAAGTTATGGCATCTTTCAAGCTTCCGAAAGAAACAGATGACCAGAAAAAAATAAGAAGCGAAAAGATTGAAGCAGCAACACTTGAAGCTGCCGAGGTTCCTGCAGAAGTTCTGAAAAACTGTAATAAGATTATATCATTATTCCAATCACTGGCAGAAAAAGGAAATCAGAATTCCGTTTCTGATGCGGGAGTTGCAGCCTCACTGATTTTAACTGCCGCAGAAGGTGCTTTCCTGAATGTGCTGATAAACTGCTCTTCCCTTTCCAACCAGACAGTTGCACAGGAAATTCTTAAAAAGAATGAGATAATGCTTAGTGAAGTAAAAACCTTAAGTAGTGTAATTAATTCTGATATTAAAAAGAAACTGAATAAATAAACCTTGTTAAACCTTCAGGGTTAACACATCTATTACACACTATAACCCTGAAGGTTTTTATCAAGCAAACCTTAAATTACGCGCTGCCTTTTGCTCTATGCGCTAACAATTGCTTCTCACAATTCTCATCTTATAGTTCACTTAAAATTAAACTTAATATCCATCTGCCCCCACCTCGCTCTTAAGTTTAGCGTATCGGGATAAAAAGAAAAATCTTCTGAGGGTTCAAACGGATAAGGTTTGCCCATATTGTAAGTTCTGCTGCTGTCCCTGTCTAGATAACACCACAACAAATACTTGCCCGGAAAAACCCTGTTAAATTCAAACTTGTTTCCTTTTTGCAGATATTTTGAATAAACTTTTCCTCCTGATTTATCTGTGCTCTGTAAAACCACATAAGGATTTTCGTTAAGCTGAACATTACTGATTGTTCCGTTTGCTCCTGTAAAATCAATTTCATTTATTGTTTCAAATTTATAAGTATATATCGAATCGCTGTAATTGTCTGCAACATCTTTAAATTTAGATAAATTCAATTTAATCAAATAATGTTCTGCACTTTTTAACCTTGCCAAGAGGTTTTATTATAAGATGATGCATTATCAGGAAATTCAGTTTTAAAACTAACCGGGTTCTTTAAAGTATCCGATAAAACAATTCCTGTTTTTGCAGCAGTTGTATCAAAGGCATCATCAAAATAAAATGTAACTGATGAATTTATAAAATCTACTTTTCCACCGTTGGCAGGAATAGTTTTTATAATTTTTGGTTTGCTTGTATCAGGCTTATCACTTAATGTTAATTGAGAGAAATCATTCCTGTAAATATTCCCTCTTTTATCTATTATCTTTTCTGCCTCAAGATAATATTCCCTTTCACTATTCAAAGATCTATTAATTACAAGCACAAATAATTTTGGATCAGAAATTTTATTGAAAGCATATATAGGTTTAAAAGAAAAGTTCGCAGTTGAATCTATTACTCTGAAATTGTTTGTTGTAATAATTGTTGAATCTATTCCTTCACTCATTTCAATCAGAATATGATATCTATCAGTCATAGTGGCTTTAATCAGACGCGGAGCAGTTGTATCCTCCTGTGTAAGAAAGAAATTAAGTCCTGTGAAAAGAGTATCTTCCGATGCAAGTTTAATATCTTCAAAAGGAACCCCGATTTTATCCTGTTCAACCTGGTATAATAAATCACGGTATTGATCTGCCACAGCAAACACTCGGTATGTCCCCGCTGCAAGACCTTTAAGCTGAAAAGATCCATTGTCACCTGCCTGCGAGATGTAATCAGGTTTTGTTGAAGATGGATTTACAGTATCTGCAACCAGTTTATATCCGAAGATCAATGTACCGCTTGGTTTTTCATCATATACTCTTCCTGAAATAATTCTTTTATCTATTTCCGGTCCTGTGGAAAAAGTTAAAGTATAAGAATCAGCCATCCTGTTTTTATTATTATAATCAACAACATCAGTACCAACAGTAACAACATAGGTAACGCTGTCTTTCAATGGTTCCGGGAAATCAACCTCAACGGATGTTCCTGTCCAATCCAGTTCCAGATCGCCTGAAACAGCAGGAGAAATAAACAGAGCATTTTTTACAGTACTTTTATCGACATACTCTGAGAAATTGAATTCAATATGATCATCATGAAAGTTAGTGGTTCCATTTTCGGGATAAGTCTCAACAACTACAGGAGGAATTTTATCAACTTCTCCTCCTCCCGGCGGCAGCTGGTTAGCACAACCGGAAAGGATTAAACCAAGAAAAAGAAGTAAAATATATTTTATTTTTTCTGTTGTTTTCTTAACCATCTTCTGTATTGATTTACATTCCTTAGATGCTGTGAATATGTTTTTGAAAAATTATGTCCGCCTTTTCCATTGGCAACAAAATACAAGTAATCGGTATCAGCGGGATAAAGAGTGGCAAGAATTGCTTTCTTACCGGGATTGTTAATTGGTCCTGGCGGAAGTCCCGAATAAATATAAGTATTATAAGGTGACTTTATTTTTAAATCTTTGTACAGCAATCTCTTCCATCCGTTCGGCTGAAGGTATTGTATAGTCGGGTCGGCTTCCAATCTCATTCTTTTTTTCAACCTGTTATAATATACAGAAGCTATTACTGGCATTTCATCAGTCTTATTTGTTTCGCCTTCAACAATTGAAGCCAATGTTAAAATTTCATGAACTGAGTACCCGAGCGAAACTGCTCTCCGCCTTAGTGAGTCAGTCATAAACTTTTTAAAGTTGTTATAAAATATACCAATTATTTCCGAAGGAGAACTTCTTTCATATAAATCATACTGGTCAGGAAGAAGATAACCTTCAAAAGTTGAAGCGTGAAGACCAAGAGAATCAATAAACGATTTATCTTTTGTCTCTTTAACAAAAGATGCTGAATCAACAAATAGATCATATTTAAGTTTGGCGGCAATGTACCTTATAGTTGAACCACCGTGAATTGTCACCACCTGCAGATAGTCTGCCTTGGAATGAAGGAAAAATTCAACGAGGTCGAGATAGGATAACCCGTTTGGAATAAAATATCTTCCCGCTTTGATATTTTTTTCGGCTCCATAAATAAAAGCCCCGATACTGAAATTAGTTGCACTGGGAATTATTCCTTTACTCTCAAGACTATCTGCAATTTCATTTAAAGTTTCACCGCTTACAATTTCAAATTTTTCAGGTGACTTTCCTTCATAATAATTTGGCGTAAAGAATGTGTAATAAAGTATTGCAAGGAAGACTAAAAAAACAAATAAAATAAGGAAGAATTCTTTTTTTGAAAGAAGACTTTTAAAGGAAATCTTTGAATTGCGTGATTTACTTGTATTCCCGTTTATTTTTTCCTCTCTCTCTGTATTGACCGGGATTCGTCTATTATTCTTTCAAAAATATTTTTCAGAGCCCTATTAATTTTTAAGTCATCGCTTAAAAAAATATTTTTTTCAATCTCTTTTTCTCTCCGTGCATCATACGTGGAAAGGTTAAGAGATTTTTTAATTGATCCTATTTCAATAACAAGGTTTATTCGTTTAATAAGAAGAGATGAAATTTCAGAGTCAATCATATCTATTTCATTTCTAAGTTTCTCAAGCGAATTATCTTTTTCTTTAGTACTGAGCTTACTTAATTCTTCCTTTAATATATTTAAATTATTCCTGGTCAAAATATCTTATTTATGAATTAATATTTATGAAATGATTTTCATTAAGTCCGGGAAAAGGATTGAAGCTTAAATCAAACTTTTCACCCGATTCATAAACTTTCAATCCTCTGAATGCAATCATTGCAGCATTATCTCCGCAATATTCCATTCCGGGAATAACAATTTTCTTCCGGTACTTTTCTGCCTGACCAATCATCCTTTTTCTCAATTCCTCATTTGCAGCAACACCGCCAGCAAGAGAAATTGATTTTACATCAAATTCGTTTAATGCTCTTTCTGTGTTCCGTAGAAGAGCCCTGATAACAGCATTTTGAAAGGATGCAGCAATATCCGGCAAATCTTTTTCGGGTACATTTTTATTTTCACCATAATTCTTTTGAATATAACGGAGAACTGCAGTCTTTAATCCGCTGAAAGAAAAATTATACTTATGTGTTAATTCAGCTACCGGGAAATCTATTTTGTTGCCGTCACCCGATAAAGCAACTTTTTGAATTTTAGGTCCGCCGGGATAACCCATTCCGAGCATTTTTGCTACTTTGTCAAATGCTTCTCCGGCAGCATCGTCAACGGTTGTACCAAGTTGAATAATCTCCGAAAAGCTTTTTACTAAAAGAAGCAGCGTATGACCGCCTGATACAACAAGTGCAAGGTAAGGGTATTCCGGTTTATCCTTCATAAGGAAACCCGAAAAGATATGCCCTTCAATATGATTAACAGGAATAAAAGGTTTATTAAGTGAATACGCCAAACCTTTGGCAAAAGTCAATCCCACTAAAAGTGCACCGATTAATCCCGGACCGGCAGTAGCACAAATAATATCAATATCTTTTAATGTAAGATTCGATTTTTCCAGAGCATCTCTTAATAAAGGAATAATAATCTGAAGATGAGCACGGCTGGAAAGTTCAGGGACAACGCCGCCATATTTCGAATGAAAATCCTGTGATGAAATTAAATTTGCTTTGAGTTCATTATTTGAAATAACGGCAACAGATGTTTCATCACAGGATGTTTCAATACCTAATACATTCATTTCTCAAACGAAAAAATATTTCTGAATATATAGCCGGCGACCTGCGGATTCTCTTTGAGTCTTCTAATTGAATACGGATACCAGTCTTGACCAAACGGGACATAAATTCTGATTTTATATCCATCATTATTTATTTTATCTCTCAAATCTTCTCTAACTCCAAGCAGCATCTGGAACTCAAATTTATCTTTTGGAATTTTCATTTCTTTAATCATCCTGTATGCTTCATTAATAAGATATTCATCGTGAGTAGCGATACCAACATAGTTACCATTTTTCAGCATAAGTTCGAGTGATTTCAGATAATTACTTCTTATTTCCTGCTTGTCTTTATACGCAATAGTTGCTGGTTCAATATAAATTCCTTTACACAACCTGTAATTAGTATTCAACTTATTTAAAGTGATCACATCGCTGGTTGTTCTTTTAAGATAAGCCTGAAGAACAATTCCGACATTATCGTAATCAGTCTTTAACTTCTTATATAAATCGATTGTCTTTTCAGTAAAAGGAGAATCCTCCATATCAATGCGAATAAAGTTATTTATACTTTTTGCTTTTTCAACCAATTCTTTTATCTGTTTATAGGCAAACTCTTCATCTATATTTAGTCCCATTTGTGTAGGCTTTAAAGAAAGATTTGCCATAAGATTATTCTGAACTATAGTATCAAGCACTTCGAGACATTTATTTTTTGCTTCAGCAGCTTCCTCCTTTTGGGTAATAGATTCACCAAGGACATCCATCGTAGCATAAATACCTCTCGAATTTAAATCCTTAACACATTGAACAGCCTTTTCGATTGTATCCCCAGCTATATATTTTTTTGAGAAGAAACCAACAACTGACCTGGGCATCAATTGTACAGTAAAAACAATGATGTTATTTAATATCGACAATTTTTCATTCTCCTAAGGTTGATAGCCAATATTTTTAATTCCGAAGAATCAAACTTAATCAACTTTTAAATTTTATACTACACATTTCACAGGTGGTTCTGAACTTTGGCGGCTAATGGTGTCTATGAAGGGTGAAAGCTTACAACCAACAGGCTAACTGTAAAACTGTTAAATAAGGGATAATAAAAGGATGGCTTTACTCCGCAGTTCTTCGATGGTATCATTGTTTTCAAATATAAAATCAGCTCTTTTCTTTTTCTCTTCATCGGGGATCTGGTTTGAATCCCTTTTTTCAAAATCCTCTAAACTTAAATCATCTGATTTTCTTTTGTACCTAATTTCCTTATAAGCTGAAATTAAGACGACGTAGTCAAACATTTCTTCCATATCAGCTTCATATATTAACGCCGCTTCCACAAATACTTTATCTTTTTTCTTCAGTTCTTCATTCATCTTTTTATCGATTTTTTTTATGACAAGCGGATGAAGAATTGAATTAATTATAAGGACATTTCCAGAATTCGAAAATACTTTTTCACCGAGATATTGCCTGTTTAATTTTCCATTCAAAAATGATTCAGATCCGAATTCTTCGATTATCGTTTTTTTAACTACTGAATCAGTTGAAAGTATTTCTTTAGAAATATCATCGGCTTTTAGAACTGTAAATCCTTTTTCTTCAATTACTTTACTGAAAGATGATTTTCCCGAACCAATGTTTCCTGTAATAGCTATTTTTATTTTTTTCTTTTCCATTCCATTAAATTTTCCTGACCTTAAAGTTAAATAAAAAAGCCCACCAAAAATTGATGGGCTGAAAAAAAATATTTAAGAGCTGTTACCTGGCGTAACCTATTTTTCTAACTTCACGAATAACCGTTACTTTAATTTGACCGGGATATTCCATTTCGCCCTCTATTTTTTGTGCAATATCGTGAGCAAGTTTATCTGCAACAACATCATCAACTTTATCCTGTTCAACAACAACTCTTATTTCCCTGCCGGCCTGTATAGCATAAGTTTTAGCAACACCCTCAAAAGACTTAGCCATTGCTTCAAGTGTTTCCAATCTTTTTACATATCCTTCGAGCGGTTCTCTTCTTGCACCCGGTCTGGCACCGCTAATTGCATCTGCAGCCTGCACTAGTGCTGCAATAGGACTTTCCATTTCAATATCTTCATGGTGAGAACCAACAGCATTTACAACAATTGGATTCTCCTTGTATTTTTTAGTAAGATCATAACCAAGAAGTGCATGGGGTCCTTCAACAGATTTATCAATTGTCTTCCCGATATCATGAAGCAGTCCGGCTCTTTTAGCCAGTTGTGTATCAAGTCCAAGCTCAGCAGCCATTATTCCAGTGAGGTATCCTACTTCAATGCTGTGTTGAAGCAAATTCTGACCATAGCTTGATCGGTACTTCATTTTACCAACATGCTTTATTAATTCAGAATGCATATTATGAAGCCCGAGCTGCAGGATTGTGTTTTCACCTTCCTTGATCATTTCTTCTTCAAGTTCCTGCCGAACTTTTTCAACCACTTCTTCAATTCTTGCAGGATGAATTCTGCCGTCGGCAATTAATTTTTCGAGCGAAACCCTTGCCACTTCCCTTCTGAACTGGTCAAAAGAAGAAAGGATAACTGCTTCCGGTGTATCATCAACAATTACATCGACGCCAGTTGCAGCTTCGAATGAACGGATATTACGTCCTTCCTTACCGATGATCCTTCCCTTCATATCATCATTCTGAATCTGAACTACTGAAAGTGTTGTTTCAATTGAATGGTCTGCAGCAGTGCGCTGGATTGACTGAACAATTATTTTCTGAGCTTCTTTTTTTGCATCAGCTTTAGCTTTTTCAAAAAGTTCCTTTGTAATGTGGGCGGCATCAGCGCGGGCCTGGTTGGTCATATTCTGAACAAGTATGTTTTTTGCTTCTTCAGAAGAAAGCCCCGAAATTTTTTCAAGCTTTAAGTTTTGTTCTTTTTCCAGCTTCGCTACTTCAGCAAGTCTGGTTTCAATATTTTTCTTTAAATCCAGTAATTCTTTTTCAAAGTTTTTGTTTTCCTTCTCCTTTTTTATAACAATATCAAATTTTTTCTCAATGTTTTCTTCCCTTGTAATTAATTGTTTCTCGAGATGTGAAAGTTTCTGTCGTTTTTGATTTACTTCACCATCAAATTCAACTTTCTTCTTATACCATTCATCTTTTACTTCAAGAAGTTTTTCCCTTTTAATATTATTAGCGTCTCTTTGGGCATCTTCAATTACTTGTTTAGCTCTTTCTTCTGCGGATGCAAGACTCTTTTTACCAATACGGGAATTGAACCACCAGCCGAAGTAAAAAAATATCACAACGAGGACAATTACCATGGGAATGAGCAATATAACGTCCATTTTTCCTCCTATGCGGTATTTAATTTAAGCCGCGCCTGTTAGTGCGACTTAATCAAGAAAAACTTTAAATATACAATGTGGGAACCTGCCAAAACGCTTTTTGCTTCCTCCGGTCTAATCAAAAGATTAGAATCCCGCCAAGGCGGGACGAGGCCTGTAATACGCGCTCTGAGTCAAACTCCCTATGTTATGAAAGTTAGTTTTTCATTTATTAAGGGACTAACAGGGCGGAAACCTTTTTAGGATGGTTCTACCAGACTTGGATCGTTAAGAAGAAGCTTTAATTTTTTAATTTTATCTGCAGCCTGTATTAATAATTCTCTGTTTTTATTCTTTTCAAGAAACAAATCGTAAGCGATATTTAAACATGCTATAATCGCTATAGTTTGAGCGGGCTGGTCGGGAAGTTCATCTTTAGTTTCTTCCATTACTTTATTAACATAAATAGCCAGTTCTTTGGCTATCTCTTCATTTTCGACCAACAAAGAATATTCTTTATCAAATATTTTAATTTTAAGCTTCTTTTTATCTGTCATGGTTTTTCCATCCAACCATCAATATACTTAAGAACTTAGATGTAAATCTATCCTGTTAACCAGGTTCTGAATTTTGTGTTTTAACTCCTCTTTCTCATTATTATCTAAAGAACCGAATAATGAATTTAACGAATTATCTCTGTTCTCTTCAAGTTGTTTTTCAAGCGCTTCTATTCTTTGAAGCAGCGCTTTATTCTCTTCCCTTACAGCAGAAAATGATTTTTCCAGGTCTGATTTTTCCTGCCGTAGAGATTTAAAATTATTTAACAGTACTGAAACAAGTGTTTGAATATTAGTAAGCTCATTTAAAAGGACTTCGTGTTTTGTTAAATCTGCCAATTAATTGCCTCTTAATTTAGCATTAAATTTTTCAGTAACTGCCGATATTAAATAAAGAAATTCCTTTTCAACTTCTTCATCGGTTAAGGTTCTGGTTTTATCAAAAAACTCTAAAGCAAAAGCCATGCTCTTTTTGTCTTTACCTAAAGTATCACTTTCAAATAAGTCAAACAGCTTAACCGATTTTAATAATCCTGTACTCTTTTCCAGTATAAAATCACAAACCTGTTCATAAGTTACTGATTTATCGAATATAAAAGCAAAATCCCTGTGAACTTTCGGGTATCTTAATAATTCATCGTACTTTCTGTCTGGTACAGGTAGAATTTTTAATTTATCAAGATTTATTTCGAAACAATAAACTGCCTGTTCAATATCAAAGAGCTTAAGAATGTTTTTGTTAACTGAACCTCCGATTCCAATATCATAATTTTTATTTTTAACTGAAAAACCTGCATTATAATATGGATTACCTTCGTGATTATATGAATACTGTAAAACATTGTCAAGCGAAAATTTTGAAATAAATGAGTTAATAAATCCCTTTAAGTCAAATAAATCTTCATCTTCTTCATCGGTGTACCACGATTTTCTGCGGGACTTTCCTGTAACCACAAATATCAGGCTTTCATTTTCATTAAAATCTGAAAACTCTTCTATCTCTTTTTGAGTTTTTAATTGAAATACGTTCCCAATTTCAAATAATTGTAAATCTTTTTCACCAACATTCAGATTTGCTGAAACCGTTTGTAATGCCCCCGGCAAAAGTGAAGTTCTCAAATATGCCATATCTGCACTTTGAGGATTCAATATTTTTACAGGGCTTCCGGTAAGTGAAGCAACTTTTTCACTTTGTAAGGGATTATTGATCATCTCGAATAGTCCCAATTCAACAGCAGTTTCTTTTACTTCATCTGTAAAATTTGATTCATCTTTCTTTTCACCAAGAGTGATAGAAATTTTTGAAACTGTTGGTATATTATCGTATCCATCAATCCTGGCTATTTCTTCAATTAAATCTACTTCACGTTCTATATCGGGACGAAAGGTGGGAACAGAAACGTGCAATTCATCCTCAGCATCGAGTATGATTTTCATTCCGAGTTTAATTAAGATCTCAGAAATTTTTTCATTTGGTATTTTATATCCGAGTATTTTTTCTACCCGTTCAAATCTTAACCTTACTTCCACAGGTTTAATTTTATTCGGGTAAACATCAATTACTCCGTTTAAAATTTCTCCTCCCGCAAGCTGAGCAATTAATTGTGCTGTACGTTCTGCAGCATAAACAGTTCCGTTGGGATCCGTTCCTCTTTCAAACCGATATGAAGCGTCCGTGCTTAAACCCAGTGCCTTTGAAGTATTCCTTATGCCTGATGGGCTAAAGTAAGCACTTTCAATTAAAATGTTCTTTGTTGATGAAGTAACTTCTGAATTTTCTCCGCCCATTACACCTGCTATTGCTACAGGTTTCTCGCCATCGCATATCATTAGAGTTCCGGCGGGAAGTTTTCTTTCTTTGGAATCAAGTGTGGTGAAAGTTGTTGCTTTATCGGTGCTCTGTACAATAATTTTATGATGAGAAAGATTTTCCAGATCGAATGCATGCAGCGGCTGACCGGTTTCATACATTATATAGTTGGTGACATCCACAATATTATTAATTGGTCTTAAGCCGATATTCTTTAAACGTCTTTTTAACCATTCAGGAGAATCTGCAATTGTAACCCCATTAATTATTCTTGAAGAATATCTCGGACAATTCTTTGAATCAATTATTTCCACGGCAGCAGATTTAGAAGCTGTTTCATCGGCTTCTTCAAAATTTATTACAGGAAATTTTACTTCACTGTTAAAGATTGCAGCTAAATCTCTTGCAACGCCAATATGTGAAAGTGCATCTGGTCTGTTGGGAGTTATTGCTATTTCGAGCATTACATCATTTAAGCTTAATGCATCGGAAACCGGAGTTCCTATTTCCACTCCATCTTCCAGAACGATTATTCCTTCGTGGTTATCACTAAGCTGAAGTTCTGCTTCGGAACAAATCATTCCGTTTGATTCAATTCCCCTGATTTTAGCTTTGCCTATTTTAAAATTTCCTTTAGGAACAACTGCACCGATTTGAGCAAATACAACTTTCTGTCCGGCTTCTACGTTAGGTGCGCCGCAGACAACCTGGAAATCAATTTCACCCGTACTAACCGTACAGAGAGAAAGTTTATTGGCATTCGGATGTTTCCTCTTGTCCTTTACAAAACCAACTACAAAATTCTTATATATTTCATTCTGGTCAATTACATCTTCAACTTCGAGCCCACTCATAGTAAGAAGATGAATAATCTCGGAAGTGGAGATTTCTGTAAGATCTACTAATTCTTTTAACCAATTTAAAGAGAGTTTCAACTTAATTTCTCCGGCTCAAAACTGTTTTAAAAACCTGATATCATTTTCAAAAAATATCCTGATATCATTTATTCCGTATTTAAGCATTGCAGTTCTTTCTATTCCCATACCAAATGCGTAGCCTGTATATTTTTCAGAATCATAACCAACAGCCTTAAACACATTAGGGTCAACCATACCGCAGCCAAGAACTTCAAGCCAGCCTGAATATTTACAAACGCGGCAGCCTTTTCCATGACACAGGAAGCAGGTTATATCCATTTCCGCGCTTGGTTCAGTAAATGGAAAATAGCTCGGACGGAAACGGTACTTAATATCCTCCCCGTAAAACTGTTTTGTAAAAGAAACAAGTGTACCTTTTAATTCCGCAAAGGTAACATCTGTATCAACATAAATCCCATCAACCTGGTGAAACATACAGTAGCTTCTTGCACTTACGGCTTCATTCCTGTATACTCTTCCTGGCATTATCGCTCTTACCGGCGGTTTGTGCTTTTCCATAATACGAATCTGAACAGGAGTAGTGTGTGTGCGTAATAAAAAACTATCGCTCACAAAGTATGTATCCTGCATATCTCTTGCCGGATGATCAGGCGGGAAATTCAGCGCTTCAAAATTATAATAATCCGATTCTATTTCGGGACCAAGAGCTACGGCAAAGCCCAATCCCTTAAAAATATTTTTTATTTCATCAACAGTCTGGGTAAGAACATGCCTGCTGCCGAGTTGTTTTAATTTGCCGGGTAATGTTAAATCTATTAGACCATCTTTTGATATTCTAGATGACTCAAGGTTTTCTTTAACCGAATTAAATTTATCTGTTACTTCATTTCTTAAAAGATTAAGTTCCTTTCCGAAAAATGGTTTTTCTTCTTTCGGAACTTCTTTTAATTCATCAAACAGCTTAGAAAGCAAACCACTGCGGCTTAAAAATTTAAGCCTTAGTTCTTCAAGCTTTTCACCCGAATCCACCAGGCTCACTTCTTTATTAAATTCTTCTTTAAAGTATTTTATTTTTTCGTTTAACATTTCTGACCAAATATTTAAAGAAATACCCTTCCATATACAAATATAACGATATGGAAGGGTAAAAATTAATTAGCAGAAAATTTAACTAACTCAGCAAAAGCTGAAGGATTCTCAACTGCAAGATTTGCAAGAACTTTCCTGTTTATTTCAACTCCTTTTATATCGAGTGCGTGGACAAGTCTTGAATAAGTTGTTCCATTCTCTCTGGCAGCAGCATTTATTCTTGTTATCCACAAACTTCTGAAAGTTCTTTTCTTGAGCCTTCTGTCCCTGTATGCATGAACCAAACCTTTTTCAACATGGTTCTTTGCAATAGTGTAAACGTTGCTTCTTGCACCCCAGTATCCTTTAGCCTGTTTTAGTATTTTCTTTCTTCTCAGGTGAGAAGCTACTTTGTTTTTTGATCTTGGCATTTATATTCACTCCTCGTTTATTGAAGCATTGTTTTAACACGTTTTTCATCTGCAACGGAAACCATAGATGAATGGCGCAGATTTCTTTTCCGTTTTGTAGATTTGGAAGTAAGGATATGGCTCTTATAAGCATTCTTCCTTTTAAATCTTCCGCCGGAGGTCTTCTTAAAAGTTTTAGAAGCCCCGCGGTTGCTTTTCATTTTTGGCATAGCTTTTTCCTATTTGTTTTTTTTGGTTTTTGGTTTTGCTGTGGGAACAAGGATCACGCTCATGTTCCTTCCTTCCATTTTAATGGGAGATTCAACCTTGGCAAGGTCTTCAGTTTGTTCAATGAACCGGTTTAACAGTTCTGTGCCCTGTTCGGTGTATGCCATCTCCCTTCCTTTGAACATTACCACAGCTTTTACTTTATTTCCTTCTTCAAGGAAGTTAACAGCGTGTTTTACTTTAAAATCAAAATCATGTACATCAGTATTCGGATGTAATCTTATCTCCTTTAGTAAAGATACCTGTTGATTCTTTCTTTGAATTTTTTCCCGTTTCTGCTGCTCATATTTAAACTTTCCAAAATCAATAATTTTACAAACGGGTGGTTTCGCCTGGGGAGCAATTTCAACCAAATCCAGCCCTCTTTCCTGTGCTATTTTTTGAGCATCACGAGCCGTATAAATTCCAATTTGTGCACCATCAACATCTATCACCCTTACTTTGGGAGATCTTATTTCTTCATTAATCCTTACATTGTCTTTTTGAGCGATTATTTACCTCACTTGATTGTTATTATTTCTTTTTTAAAATCTCATCCTTAATATTATATATAAAATCTGATAAAGAAAAAGTTCCGATGTCACCTTTTCTATGTTTTCTGACGGAAACATTTCCTGAATCTTTTTCTTTCTCTCCGATTACAAGCATATAAGGAACTTTTTTAGTTTCCCAATCGCGGATTTTATATCCCAACTTTTCATTTCGTTCATCAAATTCAACACGTACTTCTGCATTCCTTAACTGATCTGAAATGGATTTGGCAAAATCAAAAAAGTGTTGGGAAACAGGTAATACAGCAACCTGAACAGGTGCTAACCATAAAGGAAATTCACCCGCATAATGTTCTATTAAAACTCCGATAAATCTTTCCATTGAACCGAAAGGTGCCCTATGAATTACAACCGGTCTGTGCTTTTGTCCATCACTTCCGGTATATTCAAGATCAAACCTTTCGGGCATTATATAATCAATCTGAACTGTTCCAAGCTGCCATTGCCTTCCAAGAGCATCCTTAACCATAAAATCTATTTTCGGACCGTAAAAAGCGGCTTCCCCTTCCTCAACATTGTACTTTAATCCCATCTGATCGGCAGCTTCCTGAATTTCTTTCTGAGCTCTTTCCCACATTCTGATATCACCACCATACTTTTCAGTGTTATCGTCTCTGAAGGAAAGCTGTGTTCTGAAATCTTTAAATCCCATCTGTTCAAATACAACCTGTATGAGTTCAATTACATTACAGACTTCATCTTTCAGTTGATCTTCACGGACAAAAATATGTGAATCATCAACTGCAAATGAACGGACTCTTGTTAAACCATTAAGCTCACCGGATTGTTCATAGCGGTATACAGTTCCGAATTCTGCATACCTAATCGGGAGATCGCGATAGCTTCTCGGTTTGCTAAGGTAAATCTGAAAATGATGAGGACAATTCATCGGCTTAAGAAGATATTCTTCTTTTCCATCCTCAAGCTGAATCGGCGGAAACTGACTATCTTTATAATAAGGGTAATGTCCGCTGGTCTTATAAAGATTAATATTCCCGATATGAGGAGTTATCACCGGTTCATATCCACGTTTTCTTTGTTCAGTCCGTAAAAAGTTTTCAAGAGTTTCTCTTAGTATAGTTCCTTTAGGCAGCCAGATTGGAAGACCGCTTCCTACATTATTTGTAATGAGAAACAGTTCAAGATCTTTTCCAAGTTTGCGGTGATCTCTTTTCTTTGCTTCTTCAAGCTGCTCGATATATTCATCCAGCATTTTTTTCTTAGGAAAAGAAATACCGTAAATTCTCTGAAGCTGTTTATTATGTTCATCGCCACGCCAGTAAGAACCTGATACACTTAAAAGTTTTACATATTTTATTTTTCCTGCAGAAGGCAGATGAGGTCCGGTACATAAATCAGTAAAATTACCTTCATTATAAATGCTTATTATTTCATCTTTTTCATTAATATCACTGAGGATTTCAATTTTATATTGATCACCTTTTTCTTTAAAAAAATTAATGGCTTTATCTTTTGAGAGTTCAACACGTTCAAATGAATTATCTTCCTTAGATAGCTTATTCATTCTTTCTTCAATTTTGCGAAGATCATCTTCACTTAATTTTTTATCGATATCAAAATCATAATAGAAACCATTTTCAATTGCAGGTCCAACACCAAATTTTGCTTCCGGGTAAAGCGATAGAATTGCGTGCGCCATTAAATGAGAAGTAGAATGCCAGTAGACTTCCTTTCCCTTCTCATCATCAAAGGTAAGAAATTTAATGACAGCATTATTATTAACCGGTGCTCTCAAATCCTTTACTATTCCATTTACTTCAACTGCCAGAGTATCCTGAGCTAATCGTGATGAAATAGATTCAGCAATCTGATAACCGCTTATGCCTTTATCAAAATCTTCAGTTCGTCCGTCAGGAAATGTAATATTTATTTTTTCCATTTTGCTTCTTTAATAAAAAATCGGAGAAGACTCCGATAATTGTGGGCAGGAAGATAATTATTGATAAACCAATCCCACAAAAAACTAAAACCTTATTTTTATTGCGTGGGCTCTAGAGGAGTCGAACCTCTGACCTTCTGCACGTCAAGCAGACGCTCTAACCAACTGAGCTAAGAGCCCAGAATTTTAAATTAACAATGAACAATTAAAGATTAACAATTGTAAATTTTTAATTGATAATTATAATTTGTTTTAGTACCGAGGGCCGGACTCGAACCGGCACGGGTGTAAACACCCACAGGATTTTAAGTCCTGTGCGTCTACCAATTCCGCCACCCCGGCATAAATTGTCATTCAATATTTTTTAAGAACTCTTTTGGGTGATTTTCTTTTTCAAAAGATTTCTGTAGATGAAATTCAGCTTGTCGACATATAACCTTCTTGTACAAGAAATCTTGAGAAAAATTCAATTTTAGCGTGTAAATATAGATAATTGAATACATTCTTGCAAGAAATTAAAGAAGCTACAATAATGTCTATTTATCATCCCGGAAAGAGAAATATAGGGTGAATTGAATAATTGAATTTTTAATCAAATAGATTCCCATTCTGCTTCGATATGATTTCTATTTCTTTTATTTTATTCAATCATTTTAAAATAAGTTTGAGGGTTTCTGATGCATGTATTAGAGGTTCAGCATCTTTCAAAATCATTTGATTCATTGAAAGCTGTAGATGATGTTTCTTTTTCAGTACCGGAAGGATCAGTATTCGGACTAATAGGTAGAAACGGTGCAGGAAAAACTACTACAATCCGGATGATGATGAATATTTATCTGCCTGATTCCGGCGAAGTTATTCTACGGGGTTCTAAAATAGATCAGACATTTAAAGATAAAGTCGGGTACCTTCCTGAAGAACGCGGTCTGTATAAGAAAATGAAGGTAATGGAAACATTACTTTTCTTCGCTGAATTGAAAGGAAAAACAGGACATGAAGTTGAAGATAAAGCCAACGAATATCTAAAAAGATTTGAACTTTGGGATAGAAAGAATTCAAAGATAGAAGATCTTTCCAAAGGCAACCAACAGAAGGTACAGTTTATAGCAACTATTCTACACGATCCTGAATTCATAATACTTGATGAGCCATTTTCCGGACTTGATCCCATAAACACTAATCTGTTAAAAGAAATAATACTCGATCTTAAAAAACAGGAAAAGGTGATTATATTTTCTACTCACTTAATGGATTTTGCAGAAAGATTATGTGATCATATCGCAATGATAGACACAGGTAAAATTATTCTCAAGGGGAATCTGAACGAGATAAAAAAATCATTCGGACAGAGGAATGTAACTATTTCTCATATACAAGATATTTCTTTTACAAAAAATTATCCCTTTGTAGAAAAGTTTGAAAGTTTCGGTAACGTTTCAAGCATCCGCGTTAAAAACCCTTCGCAAATACAGGAGCTGCTTAAAATTCTTGTGGAGAAAGGTATCACTATTAAAAAGTTTGATGCCGAAGATATTTCACTCCACCAGATTTTTATTGAAGTAGCAGGAAAATATTCGGGTGAAAATTTGAGAAGGGAGGCTGCAAATGTTTAACAGACGAACCCTCGCTATTATAAAACGCGAACTTAGGGAAAAATTATTTTCTAAAACATTTATTATTATGACAATCCTGCTTCCCGTTTTTATGATCGGAATTTTAGCATTCCAGACTTTCCTTTATTCTTATCAGGGAGACAGCAATACAAATTTAATTATACTAACTGAATCACCTTCATTAAAGAATGAATTAGAAAGTGAATTTAACAAACTGGAATTTGTTAAAAGCGGTTATTATAAATTATCATTTGATAATATGAGCAATACTGAACTCGACAATTATTTAAAAACACGAAAATCAGATCTTCTTTCTGAAAAAATAACAGGAATCATTTTCATACCGGATTCCGCACTGAATACAAAGAAGGTAGAATACTTTTCTAAAAACCCTATAAACAGAACCCTTTTTGAGAAAGTAAGACCTACGATTAATAATGTTTTGGTGAGTCAGTATTTTAAAGGAAAGGATATATCTGATAAAGATATAAGCTATGCACGTCAGAGTGTGGATTTCGGAAACTTCAGAATTAGCAGTGATAAAACTGTGGAAGAAGAGGGCACCGGGACTATAATTATAGCATTCCTGTTTACTTTTCTTCTTTACTTCAGTCTTATTTTTATCGGGCAAATGATGATGCGCTCTGTTGTCGCAGAAAAATCTAACAGAATAGTGGAAGTACTTTTGTCATCTGCAAATAGTAAAGAATTGATGGCTGGTAAAATTTTAGGAACAAGCATAACCGGGCTTATTCAGATGATTATATGGCTGCTCCCTGTCATCTTGCTTATAACAACTGCCTGGTTTACCCTCCCGCCGGATTTTACTCTTAAACTTAATATGATGCAGGTGGGATACTTCCTTCTTAACTACTTCATCGGCTTAATAACATTTATGGGGCTTTTTACTTCTGTCGGTGCTATTTTCGACAATGAACAGGACACTCAATCGGGTATGTGGCCAATATTGATGCTGATAATGATTCCTTTCTTTATAGCTATTGCAATGCTGGAAAACTCTGATAATAATCTTGCAAGGATTGCATCAATGTTTCCTTTTGCCTCAATCATTGTAATGCCTGCAAGAATGGTTCTTTCGGAAATCCCTGTATGGCAATTTGTACTTTCACTAATTGTGAATATCGCAACAATGCTGCTGCTCTTTCCTGTTGCAGGAAAAATTTACAGAGTTGGAATTTTAATGAGCGGTAAAAAACCTAAATGGTCTGAAGTTATAAAATGGTTCAGGTATAAATATTAAACCCAGGAAAGGGATAGGGAAATTTCTTTCCCTGTCCCTACTCCTGTGAGCGCATTAATCCCCCCTTTTTTATTTCATCAATATCATTTTATTTTTCAGAACTACGTTGTTAGCCCTAAGTTCATAAATATAAACACCGCTGCTTAAGTTTGTTCCATCAAAATTCTTTTCATACGTGCCGGCTTCATAATTTCCATCCGCAAGTGTGCTAACAACCTGACCTAAAAGATTAAATACAACCAGCTTAACTTTTGCTGCTTCCGGAAGAGCAAATTTTATTATTGTGGTTGGATTAAATGGATTTGGATAATTCTGACTAAGATTATAATCATCAGGTAATATTCCACCTTTCACTTCAACTTCATTACTGTATTGATAGCTTCCATCAAAATCAATTTGTTTTAGTCTATAGTTGAAATCTGAGTATCCCGTAATCCTGTCTGTAAATGAGTATAGCTTAGTTGTCGTTGAAGTACCGCTTCCGTTAACAAAACCTATATCCTGCCAATCGGTTTGGTTAGTAATATTACGTCTTTCAATCTCAAATCCTTTATTGTTTTGTTCTGTTGCAGTTGACCAATTCAGAATTACAAAGCTTCCCTGTGAAGTAGCAGTAAAGCTTGTCAATTCAACAGGAAGAGGAGGAATCTGGGTAAGAGATGCAATTTTTAGTACAATATTATTGTCAGGATCAAAAGAAACACTTGAAGGCTGACGGGTAAAATTGAAAGTAAATATCTGGTTATTTGAATCGTTCATTACTCTTGCTGTAGTATCAGGACCACTTGTAAAATGAACCTTTATTTCAATAGGCATTTGGTGAAAAGTTGTATTCGATTGAGTTTGCTTTGCAACAAAACCAACCTGCCATTGTCCGCTCCCCTGGTCAGCAATCCAGTATTGATTTGCATAAACAGGATGATTGGGCTGAAGAATCCATTCATCGATAAACCATGTAAGATCCTGTCCGAAAATCATACTCATATCATCACGAAAATCTGTGGTAACTGCACTTTTATATTTTAAATTAGGATCAGTCGCATAATGCATAAGTCCGGCAAAGAACAGCGAATCACCCATAACATATCTTAACATATGGAGTACACAAGCACCTTTATCATAAGTTATAGCGGTATTAAATAATGTGTTAATATCAGGGGTATTATCTATCCAATCAGGATTATAAATCGGCCATCCTGGATTAGCAGATAAATAATAACTGGCGTCAGAATTTATTTCACTTTTATATGCTGAATAACCGGAAGTGTGTTCCATCCATAATGCTTCAGAATATGTAGCAAAACCTTCATTAAGCCAAATATCAGCCCAGGTTGCACATGTAATCATATCACCAAACCATTGATGTGCAAACTCATGTGAAACAAGACTTTGAGACCAGCAGTTAGGACAAAGACTTGTTAAAGTCTGGTTTTCCATTCCGCCCCAAATAAACTGATTATTTAAAGTAGCAAATCCATTCTTTTCAAAAGGATGTTCACCGTACAACTCTGAATAAGTAGTAGTCATATCCTTAATGATATTTTCTATACCACTCGGGTTTTCTCCTGAATTATAATAAAACCTTATGGGAATACTGTCATTTGGATTTGATATTTTATGCCAGTAAACAATATCAAGATTATAATTCACTTTACCTGTCATTACCCTAAGATAAGTTGCTACGGGGTTTAAACTTACCCAATGATAATAGATAGTATCGGCAATCATAACAGAATCCTGCAATACTCCGTTTGAACCAAACTTAACATTGGACGGAACTTTTACAGTAAGATCAGAGGTAGCTTTATCCGAAGGTTTATCCCAGCAGGGATACCATTTCCTGGCTCCCTCAGGTTCACAATCCGTAAAAAGAAATCCATTACTTACATAAACAGCACCATCCGCTACATTCTTATGTTTATAATAAATCTTAACACTAACAGTATCTCCAACGGCATAAGTCTGATCAAGAGTAATTGTAAGAACATCAGCATTATGAGTAAAGCTAACACCTGCCATAGAAACTGAATCTATTGTAAGCGAAGTATTAACAGCATTCAGCTTAATGAAATTCAAGGTTGAATCTACTTCGAATGTTATAATTTCATATCCCGGGAATGATTTGAGATAAGGACTAACATAACAGTTATACAAATCGAGATTCAACGTATAATTCAGAACATCGTAAGTATGCTGAATATTAGCTGTTATTTCATTGGGACTTAAATTTATTCCAGAATGAATCTTTTTCTCGCTGCAATATTTAGCTCCGTTTTCAAAAGTTTCCTGAGCATTAATTACAAGAGGAAACAACCAAAGAATTAAAAAAGAGAACAGTAAACACCTTTTCATAATTATCACCACAAATGAATTATTAATAAATATTTTATAAAACAACCTATAATATAAATGTTTTTTATTAAAAAGAACTTCATAAATGTAGAGATTTTAAACAGCACAATGGATCAATAAAGCTTCTATTTTTAATAAAGATAACAATTGTTAATAGCATCATTTTCTCATATCAAGGAAGAATATTTTGTTTTTTCTTCTAAGTGAAAACAAAAATAAATTAAATCGGTTAGATTCAAACATATTTCTATATTTATAATTGGCAGAAATCTTGATAGTTATAACTATAAGTATTCGGAATTAAGAAAAAGTGACCGTTAAATGAACAATAATGATGAACCATTGTTCCCTATAAGTTCGGCAGCAAAATTACTTGGAATATCCGTTCACACTTTAAGAATGTACGAAAGGGAAGGTTTGATTCTGCCTCATCGTAAAGAAACCGGTCACCGTTTGTATTCAGATTCCGATATTGAAAGATTAAAATGCATAAGGGAAACGATAAACGAACACAAAATAAGTATTGAGGGAATTAAAACAATTTACTCTCTAATCCCCTGCTGGTCAATTAAAGGGTGCAGCGAAGAAGAAAGGGCAAAATGTAGAGCATTCATTAATCATTCAAATCCCTGCTGGTCTTTTAATCATGAAAGAAATATCTGCTCAGGATCAATTTGCAGAGGTTGTGATGTTTACAAAAATTTCTCCAACTGCAAATTAATTAAAGAAAATATAGTAAAGTTGACTATACAAAACCAATAATAAGGTAATTTTAAATCAAATAATAAATTCGAAATGAAAAAAATAGTACTTACTCTGGTAATGGCTGGTCTGGTAATAATTTCTGCAGTATCTATTTTGCAGGAAAAAAGTCAGGAACCAACCAGTTTAACAAAACTTAAAGAAAGATATTCTCACAAAGATTCATCTTCTGTGGATCATTCACAATTCGCTGTACTTAAAAAGAAGTTCAATAGTCCACAGGAAGTCACTGAAGCATGTATTTCCTGCCATAACGGCAGGGACAAAGAAGTAATGAAATCCAATCACTGGAACTGGGAAAGTGTAGAATACATTGAGGGGCGGGGCATTGTTTATCTTGGTAAAAAAAATGCAATAAACAATTTTTGTATTGGAATTGAAGGTAATGAGCAAAGCTGCGCTAAATGTCATATTGGATACGGAATGACAAGCTCAATGTTTAGTTTTACTGATGCAAAAAATATTGATTGCCTCGTTTGCCACGATCAAACTGAGTCTTATACTAAGGCTCCTGAAAAAGCCGGTTTACCTGATCCATCATTAGACCTGAATAATATTGCACAGCATGTTGGGAAACCAACACGTTCCAATTGCGGAGTCTGCCATTTTTACGGCGGTGGTGGAAATAACGTAAAACACGGCGATCTTGAGCAAGCTTTGTTTCAACCAACACACGATGTTGATGTGCATATGGGGGTTGACGGGGATAATTTACAGTGTGTAGATTGCCATATAACAAAGAATCATAATATTGCCGGGAAAATGTATTCATTATCTTCAATGAATAGAAACCGTGCAACCTGCGAAGAATGCCATACTTCGAGCCCGCACGCAGATGAAATTTTAAATGAACATACAATTAAAGTAGCCTGCCAAACCTGCCATATTCCAGTTTATGCAAAAGTAAATGCAACAAAAACATTTTGGGATTGGTCTACTGCAGGTAAATTAAAAGATGGAAAACCTTTTGAAATTGATGATGCCGATGGTAACCATACTTATTTGTCTATTAAAGGAAGCTTTGTATGGGGAAAAAATCTTAAACCGGACTATGTATGGTTTAACGGGACTGCGGATCATTACTTAATAGGTGATACAATTACCGATACTACAAAACCCTTGCAGATAAATACTTTATTTGGTTCCTACGCTGATCCCGATGCTAAAATAATTCCTGTAAAAATACATCGTTCACGTCAGCCGTATGATCCGGTTAATAAAGTTCTTATTCAACCTAAGCTGTTTGCAGATAAGAAAGGTGAAGGTGCATTCTGGCAGGATTTTAACTGGAGAAGAGCTTCAGAAGTTGGTATGAAAGAAATTAAAGTCCCATTCAGTGGAAAGGTTGCTTTTATAAATACTGAAATGTTCTGGCCGGTAAATCATATGGTTTCAACTAAAGATCTAACGGTTCAGTGCACCGAATGTCATACAAGAAATAACAGCAGGCTTGCTGCTTTAACAGATTTTTATATGCCGGCTAGAGACTATTCTTCGGTAATTGAAACAGGCGGAACTTTAATAATTCTTTTAACACTTATTGGAATACTTTCACATGGTATTCTTAGAATAGTTACATCAAGAAAATCCAGGATAAGAGGTTAATGATGAAAACACAATCTTATATATATAAATCTTTCGAAAGATTCTGGCACTGGACACAATCATTCCTGATTTTATTCCTGGCTTTAACAGGATTTGAAATACACGGAACAATAAGTTTTTTCGGTTATCAGAATGCTGTGAGTTATCATAAAATTGCGGCTTATTCATTCATAATATTAATTGTGTTTGCAATTTTCTGGCACTTCACAACCGGGGAATGGAGACAATATGTCCCCACACTTAAAAATTTAAAAGCCCAACTAAGATTTTATCTTTTGGGAATATTCCGGAATGCTCCTCATCCGACTAAGAAAACTGTATTGAGTAAACTAAATCCTATACAGAGGCTGGTTTATCTCGGATTAAAATTATTAGTTATACCAGTTATGGTTATTTCCGGATTGTTATACATGTTTTACAGATATCCCCAGGGAAATTCAATAGAACCATTAAACATTCATTCAATAAAAGGAATTGCACTTGTACACACCGCCGGTGCATTTCTTTTAGTTGCATTTATTATAGCTCACATTTATCTCATTACAACCGGTTCAACATTAACATCTAACCTGAAGGCAATGATTACAGGTTATGAAGAACTCGAAGAAGATGAAAACGCTTCTGCTGAAAATGTAAAAACAGAAGAGCCGGAAAAAGAATTAACTTTAAGCGAGTGAGGAAATTATGAAACCAAAAAAATTTATGAACCCATATCTGGCGGGAGTTTTACTCGGCCTGCTTTTGCTTTCGACAATTTATATAACAGGAAGAGGATTAGGTGCAAGTGGTGCTGTTAAAAGTGCTGTTGTGGCTACCGTACAATCGGTGGCTCCCGGTCATATTAACCACGAAAAATTTTATGAAGAATACCTGACCGAACATCAGAATATGCCTTTAAAAAACTGGCTGGTTTTTGAAATACTTGGAGTAATACTCGGATCATTTGTTTCAGGATTAATTTCAAACAGATTGAACTTTACACTTGAACATTCACCTAAAATCAAATCAAAGACAAGAGTTGCCGGAGCCCTTATTGGCGGATTACTCTTTGGTCTTGGAGCACAATTCGGCAGAGGATGTACAAGCGGTGCAGCTTTAAGCGGAATGGCGGTTCTTTCAACCGGCGGGATAATTACCATGATGGGCATCTTCGGTGGAGCCTATATGTTCGCTTACTTCTTCAGAAAACTTTGGATATGAGAAGAAATTTGATCAGTCAGATTTCTGTTAATTTAAATTTTGAAAGGATATAAAATTGGGACCCTTAGTACCAGACATCATCGGCAATGAATTAAATTTTATTGTAGCCATTTTTATCGGTATAGCATTCGGCTTTATACTAGAACAAGCAGGGTTTTCAACTTCCAGGAAACTGGTTGGATTATTTTACGGCTATGACTTTACTGTTTTGAGAGTATTCTTTACAGCAGGAGTGACCGCTATGCTCGGAGTAATTATACTGGGTCATTTTGGTCTGCTGGATTTAAGTTTAATCTATATAAATCCCACTTTTCTCCGGTCAGCAGTTGTAGGCGGACTTATTATGGGGCTGGGATTTGTGATCGGCGGATTCTGTCCCGGCACAAGCATAACTGCAGCAGCTATTGGAAAAATAGACGGAATGATATTCGTATTAGGTTCCGGTATCGGTGTTCTGATTTTTGCTGAAGGTTATCCGGTTTTTGAAAATTTTTATAATGCTGATTCCTGGGGAAATGTGAGAATCTTTGAAACCATAGGAATGTCCCAGGCTTTGTTTGCATTTCTTTTAACTCTTGTGGCTGTAGGAGCATTCTGGTTTACGACCTTAGTTGAAAATAAAGTAAACGGAAAACCCAACCCTGAATTTAAACCGGCAAGGTTATATGTCGGTCTTACAGGATTAGCATTTTTAATTGGTCTTTCGGCATTTATAATGCCAGATATAAAAGAATCATATCTGAATGACATTCAAAATAATGATTATGTTAATAGTTATAATATTAAATCTATGACATCAGATGAACTGGCTTTTCGTTTAATGGATGATGAGAATCTTCTACAAATTATTGATGTAAGACCGGTTGAAGAGTTTAAAAAACTCAGCCTCCCTCATTCGCAATCATTCACCCTGAAGAATCTGTTTGTAAAGGATGCTAAAAATATTCTGGCTGTAAAGCATAAAATATATGTATTCATTGGGGACGATGGGGTCTCATCGAAGAAGGGTGCAATAATTGCAGATAGGCTGGGATTTGAAAATATTTCTTACCTTAAAGGCGGATTAGATGAATTCAAAAATGAAATTATAAATTACAAAAAGCCATCTGAGATAAATACCAGGCATGAGGCAGATACAAATCGTTTCCGTGAGCAGGCAAGTAAGATTATACCTGTTTTAATTGAGAAAAATAAAAACACAGTTGTTCCTGTAAAGAAAACAAAAAGAGTGCTTGGCGGCTGCTAAAATTTAATTTATCATATCTTCCCATTAGTAAGGAATTGAGCCAACAGATGTTAGCTCAATTCCTTTTTTTATTTCAATTCTCCCCGGTTTAATACTCCTTTAAAATTGTTTTCATTAATGAATTTTTTTTTCGGCTTGTGAATCTATTTAAGTAAAAGTGAATCATATTTTCAGTTAATAACAAAAAATTATTTCAAGATGCTACAGCAACCAAAAGTAATCGTATTCTCAACACCAACTTGCAGTTTCTGTAATGCAGCTAAAAGATATTTCAGAGAAAAGAATATCCGTTTCACTGATGTTGATGTCTCCAGGGATGAACGGGCAGCAAGAGATATGCAGAGAAGAACCGGGCAAATGGGTGTACCGGTAATATTAATTAATAATAAACCAATTGTAGGTTTTGATAAACCCAGGATAATGCAAATGTTAAACTTAAAAAACTGAGGAATGAAATGACCATTAAACCTATTGACGATCGTATACTTCTTGAACCTTTACAGGCTGAAGAAAAAACCGCTTCGGGAATAATTATACCGGATACTGCCAAAGAAAAGCCAAGGATGGGAACTGTAATTGCGGTTGGGACAGATGAAGATTTAAGAGAAAAAATAAAGGAAGGCAACAAAGTATTGTTTGCCAGGTATAGTGGAGATGAAATAGAAATGAACGGTAAAGAGTACAAGCTCATTCAACGTTCTGATATACTGGCGGTTGTAGAAGATTACTGAGCTACTTTATATTATTCTGATTAATATCCCGGGTCTGCTTAAAAAGATTTTCAAATTTATTCTGGTGTGTTCAGTTATTAGGAATTATCATTAATATTTCTTTTAAGCAATCTCATTTTTATTTTTAAATACTAAATTGAAAAAAATATCTGGAGCCTCATAAATGAATTATGAAGTAAATGATTTTAATGAAGATATCATTAAACGGAGTAAATCAATCCCGGTACTTGTTGATTTCTGGGCTGAATGGTGCGCACCCTGCAGAATACTTGGACCGACACTGGAAAAACTTGCTAAAAAATACAAAGATATATTTCAACTTGTAAAAGTAAACACAGATGAAAACCAGGAAATAGCTGCCAAATATGGAATACGGAGTATACCGAATGTAAAATTATTTATTAATGGTGAAGTGGCCGATGAGTTTACGGGCGCTCTTCCTGAACCTGCAGTTGAGCAGTGGTTGAAAAAAGCAATCCCCGGAAAAAATGCCGTGGAAATTGAAAGAGCAAAAGACCTGATTTATAAAGGTGAGAGTAATAAGGCTTCTGCTCTGATTGAAAAACTTCTTAAAGCCGAACCAGATAATTCTGAATTAAAAATTCTGCTTGCAAAGACCTTATTATTTAGGGAACCTGAAACTGCAGAAAAGCTTGCTGTAGAATCAGAAAATGATATTAACTATTCAGAAACCATTGAATCAATAAAAACAATTGCGCATTTGTTTTCTCTAAATGGAATTAATGGTAATGGGGCGGCAGTAGAATATAAATCAGCAATTGCTGAACTTAAAAAGAAAAATTTCGATTCTGCTCTCGAGAAATTTATAGATGTGATAAAAACTGACAGAAGTCTTGATGATGATGGAGCCAGAAAAGCCTGTATAGCAATTTTTAAATTTCTTGGTGAAGAAAACGAAATCACCTTAAAGCACAGAAGAGAATTCGGCAGCGCTCTTTATATTTAGTCTAACGATTTAAATAGGGGATAATTTTTTTGAATTGTTCGAGAGATTCAGGATTTGCAAGAGCATCTCGGTTCTCAACATTTTCATTGTGAATTATTCTTGTAACTGCAAGTTCAACTTTTTTACCGCTGATTGTTCTGGGAACATCTTTTATTTGAAATACTCTTGCAGGAATATGACGCGGGGTAGCATTTGTCCTTATCTCATTTTTTATTTTTTCAATAAGTTTATCATTTAATACATGATTTTGCTTTAAAACGACAAACAAAATTATTCTTATATCATTTTTCCAGTTTTGTCCTACTACCAGGCTATCTGTAATTTCATCCATCGATTCCACTACCCTGTAAATTTCTGCAGTCCCGATCCGGACGCCGCCGGGATTTAAAGTTGCATCGGATCTACCATAAATAATTATACCACCATGTTTTGTAATTTTAATATAATCTCCATGTCGCCATATGCCGGGAAAATGCTTAAAATATGCTGACTGATATTTTATATTGTTGGGATCATTCCAGAAATAGACAGGCATTGAAGGAAAAGCTTTTGTACAAACAAGTTCACCTTTATCTTCAACAACCGGTTCACCTTTTTCATTGAAGGCTTCAACCTTCATTCCCAATCCTCTGCTTTGAATTTCTCCTGCATAAACCGGGGTATTGGGATTGCCAAGCATGAAGCACGAGACGATATCTGTTCCCCCTGAAATAGAAGATAACTGTAAGTCGCTTTTAACATTTTCATAGACCCAATTAAAATTTTCTACTGAAAGAGGCGAACCTGTCGAGAGAATAGTTTTAAGAGATGATAGATTAAATTTATCCTTAGGAACTAAACCAGATTTCTGAATCATCGTTAAAAATTTGGGACTTGTACCAAAAATAGAAATCTTTTCTTCTTCTATTTTATTCCAAAGAACATTTATATTTGGATAGACCGGACTTCCATCATATAAAAGTATGCTTGCTCCCATGCTCAGTGAACTAACAAGCCAATTCCACATCATCCAGCCGCAGGTAGTGTAATAAGTAATTACATCTTCTCTTTTCAGGTTTGTATGTAAAGATAATTCTTTAAAATGCTGGAGCAATGTTCCACCCCCGCTATGTACGATGCATTTGGGAATACCTGTGGTTCCGGATGAATACATAATATAAACCGGGTGATCAAAGGGAACCTGTTCAAACTTTATTTCTTTTGAGGTATTCGATATTAATTCATTAAAATATATAGAGTTATTTATTTTAGCAGAAGTTTTATCTGTTGATAAATATCCTTTAAAATCATTAAATCTTTTTATCAGAATTACCTGTTCAATTGAAGGAATACTTTTCCTGATTACTTCTATTTTCTCTGAACAATCAATCAGCTTACCATTATAATAGTAGCCCTCAATTGCAAATAAAATTTTAGGCTGGATTTGACCAAATCTGTCCAATACTCCTTTATACCCAAAATCAGGGGAGCAAGATGACCAGAGTGCTCCCAGACTTGTTGCGGCAAGCATTGCAATTATAGATTCAGTAATATTATTAACAAATCCGGCTACTCTGTCATCTTTCTTAATCCCCATTTCTTTCAAAGATTCAGAGAGAGATGCAACAACCTTGTAAAGTTCAGAATAAGTTAATTTAATTGTAGGAGAATTTTCTCTCGAGCTGATTAAAGCTGTATGATCATCCCGGTATCTTAAAAGGTTTTCCGCAAAATTCAATTCAGCGCCTTTAAACCATTTAGCCCCAAACATCTCTTCACCGGATAAAACTTCTTTATATGGTTTAGAGTGAATTATTTCAGATATAATCCATATCGACTTCCAGAATTCTTCAATTTCAGTTATTGACCAATCATAAAGTTCCTGGTATGAGGGAATTTTTCTGTTAAGAAGTTCTTCCACATAATGGGTGAAAGATGTAAGATTTGATTTCGAAATTCTTTCTTCGGATGGTTTCCATAAAGGTTCTTCCAATTTTAACTCCCGTTATAGACTTTGCTTCCTGCAAACAAAGCTGTCTTCCAGGCAAATTCCACTTGATTCATCTCCAAGGCACATTTTGCAGTCATTTCGAGTAATACCTTACTTTTTTTATGCTTTTGATTTTTTAGTTCCAGAGCGGATTTTAACATTCTTTCCAGGTCATTATGTCTTTGATACCTGTAAAAAGCCTCAAGTGTTGGTTCGAAAAAATTAATTTCTTTTTTCGTGTATTCAGAAATAAATTCATTCACCTCTTTATCTGAAGGAATCTGTTCGATGTTTCCGAATTTCCCAAGATTATTTCCCGTATAAATATCTGAGTTCCTCATAAAGTCTGGAAGCATATCATATCCTATTCCTTTTTTCAGAAGAGGTTTTTCTATTTCAAAAATTGAATCTCCGCTTGCCCTGCAGTAAAAATTTGCGGACATCCTTGCCGCAAGATCAATTAAATCAGGATGAATAACTCCGTCTCTAAATATATCATCTGCAACATGAAATTTTATCACTTCACAGATTGCAATGTTTGCTGAAGCTCCCCCTTCACCAAAGCTTCGCATTTCACGTAATTTACACTCCATCTGGAAAGGAGATTCTTTTACACGTTTCGGTTTAACAAGATCAGAATCAACCGGGGTTAAGCCGCTTTTTATAAATTCATTAATCTCCGGGTTATATTCGGTTGATGCAAGGCTTATCTGTTCAACAATCGGATAAGTTACAGACTGAACAACGCATTCTCCATTATCCATAAGGTTATAATAAGTATCTTTTAGTGTTGCATTTCTTCCTCTTCGTGAAGGAGAAAAAGCTATAATTGGGGGATTGGCACCAAACGCATTAAAAAAAGAAAATGGGGTTAAATTAAGAATACCATCTTTGGAAATTGTTGAAACCAATGCAATAGGTCTGGGACCAACACCGCCTAATATTAACCTGTGAACTTCTGAAACAGCAGCATCTTTGGGTTCTATGTGAATCATTATATTTTTTTCTTTTTTGCAAGTATAGAATAATCCGATTTTTTTGCAATCTTATTTTCCAGTTTCCCTAGTCCTTCAATCTCGCAGGAGATCGTGTCTCCCTCTTTTAACCAGACAGGAGTAAACTCTTCTCCTTTTTCTCTTGCCTCAATTGTCCAGGTTCCGTTTAGTTCAAGATAGCAGCCTGTCCCAACCGTTCCTGAACCAATTACATCACCGGGAAATAATTTTACTCCGTAAGATGCTCTTTCAATTATTTCTGCAAAAGTCCAGTTCATATCTTTCATCGTTCCTCTGGAAATTTGTTTTCCATTATGGAAAGCTTTCATACTGAGATCGAATTTTAATCCGGATGGAGTTTCACTCTTATAAGATTCCAGTTCATCAGGTGTTACCAGCCAGGGACCAATTGCAGTTGCAAAGTCTTTACCTTTCATCGGTCCTAAGTTCAATTTCATTTCTTCCATTTGCAATCTTCTGGCAGAAAGGTCATTCATAATCATATAGCCTGCTATATATGAATCTGCATCCTTAACATCGATATTTATTCCTTCTTTATTGAGAACGATCGCAGCTTCAAGCTCAAAATCAAGTTTTTCAAGATGATCTTTTTCGACCTCAATTGTACCTTCACCAAAAATTGCATTATGGTTGGTGAAATAAAATACAGGAAACTGATCAAATTCAGGAATCATTTCAACACCCCTGTTTCTTCTTGCAGTAGCAACATGCTGACGGAATGCATAACCATCACGACAGGACGTTGGATGAGGAACAGGAGCAATTAATTTAATTTCATTTTTATTAAAAGAAGCCGGGACTTTTCCGTTTTTAATTCCGTCATCAACCTTATGCGCAATTTCCATATTTCTTTCACCACCCCAGAGAAATTCCAGCATATTGTCAGGCAAATTCACATTTAACCTACCTGCAGTATTCTTCAGATCGTAAATTTTATTATCGTGAAATAATCCTAATCTTTCATTATTATTTTGAATAAAGCTTACAAATTTCATCTAATATTTTTATTAACTCCTTTTTATTTACAGTACTAAAAAAAAATATGATTTGTTTGAAATTATTTCTGCATCTGAAGGTTATGCTTCTCGGTTACCAGGTTATATACTTCTTCTATAACCTGTAGTGCAAAATCAGTTTCTTCAATTGTTCCCGAGTTTATCCTGATACCGTTAGGAATTCCAAAAGTATTTACGTGCCGTAAAATTAATCCTCTGTTCAGACACTCATTGTTAAACTCCGTAGTAAATTCTTCATTGGGAAAAAGAAGCAAATAAAAATTGGCGAAAGTAGGAATGTAATCGATTCCCAGTTCATCAAATTTCTTTCGTAATATCTCCAATGAATGTTTATTCAACTCAACAGTTTTTTTCAGAAAATCATCATCTTTCAGAGCCGCAATTGCCGCATCCTGAGCTAATTGGTTTGGCTCAAATGGCAGCTTAACTTTATACATTTCTCTTATCAAATATTCCTTACCAAATGCAAATCCGATTCTTATTCCAGCTAATCCATAAGCTTTGGACAATGTTCTGAGGACTAAAAGATTGTCGAGATTATAACTCAACCCATTAGGATATTCGGGATTCGACTCAGCATAAACCGTATACGCTTCATCTAAAACAACAAGAACCCTGTCAGGGATTTTTCGTATGAATTCTTCAAACTCAGCTTTAGTAAACATTGTACCGGTTGGATTATTCGGGTTTGCCAGGTATATTATTTTTGTTTTTTTATCTATACTTTCAACTATTCCTCCAAGATCAAAATGATAATTTTTCAAAGGAATCAATTTTGATTTTCTTCCATACTTATTTGCGTTAACGTACCAACCGATGAAAGTTCCTTCTGAAGTAATCAGTTCATCTTCTTCATCGCTGAATGCTGTAATTAAATACTGAAGCAGTGAATCTGAACCGCTGCCTGTAACAATCTGCCCGGGCTGCTTTTTGTACTTTTCAGCTATCGCATTTACCAGTTTATAAGCAGACGGATTTGTGTAGCGGTGTAATTCAGTTATATGCTTTTTTATCTCTTCAACGGCTTTGGGCGAAGGGCCCAGAGGATTTTCATTTGATGCAAGCTTGACAATCTTTTTAATCCCCTTCTCCAGCGCTAATTCTTCAATTGGTTTGCCGGCTTTATACGGCTTTAGTTTCTGAATGTGTTCAGGAATTTTTATCATAACACTTTAGAGTATTTGTGTAACATACTTTAGATATACCGGATTTTTAAAATCCGGTATATCTAATTTACAGAATTATTTCTCAAGCCAGGAATGATGATAATCTTCAACCATTGTTTCCTGAACATTCCTTGTTACTTTCAATGGAGTAAAAGTATCAATCATTATAGCATACTCATCGGTTTCTTTCTTCCCTATTGATGCTTCAGTTTTTCCCGGCTGCGGTCCATGTGGAATTCCCATCGGATGCAGAGTAATTGAACCTTCCTTTACACCGGTTCTCGACATAAAATCTCCGTATACATAATAAAGAACTTCATCACTATCAACATTCGAATGATAGTAAGGAGCCGGGATTGACTGCGGATGAAAATCAAACAGACGCGGCACAAAATTACAAACAACAAAATGTTCAGTTGTGAACATAAGATGTATCGGCGGCGGAAGATGAATTTTTCCAACCTTTGGAGCATACTCTTTTATGTTGAATGCATAAGGATATAAATAACCATCCCAGCCAACTACGTCAAAGGGATGATGCGGGAGATGATATTCAAACATTCTGTCGGATACCTTAAGCATAAGAGGGAAAGTACCTTTTTCATCTACAGGATCCATAAATACCGGGGGTCTGAAATCACGCTCATAATACGGGGCGTCTTCTTTTAACTGCCCATATTCATTCCTGAAATGTGCAGGGATATCAAATGGTGTGTCAGATTCAACTATAAACAACTTAACATTTTCAAAGCTTTTAAATTTCATCTGGTAGGTTGTTCCTTTCGGGACAACAATATAATCCCATTGTTCAAAAGCAATCCTACCGTACTCAGAAAGAAATTCTCCCTCACCGTGATGAATAAATACAAGCTCATGCTTATAGCTGTTCCTGTAAAAAATATTTGTATCTTCCGAAACCTGTGCAGTTGACATTATGCAGTGTTCATTTTTCAAGAAAATATTTCTTGAAGTAAGAAAATTTCCTTCAGTTTGTTTAGCATCGGTAAAGAAATGATAATACTGAAGAGGAGCATCGTTCCAATCATTTGAAACATCTTTTGCTACTTCTCTTATGGAATCTACCTGCGGCGGCATATAAAGATGATATTTATTCGAATAAATTCCTGAGAAACCTTTAGTGCTGAAAAGCTCTTCACGGTAAAGAGACTTACCATCGGGTTTGTAAAAGGTTATATGTCTTTTAGGAGGAACCTTTCCTACTTTAACATAGTATGGCACTTCAAACCTCCGTTTATTTTATTTGTAAAATATTTTTTATTCTCTGTCAAAATTTCCTCTTGCCTGCTGATCTCTTTCAATCGATTCAAACAGTGCCTGGAAATTACCCTGGCCAAATCCCTCGGCACCCTGCTTTCTCTGAATAATTTCATAAAAGAAAGTAGGTCGGTCACCAATTGGTTTTGTAAAAAGCTGAAGCAGGTAACCTTTGCCTTCTGTATCACAAAGTATTCCGTACTTCCTTAAATCTTCTATATCCTCTTCTATATAACTTAATTTCTTCTCTTTAAGAATATCATAATAAGAACCGGGAACTGTAAGAAATTCTACCCCGTTCTTCCGCATATTATCAATCGTGGTAAGAATGTTATTTGTTGAAATCGCGATGTGCTGAATTCCGGAGCCAACATACTCATCAATATATTCTTCTATCTGCGATTTTTTTAATCCTTCATAAGGTTCATTTAACGGATTCTTAACCGGGGCACCATCTTTTGAACGGACAACTTTTGAAAGAAGAGCAGAGTACTGTGTTGAAATATCTCCTGCACCGAATTCAATAAAAGTTTCAAAGTTCAGGGTTTTATTCATATAATTTTCCCAGAGATTCATCTCGTTTGTTCTTACATTTCCAACAACGTGATCTACTTCAATTAAGCCGGTCTCCTTGGCTTCGACGTTTATATTTAAACGCGGTTTATCAAATCCCGGTTTAAATATTCCTTTGTAATTATCCCTGTTTATAAAAACTATTTCCGCATCATCATAAAGCTTTATTGCTGCTTCCTCAACATAACCATTATCATCGCTTAATTTTTTAGGTGATCTTACAGGTATACCGCCATTCTCAACAGCAGTATCAAATGCTTTTTTAACATCTTTTACTTTTAAAGACCATCGCTTAACACCATCGCCATGCTGATGAACAAAATTTGCCACATCAAAATTACTCGGTTTTGCAAAAGAGGTTACAACAAATTGAAGTTTATCTTTTACGAGATAATAGGATACTCTGTCTTTTACTCCTGTTTCCGGACCGAGATAACCTTTTAGTTGAAATCCCATTGCTTTCGCATGCCAATAAGCCCACATTTTGGCAGAGCCTACGTAAAATTCAATATAATCGTAACCAATAATGCCTAATTGTCCTGACATTAATCTTCTCCTGTAATTTTTTGTTGGATTATTAAAGTATTCTAATTTAAACGAATTTAATTACAAATAAAAATCTAACTAAATTGCTTCAGTCCTGTAATCATCTATATCACAATTACTTATGGATATTTCAGGAAACATTATCCAGGAGCATAAAGTTATTTGGTATAGTCTTAACTATTGATTCGGAATTTTTATCAGGATATTTGCAAATCTTAATCAAAGGACAAACCGTACAAAATGGTTTTGCAGGCTTGCAAATTTCCCTTCCTAATCTTATCAGGTTGGTATGGAACTGATGTGCAATTCCTTCCGGCAGGTTTTTATTTAATATTAAAAATGTTTTATCAGGGGTTTTGGTGTTAACCAAACCTATTCTGTTCGTTGTTCTGTGAACATGGGTATCAACAGGACAAATATTTCTTTCCATTGAAAATAAAAGCACACAGCTTGCTGTTTTCACACCAACCCCATTGTAACCTGTCAACTCTTCAATTACTTCCAAGTTATTTTTCTTACTAAGATAATCGAGAGAGATTTTTCCCTTCTCTTTCTTTATCTGTTTAAGAAATCCTTTAATTGCATTTGATTTCTGTTTACCTAAACCAGCAACTTTGATGTATTTTTCAATTTTGGAAGCCGGGAGTTTTTCAAGCTCGTCCCAGTTTGTAAAATTATCTTTTAAATTTTTAAATGCTTTATATGAATTTGTATCATTTGTATTTTGAGATAGAATGGTTGCTATTAAAAGATCGACAGGATCGGGAGTTTTTTTATTCTTTTCGGGAATTCCGAATCTTTTTATGAGAAGATTATTAACTTTTTTAATTTTATTATGAAGTTCTAAATCAAGCATTTGATTATATACCTTATCATTATTAAAAGAAATTAAAATTAAATAATAACTTACAAAAAGCCGAAATAATCTTATTTTTGTTTTTTATTTCCAAAAATGTCCGGAGGATAAATGTCTACTTTGATGGTTAGTATTTCTGGAATCCGCGGAATTGTAGGCGATGGATTAGATCCAAATGTAATAGTTAATTTCACGTCCGCTTATGCAGATTTTGTAGGAAATGGAAAGGTTGTCGTCGGTCGCGATGCCCGCATTACTGGAGAAATGGTTAACTCAATAGTAACAGCTACTTTAAATGCAAAAGGAATTGATGTACTTGATATCGGTATATGTCCTACTCCTACGGTTCAATACACTGTAAAAACATTGAACGCACAGGGTGGTATTGCAATTTCTGCAAGTCATAATCCTAATGAATGGAATGCATTAAAGCTTTTGAATTCTACAGGGCAGTTTATGACTCCTGAGGAAAATACTAAACTACTGAAAATTATGAATTTATCGGAGAACAAATTTAAGAGCTGGGATAAAATCGGAAAGAGCAGGAATTATTCTGATGGTTTAAAAAGACATATGCACGATGTACTTGAGATGAAGTATATAAATAAAGCTAAAATAAGAAAAAGAAAATTCAGAGTTTTAGCTGATTGTGTAAATGGTGCCGGTGTTTATGTAATCCCCGAACTGCTTAAGGAATTCGGATGCGAAATAATTGAATATAATTGTGAAAAGACCGGTATCTTTTCTAGGCTGCCGGAACCTATTCCTGAAAACCTGGTTAATACAATGAAGGAAGTTAAAAAAAATAAAGCGGATCTCGGGGTGGTTGTCGATCCCGATGTTGACAGGCTTGTACTTATTACGAATAGAGGTGAGCCTTTCAGTGAAGAGAATACAATAACACAGGCCGCAAAATTTATTTTATCCAAAGAGAAAGGAAATGTTGTAGTCAACCTTTCCACAACCCGAGGAGTCGATGATGTAGCCGAAGAATTTGGCTGCAAAGTATTTCGTTCTCCCGTGGGTGAAGCCAATGTGGTAAAAAAAATGAAGGAGGTAAAAGCAATTATCGGAGGCGAAGGAAGTGGAGGAGTCATTTACCCTGCTCTTCATTACGGCAGGGATGCACTCGTTGGAATTGCAATTACGCTGCAGCATCTTCTTGAATTCGGCGGAACAATGGATGAGCTAAAAAAATCCCTTCCGTCATATTTTATAACCAAGAAAAAAATAATGATCGGGGAAAACAAACCCGATGCAATTATTGCTTCATTAATTAATAAATACGGTACGGAAAAAATTAATACTGAAGATGGTTTAAGAATTGATTTTCCGGATCATTGGGTACACTTCAGAAAATCAAATACAGAACCGATTATAAGAATTATAACTGAGGCAAAAGACAAAAAAGCTTCTGAAATACTATCAGAAAAGTATTTAAAAGAAATTGAAGCGATTACTCAGTAAAGCATGCTTCTTTTTTGTATGTAGCTGAACAGGGCTTTGTCGAAAGGTGCTGAGGTGTCAATCAGGTTATATTCAATGTTTGAATTAAGGCATTCCTTCTTTATGGTGTTAACAAAATCTTTCATTGCCTGCTGGTAAGCTTTCTGAATCTGGTAAGGACGCGTTGTCATCTCTTCTTCTGTTTCAAGATCTTTGAAAACCGCATCAGCACCAAAAGAAAAGCTTCTTTCAACAGGATCGAGAAGTTGAAATACTATAACTTCATTCTTCTGATACCTGAAATGTTTTAATGCAGATAAAATAGAATTAATATCATCAAATAAATCAGAAATAATTATTACCAATCCCCTTCTTTTAATTTTCTCAGCAATAGAATTCAGACATGAGGCAGTGTTTGTTTTACTGGAAGCGGCAAGAGAACTCAGGCTTTTCAGAATTTCCTGCAAGTACGCTTTAGATGCCCTGGGTGGAAAATAATTTTTAATTTCATCTGCATAAACTGTTAAACCTACCGCATCTTTTTGCTTTACCATAAGGTAGCTTAGTGCTGCAACAAGAGTGATTCCATATTCGAGTTTTGAAATATTTTTCTCTGAACTATATTGCATCGACTTGCTGGAATCAAGTAATATATAGCTTTTGAGATTTGTTTCTTCTTCATACTGTTTTATAAAAAACTTTTCGGTTTTTCCGTATACTTTCCAGTCAATATCCTTTAAGCTGTCTCCCTGCATATAAGGACGATGTTCTGTAAATTCCACACTAAACCCATGGTAAGGACTTTTATGAAGTCCAACCATAAAACCTTCAACAACAAGCCGGGCTTTTAATTCCAGAGAATTTAACTTGGAAACTATAGAAGGATTAAGAAAATTTTTATAATCCTGTGCAGCTTTTGCCATTATATGCTTTTGGGTGTTTTTTTCTGAAGAATCTGATCAGGACTTAACCCCATATTATCAAGTTCCTCGCGGGCTGAAGCTGCCAGTTCGTGTTTGGGAAATTTTTCCAGGAACAAATTGTAAGTAGAAGTTGCAGCCTCATAATTTTTTAAATCATTTGCCAGTATAAAACCAGAAAGGAATAATGCCATTGGAGCTTTTTCATTATTGGGATACTTGTCAAAAACTTCCCTGAATGTATTAGCTGCTTTTGTATAAGATTCATTATCGGAAAGATCTTTTACCATTTTATTCTGGTAAATAGTCGCTATTTGAAAAAGGGCATCAGGGGCTTCGGAACTTTGCGGGAATTCTTTAACAACGGATTCATAGTCAGTAACAGCTTCTGATATATTTTTTTTCATCATATTTTCGTGGGCAGCCTTCATATAATCTCCTGAGGACTTACTGCTACACCCTGTTAGAAGTATTGTGCTTGTAAATAGAACAGATAGAATAACTATTTTCCCCGCAAGGCGGGATTTCATTTCGTTAAACATTTTTTCTCTTTCAGTTAATAAAAACCGGAGTAAAATTATTAAAATAGATCAGAAGTAGCAATGTAGTTAAAGTGGAAAGAATTAAGAATAAATAAAAAGCCGGTAAAATACCGGCTTTTCAAGCTAAAAAATTTACTTTGTGAACAGCATCTTTTTAACTGCTGAGAAAGTGGAACCATCAATTCCGCTTGCTTCAAGACGATAGAAATAGACACCGCTGTTTAATCTGGAAGCATCGAAATTAACCTGATGAATACCGGCAGGCAGAGCGCCGGTTAATAGTTGCCTAACCTGCTGACCGAGAATGTTGAAAATCTTAAGTGATACCTTAGAGTCAACTTTCAGATTGAAATTGATCATTGTACTGGGGTTAAATGGATTCGGGAAATTCTGATCAAGAGAATAAGTTGCAGGAAATACCTCAACTGATGCTTCTGAACTGAATGAATATGAACCCTGGAAGTCCATCTGTTTCAATCTGTATGTATAATGTCCGGGAACAAGATTCTGATCAATATATGAATAAGAATGTTGGAGAGTGGATGTACCATGTCCCTGAACAAATCCTACAGTTATATAACCGTTTCCTGCACTTCTCTGAATTTCAAAACCATGGTTATTTATTTCGGATGCCGTATTCCAGTTTAATGATACAGTATTCAGGTTTGCATTTGCAGTAAATGAAGTTAGTTCAACTGGTAAAGATCCCGGAGGCAGAAAATCAGTATCATAATATCTCGGAGTAACTTCATATCCATTATTTGGAGGAGTTGATGTTGTATACTGACTGCCGATTCCAATTATATCTCTTGGCCATGCCGGTTCCGGATTACCATCAATATCGGTATCACTATCAATATATACTTTAAGCGAATCAGAGCCACCATCACTTAAGTAAATAGTACCGCCCGAACCTGCGGTAGGCCAGGTTCCACTGGTTTTATAAACATTCATAAACCCAACTAATCTATTTTCATATAATTCAGCATTGCCTAAATATTGGCTTATGGTAACAACCATTGGAGCAGGTACGGGGTTACCTGAACTGACAACCTGAATATCACTTTCATTTGCAGGAATAAGCTCGGTTAAACCATTGTACTGTGATACCACGCCGGTAACATTAACTTCATCACCAAGATTTAGTACAGGATTTGTAGAACCTGCATGGAATACATCAATTCCTCCTGTACCATCATCAATAAAATAAGAAATGTTAACAGTCTGAAAATTCGGAGAGATTACAATACCCTGAACTGTAAAAGTTTCACCTAAATGATCGGGTACAAAATCACCATCAAGATCTTCAATAACTGTAGAAATCGGGGTTGTATTTCCTAGAGGAGTTACCTCATAAATAAAGAAAGTATCATCCAAACCGGAATTGCTTTGCTCTACACCGCCAATTGAAAATATTCCTGAAACAAAATCTGTTGTGGAAAATAATCCTCCTGCTATACCATCTGTTAATTCGTTGCAAGCATCGTGAGATACACCAGTAGCTGTTCCGCTTGCAATATAATATTGGATTATCATTAAACTACCGGGACAAAGTCCCCCGCCCTGATCGAACATCCAGAGATAAGGTCCTCCCGGTGTAACGTTATCATAAGCCGCACCGTATTGACCTGATAAGCCTGTTGTGATTGTAGCTATTGTTGCACCACTTCTGCTTACCAATGTAGGATTATCTGCCCAGGTACCACACCAGAATGCATCATTATTTTCATCATAAGCTATGAATCTAACTGCTACAGGACTTGAGATTGTACCTATCAAAGTTTTTGTAACAAAATCCATTTGATAAATAACATTACCTGCAGCACCACCATAAAAATAAGTTCCGTCAAATGCAAGATCTCTTAAACCTGAGACACCTGGTATTGAAAATTCTTCAACAAGATTACCTGACATATCATATTTATGAATCAGGTTTGTAGCCCAACGGGTTGTGTAAAAATAAGTTCCGTCGAACTCTGCTCCCGCATTACCTGCAGCTCCTGAAGCTGTATTAAGGTTAAATGAGAATTCAAGGTCCCACATAGCATTTGTGCCATTTGGAGAAGTGGCGCTGCTTGTATTAGGACTTAATTCAACTGAACTATTTTGAGCATTTACAGTACTGGTAATTGCAAAAGCCAAAATAAAAGCAAAGGAAACTAATAGAAGCTTTCGTATCATTTGATACCTCCTGAATTTGTATGAATGATTAATGAATAGAATTTTGTGATAGATATATTTTGAAGAGCACTGGTTTTGTCTCTAAACTGATAATGCATAGAAATTATCTTTAGGTTTGAATTAGAGAGTCCACTATTAATATTTTTCCAGAACCGATTTTAAACTAAAAAAAAAGAATCCAACTTGCAATAAATGTAAAATTTTTAAATGAAATTTTATTGTCAAAAAAGAATTTTAAAATAATTCACAATCATCTTTATTAAAAATTAATCGTGTTAAAATTATGTTAAGAATTTAAAAAGAAAAGCCGATCTGGCTCAAGACCGGCTTTACAAGAAAAGAATTTTTACTTGGTTAGTATCATTTTTTTAACTGAAGTAAAATTGTATCCGCCAGTTCCGGCAACTTCTATTTTATAAAGATATACACCGCTGTTTAAATGGGAAGCACCGAAAATAATATTGTGTTCGCCGGCTGTGAGATTTTCATTTACAAGTATTGCAACTTCCTGCCCCAGGATATTAAATACTTTTAACGTTACTTTAGAATCCGCTTTAAGACTGAAATTGATTCGAGTTGAAGGATTAAACGGATTTGGATAATTCTGCTGCAACGAATATTCGGAAGGAGAATTAACTTCAACTTCTGCTTCTCCTGAATATTTGTAATCTCCGTCAAAATCTATTTGCTTCAATCTGTATGTATAATTTCCGCTTACAACATTTTTTTCTGTGAAGTTGTATTGTTGGGGTTGTGTTGTTGTTCCGTGCCCCGCAACAAAAGCAACATCATTGTAATTCCCGTTTGAAATTTTTCTTTCTACCTGGAATCCTTTGTTATTGATTTCTGTAGCTGTTGACCAATTTAAAATAACGTTTCCTCCATTTACTTTTGCTGAAAAAGAAGTGAATTCAACGGGGACATTTGTATCGGAGGTATCTACAGATAAATTATAAGCCAATCCCCCGTTACCAAATTCCCTGGCGTGGACTGCCTTTCCTGATGCTATGAGGGAACTTCCATCAAAAGAAATTTTTCCATCGAAAAATGATCCGCCTGTATTTACAGTAAATATAGGAATATTTCCTTCCCATGTTTTAAATACGTATAGATCAGGAGTAGTGTTTCCCAGAACACCCCAGGATGCTGCCGCAAGTACGTTTCCGGGTCCGTTAAATGAAACTGAAGTTACTTCATCTCCGCAATTATCATAAATCCAGGAAGTAGTTCCTCCTCCTGAAGTTTTATATAATTTAACCGTTCCGTTATAAGATGAAGACGAGGCAAAAATTAAAGTCCCGACAGCTACATAATTTCCGTCATTCGATATATCAACAGAGGTTGCCCAGTTATAATATGTTCCGGGCAACTCCTGATTCTGCCAAAGAAGATTATAAGCTGATCCGTTTCGCTGAAAGACCCTGACATATCCATAATAATTTACTGTGGCAATTATGTTCCCGTCATAACTGATTCCCTGCGTCGCTTGTGTACCGGATGAACCGCTGATCGGGTTGATAACATCCTGATATATAATATTTCCTGTGAATGTTTCCATAACCCAAAACTCTCCGTAAGTATTTACAATCATCAACGAATCATTGCCGGAAAGTTTTACACCAAGTATACTTCCACTGCCTCCAGCAGGATCAATAAGTGTAGCCGACCAGACAGGAGTTGTGGATGATGTATTAAATCCAAAAATTATTGAAGAATCAGAGTAGGTAGAAGTTGCAATTAAAAAATTTTCATTTTGCGCTAATGCAACAGGTCCGGCTGAAGGAGTTCCTCCGAGGGTGGTCAAATCAAAATTAAATATTGGAACATTGCTTGGACTGTTAAACACAAAAATGTTCATAGAAGCACCCGCAGCGATTAAATCCCCATTGTAATTCAGGGATACAAAGTTCACCTGTAGATTATTAGCAACCGGGTATTCCCATAATGGAGTAGAATTATTGTTGCCATAAAATGAAATTCGTGGATTATTCAACCCCCATCCTACTGCACAATATTCTCCATTACCACTAACCACGCACTTATCTCCTATTGAAACCGGGTCCGTATAATTCCAGCGAATAGTTGTTCCCGTTAATAAATCATTATAATAGGTATTAACTGGGGCAAAGGGAACATGAACAGAATAATTGATCTCAGGTACAGTGAAGTAACCCTGCTGATTTACTCCATCCTGCTGCCTGGTAATTAAATGTTTTCCCACAAAATCGGGAGCTTGTTGAGCATAAATTATGCTGCATACAAAAAAAGAAACAATTAGTAACGAAAAGAAATTCTTCATATAAGAACTCCTGTTAAAAATGTTAATTAAAAAAATGATGGGATTTTTGGAATTTTCAGATTCTCCTCCTTTTATTTTAAATTCTAAATATTAAAGGAAAATATCTCTCTTTATAACAGACTCATATACAATTAAAATTTCGATTGCTTATATAATCCATGTTGACCCTAATAATTGAATCAGAAGCAGATCTCTCAGTAGACAATTTTTTTTACAGGACAGGAAAGATTAAAGACCTAATGAAATAGAACTTTTACAATATAGACTACAAAATATGGAATATTAATCAAATATGTTAAAAATATAAAAATAATTTTTCTTAAGAATATGCAGGTTGATTATTTAATCGGTCCGGGGAATTCACAAAATCACAAATTCCGTATAAAATAAAACAGCCCGGTTAAATCACCGGGCCGTAATGAATAGAAAATGTAAAGAAATGCTTACCTGGTTAAGATCATCTTCTTAACTGCTGTAAAGCTGCTTCCATTTGCCCTGCTTGCAACTAACTTATAGATATAAACTCCACTTGGTAAGTTTACTGCATCGAAATTTATACTGTGTCCTCCTGCTGCCATATTGCCATTAAGCAGCGTTTTAATTTCCTGTCCAATTATATTAAATATCTTCAATGTGACTTTTGAATCTGCAGCAAGACTGAAATTTATCTGTGTTGCCGGGTTAAATGGATTCGGGAAGTTTTGTTCCAGTGAGTATACTTTTGGTGCTTCAACAGTTGTTTCAACTTCATTAGAATATTCTGAGGTACCGTCAAAATCAACCTGTCGCAATCTATAAGTATACTGACCGGGAAAAATAGCTTTATCAATAAATGAATAACTATGCATTTCAGTTGATGTACCATTTCCCTGTACAAAAGCCAAAACTTTATAACCATTACCTGAATTTCTTTGTACTTCAAATCCCTGGTTATTTGTCTCACTGGCAGTACTCCAGTTTAACTCAACGCTATTATTTCTGACTGTTGCGGTAAAGGATCTAAGTTCTACAGGAATAACCAGTAATTGCCCGCAAGCAACTACATCAAAATTTGCAAAGCCTACACCATTATAACCGCCGGGCACAAACAACCTTATAGAATCATCAAATGCTGTAGCTGTTACACCATTGAAAATATTTGAAGTAGGAAATGGTTTTGGAGCAATTACATCAACCCACGAATTTAATGTTGCATCGTAAACATAAGCCGTATCGTGATAACCGCCGCCGGCTCTTTCACCGCATACAACAAAGAAATAATTTGCTATTCCGGTTCCACCGGGTCTGCTTAAACCTGTATAACTGGTTGGAACGTCCGATCCCATGGCCCATGTTACCTGCGAAGCATTTGAACCAATTGTCCCGATAAGAACGCTTTTAAGATAGGCACTATTATAACCGGCACCCATCATAATTTGGTTTCCGTTTACCAGACCGCATGCAAACGTTCTTCTTCCCTGACCCGCAGGAAGAGAGTTAGTAATAGTTCCCCAGGTATTGCTGGCAACCCTGTAATAATAAATGTTAAGGTTTGTTCCTGCACCTGTGTACGGTCCGCCCACAACAAAAATAACACTATCACCCCAGCAAACAGCACCATGTGCTGAAAGAGGAGCCGGCATAGGTGCCAAAGCTACCCACGCACCTGTGGAAGGATTGTAAGAATATGCGCTTGTACTTCCTGTAGTTATACCGGTTGTACCACCGCCGAAATAATAGAGCTTTCCATTACAAGCAGTAAGTGTTCCGCCTGTCAACGCAACAGGAAGACCCACACCAGCAGTCCATGTACCTTCAAAAGTATATTTATAGACTGCCATAGTTGGTAAACCGTCAACCGGAGCCTGAACATAAAGTGTATCACCTAACCAGGCAGCTGCCTGAAAATATGTTGCAACCGGAACATCAGGAAACATACCTGCAGGGCACCAATCACCAGCGGCATCCATTATCGGTGACCACTTTACAGGAGTTATCGGGAAAGTAATTCCCGGTTGATTATCTGTGGCATCGCTCAGATCACTCTGAGGATAAACGAATGTGCAGAAGGAAAGAATCATCATAAGTAAAGTAAAACATCTTTTCATTTTACCTCCATTATTAAATTGTTTAGTTAAGATCACCTTCTTAACCGAAATAAAGCTGCTTGTTAATTTCGATATCTTTTATCCAGTAAATATTAACACAACTATGTTTGTAATTATTTATGACAAATGAATCCTTTATAGTGCCATAAAGAAGTTTGTTCAAAATTGTCCGATCAATTGGATCGTTAATGGTAAATTGTTGACCATCTATATTAGAATCAAAATCATCCGGGAATAATATAGCATACCAATGGGAAAGGCTTAGAGGTGTATATAATGCAAGAATGAGTGAAGCAAGTACAGGATTTCTCATCATTTTACTATCTCCTGGTAAATAAAACTTTTCGCTTAAACCAAACCAATCGATGAAAAAGATGAATTATACTGCTATGGCTTATTTATAATCTGTAAATATTTTTTAATTAAATGAAATTATGTCCTATTCTATAATCAAAACAATAAAACAGCCCGGTTAATTCACCGGGCTGTTATAATAATTACGGGAAATAACTGTTACTTGGTTAAGACCATCTTCTTAACTGCTGTGAAGTTTCTTCCGTTAGCTCCGTTTGCTTCAATTCTATATATATAAACGCCGCTTGGCAAGTTTGAAGCATTGAAGCTAATGCTATGTCCACCTGCCGGCATATTACCATTAAGAAGCGTTTTAACTTCCTGTCCAAGTATATTGAATATCTTTAACGTAACTTTTGAATCCGCAGCAAGACTGAAATTAATTTGTGTTGCCGGGTTAAACGGATTCGGGAAGTTTTGTTCGAGTGAATATACTTTTGGTACTTCTACAGATACTGAAACTTCACTGGAAAATTCTGTAGTACCATTAAAGTCAACCTGTTTTAACCTGTAAGTATATGAACCAGGAGCAAGTGATCTATCAACAAATGAATAATTATGTATTTGAGTTGATGTTCCGTTACCCTGAACAAAACCTACAGTATTAAAACCTTGACCGGAATTTCTTTGAACTTCAAATCCCTGGTTGTTGGTTTCCGAAGCAGTTTGCCAGTTGAGAACTACATTTCCATTATTAGCATTTGCTGTAAATGAAGTTAACTCAACAGGAACTGGATAGTAACCCATAACATAATCATCTACATACATTTCGTCTGTTGCAGCAGCTCCGAAGAAATCATTTCCGCCTAATTGCAGTGAGATGGCTGTTCCGCTGGCTCCAAGCGTCCACTGCCATTGATATATCATAGTTCCATTATACCAGTATTGAGCAAGATCATTATCAAGATCTACCATTACCTGGTTTAAGACCCATGTATCAAAACTATATGTAAATGTTGCTGCATTATTTCCACCGGCATTTAAAGCACCAGCTCCACCGGCGTTGAAATAAACCTCTAGACCCCACTGAGAATTACTGGCGTCAAATAATGCTAAAGTGTTGAAGTAGCCGGTCTTACCTGTTGGAATATAATTATAAAAACGGATTTCATAATTACCTGTAGTATAATTAGGCATTGGATGAACTTCATCATTATTCTGAACGACTACAAATGAGTTAGTTCCACTATAAGCATAATTGTTGGAAACATAAGCATCTTCGATAGCATCACAGGGTAAAATGCTCCACGTTGTCCAATCAGGTGTAGCCTGACATGCAAGCTGCTGACCTGCTGTGTAGGAATCGAAGTTATCCTGGAAAATTACGTTGGTTGGGTTACCACATTCATAATGATAAGAAACCGTTATATACGGTGCATTAGTCTGGTTCCAGCCATCCCAATTAATATAATAAGTTGCGCTGTTATCACGTGAATCCATACCCGCTGCAAACCAGCCATTTGCTATAGCAGCTTCAAAGTCAGCACCGGCAGTACCGCCCATAAGATAGTTGTGCGGTCCTGTAGTGAATGTTGATGTTTCATTAGCATAAACATAAGCAAGAGTAGTGCCTGAATTATTAGTAATTGCTGTTTTAAGTTCTGATGCAGTAGCTGTTAATGGATTTAATCCCGGTAATGGGGTCAAGCTCCAGAAGGGATAATAAGTATAGTTAACATAACCGTAGAATCTCATAGAATCTACAACTGCATCTGCAGGAACCGAACTGATATCAAACATAAACCAGCCGTCTTCTGTATTTTGTCCTCTTACTTCACTAACATCGGTTTTGTTTGTACCATCAGTTGTACCTGTCCAGTAATCTACACTTTGCGGATAGAAGTTTTCTGTTACAAAACAAAGATTCGGATTCTGCTCAGTTTGAAATGAGAAATTAGCAGATTTATCACAAGTATCGAAATGCGCAACTACCTGCCAGGTATAGTTAGTAAAGTAATTTAACGGTGTTGGTGAAATATTCCAGGATGAACCTGTACCGGATTGAACAAGATTGCCGTTAAAATAAAGATCGTTATTTATCATTCCCGCGGGATTTGTCCAAGACAACGTGGCTAAATTAACAGATACATCAGTTGCTCCATTTGCCGGATTTGGATTTGAGGCTGGTGGATACCCACATACATCATATAATTCATAAATAAAGAACGTATCATCCAAACCGGAATTACTTTGCTCTACACCACCAATTGAGAATTTTCCAGAGATATAATCGCTGGTAGTGAATAATCCTCCTGCAATTCCATCTGTTAAATCATCACAAGCATCGTGTGCAACACCAGTTGCAGTTCCGCTTGCAATATCATACTGAATGATCATCATGCTACCGGGGCAAATTCCCCCACCCTGGTCGAATATCCAGAGATAAGGACCAGTTGGATCATAAGCAGCACCATATTGACCTGATAAGCCTGTTGTAAAAGAACCCAAATTGGCTCCGCTTCTGCTTACCAACGTTGGATTATCTGTCCAGGTACCGCACCAGAACGCATCACTAGCTTCATCATAAGCGATGAATCTAACTGCAACAGGACTTGAAATTGTACCTATCAAAGTTTTTGTAACAAAATCCATCTGGTAAATAGTATTGGCAGCAGCGCCGCCATAAAAATAAGTTCCATCAAATGCCAGGTCTCTTAAACCTGAAACACCCGGTATTGAGAATTCTTCAATAAGGTTACCAGCCATATCATATTTATGAATCAGGTTAGTAGCCCAACGGGTCGTGTATAAATAAGTTCCGTCGAACTCTGCTCCTGCATTACCGGCAGCACCCGTAGCTGTATTAAGGTCAAACGAGAGTTCAAGATCCCACTGAGCCCTTGTTTCAGGAACAAAAGTTTTTAAAGGGGTTGGGGTTAATTCGGCAGTACCGGAAAGTTGACCGGTACCCTGTGGGTAAACAAGTGTTACGCTGATTAAAACAGCGAACAAAGCTAGTAAAAAGTTCCTCACCATAATATTACCTCCTGGTTAAAAAAGAGTGAATTATTTTAGAGTAAACAGAACAAGCATTTATAAAAAATGAAAACCTATATTTGAATGACCTCCCTTCTGAAATTGTTATACAAATATTTGAACTTTCAATTTTCAATAAAACAAGAAACAAAATCTTATCTTATGATGCCTGACTTTCATTTAATCAATAACCTCTTAATAAACCTATCTATCGAAAAGATATTACATTGAATTTAAATGACACAATGGATTTGGTATATGTTGATAGGGAATTTTTTGCATCTACTGACCTCCACTAAATTTAATTGAATGAAGGATTATTTTATCATGAAAATAAAACAAAATTAAAATTAATCCTCACTCCCTCTAAGTTATTGGAATAATCTATCAAAAATTTCCAGTAGCTACGGTAATCTTACTCAAAATAATCTAATTTATCAAGAAAAAAATAATATGGATTCAAAATTTTTTGATTGTGGGGAGGGTTAATCTATATAGCATAAAGAGATATGGAAAGTAAAAAAATACAAGGAAAAAATAATTTGAAGAAAAGCAGTTGATATTATAAGAACAGCCCGGTTAATTCACCGGGCTGCAATAATATTAAGAAACCTGAAATAACTTTTTATTTAGTTAATATCATCTTCTTAATCGAAGTAAAGTTGCTTCCATCTACTCCCTTAGCTTCTATCTTGTACAGGTATACTCCGCTTGTTAAACGTGAAGCATCAAATGTAACATTATGTGCACCGGCAATCATATTTCCGTTAAGGAGAGTAGTAACTTCCTGTCCGAGAATATCAAATACCTTCAGTGTTACTTTTGAATCAACCGCAAGATTGAAATCAATTTTTGTTGAAGGGTTAAATGGATTAGGATAATTCTGACTCAGAGAAAATACTTTAGGTATATCAACACTTACGTTAACTTCACTTGAGTAATTTGATGTACCATCAAAGTCAACCTGTCTCAACCTGTAAGTATAATTTCCTGAGGTAACGTTTTTATCAATATAAGAATAACTATGTGTCTTAGTTGATGTACCGTTACCCTGGATGAAGCCTAATACTTCGTAACCATTACCGGAATTTCTCTGAACTTCAAATCCCTGGTTATTGGTTTCGGTAGCTGTCTGCCAGTTCAGAACAACAGAGCCGTCGTTTACATCTGCACGGAATGAAGTTAATTCTACGGGTGTAGGACTGAATGTAACTTCAATATATGGAGGATTTGCATCTGACCATCCGTCAAAATCAACAAAGTAAGTGTTGACTCCATCACGATCAATGAATCCCTGCGCAAACCATCCCTGTGAGTTATTTACTGCTGTCTGAAGATCAGAAACTGCAGTATTAACCATCAGATAGTTATGCAATCCGGTAGTAAATGTTGACTGTTCATCTGAGTAGATGTATGCAACACTCTGATCGCTGTTTGCACCAATCTGAGCATAAATTGATGCAGCATCATCTGTAATAGGATTAACAGAACCCATCGGAGTTGAACTCCAGTATGGCCAGTTTGTTGCATTTACATAACCAAAGAACCTGACCGAATCTATCGTTGATTGCGGTGGGATTGCACTGACGTCATAAGCAGCCCAGCCGTAATTAGGAAATTCAGTGTTTATTCCACCGTCAGTTTTTGTTGTACCTTCAGTAGTTCCGGTCCACATTGATGCACTCTGTGGGTAAAAATCCACAACCATCAAATTAGGATCCTGTTCTGTTTTGAAAGTCCAATTGTCTCCCTGTTTGGAGCAGGTATCATTGTGACTTACTACATACCAATGATAGGTAGTAAAATATGAGAGTCCACCACCTGTTGGCCAGGATGTAATTGGCGCACCACTATATACTTCTGTGACATTTCCGGTTGGACCAAACCATACATCAATTGAAACAGCATCTGAACCGTTTGTCCACGTTAATGTTGTTCCATTTATACTTATATCAGTTGTTCCTGAAGGAGGATTTGGATTGCTTGCCGTCTCTACAGGACAAGGTGCTACAGATGGAATAGCGAATGGAGCTATCTGATCACCCCAGGCGTAAACCAGGGTTGAGTTACCAGTTGTTTTATCCATCGTTCTTAATTCACCTTCGCCTAAATCAGAATTGAATGCGGCAAGATAAATTGTTCCTGTTGCGAAATCATAGCTCATTCCCTGTCCAAAGTTAGGTGTAAAGCCTACATAACCTAAAGTGGTAAGAGCTGCTGTATTGACATCGATTATATAACCATTTGCAGCACCGGGAGTTATATCTACATCGTAGGCATAACAGGTACCATTTTCATCAAAACACAAATCTATCATTAAACCGGTAATTGCCGGTGAGAAAGCTCCGATTAATGTCGCTGTTAATGTGTTTACATCAAAAGAATATAAACTGGCAGCAGATACTATATAATAGATACCGTTTGCAGGATTATATGCCAATCCATCTGGCTGATCAGAACCCATGCCTGTAACGCTTCCGATTAAAGTACAGGTTCCTGAACCCGGATCGAACAAATATAAAGTAACCGGCGGTCCTACATCTATTAAATAATAATTACCATCTCCACCTTGACACATAGATGCAGCAAAAACAGGTGAAGTAAAAGAGCCCAAAGTTGTAAATGGTGTACCAGCAGGTATTGGAATAGAAATATTACTGCTTGTACTGTTATCATTTGCATAAGCAATACTTGACCCCAGTGGTGGTGCACCATACTGAACATGGCTATGTGCTTTATTGAATGGGGCTTTTCCTGTTGAAAGTGAAGATTGCTGTGCATTGATAGTGCAGAAAGCAAATAAAAGAAGAATTCCTAACGTAAAATGAAACGTTTTTTTCATTACGTACTCCTCATATGGGTGAATAAATATAGTTGATTAAAATAACTTAAAACACACATTGGTTAAACGAATCTCGGAAAATTAGAATATCACCTCCTAACGAAAGTAAAAATTTAATACTTAAATATTTTCTTAATTAATTTTAATAAAAAAAGTAAATCTATTATGATAGATTTAACTAACAATTATCTGAAACAGGTAATAATAATATGTAGTGGAATCTGAATTTAAAAATGACTTGGTATTGTAATATCAGAAAAAGGGAACTTAAATTTTTATTCACTTACCAACGATCTCCGATAATATCAATTATTGATGGAGCAATACTAATCTCTAGAAATAATGACAAACAATATAATCTTCAATCCCTCTATTCTTCCGAACAATAAGGTTGAAATGATTTTTTAATTACTCTCAGTAATGAAGACAACGTTAAATAAATTTATTCAATATAGCAAGCAAAAAAAAAAGTTTTTTTATTATTTTTTAATTAATTTCAAGTCAGATGCTATACAAGGAAAATAACGGAATTAAATTGATACAGATCACTTAATATTTATTTTTTTAGGTGAATATTTTTATTTTTATTCATTGATGATTCTTCAAGCTTCTTTTTATAAGCTATGATTTTCTTTTGAAGTAAATCATCGTTAACCCCTAAAATCTGTACTGCCAGTAAGCCGGCGTTCTTTGCCTGGTTGATGCCGACTGTTGCTACGGGAACTCCTCCCGGCATCTGGACAATTGAGAGAAGAGAATCGAGTCCATCCAATGATTTGGATTTTACTGGTACACCTATAACAGGTAACGGTGAATGAGCGGCAGTCATTCCTGGTAAATGTGCGGCTCCGCCTGCGCCTGCTATAATTACTTTGATACCTTTTTCATGTGCAGTGGAACCATACTCAGCCATATATTTTGGAGTACGATGTGCAGATACAATTTTTATTTCAAATGGAATCTCAAACTCTTTTAATATGTCTGCAGCTTCCTGCATAACAGGTAAATCTGAATCACTCCCCATTATAATTCCTACTAAAGGTTTACTTGCCATTATAAAGTTCCTCTGATGATTTTTAAATTTTAAAAAAATAAAACTATATATAAGTTGATTTTTCCACTTCTTTTGCCTGGGTAAGAATACTTTTTAAATTATTACCGGTTATCGTTATATGGCCCATCTTTCTTCCCAGTCTGGATTTCGCTTTTCCGTAAATATGCAGATGAACAACATCATTTTTCAAAGCTTCATTATAATTTTCAACTGTCCCTGCTCCTTCTTTTTTGCCAAGCAGGTTTATCATAACCGCATAGGGTTTCACCATTTCTGTTGAACCGAGTGGAAGATTTAAAACAGCGCGGATATGATTTTCAAACTGTGAAGTTATACACCCTTCAATCGTGTAATGACCTGAATTATGAGGACGAGGCGCCATTTCATTTACCAGGAGTTTATTATTTTTCGTTATAAATAATTCTATTCCGAATATCCCAAATCCTTTAACCGCTTCAACTGATTTTACAGCAATATCTTCGGCTTCTTTCAAATATTTTTTTTCAATCCGGGCTGGAGCAATAACAGTATGGCAAATATGTTTCTTCTGGATTGTTTCAACAACGGGATATGATTTTATTTCATTTTTTGTCCGGACAATCATAACCGCTAATTCTTTTTTGAAATCTATGAACTCTTCGGCCATTAATTCTGAATGTCTTTCGGAAAGTCGTTTAATTCCGTCTGCATAACTTTCTAAATCGGTTACCAAAGCATTGCCATACCCGTCATATCCCATCTTTCTAGATTTCAGAATAAACTTTTCACCAAGCTTTTTAGAAATTTTTTTATAATTGAGTGATGATTTCACCTCAATAAAATCGGGAACAGGAATACCGTTTCGTCTCATTGTTTTTTTTTGGATATACTTATCCTGTATCAATGAAATTGTTTTAGAGGTTGGCAAAACTTTCTTCCGAAGTTTCTTTTCAATGAATTCCAGGTCCTGATAATCAATAAATTCATTTTCAAGAGTAATAACATCACAGCCCTGAGCAAATTCCCGGACAAGATCTTTATCATCAACCCATCCCACAAATTCATGTTCCGTTAATTGCCCGGCTGGCGATTGAAATTCTTTTTCAAGTATCGCTACTTCGAATCCTAATTTATATGCCTGGTAAGCCGACATACGCGCCAACTGACCTCCGCCAAGTATGCCGATTCTTAGTCGTTTTTTCATTCAATTATATAAAATAAGTTTATTACTGTCCTTCAATTTAATAATTATTTTTCCAATCAATTTTGTCGATTGTAATTCCATCGGATTGAAGCAGAACCCCGCCTTCTTTATCAGTTCTGTAAATAAGTGAATTCGAATTGTTTAATCTATCAATTACCTCTTCTGCCGGATGTCTGAATTTGTTTTTAATACCGCAGCTAACAAGGCTTATATCGGGAGAAGTTACAGAAATAAATTCCGGTGAAGAGCCCGATTTACTTCCATGATGCCCTACTTTCAGAACATCTACATTAAGAAAGTCTTTATATTTATTTTGATAAAATCTTTCTCCTTTCTTTCCAAGATCCCCGGTAAAAAGGAATGAAGTGTTCCCATAATCAATTTTTAATAGTCCACTCCTGTCATTTGAGGAAAGAGTGGAAGAGGATTCATATAAGCTGTCATTTAAAATAAAAATCAACGTATTACTAATTCTAATTTCTTTTTTTGAGTAGTACTCAATGGGAATATTCTTTTCCATCAAATATTTTTCAAATCGTAAATCTTTTTTCATCTGACTATCCGGCGGCGGCTTAAAAATTTTCCTGATTTTTCCATTCTCAATTAGTGAAACAAATCCCCCATAATGGTCGGCATCTATATGAGAAACGAAACCGTAATCAATATTATCTATCCCAAGCTTGTTCAGCAAAGGAAGAATTATTCTTTCTCCATTATCAAAAGTTGGGGTAGCATCACCAGCATCGATTAAAGCCGTCTTACTATCAGGAAATTTAATAAGAAAGGAATCACCCTGACCAACGTCAATCATATAAACATTCAATTTATTTTTTGCAAGTAGTTCAGTGTCATCAAGAGTTGAGTAGAGGATAATATTACCAAATATCAGCAGGACAAAAATCACTTTTGCCCTAACTGAAGATAAATACTTCACAAGAAATATTCCTGCCAGAATGAACAAGTAAAAAATCATCGCATCAGTTGAAGTATAATTTTTTATTTCGATAAATGCGTATTTCAGACTTCCCGCAAATTCGACAATTTTAAAAAGTAAATGTGAAAAAAAATTATTGGCAGAAGCAAAAACAGAAGCAGCCCAGATGGCAACCGGAAATAATGCAATTGAAGTTATCGCTGTCCCTATAATAATCCCTACTAAAGGAATTACAACCAGGTTAGCGAAAATTGCAACTATTGAGAATTTGCCAAAATAATTTAATGTAAATGGTAAAGTTCCAATCTGTGCACTTACTGAAACTGCAGCAAATAACAGAATATATTTCACTGCATTATTTTTTATTCCTAATTTTATAATACCACGACTAATTATTGGATAAAAATATGCAATTGATAAAACAGCAGAAAATGATAATTGAAATCCGGGGTTAAAAACCTCCGATGGATTAATTGTAAGGATTAAAAGAGCAGCAACTGCAAGAGAGTTGTAAATATTTGTTGTCCGGTTTGAAAGAAAAGCCAATATAATAATAATCGACATAACTGAAGCTCTGAACACTGAAGCAGGAACTCCTGTTATCAACATGAATAATAGTACGCCGGTTATCGTTAAGATTGACCTGAGATAAAGATTCAACCTTCCGAAAAGTGCAAAAAATATTAAAGCAATAAATCCAACGTGTAAACCGGACACAGCGAGTATATGCACTACCCCGGCATTAATAAATTGGGTTTTTGTTTCAAAATTAATATCACTCCTGTCAGCCAGAAGCAATCCTTTTAATAACGCAGCAGTTTCTTTAGTATGTAATTTAGTAATTACATGGTTAAGGTTTTTTCTTATTGAAAATATTGCATTTTTAAAAAGGTCAGTCTCTTTATCGAGTACAGTAATATCATTCAATTTTCGAATTGTTACTGTACCGCTAATATTTTTTGAATGAAGATATTTGTTGTAATCAAATTCCCATGGGTTGCGTTCTTCCCTGCCCTTCCGATAGGTGCCTATAATTTTAATTTTGTTGCCGGGTAAAAGCCTGTTAAATATCTCATTTGATTTTACATCGGATAATTTACACAGAAGGTTTACCTGGGTTTCAATCTTTTTTGATGCACAAATTGAATCCGTTTTTAGTAAAAATGAAAAGCCGTCTTTCCCCGGTAAATCAATATTTTCTACATTGCCATAAGCGGTAAATTCTTTTAAAACATAAATAGAGTCTGGAATAAAGCATCTGTTTAACTGCTGGATATTTTCAGAAGTATACCCTATAAATGAGCCAATTAATAAAAGTAAAATTGATGAAACTGCCTGGGAAGATTTCTTTTTTTCAAAAATGAAAATTAAAAGAAAAACAAACAGCGTGATTCCAATTATTAACAGGTTTAAACTTAAACTAAAAGAAAAATAAGATTGAAGGACAATCCCTGCTATAAAAAACAAAGTGAATTTTATAACCGGGTAATCTTTCATCCGCTGGCTCCGGTTATTGCTTCTTTAATTTGCGTTAGATCTTTTACTTTGTCCGAAATTTCCTTTGCAAACCTCCCCGCCGTTAAAAATATTGAGGGATTGAATGTATGCGTTTTGCAGGACAAATCTTCAAAGTTACCATGGTCGGAACAAATGACTATTGTAAAAACAGCTTTATCAGATTCATTTAAAATGGTAAATAAAAATTCATCGAGAGTTTTAAGTGTTGTTTCTAAATCCCCATCATACCTGCCATGACCAAGATGATCCGTTAAAAAATATTCGTAAAGAGTAAAATCATTTTTCGCAGCAGCTCGAATTAATCTTCTGGCAGCAGTTTCAGCTTTAATCACAGGCAGAGTATAATCTAATTTTTTATTCCATCTTTCGTTGGTTATCTCCGCTGTTAAAGCTTTTCCTCTTCTGACATCAGTTGCGCGGTTAAGCCTTAACCCGCTTAATCGGCAGGATAATGAAGTAACACTTAATCTGGATTTACCGGATTTCAGATAATCAAAAAATACCCTGGGGTATGCATTTGCAAAGAAAGGTTTTTTCCCTTTTGCCAGATAATCTGCAAAAATATTTTTTTCTTTAATAACAGGAATAAGAGTTGAATAAGGATAAGGACCAAAATGTTTTCCGACAAACTTTGCAGCATTTATACCGCAAAAGATAGAAGTCTGGCCTGTACCGCTCTGCGGGAAACCTTCTACTCCCAGCGTTGCGTCAACAGGGGTGAAAAAGAACCCATTATTAGAAATAATTTTATTTTTATCTGAAGGAATATTTCCTAATAATTCACTGAAAGTTTTAAAGCCATATTTGAAAAACGGATTATATTCATAATCTTCTTTTCCGATTCCAACACCATCAAGAAATAGCATTAAGACAGGATTCACTCTGATCCTTTATATTTTGAATTAATAATAATTGTTACAGGTCCATCATTAATAATTTTCACTTCCATCATCGCTCCAAAAATACCTGTCTTCACCTTTTCATCGCCAATATTAAATTTCATTCTTTCAATAAACTTTTTATAAAGAGGAACTGCTTCTTCAGGACGGGCTGCTTCTGTATAGCCGGGTCTGTTTCCTTTTGAAGCATCCCCGTATAAAGTAAATTGTGAAATTATTAAAATTTCACCGTTAATATCTGTCAAAGATAAATTCATCTTCCCAATTTCGTCGTCAAAAATTCTGAGATTGCTGCATTTATCTGCCAAAAAATTTACATCGTTTTCTGTGTCGCCTGTTTTAATTCCAAGTAAAATTACCATACCCTTTTTAATAACCTGTCCATAATTTTCTTTTGGCACTTTTACTCCCCCCTCTGAAACTCTTTGAACCACCACTCTCAATTTATTTCTCCTGATATTACCCGTTCAATGTTAAGATAATCATTCTTTATTTTTATTTCAGAAAAATTATTCTCTTCGAGTATTTTTTTAACCTTTTCAGCCTGGCCTGCACCTATTTCAAAATATATTTTGCCTTTATTCTTTAATAAGCTTTTTGCTTTAGCTGATATTTCCCTGTAGTAAATTAAACCATCAGAATTATCAGTTAAGGCATTCTTAGGTTCATAAACTCTTAATTCCGGTCTTAGTTCGTTAAAATCTTTTTCAGAAACATAAGGGGGATTTGAAACAATAATATCGAACTCATTTTCACTTAAATTTTCTTTCAAAATATCATTTTCAACAAAACATATTTGATTTTCTATTTTATTTGCGATGGCATTTTTCTCAGCAACTGCAAGAGCTTTTTTACTAATATCGGTAGCGGTTATTTTTGCATCATTCAAATGATGAGCAAGAGATACTGCTATATTTCCGCTCCCGGTGCCAATATCAAGAATTTTTACTTTGCCGGAATTTTTATACTGAGTTATAATTTCTTCTACTAAAATTTCGGTTTCATGTCTTGGAATTAATACTGAAGCATTAACTTCAAACTCAAGACCGTAAAATTCCATAGAACCTACTATATACTGATATGGTTCAAACTGTCCTCGTCTCTTCAGGAAATTTCTGTACTGATCAATTTCTTCAACGCTTAAGGGACGATCATAAGAAAGATAAAGATCAAGTCTTTTGCATTTAAGAATATGAGCAAGCAATAGTTCGGCATTTATTCTTGGTGATTCTATCCCTTTAGTCTCAAGATATTCAGTAGAAAGTTTAATTGATTCAAGAACAGTAAGCATAAAGGATTAATATTCCGTTAAACATTTTAAAATTTAAATATTTATACTGAGAATAAGAAAAGTTTAATCAGAGAGGAAATAATATATCAGGAACCCGAATCCTACCTGCAGTGCCCCAAAGGTAAGCCCGCTAATCAAATCAAACTTATGTGTCTGATCGAGATAATATATATTTTCTGTAGATTGATACTTGTCGAAGTTATTATCGGCTTTAATTTTGAAATAAGCCGATACTCCGCCAAGAGCTACAATTCCGCCAACGAGTATCTTAAAAACATTTTGTTCAAAAAAGGTTTTACCCTTGATTTCCCCTATAAAATTCAGTTTTATTTTTTCATTGTTAATCAAACTTTTAGCGTTAACTAATTTTTCTTCATAACCCGGTTTTTTAAGAATTAATTTTTCAGCATTCAAGGGAAGAAACATCGGTGTATGCCCGATTAACTCGCTGTCCTGGTAAACATAAACATCCTGAGGTTCAGTGTTAAGATACGTCTGAGATTTAAATGTATAGTTTAATGTAGTATCATTACAGTCAGCAATATTTATCGTATCACTAAAAGTCTTTGCATTCCACCTGTCCGATTCTTCCATAACAACAATATGATACTTCCCCTTATCCAACTGAATGTCCGAATTGCCTTTTCCTACAAGACTTGAATCAACATAAATCTTTGAAAAAGGCAAATCCGTTTTAATGTGAATGTTCGCTTTACAATCCTGTGCATGCAGGTTAATTGCAAGCAGCAAAAGAATTATCAAAAATATTTTTTTATTTGAATTCATAAGCCTGCAGTTCTCCTCTATCATAACCAATAAATAGAAGATTTCTGAAAATTACCGGTGACAATTTAGCTCTTCCATCAAGAGAATATGTCTTTTCAATTTTTCCGTCATTAATATTTACCAAATAAAATTTCTTATTCAAATCGGGGACAACCAGCAGATTATCTGAGGCATAAGGAGTAGCATTCAGCACTCCGCCTGTATAAGTTTTCCAAAGGAGGTTCCCGTTATTTTTATCAAGGCAGAATAAATCTCCGCTTAAATTACCAAAATAAATTTTTGAATCGGTAACAGACGGCGTCATAAGAATCCGGGCACCTGATTCATATTTCCATACTATTTTCCCGCTATGTAAATTAAGAGCATAGAGATTACCATCATCATTTCCAACATACGCTGTATTTCCGGAAATTGAAGATCCACAGAAAAAAGGTTTACCAATTTTTTCCCTGTATAAGATTTTTCCTTTTTTACTGTCGATGCCAAGAATTTCTCCGTTATCATTTCCAAAAACAATTATGTCATCATTCATCGATGGTGAGCTATGCACAACTGATGCGGTTTTTGTTTCCCAAACTTCATTGCCGTTTATATCATACCTGTAAACATTTCCGTTTTCAGTATTAAAAATAATTCCATCGGGAGATCCAATGATTTCAGTGACACATCTGCCGTTAACTTCCACATCATATTTCATTTTTCCCAGGGTAAAATCATAATATTTCAGGTGAGTAATATTTTCTTTATCATCAGCAGCGGCATATATAACATTATATTTATATACATAAGGTGTTGTGAAAACCGCCCCGTCATTTTTAAGCTGACCAATCTGTTTTCCATTTGCAATATGAAAACAATAAATACGTCCTGACAAATCATTAATAAAAACAAGCGAGTCATAAACAGAAACAGAGGAATTATCAAACCCTCCGTTGGCATCATTTTGCCATTTAAGTGAAAGAGAATCTGAAATGTTTTGATTTATATAAAATTCTCTTGCAGGAGTTTTACCAAAACCGGAATAAGCATTTTCATCTCTGCGTGCAGTTGTTTTTATTAAAGAAGATGCACAACCTGTTATCAGCAGAAGCAAAATAAACGATATGATTTTAATATAATTCAAAAGTCCCATCCAAAGAAAAACTGGTAAAATAATCCCGGTTGAAACCTGCTGATGTTATCTTCAATTTTTTTCCCCATATCATATCTCAGAACGATAACACCCAACAAATTCATCCTGAAACCGAATCCGACACTGCCGAGAGTCTGATCATATCTTTCATCCCAGGCGCCTCCAAAATCGGAATATATAGCACCGCGGATTCCATAGAAACCAAGGTCCAAAAAAGGAAACCTGATGTTAACCTGGTTAATCAAAGGGAATCGGAATTCAAGTGATGAAATCCATAATTTCTGACCCCGGATTGACCACCGCGGCCAGCCTCTTAAATCCCAGCTCCCTCCCATAAAATATCTTCGGGCTTCTTTTCCTTCATTATAAAAAAGAGCACTGCGGAAAGCTAATGCAGTTGTATAACCAATTCTGAAATAATGCCTGTAATCTGCAATTACGGTAAAGTAGTTTACGTTGCTGTATTTTACATCGCTTGTATAACCTAAAAGAAGCCTGGCTCTTATTCCATCAAGCGGTCCGGTTGGTCCCCACAATGAATTATCTGCCACATAAGAAATACTATTGCTTACAAGCAGTGCTTTTCTTTCAATTATACCCGCGACAAGTTCTTTGTCGCTGTTTGCAATGGAGACATCAGTTTCTATTCTCTGGAATTTTGAAAGCGGAAAATTAAGGAGGAAGAATCCACCAAAGCTTCTTTCAAAGAAGTAATCATCCGATTCAGTTATATCGTATCTTCTTCCGCTGAAGTGAAAAACTCCATAACCATAATTTGTACGCTTGCTCAGATCAATTCTTTCAAGCATAACATTAAAACTTTTTAAAAAATCACTTTGCACGTCTGCAGTATTGTATATAAGGAAAAAGTAATTGTCATCACCGAACAAATCGCTTAGAGATAAAATAGCACCGCCTCTTGTACCATAAACAGGATCGGTTGTGACGTCGCTTTGTGCATAATCCAGGGTGTACTCTTTTTCATATTTATATTTTTCTTTTTCAGCATAAACCTCAAGCTGGCTTTCAATCCATTTTCCACCGGTAGAGTCAAAATTCATAACCAGTCTGAAAGATGAATCGGGAGGGGTTGAATTAATTTTATCTTTGTAAAGATTGAAAGCAAAATTTTCAAACCCGGAAAAAGCTATTGTGGATGAATCAATATACCTCGGGTAAAAAGCGCTTGTAATAAAATGAGTTACTTTCCAGACAGAATCAGAAAAAGTATTATTCTCAAACTTAAGTCTCCAGATATTCTGAACTTTATCAAGGTCTGAAGTGAAAAGCAGGGTTTTTTTATCCGGGGATAAAACAGGTGATGAAGCATTTGCAGGTAAATTAGTTATGTACTCAATGTCGTGGGTATTTAAATCATATGCGAAAAGATTATAATACCTTGCATTCTTTCCGGCAGTTCTATCAGAGGTAAAAATAATTTGATTATCATTTATGCCGAAGGTTGGATCTCTTTCATCATAATAATCATTTGTGAGTCTTGTAAGCTTTTCGGTTGTCAGGTCGAGAATAAAAAGATCGCTGAATCCCTTCTGATCAATTGCCTGAAAAACAACTTTATTTCCATCTTTAGAAAATTTTGGTGACGTTATATTTATAAGGTTATCATTCTGGTAATCTTTAATTACTTCTTCTTCCGGGATAGAATAAAAATGTATTTCGTCGGTTGCTCCTGATTTGGTAACAAATGCTACAAGTCCGTCTTTTGAAATATCAATTGAAGATTGAAAAAGATGAAATGTTTCAAACTCTGAAGTTTTCTCACCGCGGATTACAAGCTCCGGCTCAAGATCAGATTTTTTTTCAACATTTATTTTCATCCTGTAAAGAGATGAATAACCATCCCGGTTGGCAGGAAAGTATAAATATGTATCCCCATTTATTTTATAAGAAACCGGGGAAAAGTTAAAACCAAAATGCGTTAATTGATATGCTGAATGCTGCAACGGAGCTTTATCAGCAAGCAGGGGGTAATATTTTCTTTTCAGATAAAACAACCAATCCGAATCTATTTCTTCAATTGGTCTACCCAGAGTATGTTCCAGAACTTTTGTGAAGCTGGTAAACATCCAGAGATTATCAATAAGTAACATTACTTTTTCCGCACCATAAATGTCTTCAACAAAATGCAGGAAGTTTTGCCCTTCCTTGTACATTAAAAATGTTCCATAAATGGAATACATATCTTCAAGGTTTACAAAATAATTATTTATAACGGCATCTCTCATCACCATTTCTGCCTGTGCATCAATGTCAGTCGACATATATTCTGCCAAACCTTCGGTAAACCAGAGTGGGGGAAATCTGTCTGTCGGCTGCCTGTGATCAGATAAAATATGGAATACTTTAGTTGTCATAAACACATGAACAAGTTCGTGCCGTATAACATGCTTAAAATCGTGAATTGAACCTGTATAAGGAATGACAACCCTGCCTTTCATAAACTCAAAGAAACCACCTACAGCATCCGGAATAAGTCCGGGAGTTGTGTTTGTCTGCTGAAAATGAAGAGAAGTGTTATAAAAAATAAGGGGAATTGGCTGAGTAATTAGATTATCGAATTTAACTTTAAATTCATTGTAAGCGTCTTCTGCATAGGACGCACCGATTTCTGCAATCTCTTCGAACTCACCGTAATAATAAATATTAAAATGTTCAGTACGAAGAACCTTCCAATCAAAACTCTGGTATTGAACTTTATTTCTGCCAAAATAATATAGCTGCGCTTCGGCAGTGCAGGCAAAAATTAAAATAATAAATAAAAGTAGCTTAAGGAATTTCACAGGCTGTTTTAATTTTTTATGAAATCCCTTCATATAAGGTTAAAAGACGATGAAAGGATTTGTTAAGATAATCTTTCTTTTAATGTATGAATATTATTTATCTCAGAAGGATCATAGCCTCTGAGAACAGCGGTGTAATAAGTTATCCAATCGAATAAATAAATCAAATCCATTAATCGTACCTTGAAATCATCTTCATCGCTTTCAATATTCAGGTATTCAAATCCTTTTTTTGCAGCTAATTCAGTGGTAATTTCAAACCTTCTTTTTACCTGTGGATGATAAGATTCATCTAAAATATTAATTAGCTTTGCATTAAATTGTTTTTCAGTAAAACTCTCCCAGCCAATAATTTCATTATGGTTGAGCTCAGGGATTACATTATGAAATGCGTGCAGTTTGGAATTTTCATTTAACTGGCATTTAAATCTGTATCCCGCCGAAGATGTAATATCGGCAGCGGAGTATATCACCGGAATAAAACCTATTAGCTGTTCTGCACATTCGTATGCAATGTTTCCATCCTTGGAATATTCCTCACCTTTTTTCTGCCATAATGTTTTAATCTTCTCCACAACCTGATTTTGATTTCCCGCTAATCCCAATTCATTTAAAACCTTAAGGAGAGAGAAAAAGCTTAAACCGAGGGCATACCTTGGTTGAAATCCGGGCTTCATTTTAATTAAAGGAATCTTTTTCTTTGCGGATATTTCTTCGACCCTGCCTCCGGTAGAGATACAAATTATGCTGCTTTTTTTCTTAATCCCATCTTCTAAAACCGAAATTGTTTCTTCTGTATTTCCGGAATACGAAGATATTATCAGAAGAGTATTTTTATCTGCAAAATTCGGGAGGAAGTAATTCCTGTTGACAAAAAAGGGAATTGTTAATTCATCCTTTAAAAAATTCTGCATAAGATCTGCACTAATTGCGGAACCACCTAAACCTGAAACGATAATATTTCTGAATTTTTTTGATTTAAACTTTTCTAAGTCAATTTCGTTATTCCATGCAAATTCTATTTGTGAATAAGTTTCCAGTAAAACCTTAAATTGATTCTGAGGATCATATTTTTGTACATAGTCTGGAATTTTCATTTAATGCCTTATAGAATATTTCTTGTTCGGGTAATGGAGTTATCTTCAAAGAATTTTTCAATTCTTTCAAGAATCTCCTCCTGGGTTACATAAGTGAGACAGTCTTCTGCAAGCTTAGTAAGGTTTTTCATCGAGCAACTGCGGATTATTCTTTTTGCATAAGCTATTGTTGAAGGCGACATGCTTAACGATTCTAATCCTAACCCGACAAGCAAAGGGATGGCAAGCGTATCTGCTGCCATTTCACCGCAAAGACTCACACTCTTATTAGACTTCTTTGCTTCCTGAACGACATGATAAATCGTTCTTACTACAGAAGGACTGAATTCCTGGAAAAGCTCTGAGACAAGGTCATTACCGCGATCGACCGCCATCAGGTACTGAATAAGATCATTTGTACCAATGCTTAAAAAATCCACTTCCTGCGCAAACTCCCTGCTTAAAAGAGCCGCAGAAGGAACTTCAATCATTATCCCGATTTTTAAATCTTTATCAAAATGGATTTTAGCTCTTTTAAGATCCTGTTTACATTCTTCAAGTAATTCTTTTGCCTGCCTCACTTCCTTTATGGTAGAGACCATCGGAAACATTACCTGAATATTCCTATTAACACTTGCTCTCAGAATAGCTTTTAACTGAGTGCGGAATATGCTCTTATTTTCCAGAAGCAGCCTAATTCCTCTTAAACCCAAAAAAGGATTAGGCTCCTGATAATCGAAAAGTTTAAATTTATCCCCGCCAATATCAAAAACACGGATTGTAAAAGTTTCGGGATAAATCCTGCTGGAAAGATTTGTGTAAATTCTTGTCTGTTCATCTTCCGATGGAAACTCACCAAGCTCTTCAAGAATCTGCTCGGTTCGGTAGAGACCTATTCCTTCCGCACCGCTGGTAATTACAACATCAATTTCCCCGGTAACATCAACATTTGCCTGGAGAGTAATTTTTTTACCATCGGTTGTAATAGCGGGTTTGTCCTTTAGTTCCTCCAGTTCTTTTTGAAGCTGCCTGAGCTTTTCGAGCTTTAAATTAAAGAAGTCTATCTGTTCTTCATTGGGATTGATTATAACATAACCATGGAATCCATCAACAATAATTGTATCATCTTCCCTGATATGAAGTGTTGCATTATGTGTACCTACAACTGCGGGAATATTTAAAGAACGTGAGACAATTGCTGCGTGAGAGGTCAATCCCCCGTGGTCTGTAACAAAACCCTGTACATTGCTCCGGCTGAGGAGAATTGTATCGGCGGGAGTAAGAGAATCACTTACAACTACAACATCATGTTTTATTTTCGACTGCCATCTTTTTTTCTGAAGATTCCTGATTATTCTGTTTTTAATATCCTCAATATCATGTGCTCTCTCCTTCATGTAAGTCTCGTGAGAGATCATCATCAGATCCTGGTATTTGGAAATTTCATCATCCACAATATATTCAGGCTGCTTTTTTTCAACCTCAATTCTTTTTATAATATTTTCTATTAAAACCGGATCATCAAGAATCATTATCTGAGCCTCAAATATTGCTGCTCTTTCATCTCCCATTTTCTCACGGGCAATAGCAAGTATTTTATCAAGCTCTTTCTTCGATTTGTTCAGAGCTTCATGAAGATTTTTTCTGGCTTCATCTATATCGGTAATTTCCCCGCGGTTTACACTTATCTTTTCTTTTGTAAAAAGATAAGCTTTCCCTATTATGATTCCCGGTGCAGCAGCAATCCCGGCAATTTTATTTTCTGATTCGAGAAATATTTGTCTGAAAGATTTCACAGTTCGTCAAAACCTCTGTTAAAATAATCGACTATTTCATTTGCAGCCTGCTGCTCGTCTTCACCATCGAAAGTAAGAGTTACTTCAGAGCCCATTTCTGCAGCAAGCGTCATTACACCTATTATACTCTTTCCATTAATATTCAAGCCGTTCCTGGAAATATAAAATTCACATTTATATTTTGAAGCCATTTTTACAATTGTAGCAGCAGGACGGGTATGCATACCAGCCTTGTTTATAATCTTCACAGTTTTTTCGATCATCATTTAATTCGTTTTATTAAACTTTCAGCAAGCCAGTTAAATATTTCACGATCTTCCCCGGATTTTAATACCTTCAGGGATCGCAAAGCAAGACTGGTATATTTTTTAATTTCCTTCCGGGCATCGGTTATTACACCGAGTTCTTCATAAATGTTTTTAAACTCCAGTACCCGGTTCAATTTTATTCCTTTATTTTTAACAAGTGATTTTAATTTTGTTTTATCTTTTCCTTTAGCTTTACTTAAGGCGTTAATTAACAAAAAAGTTTTTTTTCCTTCAATAAGATCACCGCCAATAGTCTTACCAAATTCTGTTTCATTTGCTGTTATATCAAGAAGATCATCCTGCACCTGGAAGGCAATTCCTAAATTTCTTCCAAAGGATGCCAGAGCTGATATTTCTTCAGGAGAACCATTTCCGAGTTTTGCTCCTATAGAACAGCACATCTGGAGCATTGCCGCAGTTTTTTTTCGAATCATATCAATATATTCATTTAAACTCACAAAAGGTTTGGTCTCATATTCTTTGTCAAGACTTTGCCCTTCACAAACTTCGACTAAAACTTTTGTAAAATCAGCAAGAATATCTTTGGCGTTTCCATTACAATTTTTCAAAAGATTTTCATAAGCTATTGCCAGCAAACTATCTCCGGCAAGAATTGCAGTACTTTCATCATATTTAACATGGAGCGTTGATCTTCCTCTTCTTTTTTCAGCATTGTCCATAATATCATCATGAACGAGAGTAAAATTATGAAGAAGCTCCACTGCAGCACCCGCAAAATAAGCATCTGAAAATTTTCCCCCAACAGCTTTCGCTGAAAGAAGAACTAACAGAGGTCTGATTCTTTTACCACCGCTTTCAATAATATAATATGCTGGTGAATAAAGGTTTAGAGGTTTCCTGTTTAATAAAACCTTTCTAAGAATTTTGTCAACCTGTTTAAGCTCTTTTCTATAAAGCAAACCGAATTTTGAATCAAAATTATTCAAAATAAATTTCCCCTCATGACTAATTTATTTTTTCTAAGATCTTTTAATGAAGATGAACCCGTAAGGAACATTATCTTTTTAATTACATCGAACCAATCCTTTACAAGTTTTTCGACACCTTCAACACCTTTCGAATCGAGAGTTTGTAAAATAATCCTGGCAGAAGCCACAATATCAGAACCAAGAGCAAGAGCTTTAGCCGCCTCAACTGCTGAATTAATTCCTCCGGAACCAATTAATGTAAAATCATATTTTCTTTTCAATCTTTCAACAGTTCTGATGCAGTAGGATGTTGGCAAACCCCAATCCCAAAATTCCTTATAATTTCCGTTTTTATTTCGAAGAATCTCAACGCCTGCCCAGCTTGTGCCACCGGCACCGGCAACATCAATTCCCCGCACACCGCAATCAAGTAATTTCTTTGCAGCTTTTACAGATATTCCTGCTCCAACCTCTTTTACAATTACAGGAACTTTAATTTGCTTTACCAACTTTCTTATTTTCTTTAACAATCCGCTGAAATCAGGTTCACCGTTTTTCTGAATTAATTCCTGTACCGCATTAACATGTATTACCATTGCATCAGCTTCAACAAGATCAACAAGTAAATTAATTAAATCGAATGTATCCATCACTCTGATCTGTGCAGCTCCAATGTTTCCTAAGATGGGAATTGAAGGAGCATTTTTCCTTATAATTTTATAAGTGTTATGGTAATTCTTATTTTCCAGTGCCTGGCGCTGACTTCCGACACCCAGCGGAATGTTTAAGTTATTAGCTGCAATTGAAAGCTGTGCATTAATATTTTCAGCTTCTGCAGCTCCTCCTGTCATACATGAGATGAGAAAAGGATAATCTATATTTTTATTAAGAAAAAGAGTTCCAAATGAAATTTTAGAGATTTCAACTTCAGTTATTGCATAATGTTCAAACTCATAATGTTCAAATCCGTTGGTCTTCTCCTTAAATGCAACATCATCTGTCAGGCACAATTCAATATGCTCTTTTTTTCTTTTTGAAATTAATTCAGGAGATTGTTCCATTAAAGGATTGTTTTATTTTTAAATTTTTCAGTGAGATAAAATATCAAATTTTTGATAAAAATACCCGACTTATAATCTGATACATTTTTGTGCTATATAAACTCTAATCACCAAAAATCAATTACTAAAAAATAATTGGTCTGATTTATCATCATTTAAGGGTTTTATATTTAATATCCTTTATTCCTTCTTCTGTAGTTCCTGAATTTTTCTATCAATGAAACGGGCACCTTCAGGCATCAGCTCTTTTGCTTTTTGATAATTTTCTAATGCTTTCTCATTATCACCTTTTGCCTGGTAGGCTTCTCCTAAACCATAATAAGCTACTCCGGATTTGGGATACATTTCTAAATTAAGATTAGCAATTCCGACTGCATCATCAGACATTTTTTCATCGTTTAACATCTCAATTAGTTTAACAAGAGTGTGATCTGAAAAATCATAAGTAAATGTTCCATAATATTTATCGTGTAGCTGATGGTAAGTACTTATAGCTTCCGGCAATCCTTTCTCCTTTATTGTAGACATCAGAACGTCTTCAAGCATTAATGGTTGTTTATTACCGCGGTGACACGTAATGCATGTTACCTGCATAATGTCTTTAGTATACTCAGAAAGCTGCGGCAGATAATCTTTATTTATTCCCTGAACCATTTTAAGCATTATACGTGCCTCTTCTTTTTCAGGTTTTTTATCTGCGGGAAAATCAAGTTTGTCTGTTCCTTCCTGCTCGGCATGGCAGAAGTCGCAATTTACTCCCAGCGCTCCGGTAAATGATCTCATAGTCTCCAACAGTTTTTCCTTTGAAATTAATTTTGGCAACACCTGAAGGTTTGTAAACTTATCTGGTATTTGTGCTGAAACTACTGTTGATAAAATAATAAACAAAGAAGCAAGGACAGTTAACTTTCTTAACATACATTTTCCTCCGGAAAAATTGATTCTTAAAAAATTTTTGGAATTAACATAGAATAAAAAATAATCAGCTTCCAGCCAAATGAACGTGATTTTAGGTATAGTCTGATCTACATATTCCATATTCCATATACCTCATAACCTATTCCATATTACAAATACATCATCCTTTGTTTTTTACACAAAATAGACTAAGTTTTTACCATTCAAGATTTCTTTTCCTATAGGAATAACAGATGAATAAACCTCGTTTAAATTTCTGGCAAATCTGGAATATGAGTTTCGGATTTCTTGGAATCCAGTTCGGTTTTGCTCTTCAAAATGCTAATGTAAGCAGAATATTTGAAACCCTCGGAGCAAAAATCGATTCCATTCCAATCCTCTGGATTGCTGCACCGGTTACAGGTCTAATTATTCAACCGATCATCGGGCACTTCAGTGATAAAACCTGGACCAGGCTTGGTAGAAGGAGACCTTATTTTTTTGGCGGAGCTATACTCGCATCAACTGCAATTATATTTATGCCTAACTCTCCTGTATTATGGGTTGCAGCAGGAATGTTGTGGATTATGGATGCTTCAATAAATATTTCCATGGAGCCTTTTCGTGCTTTCGTTGCAGACAATCTTCCTTCGGAACAACGGACAATCGGTTACTCTATGCAGAGTTTTTTCATCGGGATCGGAGCTGTTGTTGCATCTGCTCTTCCTTATATGCTAACTAACTGGTTAAATATTGCTAATACCGCGGCTGCAGGAGAAATTCCCGATTCGGTTAAGTTTTCATTTTATATCGGTGGCGCTGTTTTCTTTTTAGCTGTTCTCTGGACAGTTGCTACGACAAAAGAATATCCCCCTGAAGAATTAAAAAAATTTTCAGAAAATGAAAAAACATCTGTAAATCATCCTGATTATAAAGCTCCCGTTGATGTTACTTCCTCAAAATTTTTTAGGAACGGATTCATCTGGCTCTTAGCCGGACTGATATGTTCTGTTGTTCTGTATTTCGTTTTAAATGAAAATGATTTTGGTTTGTATGTCCTATTCGTTGGTCTTGTTGCGTTTGGAATGGTGCAGTTGATTGCCGGATTAATTACTCAATCGGGAAATAAGAAAAACGGATTCGTTGTTGTTACAAATGATCTTTATAAAATGCCGACAACAATGAAACAGCTTGCAGTCGTTCAGTTTTTTTCATGGTTTGCTTTGTTTGCAATGTGGATTTACACAACTCCCGCTGTTACACATCATATATATGGGGCAACAGATCCGACAACCGAGTTATATAATAAAGGTGCTGATTGGGTTGGTGTTCTGATGTCGGTATACAATGGTTTTGCCGCAGTTATGGCTTTTGTTCTTGTCTGGCTTGCTAAAAGAACAAGCAGAAAAACAGTTCATATGATAAGTCTTGTAATAGGTGGAATTTCTTTTGCTTCCTTTTATGTAATTCAAAATCCTGATTTGCTTTTAATTTCAGAATTAGGAATCGGACTTGCATGGGCATCAATACTTGCAATGCCATATGCAATTTTAGCTGGTTCAATTCCACCTGAGAAAATGGGAGTTTATATGGGAATTTTTAATTTCTTTATAGTAATTCCACAGATTACTGCAGCAGCTATTCTTGGATGGTTTGTAAGAGTCCCTTTCGGTGGCGAAGCTATTTATGCTTTATTGTTAGGCGGAGCTTCGATGATCTTTGCAGGAATAATGGTAATGTTCGTTAAAGATGTTGACGAAATTTCAGATACAAAGTCAACCGGTGAACTTCAACCTGTTTCATAAGAATTAAAATAACTGTAATTGATAATTGTCAATTAAGACTTTAAACTTCAGCGTTTTAACCTTTAACGCTTCCAAGTGTTAATCCCGAAACCAGCCATTTACTGAGAATTATAAAAAGTATTACAACAGGGATACTCACGATTAAAGCCGCTGCAGCATACAATCCCCATTCAGTTGTAAGATTTGATTGAAATGATTTTAAACCAAGCGGTAAAGTATAAAGAGATGTATCCTGTAAAACCTGTGCAGCAACAATATACTCAGACCAGGCAGTCATAAAAGAAAATAAAGCAGTTATAACAAGTGCTGGAGCGGCAAGAGGAAAAATAATTTTATAAAAAGCCTGCCACCTGTTGCAGCCGTCTATTCTTGCGCTTTCTTCTAGACTCACAGGAATTGTATCATAATACCCTTTCATCTGCCAGATACAAAATGGAAGTGCGGTTGCAGAATAAACGATTATAATTCCAAGATAGCTGTTTATCAGTCCGAGTTTGATGAGCATTATGTACATAGGAAGAAGAAGCATAGTTGCGGGAAACATTTGCGTTGTTAAAAGTCCAAGCATGCTTGCCTGTTTTCCAACAAATCTGAATCGTGATAGCGCATAACCTGCAGTTGAAGCAAGAGCAACACCTGTAACTGTAACAACGAACGAAACAATAGTAGAATTCCAAACCCACAATAAGAACGGTCTGTTTGTAAATAATTCTATGTATTGTTTGAAAGTTGCATTATCAGGGATTATAGAGAGTGAAGTTGAAAGGAGCCTGTCGTTTGGTCTGATAGAAATTGTAAAAACATTAATCACAGGATATAGTGCCACGACCGTAAATACTATAAGGAATAAATAAGTTAAAATGTCTGCGAGTAATTTTTTTCTATTCATAATTAATACTTATTTTTTTTCCCTGCTCTGCAGCTTGATTTTGTTTTCTTTTTTTTCAGATCTACCAATGTTCTGCCGCTATGCGGCAATGAATAAGAATATTTCTACTAATTCGTTTCTATTCAAAATGAATTCTTTTAACATCTTCAGCTAATCTTTTACCTTCCTAAAGCAATCTCCGACTTTTCATAATTATTATTAAACGTTCAGTCTTTTCTTCGCCGCAAAGCGGCGATATATTAGTAACATTCAAAACCACTCGATTCAATAAGCCGTATAGCGGCGACACATCCTTCATTCATAAAATTCAAACAAATACTCATCTTTATACTCAACCCCGAACTTTTTCAGCAAATCTGTATATTCTTCTCTAAATGCTCTCTTCTTATGATGATTTTCCTGATTTTTTATATAATTAACAACTCTTGGTACTTGTGACTTACTATATGTAAATGCGCCAAATCCTCTTTGCCATGAAAATTTTCCAGCAACCAATTTTTGATCATTTATGAAATTAGTGGTATTAGATTTAATCACACCGACTAAATCTGATAATGCAATTTCAGGAGAAAAGCCAACAAACAAATGAATATGATCAGGCATGCCATTTATTATCATCGGTTTCTGTTTTTTATTTTTAATTATACCTGCTATGTATTTATAAACTTGAGTTTTAATTCTGGTATGGATCAGGTTCTCTCTTCCCTGTGGAGAAAATATAATCTGAGCATAAAGCTGGGTATATGTGTTCGCCATTTTATACTCCTAATATTTCATATTAAATTTTTAATTTTGTGTGTCGCTGCTCTGCAGCTCGAGTTTTTTCCTTTATTCTATTCTTACTAATGTTTTGCCGCTATGCGGCAATGAATAAGAATATTTCTACTAATTCGTTTCTATTCAAAATGAATTCTTTTAACATCTTCAGCTAATCTTTTACCTTCGTAAAGCAATATCCAACTTATTTATAATTATTATTAAACGTTCAGTCTTTTCTTCGCCGCAAAGCGGCGATATATTAGTAACATTCAAAACCACTCGATCAATAAGTTGCATAGCGACACATCCTTCATTCATAAAATTAAAACAAATGCTCATCTTCGCGACTTAGCGACTTAGTGGCAATAATTTTGCCACGAAAACTCAAAGACACAAAGAAGATTTAGTAAATCGATTCCGTTGCTCTTGTCCTTCTTAAGAATGTTAAACCAAAAGCTAAAAGAATTAAAAATATAACCACGCTGAAAGCCGCCGCATATCCATATCTGTACAAATTAAATGCGGCTTTATAAACAAATGAAACAAGTATATGTGTTTTATCAGATGGTTCACCTGCATTACTAACAAGCCAGACAACATTGATGTTGTTAAACGTCCAGATTACTCCAAGCGTTATTGCCGGTATCATCACTGGTTTTATTAAAGGAATAGTAATAGATCTTAACTTATGGTACCATCTTGCACCATCAATATCCGCTGCTTCGTAAAGTTCTTTCGGAATACTCTGTAAAGCACCGAGAGCAATTATCATCATAAATGGAAATCCAAGCCAGATGTTCGTAATAATTACAGCCATAAATGCTTCGACCGGCGATTTCAGCCATTCAACCGGCGACATCGAAAGATATTTTACAATAATTAAATTAATAGCTCCATACTCGTAATTAAACATTCCCCGCCATGTTAATGCAACTATGTATTGTGGAATTGCCCACGGCAATATTAATAAAGTTCTGAAAATCCCGGAACCTGGTAAACTTCTATTAATCAGAAGAGCAAGTGTAACACCAAGTACAACATGAAAAACTATATTAGTTCCCGTCCATATGATTGTCTTCAAAAAGAATTCATAGAACTGCGGTTCCGCAAAAACTTTTGCATATTGATAAAATCCTACAATGCTCCAGTCATTTATATGTTCAAGATTCATATTAGAAACAGAAAGAATAATATTATAAATGAATGGATACATAATAACTGCAACCATTATTATAATTGCAGGAAGAAGCAGATAATAAGCAAAACTGTTGCGTTTAAAATTCCTGAAGAAAGCAATGATACTTTTCCTTGTAAAAAATAAAAGGGCAGCAACGGCAAGAAAGAAAATCACAAATACGATCGTCCGTCCTACCGGGTCCTCATAATCTTCCCGCATCTCTTTAATTTTTCTTACTGCATCCTGCTGCATCTGCTTTGCAGCCTTCTCAGGAGTTATTGCTCCGCCAAGTACAGCCTGGTAAGCAGGACGCATTGCATCCCATATTGCACGCATTTCAGTTACAATCGGTAAGGCAATACCATGATCAATCTGGTTTTTGGAATTTATGAAAATCTCATCGTTGGCAAGCTTGGGATTAGTATAAAGTTCCTTACGGCTTGGAAATGTTTTAACTTCAAGTGCGGTTTCAAGCTGCTTCTCAGGACTCATTAAAAATTTAAGTAAATCTTTTATCTCAGCTAATTTTTCATCACTAACATTTTTATTTATTGAATATCCTTTTGGTGCAACCATTGGTCTTGCATACTTACCTGTTTCCGTTATAAGCGGAAGAACTGATATTCCATAGTTTATTCCTGCATTTCCATAACTCGACCACGACCAGTCGCCATTAATAATCATCCCGGCTTTTCCTTCTTTGAACAGAACATCGGCAATATCATAATCAGCTTCCTGGGGTATGATTTTATATTTATCGCGCAAGTCGGCAATAAACTTAAGAGCATTTACCATTGCCGGAGTATTTAAGGTCGGTGTGTCTGTACTGTCAATTACCCATCCCCCGAAGCCCGTAAGGAAAGGAATAAAGAAATACGGTTCGGTATAATTCCATACCAATCCATACTGATCGATTCTGCCATCGCCGTTAAAATCTTTAGTAAGCTTTTGTCCGATTGATATAAGTTCTTTATCTGTCTTTGGCGGAACGGGAACAAGTTTTTTATTATAAACCAATGTTAAATGATTGCCAAGCTTATCAGCAAGCTGCCAGAGATGTCCTTTATAAGTTATGAGTGCTTTGTCATTAAAATGCGAGAGGTATTCCTTTGAGAAAAGACTATCCAGCGGTTTAATTATTTCCATATCGGCAAAAGGTCCTACCTGGTCTGAAGGACCGTAAATCAAATCAGGTCCCTGTCCACCGATAGCAGCAACAATATAACCGGAACGCATCTCTTCAGTTTCTTTATAAAGCTGAATAATCTTAATTCCAGGATGCAGCTTCATATATTCATTCAACTGCTGCTGTAAAACATTCTTTTCCTCGGGACGCATATTATGCCAGATTACTATCTCGTTTTCCGGCTCCTTGTGCGCACATCCCCAAAAGGTGGAAGCAAGAAGTATAAAAATGAAGAAAAGATATTTTGGTTTGAACATCAATTAACCTGAAAATAGCTGCGTTAAAATAGGGAAAGAGGGAGAATGTTTAAAGGAAGTATTTATAATCGTATTTAGAGGTTTAGAATTATTTCCAACTGAAGTCTTCTCAATAACCTTTTAAAAATATAGTCGGCATTACCGCAACGATATTGCAGCCATAAAAGTTTTAAGCGTATTTTTATCTATTAAAGAAATATTTTATGTGAAAAATTTAACTGAAATAAAAAGATTACTTGAACATCACAAGCATAGATTAAGGGAAAAATATCATATAAAGAATATTGGGATATTTGGTTCAGCCGCAAGGGAAGATTCCGGAATTTGACAGTGATATTGATATACTGGTTGAATTTGAAAGTCTTATACGGATTAGATTTTGTTTTGCTTGGTGATGAACTTGAAGAAATATTAGAAACTAAGAGTAGACCTTGTTACTCCAAATTCTATCAAACCAAAAATGTTTGATTATATTAAACAAGACCTGATATAATGTCTAATAAGATTAATAAATTGATTTTAATGATCTATGATATTTTATTAAAAATATCCTTAAGAGAAGACAATGGAAATACTTGATAAATATTCAGATGAATTAAACGTGTTTTGTAAAGCAAAAAGAATAAAAAAACTTTCTTTATTCGGCTCATATTTAAGTAATAGTTTTAATGAAGAAAGTGACATTGATTTGCTAGCTGAATTTGAAAAAGATACTGGTTATGCGTTTACTTGATGTTGCAAGAATCGAAAGGGAACTTTCCGAAATAATTGGAAGAAATGTTGATCTTCGCACACCAGAAGACCTAAGCAGGTATTTCAGAGATAAAATTGTAAAAGAGGCTCAGGTTAAATATGGGAGTTGATGACAGGATCAGAATTCTGCATATGATTGATGCCTCGAAAGAAGCAATAGCTTTTATTCAGACTATTGAATTTCAGGATTTCGCTAAAAACAGAATGCTTATTCTTTCAATCATAAAGGAGATTGAGATTATTGGTGAAGCCACATCCAGAATTTCTGATGAGACTAAATTAGAATATCCAAATGTACTGGAAAGATATTTTGCTATGAAAATTTACACCAATCCACCGTCTCTTCTATATAATTTTATAATGAATAATATTACATTTGAACTTTAATATTTGCAATTATTCGTCTATAAAAATAATTTTTAATCTTATCTTTCAGGATTATGGCTAAGGAAACCAGACGAAAAGAATATTACTGTTAACAGGAAAGCCCGGCACGAATATGCTATTCTGCAAACTTATGAAGCAGGAATTGTTCTTCAAGGTACTGAAGTTAAAGCGCTTAGACAGGGAAAAGCAAATCTCGTCGATAGTTATGCAAACCTGGTGAATGGCGAAGTTTACTTATTTGGCACTCACATTAGTGTTTATGAGCAGGGAAATATTAATAATCATGAGCCGACAAGAACCCGTAAGCTTCTCCTGAATAAAAGCGAGATTAAAAAACTTATAGGCAAGGTTAAAGAAAAAGGATTAACATTAATTCCATTAAGATTATATTTTAAGAACGGTAAAGTAAAGGTTGAGCTTGCACTTGCAAAAGGGAAAAAGGTTTACGATAAAAGAGAATCAATTGCAAAAAGAGATCAGCAGAGAGACCAGGAGAGGAAATTACACTATTAAACAATTCCCGGTATGACTGTATGAATGTATGATGAATAATGAGCTAAAAAATAGAATTGACATCAACAAAAATATAAATCGTGGATATAGAGAGTTGATTGTATGGCAGGAAGCGATCAATTTATTTTCATTTGTTAAACACCAGTTACAGACATTAAGTAATGTTTCATATAAGGTGAAAGCACAGGTAGAAGATTCAATTTTATCAGTTTCTTCAAATATTGCTGAGGGTTATTGCAGAAGATCTGTTAAAGAGGATATTCAATTTATATCAATCGCGTTGGCATCTTTAGGTGAAAATTATTCTCAAATAACTGCTTTAACCAATTCAGATGATATAAATATCAAATGGTTTGATGAATACTATAAGAAGCACTATTCTCTTGAAAACAAACTTATAAAATTGAATAAAAATTATATCCAGAAATTAAAACAAAACGATGACTGGAAAAATGATTATATACTAAGAGAAAAAATTGAGAACTATAAACTTGAATAAAACATACAATCATACATTCATACAATCATACAAACGATTATAAAAAGGAAGTAATAGAAGTTGAAATTTCCTGCAATAAATGAACAAATGGATCTCATTCGTAGGGGTACATTTGAAATAATACCGGAAGATGAACTCGTAAAGAAATTAGAGAAATCTATAAAGGAAAATAAACCGCTTAATATTAAGCTTGGCTGCGATCCCAGCAGACCTGATCTTCATATCGGGCACTCTGTCGTTTTAAGAAAGCTTGCACAATTCCAGGAGCTTGGACATCAGGCGATCCTTATTATCGGTGATTTTACCGGAATGATCGGCGATCCCTCCGGAAGAAATGTTACACGTCCTGCTCTGTCGCTTGAAGAAGCCAGGCAGAACGGTGAAACTTATTTTGAACAGGCATCGAAAATACTTCATGAGGAAAGGACGAAAATAGTTTACAATTCCGAATGGCTGGGAAAAATGAGCTTTGAAGATGTAATCCGGTTAGCTTCAAAATACACCGTGGCAAGAATGCTTGAGCGCGATGATTTTACAAAAAGATTTAAAAGCGGTGAACCGATTAGTCTTCACGAACTTCTCTACCCTCTTGCGCAGGCAATGGATTCCGTTGCAGTAAAAAGTGATGTTGAACTTGGTGGAACCGATCAGAAATTTAATCTGCTTGTCGGCAGGGATATTCAGCGTGAATTTGGTGTTGAACCGCAGGTGATATTAACAATGCCTTTGCTTGTCGGTACAGACGGTGTTGAGAAGATGAGTAAATCGTATAATAACTATATTGGAATTTCAGATTCACCGAAGGAAATGTTTGGCAAGACACTTTCAATTTCCGACGAATTGATTTATACTTATTTTGAACTTGCAACAGATGTTTCAAACGAAGAACTTTCGAACATAAAAAATCAACTTGACGGGCATCAGGTTAATCCGAGGGATTTAAAGAGATACCTCGCAAAAACTTTAATCAGCATGTACCATAATAAGGAAGCATCTGAGGAAGCCGAGATAGAGTTCGATAAAATTTTTATTCATAAGGAAGTTCCGGATGATATACCGGAAATTAAAATAGATAACGGAACTGAGATTGGAATACTGGATCTGATTGTAAAAGTAAATTTCGCCCCGTCAAAAGGAGAAGCCAGAAGACTCGTGGTTCAGGGCGGCGTTTCTTTAGATGGAGAAAAAATCAGTGATATAAATGCTAAAATATCTATAAATAAAACTAAAATTTTAAAAGTAGGAAAGAGAAAATTTATTAAAATAACATCATAACTTAGAAAGGAGATGATATATTGTATGTACCATCAAAAATTTTCTTTACCAAAGGGGTAGGCAGACATAAAGAATATTTAGCTTCATTTGAGCTTGCATTAAGAAGCGCCGGAGTGGAGATCTGTAATCTGGTAACAGTAAGCAGCATATACCCGGGCGGGTGCAAAAAAATAAGCAAAGAAGACGGGTTAAAAGAATTATCGCCGGGACAAATAACATTTGCAGTAATTGCCCGCAATTCAACCAATGAGCCGAACAGACTGATTGCAGCTTCAATTGGGGCTGCTCTTCCTGCTGATCCGACTCAATACGGTTATCTTTCCGAACATCATCCGTTTGGTCAGACTGAAAAAGTTGCGGGAGAATACGCTGAAGATCTTGCTGCAACAATGCTTGCTACTACACTCGGAGTTGATTTTAATCCCGATACTGATTGGAGCGAAAGAGAAAATATTTATAAAATGTCGGGTAAGATTGTAAGATCTTTTAACATCACACAATCCGCAGAAGGCGATAAAAACGGGCTGTGGACTACTGTACTTGCAATCGGTGTTCTATTACCTTAACATAAACGTGAGAAATGGTTGTATAATGAATTTACGTTCTGGATTGTTTTTGCAATAGTCGCAGCGATTATCATCGTCATTGATTTATATGTAACTGATCATAGACAAGGCAAAATAGGATTAAAAAAAAGTATTATGTGGAGCGGTATCTGGATAAGTACCGCTCTTTTATTTTTTGCGGCAATTCATTTCTTTCTTGAAAAGGGTTCGCAGCGCAGCCTTGAATTTATTACAGGTTATTTAATTGAGTATTCGCTTTCAGTTGATAACCTATTTGTTTTTCTTCTCATTTTCAAAACTATGGGAATTTCAAATGAGAACCAGCCTCATATATTAAAGTGGGGAATCCTCAGCGCAATAGTTTTCAGGATTATTTTTATACTGATTGGTGTCGGACTGCTTAATCTTTTCCAGCCGATTATTTATGTTTTCGGATTGATTCTTTTATACGGCGCTTATAAGATGGCATTCGGCGTGGATAAAGAGATTAACTTAGAGAAACATCCGCTCATTAAATTCATAAGGAAGTATTTCAATATCCTGCCCGACTACAAAGGAAAGAAATTCTTCACAAAAAGGAATGCAACAATTTACGCAACTCCAGTTTTTCTTACGCTCCTTTTAATCGAATCATCAGATATAATATTTGCAGTTGATTCTATTCCGGCGGTGATTGCAATAACTAGGGATACTTTCATAATTATAACTTCAAACATATTTGCTATACTTGGATTACGGGCTCTTTACTTTGCACTGGCAGGAATAGTAGATCTTTTTATTTATCTGAAATATGGTGTGGCAATAATTTTATTCTATGTTGGCATTAAAATGATGACGGCAGATTTTTTTCATATTCCTACTATAATTTCTCTCGTGATAATAGTTTCACTGCTTGCAGGATCAGTTATTTTATCACTTGTATATAATAAAAACAAAAAAAAGGAAAAAGCTCAATAGCTTTATCTTAGTATAACCATTTTTTTTGCTTCTGAGTGACCTCCGGATTGAAGTCTATAAAAATATATTCCGCTAGGTAATCCCGACCCATTAAATTCGACTTCATATTCACCAGCAGGTTTTTGTTCATTAATAAGAGTTGTTATTTCCCTTCCTAGAATATCGTAAATCTTTACACTTACAAATCCGAAATTTGTAATTCGATATTTTATGTTCGTCGAAGGATTAAAAGGGTTGGGGTAGTTTTGGAAAAGTAAAGATGAATTTGGTTGGGTTGGCTTTGTTTCTTCTTCAATTAAAGTTACACCGCCGTTTGTTGTTTTCAGAATTGTCCCATTCTCTCCTACTATCCAACCTGTATCATTGTCAGTAAAATGAACTGAATAGAAAAAATAACTGGTTCCACTTGTTTGAATCACCCAGTTTACTCCCCCGTCAGTAGAATTTAATATTAAACCGTGAGGTCCCACTGCCCAACCCCTAAATTCGTTTGTGAAACGCACAGAGTATATAATGGGATTTATTCCGTTCAATTGATTAGTCCAGCTTATACCACCATCAGTAGTTTTCAATATTTTACCCGAACCTGCAATCCAACCAGTGTTTTGATCAATAAAGTAAACTGACCAAAACTGTTCCAGAGTTCCATAAGTTTGATATGTCCAATTTGTTCCTCCATCCGTTGTTATTAAAATTATACCTGGAAACTCCTCCCCCACAGCCCAACCAATTGTTTCATTAAGAAAATAAGTAGAATGCAAAACAGCATTTATAGGACTCGTCTGAAATATCCAGTTGATTCCTCCATCTGTTGTTTTTAGTATTATTGTTGAATGATTATTCCAATCATATCCCACAATCCAACCAACATTTTGATCAGAAAAAAATACTGAATTTAATTCGTCACCTGCACCAATAGATTGAAACATCCAATTTGTTCCTCCGTCAGTCGTATTCAAAATTACACCATCTTCTCCTATAGCCCATCCCAAATTCTGGCTTATAAACTGAACAGAATTTAATTTTTCATTTACCCCGCTCATTTGAGATAGCCAACCTACCCCGTTGTTAGTTGTTTTTAATATTGCTCCACTATCTCCTACAGCCCATCCAGTATTTCCATCTATAAAATCCACAGACCATAAATCATTATTTGTTACACTCGGTTGAAAATCCCAACTTATCCCGCCATTTGTTGTCTTCAAAATTATGCCAAGATATCCCACTGCCCAACCTTTATTTTCATCGGCAAAATTAACTGAAACTAAAGTACTGTTATCTGGATTCATTTGTAAGGTCCAATTGTTTCCACTGTCCGTTGTTTTTAAATTTACCAAAGATCCAACTACCCATCCTACATTTTCATCTTTGAATTGAACTGCATAAAAAATTCCGCTGGAATTGGAATATTGAGGTTCCCAGTTTACACCACCATTTGTAGTTTTTAGAATTACTCCATTAATTGTATTATCTCCAGTAGCCCATCCTACATTCTGATTAATAAAAAATAGTGATCTTAATATATATTCTGAACTACTGGTTATAGTTGTCCAGACTGATCCTCTATTAGTGGTTTTTAAAATAACATATCCTGAATAATCCCAACCAACTATCCACCCAATACTCTGATTTATGAATTGGATCGAGCTGAGTATTTTATAGGTGCCACTTGTTTGAGGAAGCCAGGTTGTTCCCCCATTTATTGTACTTATAATTATTCCAACATCTCCAACAATCCATCCATGATTCTCATCTGTAAAAAAAACTGAATATAAATTATTATTTGTGCCACTAGGCTGAGTTACCCAATTCAGTCCCCCGTCTGTAGTTTTTAATATTAAACCTAATGTCCCTGCAATCCACCCATTATTCTGGCTTATAAAGTAGACTGATTTTAAATCAGTCGTAGTTCCACTATTCTGATGAATCCAGTCTATACCTCCATTAGTGGTTTTCAGAATTGTTCCATCATCACCAACAGACCAGCCTGTCAAATCATCTACAAAAAAAACATCTTCCAAATTATTCCCTTGTGGTAACGGGTTTTGCCAAAACCAGCCTTCCTGTGCCATGGATAAAGACTGTAATAAGATTAAATATGTTGAAAATAAGAGGACTTGTTTCATAATATTCCCCAAAAATTAATTTAATTAAAATTAATCAAAAAATTATAAAATTTAAATAGACATCATTTTTTTAAGAAGTGCTAAAATGTGCATTATTGCTGATATAAACAATCCCACAATCATAGGTTCAACCTCAAATAAAAATCCTTTTATAAGATTTGCTTCTCTCAAAAAATACCAGGCGGTGCTTAAAGAGACCGCAGCAATCATTTCAACTATCATTATTTCTTTTTTTATTCTGAATTTAGGGTAATATGAACTTACAACTGCAATAATAATTGCAGGAATACAAAGTGAGCCTAGCGTATACCATATCTCTATTACCGATGGAATGAGGTAAGCAAGAAGAATTGAAAGTAATCCGCTTATTATTAAACCGATAATTGTATAAAATTTCAGTCTATTTTCGTCAGCATCATTTTTTATTCTGAAAATAAAATCTCTGCCGACGGTTGTTCCGCTTAAAAAGAGAAAACTGTTTGAGGTTGACATTATAGTTGCAAATAGTCCGGCATAAAAAATTCCTTTAATACCAGGCGGAAGAATTTTTTCTGCAAGTAAAGGATAAGATAAAACAGGCTGACTTATTCCAGGAAGGCTCGCTCTTGCAAATAATCCCGTCGATGTGGTTAAAAAATCAAATAAAGCCCAGAAGAAAATTGAAATGATAATTCCCTTAACAGCAACATTCCCTGATTTAGCTGCATAGCATCGCTGGTGAAAGCCGGGATCTGCAAATGTCCATAGTGCAATCAAAAACCACACTATGATAAATAAAGGTGATGCTCCGCCGGTGAGCTGCAGATGTGTTTGTGGAAGAGAAGAAGAAAGATAATCGTATCCCCCGAAATTTATTCCGCAGAAAATAAGCATTAAAATAAATCCGCCGAACATTATAAAAAACTGGAATGAATCTGTAAAGACATTTGAGCGGAAACCACCTTGAAGAAGATAAATCATTGAAAGGAAGACGGAGATGAAAAGACTTAAAAGAACTCCAATATGAAACATGAGGGAGATTAAACTTGCAGTCATTAAAACATAAGGTGCAGGAGAAACAAGAACAAAAACAAGAATAGCTGAAATCATTCCTGCAGTTTTTCCATAAGTTTCAGTAATTTTATCCGGGATAGTAAAAAGTGAAGCTGAACGGATTTTCTTTGCAAAGAATATTGCAAACAGGAAAGCAAAAACATAATAAGGAAGTCCCTGTGTAAACCAGCTTGCAATCCCGTAGCGATAGGTAAATTCACCCACTCCGAGAATTCCGCCGTACCAGGTTGAAACGTTTGTAAGAATAAACAGGAAGAGCCCGACTTTCCTTCCTGAAAGAAGATAATCATCAGCGTCTTTTTTTGTGTACCGGCCTGAAATGAATCCAATCAGTAGAACTATTCCGAAGAAAAGAATGATTATTGTTATATCAAGGAACTTAAATGAGATCATGCATCTTTAATAAATTAACATCCCTGATTACAAAAATAATTCCACCATCTATTTTTAGCTGAATAGATTTTTTTACTGCTACATTACTTGTGCTCTCTCTTTTACCAAAAGGGAGAGCAGTTCGATTTAAAGGATATTTCAAACCTTTGGAAGTAATTTTTGTTTTATCATTAAAACCGTATAAAGAAATTGTTTCTCCTTTCACTGAACTTAATTCAATATTTCCTTTGTAAGGAGAAAGAATAGATTTATCTGAAATGATTCTTACTTTAATCTTATCAAAAAATTTAATTACAATTCCCATATTACAAAAGCTATGATCAAGCCGGTCTCCGGTTGCACCGAGAAGTATCGCTTCGCTGTATTTTTTTTTGATCGCAAACTTCAGGCATTTTTCAACATCGGTATCATTTTGTCTTTTTATATTAATTACTTGTGATTTGTCTTTAAAGAATTTCAGAGTTTCATCCTTTACAGAATCGAAATCGCCCATTATACAATCGGGAGTTATTCCAATTTTTTTTGCTGAATCAGCCCCGCCATCTGCACAGATTAGAAAAGAGTAACCAATTTTCTTCAAATAATTAACCACACTTTTTGAAGGTGCTTTTCCATTTGCAAGTATGATGCATTTTTTCATATTAAATCTTTGTTTTAGATATGCCAGATTTTAAATATCTGGTATATCTACCATATTTAAAGTCCAACCTGTATTCCGGCAAGAAAATTTCTTTCGGCAGCCGGGAAAAATTCAGGGCCAATTGCATTTGCCGAGTAAAGATTATCAAATATATTATTAACCTGGATAAATATTTTAGAATTGTTCAATGCATTAAATGGCTTAAATTCATAGCTGCCTGTAAAATCAGCAGTGAAGTAAGCTTCGTTTTTATTATCAATATAAGAAACAAACCCGGGAAACTGCACCAAGTATTCTGAAATCTTATTATCATAATTATCTGAATAAAATGCTCCGACATACTTTCCGGTTAACTGCAAAAATATTCCATCGTAATTATAGTTGATGCCAAAGTTTGCAAGAAAATCGGGGAATCCGCTAACCCTGTTTCCGTTTAAATCTATTTTACCTGTTGCTGTGGAATCATTAGTAACGTTGTAATTAATAAATGTACTTCCTTTTTTTATTGTATTCTGACTAAAAGTAGCATTTCCAACTAACTGGAACCCATCGGATAGATTAACTACTCCTGAAAATTCAACACCGGTATGAACGGTGCTTTTAACATTTCCTGTTATAGGCTGCCCGAACCTGTCAACCTGACCGTTATTTACAATTTCATTATCAAACAACATATAAAAAAGATTTAAAGTAAGGTTTACATTTTTCAACTGTGCGGATGACCCGAGTTCAATATCATTCATTGTTTCCGGCTTAACCAAAGGTTCACTGTAGTTATAAGTACCATCCGGGTTCAGTTCAAATTGAGGAACTGCCCCGCCGCTTGATTCCTCAGCGTCATAATAAGTTGTTAATCTTGGTTCTCTTGATACTCTTGCATAAGACAAATAAATATTAAAGCTATCAGAAAATTTAGTATTTATTCCTAATCTTGGATTGAAGAATGTATTTCTTATTGAAAAGTCATGATGCAAATATTTCTCATTATAAAACCTGTACTTATGATATGCAACCTGGACTTCACCAAGAAGATTGAACATTGGATTAAGGGTATATTCTTCGTGAACAAATCCGTTTATAATATCTTTGCCGCCGTTATAAAAATAATAATACCTGTTCAGAGCATATCCACCAGGAAGATTATCAGCAAATTGAATTCTCCCCCAATGATCTGATTTATGTTTTCTTATTTCTGCACCAACAATTATTTCACCGCTTCCATGCTTATAACTAATTCTTGGAATCCATCCAAACTGTGTATTATCAACCTGTGCACGAATTAAGGCATTACCGGGATTCTGAGTTGGATGAAATCCATATTCACTTGTTATTCTGAAATAAGTTGTATCACCCCAACTGCCATCATAATCAAAAAAGCCGTCGCCTGTTACAAGAAATAAAGCAGAATTTAAAGTAAGGTTATCATTAAGCCTGTATTCATTCAATAATTCATAATGAGGCTGGGAGAAATTTTCAATTTCCGTTGGTCGTCTAACTACAGAATAAGTATAAGTATTAGTTGCCGGATCTTCACCCCAATCTGAGTAATTGGCTTTCCTTAATTCTTTATTCTTTATTGCAAATTTTGGCAGCCCCGTATAAGCCAGACCATCAGCAATAGGACCACCATAAAAATTAACCTGTGTTGTAAGATTATCATCATACCTTACTGCAGAAAGATAATATGAATTGAATTTAACCCAAGAACCCGACCTGTAACCGCTGCTTAAAATTTGTGAAAGCTTTGCATAAATAGAATACTTTTTATCCATCAAACCGCTTGAAAAAGAAGCACTGTATTTTCTTGTATTGTAACTTCCGTCTGCAGCAAAGAAATTAGTTTGCGGATCATTTGTAAAAGCAGAAGTAATAATATTTATACTTCCGCCTATTGCAGGATAACCGGATGCTCCACTGCCCGCTCCCCGCTGAACCTGGATTAAGTCGGTACTTGCAAGCAGATCTGGAAAATCAAGCCAGTAAACATTATGATCTTCAGGATCATTTTGCGGAATGCCATTTATTGATACAGAAATTCTTCTCTGATCAAAACCTCTTATGCTTAAATAATTATACCCGATACCATTTCCATTTTCAGAATAGAATGTTGTTGACGGCAGAGAACTTAAATATTTCGGAATATCCTGAACAGTATAATTTTCATTTATTTCCTTCCTGTCGATCTTATCAAAAGTTACAGGAGTAATTCCTTTCTTTCCAATACTGCCTTCAACAAAAACTGTTTGTGAAGGAATAATTTGCGGTGATAGCTTTATTATTAAATTTTGTAAATCTTTATCCTGAAGCCCGATTTGTTGTGTTGAATAACCAACATAGCTTACTTCAAGTATATCATTACGACTGAATTTTCCGGAAAGAATAAAACTTCCGTTCTCTGCGGTTGCCGTACCGATTTCTTTACCAACAATAATCAAATTAGCAGATGTAAGAGGCTGAAGCGTTTCTGAATCTATTATTTTGCCTTTAATAGTAAGATTCTGAGAATACAAAGAAATGTTTAAAAGAAAAAAAGAATAACCAAGTATTTCATTTGTTACCTCCAAAATAAAAAAGCCGTTCTGTAAGAAACGGCTAAATACTTAATTATTCCCTAAGCAGGCTATTTAGCCCGTTTCCCTACGCTGGTATTACCCAGATCAGGTTTTAGGGTATGCTCTCAGTCATCCGGACAAAGTCGGGATAACACCCCTAACGGCTCGATCAAAATTTCAATTTTTTTTGGATTACCTCCAATTACCGTTACAAACTTAAACTATGTATTACTAAAAATAAAGTTCCTTGCTTATTCTACTCTGAGTTTTTGTCCTGCAACAATTTTATTACTCGATAATTTATTCATTCTCTTTAATTGCTCTACTGAAACCGAATATAATCTTGCAATTGAATAAAGCGATTCACCATTTTTTACCGTGTGAAAACCATTTACACTTCTATGGGGAGTTTCAGGAATATCATTTACATCTGCATCTGAGTAAATTTTTAATGTTTTACCGGCAACTATACTATTGCTTCTCATCCCGTTCCATTTTCTTATGCTGGAAGCGGAAACCCTGTATAGTTCAGCAATTTCACCAATTGTATCGCCGGGTTTAATTTTATAATAATTAACATTTGCAGAACTTTTAGTTGTTACATCACCGAGGGAAGAAGCATTTTCAGATGAATAAATTTTAAGTGTCTGACCGTAATAAATCCGGTTGTTATTTAATCCATTCCATGTCCTTATTTTAGATGAAGTGACACCAAATTTCTCAGCGAGTTCACCAACTGTGTCACCTTTTCTGACTCTATACCTGTACAAATTCATTCGATTTGAATTAGAAGTATTATCTGCAATTGCTGTCCTATCGGTATAAATCTTTAAATTCTGACCGGCATAAATTTTATTCTCGGAGAGATTATTCCAATCACGTAAGTCAGCAATGGTTACACCAAATCTTTTGGCAATGGTAAATAAATTTTCTCCTCTTCTTATATGATGGTAAATGTAAGAAGCAGAAGTTTTAGTTGAATTATTTTTTGTAATTGATTTTTCAACAGGAGTCTGATTATCAAGACTTGCATAAAATTCTTTTTTCTCAACAGGAACATAAATAATGAGCTTTTGGCCAACATTAATAGTTCTTGTATAAGGAATATTATTCCAGTTCCTGATATCGCTGACTCTTGAATTGAACAGATCTGCAATACCGAGCAGACTTTCACCCTTTTTAACAGTATATGTAACAGGAGCCTTATCAGCAGGAATTACAGCGATAGTGGCGCCGTTATTTCCGGTTACAGTCTTATCATTTTGTATAGAATTACTATCACTTTCATCGTCTACCGCGGCAATAATGTTATCTCCGCCGGTTGAATCATCATCCGAAATGCTACTATCTTTTAACAATGCTGCATAAGGTGAAACATATTCGTCTCCATTATTACCCGAACTTGATTCATCGGCTTCTTCCGTATTAGTATTATAAGCGAAATTTCTATCGGAAAAGTCTAAGACCGGAATTTTTAAAGTAATACCGGGATAAATACGGGACCTTACAGAAATGTTATTAGCATCAGCAAGTGCATGGACTGAAATTCCATATCTCGCTGCAATGCCTGTAAGTGTTTCCCCTCTTCTTATCTGATGAACCATAAAATTTCTTTTTGCAGAAGCAGGTATATCTTTAAGGCTCGCAATCAGGTTTTCTGAAGTACCTTTAGGTATCTTCAAGTCGTAGCCACCAGGATAGCTTCTTGGTGTGCACATCTGCGTAAGTTCAGGATTCATATCCATCAAGGTTTCAGCATCGGTTCCAATATTCTGAGCTATATAATTCAGATCGATAGCTTCATCAACTTTGCAGGTTTCATATTCATAAGGTTTGTCGGGTTCAATATTTGTAAAACCATATTTTTCCGGATTCATTGCTATTAGACAAACGGCAATATACTGGGGAACATAGCTTCTTGTTTCTCTTGGCAAATAATTTCTAATCGACCAGAAATCACTATCACCTGCTCTTCGAATAGCCCTGGTTATTCTCCCTTCACCTGCATTATAAGCAGCAAGCACAAGGTACCAGTTGTTTAAATCAGCGTAAAGATCTTTCAAATGTCTTGCGGCAGCCATGGTAGATTTTTCGGGATCACGGCGTTCATCAAAATAGAAACTTGATTCCAGTCCGTACATTCTCCCGGTAGATTTAATGAACTGCCACAGGCCTACGGCACTTGCCCAGGAACGCGCACCCGGGTTCAATCCACTTTCCACCATACTCAAATAAATCAATTGCTGCGGAATCCCTTGCGACTGAAATATTTTTGTCATCATAGGAAAATATCTGCCGGAACGCTCCAGCCATACTTCCATATGCTTACGGCCTTTGCCGGTGAAGTATTCTACCCATTGCTCAACATAGGAATTAACTTCAAGAGGAACATCTGCAGGAATTACAGTTGTTTTGGTATCGTTTTCCTTTCCTTTAAGGGAAAATTGTTCGTCGGGCATGTTCTTGCCCATCCACTCCTCTAAGGCTGCAAACGACACCTCAACAGGAAGTTCGGGTAATCCGTCGAGATATTTTCGGTAATCATCAATAATAGATTTTTCAAGTTCAACATAAGCTTCATTATCTTCAATACCGGGATAATAACTGAGGTTATTTACAATTGTTAAAGCCGATTCGTAATTAGAAACAGTTTCCGTAGTACTGTTTACATCCTGTTTGGCAAGTGCGGAAATATAATATTGTCTTGCCTGCTCTAACATTTCTGAGACGATTCCCCCCTTTTGGACCGTATTCCGGTCGCCAGAAGAATTAACATCCCTTGTTATTTCTTTATTTCCTCCGCAGGAAGAAAACAACAGAGCAAATAAAGAAATGACAATAAATGGTAGGAATCTATGCTTCATTCACCACTCCTTAATTTATTTAACGAATAATATAAGTTTATATACATCTTTTATCAAGTAAAAAATTAGACGATCTCTTTAAATTATATAATTAAAAGCACTTATACCTTTTAAAAATTTATAGGGGAATATTCCCATGTTTCTTTTTAGGGTTTTTATCCACTTTATTCTTCAATAATTCAAAAGCATTTACCAGCCGGATTTTAGTCTCACGAGGTAAAATAATATCATCAAGATAACCTCGTTCCGCGGCTTTATATGGATTGGCAAATTTTTCAATATATTCAGCCAGCTTTTTTTCAACTTCAGCTTCCGGATTTTCAGCAGCAGAAATTTCTTTTTTGAAGATGATTTCAACAGCACCTTTAGGACCCATTACTGCAATTTCAGCAGAAGGCCAGGCAAAATTAAAATCTCCTCTTATATGTTTTGAATTCATGACATCATAAGCACCTCCATACGCTTTCCTGGTAATCACAGTTACTTTTGGTACAGTGGCTTCACAAAAAGCATATAATAATTTTGCACCGTGTCTTATAATGCCATTCCACTCCTGTTCCGTTCCCGGTAAAAATCCTGGTACATCTTCAAGTACAAGAAGAGGAATATTGAAAGCATCACAGAATCTTACAAATCGTGCACCTTTATCGGAACAATTTATATCAAGAACTCCTGCAAGAACAGCAGGCTGGTTTGCTATAATCCCAACGGATATTCCACCAACTCTGGCAAATCCCACAATTATATTCCCGGCATAAGCCGCCTGAACCTCGAAGAAATTGCCGTCATCCACAAGAAGTGTTATAACTTCTTTCATATCATAAGGCTTGTTTGGATTATCTGGAATTATTGTATCAAGCTCTTTAATCGGTTTTAATTGTGAATGATTAAATTCTGTTTCAGGTGTTCTGTCCATATAATTCAATGGCAGAAAACTCATCAACTTTCTAACATTAAGTAAGGTCTCAATTTCATTTTCATAACTAAAATGTGCAACTCCGGATTTTGAAGCATGCGTATCTGCACCACCAAGATCTTCAAAGCTTACATCTTCGTGAGTTACAGTTTTAACTACATTAGGACCCGTAACAAACATATAACTTGAATTCTTTACCATAAAAACAAAATCAGTAATTGCCGGCGAATAAACAGCGCCACCTGCACAAGGACCTAAAATAACAGAAATCTGCGGTACAACTCCTGAAGCAAGAGTATTTAACAGAAAAATATCAGCGTAACCGCCAAGACTTACAACGCCTTCCTGTATTCTGGCACCACCCGAATCATTAAGACCAATTACAGGAATTCCGATCTTCATAGCAAGCTTCATCATCTTTACAATCTTTTCGGCGTGAGCTTCAGAAAGTGAACCACCAAAGACTGTAAAATCCTGGCTGAATAATGCCACTGGTCTTCCATCAATTTTTGCTGTCCCGGTTACCACTCCGTCTCCCGGATATTGTTGTTTATCGAGACCAAAATCGGTAGCACGATGTTTAACGAAGATATCAACTTCTTCAAAGCTTCCTTCGTCAACGAGCAATTCTATTCTTTCACGTGCAGTAAGTTTTCCTTTTTTATGCTGGCTTTCAATTCGATTTGCGCCGCCGCCAAGTTTGGCCTGTTCTTTATCTTTTAGAAGGTGGTCTATTTTCTCCTGCATGAAATTCCGTTTTTAAAATTGCAAAAAATAATTTTAACTATCCCTGTCTACTAATTAAATGGAAAAATTTATACTTCCAAGCTGTTTTTCTTCAACATAAGCTTCTTCGATTAACTTTCTATATTCAATGAACCTCATATCGTTATAGTCTTTAATGAAATCTTCTGAAATAGAAATTTCTTTATAAATTTTGCCGGGAGATTTACTCATAAGAAAAATTTTTCCTGATAATCTTATTGCTTCCATTACATTTGTGGTCGCAAGCAGAAAATGAGTATCAACTTTTTCAGAAACAGATTCCAGCAGGTTGTAAATTTCTTCCCTGGTGGCTGCATCCATCTTTTTGAAACAATCATCAAGTAAAAGAACTAAGGGATTAAACTGTAAAGCTCTGGCAAGGCTTATCCTGAATCTGAAACCAAAACTTTCATTATTCGGGTAATGATTTTCATATCCTGATAAGCCTACTAAAGCTATCAGATCACTAACATCATAATTTCCCTTATTTTTTCTACAAGTTTCGAGCCTGCTTGCTAACTGTATATTTTTTATAACATTTAACCACGGTAGAGAAACCGATTTCTCAGGAATTAAAACTATTTTACCTTCCGGTTGTAAATATTTCTCTCCCTTAAGAAATACTTCCCCTTTAGTTGGCATTGAAACCCCTGCAATGATACTTAAGAGGGTTGATTTTCCGCCGCCGAATGACGCAAGAACTGACGTTATTTTATGTGAAGAATCAGGAATTTTAAAAGATATATTTTCAAGAACGATTCTCTTCGTACCATATATATCGGAAAAGATTTTTGTTATGTCAGATAATTCCAACAGAATATTTTGACCAATCACTCAGCCTCCCAGAAAATAAATTTATCTTCCAGAAAATTTAATAAGCTGTGCCCGGCAAAAATTATAACAGGTATAATTACAATCATTAAGATGAGTGCTGAAAGGTCGTGATAAGAAAGAGTTTGTCTCATGATAGTTCCTAACCCATAACCATTAGCAATAAATTCATAAATTAATATTAAAGCCCAGAGATGAAGATGATATTGGAAAAGTTCATTAAATACTTCAGGTTTAATTTCTTCCCATAATATATTTTTATCCAGGAAAGCTTTTTCTGCTCCAAAAGACTTAAACGATATAAGATAATTTTCATTCCTGTTTTTACTACTTGATTCAATCGTAATAATCCACCAAACGATCGAAATGACGAATGAAAAAATATACTCAATATAAAATGAATGGGGGAACCAGAATACAATTAAAACTGCCAATAATAATGCGGGAGTAAAAATTGTAAAATAAGAAATAAATTCTATGAAACGTTTTAAAATTCCTGATTCCTTAAAGACAAATTCACGTATAACATACACAAACAAATATGCCAAAGCTCCGGGAAGATATATTGCCGAAACAGTGGTGAAAAAGTTTGCAAGAAAATGATAATCTTCAAATAAAGCTGGAATGCTTATCAAAACAGTCCACGGTCTTGGGAGTATATTGTTTTCGGGAAGAATAAACTCAAATAATATTATCCAGGCAATAAATAATGAAAGAAGTATATAAAAGAAATGTTTTTTGAAGAGTCTGGTTTTGCTTCCCATAAATAAATTAAATTGCGTCAGTTATAAGTACTAATTCGATGAAATTCTGCAATACTTTACTTAGTACAGGATTTTGAGTTAAAAAAATATGAAAATGTTAAATGAAAGGAAAGAGGATACCTGTTTAGTTTTGAAAATAACAGGAAAGGATTATACGGATTTTTATTCAGTTTTAATATACTGTCATTCTTAACATTCCCTTAATATGATTTATAAATCCAAATCATTATATAGCAGGCAACGAAAAAATATCTGCTATGTACGAACTAATAATTCTTTTTTTATTCACAACTCTTTTTGTTGTTCTGTGGTTTATATCTGATGAACAGGTATAAATCATAGCACCTTGTGATTATTAATTCCTAAAAATAACCTCAAACCACAATTTCACGTAATAATTTTTTCATATTAAATTCATCATTTGTTAACATGTAAAAGATAGATTTAATCATCTTTTATTAACAATTTAAGTGATGGCAATGAAAATTGCTCATATTTCTGATTTACATCTGACTACATTTTTTAATGAAAATAATCTGGAAGATATTGAACTTGCATTGCAATATATATATGAAATGGATGTTGACCACGTTGCGATAACGGGAGATCTGACGGATAATGCAAATCCCGGAGACTTTATACTTTTAAGAAATTTATTCGAAAAATATGATATGCTTCATCCCGGTAAGCTTTCGGTGGTAACCGGGAATCACGATATTTTCGGGGGTGTTCAGACTGCCGAAGATATTTTTACTTTTCCGGAAAAATGCAGAATACTGAATTATAAAGAAAAGGTAGACGAATTTTATAATTATTTCCGGGAAACATTTAAAGGGTGCCAATACTTTTCGAACGAAAATAAATTTCCCTATGCTAAGGTAATTAATGATGTATTAATTATCGGACTAAATTCTATCGCAGAATATTCCAAAATAAAAAATCCTTTTGCTTCCAATGGAAAGGTTAACCTGCAGCAGTTTATCGAACTGGTAGAGATTCTGGATACATATAAAACAATCAGGCATAAAATTGTACTCATTCATCATTATTTTAATAAGATGAAAATGAACCCTCAATCTAATAGTGTCTGGCAGAACATTGAAAAGCAGACTATGAAGCTTAGAAAAAAGAAAAGGCTTTTTAATCTTTTTGATCAGTATAAAATTGATTTGGTTCTGCATGGACATTACCATGAGTCGGAAGAATATTATAGGCAGGGAATTCGTTTTTCAAATGCAGGCGCCAGCTTTAAAGGACGAACAGCTAATGAAATAAAAATTAATATGATTTCAATAAATGATGGAAATATTAAAATTAAAATTCATACGATTAAATCATCAAAGAAACTTGTTACTCCCGTTTATACTTATCCGAAATATGTAAACAACACCGGGCTTGAAATTGCTGCAGCACTTAATAATTAGGGTTTATCTCAATTCTTGTTAAAAATTAAAGAAACTGAAGAGCATTTACCTTTTACAACAGTTTCCCCATTTTCATAAAATATATTAAAATCACTTATCCCCGGCATTTTTATTTTTATCGGAATCTTTATAATAAATTCACTTGATTTGTAGAACCTGTTCTCTTCAAACGAAATATCAAGCTTTACTTCATATGCTGATGAAGAACAGTTTAAGCTTATAATACCGGGTTTCAATTTTAATTTCGCGATAGAAAACGATTTTCCTTCAACAAACCAATCAAAAGGAATTCCGCCTAATAAATAAATATCACTATTGTATTCGAATGCAAATGCATCAGCAGCAGCTAATAAAATTTCTGCAGAAACCCAGCCGTGATGCCCATCGCCCATACATCCGCCATTTGTACCAGGATGAATCGCTTCAGGAAAATTGTTTGTCGGAGAAGATGCATTTATTACCGAATTGAAAATCTCAATAAATTCTTTTCGCCGGCCTGCAAAAAGATAGGAATGAGCAGCCTGCAGCGTTAAATAAGGATTCATCCCCGAATGAATAAAATGCTGTAAGAACATACCTTTATAAAAATACTTACCTGTTATTATGTCCAGTGCTGAAAGAATTTTTTCATCATCGGGTTCATATAGCTGAAGCGGGTAACTGGCACTGATTGAACCGATTATTCCGCAATCAATACCTCTGGTGGCAGATGGAGTGATAGATGCAGTATTAAATTTGCTCTGTGCATTTTTAATTGATTGGTCGACATCATTTTGATATTCTTTTAAGAGAGCCGTAGCATATTTTTGTTCTTCACTCTTATTTAAAAGTTTAGACATATTGATAAAACATCGGATTCCCGCCAGAGACCAGAAATTATCCCAATAATAATAATCTGCCAGGCCTAAGTGTTCTGCACTTAAACCTTTGGGTAGAAGACCATAGATGTTTTTCTTTTTGTATTCAAATTTTTTTAATCTTGTTTCATCAATCCATTCGATCCCTCTAAAAAGTGAATCAAAATTTTCTTTAAGGAAAGAAAGATCATTTGCTATAATTGAATGATTAAATATTGTCCATAGCGCCTGGCCATTAGAGTCCCATTCACCTTTCTGCGAACGGAAATAACCCGATTTGTCCTGGTATTCCGGGAATGTACTAATAATTTTTCTACTAAAATTATGAAAGCCGAATTTGTCTAAAGCATAAAGCATATACGCAGCATCCCTGAACCAGAACTGGTGATAAGTAAAAGGTCCCGGAGTAATTATCTGATCATCACAAAACATAAGAACAGATGAAAGAGAAGATTTTAAAACTGAATCCAACTTAGCATCAGGTGTGGTGATTTTGGTTCCCTGGCTTAATAAAATTTCCCAGTATTCTTTTGGCTCAATCGTTTTTATAGTCTCATTATTTTCTTCAAGCATGCAATTTATATTCAGATTAAAATTATCTTTCAACTCAAATACAGCAATGGCATTTGCCATACCCGTCTCACAATATGTTGAATATTTCGGTTTATAATTTCTTGTTTCACTTAAAATATTTGCTGCATCACCCTGCTCAAAATCAGAACAATACACAAACCCGGGTACCTTATCAAATTCGATTTTCTTATTATCAATAAGCAAGTAATTCTTTTCGAATATTATGGAATTAAGTAAAGAAATTCCCTCGGGGTTAAATGGACGGATTGCAGTAATCAAATATGAATTTTCACAATCCCCTTCGACAGAAATATTAATATGCAGTACTTTGCCTTTAACTGAGACTATTGATTGTGCCTTTATTTTATCAAAAAAATATTGCGTTTTAACAATTGGTAAATCATCAACCAAACATTGCTTAACGTTGGTTTCTTTGGATGGAAAGAAAATTTTATTTTCTTTCTTAATCCAAATGTCGATAGACCACCCGTTTACAAAAGGTGTAACCAATCCCCGCGGGTCAACTATTGGTTCTATATTACAATCGGGATTTCCGACAGCAGTCCAGTTCCTGTTAGTAATATTTAATGATAAACCCATATGTGAGCGCGGCACAAATGATTTACTTTCAGGGTTGTACTGTTCTTCTGCCCAGAAAGGAAGAATCCAGTTGAGTCTGCTTTGAATCACAGTATAGTTCAGAAGTCCACGTGAAAGCTGAATTGAATTTAATGGAATAAGTTCTGTGGGCAGAGTTCTTTTATCAATTCCACTTATTTCATTGGAAGCTTTAAACATTTTCAAAGCTTCAGAAGGTATTTTAAACCTTTTTCCTAACCACCCGAGTAAATAATCAAATAGCTTCAATTGCCATTTCTGTTTTTAAATCGTCTAAATATTGAAAGAATGAATATGATATACAATACATTCTTTGAACTTAATTATTAGTTAATATCAAGTTAACAGTTTGATAATATCACTTGCTTAAGTTTTCGGTAATGAAGGAACATTCTAACGGAGTAAAAAGTGCAAACTTCAATATATTTTCTGATTTGTTTAATTGCTTTTATTCTTGAATTCGTTTTCTTCAAAAAGAAAAGAGTTTAAAATGAAAAACAAATTGAAAGTTGCCTATTTTGCCGGATCAATGAAACCGGGGCAGGATGGAGTAACAAGAGTTTTATTCAGGTTAATTGATTCGCTTTTAAAAGAAAATATCGAAGCAATATTTTTCTCCCCTGTTATTCCTGAAAAAGATGAACAAAAAATCAGGATGGTTGAAGTGCCTTCTGTAACCTTCCCTCTTAATAAAGAATATAAGTTTGCTGTACCCGGGTCGAAACATTTCGAAACTGAACTCAAAGAATTTAATCCTGGTTTAATTCACATAAACAGTCCCTGTTCATTAGGATATGCCGCCGTAAAATATGCTAATAAAAATAATATCCCTGTTGTAGCAACTTATCATACGCACTTTCCCAGTTATGCAAAATACTATAAAATAAAAATGCTGGAATTATTTAGCTGGAACTATCTGCGAAATCTTTATAATAAATGTGATTCCGTTTTTGTTCCTTCCATTCCCATTATGGAGGAACTTCGTCATCATGGTTTCTTAACAACAGAATTTCTTCCCCATGGTGTTGATAGTGTCATGTTCAATCCTTCTTTTAAAGATGAAAAATGGAAAATAAAAATAGGTGCAGAAGATAAAATTGTGATTATCTATTCAGGGAGATTAGTCTGGGAAAAAGATCTCCATACATTAGCGGATAGTTATAAAATAATTACAGCGGAAAGAAAAAATGTGAAATTTGTATTAGTCGGTGACGGACCTGTGAGAGATGAACTAAAAGAATTAATGCCCGAAGCAGTTTTTTTAGGTTACAAATCGGGTAGAGAATTATCTACTGCTTATGCTTCATGTGATATTTTTGTCTTTCCATCAACCACGGAAACTTTTGGCAATGTAACTTTAGAAGCAATGGCTTCTAAAATTGCGCCTGTATGCGCACGTGAAGGTGGAGCATACGGAATCATAAAAGAAGGAATCACCGGTTTAATTGCCGAACCAAGAGATGCGGTAAGTCTGGCGGAAAAACTTCTTTTCCTGATAGATAATCCTGAGAAGAGAAAAGAAATTTCTCTCATGGCGTACAATTATTCCATGGAACAAACCTGGGAAAAAATATTCAGGAAATTATTTAACCGGTACAATGAAATAATGTACCACAACAAAGTAACGACTTCGAACGCTGCTTAAATTTTCAGACAAACAATTTTATCCTGCGCGATTTCAACCCTCCTGAATGAGATTCACTAAATTCTTCTTGCTATCAGATTTAAAAGTGTTTATTTTGCATCGCCCCTGACAGGCATAAACTATGATACTTTACAATCTTATTGAATTTTTATTTTTGAAAATTTACTTGGATCATACCAATAATTAGATAGCATTAATTTTTAATTAATAAGATGGTTTGTCTGATGGTTAATAAAGACAGATTTAATAAAGATGAAGGGCATCTTAAATTTCTTTTCGATTCCAACCCGCTGCCTATGTGGATATATGATCTGAAGAGTTTAGAGTTTTTGGCGGTAAATAATGCTGCCGTACATAAGTACGGTTATTCCAGGGAAGAATTTAATAATATGACCTTAAAGGATATCAGACCTCATGAAGATATTGAACCCTTGTTAAAAAATATTAATACTAATACCGGTTCATACCAGTGGTCAACAGGCTGGAAGCATATACTTAAAGATAAATCTGTAATAAATGTCGAAATTTTGTCCCATGAAAATAATCTTTGATAATAAGGAAGCAAGATTAGTAGCTATTAACGATGTAACCGAAAAGAATATAGCTGAGGAATCTTTAAAAGAAGCAGAGAATAAGTATAAAAATACTTTAGACCACATGAGAGAAGGATTTCAGATTATTTCTTATGATTGGAAATACCTTTACATAAATGATTCAGCATCACAGCAGGGGCACAGTACAAAAGAAGAATTAATCGGCTATACTATGATGGAAAAATACCCGGGCATTGAGAATACAGAAATGTTTTCTCAGTTAAAAAAGGCAATGTCCGACCGGGTGACCATAAGTATTGAAAATGAATTTGTTTATGCGGACGGGACGAGCTGTTGGTTTCATTTAAATATTGAACCCGTTCCAGAGGGAATAATTGTACTTTCAACAGATATTACAAAAGATAAAAAAGCTCAAAATGAAATATCCCGTTTAAATAGGGTTTATGCTGTGCTGAGTAATATAAACCAATCCATTGTGCGAATAAAAAATAAACAAATGCTGCTTGAAACTGCCTGTAGTATTGCTATAAATGATGGAAAATTTAAAATGGTTTGGTTTGGTTTAATTAATGGAAATGATAACATCTTTATTAAAACAGCCTCTTTCGCACAAGGAGAGCGATTCATAAATGACGTTTATCAGTCCCGGGAGCAATATCCTTTCTGGATTAAAGATTCCGCCAGGATAATTCTTTCGGGAAATTATGTAATCTTTAATGATCTTCTGCAGGAAACTGAAAAAAATACCACTTTAAAAGAATACTTTTTAAATAGCCGGTATCATTCAAATGCAATATTCCCAATTGTTGCTTTTAACCAGGTTATAGGAATCTTCAGCTTATTTTCAGATGAGAAGAATTTTTTCGAAGAAAAAGAAATTGCACTTTTACAGGAAATGGTACAGGATATTTCATTTGCATTTGAGACAATGGAAATAGAAAAAAAGAAGATACAGGCTGAAACAGAATTGAAAGCCAGTGAAGAAAGATTCCATAATGCATTTGAATATGCTTCAATAGGAATGGCGTTAGTAAGCCCCGAAGGAAATTTTTTAAGGGTAAATAAAGCTCTGAGCGAAATATTAGGTTATTCAAAAAAGGAATTACTGTCCAGGAATATCCGGGAAATTACACATCCGGATGATGTGGAATCTGATCTTAAACAAATAGAATTAATGGTTTCAAACAAAATTAATACTTATCTGAGGGAAAAAAGATATATTCACAAATCGGGAAGAGATATTTGGATATTATTAAATGCATCTATCCTAAGAGATAACGAAGGTCATCCTCTTTACTTTATTTCACAGATACAGGACATAACAACAAGAAAGGAAGCAGAAAAAGAAATAATCATTGCTAAAGAAAAAGCCGAGGAAATGAACAGGCTGAAAAATAATTTTCTGGCAAATATGAGTCACGAATTAAGAACCCCGATGATAGGTATTTTAGGTGCCGCTGAGCTTTTCAAAAATGCTGATTCTCTTGAAGAAGTTCAGGATTTTCTTTCGGCTTTTGAAACAAGCGCTAAGAGATTGATGAGAACCCTGAATCAAATATTAGATATATCAAAAATAGAAACTGAAAATATTACCCTTCAGAAAAAAAATCTGATTATTGATGAAACGGTTGAAAGAGTTGCTTCTTTATTTAAGCCGGAAGCAAATGCTAAAAAGCTTTTATTCAATTTGATTGTTCACGAAAAAGGGATGGTGGTTAGTTTAGATGAGGATATTTTTGTTCACATAATGAATAATCTTATAAATAATGCAATAAAATTTACCGGCAAAGGCGGTGTAGTTATTGAAATAGATAAAAAAAATTCAGAAGGTATTGAATTCGCAGAAATTGTTGTTCGTGATACCGGTGCCGGTATTCCAAAAGATAAATTAAATATAATTTTTGAAGCTTTCAGACAGGCGAGTGAAGGATTCTCAAGGCATCATGAAGGAACAGGGTTAGGCTTAACTTTATCAAAGAAATATACTGAGTTGCTTGATGGGAAAATAAGTGTTGAAAGTGAACAAGGTAAAGGTTCAAGCTTTATTCTTCACTTTCCCCTGGTTACTGAAAATAAATCCTTTATAAGAAATGACGAAGCACTTTCTTCTGCCACAAAAGGAATTACGATTGACAATGAAACACCTTCATGTAAGGTTTGCTATATAGATGATGATATTGTTGCACATAAATTTATTAATAAATTTTTAGCCGGTATTTGTGTGATGGATGACTGCTTTACCGGAGAGGATGGTATAAGATTAGTAACTAATAATAAATATGATTTGATTTTAATTGATATTAATCTTGGATTCGGTATGTCGGGAATCGATGTGGCAAATGAAATAAGAAAAACAGGGAAATATGAAAGCATCCCTCTTGTAGCAATAACAGGATATGCAATGCCTGGCGATAAAGAAAAATTCCTGAGCAACGGATTTAACTATTACATTCCCAAACCGTTCAACAGAATTGAACTAAGGGAAATTATAACTAATATTATTAATGAAAACTATAGCAAGCTTAATAAATAAGCAATGCTTTACTCCTTCAGAAAAGGATTCTTAATTCTTTCTATCCCGATAGTACTTTCTTCGCCGTGACCGGGGTAAATTACAACATCATCATTAAGTGATAGCAGCTTACTCGTGATCGAATTAATAAGCGTCTCATAATCGCCGCCCCATAAATCCGTTCTGCCGATACTTCCTTTAAAAATCACATCTCCTACAATACAGAAATTTTCATCCGGAAAGTATATACAAAACTCTCCGGGTGTATGACCCGGTGTGTATAGAAAATCAATTAAAGATTCACCCAAAGATATTTTGAGACTTTCCGAAATAAAATTATCCGGTGCCGGCGGTTCACTGAACTGTACATTATACATTCCGGCCTGTGTTCCTGCATTTTTGAGCAGTGTAAGATCATCTTCGGGAATAAGGAATTCCGGATTATATTTTTCTTTGACAAATTTGCATCCCCATATATGGTCAAGGTGGCAATGAGTATTAATCAAATATTTTGGAATCAGATTATTGTTTCTTATAAATTCCGAAAGCTCTTTCTCCTCCAGTTCATCAGAACAGCCGGGATCTATTATTGCACATTCCTTTGTATGATCGTCCCATACAACAAATGTGTTTTCCTGGAAAGGATTAAATATAAATTTCTTCAGTTTAACCATTATTTAAAATTTCTTTTAATTCTTGAAAATAATTTCTTAGTATAATTATTGTAGTTATCTTTTGTTTCTTCCAGGGAATCTCCACCAAACTTTATCAGAAAATGTTTCGCAATAGTCCATGCAAGCATAGATTCTGCTATTACCGCGCACGCCGGAACCGCTACAAAATCACTACGTTCTCTTCTTGCTTCCACTTTTTGCATAGTTTTCAGATCAACGCTTTTAACCGGGTTCATCAATGTAGCAATCGGTTTCATAGCTGCTCTAACAATTATAGGCATGCCATTGGAAATACCGCCCTCAATTCCACCGGCACGGTTAGTACGTCTGAGTAATCTTTCACGGGATTTTATTATTTCATCGTGTGATTCCGAACCCGTTCTTTCTGCCGATTCAAAACCGGTTCCAATCGAAACTGCTTTAACAGCATTAATAGACATTATGGCTGATGCAATATCGGCATCAAGTTTTAAATCATATTGCATAAAACTTCCAAGACCGGCAGGAACACCCGAAGCGACTGATACAAATGTTCCTCCGAGAGTATCACCGTTTTTTTTCACTTTCTTAATTTTGCTGATAATTCGCATTTCGTGATTTTTATCCAGCACTCTGACATCGCTTCTATCTGCTTCCAGGGATAATTCCCAGGCCGAAAAATTTTTAGTAATCTTATTATTTGTTAAATCTTCAATTTTATTTTTATCAGGATACTCTCCGCCAATACTTTCTATATAACTTCCGACGAAGATATTAAATTCTTCCAGAAGTTTACGTGCTACAGACCCTGCTGCAACTCTCGCTGCAGTTTCTCTTGCACTTGATCTTTCAATAGAGTTCCTGATATCGTTATAATTATATTTCGTAATCCCCACAAGGTCTGCATGACCGGGACGCGGAATTGTAACTCTTCCGATTCCCTTTTTTTCCTGGTCTACTGATAAAATATCTTTCCAGTTCTCCCAATCCCTGTTTCTTATTAATAAAGAAATAGGCGACCCAATAGTTTTCTGAAACCTGATTCCTGATATTATTTCAGCGGCATCCGATTCAATTTTCATTCGCCGGCTTCTTCCATAACCAGCCTGTCTTCTTTTCAGATGATAATTAAGATATTCATTTTCAATCTTCAGGTTTGAAGGGATTCCATCAATGATAACCGAAAGAGCTTTACCATGTGATTCCCCTGCAGTAAGGAATCGTATCATTTTATCTCCTGTTAAATAATTAGGAAATAAATATAAAAAAAACGCCCGAATTTATCGGGCGTCAGCTATGAATATTTTGTAAAATTATTGAGGGATTTCCAAAGCAACGAACCTTTTATTTCCCTGGGTATCGGCAACTCTTAACATTACCGATTTTCCTTTATTATCATCCACAATATTCTTGAAATCTTTTACAGAATCAACTTCCTTTTTGTCAGCTTCAAGAATCACTAATCCCTGGAATAATCTCTGATCTTCTGCATTACTGTACGGTTTAACATCCGTTATTATAACTCCATGATCCACATCGTAAGATGTTTTTTCCTGTGAAGTTAAATTCCTTACCGTTAAACCGAGATTATCAAATGACGCGGTGGAGTTATTCTCATCAGGATTAGAATCATTGTTTTCTTTATTAACAACCGGTTCGCTTGAATCTTCACCCGCTCTTTCCTTAAGGGTTACCTTTCTATCAATTTGTTTTCCATCTCTGAAAATAGTTAAAGTAACCGTTGTACCTGCACTCTTGCCTGCTATATAACTTTGAAGTGCATTAGGCTCGTTAACTTCTCTTCCATCTATTTTAAGAATGACATCACCGGGTTTTATATCTGCTTTGGAAGCTGCTCCATCTTTAACAAGTCCCTGGATAATTACGCCTTCAGGTTTATCCATTCCAAGGGCTTTTGCCATTGCGTTATCAACTTCACCAATATTTACACCAATATAACCACGGCTTATTTTGCCGTGAGCAATAAGATCTTTTGCAACAGATTTTGCCATGTTTATAGGAATTGCAAATCCGTATCCAATATATGTTCCCGTTCTTCCGGCAGCAATTGCAGAGTTAACACCTATTACCGCTCCCGATAAATCAACCAGAGCACCACCACTGTTACCCGGATTTATCGCTGCGTCAGTCTGAATAAAATTTTCCACACCGTAGCTGTTTTTAATCAATCCTAATTGTCCTCTTCCTATTGCACTAACAATACCGGCTGTTACTGTAGAACTAAGTGATAACGGGTTTCCAATTGCCATTACCCATTGCCCTACTTTCAGGTTATCGGAATCACCAAGGTAAGCAACAGGGAGATTTTTAGCATCAATTTTTATTACAGCGAGGTCCGTGAGAGGATCTGTTCCCACTACCTTGGCTTCAAAAGTTCTTTTATCGGACAAGCTAACAGTTACTTTACTTGCATTCTCTACCACATGATTATTAGTGAGTATATATCCATCGTCAGAGATTATAATTCCGCTGCCGGTTCCCTTTTCCTCCTGCGGCATATCTTTGAATGGGAAAAAGAAGAAGTCACTATGAGGATTTTCAGCCTCAGAGACAACAGTGATTTGCACAATAGTTGGAGTTACCTTACTCGCAGTTTCTATAAAAGCTTTACTAAATGATGTCGCATCAGCATCAAGATTTACAGGAGGATTGTTCGCCCCAAGATTTATATCAGCTAAACCCGGTCTTACCAATCCGAATCCGGAAACAAGAAGCGCTCCGAATAAAATTCCGGCAAACACTAATGCAAATGCACCAAATAATCTTTTTGATTTCATACTTTATTCCTCCGAATAAAATTCATTTTAATTAAGTAATAAACTGCATTGCTGCATTTGTATCAAATAATCTTTAATACCTCATCTAAGTAATTGAATGGATTGCAGGCCCTTGAAGTCAGGGATATGATGTCTGGTAAAATTTTCAAAAAAACTTATTGCCTTTTCTTTAGTTGTTTTATTAAATCTATCTGCTTTTTTATTGTTTTTTAGACACACCAGGTACTCAAAAAGTTCCATGCTCATAGAAAAAGAATAAAGCTTATCACGGCTGCAATCAGAACAAAAAATACCTAAATCATAGTTATAAGCCAAATCCTCGTTTACAAAGTTTGATCTGCCGCAAGAGATACATTTTTCAAACTGCGGTTCATAGCCAATCTCTGTTAGGAAAAATAGATAATACCTTCCGAATAAAACCAAAGCCGGTTCGTTAGATGATTCCATAAGAGATAAGATTCTTAATGTTCCTGCAAACAACCTTAAATGTGTTTCGTGTTCGGGTGTTAATTTTTTTAATAATTCCAGGATAGACAAGGCATATTGCAGCTTTTCAAAATCTTCTTTAATTCCGGGATAATGAGAAATTATTGAGGCGTTTGAAATAAGCTGGACTTCGCGGCTATCTTTTTTGTATAAGACTATTTCAAGATGGTTTAACTGGTTTACTGCAGAGCCAATCTTTGATTTTGAACTTCTGCCGCCTTTGATAATTCCTGATAGTTTTCCGAAATCTTTAGTATAGAGAGAAACTATGATGCTTGTGTCGCCATAGTTTATTTTGTTTAAAACTATGGTTTCAGTCTTTATAATTTCACTCATTTTAAAAAGTTATAAGGGAAAGTAAAAACACCCTCTTCAGTAATAATTCCTGATATTAAATGAGCCGGCGTGACATCGAAAGCGGGAGTGTAAGCTTCAGGAATTCCGGGGGAAAGTTCAATTCCGTTCGGGCTGGTTATCTCATTTTTATTTCTGAACTCGATAACTATTTCTTCACCCGAGGCGATTTTTTTATCTATGGTAGTAGTAGGAGCGGCAACATAAAAAGGAATTTCATGAAAGGCACAGCTTACAGCAAGATTGTAAGTTCCGATTTTATTTGCTGTATCTCCGTTTAAAGCAATCCGGTCTGCACCTACAATAGCAAAATCAACTTTACCGGATTTTAATAAAGATGATGAAGATGAATCATTCAGGACAGAAAATGGAATACTGTTCTTTTCCAGCTCAAAAGCAGTCAGCCTTAATCCCTGGAGCAAAGGTCTCGTTTCATCAGCATAAACATAGTTAACCAATCCATTTTCAAAACCTGTTTTAATTACATTGAATGCTGTCCCGTCTCCGCCTGTAGCAAGCTTGCCGGTATTACAATGAGTTATAATATTTGATTTCCTAAGGAAGATATTTAAGCCATTCTCGCCTATCTTTCTGCATTTTACGATATCATCATTGTGAATCTCTATTGCTTTATAAAGAAGCTTTTGATAGGCATTATCTGTTTTCTGCAGATGGTCAAAAACTTTTTTCATCTCTTCAAGAGCCATAAAAAGATTTACTGCTGTGGGCCTGGTTCTTTCAAGCCTTTTGTAAGCAGATTCAAAATTATGCTTAAGTTCTGAATGATCTGAATTTTTTACTGCCAGTGCTAATGCATAGGCAACTGTAATTCCAATGGCAGGAGCGCCCCTTACTTCCAGTCTCTCTATTGCTTCAGCTATTCTATCGTAGTTATCAGTTTCAATGTATTCTTCCTTAAAAGGGAGCTTTGTCTGATCAAGAAAGATCAGCTTATCCTTATCAAACTTAAGAGAAAAATAATCAGTCTTTTTCATCGAATCTTGTTAAGTTATAAAATTCCCTGTAGCGGTCGTGAATTCTTAAATAATTCAGATCGAGCAGGCCATTCACACTGAATTTTTCTACACAGAAGGAAGCAAGTGTACTTCCGAAAACTACTGCAGACTTTACACTTTCCACACCCAGGTCATTTGCTTTATGCAGATAACCTATAAAGCCCCCGGCAAAAGTATCGCCCGCACCGGTCGGATCGAAAATCATTTCAAGAGGATAAGCGGGAGTTGAAAAAACAATCTCTTCCATAAACAGAAGTGCACCGTGCTCTCCTTTTTTTATTATAAGGATTTCAGGTCCCATCTCCCTTATTAATCTTGCTGCTTTTATAAGATTCGGTTCGTGTGCAAGAAGCCTTGCTTCAGAATCATTTATAATCAGTACATTTACTCTTTTCAAAACCTCCAACAGCTCATCCTTTTTTCCTTCAATCCAGTAATTCATAGTATCACAGACAACAAACTGGGGGTTTGCCATTTGATTAAGAACTTTTAACTGGAGTGCAGGATCTATATTGCCGAGACAAACAAACCTGGACCTTCTGTATTTTTCCGGAATCAACGGATCAAATTTTTCAAATACATTGAGTTCAGTCAGAAGTGTATCCCTTACATTTAAATCATAATGATATTTGCCCGACCACCTGAATGTTTTACCTTCAATAACCTGCAGACCATCTGTATCTACATTGTGTTTTTCCAAAAGATCTATATAACTTTTAGGAAAATCTTTCCCCACAACACCGACAAGACAAACAGGTCCGCTGAAATAACTTGCTGCAAGTGAAATATAAGTTGCCGATCCTCCAAGTGCGTCATTTACCTTATCGAAAGGAGTGGCAACCGTGTCCAATGCGAGAGAACCGACTACAAGTAAACTCAATTTTTTTCCTGTTTTTATTAATTAATCAAGGTTCAAAGATAAGAATTTAGGTTTTCAAAAGCATAACAAAAAAACTTCTTAAGGTAGATTTACATACAAGCCCTGCTCTTGCAAGAAAAACCTTCCTTTGTCGGTTTACCAACAGCAGGCAGGCAGGCAGGGTTTTAAAATTCAATTCGTCTTTGAGTCTTTGCGTCTTCACTGTAAAAATAATCCCTGCACTTTATTTGCCGCTAAGGCGCGAAGATGTAATAAGATCCTTTTAACAGAAATTTATTTCACCAAACTATTTTTAACAAACCCGCAATATTCGTTAAAATAATTTTTGTGGAATTCGTTTTTATTGTTAGGACTTAAAATACAATGACAACATTTCCAATAAATCCTTCTATTGGTAAGAGAAGGCCGTTAGACTCTGTCTGAGTCAAACGGACTCTGATTACATCTTTGACTTGCAGTTCTACATATTAACAGATGTTATCTTTTCCTTCCCGGTTGGTAAAGCAGGCTTTTACTGAATTGCCTCTAGCATCAGCCCAATTAATCCTGAATTTGATTCTTTATTATTCCACGAATTATTTCAAAGGAATGGTTATACCCTCTGTCATAATTTCGCTTCTCCCATTTATACTATAAAACTCAAACCTCATTTTTAGCCTATTTTAACAATATTTTAATTACGCTTTAATTGGCTTCTACTTTTTACGTAATTCCGGCTGTACTATCTTTGTTTCTTTTTTCATATAACCTTTTTGTCTAATTGTCGCATACCGGGAAATTGAGCGGCTATTAAAAGTTTATTTTTAATCCATTTTCAAATTATCACTTTCCCTGATCTGAGTCGTACTCCTCTCGTACTGCTCTCGTACTCCTTATATACTTTTCCTGTATTCTGCAATTGGACTGCAATGTATTTTTAAGGATGGGGGATCTACTAAATGACTATCTGAAAGTGCAGGTGAAATTTCAGCTTTCAAAACCGGAAGTGTCAACTTATAGCTTTTTAGCCCTAAGGAGAGTCTGGCGACCAAATTCCTCTTTGGGCTAAAGCCCATTTGGTGTGGGGCTTCTTTGTTCCCCGATTAAAAATCAGTGAAAATCTTTTCGACATAAATGATTTTCAGTCATTTAATAAATTCATTTATTGAATATATTAATCTTCTCTATAACATTCTCATTGTTAACGTAATTTAATTTCAATATAATCCCAGAAAATTCTATCCTTCGCGTGATATCTTTTGATTAAATCTACAGAATGTCGCTGACCTTCCCACGCAAGAAGCTTTTTTGTTTCTTCAGGTTTATACCAACAGGACTCTGTGTGTTCATCACTAATCTTAATCTTTTCTGTTCCATTTACCTTTGCGGCAAAAACAGGAAGAAGTGAGATTTCATTTAGTTCGTGAGAATAAAATGTATCTACATTCGGCACTACCCATATTCGTTCTGCATTAAGTCCGGTCTCTTCATTTATCTCTCTTATTGCCGCCTGGTAAGCATTTTCACCAGCCTCAACTTTACCTGTAACCATCTGCCAAAGCCCGGGATAAATTTCCTTTTCAGATCTTTTAAGAAGAAGAAATTCGATATCATCATTAATTTCTCTGAAAATATGTGCTTCGATCATATTTGAAACTATATTCATCACTGCTCCTGTTAATTAAAAATAAGCCCTTACTTCCGCTCTTGCAGTATGTATTGCCCTGCTGGCTCCCTGAAGCCTGCCATCATAACTGACCGTTGACTGTAAAAAGGAATTGATGCGGTAATCAAAATTCAGGTTCCAGAAATAATTTTTGCCTAAGACATTTCCCGCCGTTAATTCAAAAGGAAGAAAATTGTCGGAAGTGTTGCCGGTTAATTCATCTCTCTCCAACTCTATCCTCAATCTTCCTGTACCGGCAAAAGATAAATTAAATCTTATCGATTGTGAATTCAAATCAATTACAGTTGGTACTGCGGGAAAGTAGTCCGTATTTCTCCCGACCTTTATTTTAAACCCGACTTCAATACTATTCTGAGGTCTGTAGGAAAAATCAGAAGACACGCTGTTTCCATCTATATTTCTCTTCCTGTTTGAGGATTCAGGTGCAAATACCGCATCCTTGGAATTTACAAGGTCAGTCTGATTACTCAATTCTTTTACCATTCTGAAAGTTATCCTCAGGCTTCTTTCCCTGTTATACGATCTTTCAGTTCCGCCGCTGAACTGGTTTAATCCTTTTGTCTGTGCATACCTGAAACGGAATGAGAGATTGGGATCATTTTCAAAAAGGAAAACATCCTGCTGAATAAAATTAGAGCCATTGATAGTTGTAGAATCATTCTGAAAAGAGGAAAAATCCAGCAGGTAGATTTTTTTATAATCCTGTTCCCTGCTGTTCTCTTCAATTCTCCAGGAAGTTTCGGTGGACAACGGATCAAGAATCTTATGAGCCAATGAACCTTTCTCAAAAATATCACCGTATTTTATCTTCCATCTTGTGCTTGTTTTCAAATCTATTACAGGAAAAAGCTGGTCTGTCGGCATAGTAATAAGTATATAATCAGCATCGTAAACCGAAGGCTCAAACTCATTTTCATCAGCAATTCCATTATTGTTTAAGTCGCCGAGATAAATGTAACTGCCGGTTCCCTGCTGAACATGAACAAAAACTTTTTCAAGCTTTGCAGTTCGCTGGGTGGAGACTTCATAATATAGATCTCCATTAAGGACAGGGTTCCATAAATTAAATTTAGATTGTGAGCGAATTAATATTGTCTGGTTATCCAGGGCACCCAGTTTCTTAAAAGGTTCGGTAAATTTTTTATCCCTGAATGTAAAATCTAAAGTTGAACTTACTTCCTTTATACCATTATAAGTAAAATTATAATATTGAGTTAATGCTTTTGCCTGTTTGGTAATCAAACCCTTTAATGGAAGATAATCATCTCTTAAAGAATATTTACCGGATATTTTCAATCCATCAATGTTAACAATTTCAAGAAAAGGATCTATTTCATAATATTTAAGACTGCTGTTAAGAAGTGAATCGGAATAATTATAATTATCTTTTTTATTCTCAGCCAGGAATTCAACCCCGGGTTTTAAGTACCAGAAAACATAATAACCGCTCCCCTTCTGCCTTAGCCAGTTAGAGTTAATATTTACATTCCGGCTCCCGACATAGTCGAAATTATAGTTGAGAGAATAATTGGAGTTGTCGGTAAAATTAAAAATATTGTTATAACGGGAAGATTTAAAATCGTTACCTCTGTTCAATATTCCAACCGTTGAAGTTACCTGCATATTATTTATTGGCAGCAGGTTCAATGCAAATTCTCTTAGTGTTTCATCAACTGTATCCTGGGTGGAAGTAATATTGTAATCCCTGTTAAATTCGACTTGATTTATACGATCAGCAGGACTGAATTTGCCCTGGATAAACCTGTCTTTTACCGAAAAACCAATTTTACCAAAATTTAATGCACCTATATCTACTTTCTTAGGATCCATTCTCAATGTAATATTCCTGGCGTATCCAAAATTATTACCATCATCGAGTGTAGATAATCTGTTTTTATCCCAAGAACTTCCGGCAAATTCAAGACTGATATAAAAATCTTTTAAAGGATTAGCATCAACAACAATATTTCCTTCCTGTTTCAATTCAGGCATTGGAAGAAATATCAACGGTAAATAACCTCCCTGGTTTTTACCAACGTACTGATAATTACCAAGACTTATTTTAGAATAATCTCCCTGGAAATCTCCCACGTAACTGAAAGATACATTATAGATTGCCGTTGAATCTCCGGGTTTATAAATATAGTATGTAAAAGTTTCACCATTTATGACTGTATCTGCCCTGGCATAAGTACCTTTAATATTTCCGAGAGAATCCGGCAGGGCAAGGCTTACTCCTGTTTTAGTTGCTTTATTAATATTATCGCCGGCTCTCTGCAGAATAGCCTTATCTGAATCTGAAAGTGTAATATCAATCGGGGCATTAGGATCATCTCCTTCACGAAGATACTGAAGCTGAATTCCTAATTTATTATCAAGCAGTGAAGATTGAACACCGCTTCCGAAGAAATTTCTTGTAAAACGCTGGTCAGTATATTCAAAATCAACAGATATTCTGCTGGCTGAAGTTATCAACTTTTTAGGAGTAAAAGTAATCTGCGCATTTGAATATTCGATAGTATAATCATTAGCCTCTCCTCTGCTCATTTGAACACCATCCAGATAGACTTTTTCAGTTCCGGCAATAATAACAATATCATTTTCATTATTTATTCCCGAAAGGCGGTATGGACCCTGCACACCATCGACACCGTTGAAATTATTAGTATTGAATTTTCCACGAGAAGTTGCAACTGAAACATAACCCGACTGATCCTTATAATTAAATTCCCCCATCAGTCCCTGCAATTTTCTATCAATTACTCCAAACTCTCCCTGTTTTTTCGTAAGCTGGTAATCGCCAAAAGTACCTACAGCATTGGGATGTTTTATCTGAATAAATACTTTATCGAGCTCTTCTAATCTTGCCGTGTTTCCCTCTGGCTGTATGGGAGTATTTTCATCTGTTAAAGCAGCAACCACTTCAATATCTTTAGAAAGCTTACCAGAAAGCTGCAGCCGCAAACCGCTATTTAAAGTAAAATCTTTTGTAGTACCGACTGTAAATCCTCTTACAAGCGTCCCGCTTTTTTCAATACCGCTTCCAAAAATTTCTTCTGGAGTAAATTCGCCGTTTTCTGATTGAGCAACCTGTATTGTGTCATTTCCTGCCTGGTTAACTTTAACCACAAGACTTCGTTTTTTATATTCTTTCCGGAAAGACAATCTATATGAATTATAAGTAACATATAATGTATCGAAAATTGAATATGCCAGGGAATCTGACAGACTAAATGATGCGTTAGAATAAGAAATATTATAATCTTTTTTATTAAGAATTTTACCCCTGAGAATAATCTTTTCTGTGTAAGGTATGATCGAAACCCGCTTCAGATTATAGTGATTATCTAAATTAACAGGAATTGTATCTGTAACCGTTTCTACAAGATATTTATTCTGTGCTTTTAATGGGATAACTAAAAAAAGCAGTATACCCGGAATTAAAAAAAACTTTATTCTCAAAGAAAGATAAGATTTGTTAACAAACAACTTAAATTTACATACTTCTTTTATCAAGTCTATATTGATTATCGTATTCCCTTTTCTCCCGGGTGCAAATCTATTGATAAGTAAAACAGGGAAATTGAAATGCCAGATAAATTTAATTGAATTAACCGGGGATGAAGTACCTGGAAGTTATTCGTATCTCAAAGTCCGGATAAAAACAGGAGCTCTTTCGGGCTCCTGCTTTATGGGGAATTTATTTTATTAATAACATTTTTTTGCCGGAAGTAAATCCGGAAGCTTTAATAGTATAAATATATACACCTGAAGGAAGATCAAATGCATTGAAATTTATGTTATAATATCCTGCTTTTTGATTTTGATTCACCAAATCTGCAACCTGCTGACCAAGAATATTATAGACTTTGAGAGAGACAAATCCATCGTTCTTTAATGAATAATTTATCGAGGTTGCGGGATTAAACGGATTCGGGTAATTCTGTTCAAGTGAGAATTCCATTGGTGAAGTTACATTCACTTCAACTTCTCTGCTGTATTCATAGCTGCCGTCAAAGTCAATTTGCTTTAACCTGTATTTATAAATTCCGACAGATAGATTTTTATCAACGAATGAATATGAATGTTCTTCTGTAGTTGTTCCATTGCCCTGAATAAATCCGATCGTCTCCCAACCTGCTTTGAGCGATTCAGCGAATCGCTCTACATCAAAGCCTTTGTTGTTTGTTTCTGTTGCTGTTGTCCAATTTAAGTCTACATCATTAAATGAATTAATTGAATATGTAAATGAAGTCAACTCAACAGGTGTGGGCTCAACTAATATTGTAGCAAAATTACTTGTATCTGCAAAACCATAGCGCCCGTATGTTATCACACCATAACTATATCTGTCCTTACGGCAACAAGTGAATCAATGTATTCTGTACCAACTTCTGTCCCTCCTATATATTCAAAATTCCCCGGGTCATTCGGATACCCGGTTTTTCTTACAATATAAAACCCGTAAACCCAAATTGGACTGTTGTTCTGCCAGTTTAATTTTACTGCAGGATCCGGATTGTAAATTTCTACCGCAGTTAAATTAGATGCAGGGTTCGGTGGTCCGCAGGATAAACAGCCATCCCATATAACAAAGTCATCAATATACATTTCATCAAGTGATGTAATCCCTCTTAATCCTGCTGCCATAATCCGGGAATCTATAATTCCACCCTGGCTCCAATCCCAGTTAGATATTATATCTCCATCTAAATCGAAGTATGCATCATTATTTGTCGGGTCCAGGCTAAGGTAAACATAATGCCATACATCCGGAGTCCAGTTAAAGTTTACAACATCTCCGTGAATTAATCTTCCAGTTCCTCCTTCATCAAAGTAACACTCTAACCCTAACTGAATAGAGTCCGGGTTAAATACACTCATAAAATTAAAGTACCCGGTTTTACCCGTGGGGATATAAACTTCAAAACTAAAGTAGTAGTAAAATGGGGGTTCACTGTCAGGTTTTACAAGGTAATTCCCGGGCAGAATTTTAAGAGAATGGAAACCCGAATATGCATAATCTGATGATACATAGGCATCTTCAACCGAATCGCAGGGAATGAAATCCCCCGTTGTCCAGTACTGTGGCTTCTGGCAGGCTACCTGCTGATCAGGAAAATAATATTCAAAGTTATCGACAAACTGACAGGAAGAGAAATCACTATATAAAAACACAAGAGAAATTATACAAAGTATAAAGTTTGCTGTAATTTTCATTTTTACCTCCTCTTTAAAAGAACAGACCTTGTATAAATTTATTAAATTAATTTCTTAATAACCCGATATTCTTATTTGACACTATTTTATTTCAACAATATAAGCTTTCTGGATTTAGAATAACTTTCTCCTTGCCCGCCGTTGAGTACAGCAATCAGCTTGTAAATATAAACTCCGCTTGGCAGTTTGCTGCCGTCAAACTTTACTTCATAATTTCCTGCCGGTTTTTCTTCATTAACCAATGTTGCTACTTCTTCTCCAAGTGTATTGTATACCTTCAATGAAACAAATACTTTATTCGGAATTCGGTATTCAATATTCGTTATTGGATTAAATGGATTTGGATAATTCTGCTCCAAAGAAAATTTGTCAGGGGCAGTTACATTAACTTCAACTTCTCTGCTGTATTCATAGCTGCCGTCAAAGTCAATTTGCTTTAACCTGTATTTATAAATTCCGACAGATAGAATTTTATCAACGAATGAATATAAATGTTCTTCTGTAGTAGTCCCGTTCCCATCAACAAATCCAATCTTCTCCCAACCTGCTTTGAGCGATTCAGCGAATCGCTCTACATCAAAGCCTTTGTTGTTTGTTTCTGTTGCTGTTGTCCAATTTAAGTCTACATCATTAAATGAATTAATTGAATATGTAAATGAAGTCAACTCAACAGGTGTGGGCTCAACTAATATTGTAGCAAAATTACTTGTATCTGCAAAACCATAGCGCCCGTATGTTATCACACCATAACTATATCTGTCCTTACGGCAACAAGTGAATCAATGTATTCTGTACCAACTTCTGTCCCTCCTATATATTCAAAATTCCCCGGGTCATTCGGGTACCCGGTTTTTCTTACAATATAAAACCCGTAAACCCAAATTGGACTGTTGTTCTGCCAGTTTAATTTTACTGCAGGATCCGGATTGTAAATTTCTACCGCAGTTAAATTAGATGCCGGGTTCGGTGGTCCGCAGGATAAACAGCCATCCCATATAACAAAGTTGTCAATATACATTTCATCAAGTGATGTAATCCCTCTTAATCCTGCTGCCATAATCCGGGAATCTATAATTCCACCCTGGCTCCAATCCCAGTTAGATATTATATCTCCATCTAAATCGAAGTATGCATCATTATTTGTCGGGTCCAGGCTAAGGTAAACATAATGCCATACATCCGGAGTCCAGTTAAAGTTTACAACATCTCCGTGAATTAATCTTCCGGTTCCTCCTTCATCAAAGTAACACTCTAACCCTAACTGAATAGAGTCCGGGTTAAATACACTCATAAAATTAAAGTACCCGGTTTTACCCGTGGGGATATAAACTTCAAAACTAAAGTAGTAGTAAAATGGGGGTTCACTGTCAGGTTTTACAAGGTAATTCCCGGGCAGAATTTTAAGAGAATGGAAACCCGAATATGCATAATCTGATGATACATAGGCATCTTCAACCGAATCGCAGGGAATGAAATCCCCCGCTGTCCAGTACTGTGGCTTCTGGCAGGCTACCTGCTGATCAGGAAAATAATATTCAAAGTTATCGACAAACTGACAGGAAGAGAAATCACTATACAAAAACACAAGAGAAATTATACAAAGTAAAAAGTTCACTGTAATTTTCATTTTTACCTCCTTTTAAAAGAACAAACCTTGCATAAATTTATTAAATTAATTTCTTAATAACCTGATATTCTTCGACAGCACTATTTTATTTCAACAATATAAACTTTCTGGATTTAGAAAAACTTTCTCCTCGCCTGCCGACAGACCCAGCAGTCAGCCTGTAAATATACACTCCGCTTGGCAGTTTGCTGCCGTCAAACTTTACTTCATAATTTCCTGCCGGTTTTTCTTCGTTGACCGATGTTGCTACTTCTTCTCCAAGAGTGTTGTATACTTTTAATGAAACAAATACTTTATTCGGAATTCGATATTCGATATTCGTTATTGGGTTAAAAGGATTTGGATAATTCTGCTCCAAAGAAAATTTGTCAGGGGCGGTTACATTAACTTCAACTTCTCTGCTGTATTCATAGCTGCCGTCAAAGTCAATTTGCTTTAACCTATAATAATATTTCCCATCTGAAATGTTTTTATCAACGAATGAATATGAATGTTCTTCTGTAGTTGTTCCATTTCCATCAACAAAACCAATCTCTTTCAATTCTGATTTTTGATCTCTGACCTCTGATCTCTGTACTTCAAATCCTTTGCTGTTTGTTTCTGTTGCTGTTGTCCAATTTAAGTTAACATCATTAAATGAATTAATTGAATATGTAAATGAAGTCAACTCAACAGGTGTGGGTTCCACTAATATTGTAGCAAAATTACTTGTGTCTGCAAAACCATAGCGCCCGTATGTAATAACACCGTAACTGTATCTATCATTTACGGCAACAAGTGAATCAATGTATTCTGTTGTACCTGATTCTGTTCCTCCGATGTATTCAAAGTTCCCCGGGTCATTCGGATAACCGATTTTTCTTACAATATAAAACCCGTAAACCCAAATTGGACTGTTGTTCTGCCAGTCTAATTTTACTGCAGGATCCGGATTGTAAATTTCTACCGCAGTTAAATTAGATGCCGGGTTCGGTGGTCCGCAGGATAAACAGCCATCCCATATAACAAAGTTGTCAATATACATTTCATCAAGTGATGTAATCCCTCTTAATCCTGCTGCCATAATCCGGGAATCTATAATTCCTCCCTGGCTCCAATCCCAGTTAGATATTATATCTCCATCTAAATCGAAGTATGCATCATTATTTGTCGGGTCCAGGCTAAGGTAAACATAATGCCATACATCCGGAGTCCAGTTAAAGTTTACAACATCTCCATGAATTAATCTTCCTGCTCCCCCTTCATCAAAGTAACACTCTAATCCTAACTGAATAGAGTCCTGGTTAAATACACTCATAAAATTAAAGTATCCGGTTTTACCCGCGGGAATATAAACCTCAAAACTGAAGTAGTAGTAAAACGGCGGTTCACTATCAGGTTTTACAAGGTAATTCCCGGGCAGAATTTTAAGAGAATGGAAACCTGAAAATGCATAATCTGATGACACATAAGGATCTTCAACTGAATCGCAGGGAATGAAATCCCCGGTTGTCCAGTACTGTGGTTTCTGGCAGGCTATCTGCTGATCAGGAAAATAATATTCAAAGTTATCGACAAACTGACCGGAAGAGAAATCACTATACAAAAAAACAAGAGAAATTATACAAAGTATAAAGTTTGCTGTAATTTTCATTTTTACCTCCTCTTTAAAAGAACAAACCTTGTATAAATTTATTAATTTAATTTCTTAATAACCCGATATCATCAGAATCAACGGGTTAGGATAATTTTGATATTGCGGCTGCTTACCCACTGAAATTGCTGCTGATAACTTCCTGCCGTTAACCTTTATTTTTCTCCTTCTTCAACCTCATCCATTAACTTAAACCTGAACTTAAACTTCCCCTATTCATATCTTAATGCTTCGATCGGGTCAAGGCTTGCAGCTTTATAAGCAGGATAAGTTCCGAAAAGCACACCCACAAATAAACATAATGAAAGACCAATGAATATCCAGTCAACAGGGACGGCATTCTGTGCACTCAGGTAGCTTCCGGCAATATTCCCAACTATAATTCCTAAAATTATTCCTATTAAGCCGCCGATTAAACATAATATTACAGCTTCAAAAAGGAATTGGGAAAGGATAACTTTACGATTTGCACCTACTGCTTTCCTTAATCCAATTTCTTTTGTCCGTTCTGTAACAGAGACAAGCATAATGTTCATTATACCTACTCCCGCAGCCAGAAGTGCAATTATAGAAACAACAAGTGCACCAATTTTAATACCTCCCGTAATATCATTAACCTGCTGTATCATAGATTCATTGCTGAATACATCAAAATCGTTGGTATCACCCGGCTTAATTTTTCTTATTGTCCTCATATAACCTATGGCAGATTCAATAGTCGAATTATATTCTTCTTTGCTTCTTGCCATAACAGTAATTGAAATGCTTGAATTTCTTTTACCGAAAAAGGATTTGAAAGTTGTAATAGGTATAACGATATAATTATCCTGTGATTGCCCGAAAATCTCAGGACGTTTTTTTATTGTACCAATAACTCTTAAAAGTTTTCCATTCATTCTGATTTCTTTACCAACCGGGTCATCATTAAAAAATAATTTTTCAACAATGTCACGACCAAGTACACACACATTTGCAGCATATTCGATGTCATTATTTCTGAATTCCCTGCCAGCTTCGATTTCCAGGTTAAGAGTTGTATAAACACCTTGTGTTACTCCAACACAATAAATATTCGGGTTTGTTTTTTCATTTCTGAACTTAACCATTACTCCGCCTTTTCCATCCATAGCGGCAACAACCTTGGCTTCTTTCATCATTTCTTCAAACCTGTAAAAGTCGGTTAATTCAATATTTTTCCTGTTCCTGTACTTTTCCCAGTCATCATGCCCTGCGTGAATTGCAGGCCATTTACGGATTTCAAAAGTATTTTTACTTAAAAACTGGAAACCGTTTTCTATAGTACTCTGCAGCATCGTGATAATAGTCATTACAACAATAATGGAAAATATTCCAACCACAACGCCGAGCACAGTTAACAAAGTTCTTAAGCGATTAGTCTTTAACGATTGTAAAGCGAGCAAGATTAGTTGTGAAAGATTCATATTCCCCGATAAGCCTGATAAACAAAAATTTTCAAAACAGAAACAATCAATTTTTCTCTACAAAAATAGAAAAAAAAGAATTTTTATGCCAAATAATTTTACAATCTTATGCAGATTTTATTCGTACCTTAAAGCTTCAATCGGATCGAGATTAGCTGCTTTGTAAGCCGGGTATGTTCCGAAAATAATGCCTACAAAAATACAAAGTGTCAACCCAATCATAACCCAGTCATAAGGAACTGCGGCTTTAGCATTTAGAAAACTTCCGGCAATATTTCCAATTCCTACTCCAAAAAGAATTCCAATAAATCCGCCAATGATACAAAGTGTAACAGCTTCAAGTAAAAACTGAACAAGAATATTACTTCTCCTTGCACCTATTGCTTTTCTGATACCAATTTCTCTTGTTCGCTCGGTAACAGAAACCAGCATAATATTCATAATGCCAACACCTGCTGCAAGAAGTGCAATAATTGAAACAACAAGTGCACCAATTTTTATTCCGGCGGTAATATCATTCACTTGCGTTATAAGTGATTCATTACTGAAAATGTAAAAATTATCATCTTTGCCCGGTTCAACTTTTCTTATTGTTCTCATATAACCGGTTGCTGCATCAATTATATTGTTGTAATCTTGTTTGGTGTAAGACATTACTGTAATGTTTATACTCCGGCTGTACTTACCATATTTCTGCTGGAATGTAGTTATCGGCATTACAATATATGAATCTCTTGACTGACCAAACATTGAAGGCTGCTTTTCAAGCACACCTATAACCTGTAACGGTTTACCATCAGCCCTGATAACCTGACCAACAGGATCAATATTAGTAAAAAGTTTACTAACTACTTCCTGACCGATTATACACACATTATTTGAATATTGAATGTCTGTTTCTCTTAAATCTCTTCCGTATTCAACATTCCAGTTATTTGTTTTCATTGCACCCGTAGTAATTCCTGCTATACTGATGTTTGGATTGGTTTCTTTATTTCCAAAGGTTATCTGCTTCCCAAACTGCCATTGCTCGGCGCCAATGTACATAGCCTGCGTTAGCATACCATTCAGCCTGTAAAAATCTTCTAAGGTAATATCAGGACGATTTCGGAATTTATCTCTCATGCCCGGTCCATGTCCCATCATTGCAGGATATTTCTGAATTTGGAAAGTATTTTTATTCAGTTGTGAAAATCCGCTTTCTATACTTTTTTGGAGCATTGTAATAATTGTCATAATAACTATTATTGAAAATATTCCGACAACAACCCCAAGCACCGTAAGCATTGTTCTTAACTTATTACTTCGTAACGATTGTATGGATATATTAAATACCTGCGATAGTTTCATTACTCGTACCTCAATGCATCAACGGGATCCATTTTAGCAGCGGAATAAGCTGGTGCAAGCCCGGCAATTATTCCCGTTAATAAAGATATTCCTATTGCTAAAAATACAGCATCATATTGAACTGAAGTAGGAATGAACTGGTTTACCATCATACTTAGTAAAATCGCAAGAAGCAATCCGACCAAACCTCCCATTATACAGATTGCAGATGACTCTAAAAGAAACTGTCCGAGTATTGTTCTTCGTTTTGCACCAATCGCTTTACGCAAACCAATTTCTTTTGTTCTTTCTTTAACGGAAACAAACATAATATTCATAATACCGATTGCACCAACAAATAAAGATAACCCTGTTATAAATAAACCGGCAATCTGAATTACTCCAACAACGCTGTTATATGTATCCATCATTCCTTCCTGCTGGTTAATCGAGAAATCATTTTCCTGGTCATAAGTAAGTCCGCGTATTTTTCTCATAATTCCTTCAGCTTCCGCTTTGGTGTCTTCAAGAACTGCTGGGTTTTTTGCACGGACATTTATTGTAACAGAGTTAAAAAACTGATTAGCAAAATTTTTAAATATTGTTCCGATAGGAACAAATGCCTGGTTATCGGGATTATAATCTCCCAGAATAAAACTGCCCTGCTCTGCAAGAACACCAACAACTTTATAGTTCACTCCACCGATTTTTACAGTTTTATCAAGTGCATCTTCACGGGGAAAAAGATTTTTCGCCAGCTCACTCCCCAATACCGCAACCTGCCGCGAACTCTTACTTTCTATTTCACTATAAAATCTGCCTTCATCAAAGGTAAAGTTTGTTGTTTCAACATAATCAGCACTTGAACCATTTATGTTAACATTATCAGTTCTGCGGTCGCCGTATTTTACAGTTTGTCTTGAATTTACCACCGGGGCAGTAGCAAGCGGGAGTTTTGCCATTTCTTTAAATTTATCGTAATCCTCCATGGTAATATTCTTCCGGTTACGCATTTTCCACCAATCCTCATTTGAAAACCATGCCCACTTATCTATATATAAAACATCGGAGCCCAGCGCACTGATTCCGTTTTGAAACGAGTTATTAATCCCTTTTATAGCAGTCGTCATTACAACAACCGAAGTAACACCGATAATAATACCAAGCATTGTAAGAAGTGACCGTACTTTGTTTGCCCTGATTGCACGAAGAGCAATCATCATACTCTCACGCATTTCAAATATTAGTGTACTCATAATTTCATTCCGTTCTTAATTACTTATTTCTCAGGCAAATTTTGGTTTCGGAATATACCTGTTTTCAACAAGCTCATCCTTTTCAATTAAACCGTCTTTAATTCTTATTACCCTAGCAGCATGTTCAGCAATATATTCTTCGTGTGTAACAAGAATTATAGTGTTTCCTTTTTCATAAATTTCATTAAAAAGCAACATTATTTCTTCACCGGTTTTTGAATCGAGATTACCGGTGGGTTCATCCGCAAGAATAATAGCGGGTTTAGTAACGAGCGCTCTTGCAATTGCAACTCTTTGTCTTTGTCCCCCGGAAAGTTCATTTGGTTTATGATGCATTCTATCCTTAAGACCAACATCTATTAATGCTGCTTCTGCGCGTTCACGTCTTTCGGAATGAGGAACTCCTGCATAAATAAGAGGAAGTTCAACATTATGAATGGCATCTGATCTTGCAAGCAGATTAAAAGTCTGAAAAACAAACCCGATTTCCTTATTCCTGATTTGTGCAAGCTGATTATCAGTCATATCACTTACACTGTTATCCTTAAATTCATATATTCCGGAAGTTGGTGTATCAAGACAGCCAAGCATATTCATAAGAGTTGACTTACCCGAACCGGAAGGCCCCATTATTGCAACATATTCGTGCTTATCTATTTTCAAAGTTACATCTCTCAAAGCGTGCACTTCTTCAGTACCAACCTGGTATATCTTTGCAATATGTTCAATGTTTATAATATTCATTCGGCAAATCCGTTTCTATTTTTTATCTGTGGCTAAAGGTTTATTCTTATCTTCAACACGAACATTTGCACCATCTGATAATTCTCTTGAAATAGCGCGGTAACTTCCGCTGACCACTTCCTGTCCATCATCAAGACCTGATTTAATTTCTATATAATTGTCATCACTGATTCCGGTTTCTATATTCGCAACTTTAGCTTTATTATTATTAACAATGAACACTATTTCCTGTAATTTCTTTTCACCAAAACTACTTTTCTTTTCATCTTTAACAGTGTTGTCTTCTTCATCCGTTTTTTCCGCCATGTTTGTCTGACTTCTCGCAGTTACGCTTTGAATCGGGACAGTAATTACGTTGTGCCTGGTCTCAGTTTGTATATCTGCATTGCAGGACATTCCGGGTCTTAACTGGTTATCAGGATCGAATAACTTTATCTTTACATCAAAATTAACAACTTGTTCCTGCGTACCTAAACCGGAAGCAATTGCACTGTTACCAATTTCTGTAACTCTACCTTTAAATATCCTGTCGCCAAAAGCATCAACCTTTATTAAAGCAGTATCTCCAAGTGAAACCAGGACGACATCATTTTCATCAACATCAACACTTGCTTCTATGTTTCCCAGATCAGAAACGGTCATCATATCAGTGCCCTGGCTAAAACCGCTGCCAAGAACTCTTTCACCCAGTTCAACGTTCAACTTTGTAACTGTACCAGCCATAGGCGAATAGATGGTGGTTTTATTCAACTGTTCATTTGACGCTTTAAGAGCAGCTTCCATTTGAGATACATTTGCCTGAGCACCTTCATAATTTGCCTGCGAAGATAAATAAGAACTCTTTGCGGTTTCGAGTTCTGAATCACTTGAAAGTCCTTTCGCATGCAACTCCTTAGTCCTGTTATAGTCTGAAGTAAGCTTATCAAGCTCTGCTTTTCTCATTGCAAGGTTAGCTTTTGCTCCCTGTAAATTTGCATCAGCCTGGTCTCTTTGGGCAATGTAAGAATCTGCTTTAATCTTGATGAGAAGATCTCCTTTATTTACTCTATTACCTTCTTTCACGGGAAGTGAAACTATTTCACCAGTCACTTCAGGTGTAATTGCTACCTTAAATTCAGGATTAATTGTCCCTGTAGCAGAAACAGTTTGAGTAATATCTCTCTTCTGAACTTTCTCTACCTGGACAGGTATAATCTCTTCCTTATTACCGCCTATTAGTGCAATAAGAATCAATGTCAGCAGCAGCACACCAATCCCGCCAAATATATATAGTTTCTTTTTCGATTTTTTTTGTTTCCCGTTTGCCATTAGAAATTACTCCTACTAAATTAAAAATTCATGATATTATGGTTAATCATTTTCCATATTTTTCTGTATCAAGCACACCTAAATAGTATTTCAACTGCTCACTTAGTACCACGTAAGCAAATTTTGCATTTATATAATTTGTTCGTGCGGTCGTATAATCAGAATTCGCAATTAAAACATTCAATAAAGTTCCCGAACCAAGGGAATATTTTTCCGATTCAATTCTCCTGTTTTCTTCGGCTGCTTTTACATTTTCCTGGTTAACATTCAAACTTTTTTCGGCAGCCTGCATATCGAGATAAGTCTTCTGTATATTTCTTTTAATATCTCTTTCAAGTTCTGTTAATTCAATACCCTTGTTTTCCGCAGCTACTTCGGCGATCTGTACCCGGTTATCAACTGAAAATCCTTCGAAGATCGGGAAGCTTAATGTGGCACCGACCGTCAGAAATTTTGAATTATTTAAATTCTGGATATTATCTGCTTCCAACTGGTAGCTGATATTTCCTGACAAGCGTGGAAAGTATCCTGATTCCGCGATGGTAACACCATTATTTGCACTTTCAAGACTTAACTGTGCACTTTTATAATCACTTCTTGTTTCCAATGCTTTGTTAACGAGATTAGATAAGTCCTCTGATTGAGACTTGATTTCATTGCCAAAAGTTTCAACTTCAGTATTAACGGAAGAGTCATCAAATTCGTAATTGCCTAATACATCGAGACCCAAATAATATAAAATATTAGTTCTTGCGGTTTCCAGATCATTTTTGGTTTGAATTAATGCTAATTCTGCATTTCCGGTCTTAACCTGCTGGTTATATACATCGGCTAATGTTACAGCTCCAAGCTTGTTCCTTTCTGTTATTGTTTCAAGATTTTTTTTATTCCAGGTTACATCATCTTCTTTAACTTTCAATAATTGCTTTGTGTTTATAACATCATAATAAAGACTTAAAGTTTGAAATACCACATCCTGTTTAAGCCTGTCAAGGCTTAACCTGGCAGCTTCCAAATCATTTTGACTCTGCGATAAAGTAGCAATGTTCGACAAACCATCAAAAAGGGTTATATTACTTCCGGCACTTACACTATAATTTCTGCTCTGTGTTATTGTTTCAGGCTGGTAAAAAATAAATCCTCCAAAATTTACATTACCTCCGGCTTGGTCAGCTTTAGTCCAATTCCAATTTCCGGAAGCATCAAGGCTTGGTAAAAAGTTACCGTATGCAGCTTTTAATCCTGATTGATATGTTTTAATACCGTTTTCACTTTTTTGCAAAGTTGTATTTTTATTCAGTGCTATGTTTATTGCTTCATCAAGGCTTAATGTCTTTTGCGCAAAAGAAGCGTAACTGAAAGATAACAGACATATTAAGCTTAGAATAATTCGCATTACTTTTCTCCCGATAAAATTATTTAGAGATTAAAATTTTAATACTTCTTTAGACGAGATAAGAAACTAATTGTTTATTTATCTTAATATTTTTTCTCTACTTACAAAGAATCATTAAAGATTTACTTACAAAAATAGACTATCCGGGGATTCTAAATGAACATTATGTACGAGCGGTGGAATAATTACATATTCGGTAAATAGATTAAAGAATATTCTGATATCCAAAAATAAACAAAAGTTACGGGTTATTTAGGTTATTTATTATCCCTGTCTTTTATTCGCAGAAGATACTGATAAGCTTCCTCATAATTGTTCCCTATTTTTCCATCTAAAATTGCTTCTTCAATTTCCTTTTTAATTTCTCCAACTTTTTTTGACGGATTAAGGTTGCAGACTTCCATTATGGTTTCTCCTCTAACCGGAGATTGAAATGCTCTCAGTTTATCCTTCTCTTCAACTTCCCACACTTTTTTCATAACCTTTTCATAATTTTCCAGGTACTTAAAAACCTTATCCCTGTTTTTACTTGTAATATCTGCACGGCACAAGGTAATCAGGTCTGCAAGGTCTTCACCGGCGGCAACAATTAATCTCCTGATTGCAGAATCTGTAACTTCTTCTTTTGCTAATGCAATAGGTCTTAAATGCAGCCGTACTAATTTGGAAACATACTCAAGCTTTGTAAACGGCAACTTCATTTTCCTAAAAATTGATTTCATCAGTCGGGCACCAATCTCATCGTGACCGTGGAAGGTCCAGCCTGTTCCTTCAACAAACCTTTTGGTTTGAGGTTTAGCAATATCATGAACTAGTGCAGCAAACCTTAACCATACATTATCTGAAACCATTGAAAGATTATCAACCACTTCACAGGTATGAAGAAAGACATCCTTATGATGAAAATCTTTTCTTTGTTCTACGCCGCTAAGATTTGCGATTTCAGGAAAGATAATTTCCATAACAAGAGAATCATATAATAACTTTAGTCCAATTGATGGCTTAGGTGAAGCAAGAATTTTCATAAACTCATCTGAAATTCTTTCCTGCGAAACAATTTTCAATCTTTCCCGCATTTCTGTAGCTGCAGTTAAAGTAGTTTCATCGATTTTAAAATTAAGCTGAGAAGCAAACCTGAAAGCTCTTAAAATTCTAAGCGGATCATCCTCAAATGTAGTTAATGGATTTAATGGTGTTTTAATAATTTTATTTTCAATATCATTTAATCCATTGAATTTATCTATAAGAGAGGCGAAGTCTTTCCTGCTGATAGAGACGGCAAGAGTATTTATGGTAAAATCCCTTCTGGAAATATCTTCTTCAAAAGTTCCTGCAATTACCTCAGGCTTCCGGCTTTCCCTTTTATATGATTCTTTCCTGGCACCCACAAATTCAAAATCAAAATCCCCGTATTTAAAATGTGCTGTCCCGAAATTCCTAAAGATGTTTATATTTTTAATTCCAAGCTTGTCAGCAAACAACCTTGCATACACTTCACCATCACCAACTACAAGAAAATCAATTTCATTTCGTTCTCTCTCCAGGATTATATCACGAACAAAACCACCAACAATAAAAACATCAAACCCTGCTTCTTCTGCAGCTTCAGTTGCTATTTTTATAAACGGAAATTTTTTAAGCTCTAATTCAAAATTCATCAATCTCAGGACTCTTTGTTTTTTTCATTGGTACCGCCCGGTTCCATTATAATTGAGTTTTCACCGTTTGCTTTACTTCCCATCAAAACGGCAATAGGTTTCAGAGGTTCAATATTACTAAAAAGAATTTTCAATGAAGCAGCAATGGGTACTGCAAGGAACATCCCGACTATTCCCCATATCCATCCCCAGAAAATTAATGAAAACAACACAAATACCGGGCTCAAATCCATGTGCCTGCCGAGGTAATGCGGTTCAATAATACTGCCAATTAAATTATGAACAATCAGCAAAATAACGGCCATCGAAATTACTGTAAACCCAAACCCATATTGCAGTAAAGCAATAACTATAGGACCTATTGTTGCGATTAGGGCTCCGATATTAGGAATGAAATTGAGAACGAAGGTTAATAATCCCCAGAGTATTGCAAAATCAACCCCATAAATAACGAAGATGAGAGTCGCAATTACACCGACTATCAAACTTAAAATTGTTTTGATTATAAGATAAGATTGAAGCTGTACATTTATATTATTGATATTTTGCTGTACCATAGAATTTTTTCTTCCAAATGCCACAGCCAGTCTTTCTTCAAATTTAATTTTTCCAAGCATCATAAATATCCAGAAGACAAGGGATACAAAAAAATCACCGAGCAATGAAGAAAAGGAATTCAAAAAATTCTGTATTACACCGGCTTCAAATAACTTTTCAAAAAGCGTGGAAATCTTGAAGGTCTTTAAATCTATCTTAAACCAGGATGCAAATTCCCGTAAGGTAAGATCGAAAGGTTTTAACAAATCGGTAAGAAATGCAGATATATTAGCTGCATAAACCTGTAACTTTTCAGGAAGATTGCCACCAACGGAAATGAGCAGCAGAACAATTAAATATCCGAAGCCAGCCACAACAAAAAGAATTAAAATTAAAGACAACCATTTGGGTAAACCCTTTTTTTTCAGGTATGCAAGCAGCGGATGAAATAAATAAGTCAGGAATACAGCTATAGTTATGGGTATGAGAATTTCCTGCAAAGCCATCAGTATATAAACAAAGAGGACAATCGAGATAAACCCGAGAAAATAAGAGGCGGCTTTCATATGGTTAATTACAGGTTTTTCCTGATCCACATTTTTCACTTAAAAATTATTGAAGAAAGAAGTTCATTCCCGTTTTCGTACAACCAGCTTGTCTTATCAAAATTTTCTTTGAGAATAAAATTGAAATTTTTATCCTTATCATATCTCATTGAAAGGGCAGCCATTTTTCTTGCCCTTGAAAAATCGAGATGAGAAGCCATATAAACCGATAGCCGGTATAATGCAAAACTGCTCTGGTAATTATCTGCTGTTAAAGTTTTATTAAACAAACTTAAGAATAAATCATAGCTTTCGCCAAGAGATTGCGCAAGATCGATCATTACCGGGAAGCTGTAATAATTATATATGTCTTTATTCAAACCTGTAACTATTAAGTACTTATCTACATCGCTGCCTTTTAAATAAGGGACAATTAAAGTATCTCTTTCAATTAAAGATAACCGCAGGTGTGATAAATAATCTAATGTTCTGTTAGGAAAATTGTAAATAATTCTTTTATAAATTGAATCGGAACATGTTGTATCCTGCATTTGTGAACAATAATCAGCAAGCGTAAATTCAATATTATAATAATAAGCAGTCCTGTTAAAATCTTTTAGTTTCAGTTTTAAAAAACTTATTGCTTTGTCTTCCTGCCCGTTACTAAATAAAGAACCGGAATAACCTGTAACAGCGGAATAATTATCAGTCAATTTTAATATTTCCGTAAACAGCTCAAGTGATTTATTATATTCCTGCTTGTAATAGTACTGCCACGCTTGCTGCAATTTTGCTGCTACATATCTCGGACAGGTTTTATAAAAAATCGGCTTTCTCCCGAAATAGTAATCTGCCTCTGCCCGGTTTTTCACAAAATAATCTGCTGAAATAAAATTAAAATATTCTTCACTTAACTGATGAATATTTTTTTTATATATCCTTTCAAAATCAGTTGAGGCATAAAGCTCTTTGAATTTACTTATACCGTAAGTGTTTATTAAATAAGAACAAAAGGAACCTGCGTAGATATAAGACAAACCTGAAGTTTGTCCGAAAAAATTCAAACCCGAGAAAAGATTTTCAATCTGTATCTTATAACCGTTTTTGTAAGCAAGTGATGCCATAAAATGAATATCATTCAAATCATATTCTGGTGAACCGGCAACTGCTGCACCTTCAATCATTGAGGGATTAAAGTTATCTGCTACGCGAAATAAACTCCATCCAAATTCACCAGCGAAGCAATGAGCAATCTCATGCCTGAGAGTCTTATTATAATCATCAACAGTAATAAACGTTTCCCGCAGCCAGGGTTTAGCTACATCAGCATTTTCTGAACCGAAATATATTTTCTTCTGTGCATCGTTCTTAAATATGAATGAAATATATTTTTCACTTGGATAAACCCTGTAAAATCTTTCCAGCAATTGGAAATAATATTCATGATGTAAAGTAATTATTTTCTTCTGGTCCTCCTTTATATCAGGGGAGAAGTAAATGTCAAAATGTTTTGTACTAATCCTGCTGCTTAATATTTGTTTGATTCTATTTTGTGTTGTTGAGAAACCAAAATCGGGAGAGAAATAAAGAAAAAATGCTGAAATTAAAACAACGATGTAGAGTACAAATCTTTTGCTAAAAATGGATTGTTTGTATAAAACTCCTGCAGAAATAAAATAAACTGCGCCGAAGAAAATAAAATTTAAAGTCCGGTAAATCATCAGCTTCAAATCAACGCTTAATGCCTCATCATATATTGTCCCGGGGTAGTATGCATAAACCGGGTTGTAAAAATAAACCTGCGGGTTGTAGTAAAATTCAAAGAATGTAATTGAAAGAATAGCAAGAAAAATCAAAATAAAAACAGGATATCTGAATTTTAATGAAATAAAAACTGATAACAATGCAAGTGCACTACCAATTATAACCGACGGTACTGTGATAAAAGTATAAAACAATAAACCGTCTGTAAGAGAACAGCTAACCGTCATTAAATTATGAATTACAGATATTATAGGAGGGATGATCAGAAAAAGAATTAATGAAATCAGGTTCAATTTTAAAAATGAACCGTACTCTCTTTCTTTATTAATAATAGAAAGAGTATAAAATCCTGAAAGTAATACCAGCAGAACCGAGTTAAGTACTGAAAATTCAAAGCCGAAAACGTTGGTTAGTGGAAATTTTAATAAAAGGAGATTAAAAAGAAAAATCAGGACAAGATAAACTATAAGGTAATTTCTCCACTTGATTATTTTGTTTGCAAAGGACAATTAATATTCAGCTCCCGGCACTCTTTCAATTTCTGCCCCAAGTGATTTTAATTTTTCCTCAATTCTCTGGTAGCCTCTGTCAAGGTGGTAAACTCTGAGAACTTCAGTTGAACCCTGGGCAGCCAGCCCCGAAAGTACAAGTGAAGCGCTTGCCCGCAAATCAGTAGACATCACTTTTGCACCTTCAAGCTTGTTCACACCTTTAACAATAGCATTGTTCTCACTTACTTTTATATCAGCACCAAGCCTGACAAGCTCCGGTACATGTTTGAAACGGTCTAAATAAATTGTATCAGTTACCGTAGATACACCGCTGGACAAACTCATATACGCAATCCATTGAGCCTGCATATCGGTTGGATAACCCGGGAAAATTGAAGTTGAAACATCAACAGGTTTTATTTCTCCGGTTCTTGAAAGGCTTATTGAACCATTATCCGATTTAACTTTACAGCCGCTGTCTTCAAGTTTTGAAATAACAGCCTGCAGAAATTTGGGATGAATTTTATTTAATGTAATCTTTCCGCCGGTTATTGCTCCGGCAACCAGCAAAGTACCGGCTTCAATCCTATCGGGAATGGTTTCTATTTCAACAGGTAAAAGTTCATCAACACCCTCAATTTCAAGAGTCGATGTTCCAACACCATTGATCTTAGCACCCATCTTTATCAGGAATTCAGCAAGGTTGGTTATCTCAGGTTCCATTGCAGCATTGTTAATAATAGTTGTTCCTTTTGCAAGAGAAGCAGCCATTACAGTATTTCCTGTAGCACCGACTGAAGAAATATCAAAATTGATTTTAGCTCCCTTTAACCTTTTTGCTTTTGCAATTATATACCCTGATTCAAGTTCAATTTTAGCTCCCATCTTTTCAAGTGCCTCAAGATGAAGGTTAATCGGCCGCGGACCCCAGGCACATCCTCCTGGTAAAGATACTTTTGCCTCGCCATATCTTGAAAGCAAAGGACCAAGAACATAAACGGAAGCACGCATTTTTTTTACGTGCTCATAAGGAGCTTCGAATGAATTAATTTTATTTGTTTTAATTTTTAAACTGCTGCCTTCAAAAGTAATTACTGCACCAAGGTGAGTTAATAGCTTTATCATTGTATAAACATCATTAAGTTCAGGAGTATTCCCGAGAGTTGACATCCCGTTTGTTAAAAGGCAGGCAGGCATTAAAGCCAGCGAAGCATTTTTTGCGCCGCTTACTTCAACACTTCCACTTAATTTCTTTCCTCCGGTAATAACAAATTTATCCAATTATACCTCACAAATAAATTTTGTTAGAAGAAATTAACGAATAAAAAATGAATTTAAAAATTGGAGGGGAAATTGTTGCGTAAAAAAAAGATAAATTACTGAACTACCTGGTTTGTGAGCATAGTTCCGTTAAAGCCTATTACAAAAATTTTATCACGGTTAGTAACTGCAGCATCTGTAAGTGTAGCAAAGTTGCCAGATTTTGTTAATTTCCAGTTAGCACCGGAATCGTTGGTTACAAGAATTTCTCCTCTGCTGCCTAAAATTAAACCGTCCTTGTTATCAACAAAATGAATTGAATATAAACCCGATATAGTGTTGGAAGGAACCTCAGTCCAGTTTTCTCCTCCATTGGTTGTTCTTAAAACAATTCCGCCGCCGCCAGAAATAAAGCCATTGTTTGAATCAATAAAAGTAATATCCCTCAGGTAATTATTAGTAATTTTATCCATTAGTTTCCATGTTCTTCCGGTATTCGTTGTCTTAAGAATTGTACCATTCCACCCGACAGCAAAACCGTTTCGGTCATCTTTAAACCCGACACTGTAAAGCAATTCCTGAGTAGGTGTATAAACCGGGTACCAGTTGTCCCCTCCATTAATAGTTTTTAATATTGTTCCATGACTTCCTGTCATAAAACCGGTTTGCTTATCACTTAAAAAGTAAACATCAAAAATGGATTCTTTGACATAAGTCTTTAAAAAATTCCAGTTCTTCCCACCATTATTTGTATAAATAATTGTTCCGTTATCTCCTGTGATAAATCCCCTTTCTGGGTTCAGGAATAAAACACTAAAGAAATTTACCCCGCTGTCAAAAGTATTTTTCTCCCAGGTTTTCCCGCCGTCTTCCGTCTTTAGAATTAATCCGTTGAAACCGCAAACGTACCCGACAAGCGGACTGATAAAATTAATAGAATTCAAGGTTGTAATTGTTGAAAGCGAAACAGGCACCCAACTTGAATTTATAACCCCCGCATTGCCGGAAGTAAAAGTTCCTGCACTATTCCTGCTGATAGCAGCCGACTCCTTTTTATCTTTTAAAAGATTTGAAATATTACTGTAGAAAAAATAGAATAAGGCAGCCATTAAAATTAAAATAGAGGAAATAAACGCAACCCTTCTAAAGAAATGATGCGGTAATTTTCTTCTATGCTTATAAAACTCCTGGGCTTCATGTTCTTCCGGCTCGACCATCATCGCAAGGTCTTCAAAAAATGCTTCAATATCTTCCAGGAATTCTTCAGCAGTCTGGTATCTTTTCTGTGTAGATTTTTCCAGGGCTTTTGAAATTATCCTGTCTATTTCCGGTGGAATATCAGGTATATGCGAGGATAGAGGTGCCGGCATTTTTTTGATATGCGCTTCCATTATCTCAAATTCCGTGGGTAAATCGAAAGGTGTTTTGCCTGCGAGCATTTCATAAAAAGTAATTCCAAGTGAATACAAGTCGCTTTGGGTTGTAGGAGGTTTGCCCTTTATTTGTTCCGGACTCATATAAAAAATTGTTCCGATCTTCGTTCCAGCTTTAGTTATATCTTTCGTATCATTAATAGATTTCGATATTCCGAAATCCATTATTTTAGCAATTCCTTCAGTACTGATTATTATATTTGACGGCTTTAAATCCCTGTGAATAAATCCCTTCTGGTGTGCAAAAGCAACGCCGCTTAAGACCTGGCGCATGACATCAAGGGTAAAGTGCAAATCAATTTTATTTTCTCTCCTTAGAATATCCTCGATAGTTTCCCCCTCAATATATTCCATTACTATTCCAAGCGTATTCTCTTCGTCGGTAAATCCATAAACAGGAATTATATTGGTATGGTTTAACTTTGCCTGGTTCCGTGCCTCCCTTTTGAAGCGTTCAATAAACTGGGGATTTGGTGGTTTGCTTGTATTAAGAATTTTAATGGCAACATATCTTTCAAGCTTCAGGTCAATAGCTTTATAGACTACTCCCATTCCGCCTTCGCCGATAACTTCAATTATTTCATAGTTGTCGATTGTTGGAGTAACCATTAATCATTCCTGGTAATTAATACAAAAGTATAATTATCCGGGGCACCTCTGTCTTCAATCAATTTTGAAAGTTTTTCAGAAATTAAATCTGCATCAGTGTTGCCGATAATTTCTTCCAGCTCTTCATCATTTACTACACAGGTAACACCATCGGAACAAATGAAAAATTTTAATTTTTCTTTCGGAAGTATCCTGGCTTTACTTAAATCTGCTTCCACATCCGTGGAATCTCCAAGGGCTTTCATAATTATATTTCTATTGGGATGATTCTCAGCTTCTTTTAAAGTTAAATAACCTTCATCAACCAGTCGCTGAACGAGAGAATGATCTTTTGTAAGCTGTTTTATTTTATTATTCATTAATTTGTAAATGCGGGAATCGCCAATGTGCCCCCAGTATGCTGTGGACGAATTGAGAAAAAGGACTTCAACTGTTGTAGCCATTCCTTTAAAAGCAGGAGTTGAAGAGGATTCTTCCATAATCATCTTGTTGGCATCAAGTATCGCATCTTTAATTCTTTCAAGGTAATCAGGTTTATCCGATCTTGAAAACGAATTATATATTGTCTCAACAGACAGGCTTGAAGCAACTTCACCAGCTCTATTGCCTCCTAAGCCGTCGCACAATACAGTTAATAAACCATCATCAAGCTCAAATACTCCGAAAGAGTCTTCATTATCATTCCGACGTAAACCGGTTTCTGATACTGAAACATGCGTATACTTCATTTTCTCCCCAATAGACTGGTTATTAGGAGTAAGGAATTTGAAAATACTATTATCCAATATTTATTGTTCAATGAATAATTTGTGCAAATATTATCAATTTTCATGCCTGCTTTACTGCCTGATTTTGTTTGAAAATTTTGTGGTTTTTATAGTTCAATTAAAGTTTAAGCTTTAAGTATTGTTGATTTTACCATTTGAAGGATAAATTCTATCATTATCAACGATTCAATTTATCAAATTTTCACTTTAAATTCTTGAAAATTATTCTCAAAATTTCCAGTTGGGTTTTTAACCACTTTTAATTTAAAATAGAATTTTGAGTCACGGTAAAAAATTTTTACCGTTAACCGGAATTTATATTTGAAAAATATAAGTTTAAAAGAGATTATATAAAATTTTTTGCTTATATTATTTTTAGTTATTTAGAGGAATTATTTTCAGGGAGATTTAAATGTCCGGGGAAAATACAAACCAGAAAATTTATTCTTTCACCGATGATGAATTTGAAAAATTGCAGAGCTTATTTTCTGTCCTGCAAAATGATATTTCTTCCGCTGAAGCCTTTCCCGAAAAAACAGGGATAAAGCTTCTTGAAAAGCTTGAAGAAATTATTTTGCATTCCGAAAGAAATATGAATGACCTCGATTCTTTATGGTCATTTATAGGAAGGACCGAAATTGCTTTCAGAGTATACGGTAAGAATAATATTCCGGATGCATTAAAGGAAATGCTGAAGATTATCTGGAAGGTACAATGCAGAGTTGAGGGAAGGGCTCAGAATTCTTTGCCCCCGATTAATCTTTAATTTAATCTGGTAAATTTTCAGTGTTGATGGTGTTTCCATTCTTTTGTTTTCTATATCAAAACCCGTATTTTTGTTGTTCATTTTCAACCAATTGGCTGCAAATTATTTTGCGAGAATGGCGGAATTGGCAGACGCGCTAGACTTAGGATCTAGTACCGAGAGGTGTCGGGGTTCGAGTCCCCGTTCTCGCACAAGGAATTTTATTAACATTAAAGACCAGAGGAATAAATTGGAAGTAAAAGTTAACGAGATTTCTGCTTCGGAAAATGAAGTTGAAGTTACAATGACGTATGATGAAATTAAAACTGATATTGACAGTGAAGTAAAAAAGCAGACTAAAAAATTACAGGTTCCGGGTTTCCGTAAAGGGAAAGTACCTATTAATATTCTTAAAGAAAATGTACGGCGATGCATTTGAGTATGACGCTTCTGAAAAAGTTGCTAATAGTAATTTCTGGAAGATTGTAAAAGAAAAAAATCTTCAGCCGATAGGTCAGCCGGTTTTATCCGATATTAAATTTAAACCGGGCGAAGATTTTCAATTTAAAGTGCATTATGAAATAATTCCCCAGCTTGATGTAAAAGGCTATAAAGATATTCCAATTGATATCCCCGATTTCCAGGTTAAAGAAGATGATATTGAGCATGAAATTCTTCACGTAAAAAAAGCAAATGCAACACAGGTTGAAGAACAGGTAGTAGGCGAAGATAATAATTTTGTTATAAAGCTCGAGCTTCAGAGACTGAATGAAACAGGTGAACTGTTTGAAGGCAGCAAACCTGAAACTTTTGATGTTGATCTTTCAAATGAAAAAGTACAGAAAGATATAGTTGAAAAATCAAGAGGGAAAAAGGTTGGCGACATTTTCAACTTTACTTTTACAGATGAAAAGAAAGCAAAGAATGATAAGGACGAGGAAGAATATGTAAAAGAAAATTTCGATTATAAAGCGGAGATAAAAGAAATTAAAAAATATATTCTGCCCGAACTCGATGAGGAACTCCTGAAAAAAATTACGAAGGATAAAGTTGATAATGAGAAGGATTTCAGGGAAAATATCAAAAACGATATACAGAAATATTATGATCAGCGGACTAATGAAATTATAAGAGACAAACTGATACAGGAAATTGTAAAAGCAAATGATTTTACTCCCCCGTCGTCACTCGTAAATTCATTTCTTACAGATTTACTGGATCGTGAAGAGGAGGAAATTAAAAAGCAGGGTTATGGAAAATATAATCGCGAAGAAGCTGCGAAAAGATTAAAAAGTTATGCCGAGTATGAAGTAAAGTGGTACCTGATAAAAAATGATATTGAGAAGAAAGAAAACATTGAAGTAACGGATGATGACCTTAAAGAGCTGGTAAAAAAAGATATGGAAAAGACGGGGTTACCTGAAGATAAGTTGTTAAACTATTATAAATCTTCTAACTTTGCCGAAAGACTTAAAGACGAGAAACTAATGGAATTTCTAAAAGAAAATAATAAAATCACTAAAGTTGATCCTGAAAAATTAACAAACAGAAAAACCGAGGAAATAAATGACAAAACATCCTGAGATTTATCCGCCGAAAGGCGAGATTTATAACCAGTTAGTACCTTATGTTATCGAACAAACAGGCAGGGGTGAACGTGGAATGGATATTTTTTCCCGTCTTCTTCGGGAAAGAATAATATTTATCGGAACAGCTATTGACGATCATATTGCAAGTCTGATTATTGCACAATTAATTTTCCTGGAAGCTGAAGATTCCGAGAAAGATATTAATGTTTACATAAATTCACCGGGTGGCAGTGTTACTGCAGGGCTCGCTATTTATGATACAATGAAATATATAAAACCTGATGTTTCAACAATTTGTGTTGGAATGGCCGCGAGTATGGGTGCCATTCTTTTAGCCGGCGGAGCTGATGGAAAAAGAACTTCGTTACCTAATTCTAAAATTATGATTCACCAGCCGTGGGTTGGCGGTTTACAGGGACAAACATCCGACATCGAAATTCATGCGAAAGAAATGCTGAAGACAAGAGATACTTTATACAAGATTCTTGCAGAACATACCGGCAAATCAGTTGAACAGATCACAAAAGATTGTGACAGGGATTATTTTCTTTCAGCACAGGAGGCTAAAGAATATAAGCTGATTGATAATATTATTGAAAAACGTGCCGGTCTTACTAATACAAAAAATTAATTATTACAGGGATTGAGTTATCTCAATCCCTTTTCCTCCATTCTGATCAGAATTATCCAAAAAAATATTTTGTTCCCGGTTCAACTGAACATTTTTGTAAGTTACCCAAAAATAAGTGACCTGTAATAAACCTTAAAAAATTTCCTTGCATTACTGAACATTCCTTATCAAATTAGGGCATCGAGCTTAACTAATAATAAAAATCAAAAGTATAATATGTTTGGACATAGATTTACGGAATTTGTCCCGGGAAGCAATGGGGCAAACCGATTTGAAGATCTGCTGAAAATCTTTTTACAATTGCTTACTGTTACATCCGGTGATGTTACTGAAGCCCTTAACTGGATGATTGATCTTGATAAGAAATATAACCTGACCAACAATAAATACGGGATGGGAGATTTCATTAAAGATTTGCAGGATAAAAATTACATCGAAGAGGATCCTGATAAAAATATTTTTATCATCACTTCAAAAAGTGAACAGTCAATCAGGAAGCAATCGCTTGAGGAAATCTTCGGTAAGCTGAAGAAATCAAGAAACGGTAATCACCGCACTCCTTATTCGGGAAGCGGGGATGAACTCACTTCCGACAGGCGTGAATTCAGCTTCGGTGATACAATGGATCAGATTGATGTAACCAATTCAATTAAGAACTCACAGATTAACCACGGCATCGATGATTTCAAATTAACTGAAGACGACCTTGAAATAGAAGAAAAAGATTTCAAAGCAATTACATCCACTGTGCTTATGATTGATATTTCACATTCGATGATTCTTTACGGCGAGGACAGAATAACACCTGCAAAAAAAGTCGCAATGGCATTATCGGAACTCATTATGACAAAATATCCGAAAGATACTCTCGATATTATCGTATTTGGAAATGATGCCTGGCCAATTAATATTAGAGATCTTCCATACCTTCAGGTTGGTCCTTATCATACGAATACCGTTGCAGGAATAGACCTTGCGCTTGATATTTTAAGAAGAAGGAAGACTACCAATAAACAAATATTTATGATTACCGACGGTAAGCCGACCTGCCTTAAAGAAGGTGCAAGATATTATAAGAACAGTTTCGGGCTTGATAGAAAAATTGTGAATAAAACTCTGGATCAAGCGGCACGCTCGCGTAAATTAGGAATTGCAATTACAACATTTATGATTGCCAGAGACCCGTATCTTCAGCAGTTTGTAAGGGAATTTACATCCACTAACAAGGGAAGAGCATTTTACAGCAGCCTTACCGGATTAGGAGAATATATTTTTGAGGATTATATCAGGAACCGTCGACGCAGAATGAAATGAAAAGATCATCTGCTATTCCTTCAAACAACATCAAAGGAGCTTTAATGAAATTAACTGCAATTTCCACACTTGGTGAATTGAAAAGCAGTGGTTACAAAACCAAAACTATTAAGGATGAATTAAGACACAACCTCATCTGTTCACTGAAGAAAGGAGAAAATCCATTCACAGGCATTATCGGATATAATGAAACGGTTATACCGGATATTCAGACTGCTATACTCTCGCGGCACAATATTATTTTATTGGGATTAAGAGGACAGGCAAAAACTAAAATTGCACGATTATTAATTAATCTTTTAGACGAGTACATCCCGGTAGTAGCAGGAACGGATTTAAATGAAGATCCTTTTCATCCAATTTCAAAAATAGCGAGCGAAATTATTAAAACGGATTACGATAATACAAAAATTGAATGGATGCACAGATCAGAAAGGTATGCTGAAAAATTAGCAACTCCTGATGTTTCAGTAGCAGATCTTATCGGTGATGTTGATCCGATTAAAGCCGCAGCATTAAAGCTCCCCTACTCTGATGAAAGAGTAATTCATTTTGGATTAATCCCCAGATCTCACAGAAGTATTTTTGTAATAAATGAATTGCCGGATTTACAGGCAAGAATTCAGGTTGCGCTTTTCAATATACTACAGGAAAATGATATCCAAATACGCGGTTTTAAAATACGTCTCCCACTCGATATTCAGTTTGTGTTTACAGCTAACCCCGAAGACTATACAAACCGCGGTTCGATCGTTACTCCATTAAAAGACAGGATAGACAGCCAGATACTTACTCACTATCCCAAATCAGTTGAGGACTCGAAAAAGATTACTGAACAGGAAGCGAGATCAGCAAGTGAACAAAAAGATACTGTGGTAGTTCACGATCTTCTTAAAGACCTGATAGAACAAATTGCATTTGAAGCTAGACAGAGTGAATATATTGATGCTAAAAGCGGAGTCTCTGCACGACTTACTATTTCTGCTTTTGAAAACCTTATAAGCACTGCCGAAAGAAGAGCTATACTCAATAAAGAGGCTGCAACGTTTGCGAGGATTTCCGATCTCTACGGTGTAATTCCTTCTATCACAGGTAAAATTGAATTGGTTTATGAAGGCGAACAGGAAGGTCCTTCAAAAGTAGCACACATACTTATCAGCAAATCGATAAGAAATCTTTTTGCAGAATATTTTCCTACTCCCGATAAATTAAAGAAAAGTCAGGATGCTAATATTTACCAGGAAATTACAAACTGGTTTAATAAAGGAAATTTTGTCGACATATTGAATAACCTGAATGAAAAAGAATATGAACGTGCTTTAAATAAAGTACCGGGACTAAGTAACATTATAAAAAAATATTTTCCTAAAGCCGATAAAGAAACACATATTCTTTTAATGGAATTTGTTTTACATGGATTAACCGAATATTCACTGTTGAGTAAATTCAAGATGGAAACAGGGGTTCAGTTTAAAGATATGCTTAGCTCCATGTTCACCATGTCTTCTGAAGAAGATAATGATGATCCGGAAAATGATACCGATTTTTACAGGTAGCAGGTATACCTTAATTACTATTCATTAAAAAACTATCCGGCCCAATAGATAAGACCGAGTTCAAAAGGATTAATTAATAATGAATTTTTCGGGAGCACTCTAATTGTGAAACCCTGCTGACCGGATCTTCTGGTTGTAATGCTTCCTGTAAATTTATAATTAGAATCTTTTGTTTTCTTTGATTCCGGATTTAAAACAATTGTCTCATTGTACTCAGGATTATCCTGATGATCAAGCGGACCATAATAAACCTGAACTTCAACATCCTGAGGTGTGAGTTCACCAAGACTTATTTCAGCAGTAATAGGCAGACTTTCGCCCACAGATATCGGTTTTGAATTATCATGATTTCCCAGGTTGATTAGTTTTATATTATTCCAGTTATTCTTTGTATTTTCTTTCCAGCTTGCCAGCTCTTTTGCATTACTCCATTTCCGTTCACTAAATGTCTGACGCTTCTCAAAAGCTGTTTTATAAAAATTATCAAAGTACTGCTGAACCATCCTGTGAGTATTAAAAAACGGGCCGAGCTTCTTCATTGATTGTTTAACTCTTTGAATCCACTCCCGGGGTAAGCCATCCTCGCCCCTGGTATAGAAAAGTGGTATAATCTGAGTTTCAAGCATGTTATACAATTGCCTTGATTCAAGTTCATCCTGGTAATCCGGATCAGTATATTCTTCTCCATTACCGATCTTCCAACCGATCTCAGGATCAAAACCCTCATCCCACCAGCCGTCAAGAACGCTGAAATTCAATCCTCCGTTTGCAATAATTTTCATTCCGGAAGTTCCGCTTGCTTCCAAAGGACGCCTTGGGGTATTCAACCAGACATCACAACCTTCTACAAGGTAATGTGCAACATTGATATCATAATTTTCTATAAATACCACTTTCCTTCTGAAAGCTTCTTCCTTGGCAATTTCACAAATATCCTGTATCAGTTTTTTGCCTTCTTCATCTTTAGGATGAGCTTTGCCTGCAATAATAAATTGAACCGGTCGTTCCCTGTTGCTTATATTTTGATTTAAGCGTTCCAGATTTCTAAACAATAGTGTAGCTCTTTTATATGTAGCAAAACGTCTTGCAAAACCAATTGTTAATGCAGTAGGATCAAGTACTTCCGCTACTGTTGCAAGCTCTGCCTGGCTGCCGCCGCGCGATTTAACCTGTTTAATTAATCTTCTTCGTGCAAAAGCAACTAATCTTTCACGCCTTCTTTCATGAGTTCTCCATAATTCTTCATCCGGAATCTTATCGATCCTTTGCCAAAGACTGGGAGAAGCCGGATTTTCAAGCCATTTTTCACCGATATATTGAACGAGCAATTCTTCCATTTCTTTAGATATATGAGAACGGATATGTACTCCATTTGTGATATGACTTATAGGTATTTCATTAAACGGAACATCACGGAATCCACTAACCCACATTTTTTTTGAAACTTTACCGTGCAGCTTACTTACCCCGTTTATATAGCCTGCAGTATTCATTGCAAGGTGAGCCATATTGAATACACTCGATTCCTTATCCCTGTATATAGTTCCGAGCGAATAAAATTCTTTATCTGATATTTTTAATTCATACCTATAGTAACTGCCAAGATATTTTTCAACTAACTCATTTGCAAAGACATCGATTCCTGCGGGGACCGGAGTATGTGTTGTAAAAATATTTGATGAATAACCGACCTCTTTTGCTTCTCTGAAAGTTAACCCGTCATTCTGAATTAGGAATCTGATTCGTTCAAGCGATAGAAAAGCAGAGTGACCTTCATTCATATGGCATACCATCGGTTTAATGCCAAGAGCATGCAAAGTTCTTATCCCTCCTATGCCGAGAATGATCTCCTGTTCAATTCTTGTTTCAACATTTCCACCGTAAAGTGTCTTTGTAATCGTTCTGTCCTGCTCTGAGTTTTTAGGCACATTTGTATCCAGCAGGTAAAGTGGTATTCTTCCGATTTGAATTTTCCAGACCTGGTAAAAAACTTCATGGTTAGCAAATGATACCGATAAAGTTAACGGCTCATTTTTTCCATTCCTGACAAGACTCATCGGAAGATTATCGAAATCATTTATTTCATATCTTTCAAGCTGCCAGCCATCTGAATTTAAGTACTGCTGGAAATAGCCCTCCTTATACAACAGACCCATTCCGACTAAGGGAATTCCAAGATCGCTTGAAGCTTTTAAATGATCTCCTGCCAATAAACCAAGTCCACCTGAATAGGTCTGGAGACATTCAGTTAAACCGAATTCAGCAGAAAAATATATTATGTTAAAATTAGATGGATAATTGTAGGTTCTATTGTACCAGGTTTTTTCATACAGATATTCGCGGAGTTTATTATAAACACGTTCAAGATGAGCAATATAGCCATCATCGTGTGAAACTTCTTCAAGTCTTTCCTGACTCACATTACCTAATATTGCAACCGGGTTATGATTAGTGTCTTCCCATAATTCCCTGTCCAATCTTCTGAATAATTCTCTGGAATCGGAATGCCAGGTCCAATGCAAATTATAAGCAACTTCCCTAAGTTTTTCCAGGTTTTGGGGCAATGAAGGTACCACGTAATAAGCACCCAGGAATTTATGCATATTTTCTCCGTTGAATAAAAAATATCCTAAAATTTATTTATGAAATATAAATAAACTCAAACTGTACATACAATTTTATGCTTCAAAGCATATAATGATTTAAATAAAAGAAAGCCGGGGTATTAATCCGGCTTTCAAATAATGAGTATGAAATAAACACTATTTCAACAGAATCATTTTTCTTATTTGAGTGAATTGCGATCCGTTACTTCCATTTGCTTTAAGCTCGTAGAAATAAACACCGCTGCCAACCTTACTTCCGTGAGCATCACTGGAATTCCAGTTAACCATATGGGATCCGGCATTCTGCTCCCCATCCACTAATGTATTTACAACCTCACCCAGCAAATTATAAATTGTAACTTTGACATTAGAATTAATAGGTAATGTATATTCAATTGTAGTAGATGGATTAAATGGATTGGGATAGTTCTGTTGCAGTGTATAATCTTTTGGTAACAAAGTATTACTTGATGGTGCCTGAACACCCGTAACTCCAAAAATCGCAAAAGCAAGACCAGTAACATCATTAAATCCCATCATTCCGATTGATGTGCCGGCACCAGTCGTTTTATCTATAGAAATGAATTGCCCTTCTTCGGTTGATGCCCCAATTACCCCGTATAAATTCCCATCTGCATCAAATTCTAAATCATTATTTGTTTTACCAAAACCTGTATTGCCAATGACTGTAGCTCCACCGTTTAACAGGTTGATTCTATAAATCCTATCTTTATTAGAGCCAATGGTTATTTTTGAAGTGCCATATAAATCATTATTGGTAGGATCGAAAGCAATTGCATTAATATTTACTCCGGCATTTGAAATATAGGTAGTTGAGCCATCCGATAAATCTACGGAGTAAATCTTTCCATTACTTTGTACAGTATACATTTCCCCGCTTGTATCAAACACAGCATCAACTAAATGATCCAGATTTATAGTAAATAATGTGTAAGCGTCACCAGCGGAAGCATTTACTCTCACGAGATCTGAACTAATAGTTCCTTCGAGCAGTCCATACATAATAAATGTCTTAGGATTAATTGATACTTTGGAAATAAAATTAACATCATCATGCAGACTAGAGCCAATTGAATCTGCTGCGCCGGTTAAAAGGTTTACTTCCAACAGTTTACCTTCACTGTTTTCCCCGGTTGAAGCATACATTGTTCCTTGAACCACCGGGTTAATAATATATCCTGTTCCGGTAAGTTCTACGCCGGAAAAATCCGGATCATTTGACTCAATATTTAAAGTATCATTGAAATAAGCATTGCTGGTTGGAGCAAATTGTAATGTCAGTATTATAGAATCCAAGGGAGTAATAGTAACATTCCCCGGATTGTTTATTACTTGAAAAGGTCCAACGGATGACGGAATATTTGTAACGTTGATGTCATCAGTTCCATAGTTATAAAGAGTTACAGATTTTGTTCCACTCACAGAATCGACTTCAACACTGCCAAATTTCAAAATATCATCCCTAACATAAAAGTGCGGGCCTGTGTATTGTACTGCTCTAATTTCACCTACCCAAGAACCCCAGGTATTAGCAGGACTTGCCGCATATTCTGAAAAAATCCAAAAGTTATTCTGATTAATCGGATCGATTTGAACACCGGTATAATCGCCCCACCTGTTCCTCCCGCCACCAAAATCCTTAACATAATTTGCTTCACCCGGTTTCAGAGGTACACTACCACTAAATCCAGCAGGATCACCTGCCAATCTTGTAGAATAATAAGCTCCAATATATTCATTTGTGCCTGATCTACTATAAGTAACAGCAACGTTATCATCCTTATCCACGTCCATTGAAGGATAGAAATACCAGTACCCGGTGTTACCAAAAACAAAATCCTGATCTGCAGTATTTGTATTTACATTGATTTTAACAAAATGTATTGTTGAGTATGCTGCGTTTGAAGGATTCCGTACTGAATGAACAAAGTAAAGATAACCATCTCTGAATTTTGGTTCATTTTGTCCGCCGCTTCCACCTGTTTCTATCAGCATACTACTTCCACCCAACTGGTTTGCATTAGGAGCTTGAGAATAAGCCGTAACCGGGATATTAACACCACTAAGCACGGGTGTTCCTAAGGGATCGGTAATACTATAAAGTGAGAAGTAATTAACATTACCGGTATTCGGGTTAGGTGCATACAAAAGGTAATATTTGGATGAATTGGTATGCATAATAGCCGGTCTTAAATGAAATGGACTCCCTGAACCGGAAAGCGCAATATTCCATAAATCATTCCAACTAACACTGCCAGCAGTATTATCATAAAGCTGAGCTTTGGGAATTACTCTTATTTTAGTGTATTGATAGAATCCGGTAAAAGAAAATTGACTGCTAGTTATATAAATTGCATTCTCATCGTAACCAACTCCCTGGTAATCAGACCAGGTATTGGTATTAATCGTACCACTTAAATTAGCCGGCAATGCCCAGTTGTACCAGGTTCCCATAGGGTCTGAATCGTCGGAAACGGAGAGTAATAAATTGGCAGTTTGACTTGCATCATCTTGCTGAAGCCAGACCATTATCCATCTCTGATCAATTGCATCGTACGTTACCTTTGGATCAAAAGATCCACCACCGGGGAATACATTTTCAAACCAACTATCAGCATTAATTGTTTTGAGTTCATTACCATATTTATCAAAAATCCTGAAACGAGAGTTAACAACTGCTACAAAATTATCTGGTCCTGCTGCGCAATAAGGATCAGGTGGAATAAAAAAACCTTGATCCGGTATTCCCTGAAAGTCTCTTAATATAACTGATTGATTTACACTCCTGCCGTTAAGACTTGGATCAGAATGATAATTAGATCCTTCTTCAGGAGTTGGAAAACCAAAGTCTATTGGGTGTGTTTCCTGATTAATTTCGAATTCATCTTCTCCAATTCGTTCGTTTGGATTTCCAATTCCCAAGACTTTTGAAAAATTGTCAGTTGAAACCATCGCACCTGATGCAACTCCCCCCGAATCCGGACCGTTATATGTCTGTCCGTATATGTAGGAACCAAATCCTATTAAGAGAAAAAGTACGGTAAAAATTCTCTTAAACATTTCAATCCTCGATTTATTTTATTGTTGTAGAATTAATTAAATATTCTTAATGGATAAACTTAATTCATTAATAAAATTAAAATACATATATCCTGTTAAAATTGAAAGATACTTCAGAGGATAAAATGGGAAATATTTAAAAGCAGCGTATTGAAGAATTTAAATAAATTATGAATAATTTTATTTCTTTTTATAAGTTGCCATTATATAATGAGCAATTGAATCTGCTTCCACAGGCGTTAATCCGGGGTTAGGCATAGGAGGATAACCCGGATTTTTTTGTGTGGGGTTTCTGATAAAGGCAACTAGTTGATCGATATGCCCCTCATATTTCGGGAGGGTTTGTTCATAAGGCGGACCGACAACTTTGTGGTCAAATGCATGACAGGATGAGCAAATATTTTTAAAAATCTGTTCCCCACTTATTGCCTTGGCTTTATTACCGGCACCTGTTAATTCGGCCATCATTTTTTCAAATTTTATATTCATTACAGCCGTCTGCACTTCAGTTGAATTCTGAAGCACTAATTGATCTTTTATTATCAGAGCAAACAAAGTAAACAGAACTATAAAAAATATATGTCCGCTGTATTTCAGGTTTGATTCCTTTATCATTGAATATAAATAATGATATGCAATAAACAGAAGTATCAGGGCAATAGTTGAGAAGAAAAAAATACCACCCGAAAGAGCATTATCAGGAAAAGCAAAAATATCTATCATCATAAACAACGGCATCACTAAAGCTCCTGTGAAAGAAACTCTTATTGCAATCTTCCTGACAAAATCTTTGTAAGTACCATCCTGTAAATGTTTCCCCCCTTCCCAGTAGAAAAATGCAAAAAATATTGCTGCCCCGGTTAATGCAATTGCAGATGAAAGAAAACTAAACAGGCGAGTAAGCACTTCCCAGAAAAACATTAAATACAATATATTGTACTTCCCCCACATTGCAGGGTAAGCCGCTACCGTGGCAGAGGTAATGAACAGCCATATTCCGATAAACAAAAAGAGAATTCCATACTTTCCTGATTTCCCGCTTAAACTAAAATTTGCTCTTCGGAATCTTGAAATCTTTCTTGCAACCTCTTCATCGTCCGGTTCAAAATTTTTAACCGAATCATAAATCTCCATAAAGGACATTGAGTAGCGATAAGTATAAATTAATATTAATCCAATGCTCACAAAGAATAATGAAAATATCAGGTAAAGACTTATGTCCGCATCTGTTCCGTCAAGAAGCTGAATATAAATAAGCATTGCGGTAATGATGGGAACAATTCCCAGTATAATACCGACACTCTTATTAATTGTTAAAGTTTCAATTACATCTTTTGAAAATTTTAAGTCAATGTCATTGGATTCCCTTATTCCTCTTACCTTATAATAAAGAGATAATATAGTTGATCCCAGGACTGCACTTATAAAAGGAATGAATAAAAAAAGGATAAGCATCAACAGGTAATGCAATAACTGAATATGCTCCGATGATTGGGGGATAACCAGTTTATCAAGAAAATCCATGTATATTTCTCACCTTAAGAATTAAAATATAATTACAAGTTTATCCAATGATAGAAGAACAACTACTAAAATTGCAAATATGTTTATCTCTCTGAAAGCAATCGTAAAATAAATTCTTTCCTTTGTAAATCTCACTAACTTAAATGAATTCCATACCAGCCACGCACCGGCAATGAATAAGCCATAACCAATAAATGGTGACTGTAATTTTCCGAATAAAGGAATCATCAGACAGGTTACCACTGTTGCAGCAATCCAGGTAAAAGTAATTCTTGCAAGCTGATCTGAATCAAAAATCTGTGTCAGAGTAGGAAAGCCGGCTTTGCGGTAATCTTTGTCAAGTACAAGCAGTAATAACCAAAAATGTGGAATCTGCCAGATAAAAAAGAATGAGGAGATTATTATAATCTGCGGACTAAAAATGTAACCACCTCCTGCAACCCAGCCAACTGCAGGCGGAATTGCACCTACCAGAGAACCGGGAATAATTGCAAGAGGATTTTTTTTCTTTAACGGAGTATAAATACCGTTATACCAAATGAGATTTAAAATTCCTAATCCAAGAGCTAATAATCCTGCACCAAAGTAAAGTAATGCTGAACCGGAAATTAAAAGAACGAAGGCTACTTTAAGTGCATTTTCAGGACTAATTCTACCCGATGGAATAGGCCTGTTTTTTGTCCTGTTCATTAAAGCATCAGTTCTTCTTTCCTGGTAATGATTTATTACAGCAGACCCGCAGGCAAGAAGAAGAATTCCTAAAGCAGGGAGAATAGCTGAAGCATTTATTTCACCTGCTGCAGAAATGAACCCGAACAACATTGTTACTGTAACGAATATTGTTATCCTGATTTTTGTTAATTCAAATAATATGTTAATCTTTTTTTTCACTAAAAATTATTTTGTTTTTAAAGTATCTGTTTTAGCGGTTTTAGATTCTTTCATCTCTTCTTTGTTTTCCTTAAGCGAATCTTTCTTTGCCTGATTGATTAACCAGGAATTAAAATTATTTTGCGGCATTACAACAACTTTACTCAGCATATGAGAATGATTAAGTCCGCAATATTCCGCACAAAAGAGATCAAATGATCCGACTTTATCTGCCTGGAACCAAGCACTGTTATTCCTGTTAGGAATTACATCTTTCTTTACACGGAAAGCAGGTACAAAAAATGAATGATTAACATCTCTTGAATGAAGTAAAACCTTAACCGGTTTATTTAACGGGACGTAAAGCGTATCGGCGGTAACTCCATTCGGATATTGAAATGTCCATCTCCACATCTGGGCAGTAACATTAATATTTAAAGCATCTGCAGGTGCGTCTGCTAATTTTTTATAGCCTTTCCAGCCCATCCAGAACATAATTAAAACAAGTATAGTCGGAATTAAGGTCCAGGTGACTTCAAGAGGAATATTTCCATGAATATTTTTTGCTTTTGGATGTCTTTTCTTATTATATCTTATAACGAAGTATATCATGCAGAAAGTTATAACAACAAGAAAGAACACTGATACAGCCACAATAAAAAAGAAAGTGGTATCGGTTGAGTTTACAAAATTTGAAGCTCCTGAGGACATAAAATTTTTCACCTTACATAAAAGGAATAATCAGCAAATAACAGAACGAATGAAATAATAATAAAGAAAAGGGCAATGCCTATAAAAACTCTAAATGCTTTCTGCTCTAACCTGAGATGCATAAAAATTGTCAACACAAGGTATGATTTAATACTGGCAATAACCAAAGCAGTTGTAACCGTCAGTTTTCCGAAATTTATTCCTGCAACAGTCACAGTTAATCCTGTAAGAATTAAAAGAGCAAACCATACCAAAAAATAAATACCATAACTAGTTACATGTTTATCGTGCTGATGTTCTACATTTTTTTCCATTAGCTAAAACCTCAGGTAATAAGATAAAATAATGGGAACAGGAAAATCCAGATGATATCCACAAGATGCCAGTATAAACCTGCTACTTCAAGTTTTGTGTAATTATTTGGCGTAATAATTCCTTTAATTGTAAATCTTGTCATCGTACCAATTACACAGGCACCTATAACAACGTGCAATCCATGCAGCCCGGTCATCGTGTAATATAAGCCATAGAACAGGATCTGACCGGGACCTTTCGATAAAAGTTCATCTGAACCCGGATATAAACCAAGGTTAATATGATGCATCCATTCAAAATATTTATTAACCATAAAACCGGCTCCAAGAAGAATTGTTACCAATTGAAAAAAAACCGACAGTTTAACATTTCCTTTTTGTATAGCCGCTATTGATAATGCCATTGTCAAACTGCTGGTTAAAAGAATAGCAGTATTAAAAGTACCGATCATTGTATTCAATTCTTTTGCAGCAATATGAAAATCCTGTTGATGAGTAAACCGGTAAACCGAATATATAAAGAACAATCCACCGAACAACAACAATTCCGTAAACAGGAACAGCCACATCCCCATACGTGTTCCTATATCATCCTTATGTTCATGATGAGTTACAACCTGTTCAGTTGAGTCGCTCACTTTACCTCCTCTTCTAATACAGGTTCATCATTTTCTTTATATTCATAAGGACCTGAAGTTATTAAAGGTATATGTTCAAAATTTTCCTGTGAAGGAGGAGTATCGACAGTCCATTCGAGAGTTTCACCTCCCCATATATTCTTTTCTTTTACTACCGGACCTGTTCTTACAGCTTTAATGAGATTTGTGAACATAATTATCATTCCGGTTATTAATATCCATGAACCAACAGTCGAGATAACATGATAAGGCTGATACTGCGGCAGATAGTCATAATATCTTCTTGGCATCCCAAGCCATCCCATAATGAACATCGGGAAATAAAGTGTATTGAATCCTACAAAAATTATCCAGAAAGCAATTTTAGCAGTTTTTTTATTATACATTCGTCCGAACATTTTAGGAAGCCAGTAATGAAGCGCGGCAAAAATTCCCATTCCTGTTCCTCCGAACATCACGTAATGGAAATGCCCGACAATAAATGAAGTATCTGTTATCTGTATATCAACCGAAAGAGCACCCTGCATTACCCCGGTTAATCCTCCGATTGAAAAAAGGAAAATGAATGCAAGCGCATAAAGCAATGGTGGTTCTAATTCAATTGAACCCTGGTATAGAGTTGCAGTCCAGTTAAATACCTTTATCGCACTCGGAATTGCAACTAAAAAAGTTAATAATGAAAAAACGAACTGACTTGTATCACTCATCCCCACGGCAAACATATGATGAGCCCAGACAAGGGAACCGAACAGAGCTATTCCAATACTCGAAAACGCTATAAACTTGTAACCGAAAATTGTCCGATGTGAGAATACAGGAATTATTTCTGAAATTACACCCATAGCAGGAACAATCATTATATACACGGCAGGGTGAGAATATATCCAGAACAAATGTTGAAAAAGAATCGGATCACCTCCTAACGCAGGATCAAATAATCCGACACCAAAGACTCTTTCAACTATAACAAGAAGTAAAGTGATGCCTATAATTGGTGTTGCTAAAATCTGAATCCATGCAGTTGCATATAAACTCCATGCAAACAGAGGCATTCTAAACCAACCCATTCCCGGGGCTCTAAGCCTGTGTATGGTAGTAACAAAATTCAAACCTGTAAGGATAGAAGAAAATCCGAGAATGAAAGCTGCCGACATAGTAAAGATTACATTAGTACCAGTTCTTACACTATAAGGGATGTAAAAAGTCCAGCCTGTATCAGCAGGACCACCCGGTAAAAGAATAGAAAGAAGAACAAGTAACCCGCCGGTGATATACAGATACCATGAAAGCAAGTTGAGTCTTGGGAACGCAACATCTTTTGCTCCAATCATAATCGGAAGAAAAAAGTTACCAAAGACTGCTGGCAACCCGGGAATCACAAAAAGGAAAATCATTATTACGCCGTGAAGCGTAAAGAATTCATTATAAGTTTGTGCATCAACTATAGTTCTTCCCGGAGTTAATAATTCCAGTCTTATCAAAAATCCAAACGTAACACCGACAGCAAAAAATGATAACAAAGCTACCAGGTAAAGAATACCTATTCTTTTATGGTCTGTGGAAAAAATCCAGGCTTTTAGTCCCTGGTGTTTTCCTGTATTTACCAAATAACTTGGATGCCCGTTCTGCTCTATTGAGGCAGCATCACCAGCCATATTTTCAACCTCTTATTTTTTCTTATCTTTTTTGGGTTTTATATTTATAAGCACTACAAAAACTACTACTCCAAGTAGAATACCGGCACCGAAAACTCTCAGAATATTAAAAACATAAGTTTTTCCTTGCGGGTCGTAGCTAAAACAAAACTGTAAAACTCTTCCTATCATAGGAGTTTTCTGTCCCTGGGCAGCTTCAAGAACAGCCATTTTAAAATCGAGAGGAAGAATTCCGAATCCTCTTGTTTCTGAATAATCAGGATAAAGATACCTGCAAACTTCACCTTGCGGAGAAACAAAAATTAATGCGCCGGCATGAATAAAATTTCTTCCTGTTCTTTTGAACATAAAACCGGCTGCTTTTGTAAGTCTATCTATGTTCAAACTATCTCCGGTTAAAAATCTCCATGCTGAATCAGGAAAAGATTTTTTATCAATTAAACTTAAAAATGTCTTTTTCTTTTTTGCCGCAATCTGCGGTGTCTCAGTTTCGTCAAAACTAATAGATATTATCTGGTAATCGACTCCAGGATTCAAATCAGAAACATTTGCTACACGTGCAACTTCTGTCATCAATGGGCTGCAAATACCCGGACACTCGTAATAAACAAAATCGATAATTGTCGGTTTGTTTATCAGATCTTTAAGCAAAACTTTATTTCCGTTTGCATCAGTAAAAGTTAAATTAAGAGGAAGCTTAGCACCAAGCTTCTCCCGTATATCTGCATCATTCTGCGATGCAGAAATTTTAACTGTACCGATTAAAAATATTAAACAAAGTAGATGAATTATACTTTTCATCCTTATCACCTTTTCACTTAAACAAAAACAGATTTCATATAGTCGTAAAGCGTATCCCATTGATTATCAGAAAGATTCAACACACTTCCATTAAAGCCATCCAGGTCAACATTATTCACAATTATATTAATAAATTCCTGTTCACTATTTTTCCAGTTAGTTGAGTTCAGGAGTATTGTTAATGCCCGGAATTTATTATTTGTAACATCATTAAAGATTTCGGCGCCGGTATTACTTTCATCTTTTGATATTTTTTCAACCAACCCGCTTATTTCATTGACTTTACTTTCATTTTCTTTTATGATCAACTTCTCGGCATCAGCAACCGGAATTTGTGCAGGAATATATCTTCCTTTAGACAAATTATAAACCTGATCTAATGTGCTCAGTTCTTCTTTTGTTACTGCGGGAGGATCGGGAATAAAAGCTGAGCGAATATAATGAGCGAGAGCAATTTTTTCTGTTGGAGAAAACTGCTCATATGATACCATCGCACTTCCCTTAATTCCTTCCTGTAATGTCTGATAAATGCCGGAAAGTTTCGGACCATTAACCCAGTTATCTTTACTTGTAAAATTCCTGGGAGATGGATTTAATCCTGTTGAAGCAGGTCCATCACCTTTTCCATTAGTACCATGACAGGAAGTACAAGTTGTCTGAAAAATATTTTTACCCGTCTGGATTAATGAATCAGTCGGCTGCCCTAATTTCATTATATCAACCGGAGGAACAGTTCTCGCTTCCTGCATAGTTATTTCAACAGGAACATTAGTTGTATCAGGAAGCTGGGGTGGACTTTCCTGTCTGCCAATAAAATTTAATTTGCTTATATATAACAAGCCTACCGCAAGACCAATTAATAAAAGATAAGGATAAACGAGACCAAATATTTTACCCGGATCTTTTTTAATCTCTTCTCTTTTTTCTTTTATGAATTTTTCCAGATTACTCATTTTTTTATTTTCCTATAGAACTTCCTTCATTAAAGACTATAATCCAAACCTCTTTGCAGCTTGGGATCTTTTACAGGAATAAGATTGTATTTTGTAGTCATCATTCTAAAGATGATCATTACAAAACCAACTACAGCAAAAGGATAAACAAGATCCATCCAGCTAAAATAATAAGCTCTTCCCGCTTCCATCATACCCGGCATTATTACCCAGTACAGATCAAAGAAATGAGCTGCAAGAATCCAGATAGAAATAAACTTTAACCGCTTTGGATTTGTTTTAGCCGGAAAAGAAAGCAGTGCGAAAAACGGAACTACAAAATGAATTATTATCAAAAAAATTGAGGCATACATCCAGCCGCCTTCCCATCGATGAAAGAACCAGGATGTTTCTTCGGGAAGATCTGCATACCAGATTAACATATATTGCGAGAAAGCAATATATCCCCAGAATGCAGTAAAGGCAAACATCATTGTTCCAAGGCTATAATAGTGATCATCTTTTAATCCCGGAACGAGATAACCCTTCTCTCTTAATAAAACTACGGCAAGAGTTAATGCCGCAAGCGCACACCAGACAGTGCCTGAAAAATAATATACACCGAAAATTGTTGAGAACCAGTGAGGTTCAAGGCTCATCATCCAATCTATTCCTGAAATAGTAATTGTGATTGCAAAAATTATGATGAAAGCTGTTGAGAATTTTATGTTCTTTGTTGTAAGATATTGCTCCCCCGTTTCATCCTGCTTACGTGAAATTTTTGTTATAATAAAATAGAAGAATGTCCAGACAGCAAATATTATCACATTACGAACTATAAAAAATGGAATATTTAAATAGTTGTCTTTACTTTTAAGAACCGCATCACTTTCAACAACCTGAGTATGAGTCCAATGAAAAACATCGTGCAGAGTAAATAGTAAAGGAATGACAAGTAGAAACAGATAAGGTATAATTCCTGAGAAGAATTCACTGATTCTTCTGAAAGGTGTACTCCAGACAGCGCCGGCAAGGTATTCAAGAGAAACAAGGAACAAGGAACCAACACCCAGGCTGATTATAAACATAAATGAAGTTAAATAACTGTAAGATGCTCTTTGCGGATCAATAATATAGGCGATAATTCCAAATATTACTCCTATTCCCAGGAGCACATAAGCTGTATTCAAAAACTTTTGGGGTAAAGCCCGTTTTATATATCCGGAATCATTATTGGACATTACTGGAGGACTCCTCTTTAATTTCTTTTATATCAGCGTTTGTAGCATTCTGTGAACGCTGAAGAACTCTCACATAATTAACAATAGACCATCTTTCTACACGCGTAATCTGCATAGCGTATGAAGGCATTATATTCTGGCCATTCGTGATAACGTGATAAATCCGACCATCAGGAAAATTTATTGCTCTTTGTGTATGCAATGAAGGCGGTCTTGGAAACTGTCCCATTAGCCTGCTGTTACCATCGGCATTATCTCCGTGACATGGTGAACAAAAAGTTAAGAATTTTCTTTTCCCTAATTCAATTGATTCCCTGGTCGGTAAAACAGGATTAACAAGATATTCCTTTGGTTCTGCAATTCCCATATACGGATAAGGCATAAAACCACGCGCAACAGTACCTTCAACCGGTTCTCTCATTCCAAATTTGTCAGAATAGAATTTACTTTCAGACTGAGGGTTAACTCTATCCTGGTTAGACATCCAGTTATAAGGCACCATATACATAAATTTATTAAGTGTAAAGTATGTTGTCCCTGAAGTAATAGCAGCAACTAAAATTAAGAACAGTATAAACTTTCTATCAAATACAGGGTAAGATTCTTTTTCAGGAAAATAAACATCTTCAATATATTTTGCACCGAGCTCTTTAAATAAAGCCTGAACTTTGCCCTCATCAAATATTTCATCTTCGGCAAGTATCACCAGACCATACATATCAACCGAAACTCTTCTCATATATTCAGTATCGTGGAGAGGATGGTTATTGTATGGCAGGTTAAAGAATGCCATTATCATTCCGAACACAGTTGATAATGCGGCAAGTAAAACTGTAAACTCAAAAGTTATAGGTATAAATGCCGGGAGAGAGAAGTATGGTTTTCCTCCGATAACTAATGGATAGTTAACCGACATTGTCCAGTACATAAATAAAAGAATAAATGCGGTACCGGAAAAACCAAAAAACAGTGTAACAAATCCTAACTTTGATCTCTTCAAACCCATTGCGGGATCCATTCCGTGCAATGGATACGGTGTATTCACATCGAATTTTTTATAACCTTCACTAACTACTCTTTTAGCAGCGTTTATAATTGAATCAGGATTATCAAACAGAGCTGTAATGCCGAATAATTTTTCTGTTCTATCCATTAATCATGACCTCCGTGATGTGAAGGCTGTGCCCCTTCGGACATAGCTTTCACTTCTGACATTGATACTACAGGTAAACTTTTTGTAAACAGGATTACAAGTGTAAAGAATAAACCGAAACTGCCTCCGAGAATTCCGATATCAAAAATTGTCGGAACAAAAGTTCCCCAGCTTGAGGGGAGAAAATCCCGGTGCAATGAAGTAACAACAATTACAAATCTTTCAAACCACATTCCCACATTTACAAGTATCGCTATAATCAGCATAATAGGAACTGATCTCCTGATCTTCCTGAACCAGAATAATTGAGGGAACAAAACATTGCAGCTAACCATAATCCAATACGACCAGGCAAAAGGACCGAATGCACGGTTTATAAAAACAAATTGTTCAAGCGGATTACCGCTGTACCACGCCATAAAAAATTCTGTTGCATAAGCATAACCAACCATCGAACCGGTTAAGAGTATTACTTTGTTCATATTATCGAGATGGTTGATTGTGATAATATTTTCCAAGTCGAAAACTTTTCTTACAAAAACAAGCACGGTTACAACCATAGCAAATCCTGAGAAGATTGCCCCGGCAACAAAGTAAGGCGGAAAAATTGTTGAATGCCAGCCGGGAAGAACTGCAACTGCAAAGTCAAAACTTACAACAGTATGAACTGAAAGAACAAGTGGGGTTGCAAGTCCGGCAAGAATCATATAAGCTTTTTCATAATGCTGCCATTGGCGGTTTGAATGTCTCCACCCGAGACTAAAAACTCTGTAAACAAATTTTTTAACTTTTGAAGTTGTTCTGTCACGAAGTATAGCAAAATCAGGAATTAAGCCTGTGTACCAGAATATTAACGAAACCGTAAAGTATGTAGATACTGCAAAGACATCCCAGACAAGCGGAGAAATAAAATTAACCCATAAACTATGTTGATTCGGATAAGGTATAAGATAGCCTGCAAGCCAGGGACGTCCTACATGAATTAATGGGAACAGACCGGCGCACATAACTGCAAAGATTGTCATTGCTTCAGCAAAACGAGCAATACCTGTTCTCCATCTTTGTCTTAAAAGAAATAGTATTGCAGAAATTAATGTACCTGCGTGACCAATACCTACCCAGAAGACGAAGTTTATGATAGGGAATCCCCAGGCAACCGGCTGATCATTTCCCCACATTCCAACACCATAGTAAAAGCTGATAGCCAGGCAAACAGCTCCGAAAAGAAGAAATGAAACCGATATTGAAAGTGCTATAAGATATTTCTTTGTAGGCTTGGTATCCATCGGCTTTGCCACGATCTGTTCGATCTCGGCACGGGATAATTCACCCTCAATAACTGGTAACTCCACAGAATAATCTACTAACGGATAATCAGTAATTTCTGATTCTTTCAATTAAACTTCCTCCGGATGAGTATTTCTTAATTTAGCAATGTAGGTTACATTAGGACGCGTGTTTACGTAATCGAGAATATAATAACCAAGCTCATGATTTCTGTATTTATGAAATTCTTCATTTGGATCGTTTATATCACCGAATTTAATTGCATTTGTACTGCAGGCTTCCTGGCAGGCAGTCTTTACATCGGAACCTTTTAAATCTCTTTTTTCACGGATAGCAGTTGCACGTGCTTCCATAATTCTTTGAATACAGAAAGTACATTTCTCCATAACTCCACGAGAGCGAACAGTAACTTCAGGATTGTATATAAGATTGAATAATTTGTCTTCCTGATAAGAATCTCTGAAATGATCTCTGAAATTGAAAAAGTTAAATCTCCTAACTTTATAAGGACAGTTGTTCGAGCAATATCTCGTTCCAACACAGCGATTGTAAACCATCTGGTTTAATCCGTCCGGGCTATGAGTAGTTGCAGCAACAGGACAAACATTTTCGCAGGGTGCATGATCACACTGCTGACAAAGCATCGGCTGTGCACTTACTTTTGGATCATCTATAGTTTCTGAGTAGTAACGGTCAATTCTCATCCATTGCATTTCTCTTCCTTTTTCGACCTGGTCTTTACCAACTATCGGTACATTGTTTTCAGAATTACATGCAATTACACATTCTCCGCATCCGAGACATTTATTTAAATCTATTGCCATCCCCCATTTTACTCCCGTATATTTAAATTCGGGGTAAAGAGATTTATTATGATTTTCTGATTCTGCCTGGATAAAACCGGGATTCTTTTTATACTCTGAAATACTTCCTTCACGAACTATTTTTCTTTTCTCTACAGCATTTCTTGTTAAATCCTTATCAAACTCATGATGTTCCTGTGCAGTTACAAGCTTATAAGTTCCATCAGCTTTTTTAACTTCAGCATTACTGTAAATCCAGGGTGAAATGCCACCATCTTTAGAAAGAAGAACATTAGCATTAAAACCAACTCCAAGACCAATGACACCCACTTTGGTTCTACCGTAACCAAGCTCAATAGTTAAAGTTTTATCGGCTGCACCTGGCTGAATAAATGCCGGAATCTTAAGGCTCCTGTTATCAATTTTAATTTCAACTAAATCATCTGATTTAATGTCTAATTCTTTTGCAGTTGAATTTGAAACTGCAGCATAATTATCCCATGTTATTTTCGAAACTGGATGAGGAAGCTCCTGCATCCAGCCATTGTTTGCAAACGAACCATCACCGGTTGAATGACTTTCTTTTAGTACAACGGTATAACCGTCTGGTTCTCTCTGATTATTACCAGTATTATTGTAAGCTGAAGAATCGTAGCTTCCCTTTGATACAGCATTTTCAGGAACCATAACTACTCCATCCTGAAGAGCACCAAACCAGAACTGCTTATAATTCAATTTAGAATTTATAGATGGATAGATATTAACTTCCCAGTTTTTCATAAGATATTTATGATAAACTTTGAAGTCATATTTTTCAGGATCACCATTAATCCAGTTGAGCAAAATTGTTTCTTTTTGCCTTGTATCAAAAATCGGCCAGATAACAGGCTGCTGCAATGAATAGAAACCAGTTCTGTTTTTCGCATCACCCCAGGATTCAAAATCATGATTTATGGGAAGTAAATAATTAGCTAATTCTGATGATTCATTTTCACTTTCTGTTAAACTAACAACAAGGGGAACTTTTTTAAGTGCATCAACATATCCGTAATCAACAGCCAAATGATAAACAGGATTGCTGTCATAATGAATAACCATTCCCACCTGGTTATTATTCATTTTATTTACAAGATCTTCTAATTCATTTTTGGGGGATAATGGGAGTAAAGAAATTTCAGATTCATCAGTACGGTAGAGAGCATCATTTCCAAGAAGATTATTTAAATGATTGACAGAGATGTGAACATCTTCAGGAAGTTTATTGCCTGAATAGACTATTGAGGCACCTTTATTATTTTTAAGATCAGTTATAAGATGTTTCAAGACATCAACCGGCAGGTTATATTTTTTTGCAAACGAATCAACAGATGTTCCCTTATTACCACCTCCGGTTTCCTTTATCAACATAGAAACAAAATCATATTGTGCTTCGGGTTTAAGCCGAAGCCTGTAATCAGCATTGCTTCCTGTGAGAGACATATTCCCTTCAAGGACATAGAGCCTGTTGAAATTCTTCAAATCGGAAACATCTCTTCCCCGGGAAAATAATCTTGCATTCTCTACAGTATTTCCTTCAGTGCCTAAAAAATCAGATTCGAGTGCGACTATTATTTTCGCTTTATCCCAATTGATTAATGGGAAGCCTCCGCTGCCGTAACTTTTTTGCCATGCTGAATTTTTAACTTCATCATTATGCAACTCATAAGAATAAACTTTTACCGAAGGATATTTTGACTTAAAATCATCTAAAACTTTTTTTGCCGTGGGAGAATTTATTCTTTTTGATATAACCGCTATTTCCTTATTACCCGCATTTGAAAGTGCTGAGGTTATTTCTTTATCTGCATTCGACCATGCAATTTCATTTAGAGATATACCGCTTCTTTTGCGAGGTGAATGAAGTCGTTCCGGATCATATAACTTAAGAATGTTTGCATGTCCTTTTGCACAGAGCTTTCCTTTACTAACAGGATGATCAGGATTGCCATCAACTTTAATTGGTCTTCCTTCACGTGTTTTAATTAAAACTCCGCAGGCATTACCGCAGGCATTACAGGTTGAAGCATAATAAGTAGGTTTACCGATGGTTATCTCTTCAGGTTTTTTGATGTAAGGAATAATATCACCTTTATCGCGGTAATCGGAACAACCGGCGCCTGCTAATGCAGCAGAGGCTCCTAATAAAGCGACAAATTTCCTTCGCGATAATCCGTGAAGATTTGAAAGATTAAATTCTTCAGTTACTCCTTCTTTAAATTCATGATGACTTGCTTCAATTAATTCAGGGTCATTATATAATTCTTCAAGACTGCGCCAATAATTTACATCAGGTTTATTTTCTGATGGAGAGCTCTGTAAATTGCCCTGATTTTCAGACATTCTTTTCACCTATTTTTGTTCTGCTAACAGCATCAGGATTAATTTCAATTATTACTTTTTTATCCTTTTCTTTTTTCCTAATAAAAGCAAAAGGAATTGATTTGAATATGAAGTAACTGATTACTCCGGTACCTAAAGAGAAAAAAAACTTTTTACGATTTATTTTATTTGAACTTATTTTCTCTAATTCCATTTTATCTCCTGTTAACGGTGACAAGCCCAGCAGTTATCCGGTCCGTTTGATATACCTTTAACATCAGGAAGATTCTCATGAGCATTCCTGTGGCAATCAAGACATGCAGACATTGTGAATGAACTAACCTGCATTTCTCTATCCATATCTTTCACATCACCATGACAATTCACACAATCAATTCCTTTATTAACGTGAACACTATGGTTGAAAAAAACGAAGTCCGGTGTCTTGTGAATCCTTTTCCAGAGAATAGCTTTGCCTTCATTATAATATGCAGTTAACTTTTTAATTTCAGGACTATCTTTTCGCGCAATCGTATGACAATTCATACAGGTGCTTGCCGGTGGAACCATAGCATGCCTTGATTTTTCAACTCCTGTATGGCAATACTTACAATCAATTTTCATCAGCCCGGCATGCAAGCTGTGAGGAAAATTTATGGGCTGAACAGGCTGATAACCAACACCATCTCTTTCAGCACGTCCTGCAAAATATGTTATTGTAAATGAGGCAAGTATAACAAAGATAGTAACGGGAACACGAATCCGTAGACTATAATCAAGTAAAGATTTTCTCATTATTTAAAGGTCCTGGAATAGCAGGTTAAATTTTTTAAATAAACCAACACACCACCCACACTTACCTGTAAGTGAAAAAAATTTTAAGTTCTTATTTATATAAAGGTAAATAAAGCTCTTTGCACAATTTAGTTTGCACAGAGTAAAAGTACTAATAACAAAGTGATTTTCTTTAATGAGCAAACATAAAAAATTATATATATAAAGCAAAAATGATTATGTGAATAATAATACTTTTAAACGGATAATTACAAAATTTTATTTAGAAATGTTGCGGGATGCATTACCTCTATATTATTGTTGAACTTTTTAACACCATGAGATATTTGAAGAAGGCATCCGGGGTTTGCAGTTAAGACAATTTCAGCCTTTGTTTTTCCGATATTCATCATTTTATGCTTTAGTAGTTCCATCGAGGTATCGTTATGCAGCAAATTATAAATGCCGGCACTCCCACAGCATTTGGTTGAATCTTCGAGTGGAATCAGGTTTATTCCCGGTACTTTATTAAGCAGTTCCCTCGGCTGGTTATAAATCTTTTGTGTATGAACATGGTGGCAGGCATCATGATAAGTTATATCTTTGTCATAGTTTTTGAATCTTGACGAGATATCGGTTTCAAGTAAAAATTCTGTCAGATCTTTTACTTTAGAAGAAAATATTTTTGCCTTTTCAGCAAGGTTATTGTCATCTTTAAACAACTCACCGTATTCCTTCATAAAAGCACCACAGCCTGCGGAGTTTGAGATAAGATAGTCATATTCATATTTACCAAACTCATTAATATTTTTTAAGGCAAGCTCTTTAGCAGTTTTGATATCTCCGTTATGAGCATTCAATGAACCGCAGCAGGTTTGATGTATTGGTGAAATTACAACTGCACCAATTTTATTCAGAAGCTCTATTGTATCTTTATTGATGTCAGGAAAAAGGACATTCATCAGGCAGCCATAAGAAAAAGCCAGCCTGTATTTTTCTTTTTCTGATGGTTTGTTAACCTCTTTTATAAAGCTGTCACTAAATTCTTTCGGAATTAAGGGTGAAAGTTCTTCAATTTTTGAGAGTTTACCGGAAATATATTTTAGTACTCCTGAAGAGCGGATAAATTTTTGCAATCCGGATTTCTGATAAAATCTTAAAAGTTTTGCAGCAATCTTAATCCTGTTTTTATAAGGAATTATTCTCTTAAGAAAAAATGTTTTAATGAAAGAACCATAACCGTTATTTTCAACTTCAACCCTTGCGGCTTCAAGCATGGTACCGAATTTCACCCCGGCAGGACAAGCAGTTTCACAAGCCTGGCAATCGAGACAAAAATTCATTTCGTATGCAAAAGTATCTGTAATTGGTAAACTTCCTTCTGCAACGGACTTAATCAATTTTATTCTTCCACGTGGTGATGATCTTTCAAATCTTGTCAGATCATAAGTCGGGCAGCTAGTTAAGCACATTCCGCAATGAATACATTGAGAATAAATATCTGTGAGCTCTTTTATTTGGGTTAAAGTATTGGAGTTATCTTTTTTCAAATTTTCAGTCGATAATTTTTTCCGAAGGATAGAGTACTTCGCATTTTGGGCTTAATGAAAAAATCTTTCCCGGGTTAAGGATATTGTTTTCATCTATAGAAGCTTTAATTTTTTTCATCATTTCCAGTCCAGGTAGTCCCGCAACATTTTCAAGGAACTGTTTTTTTGCAAGCCCGGTTCCGTGTTCTCCTGTAATTGTTCCGCCAAGCTTTATCGCTTCATTAAATATGAATTCAAAAGCTTTATGAGCTCTATTAATTTCTGTCTTATCTCTTTCATCTGTAAGGCAGGTTGGATGAATATTCCCATCACCAGCGTGCCCGAAGTTTCCAAAAATAACATCGAATCTTCGGGAAGCTTCATTTACTTTTTCAATTATCACAGGAAGCTCGCTTCTTGGTACGGTTGCATCTTCTAAAATTGCAGTTGGTCTTTTTCGTGCAAGAGCGCTGAAGGCAGTTCTTCTAGCTGTTTTTAAACGGTTAGATTCTTCAGTATCTTTTGCAGATTTGATAAATGACGATTTATTTTTTTTCAGAATATTAATTATCATTTCAGCATCTTCCTGAACAGAACTGCCTCTACCATCAACTTCAATTAATAATACCGCTTCACTGTTTACAGGCAAACCAATATGAGTATAATCCTCCACACATTTTATTGTTGTATTATCAAGGAATTCCATCATTGAAGGAATGATATGAGAAGAAATAATTCCGGCAACAGCTTTTGCCGCATCACTCAGGTAATCAAAATAAGCAAGCATTGTAATTGATGAGGTTGGTTTGGGCAGAAGTTTTAACAAAATTTTTGTAATGATTCCAAGTGTGCCTTCGCTTCCTACAATAAAGTCCCTCAAATTATATCCGGCAACATCTTTCATATTTTTTCCACCTGTCTTTAATAATTCCCCATTCGGGAGAATCATTTCAACACCAAGGACATAATTTTTTGTTACGCCGTATTTTAATCCTCTTAATCCCCCCGCATTGTTTGCAACATTACCTCCGATGGTACAGACATTTAAGCTCCCGGGATCGGGAGGATAGAACAAATTCAATTTTTCAACCTCATTCTGAAGCACCCCGGTTATTACTCCCGGCTCAACCAATGCAGTTAGATTAGATGAATCAATCTCAAGTATACGGTTCCATTTAGTCATAACTATGACAAGAGAATTTTCAACAGGGATTGCACCCCCGCTTAATCCTGTTCCTGATCCTCTTGGTACAATAGGAAATTTTTCCTGGTTGGCAAGTTTTACAATCTCAGAAATTTGTTCATCATTTTCAGGGAATACTATTGCTTCCGGAAGCTGTGAGAATAGCGGAGTGGCATCGTAGGAATAGGTTAACCTATCTTCATAAGAATCAGTGTAATTTTTCCCGCCTACAATACTCTTAATTTTTTCTTTAACCGAAGCATTCATCTAAAGTATTTCATTGAAAAGAAATTAAACTGAAAGAGATCAGAAGGCAATTCTGCTCAGGATTATCCTAACAATTATAGCAATAATTATTGCGATTCCTATATATATAAGAAGATTCCGAATTGATTTAAGAGTAAATACGGCAGTCGATCTGTAACCTCTCCAGCCGCATTTTTTACATTTGTATATTCTAAGAAAGGTTATTCGCTTTACTAATTTTTCTTTCCGGTTACGGGAATGTGACCTGTATATAGATCCTTCGGAAAAACAGGAAGGACATTTTTCAAATGCCGGGTTCTTTCTTTGTATAATTACAAATGATTTCATCTTCCTGACTGAAAATTCTGCGTGTTAAAATACCAGTATTTAGGAAGTGTTTAAAGATTTATATCAACTTCAAAGATATTATTATTTATAATTTAATAACCTGTTATAAATTTTTTCATTTGAAATTATAGAGACCGCTGCCTGAAACTGGGAATCATTATCAAGCGCTTCAATTACTCTTCCGTTAGAACCAAGATATCTTGAAGCGAGTTCTGCTTTGAGTTCTCTTAAAATCTCCGATTTATAAATTTGCATCTCGCTCCCATCAATCTGGTTAAACTGCTCTTTCAGTTTCTGAAGTTCAGAATGTATAGATGGATCAAGCTTTTTATTATCTGCGTCCACAATCATCTTATTTATAGATTTCTCTGCATCAGAACTATATTCAAATTTTTCACTCTTAAGGTATCTATTAAAATCATCGAAAAGTTTCTCATCTTTTATTGATGAGAAAGAATCATTCTGATGATTATAATAATAGTGGTCTGCAAATTTAAAGAACATACCTTTTGCAAGAAGATATTTAGTCACGTCTCCTTCAATTTTAAAATCAATAGTAGTATCGGGAGTTATCCCACCAGCACCGTACACAGGTCTTTTATTATCAGTTAAATATTTACTTGCCAGAATTGAATCAGCCCCGTTTATAACCTTGTTATTTTCAGCATAGTTTATTTTCTGAATACACCTTCCGCTAGGTGTATAATATTTTGCAGTGGTAATTTTAAGTGATGCATTATAATTCAAAGGTGTTATCGTCTGAACTAACCCTTTACCATAAGATTTAGTTCCAAGAATTACTCCCCTGTCATGATCCTGCATTGCACCTGCAACAATTTCAGAAGCTGAAGCGGATCCATCATTTATAAGAACAACGAGCTTTGCATTTCCGGCAAACGGTTCCTGATCTGCAAAATACTGGTTTACGTTTGTATCATCTCTACCTTTTGTAGTGACAATTAAATCTCCTTTTGGAAGAAACTTATCACAGATATCAACTGCAACATCAAGCAGCCCACCGGGGTTGCCGCGTAAATCAAGTACAACGGATTTTATTTCTTTTTTTGCTTTAAGTTCTTTAAGCGCATTCAATACTTCGGAAGCTGCTGAGCGACTGAAGCTTGAAAGTTTCAAATAAACATTATTACTGTTCTCCGGGACAAAACCGTAGTAGGTAAGATTTCTAACGAGCACTTCTTCCCTTATTAAATTAAAATGGATTGTATCCTGCTCTTCATTCCGAACAATAGTCAACTCAACAGTTGTCCCGGGTTCACCTTTTACAAGTTGGGAAACATCATCAATATTTTCCGGGGTTATTTTTACACTATCGGCTCCGATAATTTCATCACCAACCCGTACACCCTGCCTTTGCGCAGAATAACCATCAAGAACTTCAACTACTGTTACTGCACTTCCCCTTACTCCAATTGATATTCCAACACCGCCATACTTACCGTTTGTTATAAGATCAATTTCATCTTTCTTGTTGCCGTCAATAAAAATTGTATATGGATCTAAAGTTCCCAGCATTCCTTCAATTCCTGCACGCATAAATTGTTCGGGATTAATATTATCAACATAATTAAGAGAAATTTCTTTGTATACTTTTCCAAACAAATCTATGTTTTTCGAAATCTGGAAATAGACATCATCATCACCGGAAAAAAATCCTGAAAATAAAAGTACTACAATCGCTCCGGTTAAATATAATTTCCAATGCTTCAGGTTCATTTTATCAAATCTCCTTCTTTTCTAAAAAACTAATCTCCTCAACAATATCATTGTGAATGTTTTCGATCGATTTCATACCGTTTATAACGTGTACTCTGCTTTCCTGATCGGCGATATAGAGATAACCGGCCCGGACTTTATTATAAAAATCAGCATCAGAAACTTCAATCCTGTCGGGATCAAAATTTTTCATCTTGCTTTTTCGTTTTCCGGCTTCTTCAACTGATATATCAATAAAAAAAGTTATGTCGGGGATTGTCTCACCGATAGCCAGACTGTTAATATGATTAACCGATTCAATATCAATTCCTCGTCCAAAGCCCTGGTATGCAGTAGTAGAATCGTGAAATCGATCCGAAATTACATAGATTCCCTGATTAAGATAAGGTCTAATTTTTTCCCTAACCAACTGGGCACGTGCAGCAGAAAAAAGAAATATTTCAGTTTCCATTACCATGCGGTTATGTTTTTTATCGAGTAAAATTGATCTGACCAGTTCAGAAATTTCCGTTCCTCCCGGTTCCCTTATTATTTCTACGTTTTTATTCTGCCGAAGGAAAAATTTTCTGAGCAGTTCAACCTGGGTTGATTTACCGCAAAAATCTATGCCTTCAAAAGTTATAAACATAATGACGATTTTCCGTTTGTTAAAATTTTTTGATTATATATCGCAGCCTATCAGGCTTAATATATTCGAGTGAAGTATTGTCCGGAAGATTAATTTGCGGGACAATACTGCCTAGAGTATCAAGAACAACCTCACGGTAATTAACAAAAGCCTTAATATTATCCCTGTTCATCTTTCCCAATATTTCAATTCCGGCTTTTACACTGACTGATATTTTATTAGGCAAAAGTACAACATCCCGATCAACCGGTAAATCAATTACCTGTACGTTTACGTCCTCAAATGTTTTATCTACTATTTTCTGAATATTTAAATCCACATTTACTTCTTTATTCTGATAAATTACTCCCGGTAAATCCTCAAGAGGTACGATTTCAATTGATTTATTATCAAGGTTTTTAAATGATTTTCTTTTGGTATAAACAAAGGTAAGATTCTTAACTACACTTTTAGGTCCATAGACTGTTGTAGAATCAGGATATATTTTAATAGGAGTAGCCAGACCATAACCGGATTTATAATTGAGATCAAGGTCAGGAATAATAGAAACTTTTTTCATAAAATCTTTTTCAACATAAAATGATAAAGTGTCAGGCGAAATATCAATCACATCAATATCAGAAGTTAACCACTGATTTTCTGAAAGGTAATTATACAGGTTAACACTTATTCTGCCGCTGTCATCAACCGAAATATTATAATCAGATTTTGTTGTGAGATTTACTCCCAGAAGTTTCCAGCCTTTCCCTTTTAATTTTACAGAAACATCTTTTGGTATCTTTGAGGCAGTGGAATATCCGGGTGGAAAATTACTTAAATTAATGGGGACATTTACCGTAGCATAATAATCATAAGACAATGAAATGGATATCCAAAGGATAATTGAAAAAATTACAGATAAAATTATTATGTGCCAGTTTTTTTTCATCTCTTAAATATAAATAAAAAAACTCCACTAAAAAGCGGAGTTAAAAAGAAGAAACGTTAAAAAATTCTTCAAAGTATTTTTTTAAAATATTCTATTAATTCATTTCTATTAGCCCGTGATATTTCTCTGCCCTGAATCGGGAATCCTTCTGTTACTCTTGCCTGTTTTCTTAACTGGTGAACGTTTAATTTTTCCAATTCCCCTATAGACAATGGGGCAGTTGAAGATGTCTCCTTTTCCTCAATCTTTTCTTTTGCCTCTTCTTTTTCAGCTTTTATTCCCAGCGCTTCCATTCTCAATCTTTCCAGATGATCGGTTGTACCTGTAAAAAGATTTTCATCTTCAGATGATTTTTTTGTCTCAGCTTTTTCTGTTTTTTCGGTTACCTGTTTATCAATTTCAGAAACAGGTTGAGTCTCTTTAATGCTTCTATCATCTTCCTTTAATTTTTCTTCGGGGGAAAGTTTAACAGATTTAGAAGGCTTATCTCTTTTTACTTCTTCATCTTTAATCTCGGGAAGAATTAGTTCCATTTGTGAATCGGGCTGGGGAATTACATGAGTGGAGATAAGAGTACCAACTCTTTTTGCAGCAGCCGCACCGGCATCAACCGAAGCTTTAACTGCAGCTACCTCACCAACTACTTTAATAGTAACAAGTGCAGGACTGACAATTTCCTTACCTACAAGAGTAACGTTAGATGTTTTAACCATGGCATCTGCTGCTTCTATAGCCGCAACAAGGCCACGGGTTTCTACCAACCCTAATGCTTTAGGCATATGTTACTTTCTTTTGGGCAGTATTGATTCTACTTCCAAATGTGGACGCGGAATGACGTGTACAGATATTAATTCACCTACTCTCTGAGCCGCAGCGGCACCGGCATCTGTGGCTGCTTTAACAGCGCCGACATCGCCTCTTACCATTACAGTAACGTAACCGCCTCCGATAGTTTCTTTCCCCAGAAGTTCCACTTTAGCTGCTTTCACCATTGCATCTGCCGCTTCAATGGCTCCAACCAACCCCTTGGTTTCGATCATTCCGAGTGCATCAAGTGACATAAACGTGCTCCCATTAATGAATTTATGATGTCCGAAAATAGCTTATAGGACTATAAATGTCAATTTAAAGAGTCAAGATATTCCTGGAGAATTATTGCAGCAGAATTCCGGTCAATCAATCCCTTCTCCCTTCTTCTTGATTTTTTAGTGACAGATTCAAGTATTTTTTCCTGTGCTAAAACAGAAGTATACCTCTCATCCCATAAAATAATTTCTTTATTAAATTTATTTTGGAGGTCTTTTGCAAATTTTTCTATTGATCTGGTAATATCAGATTTGCTCCCGCTGTCATCTAACGGATAACCTAAAATAATTTTTGTAACATTTTTTTCTTTAATTATTTTCTCGAGCTCTTTCCAGATATTTTTATCATTAAGGAGAGTTTTAAATGGATAAGCAAAAATATTTAAAGGATCGCCCAGGGCAAGACCTATTCGCTTTAATCCAAAATCAATTGCTAATAATCTGGCAGGTTCGTCCAAAAGATTATCAGGCATCAGCTTCCTTCCAGTCTTTCAACGGAATAAATGCCTTTGAGTTTTTTAAGTCTTTCTATTATCCTTGAAAGATGATCAAGGTTTTGAACATAGAGTGTAACATTACCTTCAAATGTCGAATCATTTGTATTTATATTAATCGATTTAATATTAGTATTCTGATATGAAACTATTGCATGAGAAATCTCATTTAACAATCCGGGTGAGTCTTCTCCCATAACAGTTAAACCTGCGACAAAAAGATTTCCCTCACCTTCAGGCCATTGAACAGGGATTAATTTACTTGAATCGTTTTCTGAAATCCGAATCAGGTTAGGACAGGTTTTCCGGTGTATTTTTATTCCTTCCCCGATTGTAATATAACCTATTACCGGATCTCCGGGAATCGGATTGCAGCATTTTGCATAAGAATAAAGAATCTTGGTTTTCTTTCCCTCAACAAGTACACCGCCTATATCATGTCTGGCACTATTTGCAAATGCTTCAAATTCAAGAGAAGGAACTGTTTCCTTTTTCTCTTCCTTCGTTTTAGTAGCGGTTAATACTTCATCGAGATTAACTTTTCCCTGTGCAATTGATTTAAAGAACGAGCGGGTATTTTCATATTTTAGATCAACGGAAAGTTTCGCAAGGTCATCCGGCGTAAATGAAAGTTTCATCTTCTTTATTTTTTTATCCCATATTTCCCTGCCTCCTTTTACAATATCATCTTCTTCTTTATTGATCCATTTCCTGACAGCAGATTTGGCTTTATGAGTCAGAACAAATTTTATCCAGTTTTTGTTCGGATGCTGATTTTTTGAAGTAATTATCTCCACCTGGTCCCCGCTATGAAGCACGGTATCAAGAGGAACTATTCTGCCATTTACCTTTGCTCCGATACAATGGAATCCCACTTTGGAGTGAATTTCGAAAGCAAAATCTACAGGAGTGGAATTAACCGGAAGACGTCTCAAATCTCCTTTCGGTGTAAAGACGTAAATCTCGTCCTGGTAAAGGTTTAACTTAAAACTCTCAAGCAAATCTTTTCTTGCTTCGTCCCTGGAAGCATTCTCAAAAATATCCCTGATCCAGTTAACCCAGTTTTCAAGATCCTTGTCAGTTGCATTTTTATTTTCTTTATAACGCCAGTGAGCAGCAACTCCTTTTTCCGCAACCTCGTGCATTTTTTTGGTTCTTATCTGAACTTCAACCAATCTCCCTTCAGGACCTACAACAGTAGTATGAATCGATTGATAATTGTTAGTCTTTGGAATTGATATATAATCCTTAAATCTGTCAGGAACAGGAAGATATATCTGGTTTACAATTCCGAGTGTAGTGTAGCATTCATTCGTATTTTCTGTGTCAAGAATTATCCTTATCGCAAAAAGATCATATATTTCTTCAAACGGTTTATTCCTTCGTACCATTTTCCGGTATATAGAATAAAGGTGTTTTGGTCTTCCGCTTATATCAAAATTCAGGTGATAATCCTTCAATTTTTCTATTATAGGTTCTGTAAATTTTTTGATATAACCTTCACGTTCTCTTCTCTTACTTTGCACTTTATCTACAAGTTCTTCGTATGCTTCCCTGTTTAAGTATTTAAATGATAAATCCTCCAATTCCCATTTTACTCTTCCTAAACCAAACCTGTTGGCAAAAGGAGCATATATTTCGAGTGTTTCCTGAGCAATCCTTCGTTGTTTATCAGGATTAACGAATTCCAGCGTTCTCATATTATGAAGACGGTCTGCAAATTTTACAAGTATAACCCTGACATCCTTAACCATCGAAAGAAGAAGTTTTCTGTAATTTTCAGCAACCGTTATTTCCTGTCCTTTGAATATTCCACTTATTTTTGTAACTCCATCAACTATTTCAGCAACTTCTTTCCCGAACTCTTTTGACAGAAGATCCAGATTTAATTCAGTGTCTTCAACAACATCATGAAGGAGTGTGCTGGCAATGGTAATATCATCGAGAGGTAATTCGCGGGCGACTATCATCGCAACCTGGTAAGGATGAGTAAAATATGGTTCACCGGAAGCACGCAGATCATATTTATGCGCTTCAAGAGAAAACTCAAAGCTTTTCTTAATTAAGGCTTCATTTACTACAGGAAGGTTTTTATGACAAACTTCCAGCAGTTCATCAAGCATTTTTTGATATTTCGGTTCTAAGTTACTCATAGATGACACATCGATGTCTGTTACACCAGTGACAACATACAATATTTATTTGAATAGTGAAAGTCAGCTGATTGTATTAAAACCATAGATTATTGAGAAAGTTCCGTCTTAAGTTCTTCCACTCTTTTTAACCTGTTTTTTAATTTGGAATTAACATATTTGTCAGTGATCTTTATTGAGAGAATTTCGTTACAAACATTTATGGCCTCTTGATTTTCTCCCATCTTAACATACTCCTGAGCAATTAAATGCTTAAGAACAATCTCATCATAATGATTTAGGTTGGCGGGTAAAGAGTTTAATATCTCATAATATATTTCAATTGATTTTTCCGGATTAATATCTTCATATGCTCTCGCCAATCCCCACATAAAAAACCTGCTCCCGGGATATTCAGTTAATGCAGAATCTGCGAGGATAACAGCATGAGAAAAATTTTTCTGATCAATATAAATCCAGATAAGAGAATTTATTGCCAAATATCTGTTATACGACGAATTATCAATCGCTTCTTCCAGCAATTTTATGCCTTCATCCTTTTCATCCGTATGACCGGGAAGCCAATCAAGGAATTCCGTTTTTCTGCTTTTCCAGTATTTAAATGTTCCGATTGCAATGTACGCCTCATAGAAATTTTTATCCTGTTTTAAAATATCCTCAAAATCATCCAGGGCATTTGTTCCCTCGGAAAGAGCTTCCAACCAATCTGTATTTAAAGCTTTGAAGTAAGCAAGATACCCTTCGGAGAGACTAAGAAAATATTTATACCAGATATTATTTTCTTTATTATCTAACATTTTTTTTGCCTGATCTTTCGCAGAATTCAACGATGAATCTATATATGATTCATTATATTTTTCCCCATAATCATATGATTTTGCAATTTGAACAGCAGCAAGATAAATTTTTCCCAAAGGTAACTGTGAATATTTTTTATCGAGGTTAAGAAAAGTTTTTTCGGCTTTAGTATAATCCTGAAGGATAATTGAATTGATGCCCGCTCTTAGCACTGAATCAACCTGTTGATCAGGATAGACCTGGCAGAAACCAATTGCCTGGTAAACAAAGAATAGAATCAGGAGAAGGCAGGTTTTGAACTTAAAGAGTTCCAAAAGTCCTGTCTCCGGCATCGCCTAAACCGGGAAGAATATATCCCCTTTCATTTAATTCCCTGTCTAATGCTGTTGTGTATATTTCAACATCTGGATGTGTTTCAAATACCTTTCCGATTCCTTCAGGGGCAGAAACAAGCGAAGCAAAAACGCAGTGGTTAATTCCGCTGCTTTTTAATCTTGAAATTGCGGCAATAACACTTCCACCGGTCGCAAGCATCGGGTCTAAAATAATTATCAATGTATTCTTTTTTGTTGAAGGAATCTTAAAATAATAGCTTTTGGGTGCAAGTGTTTTCTCGTCTCTTTCCATTCCTATGTGTCCTACTTTTGCATCTGGAATAACTTCAAGAAACCCATTCACCATCCCAAGACCGGCTCTTAAAATAGGCACAAGTATAATTTCCTGTGAGAGCTTATGTCCTACCGTTTTTTCAAGGGGAGTCTCAACTTCTATCTCATCCAGCGAAAAATTTTTACTTATTTCTGTTGCAAGTATTATTGAAAGCCTGTTAACTGCAGCTCTGAAAAATTCAGGCGAAGTTTTTTTATCTCTTAATTGAGTTATTTCTCTTTTTACAATGGGATAATTAATCAGCTTTAAGTTTTTGTATTCCCGTTCCATAGTTCCAAGATTAATCAGCATAATTTATTTTATTTTTCTACCCAAAATAGATAAAAGATTTATAAAAGGAGAAAGTGGCGGAGTATAATTGTAATTTAATTCACCTAAAATTTTTCCGGGGATTTTATTTTTTATGAATGCTGAAATTAAATCTCCGTAACCTGAAACTTCTTTCCCGCCAAAAAAGGCTGCACCCAAAATATTTTTATTCACTGCATTATAAAGTATCTTTCCATATACCTGTTCACTTTCAGGCATTACTTTTACAAGATTAGTAGTTACGGCATCCACGCTTTTAAAAGGTATGCCCTGTTCTTTCGCTTCCTTCGATGTTATACCGACCGACACCTGGTATTTATCTAAAATTTTAATAGCTATATTTCTTACCACGGAACTTGTAACAGCATTACCTCCCGCTGCATTTTCCCCTGCAACGTGTGCAAACTGGTGGGCAACGGTTGCTACCGGGAAATAATCATTTTGTTTTGTAACTTCGTTTAATATTTCAATGTTGTCTCCGCAAGCCCAGATATGAGAATCAGATGTTCTTAATTTTCTGTCAACTTTAATTCCCCCCTTTTCAGAAATATCAAGACCGGCTTCCCTTGCAAGAATGTTATTCGGTACAAAACCGATTGCGGAAATTACAATATCTGATTGGACAATTCTTCCATCAATGTTTATTGATTGAATTAAACCGTTCTCGATCAAAGGAATGAATTTTTTGAATCCACCTAGAAAAATGACATTGCGTTTTTTCAGGAGTTCCTGAATCAATAATTGAATTTCAGGTTCGGAGTATGGCAAAGGTAAATTCTCTTTTTCAACTATTGTTACTTCTTTTTTCAAATCATGGAATGCATCTGCAGCTTCCAGGCCAATATAACCTGATCCAATTATCACTACCGAATCTATATTTTTAGATTTAGTGTAATTCATAACATTTATTAGATCCGGGATATTTTTCATTGTAAAAAGATTAACTGCAAATTCAGGGAAGCTGGGAATTATTTTGGGAATTGAACCGGTTGCAAGAATAAGGGAATCATATCTCTCCTCAAATTCTTTGTGTTGTCTTTTATTATAAACTGTTACCGATTGTTTCTGTCTATTAATTCTTATTACTTCACAACCAGTGTAAACATTCACATTTTTTTCTTCTTTAAATTTTTCTGGAGTGAATGTAATTATTTCTTTGTAATCGGGAATATCGCCGGAAATGACATAAGGAATTTCACATGTTCCGGTAGAAATAAATTCACCGGATTCGAACATGATTACTTTTGCATCAGGATTTACCCTTTTAGCTTTCGCAGCAGCAGCAGGACCTGCAGCATTTCCTCCTACTACTGTTATTTTAGCCGGCTTAAACAAAATCGATAAATCTATTTGTTCTTAAAACTTAAAGTAAACGGAACCCCATAAAAACCAAAATGTTCACGGATCTTATTTTCAAGAAATCTTTTATAATGATCAGGTATATCTTTCGGGTAATTTGAAAAGAAAAGAAACACCGGGTAATTATCTCCAACCTGTGTAATATATTTTATTTTAACTTCTCTTCCTGTATGCGTCGTGGGAGGAGGATTCCTCTCAATGTCCTGCAGCAGAATATCATTCAATTCACTGGTAGGAATTTTTTTCTTTCTTTCAGCACTTATTTCCCTGGCAAGATCTATCAGCTTAAAAATTCTTTGCTTCGTTAAAGCAGAAATAAAAATAACAGGGAAATAGTTTGTTCTTCCGAGCTTATCTTTAATTGCTAATTCAAACTCACGTGATGTATTGGTTTCTTTTTCTATTAAATCCCATTTATTTAAAGCAATAATAATTCCTTTTTTCCAGCGGACTGCTTCATCTATAATCTTCTGATCCTGCTTTTCCAATCCAACAGATGCATCAATCATAATTATCGCTATATCGCATTCACCAATTGAACGAAGTGAGCGAAGCGTTGAATAAAATTCAATACTCTCTTCAATCCGTTTCTTTTTTCTTAATCCGGCGGTATCAACCAGAACAATTTCTTCACCGTGGTATTTCATTACAGTATCAAGGCTGTCCCTGGTAGTTCCGGGAATATCTGTAACAATGCTCCGATCAAATCCGAGCAATGCATTAGTTAGTGATGATTTGCCAACATTCGGTCTCCCGACAATAGCAATTTTCAGTCGTGAATCTTCTGAAAGATTTTCTATTTCAGGAAATTCAGAGGTCAGGTCATCAAGAAAATCTCCAATCTTTCTTCCGACTAAAGCGGAGATGTCATAAATTTTTTCTGTGCCGAACTTATAAAATTCAGCGGCAAGCGGTTCAAACTTTTCGGAATCAACTTTATTAGCAAGAAGAAAATATTTTTTATTTGAATTCCTGAGTAGTCCGGCAATATCATCATCAATAGGATTTATTCCTGCGCGGACATCCACAAGAAAAATAATTGAGTCTGCCTGGTTAATTGCGATTTCAACCTGTTCACGAATAGCGGTTTCAAAAAGATCTTCCGAATTAGGAACATACCCACCGGTATCAATCAGTTGAAATTTTTTACCTGCCCACTCTACTTCGCCATAGTTCCTATCGCGGGTTACACCACTTTTATCATCAACAATAGCTTCTCTTTTTCCTATAAGCCTGTTGAACAAAGTTGATTTTCCTACGTTTGGACGTCCTACAATTACTACAATCGGTATTTTCATATTTAAATAAATTAAGATTTCAGGAAGTTAAAATATAAAACTGTTCCCCTTGCATCAAATACATTTAATATAAATCCAAAGATGATCGGAAAATTCAGAGTCATTTTTTTAGCCGGAATGAAAATTCGCTCCCCCTACCCGCTTCACTTTTCACCTCAATTTTTGAACCGTGAGCTTCTACAATATGTTTCACAATTGCCAGTCCAAGTCCGGTTCCTCCAACTTCACGCGAACGGGCTTTATCGACTCTGAAAAATCTTTCGAAAATTCTCGAAATATCTGCAGCAGGGATACCGATTCCCGTATCACTTATAATTATTTTACCAAACCCATCTTCTTCTTTGACACTTACTCTTACAGTTCCTTCTTCAGTGTACTTGATTGCATTTGTAATCAGGTTAACCAAAACCTGTTTCAATTTTGTTTTATCGCCGTACAACTGAAGCTTTTCATTTATTGGTTCAAGTATAATATCAATATTTTTTTCATCAGCAACAGGCTTCATCTCGTTGATAATATTTTCAAGATATTCCTTAACAATAAAATACCTGAAGCTCATCCGCATCTCACCGGATTCAATCATAGAAATATCAATAAGATCATTCAGGAGATTATTAAGATTTATTGTGTGCTGGTTAGCTTTTGCAAGAAAATTTTTATTCACTTTTGCATCATTGATTGCCCCGTTTAAAAGTGTTTCAATATAACCCTGTATTGAAAAAATCGGAGTCCGAAGTTCATGGGAAACATTTCCGAGAAACTCCGATCTTATTCTTTCCAACCGTTTCAGATACTCTACATCATTTCTTGCTTTATCAAACATTTCCTTTATTTCTTCCTGCATTCCTTTCAGATTATTACTTAAACGGATTTCTTCAGCAGTGTTGTAATTATTATTCCTGATATTAGAAATAGTTGTTTTTATTTCTTCAAGCTCTTTTAATCGTTTGCTGCCAATCAGGTTAAGAAAGTAAAGGCTTAAGGTTATAATACAAAAGGTAAGCAGGATTGCCCCTGATGCATTTTTTACAATCACCGCAAAAATAATAATAATTATAGCATCAAATATTAAAAACTCCGTGAGGAAAGTCTTTGCCGAATTTAAGTTGGTTTTAAATTCATTCCACACTTTTAAATCTGTATCCTACGCCTTTAATAGTTTCTATTAGATCAGAATAGTTATTAAGCTTCTCCCTTATTTTACGAATATGAACATCGACAGTTCTGTCAACGACATAAACATCAATTCCCCATACCGTTTTTAATAAGGCGTCCCTGCTGAAAACTTTACTCGGATTATTTGCAAGAAAATACAGAAGCTCAAATTCCTTTCGCGGGAAAACAGTTTCTTCATCATCGATATAAACTTTATATTGTTCTCTGTCGATTTCAAGCGGACCAATTTTTACAATTGAAGGGAGGGTTTTATCATCCTTTGCTGATTTCCTCAGATTAGAATTTACACGGGCAATTAATTTTTTAGGAGAGATTGGTTTTTTTATAAAGTCGCTTGCACCAAGCTCAAGCCCCCTGATCTCATCTGCTTCTGCTCCTTTTGCCGTAAGAAAAATAACAGGAATTTCAGAGTATGCTTTATTTTCTCTTATGCGTTTGCAGACTTCATACCCGTCAATGTTAGGCATCATTATATCCAGTAAAATCAAATCGGGTTTATTGTTCAATTTCTGAAGAGCCTCGATTCCATCGTAAGCTGTAATTACCTCGAAACCTTCCTGTATAAGATTATATTCCAGAAATTCGACTATATCTTTTTCATCATCAACTAAGAGTATTTTTGATTTCATATTTGTTTAATGTTCACTTCTGTTTTTTTTGAGGCGGATTCATACATTGCATCAATTACTTTCATCCTTGAAAGAGCTTCTGCTGCAGGAGAAAAAACCGGATTCAAACCCCTTACTGCACCGATAAAACTCTTTAATTCATTTAAATAAGATTTCTTAAAAAGGCTAAGAGCACTTTCTGTCTGTGAGGGTGTTAGATCCATGAATTGTTCATCAATTTTTTTATTTACTCTGAAAGGATTTAAAGAAGCATTCCCTTTGGTTCCATATACATTGACGTAAAAGAGATCCTTTTCCAATGGTAATGACCAACTCGTCTCCATTGTTATTAAAGCGTTATTTTTACATCTCAACATACTTATTGAACTATCTTCAACAGTTTTAGTGTTCATCGAAAAATTATGAGTAGAAACTGTACTAACAGTCGGATAGTTTAACAGCCACAGGGATAAATCCAACAGCAGTATGCTTAAATCGATTATAACTCCGCCGCCGGATTCTTCTTTTCGTGTAAACCACTTCTCACCGCTGCTTTGTCTCCTTATCCATCCGCACTTAATGTAAAACGGTTCGCCTATTTCACCGGAATTGATTAGACTGCGAAGGATCATTGCATCAGGACGGTAACGTAAGTTCATCCCTACCATTATTTTATTTTTCGATTTTTTAGCTGCATCAATTATCGGTTTTGCTTCAGCAAATGTTCTGGCTAAAGGTTTTTCTACAAGCACATCTTTTTTCGCTTTGAGGGAAGCAATAGCTGTTTCATTGTGCAGGTGTGTAGGAGTAGCAATAATGACGGCTTCCGAATCACTTTTATCGAGCAATTCTTTATAGTCCGAATATCTTTCATCAATATTAAATTTATCTGCTATTGTATTGAGCCTGTTTTTATTAATTTCTGCAACTGCAGTTACTTTAACATTATTCATTTTAATAAGATTGGGAAGATGGACGAGTTGTACAATTCCTCCCAAACCAATTATAGCTACTTTGGTTTTTTCAATCAAAGTGTAATCTCCCGGCTAATGCTTTTATTCTTGCAAAAGATTTTTACTCTCTCAACAATGCCTTCAGGATCAATTTTCAGCAGGTGATGTAATTCCTTTTGGGTTCCGTGTTCAATGAAATTATCCGGAAGACCCATCCTTAATATATCATTCTTATAATTTTTCCCGTTGAAGTACTCGATGACTGCACTGCCAAACCCACCCATTAGTGTGCTTTCTTCAAGCGTAACTATCTTGGGATGTTTACCTGCGATATAATCAAGCAAGATTGTATCAAGAGGTTTTACAAACCTCATATTAACAACCTCACAAACGATTCCTTCCGATGCTAATTTTTCTGCTGCTTTTAAGGAATAATTTACCATAGAGCCGATAGCTAATAAGACAACATCATCGCCTTCTCTTAATTTTTCGGCTTTACCTATTTGAATCATATCGAAATGGTCTTTCATCTCCACACCAACCGCAGAACCTCTCGGATATCTTAGAGCAATTGGTCCATCTTTATAATTTACAGCAGTGTAAAGCATATCTCTCAGTTCCGATTCATCCTTGGGAGCCATAATAACCATTCCCGGTACCAGTCTTAAATAAGTAAGATCAAATGCACCATGATGAGTGGGTCCATCAGCTCCTACAAGCCCGGCTCTATCCAGGGCAAAAACGACGTGAAGTTTTTGAATACCGACATCATGAATTATCTGATCAAATGCTCTTTGTAAAAAAGTTGAATAAACAGTAACTACCGGTATAATCCCCTGGGTTGCCAGGCCGGCAGCAAAAGTTACGGCATGCTCCTCGGCAATTCCCACATCAAAATAATTCCGGGGAAATTCTTTTTGAAGAATATCTAACCCTGTTCCATCCGGCATTGCGGCAGTAATTCCCACAACGTTTTTATTTTCTCTAATTATGTCAACAAGAGCATGACCAAAAATAGAAGTATAGGAAGGTGCCGTTCCATTTTTTTTGTACGCTTTCCCGGTAAGCTTGTCGAAAGGAGTTGAAGCGTGAAGTTTCTGTTTATCACCCTCAGCAGGTCTGTATCCTTTTCCTTTCTGTGTCGTTGCATGAACAAGTATAGGTCCTTTTAAAGTCCTTTACCTGTTCAAATATTTTTATCATCTGGTGAAGGTTATGACCGTTTATCGGACCGAAATATCTGAAACCTAAAGCTTCGAAAAGTACACCCGGTGTAATTACAGCTTTGATTCCATTTTCCAGGCGTGATGCAATTTTTCTTAACCTGTCTCCAAACTGATCAAGTTTTCCGGTTAATTCCCAAATCTGGCCTTTAAATTTATTATAATCCGGATGTGCAATCATTTCAGTAAAATAGTTTGAAACCTGCCATACATTGGGAGCAATGGACATACGGTTATCATTAAATACAACAATAAGATCGGATTTGTTAATACCCGAATTGTTCATGGCTTCATAAGCCATCCCGCCAGTCATCGCACCATCACCTATTATCGCAATCACTTTCCTGTTTTCATTTTTCAGGTCTCTTGCTACTGCCATTCCCAAAGCAGCCGAAATAGATGTTGTAGCATGCCCGGCACCAAATACATCATATTCACTTTCCGATCTTTTCAGGAACCCGCTGATACCATGCAATTGCCGTATGGTGTTTAGCTTGTCTTTTCTACCTGTAAGTATTTTATGCGGGTACGCCTGATGACCTGTATCCCAGACGACAAGATCGTAAGGTGTGTTAAAAACTTTATGAACAGCTACAGCGAGCTCAACTGTCCCAAGGCCACCGCCGAAATGACCACCTACTTCTGAGATAGTATCGATCAGGTATTCCCGTATATCATTACAAAGAATTTTGAGGTCATGAAACTCAAGTTTACGTATATCTTCCGGTACATTTATTTTCGATAAAACCGGATATTTAATTTCATCAGACATTTTCATTTCTCCACACTTTATTCATCATTCTCTTCTTCGAAATTTAGTTCATCCAGATTCTTTTTCAATTCAGTAATTTTTAATTCTGCTTTTTTTAATGCAGAAATACAATTGCGGGATAATTCAATTCCTTCTTCATAAAGATTTAAAGCATCCTCAAGACCAAGTGAATCACTCTCAAGCATAGAGGAAATTTCCTCAAGTCTCTTTAAGTCTTTTTCAAAATTGTTAATCTTCTTTCTAGCCATTAGTCTTCTTTGAATTAATTTTTATGCTGCCGTCAGCAAAGATTACTTCAGCATCGGTATCAGAATTAAATTGAACACTTCTTGATACATATTTGTTATCCTGCTTCACAAGTGCAAAACCCCGTTTAAGTGTTCTCTGAATATTATTTGATTCAATAATTTTTGTAAGAAGCAAAATTTTGTTATTGTGAAACAATATCCTTTGATCAGTTTTCTGAAGCAATTTATAAAGCAGGTTATCAACAATCTGCGATTTATTTCTTACAATATTTAATGGAACCCTGAAGCCGTACGAATTTAAAATAGAATAAATTTTTTTTCTAAGCGTGGCTGAGTATTCCTCAATTTTCAATGTAGAATTATAGGAAAAATCGTCTATAAAGGCAAAAATTTCATTACTATCAGGAGTTGCCAGCTCCATAGCTGCAGAAGGTGTTGGAGCTCGTAAATCCGCTACAAAATCAGTTATTGTAAAATCAATTTCATGACCAACTCCACTGATTACAGGAATGCGCGAATTATAAACAGCACGTGCGACCATTTCTTCATTAAAAGACCACAAGTCTTCGATTGAACCGCCGCCGCGTGAAACTATTATAACATCAATATCCGTTTCTTTATTTAACTGTCTAATGCTTTGAACAATACTTCCTGCAGATCCGCTTCCCTGAACTCTTGCGGGAGCAATAACAAGTTCAACAAGCGGAAAGCGTCTTTCCGCAACACTTAACATATCTTTAAAAGCAGCTCCATCAATGGCAGTAACGATCCCGATTTTTTTTGGAAAGGAAGGAATACTTCTTTTATGTTCAACATCGAATAATCCTTCTGCATCGAGTTTCTCTTTAAGCATTTCAAAAGCCGCCTGAAGTTCACCAACTCCGGCCGGTTTCATCGAACGTACATCGATCTGGTAATTTCCGCGAGGCGGGTATACAGAAAGTTTACCATTAACAATCACCTTCATACCATCGCGCGGAGTGAAGAAGACATAATTGTTAAAACCCTTCCACATTGTACAGGAGATTAATGCATCAGAATCTTTTAAATTAAAATACCAATGACCTGAGACGTGAGCTTTAAAATTTGATATTTCCCCTATAACAGATACCTGCGAAAATTCTTCTTCAAGAATAAATTTGATCTGTTTGGTTATCTCAGAGACAGTGAGAGTTTGAATGATTTTATCCTGGTCTTAGTTTTAATCTAATTCAAAACTAAGTAAACTAAACGGAATTAAAAATACTTTAAATGATGCAAATCAATGGTTTTACAAAGGAATTGCTGACCAATTTTTGATCAGCAATCAGTAAAAATATTTAAATAAAAAATTTAAGAAATTCGCGCAGAAATTATTTAAGCTTCCTGAGCTTCCAGCCAGCGCTCAGCATCGATTGCGGCCATACACCCGGAACCGGCAGCAGTAATAGCCTGCCTGTATGTTTTATCGGCAACATCACCGGCAGCAAAAATACCTGGAATGTTGGTATAAGTTGAACCTTCCTGAACTTTTAAATAACCTGTCTCATCCATATCAAGAATTCCCGTAAACAATTCTGTATTTGGTTTATGACCGATTCCGATGAATAATCCGTCAGCAGCAATTTCAGTTATGGAATGATCTTTTGTATTCTCAAGTAAAACACCGGTCATAACTTTTTTGCCGTTTTCTTCTTTACCAAGAACTTCTTTCACAACATTGTTTGTCATAAACTTAATCTTCGGATTTTTCTTTGCCCTGTCCAGCATAATTTTAGATGCACGGAATTCACCTCTTCTGTGTACAATAGTTACTTCTGATGCAAACTTAGTCAAAAAATTAGCTTCTTCCATTGCAGTATCACCACCGCCAACAACTAAAACTTTCAATTCTTTAAAAAAGAATCCGTCACAGGTCGCACAGGCAGATACACCATAACCCATAAACTTCTTTTCACTTTCAATTCCAAGCAGTTTTGCAGAAGCACCGGTAGCAACTATAACTGCATCGGCTGTATAGACTTCATCATAAGATTTTAAAACAAAAGGTCTTTTTGAAAAATCGACTTCAGTAATTTCTTTATAAAATGATTTTGCACCAAAACGATGTGCCTGGTTACGCATTACATCCATTAATTCGGGACCCATTATTCCTTTTTCAAAACCGGGATAATTTTCTACCTCAGTAGTAATTGTTAGTTGTCCGCCCGGCTGCATTCCTTCAAAGAGAACAGGACTAAGATCAGCCCTTGCATTATATAATGCCGCGGTAAACCCGGCTGGTCCTGAGCCAATAATAATTATTTTAAAATGATTTTGATTTTTTTCTGTGTCAGACATTTTAACTCCGTAAATACTATAAAAACGATTGTACGTTAGATAACAATTGCGATAAAAAGTTTCGGAAACTGTTAATCCGGATTACAAATTTAATAATTACAATCATCAGTTTTAAGATTCCCCTTACTTTAAAATAAAAGTAGCATTTCTTTTTAAACCTGAAAGTTTTGTCCTCTTAACCGGGCTCTCCTTAAACCTTAATTTAAAAGATTCTTCATCCATTTTCAGAACTTCATTTAAAGGAATCCCTGTTTTTTCTTCAACAGGATTAAAGTCCTTCTCCTTACAAACCTCACTGAACTTAATATTCCATGGACAAACATCCTGGCATATATCGCAGCCGAAAATCCAGTTATCAAACTTTCCCTTAAATGATTCGGGGATTTCATCTTTATTTTCTATTGTTAAGTATGAAATACATTTGTTAGAATCGAGGACATATTCATCAACTATAGCATTAGTCGGACACGCATCTATACATGCTGTACAGGAACCACAATGATCGGATATCAACTCCGAATAATTGAACTCATAATTTGTAATGATATTGGCTATAAAAAACCAACTGCCAATATTTGGATTTATAACATTTGTATGTTTTCCAAGCCAGCCAATGCCTGCTCTTACAGCCCAGGCTTTATCCATTACAGGTCCTGTATCCACATAAGAAAGAGATTTAAATTCCGGATCGATTTCCTTCAATTCTTTTTCAAGAATTTTTAGTTTATCCCAAATGACTAAATGATAATCCTTTCCCCATGCATACCTCGAAACCTTGCCTTCATCTATTTTTTGAGTGTGTTGATAAGGAGTATAGTAGTTTATTCCCAGCGAAATGACACTTTTTGCTTCAGGGTAAACAATTCGGATATCTTTTCTTTTATCAAAATTCTTTTCCATGTAAGTCATTCCGGCCTGGTATCCCTGTTCTAACCAATCTTCTAAATGGTCTGCCTCCTTATTTAATATTTGAACTTTTGCAAATCCCACCAGGCCGAACCCAAACTTATGCGCTTTTTTCTCAACTATTTCATTAGTCAATATCATATTCATTTAAATTACCATTACTCCACTAATACACTCATCCATTACTCCTTTAATTACCAATTCAATACTTTCTTATAAACTTTAACAAAAACATTTTCATCTTCCACAATAATCTCAAATGAATTTAATCCTCTCTGTCCCGTCGGGGTTTTACCTGTTTGCAGATTAAACATCCAGCCGTGTGCTGGACAGACGACGCATCCATCTTCGAGAAATCCATCATAAATTAATGGAGAATGCTGGTGCGGACAAACATTGCTTAAAGCATAAATTTTATCACCTATTTTAAAAATGGCTACATCAACGTCGTCAACAATAAATCTTTTACCCGAATTATTTACTAATTCAGAAACCCTGCAAACTTTGTGAAATCCTTCAATCAAAATGATTTGAACTTCTCTTTTATTTTGATGCCGCGCTCAGTTGCCGTAATTGTAGCAAAAGCAGTTTCAGGATCATGCTCAAAGAACAATTTCCAATTTTCATCCACTGCCATTCTTAATATTTTCTTTTTCTCTTCAACAGTAACAAGCGGTTGAAGATCGTAGCTCATTACATAAGGAAGAGGAATATGCGAGGTTGTCGGGAAAAGATCACAGCAGTAAAGAAAAGTGTTTGATGAATCAGATAATTTTAATAGCTGTTGTCCGAAGGTATGTCCATTTACAATTATAAAATCTATTTCATCATCGAATTTTTTTTCACCTTCTATTTCCATTAAAACGCCAGCTTCTTTTAACGGTACAAAATTATCTTTAATGTAACTTCCTTTATCTCTTTCAGAAGGGTTAACTGCCCATTGGTAATTTTCTTTCTGAACATAATAAGTTGCATTCGGAAATGCCGGTTCAAGCTTATCATTATTTAAAATTGTAGAACCGCCTGTATGGTCAAAATGAAGATGAGTTAAAATGACATCAGTTATATCTGCAGGCTTTAAATTTATTTTTGATAGAGATTGTTCCAATGAAACTGATTCCTGGTCAATAGCATATATTTCTTTATTCTTATCATTCCATTTATCTCCCATTCCCGTATCAACTAATATTTTCTTTGAGTCTGAAATCAATAATAAATTCCTGGTTGCCAGCTTAATCCTGTTTTCTTTGTCAGGCGGGTTAGTCTTTTCCCACAAGGGTTTAGGAACAATTCCAAACATTGCACCGCCATCCAGCCCGAAATATCCTGATTCAATAATATGTACCGAGTACTTACCTATCTTCATAAATGATCCTGTGATTTTTTTATTCTTGATTTTTGAAAGTTAAAGAAGATTTGATAAAGGTGAAAGGAAATATATCTTTCATTTTAATTAATGAAACTAACAGGATTCTTTAAACAGAAAAAGGGCACCAATAAGGTGCCCTTTTCTGTCCCCGATGATATCTTTTTACCTGGTGCAACCCCCACAGCAAATAAACTCCCCTGAACTTCCCCAAAAGGGATTTTGTCAGCTCTCCCCTGACAACAACTCCCCTGGGTCCCGATGTTTCCAGTCTCCCCTGGCCACATCCCCGGGTTTCCGCTACTCCCCTGCAGCAAAAATTTTTAAGAACTAATTATTCTTCAAGTTTAAGTACACTGTCCACGGGGCAAACTGAAACACACTGTGGTTCATCATGAAATCCTTCGCATTCAGTACATTTATCAGGAACTATATAAAAATAATCATTTGAGTAAAATCCGTTTTTTCCAGACGGTGCGGCAGCACCTTCTCCAAAAGTAGAACCATCTAGTTCCCATTCGTGTCCGCCTTCATAAATGGCATTATTCGGGCATTCCGGTTCACAAGCTCCACAATTTATACATTCTTCATTTATCCTGTATGCCATTACTTTCTCCTTTTATCTCTTTTTATATTTGAATTAATATCTCAAGTTCGTGGTTATAAATAAACTAAAAGTATGCCATATAATTCCATTGAAAATTGAAGATTTATGATTATGGAGAAATTGGGAAATCAGGGTTAAAATGGAGATTCTTTATTTTCCGGTCGAAATTTTTACTTTTCAGAAAAGAGAATAGGTAATCTTGATTTCTCGGAAATGGTGAGAATTTGTGACTCGGAATACAAAAAAGGCTTAAATTTGTATCCTAAAAAGAGAATAAAAAGTTTATCTCCCCAGTTGATCCAGGTAATCTTTCTTTTTAAGAAGAGTCTCACTATCTTCCACGTGGTTAGGATCTGGAATACAGCAATCAACCGGACAAACCGCAGCGCATTGAGGTTCATCATGAAAGCCCTTACACTCTGTACATTTATCAGGAACAATGAAGAAGAAATCATTTGAGAAAAATCCCTGAGAACCGCTTGGTGCTGTATCTGCTTCACCATAATTTTTTCCGGCAAGTTCCCAATCTGCTGCGCCTTCATAAATTGCAGTGTTGGGGCATTCAGGTTCACAGGCGCCGCAATTAATACATTCTTCTGTTATCATGATTGCCATATAAAATTTCTCCTTTTTGAAATTCTAAATCGGACTTGCCAGCAATGATTTAATAATAAATAAAACAATGATATAACCAATTTTACTAAAAGAGTTATAAAACTTCAATGAAGTTTCATAAATAGAATAAGAAAATCTTCACCACCCTCCGCTGGCACCACCGCCGCCAAAAGAACCGCCTCCGCCGCTGAAACCGCCGAAACTTCCACCTCCCCCTCCGCCGGAACCACCGCCGAATCCTCCGAGACCACCCATTCCACTATAAAATAGAAATCCGCCTAATCCTCTCCTTCCCCCGCGCATAAAAAATATTATTATAAAAAAGATTATAATCAGTATCGTAGCGACAGGTGATTTTTCTTTTTCCCCGGGAGTTTTTCTCTGAGCAACATATTCTCCTTTTATTGAAGAAATAATTGCACTTAATCCTGCATCTACACCTTCATAGTATTGCTCATTTCTGAAATACGGTTTAATGACATTTCTTATGATCGAACTTGCCAGCGCATCCGGCAATACTCCTTCAAGACCATAACCAACTTCTATTCTCATTTCCCTGTCATTTTTTACAACAGTAAAAAGAATCCCGTTATCGTGTTCTTTGGTACCGATCTTATTCTTCTCCGCCACATCCATCGAATAATAATCCAGCGGATAATTATTTAAAGTCGGTATCATTAAAAATACAACCTGGTTGCTGGTTGAATCCTGGAAAGTTTTAAGCTTATAATCTAAAGTGCTAAGCTGGTTCTGATTTAAAGTATTTGTAAAATCATTTGCCCAGTTTTGAAGCTGCGGTATTTTTGGTTGAGAATAAGCAACAGATATTATGAGCAGGGGAAAAAGTATTTTTTTCATAATGACTAAAACTGAACTTTAGGCGGTGTCTCAGCTCCCGGTGTTGCTTGAAAATACTGTTTCTGTTGAAATCCGAATACAGCAGCAAAAGTTGAATTAGGAAATCTTTTTATAGTTGTATTATAACTTTGGACTGTTTCATTAAATCTTCTTCTCTCAACTGCAATTCTGTTTTCGGTTCCTTCCAATTGTGCCTGTAACTGAAGGAAATTCTCATTGGCTTTAAGGTCAGGATAATTCTCCACCGTAACAAGTAATCTTGATAAAGCCCCCGATAATTGCCCTTGCAACTGCTGGAATTTCTGAAATGATTGTGGATCGTTTAAAACTTCCGGAGTTACATTCATCTGGCTTACTTTTGCTCTTGCCTCAGTAACATCAGTCAAAACTCCTCTTTCAAAATTGGCATATCCTTTAACAGTATTTACCAGATTAGGAATTAGGTCTGCCCTGCGTTGATATTGGTTTTGAACCTGGCTCCAGCTTTGATTTACTGCTTCATTTAAAGTAACCAGGTTATTATATGCATTTATGCCCCATAAAACCATTATGGCAATAACAAGAAGAATAAATCCCCCTACGGAACAGCCAATTACCATACCTCTTTTCATTAAGCCTCCAACTATTTGAATTAAAAGAGATACTCTCTCCACTTAATAAAATTACAAGTTCAATTTAAAATGAATTTTCTTTAATATCCAATAGTTTTATGAAGGAGGTAAAATTGATTATGGCTTTTCTCCGTTATACTGAAACTGAAGATAAGAGAGTGCTTTGTTGGCAATTTTAACGTTTTCTTCATTTGCAAATTTCTCTGCATTCTGAATATTTCCTATATAAAACCTTAGCCATAAAAAATTACCTGTGACAAACCCATCGAATATTCTTTCATCAATAAATGCTTTTACAGTCAGATAACCCCATAATGCATTCCATCCAAGCGAAAGAAGACCGCTCAAATAATGACCGGTATAAAATTGTCCTGCACCGGGAATTATATAAGAAAGTGCCTTTGCTGCAGTAACATTATATCTTTCGTTAACAACGCTGTCGCAAAGTAATTTTAAATGATCACCTTCATTACTTGCAGTAAATTGTTTAGAAGCATTTTCCCAGTCATTTGCAAAAATGTATGTCCAGCCGAGCCAATATTTAATTTCATCTTCCCTGTTTTTAAAATTGCTATCCTTTTGAAGCTGATTTAAAAGATTCAAAGCCTGTTCTGTGGTTCTTCGTAATATGTTTACTCTAACGGAAAATATTTTTGCCCTGAATAGATCTGAATCATTTAATGCATTTATTTCAGCAAGAGTAAAATATTTAAGTGCGTCAGAGTATTTTGCTCCTTCTTTGTAGGCCTCACCTATCAACAGATTAGATTTGTAGGCATAAACTTTTTCGGTATCAAAAAAATTTAATCTCTTTAATTCCGTAATTGCATCAAAATATTTTTCTCCTTTAAATAAGCTTAAGGAATAATTGAACTGTTCTTCCAATGTTTCCTGGCAGAAAAGAATTGTAGAATTTAAAAGGAAAAGACAGACAAAATATTTTAATGAAGAATATTTCATTTGCAAAAATTGTAAACTCGTGACAAGTAATTAAATGCTTCAAGGAAATCGTGAAGATCGGATTCAAAATTAAATTTTATTCGGGCATTATAAATTTGTGCTGATGCCACTGAACCATAAATACTTCCCGCATAAAAGAAAGCTGCGACCCCAGTAAATATCCAGCCTCTCACATTATGGTCTGCTTTAAAATCAGTATATGCAACATAACCGAGAACACCTGTCAATAAAGCTGCAAATAATCCGTCGGTGTAATTTTCCGTATAAACTTTTCCCAGTCCCGGTACAACTGTTGCCAGCACACCTGCAAGTAAAGGACTTTTATAAGGCGGATTTGTTTTCCACTCATAAAATTTTTTAATCATAAGGTTCTGCTGAAAAGGTTTAATAAAATCTTTTTCCGGGGGCATATTTTCTTCGGAATAAAGAAGTGAAAGTTTGTTTAGTTTATTTAAAAATGAATATCCTGTTTTGGTTGAGTCATACCCTATGAAAATATTTTTTAATGCACTAAAATCTTTTTTAAGAAAAAGTGTACGAAAATACTCTTCCTTTGAATCGCGGAATAGATTTGAACAAGAGGGAATATCACTAAATTGTTTCAGTGCATCATCAAATGAACCGATTCGCTGCAGTACAAGAGCCGATTTGAATCTGACAGTATCATCATTTACATAAGCCAGGTAATTTGCATATTCATCATAAGCACGCAGATAATCTTTTTCACAGAATAAATGATCTCCGAATTGTTTGATATTTTCGGGAGAATGAAAATCGATTTTATTTTGTGCAAAATCCAAACAGGACGAAAATAAAAAGACAGAAATCAATATAAGGCAGGAATTTATCATTCATCATTTATTGATGAATATGGGGGAAGATATTTTATTTCTTTTAAATCAAGTTTATAATTTGACGGGACATCATAAAGTCTTCCGTTTTTTGCCAGCGGATATTCCCCTCCACGTCCGATAAAATTTGTATCTCTTGTAAGCCTGTCAGCAAACATCAAAACACCTTGAAAAATATTTGTCTCTTTAACAGATTCAACAAAGAAAGAAGAACATGTGGGACTGAATGCACAATTGTCACCGTCAACATCCGAGAAAAAAGCCCAGTATGCATTTATTACAGAAGAAACAACCATATCACTAACCGAATTTGTTTCAATAGTGTAATTTCTTTCACTGTAAGGAGAATTAATTTGATAAGAGATATCGGCTTTGCCCCATCTATGCCAATCGGTTTGGGCAAATACCGCTACGGGAAATAAAAGCAAAAAATAAATTGCAATCTTCATTTTCCTGATTAATACAGCTGGGTAATTAATAATATTGTTAAAATTAATCTTTTCGATTCAAAAACAAAAACCCCGGTTTGATCCGGGGTTAATAATAACTTGAAAATTAAATTCAAATTTTATTTGCCATCTAACAATGCACGTGCTATTACTACTTTCTGAATCTCTGATGTACCTTCATAAATTTCTGTAATCTTGGCATCACGAAGAAATCTTTCCACAAGATATTCTCTAACATAACCATAACCTCCGTGGATCTGGATTGCATCAAGAGCATTCTCTACAGCAATTGTTGATGAGTAAAGTTTAGCCATAGCTGCTTCTTTCCAGTATGCTTTTCCTGCATCCTTAAGTGCGGCTGCACGGAATGTAAGCATTTTTGCACTCTCAACTTTTGTAGCCATATCGGAAAGCTTAAACTGAATTGCCTGGAATTTGGAAATTGGCTCACCAAATGCTTTTCTTTCCTGTGAATATTTCAACGCTGCTTCCAGTGATGCTTCTGCAATTCCTATTGCCTGTGCTGCTATCCCGATCCTGCCGCCGTTTAAAATATTCATTGCAAAGTTAAATCCTTTACCTTCTTCCCAGATAATATTTTCTACTGGCACTTTGCAGTTTTCAAAAGTAAGCGAGCAGGTATCAGAGCTCCTTATCCCCATTTTATCTTCTTTTTTTCCGTGATCAAAACCTGGAGTTCCTTTTTCAACAAGAAAAGTTGAAATTCCTTTATGTCCTTTTGCCTTATCGGTGGTAGCCATAACAAGAGCATAATCGGAACTTACACCGTTTGTAATCCAGTTTTTAATTCCATTCAGGACAAAGTGATCACCATCTTTATCTGCAGTAGTTTTTTGTTTGGTTGCATCACTGCCGGCTTCAGGTTCAGATAAAGCAAAGCAGCCAAGCTTTTCTCCCTGAGCCAGGGGAATAAGATATTTTTGTTTAATATTGTCAGAACCATACTCTTCAAGACCATGACAAACGAGTGAATTATTAACAGACATTATAACACCAACGCTGGCATCGACTTTCGAAACTTCAATCATAGCAAGTACATAACTTATAGTATCAAGTCCTGCACCGCCGTATTCAGGTGAAACCATCATACCCAAAAAGCCAAGTTCACCAAGTTTTTTAACGATTTCTGTTGGAAATTCTGCTTTAATATCTCTTTCAACTGCAGTTGGAGCAATTTCAGCCTGAGCAAATTCACGGGCTGATTCTAAGATCATTTTATGATCATCAGTAAGATCGAAATTCATTTTTCTTCCCTGATTTTTGTGACGAGAATAATTTTCAAAAATTTGATATATAAAATAGTCTAATCTTATTTCTATAGCAATGTTAATTCAGATGGAATTAATGCGGAAATTCGCAAATCCGGAAATCGATAATTGTTAATGGGAATCAGGAAGTCTTTCTAAATTCAATTTTATAGCAGAACTCATATTCGTATATTTGCTAAATGCAAAATGAAAATGGAAATACTCCGGCGGAAAGTTTAAAATCTGTTAACCATAAAACTCTATTAAAAGGATTAACTTTATCTGAACTTCAGGATTATTTTATTGAAGCGGATGAACCTAAATTCCGTGCTGAACAAGTTTTTAACTGGATGTATAATCATTTAGCGGATGATTTTACAGAAATGAAAAATCTTCCCAAAATCCTTCGTAATTTTTTAAATGAAACTGCAGAAATAAATACTCTAAAGCTTTCGGGAACAGAAACCTCAAATGAAACGGGGACAAAGAAATTTGTTTTTCAAACAAAAGATAAAAATATAATTGAGTCTGTAATTATTCCTGAGAAAAAAAGGACTACTCTTTGTATCTCAACACAGGTTGGCTGTCCCCTTGATTGTAAATTCTGCGCAACAGGATTGATGGGTTATAAAAAAAATCTTACCGCGGGAGAAATTTTTGATCAATATAAAATGGCTGCAAAAGACTTCGGTAAAGAAAATATAACGAATATCGTTTATATGGGAATGGGAGAACCGCTCCTGAATTATAAAGAGACAATAAAATCTCTTGAAATTTTTGGTGAGGAATTAACCACCGGTATCAGTCTTAAAAAAATTACAGTTTCAACGGCAGGAATAGCACCTAAAATAATTGAGCTTGCGGATACCGGTTTGAATGTAAAGCTGGCATTTTCACTTCATTCCTGTTCAGAGGAAATCAGGACTCAGATTATGCCCATTAACAAAAAATATTCTTTGTGGCAGAACATCGAAGCAATGAAATACTATTCTCAAAAAACCGGAACCAGAATAACTTTCGAATATGTTATGTTGAAAGGTATTAATGATAGTAATGAAGATTTAAATGCATTAGTCAGACTCTGCAGCCAGGTTCCCTCAAAAGTTAATGTCATCCCTTTTAATTCACTTAAGCATATGGACCCTTCCGGGTTTTCCGCATCACTTGAACCTACACCGCGTAATAGAATTGATGAATTTGTACAAAAGCTAAGGGATAAAAATGTAACTGTTATTGTCCGCTTTACACAAGGAGAAGATATAGCTGCAGCTTGCGGACAGCTTGCGGCAAATTATAATTAAAATGAAAAAGCTTACTCACGACGAAATCTCGCAAAAAAGACAGACACTCGAAAATCTGCACAAAGTAAAGAAACTCCCGGTACATGTTGTTTTAAACAGCATAAGAAGTAATTATAATGTAGGTTCAATTTTCAGAACCTCCGATGGGGCAATGATTGAGAGGCTTTATTTATGCGGCTATACACCATATCCTCCGAAACCAGGTGAAAATTCCGAAGGAAGTAAAATAGCAACCGGCAAAAAAGAAATTCTTAAGACTGCTCTCGGTTCTACAGAGAGTGTAACCTGGGAATATGTAAAAGATCCTGTTAAAGTAATAAAAGAGTTGAAAGAAGAAGGGATGAAAATATGTGCTCTTGAGTTAACTTCAAAAAGTAAAAATTATTATGATGTTAAGACTTCAGATTTTCCTCTATGCCTGATTGTCGGAAACGAAATAACAGGAGTTGCCCAGGAACTGATTGACCTTTGTGATTTTTCAATTGAAATACCCCAGTACGGGATTAAACAATCATTAAATGTTGCAGTTGCGTATGGAGTTGCGGTTTTTGAACTTAGAAAAATTTTTGATTTAGCAGATTAGCAGGGAATTTATTTAATTTTGCGGTAACCTTATTCGGTTTTTAAAATCAGGTGAGAACAAAACCAAATATTTTTGAATTAGAAACACTGAAGAATGAACTGATTGAAAGAGTGCTTGCTTCGACTTCGAATCATTCAAGATTAATTCATTTTTACAGTTATTTCAATACTATCCTTTCTAATGAAGATCAAGTTTTAAGTGAAGCCTTCCTTAAAGAATTCATCGATGATTATATTGTCTCAATTAAAAAATTTGACGTCTTTGGAATCAATCCTGAATTTACAGATAAATTAATCTTACAATTAAAAAATCTCACTTCGCTAGCTTTCATCAAAAACGTACTCCCGGAACTTACCTTTGAAATTGAAAGGATTGAAAAGCAAAAGAAAAAATTAATTCACATTCTCGAAGGGGAAGAGTTCGAAGATGGTATTGGGAATAAAGCTTTTTTTCCTCTCATTGATAAAGAAGCATCAGAAGACTTTTACGGAATAATTGAATTTGTTACAATAATAATTAATAAGGCTTCAGATAGTGATAAATTTATTATAGTTCCGAGTGAAAAAGAAATTGAAAAGAAGATATCAGAACAGTGTAATAAATCCTGGCTGTTAGCTGTTAACATTCTAAAAAAATACGTAAAGAAACCCTATAAGTATCACAAAGTAATTATTAGCTTTGACAAGAGGGAAGGCTTCTATGCGGGCAATTCACTCGGTATAGCATTAACGCTGTCTTTTCTTAAGGAGCTGCTAAAATTTTATAATCCGACATATGTTATTAAGATAAAAGAACAAAGTGCATTTACAGGCGGGATAGATGTATCTGGGGATGTTTTGAATGTTGGAGACGATATAATAAAACAAAAGGTAGCTGCAATTTTCTTCTCTGAAATGAACTCTTTTGTTATACCAAAACAAGAAGAAACGTATGCATTTTTTTATCTCACACAACTCAAAAAACAACATCCTAAAAGAAATCTTAGAATAATTCCTGCAGCAGATATTTATGATGTTCTAAAAAGACGAAACTTGGTTGAAATAAAAAAGATAAATCCAATTGTAAGAAGCGGGAAGTTTGTGAAGAAAAATTGGGTGAGTGCTACAATAGTTATTCTATTAACAATTTTGTTTACTTATTTATTTACAGTGGATTTTGATGATAACCCAACCATTCTTGCTGCAGACGGATCGACTTTATTCATAAAAAATAAAAATGATAAAATTTTATGGACAAAAAACATTACTTTGAACGAGAAGGATTTAATAAGATGTGCAAGAATTATAGACATAGACGGCGATGGAATAAATGAAGTTATTTTAACTTATGAAAGCGATAAAAAAAATGGGAATCCTATTGATAATTCTATGGTGAGTTGTTACAACAAAGATGCAGGTCTAATCTGGAAATATTCATTTGGAGATACAGTATATTCTAGAAGAGAAGTACTGAATACTGAGTATCACTTGAATATTATTGACACCCTCACTTTTACCAAAGAAAAAAGTCTTTTTCTTATTTCATCTAATGGTCCATCTTTTAGTTCAGCAATTTTCCGTATTGATCTGAGGACAGGGCAAAGACTTCCCGGAACTTTCTGGGCGTCAGGTCATATTATAGATTGTAAGATAAAAGACATTAATAAGGACAATAAACCAGAAATGATTGGTGTGGGTTATGATAATGGGTATGAAGATGCAGTATTTTTTATTTACGTAGTTGATACGCTAACGAAAGTACGACCCACAAAAGAAGAGTATTCAATTATAAATCATCCGATTTCTTTAATGAAATCGTATATAAGATTTCCTAAAACTGATTACGATATTTACTGCAGAGTAAGAACACCTACTTTAATAGATGCTCAACTTACTGATGATTTCAAAAACAGAAGTTATAACTTTGGCGTAAGCAATCCCACAACTGGTTATGAGCCAGAACTTCAATATCGCATTAATTACAATTTTAAGGATATAGATATTGTTATTCAAAGCAGTTATAGAGTTCAACGGGATACATTGGTAGCCCACGGGATATTAAAACCTCCATATACAGATACTGAAGAATATAAAAATCTAATTAAAAGTAAAATACTATTTTGGGAAAATGGGGAATGGGTTAAGAGAAAAGATTTAGACTAAAACAGAGATGACATCTACCCCTGGGATGTCATCTCAACTGATATTAATAAAAATTATTTTAAAAGAATCATTTTCTTTGTCTGAACAAAATCACCTGCCTTAATTCTATAAATGTACACCCCGGAAGCCATTGCTGATGCGTCAAAATTAACCTCAAAATATCCCGGTTTCATTACTTCATTTTTTAACTCTTTAACTTTTTCACCGAGTATATTATATACAGAAAGGTTAACCTGAACTTCTTTTGGAATAGAGAAACGTATTGTTGTAGTCGGGTTAAATGGATTAGGAAAATTCTGTTCAAGAGCATACTTTTCAGGTATTAACTGTCCCGATACCATCAGCTTATCAATATTCTGATTACTAATTGTTACCTCTTCTCCAGATTTAACATTTGTATTAATTTCTTTACCTGTCACATCTTGAAGCCTGATATCCATATTCACTACTTTTACTTTAACCGGGTATGTTATTCCGCTCAATGATATAGTCTTGAACTCGCTGGTTATCTCTTCTGCTATCCTTCCGCTCCCGAACCTGATATCAAAGTTTCCTGCCGGTGGTAATGGCGGCAGTTCATACTGGTTAAGATCTACTCCTGCTCCGCTGTTAGACGAATCTCCCTTTACTGCATATAATATGTAGCTGCTGCCTGCTGCATCTGTCATGATTATCCTTCCCCATTCTTCCTTGAACATTTCTGTCACTTCATTTCCTTTGGCTAATGCCTCTGGTATTATAATATTACCAGCAGAAGTTACTTTTGTCCAATATGCATATCCGGGCACTAAGTTAGTTGCAGCCACATATTGCACTCCATCAAAGCCCCAGACTGTTCCTGTTATCTGAGGATTTGCTGCTTTTAAAGAAGTTATCGACGGACTAGTCTCGTATCCCCCGATCATATTCCATCCTGCTGTTACATTGATTGGATCGTGTGCTACTATCTCTATTGTCGGGTAGCTGTATGTTTCTGCTAATGTATTTTTCATCCAGTAGCCTTCTCCTGGTGTTGCTGTTGATGTTGTAATATATTGAATACCGTCGAAACCCCATACTGTACCTGTATGGTTTGGCCACCAGCTACTGACATCCATTCCACCCGAATTGGAGCCAGGTACTGATACCATATTCCAGCCATTAGTAACTGATACTGTTAATGCGAATGTATTTTGAATAACATCAATTATACAATAAGCGACCTCATCAAAGTTCGGTGTACTGGTATGATTTATTTTATTTGTGCCATCTATATTCATCTCGTATATATCTCGCTGTAACCCGTCGTAGTATGAATAGTATATTTTCGAACCATCTCTTGAGAAAGTAGGCCAAAAACAATTTTGCCCACTTGATACATTTGTCAGTTGTTGTGAATTTGTTCCATCAGAATTCATTATCCAGATATTATTATCTTGAGCCCACACTATTTTGGTCCCATCCGGTGAATATTTTGGCATATCATCAAAAATTGAATTATTTGTCAGTCCAACTTCTCCTGATAAATCATTATTCGCAATGTAAATATCGTGCGAAGATGCCGAAGATGGGTTCCCTTTTGCATATACAACTTTTGTTTGATCGTAATTAAAGGAAAAGAAATCTGATTGTTTACCTTGTGCTCCCCAGTTTGTTATTTGTAATTGTCCTGTACCATCATAATTCATCTCCCACCATTCGTGTACTCCAGCTGAAGGTCCTCTATCATACCATATTTTATCAGGACCATAAAACCTTGGGTATGTTGAACTATAATAATCTCCATTGCTGGTAATTTGTTGCGCATTATTGCTACCAGAATTCATAATATAAACTTCTTGCCTTCCTGTTGTTGATGCATCAGATGAAAAAATTATTTTTGATCCATCAAAGGAAACATCTACTGCTTGACAACGACCTGCATCATCGTAGATCACCGATAAATCTGTTCCATCAGCTTTTATTTGATAGATATCTGCATCATTACCACCGAGGGGATTCCGAGATATTAAGAGATAATCGTTAGTCAAGTTTGTTGAATTTATAACTGGTCCACTTTGTTCAACAGTTGCTTCACCTGATGCTGAGTCCCCATTAATATCATTAGCTTCAAAGTAATATGTATAGTCACTGCCTGAATCCACCTCATTAATTTGACATTCATAAATAACTCCTTCAGTAAAACCATCACCAATCGTATTTTCAGATAAAAAGACTCCATTATTATTTAGACTTAAGTTATTTTTTCTGTCTTTTCCACGCGTTTGTTTTATCTTTAATTTTGTCGGGTCTTCCTGCATAGTAAAAGGACTTCCAATAATCCCAGATCCATCTTTTAGCAAGTGAAGTTTAGGAAAATCTGTTTGTGGCGGATCTCCATCAGCATCTGTATATTTGACTTTGAAGGTAAATGTTGAAGATGTGTTCCCTGAATCAGGATCAACTCCATCACTTTCATAGCCTGTTTCGTTCACCCAGGTCAATATCGGAGCCTGATTAGTTGTGGGGTTAAAATATTTTAACACTAATCCATCCCTTCCGGCTGCCCAGGCTGTGCTATTGTTATAAAATTGTGTAGTATAAAAATATTTCGAGGTCCCGGTATTTAGAAGCTCCCAGGATTCGCCACCATCTGTTGTTTTTAATAAGGTACCATTAGCACCTACCGCGATGCCATTGTTTAGATCTGAAAAATGAATTTCATTTAATGACTGAGAAATTCCTGAATTTTTATTTGTCCAAGTCTCACCACCGTCTGTAGTTTTATAAATCGCACCACTTCCACCCGCAAACCAACCGGTAATATCGTCAATAAAATAAATTGAACTACTGCTTACATTACTTTTTTGTGTCCAATTAGTACCTCCATCCGTTGTTTTATAAACACCACTGCCAGATGTTATAAAGCCAAGAGTACTATCAAAGAAATAAGTTGAAGAACAAGAGCTATTGTTTTTCTTGATCCAACCAGTGCCCTCATTCGTAGTCGACCAAATTCCACTTGATGTCGTTATCCAGCCATTATTTTGATCTGAGAAGAATATAGAAGTCTGATTTGATGAAGCTATATTTGATGAATTCCAGGTATTGCCACCATCTGTTGTCTTCAAAATTGATGAGGTAGGGAATGGACTAATTTTATTGAAAATCGTCCAACCGGTAGTTTCGTCAATGAAAAAAATATCAACAAGATAGTCGCCTGAGTAACCAATAAAATTAGTTATAAGCCAAACGTTTCCACCATTTGTGGTTTTAAGTATTGCACCACCGGGTAAATCCCCTGAGTAATTATTACGCTCCCCTACGGCAAAACCAACATCTTCACTAATAAAACATATTGAGTTAATATTAACGGCTGCAGCTACACCTGATCCGCTAAGTTGCTGTTTCCAAGTATTTCCATCATCTGTTGATCTGAGAATAACCCCGTTGCTCCCAACAGCTAATCCATTATAGTCTTCTGTTACATTTACAGAAAATAATTCACGTTCATATTGTTCACTAAGCTTATAAACCCAACTATTTCCCCCATCTGAAGTCATTATAATTTTTCTGTTTTTAGGATATCCATTAGTTTGCAATTCACCACCAACAGCATAACCTATATTGTTATCTTTAAAGAAAATGTCTCTAAATCCACCCATACCATCAACTGATTCAGAATTATCAATATTATTCTTACTACCATTCAGGGTAATACCCCAGGTTTCTCCTGCATCTGTTGATTTGGCAAGCATGAAAGCTTGTCCACACGTCCAGACCAAATTGTTTTCCAAAATTTCCACACCATACAATAAACCGTAGACGGAAGATGAATAGTTTTTATCTACCCAGGTAGTTCCACCATTCGTGGTTTTCAAAATGGTTGAGCGTTCAATAATTAAATCTGTATAACCACCCACAGCAATTAAAAAATTTGTATCATAAAAATCTATATCAAATAGAGTTGTTGTTGTTCCACTTGATTGGGCGACCCATGTCGTTCCTCCATTTGTGGTTTTTAATATTGTCCCGCTATAACCAACTGCCCAGCCTATATTTGGGTTAACAAATTTCACAGAATTTAATTCTGTGGTGACATTACTTGCTTGTAGTATCCAATCATTACCACCATCACTTGTAAATAGAATTGTCCCGTTTGCTCCAACGGCCCAGCCAACCAGTTCGTCAACAAAATATATTGACTTTATTGTTGATCCGGTATTCGTAACTTGTTGGATCCAGTCATCTCCGGTATTGGTTGTTTTTAATATCAATCCTCCTGAACCGGACATCCATCCAATTGAATTATTAATGAAGAACACTGATTTTAATAAGTTACCATTCGGTACCGGATTAAGGTTTGACCAGTATTCTGGTAAAGCAAAATATGTTACTCCAACAGGAACTTCTTGAGAGTATATTCCTTGATTATCTTTAGCACGGGCACAAATTGTATTACTTCCGTCTTCCAGAATTAATGAATATGACCAGTTAGCTGTACCCGATGCTAAATTCCAGTCTCCGTTATTTAGTTTTACTTCAACCTGTGTTACAGATCTTGCAGGATCTGATGATGTACCCCGAACTATTATATTTGGATTTGTAAATGTCTGCCCATCTGTTGGGTAAGAAATTGTAACCAATGGTTCTTGGTTTGCTGGAGTTGCAGAGGCTTCGTTAGAGTAAATTGATTCCCCATTTGGATTAATATAAACTGCAGTTACGACATAATAATACGTTGTTCCATTTATAACCGTATTATCATTATAATTTTCTGATGTGGATGTACCTATAACTAAATAAGTACCGCCTTGAATATCCGCTCGATAAATATTATAGTAGTCAAGTATAGCATCTTCACCTGACCTATTGTCACCGGATTTACTAGGATTTTTATTAGAAGATAATTTATGTTGATTATTGATTATTTGATCTGAAGAATGCATTTTAATATTATATCTTATAGGTTTATCACTTAACTGGGGAACATCCCAAATAAGACTCACTGATTGATTTCCTGCAGTAGCAATTAAGTTTAATGGTTCCGGGAAGTTATTATTTGGCAATGTTGTGTATAGTGAACCCCAAATACTGGACAAAAATTTAAGGTGGAAAAATCTTAAATTTATATAAGCCAAAGGAGGCTAAAATGTCCACCAAAAGAAAAAATTACAGTAGCGAACTGAAAGCAAAAATCGCACTAGAGGCAATCAAGGGATTCACCAGTATAAACGAAATTGCAAAAGAATACAGAGTCCACCCAAATCAGATAAGTCTATGGAAGAAACAGTTACTAGAAATACTTCCTTCTGTGTTTGATAATCCGAGGGGACCAAAAACTGATGGAAGCTCAGAGTTGATTGACCAGCTCTACCGGCAGATAGGAAAACTTCAGGTAGAGGTTGAATGGTTAAAAAAAAAGTACGAGCCATTCAATTGAAACTCTCAAAGGACTCATAGAGCCTGAGCATGGTTTTCTTAGCATAACTGAGCAGTGTTCTTTGATAGAATTACCACGTTCGAGTTATTACTTTGAGCCGTTAGGCGTAACGGACGAAGATACTCGAAATAATGAAACGGATGGATAAAATATACACGACCTGGCCTTTTTACGGTTACAGGAAAATAACACGGGAGTTAAGTAAAAATGGTGAAGTCTTTAATCATAAGCGGATACTCAGGTTAATGCAAATAATGGGAATACAAGCACTTACACCGAAAATGAATCTTAGCAAACCAAACAAGGATCACCTGATATTTCCGTATCTGCTAAGAAATGTAAGCATAACAAAAACCAATCAGGTATGGAGTACAGATATAACATATATCCCGCTCTACAGAAGCTTTGCCTATCTTGTTGCAGTAATGGACTGGTTTAGTAAATATGTTCTGTCCTGGGAAATATCTAACAGCCTTGATGTCCATTTCTGTCTTAGCGCTCTGGATAAAGCATTGCGTTCAGGTAAGCCGGAAATATTTAATACCGACCAGGGCAGTCAGTTTACCAGTCTTAGTTTTGTCAATAAAGTCCTGGACAATAATGTAAGACTAAGTATGGATTCCAAAGGCAGAGCTTTAGATAATATTTTCATTGAACGTTTATGGAGAAGTTTGAAGTATGAAGATATTTATTTAAAGGAATATCGAAATTATCATGAATTATTTGAGGGATTAAATAATTATTTCTATTTTTATAATAATAAAAGAACACATCAGTCATTAGGCTATAAAACTCCGGCTGAAGTATTCTTAAAATAACATGGTGAGTACTTAATTCATCCACCTTAAATTAAGGAAAAACCTGTCTAGCTGAAGGGGTTCACCATAGTGAATGTAAGATCCTGCGAATAGGATGTTCCTCCAATATTAACAGCTTCAAGTTGATAATGATATTCTGTTTCCGGTACTAAATCATTAATATAAACCAGAACAAGAACATCCGAAGTGTCTTTACCGATATCTTCAAACGATGTGGAATTTTCGTAAGGGATATTCACACCATAATTGAATCTGCAAGAAGTTGTGCTTCCATTGGGATTGACTAAACCTGATAGATTTACTTCTGAAGAACTTATTACATCTGATCCAACATTACTTAAAGAAGGTGGAGTTGCAACAACAGTAGGTCCGTTTTGTTTCACAGTTGCTTCTCCGGTTGCAAGATGATTATTTATGTCTTTAGCCTCAAAGTAGTAAGTATATTCAGTTCCTGCTTCTAACCCAGTTATATCTACAGAGTATATTAAACCATCAAGAAGTGTAGGTGATTCATTAATTTTAGGAGATTTAAGATTATCTTTTAGCTGAGATGGAGATAATTTTATGACTCCCTCATTTTTATTTTTTGCTAATTTATTTTTCGACATCAGATTAGGATCTTTAATCTCTATTCCCTTCGCTACAGTGTTGCTCGGATTCTTTTTATTATTATTAGATATTTCTGAAACACCAGTATTTTTCAAGACAACTTCATTCATAACAAATGGACTTCCGTTTATTGGTACCCCACCTTTTTTTATATATAACCGCGGATAACCTTCAAGCGGAGCATCTCCTTCCGGGTCTATGTACTTAACTTTGAAAGTAAATGTTGAAGAAGTGTTTCCTGAATCAGGATTTACCCCATCAGATTCATATCCGCTTTCAGATGCCCATGTTAATGTTGGAGCTAAATTTTCTGGGAGGACGCTAAAAACAGTATCACTGATATCAGAAGGACTTCCGGATATGTCCGTAACTCTAATTTTAGCATTAATAGTGGCTGGGTCAGTCACTATCCAATTCTCACTACCATCATCAGCAGTATTATTATATAAGAGTTCCCAAGAACTTCCTCCGTTTCTACTTAATTCTATACTAACAGTTCCACTTGTAGCATTGCTTACCCAGTTTATGGGATGTTGACTTCCAGTTTCCCAGCTCTCTCCTCCATTAGGGGAAGTAACAATAACAAATGCCTGTTGATTTGGAATTATTGTTACGACAAATGTATCCTTCGCTGATTTATTTGTTATATCAGTTGCTGTCACTGTAATAGTTGAACTACCGGTTGCGTTTGCAGAGGTAATAAGATATAATTTATTAACGTTTACTGAATCCAGTAATATTTGCACACCTTGATTAGTTGAAGTAGCAGAGAAATCTAATGATTGATTATTGGGATCAGAGAAGATATTATTTAGATAAGCAATTAAACTAGTTTCATTTTGATAAATTGTTTGATCCGGAATTGGATTAATGACTATGGGCTCCCCTGTAGAACTAATTACAGTGTAATATTTACCGTTACTGACACCGTTGTTATTCGTAACAAATAAATTTCCTGTTTGAACACCAACAGGTACTATAACTTTAATTTGTGTAACAGTCCAACTAACAATCTGCGATGGAGCCACTTCCAAATCATTAAAATGAACTGATCCACTTGAAGATGTTCCAAATCCAGTACCAGTAATTGTAATTTGATCATCAGCAGAAAAATGATTAGAACTTATTGAAGTAATGCTTGGAGGAGATGCAATAACTTTAATTGCCAATTCTCTTAAGAATTTAGAGTTTCCCGGAAAAGTTGCACCCATATAAAAGGAGTATGTATTTATTGCAGCAGAACTTGGAATATGGAATTCATAAATGGCCGAATGGTCTCCTATAGTGAATCCTTCATACCAGTTCTCAACAGTGGTGTTCCTGAAAAAATCTGGATCCTCAGAGAATTGTTTTGATAAACACCAAGCAGTGAAGTAAATAGTTGACCCCGGATTCGTAGTTATACTAGTTTGGTCATATGTAACTATAGAGTTATTGAATGTACCAAAACTTACTTGAGCAAAATATTCACCAATGTTATTAATTGCTTCACAAATTAACACGATTCCATTATTATCATAGGTTCGAAAATCATTTAAATATGGTGAACCCCTTCAGCTAGACAGGTTTTTCCTTAATTTAAGGTGGATGAATTAAGTACTCACCTATGGTGAACCCCTTCAGCTAGACAGGTTTTTCCTTAATTTAAGGTGGATGAATTAAGTACTCACCATGTTATTTTAAGAATACTTCAGCCGGAGTTTTATAGCCTAATGACTGATGTGTTCTTTTATTATTATAAAAATAGAAATAATTATTTAATCCCTCAAATAATTCATGATAATTTCGATATTCCTTTAAATAAATATCTTCATACTTCAAACTTCTCCATAAACGTTCAATGAAAATATTATCTAAAGCTCTGCCTTTGGAATCCATACTTAGTCTTACATTATTGTCCAGGACTTTATTGACAAAACTAAGACTGGTAAACTGACTGCCCTGGTCGGTATTAAATATTTCCGGCTTACCTGAACGCAATGCTTTATCCAGAGCGCTAAGACAGAAATGGACATCAAGGCTGTTAGATATTTCCCAGGACAGAACATATTTACTAAACCAGTCCATTACTGCAACAAGATAGGCAAAGCTTCTGTAGAGCGGGATATATGTTATATCTGTACTCCATACCTGATTGGTTTTTGTTATGCTTACATTTCTTAGCAGATACGGAAATATCAGGTGATCCTTGTTTGGTTTGCTAAGATTCATTTTCGGTGTAAGTGCTTGTATTCCCATTATTTGCATTAACCTGAGTATCCGCTTATGATTAAAGACTTCACCATTTTTACTTAACTCCCGTGTTATTTTCCTGTAACCGTAAAAAGGCCAGGTCGTGTATATTTTATCCATCCGTTTCATTATTTCGAGATCTTCGTCCGTTACGCCTAACGGCTCAAAGTAATAACTCGAACGTGGTAATTCTATCAAAGAACACTGCTCAGTTATGCTAAGAAAACCATGCTCAGGCTCTATGAGTCCTTTGAGAGTTTCAATTGAATGGCTCGTACTTTTTTTTTAACCATTCAACCTCTACCTGAAGTTTTCCTATCTGCCGGTAGAGCTGGTCAATCAACTCTGAGCTTCCATCAGTTTTTGGTCCCCTCGGATTATCAAACACAGAAGGAAGTATTTCTAGTAACTGTTTCTTCCATAGACTTATCTGATTTGGGTGGACTCTGTATTCTTTTGCAATTTCGTTTATACTGGTGAATCCCTTGATTGCCTCTAGTGCGATTTTTGCTTTCAGTTCGCTACTGTAATTTTTTCTTTTGGTGGACATTTTAGCCTCCTTTGGCTTATATAAATTTAAGATTTTTCCACCTTAAATTTTTGTCCAGTATTTGGGGTTCACTATAACCATGTTATTTTAAGAATACTTCAGCCGGAGTTTTATAGCCTAATGACTGATGTGTTCTTTTATTATTATAAAAATAGAAATAATTATTTAATCCCTCAAATAATTCATGATAATTTCGATATTCCTTTAAATAAATATCTTCATACTTCAAACTTCTCCATAAACGTTCAATGAAAATATTATCTAAAGCTCTGCCTTTGGAATCCATACTTAGTCTTACATTATTGTCCAGGACTTTATTGACAAAACTAAGACTGGTAAACTGACTGCCCTGGTCGGTATTAAATATTTCCGGCTTACCTGAACGCAATGCTTTATCCAGAGCGCTAAGACAGAAATGGACATCAAGGCTGTTAGATATTTCCCAGGACAGAACATATTTACTAAACCAGTCCATTACTGCAACAAGATAGGCAAAGCTTCTGTAGAGCGGGATATATGTTATATCTGTACTCCATACCTGATTGGTTTTTGTTATGCTTACATTTCTTAGCAGATACGGAAATATCAGGTGATCCTTGTTTGGTTTGCTAAGATTCATTTTCGGTGTAAGTGCTTGTATTCCCATTATTTGCATTAACCTGAGTATCCGCTTATGATTAAAGACTTCACCATTTTTACTTAACTCCCGTGTTATTTTCCTGTAACCGTAAAAAGGCCAGGTCGTGTATATTTTATCCATCCGTTTCATTATTTCGAGATCTTCGTCCGTTACGCCTAACGGCTCAAAGTAATAACTCGAACGTGGTAATTCTATCAAAGAACACTGCTCAGTTATGCTAAGAAAACCATGCTCAGGCTCTATGAGTCCTTTGAGAGTTTCAATTGAATGGCTCGTACTTTTTTTTTAACCATTCAACCTCTACCTGAAGTTTTCCTATCTGCCGGTAGAGCTGGTCAATCAACTCTGAGCTTCCATCAGTTTTTGGTCCCCTCGGATTATCAAACACAGAAGGAAGTATTTCTAGTAACTGTTTCTTCCATAGACTTATCTGATTTGGGTGGACTCTGTATTCTTTTGCAATTTCGTTTATACTGGTGAATCCCTTGATTGCCTCTAGTGCGATTTTTGCTTTCAGTTCGCTACTGTAATTTTTTCTTTTGGTGGACATTTTAGCCTCCTTTGGCTTATATAAATTTAAGATTTTTCCACCTTAAATTTTTGTCCAGTATTTGGGGTTCACTATAAAATTAATATCTTTAGAAGAACCATTATCCCTACTTACAGAAATTTTCGATGATGTTATATTTGTAACCTTCCAACTACTACCTTGGAAAGAGTGTACAGAATTTAGATACATAATTATCTCTCCTTCGCCTTCAGTAATAAACCACTGATTATCTGCCCCTTCATTTCCAACTACAATAGTCTTCGACATTGTATTGTTAGTAGTATTCTGATCTATCGTCGGATAAACTGTAAATACTAGCTGACAATTACCTTCAATAGACGGTGCTGTAAATGTTTTTATTACGTCAACCGTTTGTCCCTGAATTATTAGTGATATAGTTCCAGTATAATTTTGTATCACATTACCATATTTGTCATATAAAGTGAAGGTATATGGTACATTCTGGTAAATTTTATCAGGTGAATTAGAATTATTATATGTGTAACCTTTTGCAGTGATAGTGCTTCCAGGTGTTATAATTGAAGGGGTAGAAGTCAAATTACTTACACTTAAATCCCAACCAGCAACGTTTTGTATAACATTAAAACTTAAATAACCAGCATCCGGATATCGTAACGTCTGTCCATCAACAGTCGCGCTAAAATAAAACTGATACTGTCCTACAGAAAAATTATTTAACGTTTTAGTGAATTGTACTCCCTGCTGCCAGTTATTACCACCAGCTGTCATATTTTCAGTAAATTGATTCACAATGTGGAGTTGAACATTATCAGGAGGGATGTTATTTGTATTTTTATAAAAAACCGAAAAGTCAAAATTAGTTGATCCGTTTCCCGAAGTAGGTGAAACTGACCCATTGTATAATGAAATAATAAGAGGTTCTAATGTGGGTAGGATAGTATAGCTATTAATGATTCCATTATTAGCAGCATATCCCTTAACGCATATATAATATAGCCCAGCAGTGACTTGTTTATTATAAGTAAATGGAAGAGAATTAATTGGTAGGTTTTCGATTAGATTACCATTATAATCCCTCAACATAATACCATATACCCCAGAATTTGCCCCATCGATGGTAACTTTCAAATTCCCATTACTATTTGCAACAAATCTGTAGTAATCATAATCATTGGACTGATAAAGCGTTTGATAAGTGACCATTCCGACATATTTTTGGTCCTGCTCTAGTATGGTGAACCCCTTCAGCTAGACAGGTTTTTCCTTAATTTAAGGTGGATGAATTAAGTACTCACCATGTTATTTTAAGAATACTTCAGCCGGAGTTTTATAGCCTAATGACTGATGTGTTCTTTTATTATTATAAAAATAGAAATAATTATTTAATCCCTCAAATAATTCATGATAATTTCGATATTCCTTTAAATAAATATCTTCATACTTCAAACTTCTCCATAAACGTTCAATGAAAATATTATCTAAAGCTCTGCCTTTGGAATCCATACTTAGTCTTACATTATTGTCCAGGACTTTATTGACAAAACTAAGACTGGTAAACTGACTGCCCTGGTCGGTATTAAATATTTCCGGCTTACCTGAACGCAATGCTTTATCCAGAGCGCTAAGACAGAAATGGACATCAAGGCTGTTAGATATTTCCCAGGACAGAACATATTTACTAAACCAGTCCATTACTGCAACAAGATAGGCAAAGCTTCTGTAGAGCGGGATATATGTTATATCTGTACTCCATACCTGATTGGTTTTTGTTATGCTTACATTTCTTAGCAGATACGGAAATATCAGGTGATCCTTGTTTGGTTTGCTAAGATTCATTTTCGGTGTAAGTGCTTGTATTCCCATTATTTGCATTAACCTGAGTATCCGCTTATGATTAAAGACTTCACCATTTTTACTTAACTCCCGTGTTATTTTCCTGTAACCGTAAAAAGGCCAGGTCGTGTATATTTTATCCATCCGTTTCATTATTTCGAGATCTTCGTCCGTTACGCCTAACGGCTCAAAGTAATAACTCGAACGTGGTAATTCTATCAAAGAACACTGCTCAGTTATGCTAAGAAAACCATGCTCAGGCTCTATGAGTCCTTTGAGAGTTTCAATTGAATGGCTCGTACTTTTTTTTTAACCATTCAACCTCTACCTGAAGTTTTCCTATCTGCCGGTAGAGCTGGTCAATCAACTCTGAGCTTCCATCAGTTTTTGGTCCCTCGGATTATCAAACACAGAAGGAAGTATTTCTAGTAACTGTTTCTTCCATAGACTTATCTGATTTGGGTGGACTCTGTATTCTTTTGCAATTTCGTTTATACTGGTGAATCCCTTGATTGCCTCTAGTGCGATTTTTGCTTTCAGTTCGCTACTGTAATTTTTTCTTTTGGTGGACATTTTAGCCTCCTTTGGCTTATATAAATTTAAGATTTTTCCACCTTAAATTTTTGTCCAGTATTTGGGGTTCACTATACTAGAGTATATGCAAGTTGATATACGTCTGGTTCATCAATTCCTCTTATTATGCTATAACTATCTTCAGTTTCTTCATTATGTATCTTATGCATCATTAGGGTATCTCCAACCTGTTGACTTGATTCATCCCATGGAAATTGTCTATCAAGTCTCACCGCGATGTCACTTTGTAATATACCCCACTTAGAAACTATCCAAGTATAATCAATCGATTCAGGCAAGGTTGAAAGATTTTCGCTTAAGCCATTTATTTTTGTATTGTCTATTTGGCCATTTGCATTAAAATCAGTCGAGTAATAACTTCCGTCTATTTGAGTAGTCTCAAAACCACCAAAGAGATAAATACCTAAATCAGGGTAATCACCATATGGTGGATTTGGGCCATATCCAAAGTGGTAGTCCAAATCATAATTATATCTCAAATCCCTCATAGCATCACTACTTGGATCTAGTTTTGGATTACCCAACCAATATATATTCACTTCATCTGCTTTTGAACCTAAATGTGGCGTCCCGATCGTCACTAATTTAGCTACATCGTTCTGATAATAATTTGATCTAATATATTCACGGGCAGTCAACCCCCCCATAGAATGACCGACAATAATAAAGGTATCCCTATCACTAACTGTTTTTATGAATTCGAGGGCTATTTTTAATCCCCAACCTTGTTTAGCTATACTGGCTTGATTACTCTCATTAGATAGATCATAAACTATTGAACCTTCTATATGTGGAAGTGCTATGCTTTCAAACTGCCCCCTCATTACGCCTAAATAATCAACTCCAATTTGATTTACTATCATAAATTCATTTTCGACTCTTATTATATCGCCAACATGATATTCTCCCTCACTATTATAAACGGGAAGATCGCCAATGCCTAGCATGTTTTGATATATTTGATTAACAGGATAAGGATAGTTAGGATCATTTCTCGTGGAATATCCACTTGAATGCACAGCAAAATTCAAAAAATAAAAGTCCCCTGCTATTATATTGGTAGGAAAACGATGAACATCATCTTCTTTACTGTTTTTAAGTGAATTCCTTTGATAATCCAAGGTAACATCAACAATTCCACCAAAAATTAGACCTTTACTAAGTAAATAATCTTTTATACTCGGATCTCCTTGTTCCCAAGTAGTATAATCACTAGTAATTCCGTGTATAAATATTATAGGATATGGTAATTTTGCAGTTTGAGGATAAGAGGAACTATAGAGTATTGAGAATAGAAAAAATAGATAAAGTTTTTTCATATATTCACACACTTATTTAATGAATGAACATCCTTATGAAATTAATCAAAAATGCTTTTTAGGATTAATTCTGACTGGAATACATGATTTTGTTTTAACCCATATCTTGAATCTCGTCTGAAAAAGACATTTTTTATATCTATACTTCAAATAATTGTTTTTTTGGAAAAAGTAGTATTATTTGCTAACAATAATTTATAAGGTATTTCAGGTTGATGGGATTGAATCTGTGTAGGGTATTATTAAAAATCTAATTATTACTGAAGGGTAGAATAAAATTGATGATCATTTTTATTCTGGGAAATGAAATTGAAATACTTGTGAATGAATAAAGCCGGCGGGCTGGAATTTAGCCAATCAAGAGCAGTGTTTATTTCTATTAGAATAAGGACGGCAGTTAAAGAAATGTTTCAAGCAAGTATCAGCAACCTAACTCTTTTATCTCACCTTTTACATATTCTTTAATCAGGTTTTTTACAGATCTTGATAATTATATACTTATAAACAAGATGAAATTGGAAATTTGGTCTCAAAATCCTTATCTTCTCACCAGAATATTATTATGAAGCAATCCCCCTCTACAACAACTCATAAAATCTTTGCAATTTGAGCCCGAATATGATTATTTTAGTAAGTCATTTAGGGTAAATCTGGTATGTCTTTAAATTACATTGAAATTGAAAATCAGCGTAATGATTTAATCAGGCAGATTTTAATCACCTCGTCCGAAACTTTAAAGATATTCCTTTTCAAAGATTACTTTTCTAAAGTTCTTCTATACGGCGATCAGAAAATCGAAGAAGCATTTCTGGAAGAATTTATAGAAGAGTATGTCTTAAAATTATCCGGATATGAACCCTGGGGAATTGAACCGGACTATACACGGGAACTTATCTCTCAGATAAATGAACTGAATCATAAACACATTGCCGAAGCCTTCAGATCAGAGTTCACAGAACAGTCAGACAGGCTGAACTCACAACTGGATTCTTTAATCACTATGCTGAATGGAGAACCCTTAAAATCAGGCGGACAGCTTCAAGCTTATTTTCCTATCATCGACGAAGGTAATAATAACGGATTTTATGGAATCATAGAGACTGTAAACGTCAGGATCAGCAAATCATCCCAAACCGACAAGTTTCTCATCGTACCAAGTGAAAAAGAAATAGAAAAAAGAATTAAAGAACAGGTATCGGTTTCCTGGGAGCTCGCAATTAAGATTCTGAAACGATATAGAGTTAAACCCCACAAATTTCACGAAGTTATTATCAGTTTTGAAAAAAAAGACGGCTGCTATGAAGGGAATTCACTTGGGTCGGCTTTAACTATAACTTTCCTCCAGCAGTTGATGAAATTTTATAATCCCGTCTATTCGGTTAAAATTTTACCGCAAACAGCATTTACCGGTTCGCTTAACTCCGATGGCGGCATCCCCGGCGTCGGAGCTGAAATAATAAAACAAAAAACTAATGCTGTATTTTATTCCTTTGCGAAATCATTTGTTATCCCCAAAGAAGACGAAAACATAGCCGTACAAGAATATAACAGGTTAAAAAGTCTCTATCCTTCACGATCATTAAAGATTATACCATCAGAAAATATTGATGACATATTAAACAGAAGGGACATTGTTGAAATAAATAAAAGAAATCCTGTGGTAAGATTCGGCAGGGTCATAGCAGATAACCTGGCTGCCACAGCGATTTTTATTCTGTTAATTGCTGTTATGTTGTTCTTTTTTATACTCGATCTGGATAATAACCCTGCAAGTTTGTCGACTGATGACTCAACTATATTCATAAAGAATAAGAACGATAAAGTTCTATGGACAAAGAAAATTTCCTTTGATAAAAGAAAAACAACCTCCGAAAGGGTGATATCAGAAAGAGTGAAAATAGTAGATATAAATTCAGATGGAGAAAATGAAGTTATAATGATTGGAGAAGATGTTGAGGCAACAGGAAATTACGACAATCAGTCTATTCTAAGATGTTACGACAAAGCAGGACATCAACTATGGAAATATTCTTTCAAAGATAAAGTAAATTCAAAGGGAGGAACTCGGTAGTGATTACGGAATAGTAATTCTTGATACACTTACCTTCTTCGGAAAAAAGAGTTTGTTTTTGATTTCATCAAACGGTCCCTCTTTCAGCTCAGCTATCTACAGGATAGATCTCAGTAATGGAAAGCGGCTGCCTGGAACTTTCTGGGCCTCAGGTCATATTATGAATGCGTATATCAAGGACATCGATAATGATAAAAAACCCGAGATGGTAGGGGCTGGATACGATAACGGATATGAAGATCTGGTCTTCTTTGCTTATGAAGTTGATACGTTAGCCAAAGTCAGACCGACAACGGATCAATATCTGATAAGAGGATTTTCGGTTTCTGAATTAAGCACCTATATAAGATTTCCTAAAATTGATTTTGATAATTATATGAGAGTAAGAAACCCAACTTATTTAATTGATGGCCTGATATATCAGGATTATAAACATAAATTCATATTTGCTACATCTCTTCCTCCACAGAATTTGGAAATAGAACTAGGTTACGAAATAGACTATAACCTGAAAGATATTGACGTAAACTTCTCTAGCGACTTCAGAGTACAGCGGGACACCCTTGTGTCTCACGGTATTCTGAAACCCCCATTTACTGATACCAGGGAATATCGGGAAATCATCAAGAATAATATCCTTTACTGGGAAAACGGAAAATGGCTTAAAAGATCTGAATTGGAATAAAAAATAAATCAATTAATTCTTCATATCTTTGTATATGGAAAATGCAGTTCGGGTATTCGAAATACTTCTGGCTGTAAGTAATCAAAATGTTGAACGTACGGAATTGAACAAGCTTATAGAATTAACGCAAAGTTTTGCTTATACCAATTTAAAATTCAGGTATAGAAAACTCGCTAATGTACTTATGGTGGAAGATCTTACTCTTAATGAGATGGCGATAGATGCTATTGCGTCCCTTTTTGAACTGAACAACGATGGCACACTAATACGTATAAAATCTGCTTTTGATAGGTGGGAACCAGCCATTAACAATGAAGAAACCGCACTATTTTTTCTAAGCAGGATGGCCTCAAAAAGTACAGAAAAGTATGTATCGGAATTATTGAAAGAATCCGACCCCTTTTTCTCAAAAATCCTTCATTCCCTTAATTATCTGGTTGAAAAACAAGGATACCTAAAGAAAAATATTCTCGGTACAAGATATATAATTGAAAACGAGCCTGTTAATGCGGGGCTGCTGCCCGACAATCAATTTATTTTTGATTTAAAGTTACAACTCTTCAGGAACCCGGATTGCATGCTTAAGAATATATTTGATCATATAAAACACAATTCTGATAAGCAAGCGGCAATACCAATAAACGCTTTAGTACTAAAAATAAAGAAAACACATTCACTTTATTTTGAGGTAAATGACCGGGAGGAGAATAACAATACCATTGAAATAGATACTATGATCAATAATGCAATTCAAATGACATTTAAAAAATTAGAGGATGGTTACTTAAGTAAAAACAAGTTAAATGAAGATGAATCATCAGCGATCAGGAAAGCGCTGTACAGAATTACCGTCGATTTAAAAGATGGCGGTATAAATACGGGACTGCATAAATATCTGCAGGAGGAATTACCGGCTTTAAGCTTTGATAATTATCAAATAAAATATCAGAATATTTTTGAATATTTATTTAAAGTATTAAAGAAAGAAATTGCTAAGCAATTTGAATATGAAAAATGAATAAACGGCAATTTCCAAATATTCAAATTTTTAGAGTATAATAAGAGTATCATAAGACAAAAAGATGATAATATGATAATTTATGAACAAGATTTGTTCAACTTCATTTTTTATCCCGAGAATATCAGTGAAGAAAAGGAAGCATTTATTGTTGCGGATAAAACCTTAATTGAAGCATTAGAATTTTATAAGCAGTTAAAAAATAATGCGAATCGGGAACATAAGGATTCATTTAAGAGAATGATTGCTAAAAAAATTCCTGCTTATACATTATTTAGCATAATTACTCTTTATCCTCTGAAGGTTTCGACTATTGAAAGGACGAAAGAACACAGGCTTGCAGCCGGTTCGATTGATTTGGTACCTAAAATGACGACGAAAACTTTTGTGGATAATGAGAAGGAGTATTTGATAAAAGTTTTTAGCTCTGGGGATTCTACTAAAGTTTTTATTTTCTCCACCAAGGATGAAGTTGTTAAAAATTTTGATCTAATCATTGAACCAAATAACCATACGTTTCATTGTGATGACAATTCTGAACCCATAGAAATTAATCAGAGAATTGAAGCCGAGAAAATACAATTGAGTTTCAATAAATGAACTTCTATGTAATTTGATAATCGCTCTCCTATCATACAAGCGTAAAAAACTCGTCGCCGTTATCTTTAGTATGAATCATAAGCAGGTTTGCTCTTACCATTTTCACAAGTGTTCTTGAAGCTCTTCTTTCCGAAATATTAACGAGATCACTTAATACTTTAACCGAAATAGTTTCATTTTTATTTAAGTAATCAAAAACTGATTTCTCATTATTTCCTATAAAATATTTAGTAAGGCTTAAATCCTGGCTTTGAGCACGTAAAATTCTAATCATCTCTTTGCTTGCCTGAATACTCTTATCATTTACCCGCACAAGCACAACTGATTTACTTACATCCAGCTCATTTAAATAATCCTGCAGTCTGTGCGGTTTATCATCAGATTCCGGAACAGCAACAATTACAACTTCTTTCCCGTGTACTTCAAGAAAGTCAATATCATATTCAATAGGCGGTTCGCAATAATTCAGAGCAGCATCTTTAACCAGTTCAGCTTCCGATTTTTCACTTTCAACACCAACGATCTCTTTATCATCATCCACTCCAAAAAGAATATAGCCTCCCCTGGTATTTGCAAAGGCAATCATTTCCCTTGCTATTTTTTCGGGCGTGGAGAATTTTCTTTTAAACTCTATCTGAAGGCTTTCACCTTCATCTATTAAATCTAAAAAATCTTTTCTTTTCATTTTTCATCAGGGAACAAAATTATATCGTTTAATCTCCCGCGAATAATAGATGACCTTCTTAAAACATAACCTGAATTTTTATCCGGTGGATGAATTAAAGGTGAAGGTAAAACGGCTGCAAGTCTTGAACATTCATTGGTATTTAATTCATCAGGCTCTTTATTAAAATATTTTTCAGAAGCAGCTTTTATTCCAAATATACCGTCTCCCCATTCAACAGCATTAATATATGCCTGCAGAATAGTTCTCTTGCTTAATTCCTTTTCCATTCTTAAAGTCGTAATTATTTCTTTACCTTTCCTGAATACAGATTTTTCTGTAGTAAAGAATAAATTTTTTGCTAACTGCATTGTTAGCGTACTTCCGCCGCGGTAAATTCTTCTTCGCCATTTATTCTGTCGTAAAGCCATATTTAATTCTTTCCAGTCAATTCCCCTGTGCGAAAAGAATTCCCCGTCCTCCATTGAAATAATAGCCTTGAGCAGGTTCGGATTAACATCATTTATATTTGTCCATGATTGTCTTGGATAATATATTAAATTATTATCAATCGCTCTTTGTTCCATTAATGATGTTATTCTGAAATGATAATATTCAAGGTATGGGATTTGAAAAGCAGGTATGCTGAAGTAAAAAAGAAAACAAATATATAAAAAGATATACCTGATTTTTTTCTTTTTAAAGGATGGGAGAATCCTGTTTAAGGTTTCACCAAGTTCATTTTCGGGGAACTGTACAGATGACATAATTTATCCCTGACTATGATCTATTATGTAAAGAACCTATCTCTCGTGCTTTATTTTACCTGTTGGAATGGAATCAGCTTCGCCTCCTGATTTTTTCTGAAGATCTTCAATTGAGTGATCCTCATTCCGGCGTAAACTGTCTATAACCGGCGGAACTTTATTTCCTAAAGTATCCTTACCTGTCTTTTCACCATTTATAACGGGTTCAACATTTTTATCAGGCGGAGCATTATTATTAGATTTAAGACTATCTTCTTTTTGCAAATTATGACTTAATGAATCAACACGGGCAAGAGAGTCTGCCTTCAGGGCTTCAATTTTTTTAAGAGAATCCTGCAATGTTTTTTCAATTCTCTTCTGCTCCTGGTTATAAATATTTACTTTTTGAAAAACTTTATTGGCATAAACTGTCGAAGGATATTTTAATGTAAGTGAATCATATAAAGTTGCGGCGGAATCAGGATTATCAAGCTCATTTTCCAGTATCCAGCCGGAAGCATACAAAGCTTTTGCTGCTAAAGGAGAAGAAGGGTATTCTTTAAAAATAACCTGCAGCTTTGTAAGTGAAGAATCATACTTATCATCAAGCATCTCTTTTTCAGCCGAAGCATAAATATTTTCAGCAGGATCATAATTCAAGTCTATAATTTTTTTATTCAATTTATTTGCAGCAGCATTAACTATGCTTTGGTCTTTGTAATTATCATAAATTATGTTAAAAAGGCTGTCGGCTTTTACAGAATCATTTTGGGTAAGATAATAACTCCCCAGGGCATATAAAGTGCGGGCGGTATAAACCGGGTCAGGCTGCAGATTGAGAATATCGTTATAGTAAGCATAAGCAGAATCGGGAATATTCAATTCCGTAAAATATAAATTGCCTAGTTCAAATCTATCTTTTATAATAATCGATTTTAATGAATCAAGGGGAACATCAGACTTTATAGGCGGTACTTTCCCGTTCATTAGCTCTTTTACCCTTTTCTCAAAATCCGGAGTCTGAATCGACGATAACAATTTATTTTTTTTCAAAAGACTGTCAGCCGGGTTTACTATTACAGTATCGGTTATAGAAATTACCTGTCCAAACTGATCAAAAACCTGGTGACCGTATATGTCTAGACTATCTCTTTTTACGACAGTAGTATCTATTTTCATTCCTGTAGTATCCCCTGCAAACATAGCAGAATCCATTTTTGCTTTAACCTCAGCAAATTCCTGTTCGGCAATTACCTGTCCTTCAATCTCTTTTCTTTCCTGGTAATATGATGCTGAATCCTGTGTATATTGAGACGGATTCTCAGCATAAAATTGTTTTTCAAGGCTCTCTTTTAAAGATTGTCTTAAGTTCATAAATTTCTTGAACAATTGGGCTTTATCATTTGCTGCTGTTTTATAATCAGGCGGGATAGCAGAGCTTGCAGCCCGTGAGAAATAAGTATTGGCACTGTCAAAATTCTGATAATGATTTTCAAAGACCTGCCCTAATTCATAACGTGCCAAACCACCGCTTTCAGATCCTTTATAAGTGGTATCTACTTTTACAAGCACATCAACAGCTTCATCAAACCGGCTGAGTTTAGTTAATGTCTTTCCTCTTTCAAGATCTATCTCATCAAAGTGATCGGCATATTTATCTTCCGATTTCATGTCTTCAAAATCGGTAAGCGCCTGGTCATTATACCCTGCTTCACGCAGTGCTTTTCCTAATTCAAGCTTTGCTTCATACTGGGTATCAAAAGAAGGAGAATAATCAAAAACTTTTTTAAATGCTGCGATAGCATCCTCAGTATTATTTACTTTTTCATCTAACTTTCCCAGTTCAAAAACTATTTCAGCATTTATTTCATCATTATCAGATTGCTTCAAATAATCATTTGACGCTGTAATTGCACCGGCATAATCTTCCTGGGATATTTTATATTTAATCTCTTCAAGAAAAGCATCTGTAAGGATTTCATCTTCCCCTTCCTCAGAAGCCTTTTGTTTAACTGTTTCAAGCATCGTTAAAGCATCATCGTATTGTCTTAATCTCATCTGGGTTTTACCTATCCACAACTCAGTTTCAAGAATAAGATCACTCTGAGGCTGTGTAGCGATAAGCGACTGGAATTGTCTTAAGGCTTTTAAATAATTTTTCTCATAGAAAAAAGATTTTCCAAGCATCAGCAGTGCGTCATCTACATAAGCAGAATTTGCATGAAACTGCAGGATTGTTGAGCATTTATCAATTACTTTTGTGAGCTGCTGGGTAACGTTCCCTGTGGCAGTTTCTTCTTCGTTTGAGAAGAGATCTTTTTTCTGGGTTTTAATGGTCTTTTCAACATCCTGGAAAATATCTTTAGCGTCATAATAAAGGTTGAAATAAGTTGTGAAATTGTGCCAGACGCTGCAGCCATTAAAAGCTATACCTGCAAAGAGGAATAGAACCAGAAAACCGGGAATAAATCTTTTGAAATGCATAATAAAAACTATGAAAGAATAAAAAAAAGTAAAAGGTAAAATATCCTGCCTCCGGGTTTATCAACCTTTGGTTGACAGACAGGTTTACAAAGCTTCCTCTCCGGATTCTTCAGTTCTGATTCTGATTACATCCTGAATCTCTGAAATGAAAATTTTACCGTCTCCGACCTGCCCTGTTTTAGCGGTGCGCAGAATTGCTTCAATTACCTTTTCCATTTTCTCATTTTCAACAACAATTTCAATTTTTATTTTCGGGATGAATTCAATCCTGTATTCGCTTCCTCTGTACGTTTCAGTATGCCCTTTCTGTCTTCCGTAACCGCGAACTTCGGTAATTGTTAATCCCCTTATACCCTCTTCGACAAGGGCTTCTTTTACTTCATCCAATTTAAAAGGGCGGATAATTGCTTCAATTTTTTTCATATCTCACCCAATTATTTTCCATGACAGTGCTTATATTTCTTACCGCTGCCGCATGGACAGGGATCATTCCTACCGACTTTTGCGCCAACCTGAACCGGCTGAGGTTTGCCGCCCTGTTCAGGGCTGCTCTGTCCCGGTCTGTTGCCCGAAGCAGCCATGCCAATATTGGTTGCACTTTGTTTACTTTCGGTCATTCTTGCCGGCTGACGTCTTCTCCTGTTTTGTACTTCCTCGGGAGCCTGCGGGAAGAATTTGAAAGCAAAGGAAACGACTTCATCTCTTATTTCATCAAGCAAAGTGACAAACAATTTGAATGCTTCACCTTTATATTCAATTAAAGGATCTTTCTGACCATAAGCACGAAGTCCTATTCCTTCTTTCAAGTCATCCATTTCACGGAGGTGTTCTTTCCATTTCTGATCGATTACACTTAATACTGCGTAACGCTCCAGCCTTGCCATCAATTCAGAACCGATCATCTCTTCTTTTTTCTTGTAGAAAGTTTTGGCATTTTCAATTATCCGATCTTTTATACCTGCATTACCGAGAGCCTCAAACTCAGTAGGTTCAAGCTTTACTTCTACAAGAAGCTTCTGAAGAATTTCCTCTTTAATATTATCTGCAAGAACATCATTAAAATTACGGTCAACAACTTCTGTAACATACTCATCAAGATATTCAAATATTTCACTCTTCAGCCTGTCCCCTGCCAAAGCTCTCTGCCGGCGGGTGTAAATTACTTCCCTCTGCTGATTCATTGTATCATCATATTCAAGAAGTCTTTTACGAATAGCGAAGTTATTTTCTTCAACTTTCTTCTGTGCTCTTTCCACAGATTTGGTAATCATGGGATGCTGAATTACCTCGCCTTCTTTAATACCAATTCTACCCATTACGGAAGAAATCCTGTCACTTCCGAAAAGACGCATCAAATCATCTTCAAGTGATATAAAGAATTTTGATATACCGGGATCGCCCTGTCTTCCGGAACGACCTCTTAACTGCCTGTCAATTCGTCTTGACTCATGTCTTTCCGTACCCAGAATAAATAATCCACCTCTTTCACGAACACCTGCACCGAGCTTAATATCAGTACCACGCCCGGCCATATTAGTTGCAATAGTAACAGCGCCGATTTCTCCCGCGTGAGCAACTATGTCAGCTTCACGCTGATGCTGCTTAGCATTTAATACATTATGAGGTATTCCTTTTCTTTTTAACATTCTAGAAATAGTTTCCGATACTTCGACAGAGGTTGTACCCACAAGTACAGGTCTGCCGGCTTTTCTCAGTTCTTCAATCTGAGAGTGAACAGCATTGTATTTTTCACGCTTGGTTCTGTAAACCGCGTCATCCTGGTCATCTCTTACGACAGGTTTATTGGTAGGAACAACAACAACTTCAAGCTTATAGATTTCGAAGAATTCGCCTTCTTCGGTTTCTGCAGTACCCGTCATTCCTGCAAGCTTATTATACATTCTGAAATAATTCTGGAGTGTTATTGTTGCAAGAGTCTGGCTGTCACGTTCAACTTTTACATTTTCTTTTGCTTCAATTGCCTGGTGTAGTCCATCAGAATATCTTCTTCCGGGAAGTATACGACCGGTAAACTCATCGACGATTGCTATCTTCCCATCTTCTGTAACAACATATTCATCATCCTTTTCGAATAGTGTGTAAGCCTTTAACAGTTGATGAATAGTATGAATCCTGTCGCTGCTTTCAGAATAATTATGGTAAAGCAAATCCTTGTGTTTTATTTTATCTTCAGATGACATTGATTCATCATTTTCAAGCTTGCTTATTTCTGTCCCGAGATCAGGAAGAATAAAAAAGTCCTTCCCCATTCCGCTGCCTTTCGCAAGCTCTTCCCTTCCCTTTTCAGTCAGATCAATTGTATTATTTTTTTCATCGATAACAAAATAAAGCTCATCATCGATTATGTGCATGTTCTTTGCTTTTTCCCTGAGGAATTCCATTTCAGTGGACTGTGTCAGCTTTTTAAATTCCGGTTCGCTTAGCATTTTTGCAAGCTTACTGTGTTTGGGCAATCCCCTGCTCGCACGTAAAAGTAATATTCCGGCTTCTGATGAATTTACTTTACCGTCACTATTTCCATTCAACAGAGTCTCAGCTTCCTGAACAATTTTAGAAACAAAATTTGTCTGCAGCCTGTAAAGTTTTTCGACTTTGGGCTTCATCTCATTAAACTTCTGATCATCAACTTCTACCGCACCTGAAATTATGAGAGGAGTTCTTGCCTCATCTATTAAAACAGAATCGACCTCATCAACTATGGCATAATTATGAGGACGTTGAACCTGGTATTCTTTATCAATCGACATGTTATCACGAAGATAATCGAAACCGAACTCGTTATTAGTTCCATAAGTGATGTCACAGTCATAATGCTCTTTTCTCTGCTCGGAATTCATAGTATTTAAGATGCATCCGACGGTTAACCCATGAAATTTGAAAATTTCACCCATCCACTCACTATCACGTTTTGCGAGGTAATCATTTACAGTAACAAGGTGAACTCCCCGCCCTGTTAATGCATTTAAGTACATAGGCAGAGTTGCAACAAGAGTTTTTCCTTCACCTGTAGCCATTTCGGCAATCTTTCCCTGGTGGAGAACAACTCCTCCCATCAACTGAACATCGTAGGGAACCATGTCCCAGGTAATTTTATTTCCGGCAATGGTCCAGGTTTCACCCAACAATTTTTCACAGGTTAATTTGATTACGGCAAAAGCCTCCGGCAGAATCTGATCGAGAATCTCCTCATATTTATCATTAAGTTCTTCTTCAAGTGCATCAAGTTCATCATAAGCGGCGTTACGATCAAAATCCTCATCCGTTTGCAATTTTGTTCTTATTTCATCTATTTTTCCCCTTGTTTCAGCGGTATATGCCTGAATTTTTTCTTTAAATTCGGGAGTTTTTGCTTTTAATTCATCCTTTGAAAGGTTCTTTATTTTCTCGTATTCCTCGTTGATTTCATCAACAACAGGTGATAAAAGTTTCGCGTCCTTAGTATGTTTATCACCAAAAACCTTCTTGATAATATTTATCATTTATTCATTTTCTCCGTGGTAATGAATGTCAAAATTAAACATAGAATGCTTGAATTGCAATTTAGGAAGTTGCCTCTTTTACTCCGTTTTCCGGCTTAAGTTCCTATTATAAATGAAATTAAATATAAAAGCTATGTTCCCTTTCATTTATTCGCCTCAATATTTATAGACATCACATGTGATTTTCACGGATTGACTATCAGTTTGTCTTTTGTTTTATAGCAGGTGAGAATCTTTTCTCATAAACTAAACTACTTCATAATAACTAATTGGAAAGGTATGCGTTATGCTAAGATTAAATTTGTTTAAGATGTTGGGAATTGTGCTTCTCGCCTTTATATTTTTGAACGGGACTTACCTTTATGCACAGGACAACAAAACGACTGCTAAAAGCAGTGATACTCAAAATACAACTTATAAACAGAACGCAAAACAATGGACAGATCAATTAAATCAGAAATTAAGTCTGACACAGGAACAACAAACAAAGATACAGGATATCCTTGTTGATTTTCAGAAAGCAAAAGAAAGTACAGATATGAATAAAAGTAACGACTTGCAGAATGCTTATAACAACAAGATTGAATCTGTATTAAATAATAACCAGAAGTCAATATTTGAAAGCTATAAAGCTGAATGGTGGAAAGGAATGTCGACTTCTACAAAAAAGGAAAACAATAACAGCTACTAATATTTATCAGCTGCTGAATAAAGCATACTCGAATAAATAACGGGTATGCTTTTATTTTTTAAAACGGATTTGTAGCCCACACCATAAACTCAGGAATAAATCCCCTGTCATCCATTTCAAGAGCAGATACTATTGAGTGCGCTATTTCTTTTCCTCTTAAACGATTGGCAACTTCCTCTGTTTCTCTTCCGCCAAAAGATGTTCTGACTTCACTTGGATTTATACACATAACTCTAACATTATATTTTCTAAGTTCAGACTGCCAACAGATTGTCATTCCTCTTAAAGCAAACTTTGAAGAAGCATAAACAGAACCTCCTGCATATCCTTTTACTCCTGCAGTTGAACCGATATTAATAATGTTGCCGTAATTTTGTTTCTTAAAAATTACGGCAGCTTTCTGCGCCATTAAAGCCGCACCAAAAACATTTACAGAATAAACTTTTTCAAAATCTTTCCAGGTTAGTTTATCGACTTCATTACCGCCGGCAATTCCTGCGTTGTTTATAAGGCAGTCAAGTTTTCCGAATTCTCTCATAAATGAATCGTAGGTTTTTTCAATATCACCGGGTTTGGAAACATCTGCATGGATAGCAAAGGCGCCAATCTCTTTTGCAGCTTTTTCAAGCCTGTCTTTTCCTCTTGCAGTAATTGCAGCTTTGCCGCCTTTTTGAATTATCATTTCGGCAGCAGCTTTGCCAATTCCTGAACTTCCGCCTGTTATCAAGAATGTTGAATCTTTGATTTGCATAAAGTTTTCCTTTTTTATTTTTAAACTAAATAAAAATCTTTACGTGGAAGGTGATTTATCAAAAGTAAATAAAGAAAAGGACTAATTTTTTTGAGCATTAGTTGCCTCACTGTTATTGGTTAGTGATTGATTTATTTCAATTTATCAGAAAATGGTTTTAAATGAAAGCGAAGCTTTGTTTGGGTTTAATTTATTAAAGAAGTCAGTAATCTTTAAAAATTAGTAATAGGTTTTTTTTTTGAAGCTAGAAAAAATTATAGGTATTTTTATGCCTAATTCATTTATCTCATTTTTAATTTCCATATACTCATTTTCCATTGCATAAGGAGATAGATATATTTGATGAATAAGCTTATACAAGTTCACCTTTATAAACACTCCATTCATTTCAGACCCCTTGGGATCTTTGCAAATTGCCCGGTACTCATTTTCATAAGAATATATTTTTCTCTTATGAATGAATAACGAAAATAAATTCATTGCAAAATAATTATGACCACTTTCTTTGTAAAAAGTATCTGTTTCATAATCAATATAATCGACTTTACCGGCGAATATGCTTCTGTCACTATTTTCAAATGAGTCTTTGAAATCAGCTAGGTTTGTTTGAATGGCAATTCCTTTTTCATCTTTAGCATATAATTTCCACATCGCCAGACTTTCATACTCACTTAAATGCCAACAACTAATAAAAGTATCTTTTGAAGCAATTTCATATAATCTTCTGGACGTTTCTTTACCATCATCTCTTCTACATTGGTATTCGTATTCTAATTTTGGATAGGTTCCCTCAAAAATATCTTCCTTTTGAAAATAATCTGCTCGACAAAAATATAGGTTCGATGATTTTAAAAGTAGAAATAATTTATCGCGCTGAATATATCGCCACAATTTTAATTTATTATCCTTGGGATCAACAAATGCAGGATGTTTGAAAAACATAAATACTAAAGTTTTGCTAGTAAACTATATAATTATACTGCCTAAAATCTCTCTCAGAGGTGTACAAATAATCTTACAGTTTTATTCTACCACATCAAATCGGAATATTATTTTTTCTTTTTATCTATTTACTTTTTACTATATAAATATGTTAGGCGGCAATTGTTTCTTTTGATATAGTGACCGAACAACTTGGATAAATTGCAATCTTTTTAATTCGTTCATCATTTTCTAGTTTCATTCTCTCAAAACAAAATGGGCAATCAATAATTTGACTATTCAGAGAACATTTCTGCTAATATGGTCAACACTTTTTTCTGAGTATTTTTATTCAATGAATCTATTCTTTTTATAAGTCTTGATTTATCTATAGTTCTTATTTGGTCTAATACGATTTGTCCTTGTTTCCCTTCAACTTTACAAGGCACCCTGGTAGGGTAATTTCTTAACCTGGATGTAATCGGGGCTATAATAATTGTGGAAATATTACGATTCATTTCATCCGGCGAAATAATCACACAAGGTCGTGTTTTTTTAATTTCACTTCCAATGGTCGGATTTAAGTTAACGTAATATACTTCAAACCGGGAGATCATTTACCATTCCCATTCTTCATTATCCCAGGAAGATTGACCAGAAAACTCCGAATCCAGCAGGATATCGTCTTTGTTTTGGGACATTTTATAAAAAGCAGAATCCCAGGATTCCCTTGGTTTAGAAATTGGCTTTATTATTATTTTACCATCAGTAACTTCCAGCTCAACTTCATTTTTTAGACCACTTTCATCAATAATAGATTTTGGTATTCTTACACCTCTGGAATTACCGATTTTAACTATTTTAGTTTTCATAATATCCCTTTCTTAAAATATGTAAGTACAATGTAATTACTTCCCGCCAAACTATCAATTCATTTTTACAGCATCTTAATCTGGCAGCCTTACTATTATTTATACCTTCCAAAGCTATATTACACACCGGTAATTGAAATTTTGTTATTCTAATAAATATATTTTCTTTTTCTTCGCAATCCCTTAAGAAGTTCAACAATTACAAAACTCCGTGAAATCTTAGTACCACTATCGATTATCTGCAACAAAAATTATTTAATTCAGTTAATAAGGCAATAAAAAAAATGAACAATCATCTTAAGGACGCCGGGGTATAGTTAGCCGCAGGACTCCACGGAGTATGGTTGTATGGCTGTATATATGTATGAAAGAATGGTAGTTTGTGATTCCAGGTCATGCCCAGAATGACAATTCCACGTCATAAGTGAATTTAATAAATGCTTTCAATGTTTTAATTTAGTGGATTAACTAATTAAAATAATTTGCCCTTAAAGAAGAAAAAAATATTATCGGAAGATTTTATTCGCAGGATAGTTGAATATTCTGCAGGATACTTTTCCGACAAGGAACTGGAAAATCTTTTTTCATTGTTCGAAGCTGAAGCAGGCAAATATTTTTTCACTCATTCATCCGAATCAAATCTACTGAGGGTTATTGCAGGCACTTTTGATAAGATCTCATTTCTTTCCGACTGCATAAAATACCCTCATTATATTGAATTATTAATTTCAATAACCTCAAACAGCAATTATTTAACGGATATTCTGGTAAGAAACCCGGAATATTTTTACCTGGTTACCAATCCTTCAGGCCTTGAAAAGATTATAGAAGAAAAGGAATATTATCAGCAGGTTTCTTCTGCTGTAAATGTATTTCATTCCTTTGAAGCTAAGCTAAATGCGTTGAGAAGATTTAAAAGAAAAGAAATACTGAGAATAGGTGCAAAAGATATTTTTCTGAAAAAAAATTTAGAAGAGATAACAAGAGAATTAAGTTATCTCGCAAAAGCGATTGCCTCACAATTGTTTTCTATCTGCTATAAACAAATCTTAGATAAGTACCAGTTTGATTTAAGTGAAGACAGATACTGCCTTGTTTCACTCGGTAAGCTTGGCGGAAACGAACTAAATTACAGCTCTGATATTGATCTTATTATTTTTTTTGATAAAAACGAAGTCCTTCCTGTTAAAAAAGAATTCCAGGAAATACTAAATGAGGCAATTCTTTTATTCATCAATTCTGCATCAGGAATTACAAGTGAAGGATATATTTACAGGGTCGATTTTCGATTAAGACCGGATGGTAAAAATTCCCCATTATGCAAAAGACTTACGGATTACCTGATTTATTATGAATCCCGCGGAGAAGGCTGGGAAAGACAAATGCTTATAAAATCCGGTTTTATTGGAGGCAGCGGAGAACTTTACAGGAAGTTTAAAGAATATCTCATACCTTTTATTTTCCCTTTATCTTTTAACACCTCACCTCTTGATCAGATAAGGAAATTAAAATCAAACATTGAAAAGAATTTAACCAGCAAAGACAACCTTAAGCTTATACCGGGTGGAATCCGTGATATTGAATTTTCGGTTCAGGCTTTGCAATTATTAAATGGCGGAAGAATAAAATCGCTGCAAAGCGGGAATACTTTACACTCACTGGGAGAATTACAAAAGCACAATCTGCTTTCAGAAAAAGAAGCGGCGATATTGAAAGAAGCGTACATTTTTTACAGGAAAATTGAGCATTATCTTCAACTGATGAATGATACACAAATACACAGCATCCCGGCAAAAGGTGAAATGCTCAACAAGCTGAGCTTTTCTCTTGGATATAACGAGTCAAAAACCTTTCTCGAAAAAGTTGAAAGCAACATAAAGAAAGTCGCGACAATTTATAATTCAATTACAGGAAATGATAAAAATAATAAGCAAAAAGAGATTAGTTTAAAAATTGATTTTTTAAACACGCAAACCGCAGAAAAAGATCTGGCTTATTTAAGAGAAGGAAAAGGATTGCTTGGTCAAAAGGAATTTGACAGTCGTTCAATTGAAGCATTTGAAAAGATTTACGAATTGTTAATTACCTATTTAAAAAAATCTTTAACCCCGGATCTCGCACTTAAAAATTTTGTTCGCGTTATAAGACAGGCAAAATTTCCTTCAATCTGGTATGAGGAATTCAGGAATAAAAATTTGTTCAATTCCTTTCTAACTATTTGCGAGTTTTCACAGGCTTCAATAGATACTTTCGCTGAGGATAAAAAATTAAGAGAGCTATTTCTTTCTAAAAGAATCTTTGAGAAGATATCTATATCTGAATCTCTTGAGTACAAAGAATTTATTTTTCTTTTATCAGTGCAGTTTACACTTGGATTGATTAAGAGTAAAAATATTTCAGAACTTTTATCTGGTTATTTTAAAAAACAAATTACTCATCAGGCAGAACAATTAAATAAATATGAATTTCTGAAAGACCACAATTTTATCGGGGCAATGGGAAGCGCAGGTTCCGGTGAAATGACATTTGCTTCGGATGTTGATTTAATCTTCATTACTGATAATCTTAAAGAACACTTTGAAGAACAAAATATATTTATTGAATTTCTTAACAGTTTAAGAAATAAATTCAATCCGGTAAAAGTTGATTGCCGGTTACGACCAGAGGGACAAAGTGGAATGCTTGTCTGGGATGTTGATTCATATATTAACTATATATTATCAAGAGCCAGGACATGGGAATTGCAGGCGTTTACCAAATTATGTTTTGTTGCAGGAAATAAGAAATTATTTAATCAGGTTGTTAAAGCGATAACTAAAAGATTAAAATCCGAAAACCCCCAAAAGCTAAAAGCAGATTTATTAGAGATGCGGAGAAAGCTGCTACCTGCTGCCGGTGGAATTCCCGGTATAATTAACCTGAAAAAAAACCGCGGCGGAATTATGGATATTGAATTCATATTACAATATTTGATACTTTGCAATCCGGAATTTTTTCAAAAGTTCAGGGCAAAGGATAACAGGAAAATTATAAATGGCATAATGAAATTAAATCCTGAACTCGAAGATACCTTAAATGTACTATTAGTTAATTATGAATTTATTAAATCACTTATTTTGAATAACCAGAACATATTCAATCAAAGCAGCTCAATTATAACAATGGATGAACAGAAGTTTAAAATTCTTGCCTGCAAAATGGGCTTTGGATCTGGAAAGAATTTGATGAAGGAATTAAACAAATCTTCAAAAGAAATTTATTCTGTATTCACAAAAATATTCGGCAGCCAATTATGAATTTTCTGAAAAAGTATTACGCTATCCTTACCGGTCTGTTTGTTTTCCTTTTATACCTCACCACAATTGCACCAACCATATTACAAATTGATGCGGGCGAACTAACATCTGTACAGGCACTGGCGGGAATAGCACATCCGACCGGCTACCCTTTATTTACAATTGTAGGTTATTTTTTTTCTAAAATTCCGCTGCCGTTCAGTACAGCATTTCAGTTAAACATTCTTGCTGCAATCTGGTGCAGTATGGGAGTGGGACTGTTCGTTTATACTTCAAAATTTATTCTTGATAATCTCAATAAATTCAAAAGTGTAAAAGTTTCCCCGGCGAAAAAAGTAAAAAAAGGAAAACAAAAAGGAAAAACAATAACAAATAAGTCAATCGAAATTCCGGAAACTTTAAAATATATTGCTTCGGTTGGCGGAGGATTATTTTTAGGATTCACTAAAACCTTCTGGTTTCAGAGCACTTCAGTTGAAGTTTATTCGATGCATATCTTTCTTATCAGCCTGATTATATTTGTTCTGGTTAAAGCTTATGCATTTTCAGGTGAGAAGAATCCTTCGTTATTAAAAAATCCGTGGATGCTTTTGGCAATAGTTCTGGCTCTCGGTTTCAGCAATCATATGACAACTCTTTTAATACTCCCGGGAATAGCTTATTTATATTTTTCCAGAGAAAAATTCAGCAGTGCAAGTTTCAAACAAATCGCTCTGATGCTTCTCGTATTTTTTCCTCTGCTGGTAGTATTTTACAGTTACCTGCCGATACGTGCTTCGCAAAACCCTGTTATCAACTGGGGTAACCCTGTTGACTTCGAAAGGATTATGAGACACATCAGCGGTAAACAGTACCAGGTGTGGCTTTTTTCTTCTACTGAAGCCGCCAGGAAACAGCTTGCATATTTTATTAACAATCTCCCGACTGAATTTACCTTTACAATTATTCTAAGCGTAATAGGATTATTTGTTTCGTTTATAAGAGCAAGAAAATTATCGATCTTTTTGATTGTTACTTTTGTCTGGACTGTCGCTTATTCAATTAACTATGACATTAATGATATCGATTCATACTTCGTGCTTGCATATATAATGCTTGCTTACTTTGCGGTGTTCGGAATAATAAAAATATATGAGCTTATAACTTTAGCTGATTATAAAATTGCTGCAGCAATAATTTTAGTCGTCCTGTTAAGTGCAGGTGAATATTTCATAAACTTTGATGAAGTAGATCAAAGTGATACTTATACATTTGAGGATTACACCAAATCGCTAATTTCAAGCACTGACAGGAATTCCATTGTCTTCAGTTATTTATGGGATTATTTTGTTTCGGCATCTTACTATTATCAATATGTTGAAGGATTCAGAAAAGATGTGGCGGTGGTTGATAAAGAGTTAATGAGACGGTCGTGGTATTATCACCAGATTGAAACTGACCATCCTGATATTATTGCCGGAATGCAAACCGATATTAATCTTTTTAAGAATGCACTCGTCCCGTTTGAGAGAAGCGAAAATTACAATTCAAATTTACTTGAATCGTTGTACCGCAAAGTAATGACCGACCTTGTTGCAACTAACATTGATAAAAGAAGTTTTTATTTTCCTCCTGAAATTGCCGAGAACGAGTTGCGCAACGGTCAGTTTAAATTGCCGGAGGGTTATACTTTTGTGCCCGATTTACTTTTATATAAAGTTGTAAAAACCACAGAATATGTGCCTGCAGCAAACCCGGATTTTCATATCAGGTTTCCTGAACACGGGGATAAGTATACCGATTTCATCCAGAATTTAGCCGGTTCGGTTTTAGCTGCAAGAGCTTTATACGAATTGAATTTTAATAAAATGGACAGGGCAAAGATTTATGTAGATAAGATCAAATCGGATTTCCCGAAATATACTATCCCATCAAATCTTCGGGGATTGTAAATGCAGAACAATGGAACACAGATTTGTACTGTAAAGAAATTTGATAAACCTGTCTACCGCAGGAAGATCAAATTCCTACGAAACCAATCTTAAACTTAAACTTGAACTTAGACCGCCGACAGCAGGCAGGCATAAACCTATTTCTTCTCTGCTTTTTTTGCGGCGTTTAATAAATCCTGTCTTCTATCTTTACTGAGTTCACCTTCAGTCATAAAAGATTGCAGCAGAACATCCATCTGCTGAATTAAATTTCTTTTATAATATTTAGGCGCGTACACAGATCCGTCAAGCATATAAAGTCTGTTTGTCTTCTCATCGAAAAAAGTATAATTTATAAATGGTCCACCCATTCCCTTCACATTTAATTCCCAAAGACCCTGTGTACAGATCGCATATCTTCCATTAAAATTTACTTCATTAGAGGTATAATAATCTGAAGCTATTACTACATAAGAACTGTCATCCACGGTACGGTAATATTTTTTAGTCATCCTGTTTCGTATCGCCCTTATAGAATCTTCATTTAAATATGCAGGAGATGCATTATCAATCCAGTGCACAAACAGCCAGCGTTCCATATCGCTTCCGGGAGATCTTCTAAGCCAAACAAAATTATCTTTAGGAATATCCAAAGCCAACTTAAAATCCGCCTGAACATAAACAATCCACCCGTACTCTTTTAACAGTTTACCTTCCAGCGCTTCATTTTCATAATGTGCATTATAAAGGCTTGCTTTTAATCTATCATCCGACACTTTCTGGAAAGTATAAAGAAGATTATCTTTATCTTTCAGAATATCAAACTCAAGCTCCTGTATAGTGGGTGCGGTTAAAATCATAACTAATTGATTACCAGCCCAAAGATTGTCTCTTCTTATTATGAAGTCCCCTCCGGTTTTAATTTTTTGCAGAGCGTTGGAATCAACAACTGAATGAATATATTGTGAAGTGTATGAATGAGAATTCAAAGGGGCTGCAATTAAGATATTCTTTTTTTGTTTGTATATGTCAATCTCTTTTGGACTAATCCTGATAAGTGTAAAAAGTTTTTCAGGCTGGGGAGTATAAATTATTTTTTCAAATGTTGAATCGAGTGCAAACGACAGGTCGGCAAACTCAGAGGAATCCGCAACAACATAAATTTCATCCTCATGTCCCTGTGCCGGCCTTTGAGCTATTTCACACGAAATGAAATAAAATACAGAAATAATTGAAATAACAAATAAGAAAAATTTTTTCATCCTCTACCTCGGTAGTATTGGTAGTACAATTTGAAGTCCTGGAAGCAACGCCATATACAACAGCCACATAGTAAATCCTACTGATATAGGAATTGCCAGGTTATCATCGGCAAAACCAAAAGAAATATTTTCAACTATTGCTCCCACTGCAGCAGCAATTATCCCGATAATATATTCCATCGGGAGGTCATTTACTTTAGGAGTTAAAAAAACAACTATACTTGCACTTATAAAGAAAGCCAAAGTTCCCTCAAGACTTTTTGACAGAAGCTTATGCCTGCCAAATTTTCTGCCGATAATTGCAGCCATTGAATCACTGATAATAAGAATAGTAAAAGCTGTTAAAAAAAGTATTTTGGGAAAAAGAATTACACAAATCAGTGCTGAAATCAACACATATGTTGCACCGTTCAGGTTTTTCTTTTGTGTATCAAGTTCATGCTTTCTCAAAAGAAACCCGAATGTCTTGTAAAATACTTTCCCGACTGATGGTGATAAATACCTCGTCAGGTCAAGGATTAATGCCACAAATGTAACAATACTTAAAATTAAAATTGCATCACTGCGTGAGATAAAATAATAAATTATAGGAATAGATAAAGAGAAGAGATGAATCAGCTTTCTTACTAATTCATCCCTGTAATGAATTGTTCCGTTATCAATTGGAGTCATCTTTTGGAGAAGATTCTTTCGGTTTCCTTTGCTCCATTAATTTCTTAACGTGTTCCGGAATTACTTCCGGGTTCTTGTCAGTGCTGCCGTTCTTTTTAATTGGCGGTAGCGTTTCACCTCTTATAATAGCATCAATTTCGTGAGAATCGAGAATTTCTCTCTCAAGTAATTCTTTTGAAAGGCGATGTAGAAGATCGATATTTTCAGTAAGAATCTTTTCAGCACGAACCATCGCCTCGTTAACTAATTTTTTTATTTCTTCATCAATTTCAATTGCGGTTTTCTCACTGTAATCCCTATGGTTCTGAATTTCACGTCCCAGGAATATTTCTTCTCTTTTAGCACCATAACTTAAAGGACCAAGTTTGTCACTCATTCCCCATTCACAAACCATCTTACGGGCAATACCCGTAGCTTTTTCAATATCATTACCTGCACCGGTTGTAAAATGATTAAAGATAATCTTCTCTGCAGCACGTCCGCCTAATGCATAAGTAATTATGGCTTCAAGATATTCTTTTGAGTAAGTATGCTTCTCATCAATCGGCAGATAGCTTGTAACACCTAAAGCCCTGCCTCTTGGGATAATAGTAACTTTATGAACAGGGTCAGCTTCCGGAAGCATTCTTGCAACTAAAACGTGTCCTATTTCATGATAAGCAGTTGTTTTCTTTTCTTCTTCAGAAATGATTAAGCTTTTTCTTTCCATTCCCATCATTACTTTATCTTTTGCTTCTTCAAAATCTATCATCTCAACGCTTTTCTTGTTCTTTCTTGCAGCAAGCAAAGCAGCTTCATTTACAAGGTTTGCAAGATCTGCACCTGCTAAACCGGGAGTGCCTTTAGCAAGAGTATCAAGCTTTACATTCACGTCAAGTGGAATATTCCTTGTATGAACCTTTAAGATTCCTTCTCTCCCTTTAACATCTGGTCTGTCGACAACAACCTGCCTGTCAAATCTTCCGGGACGCATCAATGCAGGATCAAGAACATCCGGTCTGTTGGTTGCAGCAATAATTATAACACCGCTGTTCTGTTCAAAACCGTCCATCTCAACAAGGAGCTGATTTAAAGTTTGTTCCCTTTCATCGTGTCCGCCGCCAAGTCCTGCTCCTCTGTGTCTTCCAACGGCATCAATTTCATCAATAAAGATGATACAGGGTGCGTTTTTCTTTCCTTGTTCAAAAAGATCTCTAACACGGCTGGCACCAACGCCTACAAACATTTCAACAAAATCGGCACCGCTTATTGAGAAGAAAGGAACACCTGCCTCGCCGGCTACTGCTCTTGCTAATAGAGTTTTCCCGGTTCCGGGAGGACCTAATAAAAGAACTCCTCTAGGTATTTTACCGCCAAGCTTCTGAAACTTGGTTGGTTCTTTAAGAAATTCAATAATTTCATGCAATTCCAGTTTAGCTTCATCCGCACCGGCAACATCACGAAAAGTAATTTTTTGACCGGATTGGGTAATTAATTTCGCTTTACTCTTTCCGAAGGAAAAAATACCCCGTGTACCACCGCCGGTTCCCTGCATTCTTCTCATAATAATAATCCACACCGCAATAATAATTATCCAGGGAAGAAAACCAAGCAGAACATTAAGCCATTCATTGGAATCTTTATCAAATGAATAATTGACATTCTTCTCTTTCCAAACAGCTTCCTGCTCTTTTATTATTGGTTCCGGGAGGTAAACTGAGATATTTTTAACAGGCTCCGCATGACCTTCTAACTTTTGCGGTGAGGTTAATTCCGCTTTGAAGTAATAGTCATTTACATCCTGTTTGGTAATAGTTGCTGATTTTATTTTTCCCGTGTTTATCAGATTCTCGTACTGATTATAGGTTATATCAACATAGGTCTGAGTTCCGGTTTTAAAAACCTGCATTACAATAACAGCAGCAACAATTACAGCTCCCCAGCCAAATACTAACCTGATTATTTTAGACCAGTCAAAATTATCGTCCGGCTTATTCGGTCCGCCATTTCCTTTAGGTGGTTTCTGGACGGGTCTGTTATTTTTATTATTTTCAGCCATCTTCCATTAATTTATATTAAAAAAATCTATTTCAAATTGTCTTCAAGTATATAAATCGATCTGAGATTCCTGAACTTCTGAGCATAATCCAATCCGTATCCAATGACGAATTTACCAGGAATATCGAAGCCAATATAATCAATTTTGACATTATATTTAAGGCTTTTCGGTTTAACCAGGAGGGATGCTACTTTTACGCTTCGCGGATTATGCTGCGTAATATGTTCTTCAATAAATTTAATAGATAAACCTGAGTCTACAATGTCCTCAACAATAATAATATCCCTGCCATTAACATCACAATTTAGTTCCTTTACCATGGTAACTTTACCGGATGAAATTTTAGCATCGCCGTAACTTGAAAGCTTGAAGAAATCAATTTCACAGTCTAAATCAACATTCTTTACAAGATCAGCAAGAAAGAGAAATGCGCCGTTAAGAACACCGATAAATATTGGGATCTTACCTTCGTAATCCCGGGTAATTTGCGAACCAAGCTGTCTTATTCTTTCCTGGAGTCTTTTCTCTTCAATAAAAGGAATAAAGACATCATTTTCAATATAAAGTTTACCATCTTCTAATTCAGGCATAATTCCAGTATTTTTTTAGTTGAAGAAGTAATTTTAAATCTTTCGTCTATCCGCAGCCCGATAATCCATACTACATTATTTTTATTTAACATGACCAGGTGATTTTTTTTTCCGGAAGTCTCAACTTTTTGTTCGTTCAGAAAATCAGATATTTTTTTATGCCCTTTCATTCCCAAAGGATAAAAATAATCTCCGGGTTTCCATCTTCTTATTAAAAATTCCTCGCTTATAGAATCTGCTGAAATATACTCTTTATTTTTATTAATTGAGAAAAATAAGGAATCTCTGTCACATTTTTTAATGGAAATTTTTCCGGCTGAAGTAGATTTTGTTTCTCCCGCATGAATTTTAATTGAATTATTCCAGACAGATTCTTTCTCAGATATGAATTTCAAAAAATCCCTTTCACGGAAGACAGTAATTCCACCGGAAAGTTCTATCCGTCTTCCTGCCTGTAAAGTGATCAATGAAAATATTTTTTTTATATCACCCGAAAAAATCTGTTCTTTAAGTTCTCTCTCTAACAGGTTTTTAAGCAGTAAACCTTTTAAGGGTTCGTTAATCTTTCTTAATTCTACAATACTTATTATAAGATTGCCTGCTGAATCTCTTTGTATATTCCGAAAAATTTCTTTTTCATTCGCCAAAATATATTTTTTAATATCTTTAAAGTTATCTGAAGAATTCAGAACAGCAGCATCGAGTGAAGGATTTAATTTCTGTTTGATTAAAGGAATAATTTCGTTCCTCAGGTAATTTCTTTCGTAATTTGATTCCTCGTTGCTTTTATCGATTCTGAAAGGAATTTTTTTTGCTTTAAGATATGATTCGATTTCTTCTCTTGTAAAACACAATACCGGTCGTATAATATTATCTCTTTTAACCGGGATTCCCGAAATACCGTCAAGCCCGGTTCCTTTAATCAGGTTAAGCAGAACAGTTTCAGTATTATCATTTGCATTATGTGCCGTAGCAATCTTATCTGATTTTTCTCTATTCAAAACTTTCGCAAATTCCCTGTAACGAATTATTCTACCGGCTTCCTCAAGAGATATTTTATTTTTTTCAGAATAAGTCTTAACTTTTTTTCTGACGGAATAAAAATTAAGACTCCGCTTTTTGCAGAACTCATTACAGAATTTTTCATCATCATCGGCTTCTTTGCCTCTTAGCAAATGATTGATATGAACTGCACTCACTTCTACTTTTAATCTTCTCTGAAACTTGTGCAGGAGGTGCAAAAGAAAGACCGAATCGGGACCGCCACTGAAACCTGCAAGAATTTTTTCGCCGGGGTTTATAAGGTACTGCTCATCAATAAATTTCAGGAATTTTTGTTCAATTCTCTCCATTTAAATCAGACTTATTCTTTATTCTCCATTATTCTTTCAACATATTTCCCAAGAACATCAAACTCAAGATTAACGGTACTGCCAATTTTTTTTGATGAAAAAATTGTCTCTTCCCATGTATGAGGAATAATTCCAACCCCAAAAACATTATCCTTTAATTCTGCAACGGTCATACTTACACCGTCTATAGAAACTGAACCAACGTAAATCAGGTACTGTTTAAATTCTTCCGGGAAACGGATTTTTACAAAATGGCTGTTGGATAATTCTTCAATATGTATAACTTCGCCTTTTGTATCAACATGTCCAAGAACAAAATGTCCCCCCAATCTTGCATCAGCTTTCAAGGGACGTTCAAGGTTAACGTTATCTCCGATCTGTAAATCGCCAAGATTAGTTTTCTTAAGTGTTTCTTCAATTACATCCATCAATACCGAACCGGTTTTCTTTTCAACCACTGTAAGACAGCAGCCGTTAACAGCCATACTGCTTCCAATTTCAGTATCTTCCAGAACCTTACCTGCTTTTACTTCAAGACGATAACCGTCTCCTGTTTTTATTTTATTTTTTAGAGTTCCTTTTTCTTCAACAAGACCTGTGAACATTATATAATCTCCGGGATATTTATTAAAAAAATCAGGGTGTAAAGTTACATATAATTGAAGAGGGTTGAAAACCTTCAAGGTTAGCATTAGTTCCATCCCGGTTTTTGAACCCTTGAAGATTCACAATACTGAAAAACTAATAATTTAATCCTAATTCGTAAAAGAAAATAAATAATGATTAAATATGGATACACATTCAAATATAAATGAGTTTTTAGAATCGATTTCGAAACTTCCGCTTGATGAGCAACTTATGATTTCTGAAATTATCCATAAAAGGGTAATAGAGGAAAAAAGAAAAATGTTAGCAAAATCTGTTAAAGAGAGCAAAGAAGAGTATCATTCAAATAAAACAGGTCGCGGTTCAACAAAAGACTTCCTTAATGACCTGGGTAATAAATGATAATTCTGAACTGGTCTACTTCTTTCAAAAAAGCATTCAGGAAAACCATAAAAAGTGATGTTCAATTGAAAGAAAGAATTCTTTCCACTATGGAGTTACAACAATCTGGTCCTTTTTCTAATAAATTAAAATCACATAAGTTATAAGGAGTATTAGATGGTAGCTGGGCTTGCTCTGTTGATTACAGTCTAAGAATAGTATTTGATTTTGTTAAGAACCTAAAACTAATGAAACAGAAATTCTTTTAATAGATATCGGTACTTACGAAGAAGTATATTGAAAGGCAAGTTCAGGTTTAAGTTTAATCATACCCTAGGCTGTAATAAGGTTCCGCTTACCTTTCCAGTTGCAGCAGCAGATCATCGCCTATCATTTCATACTGTTTTATTTTAACTTTTAAAGTGCTCTTAATATTCTTTACGCCGATATCTTCCACTACAGGAATACCTTTTCCGATTATTTTTGGTGAGATAAATAAAAATATATCATCATAAAGATTGTTTCTTATAAAGGAAGAAAAAACCATGCTTCCCCCTTCAACAAGCACAGAAGCAATCTGATTCTTTGCAAGCTCTTTCAGTACATTTTTTAGATTCAGGTTTCCGTCTTTATCCTCTTTGGCAAATATTATATTTACTCCCAATGACTGAAGTTTTTTTACTTTTCTTTTTTTCTCATTGTTCCTTGAAGTTACAACAATAGTTTTATGATCATTATTTCTGGCAAATAATTTTTTATCTGTCTTTAAGGTTAATGAGCCGTCAAGAATTATCCTTCGTGGATTTCTGCCGTCCGCTAATCTTACCGTAAGTGCAGGATCATCTTTATCAACCGTTCCTGCGCCGACAAGAACCGCATCGTAATTAGCTCTTAATTGATGTACAAACTTTCTCGACTGCATAGATGAAATCCACTGTGACCCGCCTTTGGAGTCGGCTATCTTTCCATCAAGTGTTTGAGCCGCTTTAAGTGATATATAGGGAATTTTATTTGTAATGTATTTAAAGAAAAACTTGTTGAGGTTAATGCATTCTTTCTCGAGCACTCCTACTTTTACATCAATCCCGGCGGACTTTAATTTCTTCACACCGTTTCCGCTTACAAGAGGATTCATATCGAGTGTACCGATTACAACTCTTTTAATTTTTTGCTCTATTATTTTGTCTACACAGGGAGGAGTTTTTCCGTAATGGCTGCACGGCTCCAGGTTGATGAAAAGTGTGCCTCCATCAACGGGTTCTTTTGCATTTTCAATGGCGTTTATTTCAGCGTGGTTTGCTCCGAATTTTTCATGATAACCCGCTCCGATTATCCGGTCATCTTTTACCAGTATACATCCTACAAGAGGATTCGGACTAACTTCTCCTATTCCCTTCTTTGCAATCTCCAATGCTAATTGTATGTAGGATTCATCAGTCAATTGTAAGGACTAAGTGAATTTTATTTAATCTCTAATATTTCAAATTCAAACATGCCTGCAGGGGCTTTAACTTTTACTTTATCACCAATCTTTGCTCCCATCAATCCCTGGCCGACAGGAGATGTAACTGAAATTTTCCCCGCCTGGAAATCAGCCTCTTCAGGTGAAACCAAAGTATATTCAAAAGATTTCTGATTCTTCAGATTTTTAATGCTGACCCTGGAAAGAATATGAACCTTATCATTTCCAAACTGATTTGCATCTATAATTCTCGCGCGTGAAACAACATCCTCAAGCTTGCTTATTCTAAGTTCAAATAAACCCTGCTCTTCCTTTGCTGCATCGTACTCAGCATTTTCGGAAAGATCACCATGGGCACGGGCTTCAGCAATTTTCTGTGCCATCTCTTTACGACCGTTTATTTTTAATTCCTTTAATTCTTTCTCTAATTCTACCAGCCGTTCCCTGGTAAGATAAACGAAGTTACCTTCTCCCATCTCAAACTCATATTATTGATGAATTTAAAAAAAAATTGCCACCGCATTTTCGCAGTGGTCATCCCGAAAATAAAAAATTAAAGTAAGGTTGTCAAGATGGTTGGAAGGAATTGCGGACTAACTGAGGTAGTTAAAATTAACGGATTTGTGAATTGTTACACTAATTGGCATTACGCCTGCTGTCATTCCTTCCGAAGGAATGGCTTCGCCGGAGCGAGCCGGCATTTATATTTGTACGAGCGAGGAATCGTTCCACACCGTCATTTCGAAGTGAGCCGGTGTTTTACACATTTGCGAACGAGAAATCTTTCACGTATTCACATTCAGCAGCAAACAAGATTTCTCCCTTACGGTCGAAATGACACCACCTCTCTCACCCGTCATTCCGAAGCGAGCATACCTTCTCTTTTAAGTTCAAGCGAGCGAGGAATCTTACACGTACCAATATCTTGCAGCATGTAGGATTTCTCAGTCGTCCAGTCACCATCTTAGTCTGAACTTGTGTACTCCTTCGAAATGACAAGGACTCTCTCACCCGTCATTCCGAAGTGAGCCGGTGTTTGCGTTTGTGCGAGCGAGAAATCTTATACCAAAAAAATCTCCTTCAGCTTTTTCTCATCAAACCCGGATGGTTTTTCGTTAAATACAAGCCTGCCTAATTTTAATGCATACACTTTATCAGCAATATTCAGCACCTCCCTTACTTTCTGTTCAACTATAAGAATTGTTGTACCCATCTGCTTGTTTACATTTCTTATGGTATCGAATGCATGGTTAACAAGCTGAGGTGACAGTCCGAGTGAAGGTTCATCCAGCATTAATACTTCCGGTTCCAGTATCAATGCACGTGCAAGTGCAAGCTGCTGCTTTTCTCCCCCGCTCAAATCACCCGCTTCACGTTTTAACAGGTCTTTTAATTGGGGAAAGAATTCAAGCACTTTATCGATTCTTTCCTTTACTTTTTGCTTATTCTTTAACAGGAATCCTCCAATTTCAAGATTTTCAGCAACTGTAAGATCAGAAAATACGCGGTTGCCCTGGGGTACAAAACTAATACCTCTTTCAACTCTTTTTTCAGTTGAAAGCTTCAGCAGGTCTTTCCCGTTAAAAACAATTTTCCCTTTAACATAATCTATTGTTCCTATTATTGATTTTAAGAGTGTTGATTTACCTGCACCGTTAGGACCAATAAATGCAGTCACTTTCCCCATTTCCACTGATACAGAAATATTATTCAATATAACCTTATTGCCGTAGCCGGCTTCATCAATATTTATATCCAGATTATTCAATTCAGATATGCTTCCAGAATTTCTTTATTATCCTGAATCTCAGATGGAGTTCCGTCTGCAATCTTTTTCCCGTCGTCCATTACTATTACTTTTGAGCAGTTTCTAAATACAAAATCCATATTATGTTCAATTAAGAATATGGTTTTGTCCTGTTTTTCAACCAGCTCTTTCATCATTGCAGAGATTCTTTCAATGGTTTCGGGCTGCACTCCTGAGACAGGTTCATCTAATAAAATGATGTCGGGATTAGCGGCAAGACAGCAGCAAATGCTCAGCAGCTTCTGCTGTCCGTAAGATAGATCGGATGCTTTATCATTTTTTTTATCTTGTAATCCGGCAAAGCTCAGCAGTCTTTCAGCTTCCTTATAATTTTCAGATTCTTTTAATTTTATTTTCTTACTGTTAAAAAATATATTCGGTAATTTTTCTCCGGGGTTATCCTGGAAAAATAAAAGCACATTTTCTATTATAGATAGTTCAGTAATTAATCTTAAGTCCTGGAATGTCCGGGTCATCTTTTTTCTTACTATTTCGAATGCATAATTTTTTGAGATATCGATATCATTTAAAAAGAAAGAGCCCGAATCCTGTTTTACAAATCCTGTAATGATATTAAACAAAGTTGTCTTTCCTGCACCATTAGGGCCAATTAGACCGGTTAAGGTTCCCTTCTCAATCAAGCAGGAAAAATCATCAACCGCCTTAAGCCCGTCGAAAGATTTTGTAATATTGTTAATATCTAAAATCATTGAATTCATCTATTTACTTTTTCAACAAAAATGTCATTCCGAGCGAGCATTCGTTTACATTTGTACGAGCGAGGAATCCTTCCCTCATCAACATTCAGCAATAAGCAAGATTTCTCAGTCGTCCTTTATAAACCTTAATCCTCAACAATCGGACTCCATCGAAATGACAACAGCCTACTAATGTCATTTCTTCCGTAGGAACGGCTATGCCGGAAGCGAGCACACTTGCTCTTTTAAGTTCAAGCGAACGAGAAATCTTTTCATCCATCATTGTAAGATTTCTCTCCCGACTTTGTCGGAATCGAAATGACATTTTACTCCCATTCAGCACTCAGGTCAATCCATTCAGGATTCATACTTTCAATCAATTTATTCTTCTTCTCTCTTCTCCATTTCTTTATTTCTTTTTCCCGTGCAATTGCCGCATTCACATCATTTGTAGTTTCATAGCATACAAGCTTATTAATATTGTACTTTTTAGTGAATCCATCTACCAATTTATTCTTGTGTTCGTACATCCTTCTTAAAAGATTATTCGTCATTCCTGTATAAAGAACTCTATTATTCCAGTTTGAAACTATATAAACGTAATATGTATTGGTCATATTCTTCCCTTCCATTGTCATTCCGAGCGAGCATTCGTTTACCTTTGTACGAACGAGGAATCTTTCCCTCATCAACATTCAGCAATAAATAAGATTTCTCAGTCGTCCTTTATAAACCTTAATCCTCAACAATCGGACTCCATCGAAATGACATGGCTTCTTTTTTTTATACACACTGTCATTCCGAGCGAGCTGTTGTTCACGTTTTTGCGAGCGAGAAATCTTAAATGTATCAACGTTCAACAGCAAGCAAGATTTCTCAGTCGTCCCAATACAGTCTAAACCAGAATTTTCGGGACTCCTTCGAAATGACAAGGCTCCTCACGCCTGTCATTCCGAGCGAGCCGGTGTTTACATTTGTACGAGCGAGAAATCTTTCACATACCAACACCTTGCAGCGTGTAGGATTTCTCCCTCCGGTAGAAATGACGGGGCTACTTTCAATTCTAACATTGTCATTTCGAAGCGAGTCTTCGAGCGAGAAATCCTTCACGAGTACTTCTATCTGATCTCATACTCTCCAACCAGCCCTTTCGGTCTCCACATCATAAATGCAACCAACGCTGCACCGTAAAGTATTTGTCTCATATTTGCAGCAATAGAATTCGGCATACCAACAAACCTTAATATTTCAGGTAATGCAACAAGAACAACCGCACCCAAAACTGATCCCTTCAGACTTCCTGTTCCACCGATAATAACCATTGAGATAATTAAAATAGATTCCATAACTGTAAAGCTTGTCGGGTCTATATAGGTTATATAAGTGGCATAAAGAACTCCCGCAACAGAAGCCACACCGGCACTTATCATAAAAACCTGAACCTTATAAAAAGTTACATTTTTTCCTGCCGATTGAGTAAGCACTTCATCTTCTCTTAATGATTTCATTATTCTTCCGATTGGTGATTTTACAACTCTTTTACAAAACCAGTAAGCGATTATCGCGAGCACTCCGCTTAATATTAAAAATGAAATATGTGAAGAGATTACAATCCCGAATATTACCGGCTGAGGTATTCCCGGCAGACCAAGAGGTCCTCCTGTAAAATCCACAAGGTTATTGAGTATACTGAAAGTAATTATCTGGAAGGCAAAAGTAGCAATTACAAAATAATCATCTTTAATTCTTAATGAAGGGATCCCCACTACTGCACCAAGTATTACAGCGGCAATTACCGCAAGTACAAGATTAAGCAGGAAAGGTGAATTAAGGTTTAGCGCCATCAGTGCGGCAACATAAGCTCCGATTCCGTAAAACGCTGCGTGTGTAATAGATAGAATTCCTGTGTAGCCAATTAATAAATTTAACGAAACAGACAGAATTGAATATATGCAGATGAGGATTAGTATGTGAAGAAAGTATTCCAAAGATTCAATTAAAAATTAAGAATGAATAATTAACAATTGAATTACCCATTGCAAATTAAGAAATCATTTTCACTTAAACAGCAATTTTGTTGATAAATTTGAACAAAACCTATCCCCACTGTCATTCCGAAGCGAGTCTTCGAGCGAGGAATCTTAAACGTATCAACAGTCAACAGCGAGCAAGATTTCTCAGTCGTCCTTTCCAAATCTTAATCCACATTCAAAGGACTCTATTCGAAATGACAAGACTCCTTTTTATTATACACACTGTCATTCCGAGCGAGAAGGTGTTTACTATTATGCGAGCGAGAAATCTTTCATTTTTCATTTTTAGATTTCTCCCTGCGGCCTGCCTGAAACCTATGGTCGATAAGCCGGTAGGCAAGTCGAAATGACAATGATTCTTTCGGCATCCAGCATCCAGTATCTAGCATCCAGCATCCAGAATCCAGCAGCTAGTAAGATTCCTCAGTCGTCCTTAATTAATCTTAATCCTCAACTATCGGACTTCATCGGAATGACAACAGGCTACTATTGTCATTTCGAAGCGAGCTGTCGTTTACACTTCTGCGAGCGAGAAATCTTAAACGTATCAACATTCAACAGCGAGTAAGATTTCTCAATCGTCCCGGAATAATGTTAAAACAAATGAACCGGGACTTCATCGAAATGACATTTTACGCCCATTCAGTACTCAAGTCAATCCAGTCAGGATTTTTACTTGTAATCAGGTTATTCTTCTTTTCCCTTCGCCACTTCTTTATTTCTTTTTCTCTTGCGATTGCTGCATTTACATCATTTGTAGTTTCATAATATACAAGCTTATCAACATTATACTTTTTAGTGAATCCATCTACTAATTTATTCTTATGTTCGTACATTCTTCTTTGAAGATCATTAGTCATCCCGACATAAACAACTTTATTATTCCAGTTTGATAGGATGTAAAGGTAATATGTGTTCGTCATTATCTCCTTCTTCTGTAATTTCGAACGAGCTGTCGTTTACGATTATGCGAGTGAGAAATCTTAAATGTATCAACATTTAATAGCGAGTAAGATTTCTCCTTTCAGTCGAAATGACAATGATTCTTTCGGCATCCAGCATCCAGTATCTAGCATCCAGTATCCAGAATCCAGCAGCGAGCAAGATTCTTCAGTTGTCCTTAATTTAATCTTAATCCTCAACTATCGGACTTCATCGGAATGACAACAGGCTACTAGTGTCATTTCGAGCGAGCTGTCGTTTACACTTCTGCGAGTGAGAAATCTTAAATGTATCAACATTCAACAGCAAGTAAGATTTCTCAGTCGTCCTTTCCAAATCTTAATCCACATTCAAAGGACTCCATTCGAAATGACAAGGCTCCTTTCTATTATACACACTGTCATTCCGAGCGAGAAGGTGTTTACGATTATGCGAGCGAGGAATCTTTCACGTACCACCATCTTGCACCGTGTAGGATTTCTCAGTCGTCCCGATACCTTTAATACAGAATTTCCAGGACTCTTTCGAAATGACAAGACTGTTTCATACTCCCTACTCCATTCCTAAACCTCCGCCCTCCTCACCTTCTTCCCCATAAATCCCTCCGGCTTAAACAATAAGAACACAAGCAATACAACAAACGCACTCGCATCCATCCATTGCGAGGAAATGTACCAAACAGCAAGATTCTGTGCTGCAGCTAAAAGAAGCGAGCCGAGTATGATTCCCCGTATGCTGCCTACACCGCCAATTATCATTGCAACAACACCCATTAACAGCATATTCATTCCCATAGTAGGAGTCATATCAACATCCAGCGAAATGAGTATGCCTGCAATACCTGCAAGTGCAGAGCCTATGGCAAACGCAATTAAAATTATCCTGTCGCTTTTAATACCCGACAACCTTGCAAGCTCACTGTCGCTTGCCACCGCCCTCATTGTCTTCCCTGTTTTTGCCAGCATCAAGTATCCAGCGACCAGCATCACTAAAACTGTACTCGCCCCAATTATTATTATTTGCACCGGTGTTATATACGCACCAAATATATTTATCCCCTCCCTCACTTCCCACGTCCGTATCGACTTCGTATCATCCCCAAAGAAAAGTGAGATTAAGTTTTGCAGAACAATGTAAATACCAAGTGAAGCAAGCAGCAGTATAATTGAAGATGATTTCTTTTTCCTGAGAGACTTGTAAATAACTACTTCCATTACCCCGCCAAGCAGCATTGCTAAAATAATTGCAGTAGGTATTGCAGTATAAAATGACCAGCCTAATACGATAATAAACAAAAAAGAAAAGTATGCACCGAATGTGAAGATAACTGCGTGAGCGAAGTGGAAGAATTTAGTTATTTGATAGATTATGGAAAAGCTGATGGCAATAAGCAGAAATTCAAAGAAAGAAATTATAATGTTGAAAATAACTTGTTCATTCATTGAATCTTAGTGAGAGAAAATTCCAAAATTCTTCTTTGGTATGATATTTCCTATAGCTTCAAATTGGCATTGGTTTATGCAAGCTCCACATTTAACACAACTAGAGTTACAAACATCTATTTTGTCTAGAGTTATTGATAGAGCTCTTGTAGGGCAAACAGCTAAACAGTCTTCACAAAGTGTACAGTTACTTTGATTAACTTCCAAATTGTATAGAGAAATACCGAAAAATTTACTTGAATATTTACAGGTAACATAAGGTAAATAACTATATAATGATATATTCAAAAGAAAAATTATGCCCATACCTAAAAATATTAACTCAGCATATATCCCTGTAATCAAATATAAAATTAATACATTCGCTGAAACAGTTATATAAGGGCTTAAGTACCAATCAATTTTTTCTGATTTACTAAAATTTAAATAAGCTGGGTAAACAGATGCCCAAACTATAATTGGAAATAATAAAAGAATCTTTAAACCAAAAATTAATAGCACAAAAATGAAAAAACGTAAAAAAATACTTCCTGTAATTGCACAGGCCATTTCGAAAGCCTGAAATGTATTAAAATTCACCAGCCTATCATGTTTGTCAACTTCAGTCAATTTACTATTATTTATATAATATTTAATTCTACCGATGTCAGTGGGTCCCCAAATAATATCCCATCCTGATTTTTCATACATTGCCCATCGGCTGATACCTGCAGCAGCCAGTTCAGGTACTATTAGATTTCTATGAAGTACTAACTTTTCAAGCTCAAATGCTCTTAAACAAAAAAGCAATTTTTCTGTCGTAAAAATCTTACCAACAGATGCACACCAAACATTTATTCCTTTTGTTGGAATAATCATCAAATAACAATCGATATTCTTGAGAGCGTTAATCACCCTTCTTACAGTAAGTGCATAATTTGAAGTTACGATTACTGGAGAGGCATTTGTAGGATTCCCTATTATTTTTATTCCTGGTGTTGAATTAATAGGAATAACACGAAAAAATAACATAAATAAATAAGATAGAAAACTAAATAACTTATTTTTTCCTTGCGACATATAGACCAAAAGTTTCAAATTGATATAGTCTTTTCTCTATTATATCAAAGCCTGATGCTGTTAGCTTCTCATCAAGATTTTTTAATGGCTTTGTTAATGGAAAGTTAGAAAAGTAGGTTGCAATAATTAAAGGGAGTTCCAGCAAGTAATATTTTATTTTCAGAAAAAAAGAAATATTTTTTAATTCACTATGCCTGTCAATTAGATATGATAAAAAATCAAAAGGGAAACGCAGAGTGTAAAAAATTATTTTTACAACATTACTTCGTGGAACCAGTTCATCAGCAATGAATAAAAAGCTTTTTGGTTTTAACTTTATAAAATATTCCTTAATCAATTGATCTATAAAAGCAGGCTCCATTTCGGAAAGCAAATGAATATTAATTATTGCATCCAATGAATAATCATTGAATTCATTTGCAATATTTAAAACATCACCATGAATTAAGTGAACACTTTTTTTTTCTTTTGATAAAAAAGATAAATTCTTTTTTGTTTGATTTAACATCTCTTCAGAGATATCCATACAATAAAGCTCTATAGAATCGTTTTTTTTAAGCAAATCTGAGGCTAATCCCCCTGCACCACACCCGGTATCAAGAACTTTAGCTTTTCGATACAATAAATAATCCACTATTCTATTTCTGACATCTCTGATCTTGTAAAGTGTAACCGGACCAATAAATCTCTCGTAAGAGGGTGGAGCTGTTTCAATTATGTGCATTAAAGGACCGGTCATAATTCTTTCGTTATTTTTAATTTAAATTACAACAACATTTATGAGTTGAATTAGTATTATCGTCTGTTAAATAACTATCTTTAGCGCAATCACAACTTTTGCTATAAAATGCATTGACTCTTGTTAGCCCTACTTCCATTCCTATTTTTTGTGCTTTCAATAAGGTTTTTGTTAGTGTCTTACTTAAATGATTCAACTGATGTGCAGGGAAAAACCTGGTTAAATGCCACGGTGTATCTGGACTTAAATTATTATATATCCATTCTGCTGTTCTGCTTAAATTGTCATCATCATCATTTGCCCCGGGAATTAAATTTGTTCTCACTTCCACGTGACAACCACTATCATAGAAAGACTTTATACACTTTAAAATTCTTCCAGCAACATTCGTAATTCCCTCGGCACCACAATATTGATGGTAGAAATCATCATCCATATTCTTAATGTCGGTTGCAACGGCATCCAAATAGGGAGAAATTCTTTTTACAGAATATGGTGTAAGAGTACTGTTTGTTACAAAGAAATTTTGTAATCCAACACTCTTTGCTTCCTTTGCAATTTCACAAACTTCATCTAAAATAACTGCGGGTTCATTGAAAGTATAACAAATACCTTTGCAATCATTATTTATTGCAATTTCAATTATATCTTGTTGTGAATACTTTGAATTGTCAAAATTTTCGCCGGATTCAGCCCAGGATAATTTTGCATTCTGGCAGCCTAAACATCTAAAATTACAACCCCATGAACCAATAGATAGAATTTTAACATTTCCTGAAAAATACACAATTGGCTTATCAAAAAGCCAATCAATATTTTGTACATAACAATTTTCCAATGAGCTATTATATTTCCCCCTATTGCAGAAACTATCAGAAGGGTCACAACTTCTGATACAATTTTTGCATATTAAATAGTTTTTTTTTGATAAATTATTTCTTTGCATTACTTTTTTTTTGCGGTAAAATATATATCACCTTCAAAGTATCATTTTTATTTATCAGCTTACCTACAGCTTTGTTTAACGTTGAATCCAATTTATCTAGTGACATAATTAAATCTTTATGATTCTCAATTTCAATTCTTTCTCCATTTATATGTATTAAAAAAGATCCTATTAAAAATAGACTAACCCCCAAAACAATAGCTAATAATTGAGCATTATACAACTTCTGATTCTTAGCACGTTTATCCTTAATTTCATTAATGATTTTAGATATTTCATCATCTTTTAATTCATTAGTTTTATCTCTATGTCGAGATAATTTATCTTTTCCATTTAAAATCAATCTTATATTATTTTTAAATGGTTTATTAACGTAAAAAACTATAATGAATAAACTAAGACTAAAAAATAAAAAGATACCAGGTAAAATTAACTTATAGGAAATAATAAAATTATCCAATATTACATTTATTAAACCAATCTCTACTGCAAAAATTGCTACGGCATGACCCGTTAGTTGTTTAATATCTTCATCTTCAATAATGATATTTTTACTTACAAAATTGCTCATAATTTATCCTAGCTATTTAAGCCTTCATCAATACGTCTAGCCCTTTCTTCTTCTTCTTTTTTGTTTTTTTCTTGTTTTTTCCTTTCCTCTTCTTCTTTTGCTGCAGCTTTTTTTTGCTTCTCTATTTCTTCTTCCGCTTCTTTCTGTTCTTCTAATTTTAATTTGTTCTCATTTTCCGAGATTGTTCTCTCGATTTCACTCTCAAGGATAGACAATTCGGATGGTAAGGTAAATCTTCCATCTTCATATTTTATTTGATATGAGATATCCTTTAATTTTACAAAATTTGTTTCGAGTTCTAAATATTCTTTGCTATATTCTTTTAAATTACTAAGCAAAAATCTAGATTTTTTTTCAGGACTTGTAGCATTCGAAGCTTTATCTAAAAAATTAAATGTAAATGAGGAACAAATAAGAAAATCAAGTGAAGATAAATTTGCTCGTTCTGAATCATAATTTAGATCAGCTGTAATTTCATGCTTTATAGCTAATAAAGGATATCTAAAAATCCCACTGCCATTTGCTACCCCTGAAGAAGCGAATAGTTTATCTAGTTGTTTGGTTGTTGTAACAAATAATTTAATATTTTTATTTTTATTGTGTTTAAGGATAAATCCATTTATCTCCCATAATGAAAGTAATTCGGTAAAATAATTATTTATATAATCACTATACTGTGCAATTTCATTAACAAAAAGATTATATTCGATTAATGCCTTATTTGATTCTTGTGTATCGAGAATATAAATTCTTTCGAGGTTACCGCCATTTGTTAATACTCCTTTTAATATACTGCGCAACCAATTTCTATACATAGGATCTGTATCATGTCTTTCTAATGAACTTTTGTATGATGTTGAGTCGACAGCATGAAATTGCTCACCATTTACAGAATTAATTTTAAGGAGACATTGTATTATGTCTATACCTTTGATATCAAAGATTTTATCTAGTCTTTCATCATATTTTTCAAAAATCTGATTACGTTCATGAAGTTTACCATAAATTTGTTCTAATGTAGATCTAATCGATAGTGGATCTTTCGGTAGTTTAAAGATTACATTACCATTATTCTCAAAATTTTCAAATTCATTAATGTGAATCCAAGAAAAGTGTTCAGTATCTTGCACATTTTCAAAAAGTTTTATAATCTTCTTAATATCTTGTGACTTACCAATATTGTCCATCCATCTACATTGTATGTCATTACCCTGATAAGGGAAAGAATCTTTTGTTGTATTATCTGAAAGCAAAACAATCTTTCTTTTTTCTATCGAATCTTCTTTATACGAAAAATCTATTAAAATATTGTTTTTAAGAAATGGCCTTATATTTTCTGCAATTTTATCTTTAAATAACAATCCAATATCAATTCCTAGTGCCATTTGTTCATATAATACACTAATAGCAGCTTGTTCGATTTGAGTTAGATGAGCTTTGTCCCTAAACACAAAAATTCTTTTTAATTCAGCAGAAGAATTATAAAAATTTTTAATTAAGGCGTGACAATCAAGAAACAATCCAGCTTTGGCACTTCTCCAAAAAGAGAGAGTTAATTCTTCTTCCTGTAAAGGTTCATGAATACAATATAATTTTAATTTTCCGTCTTTGTATATATGTTTCTGTATAATAAAATAATGAAGTATTAGAATAGCTTCATCAAGCGCTTGATTATATTTAAAAGGAAAACCTTTATCATTTATAATTTTTTTCGGCTTTGAAAATAAATCTTGTAATCCAAGATACTTTAAGCGATTTTCAATTGTACCTGGAGGAAAATTTCCTTTGTATTTCTCAATTCTCTCAACTATTTTTTTATATCCCTTTGTCATAATTAGACCTTTAGTATTAATATATTGTTGAGTGTAGATTTTTATATATTCTCTTTTCAAAGATTTTATTTATCACATCTCCGTTACTATCAAAAGTATTATCACCCGTAGCACCAATAAATACAGGCATTTTCTCTATAGCTGTATTTAAATTCTCGTGATTAACTTCCATATTATTATTAGTCATATATTCAACACCTTTAATCAATACCATCAAAGCATCATACCCGCTGGATGCAAGAAAGTCCGGTTCTTCTTTATATTTTTCTTTATAAATTTTTGCAAAGTTTTGGTACTCCTTCCCTCTGTATTGCTTGAACACTGTATACATACATCCATCGGATGCATCGCCAGCAGCAGTTAAAAATTCACCAACATCCCAGGGATCTCCGCCAAACATCGGCAGTTTTATATTTAACTCTTTTGCCTGCTTAACTGCTCTTCCGCCCTGCAAAGCATAAGTCGGCATAAATAAAGCATCAACATTTGCATTTTTCATCTTGGTAAGCTGGGACTTAAAATCCGAAACTCTTTCTTCATCACCTTCAGAAATTACTACTTGTCCACCTTTTTCCGCAAAGCCATTCTCAAAGGCATTTTTCATTGCTACACCCCAGCTATTTGTAACATATAAAATACCAACTCTTTTATATCCAAGTTCTAAAATCCAATTTATCAACACTTTTACCTGGAATACATCCGAAGGAACGGTTCTAAAAACATAAGGACCGGCTTCACTTATTTCAGCTTGAGAAGATGTAGGAGAAATAATTACAGTTTTATTTGAATTGGCAATAGGCGCCATTGCAAGAGTGCAATTACTGCCGGCAGAACCAACAATTCCAATTACCTTGTAAACATTGATAAGCTGCTGGGTATTATTTACTGCAATTTTAGGATCATTTATATCATCCAAATATGTTACATTCAACAACCGCCCGTCTATTCCATTATTAGAATTCATTTGTTCAACAGCTATCTGCATGCCATTTTTAATATGCTTACCGTAAAGAGCATTATCGCCGGAAAGCGGAAAAGTAGCGCCGAATTTAATTTCCTTTTTATTACCACAGCCGAACAATAAAAATATAACAGGCAGAAAAAGAAAAATAATTTTAAATTTTAATTTCATTTTACACCTTTATTTTTTCTTTAATTACTTTCAGCATATTGAGCGTTTGTTTCGGTTCCCCCCCCGTGTGAATACGTACAACTTGTGTATTAACTTCCGGTGTTTGGTGGCCGGGCATAACAAAAATACCTTCTTTAAGTAAAGTTTCGGAAAACATTTGAGAGGTTATTCCATCCGGTAAATACATTAATGCATAATTGCTGGTAAAAGGTGTTAAAGAATAACCTTTAAACTCATTTTCAAAATCTTTGAAGATTTCCTGATTTGACCTAATTCTATCTAATATCTCTTTGCTCGGCCTAAGCGGACCATCGGATAAAATTTTCGTTGCTTTTAAAGCGCCTTCCAGATTAAGTCCGAATGGAAGCATTTTTTCAATTTCAATTGCAAATTCTTTATTTGCAAATACCGAGAATCCTATTCTTATGTGCGACATTGAGTAATATTTCGAAAAAGAATGGAAAATTACCAGTCGCTTATTACTAAAATCTTTTAATAATTTTTCAGTCGAAATCTCTTTGTCCGTATTTGCACAAGTCCGGTCAACGGCAATAATCAAATCCTCGGGAGTTTCATTTAATATTTTTATAAGAATATTATCCGGTATAGCCATTCCTGTCGGATTATTCGGAGTGCATATTACCAATGCTTCTGGTTTATTTTTGTAAATCCCATCCAATATTTGTTCATAAGGAAATGAATAATCATCGTTAAAGGTAATTCTTAACATTTTAATCTGTTTGCTTTCCGTTGCCGAATAATACCGGAAATATGTCGGGACAGCTACAATTATAGACGGTAAGAAATCATCGATTAGAGAATTTGCATGTTCGTTTCTATCCGTCCCCGTATCGCTTTGCTTTAAATTTTTAATATATTTTTTTTGTTTTTCTATATACTTAACGGAATAGGAAATTTTAATGTATGTCATCAAAGCATCGATACAGCCGTTACAGGCAAAGTTAGGCTGCGATTGAACTATATCGATATTATATGCTTTGGCGATTGTTCTTCTTAATCTTTGTACACTGCCGATAACTTCGGGGTATAATTCCCCTCTTTTCATATCCGTGTAACCAATGCCCTCACGGAACTTCATTATATTATCGATTACTATTTCTTCAGACGGGAAAACTTTTAATAAATTTTCTAGTTGCTCTTGACTAAAATCTTGATCAAAACCAAATTCGAATAATCCAAAATCTTGAGGTTTAGGTTTCTTTTCAGCCATAAAAAGTCCTTTACTAAAATGCTTGAAACTTTTTATAAAGTAATTACTTGTTCTGCACCAAGAGTCTTGGCTTTACTATACAGATCAGGAAAACATCCTACTTCAACTCCTGGATACAGTTGATTTATAATTCCTCTTTGTTCACAACAGGAATCGCAGCACATTAAAAAAATTTTATATTTGTTCGAAAGTCTCAACAATTTTTCCCCAATCGGATTCTCAGGCACCATTAAATAGGAATTATCAAAAAAGAAAAACATCCCAGCTACATCGGCGCCGTGTGTTTCTTGTTCGAGTTGGGGTATGATCATATTGTTTAAAATTAGAGATGAGTTCGAACTCTCTAAAAGGTATATTACCTTCATTTATGCTCCCGCTGTTAAAAATTAGATAACCACAACAATTAAACTAAAAATATTATTAGAAATACACCTTATAATTGACAAAAAAAGTTTTGAGCTTGCAATAATTGATTTCCAATAAAATCATCCTTTTTTAATTATCATTCTTGATTTAAAAAAATCTATATGCTAAAAAATGTAAATTATTTCACTCAATCTTTTATTAAAACTTATTATTTTACACTTATAATAAGCGAGTAAGGCCATGGTGGTTTTTCCAAAAACCGAAGAATTTTTATTTTTTCTTTTTTAAATCCTGCTTTTATTAATTTATTTGTAACATAATTTTCTTCATAAACTCTATATCTCAGAGTAACTGTATAATCTGGTTTTAATTTCTTTTCACTAACTTTATAGATATAGTATGTTACATTTTGCACTCCATTTTTATATTCTACCTGATCATATACAGAGATTTTTTTCTTACTTTTTCCAATTTCGCCCAAGCATCTTCTAATACCCTCAGGTCTATTAGGTTGTTTTAAGTTTCCATTTATGTTCACCCAATTTCGAATATCAAAAGTAAATAGGCCTCCATTTTTCAGTCCTTCGTAAATGTTCTCGAATATTTCATCTAAATCTTTTTTATAAACATGTGGTAAAGAATTTCCTAGAATATAAATTAAATCATATTTTTTATGTTTAATGAAATAATTATGTAAATCAATCCATTTATAAACGAAGAATAAGTCCCCAAATGAATTTAATTTTGAACTTTTTATCATTTTTTCTGAACCATCGGTGCCATTTATATTTGTATAACCTTTTTTGTATAACATCCTTACAACAATGCCAGTACCACAAGCCGCGTCCAAAAATCTCGATTTTTTCGTTAAACCATATTCTTTACATATTTTCAATATTAATTGTTCTTGATCTCTGAAATGCTTTCTATTTCCCATAATATCATCATAGAATGCTGCTAACTCATCATATGGTTGATTTAAACTTTTTTGCATTAAATATACTCTTTTAATTAGCTCACTCTTTTTAAGGGCAGTTCATCCCAGGTTCTTCCCTGGAGAGATCTTCCTGCTTTCTTTTTGTTCACTCCACCCCATTGTTTAAAGAAAAAAGGTACGCCAGCATCTTTACACTGATCTTTAATATCAAGCACCCATTCTTCCTTCATTGGTCTGGCTTTAGGTCCTGATTCGCCTCCAACTATTACCCAGTCAATATTTTTTAGTTTTATTTTTCTTATAGGTCCTATTAATGGCTCTATTGATAAAAATTTTATGAAGGCATCTGTTTTTTTTAAGTCATCAACTCGATATGTATAGTGCTGGTTTTCAACACTCACACCCATCCAAATGTTTTCAGACCAACTCAATTTCTCATTTAACTCAAGTAATCTTTGAGAACGTTTAGTTAGTATCTGAAACTGGTGCCAGCTAGCCTTGTTCATTACATCAAACATATTTTGTATAAATTCTAGCGGTACATTCTTATGAAATAAATCACTCATTGAGTTAACAAAAATTGTCTGAGGTTTTTTCCATTTCAGAGGTAATTCAAGCACCTGTTCATGCAGAGCTAATTTAAATCCATTCTCATAATTGGCAGAACCCATAGCTTTTAACCTTTTAGCCATTCTCTCTGCATAACAAAACTTACAGCCGGGACTAATCTTGTTGCAACCTGTAATCGGATTCCACGTTGATTCTGTCCATTCTATAGAAGATTTATTTGCCATAATTTCACTTTATAATAATAATAACTTCATTTGGAAATGTACCTTTTCTTCTTTTCTTTCCATCAATCTTTAATTGTGGGACATCAATTAAATTATTAGCCTCAGCATAAGTTAAAGCTTGAGTAATATGTTTGTCAATAAAAGCTGTTTCATTTTCGATAATTTTTTTTAAAACGCTTACATTATATGTACCTGTTTTATATTTCTTTTTAATCAAATCGAAAACTTCTTTTCCAAAATCTTCTTTTTCGAATAGAACTGTCTGCTCAGGGTTGGTCGCATCAGAAAACTTGAAATCACCTTCTTTATCCACTCTCCACATGGCTTCTTTCATTTTTAAATGTCCTAATTCATTATTTGATGCAAAAAACAAATAATAAATTGGTCTGTTGTCGGCATTCCTCATTTCAAAATATCGAACAAATTTTGCCATAGCTTTCAACTTTATCTGAAATAAATCTCTTAAATCTTTGACACGATTTGGGGAATTATTTATTATCTCATCAATACCCTCAATATCAAATAATTCTTTAATATGTTTTCTACCTTCATCCGTTGAAAGAAATCTATTAATTGAATCCACTGCAAAATTAATAAAGACTTCCACTCTTGGAATGGCTAAAAGCTTTTTGATTATTTCACTGGGAATTCCCGAAAACCCAAAAGGATCGATAAATACAAATGTAGGGGCTAAAGCTTTACCTTCATTTTCTAATTTTTTTAATGCTTCCCCTAATTTTTCATGAAATTTTCCGGGAATGGGGTTTACTTTGAAATTAGATTTTCGTTTGAGCTTACCCAATTCTACTACTAGATTAGTAATTCTATCCTCTCTTTCATCAATAAAAACGAAATTAATATTTCCCTTTAAATCTGTAGTATGTTCATTTGCAACATTTAAAGCAATAATGGGGGATCCTAATTCACCCTTTGAATAAACTCCTGGCCCTGCAAAACCGTCAATATAATTTATAACATTATTATATCTACTTATTATTGGAAACCAGGCTTTTAAATAATTTTCAAGGATTTTATGCTTGGCAACTGTATGAGGATCAATTTCCCAGGTTGTTTCTTTAGGTACTGCCATAAATAGTAATCAATATAAAAATTATTTTGATTGAATATTTAGATAAGTGTCCCTGGTAGCAAGCAGTTACTCTGTAATAGAAAGCGATAGATGTATCCAGCAATTAGCCCCTGCATTCCATCTATCCACATAGTACAATTTAAAAATACGGTTTTATTAGTAAGAAAATCAAGAAATAGATTTAATTTTTTAATTTGTTTTTAATTACAATACAAAATAATTATATGATTGAAATTATTAAACTAAAAAAAATGAGTTGGCTTATTTAGGAACCTTAGTTACTAAAAACTTTTAAATTCACAAGCCCGTTTCTTTCAATTAATTCATAAAGCTCAATAAGATTTTGGTCAATGAAGGAAAGTAGTTTTTTATCTACTGTATAATAAAAATATTGTGTAAATGTTTTAGGTAAGTAAGAAAAACCGTTATAAGCACCCCAAAATGAAAATGACAGAGAAAAATCTTTAATTTGATTTGCGGCAATATAATTTTCCAGCTTTTCAATACTATTTGTATTAAGAATAAATGCTGAAAAGTTATTTAAAAGATTTGCTTTAGGATCGTTTAATTTTAGACTTTTTTTATTGATTATAATATCATATAGCTTTAGTAAATATTTTCTATCGCGAGATTTTTGACCAAAAGAATCACTAATTTTTGAACCTACATTTATTAATAATTTTTTTATTTCTAGTTCGTTAATTTCATTATTTTTATTTTTGATTTGAAATAAATTATTTAATATTATTTCTAATAAGTTTATTTCATGTTTTGTTAAATCGTTTAGAAGGTTAAAACTGAAAATATTCAAACCGTTAATACTTTCGATAAAGGATTCAATTCTATTTATAGTCTGATTATCTAAACTGACTGCGGTTTCTTTTTCAACTTTATAAGATAAGTTAGACAATGATCTCTTAATTCTCTGATCTAAGTCTAATTTCTCATCATAATTTAATTCATAGTAATTGTTAATAAAGTTTTTAATGGAATCTTCTAAATTATTAAAATCAAATTCATTATTGATATAATAATTATTTGCATTCTTTCTAGTAATATCGTATAAATTATTGATTTTTTTTAAATCAGAAATAAAATTAGAAGGGTTATTTAAATGATAGGGTTTTAAATATTCTTCAATAAGAACTTGTTCATCACATTTTATAAATGTCAAAAGATAAACTTTAAGTTTTTCAATCGATTTATATAAACCTCCAGTCTTTTTCCCTATGAAATTTTTAGTAAGCTTTTTATGTTTTAATTTCACATTATTCTCAAGTTCACTTTTAAGGGAACTATAATTATTTAATATATTTTTTTGTTGGTTGTTTAACTCCAACTGAGCTTCATTTTTATAAAAAAAACGAGATATAATTGATGAATAAATACACCCCTTTATATTATTAAATATTTCGTCTATAGAAATATATTTTTCTTTATCTGGATTGAGCTTAATATTATAGTTTAAAACGAAATCTTCTTTTAGAATTTTTGTAATTTCCTGATTTAATTGGGAATATAGTATAAAATTGTCTTTATATTTGTCTACGGATTTTGTTTCTAAACTTGAAAGGGATTTAGCAATAACAATTTTTTTAATATCATCATTTGAAAAAATAAATCTGAAATTTGTATTATTTAGATAAATAGATTTGGGGTATGTATAAATCTTTAACTTACTAATGTCATTTCTTTGACTGTTGAAGAATAATTCACTAATATCATTATTTATTACTGATTCCTCTATTTCAATCAAAAAAGGGTATCTTTCAATATCCGAATTATCTATATCATAAATGATAGGAATATTATAAAGTAGCAGGTAATCATCAAAAATTTGGAGATCTATTTTGTCATTCCTTTTATATCCAAATTTTCTTGTTAAATAAAAAGAATGAGGAGAAATACTTTCAGTAGCAAAAATACTATTAAAATTTAGAGTACTAGTTGGTAAGTAATATTTCATTTTATTTAAAAGGGAGTTTCACGTTCTTCTTTTGTTGTTAGTTCACTATTTAAATCTATTAATTTATAGAAATTATGAGGTACTTTATTTATAAATTTACTTAATTTACCTGAATAAGTTATAAATAAATTTTTTGTTGTTCTTGTTATTGCTACATATAGGGGATTTTGAAAAAAGACATCATCTATCTCACAAAAAGGGATAAAAACTGTTTCAAATTGTAATCCTTTAGAACTGTGGTAAGGCATAATTTTAGGATTGGAAGAGGTAAAGTCTAACGACATTAAATTTTCATTGAATATATTAAATTTGGCTTCTGGGTTCATCCCTTTACTATTAAAATATTCAAAAACGTATTTTACATCTTTCTTGTAAGGTAATACAATACCTACATCAGTATATTTATATTTTTTTATAGTGGTTATTATAAAGTCTAATTCAGCTGTTTTAGTTCTGCATTGTTTGACTATTGGTAAATCACCACCTTCTTTTTTACATCTTTTTTCTAATTCATCTTCAAATTTCATTATATGTTCAGCAAACCTTGCAATTTTTTTTGGTAATCGATAATTAAAAACTAAATCTCTCATTGGTAAACGTAATAAATCTGTAATTCTGGCAATAGACATTGTTTCTTCATCAATCATAGCACCATTCTTCATAACTCTCTTTATATCATAAAGCTGCTGGGCAGTGTCCCCAAAAAACATTATTGATTTTTTACTTTTTCTGAGAAAATTTTCTATCTCAGTTTGCGTAAAATCTTGTGCTTCATCAATAATAATATAATCTGCTTCCGGGGAATTTAATTTGTTTTCCCATTCCCATTCATAAATTACCTTTGCACTATCAATTCCGATTTCCCTTATTCCATCTTCAATAAATTGTCTGAGCGCTTTTGTATATACTATAATAAAGAAATCTTTTCTATTTGTTTCTTGTAATTCTTTAGCTCGCCATAAAGCTAAAATAGTTTTGCCACTTCCAGCACTTCCAGAAATAATATAACTTTTTTCGGGATTTAATTGTTTGACATTATATTGGTAATCATCTAACTCACTTTCTTGTATGAACCATTTTTCTTGTGACATGACTAATTAAAACTTCCTAAATACGTAATTAATGATTCGGGTGTTTCTGCAAAAACAGTAAGCTGGTTCAATAATGTAGTTCTCTCAACATGAAATTTTACTTTACCTTTAAAACTATTATCCTGACTAATTTGATCTAAAAATTGATATAAAAGTTCCAATACATACTTACCTCGAAAAGTATAAATTTTATTACAGGATTTAAATTCTTCTATTTTAGATTTTAATTTATCCTCTGTTATTTCGAGAGCATTAGGATATAATTCCTTAATTTCATTCATCCCATAGTTTTTTTGTATTCCAGTTAATTCAATTTTTATAAATCTAGTAGGAAGCTTATGTTCTAACTTCAGCTGCATCATTATTTCTTCACTTGATTCTTTTTCTTTTTTGTTTTTTGAATCAATATGGCAAGAATACCAAGCATTAAATACTAAAATTGCATCTAAGTATTGATTTTGTAAATTAGAATAAAGGTCTAACCATTTATTATACTCCTTAGAATTTTCTAAGAGATCTAGTTTATTCTTCAATATTTCGGATACAACATCTTTTGTGCAATATAAATTTTCTATTGAATAACATGGAGTTTCATAAATTGATGGATACATTTCATGTATAGAATCATCAAAATCTCTATCAACAAAATATGCTTTTTTATATTTATTATATTCATCTTTCTTTGAGATCAAATTATGAGTCCCAATTACCTTCTTTTTATTACCACATTTTATTGGTTGGTTTTTACCACAGAAATATTTATCAATTCTTAAATAATAATAATCCGCATCTTTATTTTCATAGAAACAAAATAAATCGTTAGGAAAATGTCCAACTTGTAGGGCAAATCTTAAATAAGCTTCTGTGTGTGTATCTTCTCTTTTTTTTGTTAAATTTTCTACACTTATTTTTTCATTTTCTTCCATCTTTTATCCAATATTCATTTAAGCCAATCGCATATTTTTCCATACTGTTGTTAAAAATGAAAGGTGAATGTGTTGCAATAAGCAAAAAATCACATTTTGCGGAATTCATAATATCAGGTAGAAGCATTTCTTGCCATAAAATAGAAATTGATAATTCGGGTTCATCAAAAATAATTATATAGTGTTCTTTCAATGACAAGAATAAATTTGCGAATAATGAAATTATTTGACGTTCCCCTAGTGATAGATTATGAATAATATTTTTTAATAAAAATTCTTTATGTGCACTCATAATTTCTAAATATAAATCATCTTTACTACGATCATAAATAAGTTTTTTATTAGCTTGTTTAAGGTATTTATTACATACATCTACAAAATTATGTATAACGTTTACTTTTTCTTCAATATTATTATATATACTAACCAATTGATCTAAAATGATTAATAATTTTGGATCAATATTTTTATAGTCTTTTTTTTCAATAATCTCCAATATTTTTAATTTATTTTCTTCATCAAATAGGTCACCAGCTTTATATAACATAATTTCAATCTTATCTTTGTCAAAATCTTGCAATTCAATTTCTTTATAACTCATAGCAACAATTTGATTAAATACAATATTTTTTAAAAAAATAAATCCTTTTGTTTCAATAGATTTTATATCTTCTTTAAAAGAATCAAATTTCAATTGTATATCTTCCATACCAAAGAATGATTCTGAACTGGAATTATTCCATTTACCTTCAATTCTTCTATAAGTGGGTAAAAATAAAATTTCTCTATTTTGAATTTCATCCAAGATAATTTTTTTGTTATGATTACTGATATTAAAGTGAGGATTTCGTGATACAGTTCTAAGCTCATTGATAAAAATTTCCAATTCATTGATAGATAATTTGTTTAAATTAACGTCATAAGAGGATATAATTTCTTTTATATCAAATTTTTCTTGGTTTAAAATTTGAATCAATTTATCTAATCTAATTTTATCTTTAAATAATTTTTCAAATTTATTCTCTATCAACCTTTTTTGTTTATAAAAAGACAGATCATTTTTCAGGTCTTTTTTATTAATTATTATTTTCTTCTCAATTTCTTTTTTTGTCCTTTTTACGGAAGCATTTTTTCTTTCTTTTGTTTTCCATATAGTCTCAGATGGAAATATTAACTCTATTTTATCAAAATCATATTCCAGAATTTCATCAATTTCATCTCTTAATAAATAATTTAAAATGTTTAAAATAGTGGTTTTGCCCAACCCATTTTCCCCAATCAAAATCTTTGTATTTTCTTCGAAGGGGATTTTGAAATTCAAATATCCAAATAATCCTTCAATTATTATTTCTTTTATAAATGATTGATTTTTAATTTGTTTTTCCATCGTAATTTGACTTCTTTACTTTAAAATAAATTTTATAAATCATTACCATTTATTAAATAATTAATTAGACACATTAATTTAATACTTTCCAACACTCTTTATTAATTAATTATCATATTTCACTCACACTGCCCCAACAAGTCTCTCTGCTGATTTTTCTTTTTTCTTTAACTTAACTTACAGAGCATTACGCAAATTCATTAGTTCATTTACTTTTTTATCAATTAAAAAATATTTCCTAAGCTTCAATATATTGTTTCAATAATTACCGGTAATTATCGAATACTAAAGTTTAGACATTCCATCTGAAATCCATTGATGAATTGTGCCGAAGTTTTTACTCAAATTATTAGCCAGCCCAGTTAATTCTTCTGTATAATGTTCATGTCCATTCATTTTTTTCAACGCCAGGTGGTGTGCTATGATAACTGCATGCCATATAATTCCGCAGGAGTGAATTGACAGCAGTTCATTCTCCAGTATATCCCGCCTCCTGTGGATTCTAATCTGTCTCAGTAAAATAATTATAAATAACAGCGTAAAAAGGATCAGCAATGGAATTGCAGCAAAAAAGCCTGATTTGTTAATCTTCCAAAAAATTAAAATTCCAATAGGTGTTAAAAGCAAATACTGCATTATTAATAAAATGCTAATCATATTTTCCAGGTACATTCCTGCGTGATATGATTTTCTTGTGTTCTTTCCGTTTACAACAGTTGCAAGCAATCCCGGCATAAACCATGGGTATCCCTTTACAGGGTTTTTTCCCCTTTGTGCTTTTTGTTTAAATCCATTGATAAGATCCCGGGCATCAGGTGTTAGATGATACCACCCGGGCCAAATTTTATTTATCCACCTTAAAACAGGAACTCTTTCCAGCCATATAGAATCCGGTGTTTTATAAATAGTTTTAAAAACGTTGGTCTGCACAACACGCCAGGCTCTCACAGCTTCTTCCCATCTTGTTTCTTTAAGCTTTGTTAATAATTTTTTTTGAACATCAGAATTTGGCATATCGATCAGATCATTAAGCCTGGCAAGATGGAGTTCATAGCCGTTATGTCTTTGAGCAGAAGAATATTTAAAAAGTCCTATTCTGCAGATAATCATAAGAAATAAAATGACAGGTATAACGGCCAGAACAATCACATGATTTTCACTTCTGCTCATAAATCCCAGTACAATCCCCAATGCTGCAGTACTGAAAGCAAGCGCCTGGAATGAAAAATTTGTGAAGCAGCTTTTCAAATCAGATGCTTCTTTCCTTAACTGGTCTATAAGCCAGCGTTCATTCGGATCGTTAACCATAATAAACAACCTTTTTATAAATATTTATTTTAGATATCTGTATTCAGATAAATCTATTTCGGGGCTGATATAAAAAACGCTCTTTATTTTTGATTTATAATTAGATTAGTGTCCCTGGTTTTTAGCGTAAGCACTGTAAAAGAAAGTGACAGATGTATTCAGTAATTAACCCCGGCAATGCATCTATCCACATAGTACGGTTTAAAAATACGGTTTTATGGTTAATAAAATCAAATGTTTTTTATAAAAATTATTCAACCTTACCACAATAAATTCAGAAGACAAAATTTGAAATAAATTGCTATAGTAATTCAATTGAAGGATTCAAGTAATTCAGTACTTGTACTGATGCTATTCTAATAATTATTTCGTACACTTCTATAGTAATAAAGTATTTCCTGAAATTTTAAACTTTATATAAATTTCAAAGAGGAGGGAAATGATGAAACTACTGAAACTATTATTAATTATTACGGGGTCTTTAATTTTTTCAGCCTGCAGCAGCAGTTGTGACAACAATAATATAGATGTAGTGGCTTCACTTTATGCATTGACTCTATCCAGCCCGGATATGGTTCCGCAATTTGTCAATCAATATAAAGATATCATATCTTCAGATGATTTTAATGACTGCATTGACAATTTTTCAAATGCATTAAAGGAAGAAGCATTAACGGCTCCTTCAAAGGATGAGGTTTACGACCGTTCAATGAACATTGCAGCAGAAGCAGGTTATTCTGAAATGGGTCCAAGAGTAGCCGATGATATGATACGTGTATTTGAGGATATGTTAACTCTTTCCCGTTACCTTCAGCAGCTTAAAATTAGTTCTCAGAATATACTAAACGGGAACTTACAGGGATATCAAAGTACAGAGATTTATTACCTTAGCTCTGCTATATGGAATATGTCCGGCAATATTCTTTATCCTCAGCAGGTTCAGGCACTGAGGGAAATGATGTTCAAGTTATGCTACTGGTATGTTTCAACGCTTATGCAGGCTGCTTAAATATTTGATAACTCCGGTTTATCAGGGCATAGTTGAGAGTAAGATTTCTCCCTGCGGCCTTCCTGCCCCCCTTTGATGGACAAACCTGAAGGCAGGTCGAAATGACAGGGCTCTACAAGTGTCTAACAGCCAGTTAGATTTCTCAGTCGTCCCTGAATATACTTAAACCCGATGAACAGGGACTCCTTCGAAATGACAAGGACCCTCTCATTGTCATTTCGAAGCGAGCCGGTGTCTGCGTTTGTGCGAGTGAGAAATCTTTCGCGTATCAACAAACGACAACGAATAAGATTTCTCCTTTCAGTCGAAATGACAACCAGCACCTGTCGTTTCTTCCATAGGTCCGATGACTCCTATGTAGAACGGCTATGCCGGAAGCCTGCCAGCGTTTGCATTTATGCGAGCGAGAAATCTTTCACGTACTAACATCTTGCAGCATGTAGGATTTCTCAGTCGTTCCGGTTCAATCCTGAACTGAAATACCGGAACTTCATCGAAATGACAACAGCCTACTAATGTCATTTCGAGCGAACCGGTGCTTACACTTATGTGAACGAGAAATCTTTCACCTGTTTCATCCGGCTTTCTTGTTCCTGGTTTCTAGTTACTTGTTTCTGGTTCCTTGCCTTTCCAGCTACAAGTGACCAGTTGCTAGTTGCAAGTAAGATTTCTCCCTCCGGTCGAAGGCTTCTACTTTCGGCTGACTTGTACCTAAAATGAATCGAGGAAAAAAGATAATAAAATTTGCCTGTCATAGTGACACTTGTTTAAGGTGAAAAGAAAAGATCAAATAGTCTTTTTCAGTAAATTTTCAAGGATCATACTTCAGGTATCTGAGTCGTACTCCTCTCGTACTTCTCTTGTACTTCTCATATACCAGGGATTAGCGGATTGTCGAATTGACGGATTAGAACAACGGGAGTAGATAGAAGTTAGTATGTAGTAGGGAGCGCCGAATCTATAGTAATGTTCGGATTGATGATTGATGATTCACGGAGCGAATTGTTACACTAATTGGCATTACTCCTACCTGTCATTCCTTCCGAAGGTCCGAAGGACTCCTACGGAGAACGGCTTCGCCGGAGCGAGCCGGCTTTTATATTTGTGCGAGCGAGAAATCTTTCACTCATCAACATCCAGTAGCAGGTAAGATTTCTCAGTCGTCCAGACACAACCCTAATCTGCACCTATGGACTCCTTCGAAATGACTACATCCTCTACACATTGTCATTTCGATGCGAGTCTTCGAGCGAGAAATCTTTCTCCCGTTTCATCTCGTATTTACTAGCTGCTGATTGCTGTTATCATTTTTTATATTCTTACAAAATATAGTTACTCTTTTATCTACCGTTAAGATTACTTATTTAACGATATCACCTCCAACAAGACCTTCTCCTACAAGGAGAAGGTCTACAGGATAAGGTTATTATTAAATACTGCCAATATCCAAATGATACTAAAGATGAATATTATTCAAACACTCACCCATAATCCCTCTCCTCATATGAGAGGGATATGTTTGAAATGATAACTTTTTGATTTTAATGTTAGCATTTTTTTTCTAACAAAATAATATATACTTTTTTATCTGCGGTTAAGCTATAAATTTTAACGACATTATCTCCAACAAGTCCTTCTCTTGTTAGGAGAAGGTCGATAGACTCCGATGGAGTCAAACGGACTCTATCGAGACTACAGGATGAGGTTATTATAAATATCTTTTTATTTCTTCTAAAACCTTCTCAATATCATTTATAACTTCCTCATTCTTAAACCTTATTACTCTTAAGCCTAATTGGTTCAGAATTTCCGTTCGATTTTCATCCTCCTCCAGCTTGTATTGATGATATCTGCCATCTAATTCGACGATTAATTTTTCTTCAGGACAATAATAATCTGCAATAAAAAATGTTTCTGTTCCCGTAATATCGTGAAAGACAGGATACTGCCTTCTGAATTTTTTACCTTCAAACCTTTTATTACGTACCTTCTGCCAGAAAATTTCTTCTGCAGGTGTAGCATTTTTTCTCAATTCCCTGCAAAGAATTTTTGCACTTTCTGATAATTTCCATTTATTATTTAAGCTCATATGAACACACTTTACATTCAGTCCCACCAGTTATTACCTCACCCATAATCCCTCTCCTCAAATGAGAGGGATATGTTTGAAGTGATAACTTTTTGATTTTAATGTTAGCATTTTTTTTCTAACAAAATAATATATACTTTTTTATCTGCGGTTAAGCTATAAATTTTAACGACATTATCTCCAACAAGACCTTCTCTTGTTAGGAGAAGGTCGATAGACTCCGATGGAGTCAAACGGACTCTATCGAGACTACAGGATGAGGTTATTATAAATATCTTTTTATTTCTTCTAAAACCTTCTCAATATCATTTATAACTTCCTCATTCTTAAACCTGATTACTCTTAAGCCTAATTGGTTCAGAATTTCCGTTCGATTTTCATCCTCCTCCAGCTTGTATTGATGATATCTGCCATCTAATTCAACAATTAATTTTTCTTCAGGACAATAATAATCTGCAATAAAAAATGTTTCTGTTCCCGTAATATTGTGAAAGACAGGATACTGCATTCTGAATTTTTTACCTTCAAACCTTTTATTACGTACCTTCTGCCAGAAAATTTCTTCTGCAGGTGTAGTATTTTTTCTCAATTCCCTGCAAAGAATTTTTGCACTTTCTGATAATTTCCATTTATTATTTAAGCTCATATGAACACACTTTACATTCAGTCCCACCAGTTATTACCTCACCCATAATCCCTCTCCTCATATGAGAGGGATATGTTTGAAGTGATAACTTTTTGATTTTAATGTTGGCATTTTATTCCAACAAAATAATATAAACTTTTTTAACTGCGCTTAAGATATATATTTTAACGACACCATCTCCAACAAAACCTTCTCCTACAAGGAGAAGGTCTACAGGATGAGGTTATTATTAAATACTGCCAATATCCAAATGATACTAAAGATAAATATTATTCAAACACTCACCCATAATCCCTCTCCTCAAATGTGAGGGATATGTTTGAAGTGATAACTTTTTGATTTTAATGTTGGCATTTTATTCCAACAAAATAATATAAACTTTTTTAACTGCGCTTAAGATATATATTTTAACGACATTATCTCCAACAAGACCTTCTCTTACCAGGAGGAGGTCGATAGACTCTCCTTAGAGTTCGAAAACTCTAACGGAGTTTTCGACCGATGGAGTTTAGTTAGAACTCCGTTCCAACGTAACGAGCTTACGGACTCTATCGAGACTACAGGATGAGTTCTAATTAACCTTCCATCCTTCATTCCGTCAAGATGTATCATCAAATGATACCATCTCCATCAAGTCCTTCTCTTGTTAGGAGAAGGACTACAGGATGAGGTAATAATATAAGAGGGATTAAATTTTTAAAAATACAATTCCTTTATATGTTTTCCTGATTTCAGGATTTTTCTATTTATAAAAAATAATTCGGACAGCAGCGCTATTTTCATTCTGCATTCTCCTCAGACTCGTCCATCCCCAATCGTTCATTTAAATCGCAAATAGTTTCAGAAAAATAATACTGCACACCCCAACCGACACCTTCTGTATTAATAATCAGATCATTAAGACGTTTCGAAAAATCCGGGTAATATTTGTGGTTATTAAATAAATCTTCACATAAATTCTTCAGCATCAAAGCCATTGAATCATAAAAAGCATCGTACATATCACCCCATTCTGCCATTATCTCAACACCTAATTCAACATAGTACAATTTTAATTCGATTACAGCTTCGGGAAAATCTTTTAAGATCTTTGAATGTTGTGTGATGATTTCACGTGCAGATTTTAAGCTGATGTGCTCATATGGAGCCCCGCCCTTTCCAAAAAAAACAGACTTAAGTTTTTCTTTCGCTTCTTTCACAATTTTTTCTCTATGTCCGCTTTCCGATCCTTCAATAAATAGCTTCAGGAATCTCTCATTATTCTTTGAAAGCTTTGAAAACTCCACAATAATTTCAACCAGTTCACCTTTTTCTAAATCCTTAACAAGGTATTTAATACCATATTTTTTCTTTTTATTTTTTTAGTATCCGGGTAGGTTTTTTCTGGCTTAATATTCATGATCTTAAGTGAAGCAAGTAATTAATCTTGCTAATTATTTTTGTTTTCACTAAAAGTTGGGCTAATTACTCCTGCGCATATAAACCGTTTGAAAAGTATAAAAGCTAATCGAAGCTTCTGCCTATGTACAACCATTTTCGAATGGAATTTAACAATTAATTTCCTTTTAACCTTAATGACAAATTAAATAATATAATTTATTATTTCATTAAAGGTGATAAAAAATGTTTAACGAATTTACATATTACTGCAACCTAAGATTTCTCAGTCGTCCTTTTTCAAATCTTAATCTGCATTTAAAGGACTCCTTTCGAAATGACATCCCATTTGTCATTTCAAGTGAGCATTTCCGTTTCACTCATCTTTGCGAGCGATAAATCTTCCACCCAATTACCCTGTCATTTCGAAGCGAGCACACATACTCTTTTAAGTTTACGCGAGCGAGAAATCTTGTCTTCAGTATCATCCGGTATTAATGTTACTGGTTTCTTGCTCTACCAGTACCCGGTAGCAGGTAGGATTTCTTTCCAGACTTAGTCAGGATCGAAATGACACCTGGTTATTAAATTGCAAATGATAAATTACAAATGGAATGCAGCACAATACTCCTCCGAAGGAGTCCCATTCCGACACTACTCCATCAATCTATAACTCCATACAATGAATGACAATTGAGTGACTGTTTCTTTCTTCTAGAGCCTGAACTTGGGCTCACATCCCTCTCTGCTCTTTGCACTATGCACCTACTGCATACTTCCTACTACTTACTTTTCCACAACCATCTTCTTGGTGACTGAATAACCCGGTGTGGTAAATCTGTAATAGTAAATTCCGCTTGAAAGTTCCGGTATCCTTAATTCAACCTGGTATGTTCCTGCAGCTTTCTCTTCATTTACCAATACTGCAACCTGCTGCCCGAGTGTGTTGTAAACTGTTATCTTTACCGGAACAAATCCTTTTGTACTGACGGGTATTTCGTATTGAATTGTAGTTGATGGATTAAAAGGGTTGGGATAATTCTGCTCAAGTATAAAAGCAGACGGCTTTGTTATATCAATTGAATCTGCACTGTTTACATCTTTCATAATCCAGTTGCCAGGATCAAAAGTTAAGTATTCAGGTCTGCCGGTTACATCAAAATCAAACTCCTGGCTTTTCTGATTATTAAAAATCCTGACGGTAGTGTCCGCACTTGTTGTGTGTATCTTTATATCAACCGGCATTGTGAAGAAATCCGGCCGCACATTGTCTGCCTGTGTCAGCTTAAAAATAATTTTATAGTCGTTGTTATTCCCTTTCTGAAATTTCCAGCTAAATGTATAATGAGGATAATTAACGCCGTAAACCCATTCATTAAAAAAATATGAAAGGTCTGTACCGGAAACACTGTCTGCTACATTTTCAAAATCCCCGGTTGAAGCATTTTTGTACCGTAAAGAAGAAGAAGATGCATAGGCTTTCATTATTCTGAAAAATGTTGAATCCCCTGCAATTCCCCGAAGCATATGTAATACCATAGCACCTTTCGCATAGCTTCTTGCATAATCGAAAATTATTGCCGGCGAGCTGATGTCATCGGCGTAAACAGATCCATCCGCGGTTTTTGCATAATCCATAAGTGTTGCAATATAGGAACCATACGAAGATTCATTTACTGCTTCAGAATAAACTGCCTCTGAATAAGTGGCAAAGCCTTCGTTCATCCATATCTCATGCCAGTTCTTACAGGTAATCATATCTCCAAACCATTGATGAGCAAGCTCATGAGCCATAATCGATTCTCCAAAGCTTCCAAGAGATGTAATCGTCTGGTGTTCCATTCCACCGGACCAGCCGAATTCAGCCTGCCCGTATTTCTGGTCAATGAAAGGATAAAGCCCATACCGGTTAGAGAATATTGCCAGCATATTAACTGTCTTATCAAGGAGAGTCTTTAGCCCGTCAAAGTTTTCAGGATAGATGTAATTAACCTGAAGCACAGAGTCGTTTGGAGCATAATGAAAATATGTCCTGTAAACTGTATAATTTGTGACTGTCATTGAGATTAAATAGTTGGCAATGGGATATTTGTTAAACCAGAAATAAGTATGCGTTCCGTTTCTGTATTCTTCGATTTTCTGAAGCACTCCGTTTGAAACCGGAATTAAGTTATTAGCACAGTTAATATTTACCTGCGATGAATCTGCCTTATCATCGGGATTATCTTTACACGGCCACCAATCCCTTGCCCCGTAAGGTTCACTTAATGTCCATATAGCAGGCTTACCGTTATGAGAGCCGAATTCAAAGCTGCCTAATCCATTCGACTGCGGAACACCCTGGTAATAAACTACAACTGAGAATTTTTCATTATGCTGATAAATACGCGGTAATGTTATATTTAATTTATTATCCTGGTGAATAAAAGTAAGATTAACATTATCTGATAATACTGAATCGACATCAAGGTTATTGCTCAAATCAAGGAAAAAATTATCCAATAAATTTTCCGCCGGCACAGCATCAATACGAACCGAACCTTTCAGGTAATCGGGTGAGTAAGTTAATGTTAAATCAAGTTTATAATATTTCACATCGATTGTTGAATCGCCGGGATACAAGGTTTTTGAAAGTGCTATCGATCTTTCATACTGACATTTTTCAATTTCAACTACGGAAGGATCAACGGACTGAGCTAATATGACAGACGCTTCAATAAGAAAAGTTAATATGATTAAAAATTTATTCATGTAATTTATTCAAAATTAATACTTTACATTAACCAGCATTGCAATAAGAGTCAATGGAGGAAAACAGAACGCTGATGAAACTGATTAACAGATTTTCACTGATTCAAATTCGAATAAGCAATTTTGAACAGGGTAGAAATATTTTGGTGCTTTGCGTCTTTATGTCTTAGCGGGAATTGTTTTTGCCGCCAAGGCACTAAGTGGCGAAGATACACAAAGAGAGTAATGGAAAATTGATTCAACCTGTTTTCACTTCCTGAATTCTGCATATTGCCTTGAAGCCGCAATATTTACACGCTTTCTCTTCCCTGTTTTCTATTTGCGATAGTCTGAAATCTCCATTGCGTATTCCGGCAACATACTTGTTAACAGCTTCAAGACAGATATTAATTAATTCTTCGTACTTCTCAGTAATTTCTTCACCGGAAATTTTCTTTCCGAAGTTTAACTCTTTCCTGCCGAAATCATCGCTGCGGTATTTCAAGGAATAAATCAAAGCACCTGCCGGCTCATAATCTTCATTCAATTCCGATTTGATAATTTCTTTTGCGGCGTATAAATAAAGCGGAAGCTGCAATTGCAAGCCGGTTAAAACATCCTGTTTATTCAACCGGCTTTTACCGGTTTTATAATCAAATACTTTATAAGTTTTTTCTTCGGGATTTATATCGATCCTGTCAATTTTACCCCGCACGTTCACTTCTCCTGCGACTAACTCATTAATAATTATTTTCTGATCCTGTTCCTCCTTTAATTTGCCGAACCCTGCCTCAAAAAATTCCGGGATATATCCTTCCTGGTTCTCTCTTTCATCCGTAAGAAATTTATAGAGAATGGAATTTTTTCTTTTACCGTCAATTCCAAATATTTTTTCTCTTTCAAAGAAAGACAAAGGTGAATTAAAATTAACTTCATTCACTTTCTCTTCCGCGATTCTGAAAAGAAGCTTCTCGGCTTTGTTGAATTCTTCTTTTGTACAATTACTTAATACAATATTTTCCTGTTTAAGCCCGGTATAAAAACTAAAAAGGACAGCATGCAGAAGGCTGCCTAACTCAAGAGCTTCAATTTCTTCTGTCGGTTCCTCAAATACATCCAGCTTCAGAACTCTTTCAGCAAAATAACGGTAAGGACATTTGGCATAAGTTTCAAGCTGTGAAATTGAAAACTGCCTGTCTTTCATCTGCAAAAGATTTCTTTTTCCTTCTTCAGATAATTCACCGTACACAAAACCGGTATATACAGAATTAGCAAAGGGAACATCATTTCTTGCTTTATCAATTTCCATTGCGGATCTTATTTCATCTTTGTTTAATCCTGCAGAAGAAATTCCTGAAAGCTTTTCAGCTTTTTCAATTCCGTTTTTTCCTATAAATGTTAAAAGCTGTTCACGTGTATAAATTTTATTGGCGTTATCACTTTCTGCACCCACTGATACCTCAAAGGTGTTAATAAATTCATTTAGAAAATCCGACTGAACAAATTCCTTTCTTTCATCTCTCCGGGGATAAGTGAAGTAAAGATTTTTATTCCACGTACAAAGAGATTGATAAAAAAGATAGCGTTCTTCAGTAATATGATTTTGTTCCCCTTTATTTCTTGCCATTGTACCTGAGAAAAAAATCTCCGGGGAAAATTTTGTAGGGAAATCACCGTCACATAAACCAGCTATGAAAAGATAATCAAATTTTAATCCGCGTATCTCATTCATTGTTGTAATTTGCACACCGTAGCCGGGCTTCTCTTTTATATTATAGCGGGAAGAGGAAACAGCCATCCTTATGTTATGAAGGAAAAATTTTAGAGGAAATTTTTCTTCTGTTCCAAACTGATCCTCAAGTAAAGAAAGTATTTCATTATTGGTTTCAATAAAGACATTAACAGATTTTATATTTTTTTCCGCTTCATCAGGGCTGCCGGTCAGGAGTCTTAAAGGCAATTTAAGTTTATTTATGAGTTGATTAAGATTTTCCCTGAATTCAGGAAAATTCATCTTATGCAGAAAAGGATCCAGGTACTCGCGGATTTTATCAATATCATTTAAAGCTTTACCATAAGATTTTTTCAGCTCAATAATATTACGGGTATCTTCTTCATTTTCTTCTAATGAAACCACAGCATCATTTAAGGTTCTCTGCCAGTTATCAAATCCCGATATAATTTTCAGTTTGATGGAAGCTCTTAAAAGATTGGTAAGATTGACTCCCTCGATCTCCAGCATTCCACCGCTCAGAGCTCTGAATATATTTTTATAATAAAAATCATTCTCGGCTATTTCTAAAAAGCTTAAGAGAGAGACAACAGGAGAAGCAGCAGCCAAATGAAATCTATCTGTAAGATTAAAGGGCAGACCGTAAAGTTGAAAGGTATCTCTTACTATTTCAGAATAATTACTGATCAGATTAAAAGCCACACAGATTTTTTCAGGCTGAATATTTTTATTTATTATTAATTCTTTTATCTCAGAAGCAATTAATTCGATTTCCTTTTCTCTTGTGGAACCTGATATGATTTTTATCCTGTCTTTATAGCTTAGTGTTTTTGATTTATCTTTTTTCCTAAAAAGATTCTCACGTATTTCATCCTGAAACCGTGAAAACAACGGAAGTGATTTATCGGGTATTTCTTTAAATCCCTTTTTAATGAAGTTGTTATAGCAGTTGTCGAGATGAGAAAATATTAAAGGATTATATTTGAAATAATCAAAGCTGAGAAAGAGTTCGGTTTTATTTATATCAGAAAGCCTGTTTATTATTTCAATTTCGGGAAGTGTAAATTCATCAAACCCCATTATAATGATAAGATTTACTTCGGGATAAAGAGAGTTGAAATTACTTAAATAGTTTTTCTCCCCGAGTTCCAGGAGAGAAAAATATATATCTCCGGTTTCCTTCAGACCAAAAGAATTTAATTTCTTCTGATATTCTTCAAAAACATTTGCAATATCCAGTGCTTTATTTTTTTCAGATCCGGATAATTCCTCAGCTTCCTTCCTGATTTTGCCGGGAGTAATTCCGTGTCTTTTATATTCAGCAATTACATTCCCGATTCTCTCCAAAGTACCTGAAGGAATTTCACCCCCATAATTTGAAAAATAATTAAGATTTACTTCACCAAAACTTTGTTGTAAAAGTATAGACGAAGATGAATCTGTAACCATATTTGTTTTTACGGAATCATTGTTAAACAGTAATTTTGAAGAGACAGATCCGATTGTCTCAAGGTTTAGTTTCCCGGTTGCCGAACCCGGAGATTGTGAAATCATTTCCCTCTGAAGTGCTCTTTTCCTCCGGTTAGTAGGAACAATCATTAATAAGGAATTTAAATCCCTCTGTTTGATTTTTAAGCTGATCTCAAAATCAACATCAAATTCTTTTCTGCCTGATTTTGTTAATATCATTTTCCCCTCTTCTCCAGAATCAGATCCCTGTAAGATTTTTTAATTTCATCTTCTTTATTAAGAGAAAGCAATTTAATTATTTCATTGAATCTTTTTCCGGCATCCTGTTTTCCATTAATTACCAGGGTTTCCAGTTCGAGAAAAGATCCAAGTTTACTTACATCATCAATATGAATTCGTGTGTTATCGTAGATATATAATTTTCGTTTCTTTTCAACAACAACTTCTTCTTCAAGAATATCTTTCAAATAATTTCTTGCATCATTTCCCTGCAAAGAAATCAGATGATAATCTGACCAGCGGTTACCGGCTCCTTCATTCCTTAAATATTTTATAAGAGTTTGTGTTCCGTTTTCCAAACGTAATTTCAAGCGGTAGCTTTCACTTTTATAATAAACATCCACCTGGCTCAATTCACCTTTGTACTTAGCATTAATAGCCTTAATACTCTTAAACATTTTTTCAGGATCAATAAGTTTGATTTTTAGTTCAAGATTGGTCGGCATTATTTGAGTTTTCTTTCTTTAAATAGATCTGGAGTATTTCTCTACCTCTCCTTGGTTTAATCGTCTTAATTTCCCGCGATGAAAACTTGAGCTGAAGATGCTTAGAAAACAGATCATAAAATTCCTGAATATCCACTGCATAAGGCGGTCCGCCTTTTCTATCCTCAATCGGAAAAAGAAGAGCAATCAATTTTCCACCCGGCTTTATGATTCCCGAGATTTTTTCAGCATAATCTTTTCTTCTTTCCGGCAGGATCGAACAATAAGTCACATAATCATAAACGTAATCAAAATAATTTTTATATATCGTGTCCAGATTAAAAATATCATCGTGCAGAAAATTAACTTTCACATTTTCTTTTTCAGCCAGTTCTTTTGAAAATTTAATAGCTTCCACAGAAAAATCCACGGCATACACATCATATCCTTTTTGTGCCGCAAGCACTGCATCATACCCTTTACCGCTGCCGGCTATTAATATTTTACCCGGATTCACAAACTGCTGTTCATCGAGAAGATTTTCAAAAACCGGCGTGGGAGTTTTCATATCCCAGGTGGTTTCATTATTCAGATATTTATCGTTCCAGAAAGATGCAGATTCAGTTGATTCCATAAATGTATATTAAATAAGATGTTGATATTAATCCAGACTTCATTAATTTTGAAGAAAAGAAAGATAGCATTATGAAAAAGTTATTGTTAGCAGCAATAATAATTATTCCCCTGTTAAATGTAAATGCTCAGGAGATTGGGGAACTGGCTCCTGATAAAAAACCGGAAGTGTTCCCTAACAATGCACTTGGGCTCGATATTATATTTAGCGAGGGCGGTTTTGGGTTTGGTGGGTTTTACAGAAGACAGTTTTCACAAAAAATTACGGGCTTTGCTGACTTTTCTTTTTCAGAAGCTAAAGATGAACGTGAGTTTCAATATTATGATTATTATACCAACCAGACATACACAGTCGGTAAAAAAAATCGTGTGTTTCTAATTCCTGTTAACTTTGGTGTCCAGTATCGTCTTTTTGAAAATGTAATTTATGATAACCTGAGACCATATGTAAATTTTGGTGTTGGTCCGACAATGGTACTTACCACTCCTTATGCAAAGGAATTCTTTAAAGCATTTGGTTTCGCAAACCTGAAAGTTGCCACGGGTGGATATTTCGGATTAGGAGCTAATTTCGGTCTTGATAAAAGCAGCCTCGCCGGAATAAATATAAGATATTATGTCATTCGTTTTTTTGACCAGGGAGTCGAAAGTCTTACAGGAAAATTTGAAAAAACTCTTGGCGGTTTATTCTTGACAATAAACATCGGTATGATGTATTGAGTCTTCCTATTCCTCCTTTCAAAGGTTTCAACAAAGATATATTTACTTTTCTTGATGAACTTGAAAAGGATAACAACACAAAATGGTTTGATATAAACAGGGATCGGTACCAGGAAAATATAGTTCTACCCGCAAAATCTTTTGTTGCTGCAATAGGACAATTCTTCACCCAGTTAAATCCCGCCATAAGAACAGAACCAAAGTTTAATAAAACTCTGATGAGAATTAATAAAGATATGCGTTTTGCAAAAGATGCGCCATACAAAACATACTTTTTAATTCACTTCGGAAGATTTAAAATGGATAGTGAGTTTTATCTTTACTTTGATAAGTCGGGTGCTTCATTCGGGATACTTCTAAATGGAGAAGAAGGTGATGATTTATTTTTTTCACGGAATCTTGAACGACATCCGAAAGAGATTTTGAAAACCTTTAAGAATTACAATCTGAATTCACGATTGGATTTTCATGAATTCAAAAAGACTCCTCAATTGGTTCAGAAGAATTTTAATGCTGATAAGCATTTTGACCTGCTGAAAAAGAGTAACTACATGCTTTTCGAAAAAGAAATACCAAAGAAAAATAAGACGCTTTATACTGCCGATATATTAACCGAACTCGTTAAGAATTATGCTTCACTTTATCCCCTTTATTGCTTTGCCATTTCTCCCCAGCCTCTTAAACTAATTGACAAGTTTGAAGAAACTATGGGTGTCCCTGTTTAAGATACCTCCGTCTTCTTCCATTTTATTGTACAGCCAATTGAAAATGTTTCCGGTACTGAAATTTCCTCACCATTAAGAAGCTCTGTTAATGCGTCCTTTAAATAATGTGATTTTATTTTATCCGGCTCTTTCCAGTTGTCATCAATTTTACCATGGTAGGCAAGTGTCCTTTTACTGTCAAACACAAATATTTCAGGTGTATGGCTCGCATCAAACTCTTCGGCTGCACTTTGCTCTTCATCTCTCAGGTAAGGAAAATTAAATTTTTTCCCCCTTGCTCTTATTTTCATATTCTCAAACGAATCTTCAGGATAGCCTGATTCCTCATTTGAATTTATTGCTACAATCTGTACTCCCCTTTCTCCGAATTCCTGCTGAATTTTCTTTATCCTCTCTTCATATGCCTGAACATACGGACAATGATTACAGCTAAATATAATTACAAGAATTTTTTTGTCTTTAAATAAGAACGGCGAGTAAAATTTTTCATCCGTTCCTTTTAAATTAAAATCCGGTAGAGATGAACCTATTTTTAATTTATTTGTGGCCATTAAAATTCTCCTGATAATGAACAATCAACTTTAGTAAATAAAACAAGTTATGGTTAAATTACAAATAAGATGAAATACTTTTTCATATTAATTTTCATATTAAATTCCTTTTTGATGGCACAGTACAAAGACTTAGTAAAACAACTTAATTTTTCCTATGAAAATTTTCGTGAGGAATCTCTTAATAACAGGAGATTTAAGCATTCAGATATTAAGCCTTTAATTGAAAATCTCAGGGACAACAAATTATTTACTGTTAAAGAGCTTGGAGTTTCTGCACAGCAGAGAGAAATCTATTTAATATCTGTCGGAAGCGGCGAAGTAAAAGTATTTCTATGGTCACAGATGCACGGCGATGAATCCACTGCTACAATGGCTTTATTCGATATATTTAATTTCTTATCCCGTGAAAATCAGTTTGAAGATTTTAAGAAAGAAATCTTAAAAAACCTTACTATATATTTTATTCCGATGGTTAATCCCGATGGAGCCGAAGTTTTTGAAAGAAGGAATTTGTACCAGGTTGATTTAAACCGTGATGCTATAAGATTACAGACACCCGAAGCTAAAATTCTTAAAGATACATTTGATTCACTCAAAGCTGATTTTGGATTTAATCTTCATGACCAGAGTATTTATTACAGCGCCGGAAAAAGTTTCAGATCGGCGGCTATTTCATTCCTTGCTCCCGCAACAAATTTTGATAAGACATTAAATCCTGTCAGGTACAAAGCCATGCAGTTAATCAGTGAGTTAGACAGGGCTTTAGGTGATTTTATTCCGGGGCATATAGGAAAATATTTCGATGATTTTGAGCCGCGTGCATTTGGAGATAATTTTCAGAGATGGGGAACCAGCACAATTCTAATTGAAACGGGCGGGTGGAAAGGTGATCCCGAAAAACAATTCTTAAGAAAATTGAATTTTATAATTCTTCTTACAGCGTTTAGAAGTATTGCTGTGAAAGATTATGAAAATGAAACCATTGAGGACTATGGAAATATCCCTTTCAATGAAAAAGATAATATAATGGATTTGATACTAAGAGATCTGACATATAAAATTGGCGATAAAAATATTAATGTTGATATAGGAATTAACAGGACTGAAATAAATACAGACTCAGCTAAAGGTTTTTATTTAATAAGCAGAGTTGCTGATATCGGCGACCTTTCTGTTTACAGCGGCTACGAAGATCATGATTTTAAAGGAATGGAAATAGCAAAAGGGAAAACTTTCGATAAGAAAATATTTTCTGCTGAAGAACTTAACGATTTAAATTTTATTGAATTATACTCCCAGGGTTATACTAATATTATCATAGATTTCCCGGTTGAAAAAGAGTATACAAGATTTCCTATTAATCTTATCTTATCGAATGTGCTGGGATCTGCAACAATAAAAGTAGAAGCCCCCGCTAATTTTTGTATAACAAAAAATGGGAAAGTAAAATACGTTGTGGTAAACGGCTTCCTTATTGAAGTTGATAATCCTGATCTTGAAAGAATTAATGGTGAAGTTATTCGCTGATTATTTTAAGATTTTATTAATTTTGTTATATAGATTTAATAAAAAAGCCAACCCGATTGAAAATTAATAATCGTTATATTTCTCTATTTATCTATGAATGAAGATCCGCAAACCAATAATCCAAGGATTGGGTTTGAAAAAGAATCAATACCTCATTTGGACCTGCTTTATAATTTTGCACTAAGGCTTACCGGGAACAAAAATATTGCTTATGAGCTTTTACAAGCAACTTATGTAAAAGCCTTCAGGTTTTATGATCATCTTGATAAAACAATTGATTTTAAATTATGGATGTTAAGAATAGTCAGAAATACTTACAATGAATCCTTTATCAAAAAAATTAAAACTGATAAGACAGAATATTCAGAAGTTGAAAATATATTTAACAGATTGGATACGTCGAGAGATTTTGCTCATTTTAAAGGTGCGCTCTTCAATAAAATAAATGTTGATGAACTCTCTAAAGCCATTTCTTCCCTGCCGGAGGATTTCAAAATGGTAATCGTCTTGTGCGATGTTTTTGAATTTAATTACGATGAAATTGCTGATTTTGTTGATATTCCCGAAGGTACTGTGAGATCAAGACTTCACCGCGGGAGGAAAATGTTATTTGTAAAATTATATAATTATTCTGTTGAGCATGGATATATCAACAAAGATAAAAGTGAGATCGGGTAATGTATATATGAAAGAAAGTCGCGATTTATACTACATAGCAGCACTTACAGATGGAGAAATTGAAATTCCTGCTGAGAAAGAAAAACTATCTAAAGAAATTGAAAAGAATTCCCAACTGAAATTTGAATATAATGTTCAGTCTTTTACTAAATCTCTGGTTTCGGAAAAATTAAAAATTTCACCCGTGCCTTTAAAAGTAAAAAAGCAGCTTGAGAGAAAATTAAAATCGGAAAGTAAATCAGGTTTTACCGCGGGAAGATTGCCGGGCATTTACACTACAAAACCTGTCACCGCATGGGGAAGCACTATTATATTAATACTTGCAATCATTTTGCTTATTTTCAATCGTACTCCTCAGCCAGGAAATAAAAATTTTGAGAAGGAACAAACCGGCAGTGAAAATATGCTTGTGCAGGCAAGAAGTAATTTTGAAAATATATTAGCAGGAAAAATAAATCCTCAGTTCGTTTCAAATGATCCTGAAAAAATAAAACAGTACTTTAAAGAGCAAAACGTAAATTATTCAATTTATATTCCCGAAATTGAAGATTGGCAATTTAAAGGTGTGTTTATTACTGATATTAATAAAACAAAACTTGCTAACCTCGTTTATTCCAATGAAGATGACAAGCCTGTTTATATTTTCCAGGTGACTGAAGACGGGTTAAAGAGCGATAATTTTCTTACATTAACAGACGATTTAATCTCCTATTTAAATACCGGGAATTGTTATAAATCAGCTAGAGCTAATCCGGCAATCCTGATGACTAAATTAAATGTAAATATAGTTGCAGTTGTTTCAAATGGTTCTTTAAGAGAAATCGAAAATATTCTTTGTAAAACAAAATAGAGTAAATATATGTTTAACATAAAAAATATTTTACTGCCGACTGATTTTAGCAATCTCTCACTTTCTGCAGCCAGATATGCAATTGATCTTGCCAAACAGTACAAAGCTAAAATCCATTTCTTAAATGTCCTGGAAAAAACTCCGCCAATTCTTGCTATCCGTTCACTTGACTTATCCGAGGAAAAAATCGAAAAAACTTTGGAAGAAGACGCACAGAATTCGCTGAAAAAATCACTTGAAAAAATAAATAAAGATAAATCTGTTGAAATCGTCGCTTTAATTAAAAAAGGAGTCGACTTCGAAGAGATAGTGGATTATTCTGAAAAAAATAGCATAGACCTGATTGTTATTGCGACACACGGAAGGACAGGTATTTTACATACTCTTTTAGGCAGCATTGCAGAGAAAGTTATCCGCTATGCAAAATGCCCGGTATTGGTAATCACTCCTTCAGAAAACGAGAAGTAGGCAGCTAATTTTTTCTTGATTATCCTCACATCTTTTGATATATTTAATGTCTGCAAAGTTAGAAAGGTGATAAAATGGCGAGAGTTAAAAATGTTGAGGCTTTTTGCAATATTTGCAATGCTCTAAGAAAAATGGAACTCGTTGGAGAAGTCTCATTAAATGATAATAATGAAAACAAGAAATGGGCTAAATGTAAAAAATGCAAACAGACAATGATCATTGATATAAGTGAAGACGTTAGAGAAACAAAGCCGTCTTTGGAAGGAATTGAAAACGGAGATTGCACCGTATATTCACCGACGAAATCTTTTGTTGTTGGAGAAGCCATTTATCATCAGAACTGGGATGATTTCGGTAAAGTAGTCAGGAAAGATGTCCTTTCAAACGGGCAAAGTGCAATTACTGTAGAATTCCAGAAATCGGGAAATAAGAAATTAATAGAATCAATATCTAATTAAATCAACCTGAAGCGAGGTGAAATAATTTGGTTGGAATTACCTTAGGCGAAAATGAGTCTATCGATAAAGCGTTAAGAAGGTTCAAAAAGAAATACGAAAGATCCGGTGTACTTAAAGAATTCAAGAAGAGAACCTTTTTTGTTAAACCTTCTATTAAAAGAAGGATGGAAAGATTGAAAGCTGCGAGACGCGCTCACAGAACTGATTCAAATATGTAAATTGAAAGCCCCGTTTACCGGGGTTTTTTATTTCAGTATATTTTTACTTTCTATATCCGACAGCCCCTCTTACTTTTTTATCTTGTTCTCCCCCTTTTACTTTTATCTTGTTTTACTTTAGTTGTATCTTAGGTTCTTCCTGCCTCTTTTCCTCTTCTTTCTTCAGGTAATATTTTTCAAAATGTGTTTTTATTTCATTGAACGCTTCATCAACATTATTACAAAATGAAAAGAGATTCATATCATTTCTACTGATTACCGCATTCGAAACCATTGCATCGAAATTAATTATATTCTTCCAGTACTTTTCATCATAAACAATAAGCAGCATTTTCTTTTTAACCTTACCCGTTTGGATTAAAGTAATCAGTTCGAAAAATTCATCGAGTGTACCAAACCCGCCGGGAAATACAATCAATGCTTTGGCAAGATAAGCAAACCAGAATTTCCTCATAAAAAAGTAATGAAATTCGAACTGGAGATCGGGGCTTACATATTTATTCACAAACTGTTCAAATGGAATGCTGATATTCAATCCCAGTGAATAACCACCTGCCAGTTTAGCTCCTTTATTTGCGGCTTCCATTATTCCAGGACCGCCACCTGTGCAAATTATAAACCTGTTTCCCGATGTATCAAGACTGAGAGACCATTCGGTTAGTCGTTTTGAAAGCTCTACCGCTTCTTCGTAATAACGAGACATTTTAACCATATGCTGTGAAGTTCTTAGGTCTTCTGCAAGCTTATCATTTGTAGTTATTTTAGGGTTAATAGTTTTAAATTTATTTAACTCCGATAGTGCTTTTTTTCTCGACATTAATCTTGCAGAACCAAAGAATACAATTGTATCAACTATTTTATGTTTTCTGAATTTTGTCTGCGGTTCAAGAAATTCCGAAAGAATTCTCAGAATGCGCGCGTCGGATGAATTTAAGAAATCAATATCCTCATAAGCTTTGAGTATAGGTTTGGTTTTTCCCATGTCTTCCTTTTAAAAGTATTGTTGAAGGTGAAGTTAGTTTGCCTTTTAATTAATTTTGAAACAGTTAATTTTTGTAAGTAAAAAAATAAAGAATTATAATAAACAGTATATTTTTTCTCTGTTTCAATTATAAAAATAATACTACCAACTAAATAAACAAATTAAGATACTGTAAGTTTTTTTAAGGATGGGCATGGTTAAGCGTACGATTTTTGTTTTCTTATTTTTTATCTCAGTTGCATATTCCACTTCCAAAGAAGAAATAGCTCTCAGAATTAATCAGATACTTAAAATGCTGCCCCCTTCAACTCATGCTGCAGTATTAATATTCAACCCGTTAACCCAGGATACGATTTTTTCCTTAAATCATACCGATTCAATGATCCCTGCCTCTAATACAAAATTATTCACAACTGCGACAGCGCTTACCGAGTTAGGCGGAGATTTTATTCTTAAAACTTCCCTGCTGACCGATGACAATGATTTGACTGATGGAGTTATCAATGGAAATCTATATATAAAAGGATATGGGAATTCTCTTTTTACTAAATCTGATCTTGAAGACTGTGTTGATAAATTAAGTAAGAAGGGAATTGTTAAAATTACAGGGAAAATAATCGGGGATGATTCTTATTTCGATAATATTTATACACGTGATGACTGGATAAGAGACGAAGTTGCAAACGTTAAGCTCCCGCCTATTTCGGCACTTGTACTGGACAGGAATCGCGAGGTAATTTACAAAAGAAGAGGAAGAAGAACCCGCAGGTATCTTGTTAATATTCAGAACCCGTCTTTAAATGCAGCCCAATCTTTAAAGGAAGAATTAATTCATTCCGGGATAGAAGTAAAATCAGTAGCAGTATCAGGAGTAACTCCCGATAACGCATTTGAATTAGCAAGCTGCGGAATTATTTTAAGAAATCTTTTACAGCAAATAAATAAGCACAGCGATAATTTCCTTGCCGAGTGTTTATTTAAGACAATCGGTGCAGAAACCAGTAAAAAACAGGGTAATGCATTTTATTCGACACAGGCAATCTTATCTTTTATAAAAGATAATGGAATATATTCAGATGGTTCTTCAATTGTCGATGGTTCGGGAATTTCAAGATTCGACCAGATAACTGTCGGAGCAATTTCCGGTGTTCTTGAAAAGATGTATTTTGATCTTGTTCATTATGAGGACTTCTATAACTCACTAAGTATTGCCGGAGTTGATGGAACTTTAAGGAGAAGGATGCTTGGAACCCCCGCAGAAAATAATTTCCATGGAAAAACCGGCACGTTAAACGGAGTTTCATCTTTATCCGGTTATCTTACAACAGCAGGCGGAGATGATTTAATAATCAGTATTATTTTTGAATTTGATAAAAAAGGGGAAAGATTTCATCGTAATATTCAGGATGATATAATTACGATGCTTGCAGGTTGGCAATAAAAAAGCCCTACCAAAGCAGGGCTAATAAAATTAACAATTGCTTATTATTATTTTTTCTGTGGTGTTTGCTGCTGCTGCTGTTGGTTTCCCGTTGTCGGTACATTGGGCTGTTGAGGTGGTAAACTAGGAGTTTGTGGCACCGATTGCTGACCCGATCTCTGAATTATACTTTCACGCTGTTCTGCAGAAGACTGTCCAGGCAGAAAAAACAGGTTAATTATTATTGTTAAAACAGCGAGCGAACCGCCAAGCCACCACGTGGCTCTGCTCAGAAAATCTGCAGTTCTTCTTGTACCAAACATTGTTCCCATATTGCCAGCACCGCCAAAAGTACCGGCTAAACCACCGCCCTTGCTTGATTGAAGCAGAACGATAATCATAAGTAATATTGCTATAATTGTTGTTATAATTATTAATATTGAATACATAATTCTTTCTCCTGTAATTTAGTAGCGGGGGAGGGATTCGAACCCCCGACACGTGGATTATGATTCCACTGCTCTAACCGACTGAGCTACCCCGCCGGAATTCAGAATTTAGCTTGTAAATATAGAAATTAATAGGTTTCCATCAAAGTAATAATTAATCTGATTTGCAGGGAAATTTTCATTTTTGGGAATTATATGTTTTAATATAATTAAGTTCAAAATTCAACTTAAGATATTAAGACAGATTTTTTAATGAAATTTATCCAGAACATTTTGCTGATACTCTTCGTGCAGGATATCATTTCCTGTATCATTGTAGCTTTTTATTGGAATCCCTGCCTGCTGAAGCCTTTCCTGCGTTTTGTTTATTCTGTCAATCGGATCTGGATGAGTTGAAAGGAATGTGGCAATTTCATTAGCGTTTGAACTTATTAATCCATCATCCCTCATTTCTTCGAAGAAGAACATAACGCTTCCGGGATAAAATCTTGTATCCGTTAAATATTTAATTGAATATTGGTCTGCCTGGTCTTCATCAGATCTGCTGTTTGCAAGGAAACCAAGACCTACAAACAAGTTGGCAGCAATCTCCTCCAACTGTGAAGGGTTTTGACCGAGAACAATGTTCAATAGAATTGAAACTCCATAATTAGCAGTCATCCTTTGGGTAGCATGTCTTAATTCAGCGTGTGCAATTTCATGTCCCAGCACACCCGCAAGTGCTGCCGAAGAAGTTAGATATTTTAAAAGTCCAGAATAAACATAGATGTATCCACCGGGAAGGGCGAATGCATTCAAAGTAGAATCATCATCTATTATTTCCATTTGGTAGTTAAAAACATTCTTTTGCTGAACCTGCGGTGATTGAAGTATCTGATTAAAAATCTGAGAAACTATATAACTCTTTATTGAAGGATCGCCATGAAAAATGGGATATTCCTGTGGATCATTTTCAATTTGCGTGCTGAGTTCCTGTCCAAGCTGTGCATCATCCTGCAGAGAAAATATATTTATCCCTGTATCGCAGGAATATATAAAAGGCAGAAAAGTTAAAAGTAAAACTAAAATGCTTCTTGTAAGAATTATTTTCATTTTTACCCGGTTAGTTATTTTTCAATAGAAAATATATGAATTCGGGAAATAATTAAATGTACCGGGAATCATGCTTTCTGATCCCTTTCCTTTTTAATCATATCCCAAAGTAGGTCAAGCAATTTTTCAATTCCTAAACCTGTAACAGAAGAAATAATATGTGCCTTTCCAGTATAATCCTTAATTTTTTTTCCGGTTAATTTTTTTATTTCAGATGGTTCAATTAAATCTGCTTTGGTAAGGACTAATAATTTAGGTTTCTCTGCAAGTTTTTCACTGTAACTTTTTAATTCATTCAGAAGAACCTTAAATTCATTTACATAATCTTCAGCAGTAATGTCTATTAAAAATACCAGGATTTTTGTTCGTTCAATGTGTCTTAAAAATTTAAGCCCGAGTCCTTTCCCTTCGTGTGCACCTTCGATTATTCCGGGAATATCAGCCACAGTATAGCTGTTATAGTCTTTATATTGAACTATTCCTAAATTAGGTTCAAGAGTTGTAAAAGGGTAATCGGCTATCTTAGGTTGTGCTGCAGAAATGGTTGAGATAAGAGTAGATTTACCAGCATTGGGAAAACCAACCAGCCCGACATCGGCAATAAGTTTTAATTCAAAAATAATTTTTTTTTCTGTACCCGGTCTTCCCGGCTCAGCATAACGCGGAGCCTGGTTAGTAGGTGTTGCAAAATTACTGTTTCCCTTCCCCCCTTTTCCTCCTTTAACAGCGATTACTATTTTCCCATCTTCATCAAGGTCGAATAAAATTTTATCAGTTTCAGCATCCTTAACAACGGTTCCAACAGGAACCTTTATGATTACATCTTTACCGTTCTTTCCATCTTTTCTTGAATTGCCTCCCGGCTCGCCATCACCGGCTTTATATTTTTTCCTATATCTGAAATCAAGTAAAGTAGAAAAATTATGATGAGCTTCTATTAATACACTTCCTCCATTACCCCCGTTCCCGCCTGAAGGTCCGCCTTTGGGAACATATTTTTCCCTGCGGAATGTAACTGCTCCGTCTCCGCCGTTACCGGAGCTAATGATGATTTCAGCATAGTCAATGAACATTTTATTCCTGGTTAAAGAAATTGCTGACAGCGTTTGTCAGGGTTACCGCGTCTCTTGAAAAAGGACTTACTTTGTATGAAAAGAAAACTGCTTTTAAAATTTCTGTCGCTTCATCATAAGTGGCTGAATCGGATATCTTCTCCATTGTATTTACAAAATCCTCTTCATCATCATTAAATACCTTACTCACAATTTTATCCATTTCCTTATCCGTAAGAAAACTAAGGATATCATTATTCTTTCTCGGCTGGGGAGAACTTTCAACTACTTTCTTTTTACCTTCACCAAATGGATTTACTTCTTCTTCCTCAATGATTATTTCATCAGAAAGCTCTTCTTCTTCGTCTCTTTCTTTTTCTACTTTATTTTCTTTTTCTTTTTTTAATTCTTCATATTCTTCTTCATCAGCCATTACTTCTTCAAGGGTAAGAGTTTCTTCAATATCCGGTTCATTCATATTTTCTTCTGTCTCTGATACATCTTTTTCATTTTCCTCTTCATCCGATATTATTTCTTCAAGGTACAGGGACTCTTTATTTCCCGGTTTTCTGATATTTTCTTCGATCTCAATTGCTTCATCCTCATCTTCATTTTCTTCCGCACCTGACATTATTTCTTCAAAGGTTAAAGTTTCTTCATTTTCCGGTTCTTTAGTGTTTTCTTCTATTTCAAACACTCCTTTTTTAACTGCTTCATCAAGGTTCTCAAAGGAAACATCTTCTTTATCAAGACTATTTAATTGTGCTTCAAGTTCTTCAAGTGATTTCAATTCGGATTCATATCTTGCAAGAAAATCATCCCCGGCTTTAGTTTTCGATTTTTCTTCTTCCTGAATATCCTCAACTGATGGGAGATTCTCTTCTATTTTCTCCTCCTCTTCTTGTATTTCTTCTTCATCCTCCCATTCCGGCTCTTCAAAAATAACTTCATCCTCCCTCGGTTCAGTTTTCGTCTCTGAATCATCTTCTTCTTCAACTAAATTTCTTTTCCCCCGATCTTTACTTTCAATAACAACTTCATCAGGAGCTTCTTCTTCAGGAATTTCTTCTTCGAGGATCTCTTCCTCAGAAACTTCTTTCTCAAGAACTTCTTCCTCAGGAACTTCTTCCTCAAGAACTTCTTCCTCAGCTACTACTTCTTCAACAGCTTCTTCTTCTTTTTCATGTTTAATTGTTACGGGTTCTTTTGAATATAGTATTTTCCTGATTTCTTCAATATCATATTTACCTTTATCCTCTGCTGGGATTGAACGGCGAAGCTTGAATAATGCCTCCATTAGATTTTTTTCTTTGAGAAAAACTTCAACCGTTTGTGTTGAAATCCTTGTTTTATTCAATCCGCCTTCATTAAAGAAATCACCAATCGATACAAGTGCATTATCAATTAAATCCTGTGTATGTTCATTAAGCATTTGCTTATCAATTTTATTCAGAATTAACCCGAACTCAGTTTCACTTAAAGATAGGATTTTCCTTTTTGAGAAATAACCGAGAAATACATTCCTTATATAATCATAAAAATAAAGATAGTTCAGCATCATCTTTATCTCGTTAACATTCCTCGTATTATTTTCATCGAAAATTAATTTTCCCAACGTCCAGCCTGGTCTTACGAGATAATTGATATTAAAAGTTACTGCATGGGATACAAGCGTTTTAACATCCTCGAAAGCAAGTCTTTTATTTTTTTTGATTTCTTCGCTAATCAGGTTGAAGTACTTTGAAATTTCACTTCCGGAATAATCAAATGAAGAATTCTGTAAAAGTTTTTTACGATCTTCATAAATCAGGTAATCGAGCTTATTTGATATGTAAAGGATAATTGCCGGGTGTATCTCAACTGAGGCAAGCTTTTCAAAGGTGAAAAAAGAACCTAATTTTTTTATCCGGTTTAAAGTGAAATCTATTGTGAATTTAACTTCTTTTTCGAACATTCTGCCCAACTCTTATTTATTTCTTTGGAGAAAATAAAAAAAATCCCGATTAAAAGGTTAACCGGGATCATTAAATGCATTAAATAAAATCAGATTGAGGGATTTTCCGGTTTAAGAGGGATTTTTAGTGAATCCCGGCTTATATGAGTGACAGCATTTTTAATAGTAAAGCTGTAATTCAAATTTGCGGTAAGACTATCTATTTCACGCATTGATAAAATTTTATACTGACTTCCCTTTCCACTGTTATACATTACAACATCATTCTTTTCAAAATTATTTATACCTGGGTTTAATAACAGATAATAAATTATTATCGATGCAGTAAGTATTAAAATGATAAAACCAAAAACCTTTCCCATCCAATTAATTTCCTATAGATTAATTATACTTCCACCTCTTTACTCTTAACATTAGACATTATATAATCTCTGTTCATACGAGCGATATTTGCGACTGAAATTCCTTTAGGGCATTCTGCTTCACAGGCATAAGTGTTCGAGCAGCTTCCGAATCCTTCTTCATCCATAACCCTAACCATATTCATCACACGTTCATATCTTTCCGGCTGACCCTGTGGAAGCAGTGCAAATTGAGAAACTTTAGCCCCCACGAATAACATAGCGGACGAATTCTTACATGCCGCTACGCAAGCACCACAACCAATACACTCGGCAGCGTCTAATGATAATGCGGCGACATCTTTGGAAATCGGAATAGCATTAGCGTCAGGGGCACTGCCTGAATTAAAAGAGATATAACCGCCGGCTTGTTGAATTTTATCTAATCCTGAACGATCGACAATTAAATCTTTAATAACTTTAAATGCTGTGGCTCTGAATGGTTCAATGAATAGTGTTTCCCCATCCTTAAAATTACGGATGTGTAATTGACAGGTTGCTGTTTTAGGAAGAGGCCCATGCGGATGTCCATTAACTACAAGACCGCAGGTTCCACAAATTCCTTCGCGGCAATCGCTTTCAAAAGCTATAGGAATTTTACCTTCTTTTTCTAATCTATTATTTAATTCATCAAGCATTTCCAGTATTGAAGCGTCAGGTGATACAGAAACTTTGAACTGTTCAAAATCACCTTTTGCTGCTGCGGATGCTTGCCGCCAAATGTTCAACGTCAGATTTATATTATTATTGCTCATTATTTATAACTCCTTGTAGCTAATTCAACAAACTCAAACTCCAGTTCTTCTTTGTGAAGATTCCACTTACCGGCTTTCTCATACTCCCAGGCAGCTACATAGGCATAATCCTTATCATTTCTAACTGCTTCGCCGTCTTCAGTTTGATGTTCTTCCCTGAAGTGTGCTCCGCAGGATTCATCCCTGTTTAATGCATCGACAGCCATTAATTCTCCCAGTTCCAGAAAATCAGCAACTCTGCCGGCTCTTTCCAGAGTCTGATTTAGTTCCTCACCTTTGCCGACAACTCTTACATCTTGCCAGTATTCATCTCGTAATTCCGTAATATCTTTTATCACCTTTTTAAGTCCAGCTTCGTCACGGGACATACCAACTTTATCTATAAGTAAATGACCCAATTTTTTATGAATTTCATCAACTGTTTGTTTACCATTTATTGAAAGAAGCTTATTTGTATTTTCTTTTATCTGTTCTTTTGATTCTTTGAATTCAGATCCATTTGCATCTGCTTTGGTTGGTTTTTCAATTCCAAAATAGTTACCAATAGTATAAGGTATAACGAAGTATCCATCAGCTAATCCCTGCATAAGAGCACTTGCACCAAGCCTGTTTGCACCATGATCAGAAAAGTTTGCTTCACCAGCTACAAACAATCCGGGAATATTACTCATTAAATTATAATCTACCCATAAACCGCCCATTGTATAATGCGGTGCCGGATAGATTTTCATTGGTGTCTTATACGGATTTTCATCCATAATATTCTGATACATATCAAATAAATTACCATACTTTTCTTTTATAACATCAACTCCCAAACGTTTAATGGCATCGGCAAAATCCAGGTAAACAGCTTTGCCTCCATTAATGCCCCGTCCTTCATCGCAAACATATTTTGCACTACGCGATGAAACATCTCTTGGTGCTAAATTTCCAAACGAAGGATATCTTCTTTCAAGATAATAATCTCTTTCATCTTCGGGAATTTCATTTGCGGATCTATGATCATTAACTTTTTTCGATACCCAGACTCTTCCATCATTCCGCAGACTCTCACTCATTAGAACTAATTTAGACTGACCTTCGCCGTGAACAGGAAGGCAGGTTGGATGGATCTGGGTGTAACACGGGTTAGCAAATAAAGCCCCGCGTTTATGAGCGCGCCACGCAGCAGTACAGTTAGAAAGCATTGCACTTGTAGACAAAAAGTATACGTTGGAATATCCACCTGTAGCGAGTATGACAGCTTGTGCCGTATAACTTTCAATTTCACCGGTTAGCAGATTTCTAACAGTTATACCTTTTGCTTTTCCATCCACAATTACAACATCAAGCATTTCCCTGCGATGAAATACCTGGACATTACCTAATTTAATTTGTCTATTTAACGAGCTGTAAGCACCGAGCAGCAATTGTTGTCCTGTTTCACCACGTGCATAGAAGGTTCTTGAAACCTGGGCACCGCCAAAAGAACGGTTCGCTAAAGTCCCGCCATATTCACGGGCGAAGGGAACTCCCTGTGCAACACATTGATCGATAATGTTATTACTAACTTCCGCCAGCCTGTAGGTGTTCGCTTCACGGGAACGGAAGTCACCACCTTTAATGGTATCATAGAATAATCTGTAAACTGAATCACCGTCATTTTGATAATTTTTTGCAGCATTGATACCGCCCTGTGCGGCAATAGAGTGGGCACGTCTGCTTGAATCATGATACGTGAAAGCTTTAACTTTGTAGCCCAGTTCTCCTAAGGTAGCAGCCGCAGAAGCACCTGCTAAACCTGTTCCAACAATTATAATATCAAACTTACGTTTATTAGCAGGGTTCACCAGCTTCATACTGAATTTATGGTTTGTCCATTTTTCGGAGAGTTGTCCGGCAGGGACTTTAGAATCAAGCTTTATCATAAGTTACCTCCGTAAAAAAAGAAAAAGTAAATCGGCATAGACACAAAGCCTAAAGTCATTATTAACGCATAAATAGTTCCGCATTTTTGAATAACCGGGAAATACTTTTTATGATTCCATCCGAAAGTTTGAAATGCACTTTGAAATCCATGATTAAGATGAAATCCTAATAAAAGTACGGCAATAATATAAAGTGCGACATACCACCAAATCGTAAAAAATCCCGTTACAATATTAAAGTATTGATGTATATCTGCTAATCCTTCGGGATCGTGCACATTGAACCGCCAGAAAAAAGTTCCTAAATGAAGTACAAGAAAAATGAAAATTATCGACCCGGTAATGAATGATGTTCTGGAGGAGAACGAACTATTTTCACTTGAGGCTTTAATTTTGTATTTACCTATAAAATTTCCGCCCTGCGCTTTTTTATTTTCCAGCCACAGGATTAACCCATTATAAATATGAAGAATAAATGCAGCTAAAAGGACAACTTCAATAATACGAATAAGGGGTTTAATTGTATCCAGAGCTTCAACATATCCGTTAAATGCATCAGGACCAAAATAAAGAGTTATATTTCCAATCAAATGAACGACTAAAAATATTAACAGGAAACTACCTGTCAAAGCCATCATAAATTTTTTGCCAATAGAAGACTTAAGGAACTTTAAAAGCCAACCCATTAAAATTCTCCTTTATTAAATCGGTAACTTTTGGGAAAGTGAGAACCGGATGTTTTTTGTGGTAACAAAATTATTTTAAATACTACAATATTTGGTTTCAATTGGTACGGTATTAAAATCGTACAGGAGTTTTACAAAATTATTTATAACGCAGAAGAAAAGCAATTTAGAATTTTGTATTCATCTGAATTTTGTCTGCCGATTTAAATTCATAAATGTTTATTATTTTATAACGATCGGCACTTTCCTCTCACTCTTAATCTTACTCTTACTCTGAGTTACAACTCTATTTACATAGGCATCAGATCAAAGAACAATTATAGATTTTGATTTCTTGATTTAAGAATCTATCTTTAAAAAGTTCTTTCAAAATATTACGGTGTCCCGGTGAGAACGGGAATGATAGGGAATCCGGTGAAAACCCGGAGCTGACGCGCAACTGTGAGCGGAGCATTGAATAATTAACAATTATAAATTTTCAATTGCTTTGCAAAGCCAGGAAACCTGCCGTAAAAAAATTCAATCAACCTTCGCGGGTGAGGTTAGATTACGAATCATTTTAAACAATTCGTTAATCCCCCACGAAGTTACTTTTCAATTACTATCACGGAGTAACTTCATGTCTTTTAAATATTTTCTTTTAGCGGGAATAGTTTTTACTATTCTCACTCCCCCTCTCTTCTCGCAGAACAGCATAATTCAGAAAGGTGATTCAACCGGGTTTTACAAAATGTCGGATGTTGTAATAACAGCCACCAGGACAGAAACGCCATTAATAGAATTAGCCAACTCTGTTACGATTATTGATTCAGCAGAAATAGCGAATTCAAAAAAAGATAATGTAATGGATTTGCTGAGAGATGAGTACGGGGTGAATGTTGTTCAGCAGGGCGGACCCGGAAAGCTTGCTAATGTTTTTATAAGAGGCGGTAGCCCGGACAATACCCTTGTGCTGCTTGATGGAATTGAAATGAATATGCCGAGCGATCCCGGCAATACTTATGATTTTTCAAATCTGCCTGTTGATAATATTGAAAGAATTGAAATCCTCAGAGGACCCCAAAGCACATTATATGGCTCGGATGCTATGGCAGGAGTAATTAATATTATAACAAGAAACGGTTCGGGAAAAAATAAATATTCTCTTTCGGCAGAAGGCGGAACCTACAACACCTATAAGCTTAATACAGGATTTAACGGTTCATATAATATTTTTAATTACCAGCTTAATCTTGACAGAATGAAAACCGATGGATTCTCTTCTGCCTCTTCCAGGTATGGTAACACTGAAAAAGACGGCGCTTCAAATTTTATCGGTTCACTTAAAACCGGGATTAATTTTAACAATAATTCTAAACTAAATTTCTTTTACAGGTATACCAAAGGTGATGCCGGTTATGACCAGTTCGGCGGCAGATTTGGTGATGATCCGACTTATGTTTATAATCTTGAAGAAAACTCTTTCAGAATTGAGACTGTTTATTCCAATGATAAAAATACCTGGAACGGAAAAGCCGGCATTTCTTATTTGCGTAATGTAAGAAAGTACAGCTTTGATTCAACTTTATACAACCCTTTATCTTCAACCAGCATTTATGACGGAAGAAAGATTAAGTTCGATGTTCAGAATACATTTAACATCGCAAAACCTCTTTCATTTACTTTCGGGTTAGAGCACGAAAGAGAAACTTCAAGCAGCGACTACAATTTAATTACTGCAGGCAGTTTCAGCTCAAGTGTTTTTCCTTCAAGACATTTTACTACCCAGGGCATTTTTGCTGAAGAACAGAGTAATATATTAAACAGGCTATTCCTTAATCTCGGTATAAGATATGATTACCACGATAAGTTTAAGGATGCAACTACATACAGAATCTCTCCTGCTTTTGTTATCTGGGAAACGGGCACCAAACTTAAAGCCACTTATGGAACAGGATTCAAGGCGCCTTCTCTTTATAATTTATTTGATCCTTTTACAGGGAATAAAAACTTAAGTCCCGAAAAAAGTACAGGCTGGGATGCCGGCATAGAACAATTCCTTTTTGAAAACAATATGACACTCGGTGCCACGTATTTCAGTAATAACTTTAGCAATTTGTTCGGGTTTGATGACAATTATAAAACTATAAATATTAACAGGGCAGAAAGCTACGGTATTGAGTTATATCTTAATTTGAAGCTGATCGATGGAATTTCATTAAAATCAAATTATACTTATACCAAAACAAAAGATTTAAGTGATAACTCACCCGATAAAAATCTTCCGCTGTTAAGAAGACCGGTTCATAAAGCAGTAATCAGTTTGAATTATTCTTTCCTTGAAAAATTTAATGCTAATGCAGATGTAATTTTTGTCGGGGAAAGAGATGATAAATTTTTTAACGGCTCACAGGCGGAAAGAATAAAGCTTAGCAGCTATACTTTGATTAATCTTGCAGCATCATATGATATTTTCAGTTATCTTCAATTGTATGCAAAAGTAAATAATGTTTCCGATACTTATTATGAAGAAGTATACGGTTACGCTACTCCCGGGTTGTCTTTATACGGAGGATTTAAGCTTAAAATTGAATGACGTCATAATTTTGAACTGTTGATATTTTATCTTTATTTTTAGATCAAAATTCAGAATGAAAAAATTTATAAATATTATAATTTAATGAAAGGAACATTAGATGAACTCAAAATTAATCTCTCCAAGATTACTCGTTCTCTGTACGATGATTGCTGCTGCAGCAATTACAAGACTAATTCCCCATCTCCCTAATTTCACAGCAATCGGGGCAATGGCATTATTCGGCGGAGCGTATTTTACAAATAAAAAACTTGCCTTTGCTGTCCCTCTTGTTGCAATGTTTTTAACTGATTTAGTACTCGGATTTCATTCGACAATTATAGCCGTTTACATTGCGTTTGCTTTAATAGTTGTAATCGGGATGACAATGATAAGGAAAAAGAAAGCAGTCAATATTATACTTGCATCGGTGGCTGCAGCGGTTTCATTTTTTGCAATTACAAACTTTGCTTTCTGGCTTACAGGAGTGCTTTATCCTGTAACCCCTGCCGGATTAGCGGAATGTTACATTGCAGCCATTCCGTTCTTCGGATATAATTTAACAGGAAATTTGTTTTATGCCGGTATAATGTTTGGCTTGTTTGAATTTGTAAAAGTAAAATTTCCGCAGCTCATTCCTGCTAAAGTTTGAATTATTAATTGTTTGTAGAGCGAAACGCTGTTTCGCTCAGCTTTAATTAAATCTTTAATAATAAAATTATTTTTGAGCGATTCAACGAAGCAGCCTGTCCGTTTACCAGCCTTTTGTTGGCAGGTATCTCGCTCTGCAATTTATGAATACTAACATTCCAGTCCTCATAGATTTTGACGGTGTAATAAAACTCGGTGATAATATAGCCGGGGATGCTAAAGAATTTTTTTCATTTCTTAAAGAAAATAACACCCCCTTTTTTCTTCTCAGCAATTCCACTCTCCGTACTTCTGAGGGCATGCTAAACTTTATTAAAGGAAGAGGAATAGAAAGTGATATTCCTTCGATGACCGCAGTAGATGCAACTTTGCATTACGTTAAAGAAAATTATAATAGAGTTTCGGTCTACTGCAGGGATAATTTGAAGGCATTATTTAAAGAATTTGATACTGATGAAAATCCTGAAGCAGTTGTTCTTGGTGACATTGCGGATAAATGGACTTACGAAACCATGAACGATATATTTAGAATAGTAATTAACGGTGCCGATATTATTGCAATGCACAAGAACAGGTACTGGGAACCTGATGGAAAAACCCTCACAATGGATGCAGGAGCATTTATATCTGCAATTGAGTACGCATCCTCAAAAGAAGCAATTCTGATAGGCAAACCTTCACCTATTTATTTTAATACAGCTCTTAAAAAACTTGGCTTTAATCCCGGTGCGGAATTTTTAATGATCGGGGATGATCTTGAATCGGATATTAAAGCAGCACAAAATATCGGGGGTAAAGGACTACTGGTATACACAGGTAAAACAAAATATCCTCATTCTGATGACACCATCCATCCTGATTTTGAAGCAATGAATTTAAAGGAAGCCATAAATATTCTCACTGAAATTTGAAATAATACTTATCGGTAGTGATTGGATTTCCCATGATCACAGGAGTAACGATCTTCGAAGGAATTCTACTGACAATATGATCAGGTTCTGTCTGAAACCGGTCTCCCCAAAAAACAACAGGTTTATTTGCTGAGTAAACAGAACGATATGAAATAAAAAGGCGGCATGTTTCCAAACCGCCTCTTAACAATAAATAACTTCGTAACTTATTCTTTAAAAGCGCTGACTTCAGACCAGGTCGAAGCGGTCAAGATTCATTACCTTATTCCATACCGCCACAAAGTCCTTCACGAATTTATTTTTAGAATCTTCACATGCATAGACTTCGGCAAGAGCACGAAGTTCCGAGTTAGAACCGAAAATGAGATCGACGATGGTGCCTGTCCATTTAACTTTTCCTGATTTACGATCATGACCTTCAAAAATATTTTTTGATTCTGAAGATGCTTTCCACTCTGTGTTTAAATCAAGCAGGTTTACAAAGAAGTCATTTGATAATGTTCCCGGGTGCTTTGTAAAAACACCGTGTCTGGATCCATCGAAATTTGCATTGAGAACACGCATTCCGCCAATCAGAACTGTCATCTCAGGTGCAGAAAGTGTTAAAAGCTGTGAACGGTCAACCAGCAGTTCCTGTGCAGGGACTGCGTATTTTTTATTATAGTAGTTGCGGAATCCGTCAGCAATTGGTTCAAGAACAGCAAATGATTCCACATCTGTCTGCTCCTGTACTGCATCACCGCGTCCCGGTGTAAAAGGCACCTTCACCTTAAAGCCGGCTTTTTCTGCCGCCTGCTCAACCGCTGCACATCCACCTAAAACGATAATATCTGCAAGCGAAACTTTCTTGTTTCCATGAGCATCATTGAAATCTTTTTGAATCTTCTTAAGCTTCTTCAATACTTTCGCTAGTTCCTCAGGATTATTTACCTCCCAATCCTTCTGCGGTGCAAGCTGTATTCGCGCACCATTAGCACCGCCGCGTTTATCGGAACCACGGAAAGTTGATGCAGATGCCCACGCAGTTGTTATAAGTTGAGAAACAGTTAAGCCCGAACCAAGTATCTTGTTCTTAAGTTCAGCTATATCTTTATTATTGATTAATTTATGGTTAACTGCAGGTACAGGATCCTGCCAGATCAGATCTTCTGACGGCACTTCAGGACCAAGGTAACGTGCACGCGGACCCATATCGCGGTGGGTCAATTTGAACCAGGCACGTGCAAATGCATCAGCAAACTCCTCAGGATTCTCATAGAATCGCCTTGAAATTTTTTCATATACAGGGTCGAACCGCAGCGAGAGATCAGTAGTAAGCATAGTTGGTAAATGTTTCTTTGATGAATCGGCTGCATCCGGAATTTTATTTGAAGCATCTTTAGCTACCCACTGCTTAGCACCAGCAGGACTCTCTGTTAATTCCCATTCATAACCGAACAGGTTTTCAAAAAAGTTATTGCTCCATTTTGTGGGCGTTTCGGTCCATGTAACTTCTGGTCCGCCGCCGATTGTATCGCCGCCTTTACCGGAGCCAAAACTGCTTTTCCAGCCGAGACCCTGTTCCTCAATGCCGGCAGCTGCAGGTTCCGGCCCGACATATTTATCAGCCCTGGCAGCACCATGAGCTTTGCCGAAAGTATGTCCGCCTGCAATAAGTGCCACGGTTTCTTCATCATTCATAGCCATACGGCGAAATGTTTCGCGAATGTCTATGGCTGCTGCTAAAGGATCGGGATTTCCATTCGGACCTTCGGGATTTACATAAATCAAACCCATCTGAACTGCAGCAAGCGGATTCTCAAGATCTCTTCTCCGCTATATCGCCTATCTTCGAGCCACTTACCTTCGGAACCCCAGTAAATATCTTCAGGAGATTCCCAAATATCTTCACGACCACCGCCGAAACCGAAAGTTTTGAAGCCCATAGATTCGAGTGCACAATTACCGGCTAAAATTATAAGATCTGCCCAGGAAATTTTCTTGCCGTATTTTTGTTTGACCGGCCAGAGCAGCCTGCGTGCTTTATCGAGGTTCACATTATCAGGCCAGCTATTGAGCGGTTCAAAACGCTGGGCGCCGGTGCCGCCTCCGCCCCGACCATCGGCAATACGGTAAGTTCCGGCGCTGTGCCAGGCCATTCTAATAAAGAACGGTCCGTAATGACCGAAATCTGCAGGCCACCAGTCCTCTGATTTTGTCATCAGTTTGAACAAATCTTTTTTCACCGCATTTAAATCGAGTGATTTGAATTCCTTTGCATAATCAAACTCTTCACCCATCGGATTAGATTTGGAAGAGTGCTGTCGGAGGATGTTCAGATTTAATTTATTTGGCCACCAGTCACGGTTTGATGTACCACCTCCTGCAACATGCTTTACAGGGCATTGACTTTCATCGTTAGTATTGTATGCTGAATTATTATCTGTTCCCATTGGTTATTCCTCATTATTAATAAATTGTTTTTAAGATTGGATTTGCTTTAATCTTTGATTTTAAATTTACGTATTAACTCGACTTGACAAAATTTAAAGAAATATTGATAGTTTAACAAGACATTGGTTACAAGCAGTGATCTGATGCCTTAATAAATTAATTAAAGTATCCTGAACAATGATAAATATTTAACGGTACATTGATTTCGGGGTGTTATCATTGATGAACTTAAAGAAAAAGATAGTATTAAAATATGTCCCTATTTTAAATAATTACGAACTATCTATTATAATACATAATATTTATATTCATTTTTATCTCTTTCTCTAGTCTGATTCCTGCTGTCTAGTAAAATTCTTTCATCATAATGAACTTAAAAAGCATTTATAAATTATAAATAAGGAGAATCTTATGAAGAGATATCTACCGGTTATTCTATTTTTGGTAACATTTCTCTGCCCGACACCAAACTCATTCGCTCAGAATTCTGATTTCAATAAATTGAATACTACGGTTCCGAAAACCTTTTATAAGATGCTGTCACGTAGTTTAGACCTGCGGAATCCGAATCATAAAACAATGGAGTATATTTTTCGCGATCAGGTTGTAGATGTATCACCAAATTTCCGTGTGCATCCCAGCTATGAACGACAATTCAATGTTCCGATTGCAAGAGGTCTTGACCCGAATATACTATTTGCATCTGCCAGTGTTTACAATCCGGGTTCTCTTAATTTTACCGAGGGGGTATACGTTTCAACTGACGGCGGAAATAATTGGTTTGGAAGCGATACATGTTCGTCGCCGGTTATATCAAATCACAACGGCAACCCCGGACCAGGAGTTGGACCTGACAGCAGATTGTATTTGTCATACTTTTATAATAGTTATAGCACAATCCGAGTATCATACTCAACGGATTATGGAGCAACCTGGTCGGCTGGTACGTCTCTACAATCCGGCAGTACATTCAATTATAACAAAACAGCAGTAGATAATTTACCTGCGAGTCCTTATTTCGGAAGAGCATATGTTGCCTGGATGGATTACAGCATTGTTCCGGCAGGCATAGCAGTTTCTTACAGCACAAATGGAGGTGTTAACTGGTCAGCACATCAGGATATAAATACAGAATCTTCCGGTCATTTCTTCCATAGTATGAGTCCTGCAGTTGGTCCCGATGGTAGTGTTTATATAGCATATCAGAATGAGCTTACCGGCTCTTCGCACACAGGAGATTTTATTGGACTTGCAAAATCCACTGACGGCGGAGTAACCTGGACATATAATAATGATGTTTATGATTGTAATGGCGTCACTGCTTTTATTCCGTTCATAGACAGCGATCCTATATTAATTTATGATTTTCCATCGATGGCAATTGATAACTCAGGTGGTCCAAGAAACGGCTGGATTTATATTGTAACAGCAGAAAAATTTCTGGCTCCTGCGGGAACCGATCTGGATATCATTATGCATGTTTCATCAGATGGCGGATCAACATGGTCGTCAGGAATAAGAGTAAATCAGGATCCTGTAAATAACGGACAGTATCAATATACCCCTGCTGTATGTGTAGGAGAAGATGGTGCAGTTAATGTTGTTTATTATGATACTAGAAATGCAACAATAATCGGGGGAATACCTGATTCAGCACAGGTTTATATTTCAAGATCAACCGATGGAGGAACAAGTTTTGAAGATGTTCCTGTTAGTGATCATAGGTTCCAGCCAAAACCAATACAGGAATTAGGTGCAGGACAACAGGGAGATTATATAGGTATTGTTGAATCCAATGGAACTGTTTTTCCTTACTGGTGCGATGACTTCACCGGGATTTACCAGGCGTGGACAACTAAGGTAACATTCTCTCCTCTCTGCCCGGTTGAAACTGCAGCAAATCCAAATCCTCCGGATGGGACTATAAACGTTGATATCAATCTTTCCCAGTTAACCTGGTCAAATGGAACAGGTGCTAATACAAATGAACTTTATTTCGGTACAGATCCATCATCTTTATCCCTGGTACAATCAGGTTCGCTTGCAACTTACTGGACAATTGACCCGGGCTATTTACCACTGGATTATTATACGAATTATTACTGGAAAGTTGTTGAGACCGGAGATACCTGTAACTCCGAAATAACCTTTCGTTTTAGAACCGAGCATGCACCAAATTCCCAACCGGGTTCCGATACTCTTTATCCTCAGAGTGCACAGTTCTGGACGGGAACCACTGAAGGCACCGTAAAAATAGACGGGGGAATAAACGCAGTTTATCATAATGTTGGATGGGCTGTATTTGACATCAGTTCTATACCAGCTAATGCTGTTGTTAATGGTGTAACATTCAGAGGTTTTGTCAGCTATACGAATTTTCCTTTCTGGAGTGCTACACCAATGGGAAGTCTTAACCCTGTTTCAGATAATGCTGCAGCAATTAAAGATCAGATCCTTGCAAGTTACAACCAAAACATTGCGTATATATATTCAGATGAAACAGTAAACTTTATGACAGGCTGGCATGAATATCCTATGGACAATAGTGCTGTACCGGATATTCAGAATGCAGTCACTTCATCACAGGGCTGGTTTGCGATTGGTATTGTTGACCGTGATTTTTCTGAATTTTATCAGATTAATTTTGAAGGATGGTCAGATCCCAATCCTCCCAACATAATTGTTGACTATGAAGTGACTCCTGTTGAATTAATATCATTTAAGGCAAATGTAATTGAAGGTAATGTTTCATTAAACTGGCAGACAGCTACTGAAACTAATAATAAGGGTTTTGAGGTGGAAAGAAGTTCAACGTCAGAGGTCAGTGGACAGACAGGATGGAAGAAGATTGGTTATGTTGGTGGGAATGGTACATCAACAGAAACCCATTTATATTCTTATACAGACAAAGATGTTATCCCCGGAAAATATTCTTATCGATTGAAACAGATTGACTTTGACGGTAAATCGGAGTATTCCAAAGAAGTTGAAGTAGATGTAAATGCACCTGCAGTATTTGTGCTCCAGCAGAATTATCCCAACCCATTCAATCCGACAACAATGATTAAGTATTCAATTCCTTTGGATCAGCATGTAAGATTGAATGTATTTAACCTGCTTGGACAGAAGGTAATAACTCTTTTAGATGGAATGCAGAAAGCAGGTCAGCACGAAGTAAACTTCAATGCATCGAACCTTGCAAGCGGCATTTATTTCTACAAACTGGAAGCAGGAAATCAGTCCTCAATTAAGAAGCTGATATTAATGAAATAAGAAGATAAAAATTTTGAATTAAACGATTTAAAGGAGATTGTAATGAAAAAAAGTCTACCGTTTACCATGGGAATCGTTTTTTTGTTTGCATCTTGTACAATTTACGCTCAGCAGACAACTCTTTCTACAGGAAAGGCACCTTTCGATAAATCACACAGCCACATTCATTGGGGTAATTCAACTCTGGCAAGTGTCGCATATGCAAATGATAACTCGACGAATGCAAATATTTCTATTCCAATACCTGATGGTACTCCGTTTACAAATCTTGGAAGTTTCAGTGCTCCTAATTTTGCATCTTCAATGTGTAAAGGCGGTGACGGAAATTATTATTTAACTGATGAAGCACCGGCGCTATATCTTTTCGATCCGGAAACAGGTACCTGTACATTGCTCGGCTATATAAATATGCCTGGTGATACACCCACGGGGATTTCTTATAATCCGTCAAATGATACTTATTATATGACCGGACTTTATGGATTCTATTCGCTTGATATAAATAGCTTGACTGCCACATTGATTGGAAATTTCCAGTTAGAATTCAGTTATATAATAGATTTGTGTTTTGATGAATACGGTGTTTGCTATGCTTATGAGGTAAATATTACCCCCGGTGCAGCAAATGCTTATATCATCGACATCAGCGACGGATCACTTACTCCTATTGGTTATGTTGGATTTACTCCAAACTTCGGTCAGGGAATGAGTTATGATTTTGAAACCGGTACAATTTATATCTCTGCATACAATACTGATACACACACCGGTCAGTTAAGAACAATGGATAAAACTACCGGTATGACTACACTGGTTCATGATTGGATTGATCAGATTGCTCCTTTTGCACTTAATACACAATACTTTTCTCCCTATACCGTTCAAGCAGCGAGCAACCCAAATCCTCCTACTGGAACTATGGATGTCAGTGTAGATGGAATTTCTTTAAGCTGGGATAATGGTGTAGGAACAAACAATGTTGAGATATGGTTTGGAACAGCCGGTAATGCTACCCAGGTTTATAGTGGTGCACCTATAACATCCTGGCCGACTGGCGCATTAGATTATTATACGAATTATTACTGGCGTATAGTTGACAGAAATGATACCTGCGGAACTTCGGGTCCCGGATGGACATTTAAAACAGAACAGAATCCTGGTTTCTATGAAGAAGATTTCTATCCAATGAGTGCAGAATATTGGACAGGAAATACGGACGGATACACAAAAACTAATGGTGAAATAAATACGGTGTATCCTTATGTGGGATGGGCTGTTTATGATATAAGTGTGATTCCTCAAAATTCACAAATTCAGAATGTAATATTTTACGGATATGTAAATGCAACCAACTGGCCATTCTGGAGTGCGACTCCAATGAGTTATATTAACCCTGTTTCAGATGATGCGGCAGCAATCAACAATCAGATTTTGGCATCATATGATGAGAGCATTGCATATATATATCGAGATAAGCTTTCTACATTTACGACAGGCTGGCATAATTTCCATATGGAGAATGGAGCATCATTTGATCTACAGGAAACTGTCAATTCCGGACAGGGATGGTTTGCGATGGGATTTGCAGATCGTGACTTCAATACTTCATTCTTTAT